>NZ_JACOPN010000042.1 GCF_014287875.1 Flintibacter faecis | reverse complement strand
TTTATCTGCCTTTATCCGCAGGACTGGCAGACAAGGAGCTATCTTGCCCTGGGCGGCGTTTCTGGCAAAGCCCTTGACCGTTTTCTTTCTGAGCGCAAGGACACCCAAAAAGTGTTCCTCTGCCTTGACAGCGACACCGCAGGAAATGAAGCTTGTACCCGACTGGCACAGTCCATTCCCTGCGAGATAGCCGTCATTCGCCTTGTCCCGGCAAGGAAAGACTGGAACGATGTTCTCCGCCAGCAAGGGGATATTCCGAGCCGCAAATTCATAGCCGAGACAATCACGCTGCGAGAGCTGCCAACCGCCCAGCCTGTCCCAATGCTCCGTATGGCTGATGTGGAGCTGACGAGCGTGGAATGGCTATGGTTTCCCTATATCCCATTTGGAAAGCTGACAATTATCCAGGGCAATCCCGGCGAGGGCAAGACCTACTTTGCCATGCGCCTTGCGGCGGCTTGCACCAATCGAAAGCCTTTGCCCGGTATGGAGACACTTGA
>NZ_JACOPN010000041.1 GCF_014287875.1 Flintibacter faecis | reverse complement strand
TTTTTCTGTCGTGTTTGGGGTCGATTTTGGAGCTTTTGTTCCTCTGTACGCTCGTTAAATCGGGCGGCAGTATCTACACATGACTTGACCTTCCAAAGGCGGTGTAAATCGTCTCTGACGGTCTTAAACTCGCCGTAGGTGGTGTTGTGCGCCTGTTCCAGCTCGTCATACTCTTCGGTCAGCTTTTTCATATCCACCTTGCCGTCCGGGAACTCTCCGGTCAGCTTGCGTCTGGCGGCGTAGAACTGTTTCAGTTCCGCTTCATGCTCTGCCTTGTACTTGGCTCTGGGCTTCTCAAACTTGATTTTCTGCAAGCCGTCATAGACAGGCTTCAAGCTCTGGAAAGCAGCGGAGCTGTCATAGAGCTGCTTAATTGCTTTCATTCGGGCGGTCTGTTCGTCCAGCGTTTTCTTCAAGCTCTCTGTGGCAGCACTGTGTTCGCTGACACGGCTTTCCAAATCTTCAAGGGAGTAAATGCCGTTTGCCCGGAGATAATTGAAAGTCTCGTTCATCTC
>NZ_JACOPN010000040.1 GCF_014287875.1 Flintibacter faecis | reverse complement strand
TAGAGTTTTACGGCAAGTCCTTTCCCGAAGCCGTCCAGATGTTGACAGGCGAAAACGGCGAGGGACAGACCGAAGCCACCACAGCACCGCCCACAGCGTTCCACTTGCCCTTGCACAACCGAACAGCCGACAGAGCAATTCAATATCTTTGCGAAAGCCGAGGTCTCAACCCGAAACTGGTTGAGACTTTTCTTCTTTCCGGGGATATTTATGAGGACGCAAAGCGGCACAATGTTGTCTTTGTCGGCAGAGACCGAAACGGCACACCGAGATACGCCCATGTGCGAGGAACGGCAGACACATTCAGACAGGATATTACCGGGTCTGACAAGTCCTATCCGTTCCGCTATGAGGGAAACGGCAACCAGCTCTTTGTCTTTGAAGCGCCGATAGACCTTTTGTCCTTTATCTGCCTTTATCCGCAGGACTGGCAGACAAGGAGCTATCTTGCCCTGGGCGGCGTTTCTGGCAAAGCCCTTGACCGTTTTCTTTCTGAGCGCAAGGACACCCAAAAAGTGTTCCT
>NZ_JACOPN010000039.1 GCF_014287875.1 Flintibacter faecis | reverse complement strand
CTGTCAAAGGACGATGACCTGCAAGGCGAAAGTGCCAGTATCGCAAACCAGCGTGATATGCTGGAAAAATACTGCGAAAAGCAGGGATGGGAGGTTGTGGCAGTCTATCAGGACGATGGCTTCACAGGTCTTAATATGGAGCGTCCTGATTTACAGAGAATGTTGAGAGCCATTGAGCGCAGGCAAATCAACCTTGTCATCACGAAAGACCTCAGCCGACTGGGGCGTAACTATCTGCAAACCGGGCATTTGATTGAGGACTTTTTCCCAAGAAACGGTGTCCGCTATATCGCCATGAATGACGGTATCGACACCCTGCGGGATAACAACGACATTGCCCCGTTCAAGAATATCCTGAACGAGATGTACAGCAAGGATATTTCCAAGAAAGTCCATTCCTCTTATCTTCTGAAAGCGCAGAAAGGACAGTTTACCGGGTGTCTTGCCCCGTTTGGGTATCGGAAAGACCCGGAGGACAAAAACCATCTGCTCATTGACGAGGAAACCGCCCCGATTGTGCGGCTGATTTTCGGATATGCCCTAAACGGTCATGGTCCGAACTATATCCGCAGACGGCTGGAG
>NZ_JACOPN010000038.1 GCF_014287875.1 Flintibacter faecis | reverse complement strand
ACATGAATCTCTGTTTTGTTTTTTGCCATAGGCAGTTATCCTCCATACATGAAAATAGCCAGACAGAGGGTGTCGGCAACGAAGTCCGGCAACGGGCTTCAAAAGACCTTGCAAACAATCTCAATCTGGCGATGGTTACTATTTATACTTTTCTTTTATTTTTCTGTTGTTTTGGTTGTCATAGGGGAGAAAAGCCGATAGTTTCAGGATTTTCCCCGGCAACCGGCTCGGCAACGGGATAGCAACAGGGGGGGCAACGGGCTGTCATTTTCAGAATGGAAGCTCCATCTGTTCTGTGACCTCCACAAAACCGTCCATCGTTTTTTCAGACGGGTTGCCGGAGTCCGTTGCCGGGTTTTCACGCTCCCAGCCCTTTTGTCTGCCATATTCGGAAAACATTCTTGGGTTCGGGAAGTACCGCCAGCGGTCAATGCACTGGTTCATAATCTCGTTGATTTCCCGGATTTCCCATTGTTTCGGCTCGTCAAAGGCATGGTTCAAGGCTTCCTTGTAGAGCTGCTTGGAGCAGACCATGCTCCCGGTGTACTTATCAAGATACGCCTGTATCATCCCGGCTTTGGTGTCCTCCGGCATAAAATCCCGCTGGTGTTCTTTGAGATACCGCTGCATGGC
>NZ_JACOPN010000037.1 GCF_014287875.1 Flintibacter faecis | reverse complement strand
TGCGCTGGGTGTAATAGGCGTTCAGCAGAGAAACAAGGTCGGGTGCCTGCGGCTTGGCAAGCTCCGCTTTTGCTTCGGCAATCCAATCAAACAGGAGAGCGATTTTCTTCTTAATGTCCTGGATAACGGCATTGGTCGCTCTGATCCAGCGATTGAACTCGCCTTTCTCGGTGCGTATACCTTTCTTCTCCATTGCCCGGACGGTTGCGCCCTCATGGACGGTGGGAAGAAGCTCTACGCCCTGACGCTCATAGCTTCGGTGGTCGATACGAACGTCAAGCCCCTTTTCCGCAAACTTGGCGTTGCATAACTCTGCCCATGTCTGCCGCCAGTATTCCAGCGTTTCGGGACTGCCCCAGTCGGTAGTGGGAACGGCGTTGAAAACAAACTCGCCGTTCTGGTCCCGGATACGGTTGCCGTCCTCGTCCAGCTCATACACCCGGCGTTGCTTTAGCCCCCATTTGCCGTTCTGCTCGATGGGGCGGATAGGGCAAAGCACATGAAAATGTGGATTGGGTATGCCGCCGTCCTCCCGGTCTGGCTGGTGTACGGCGAAGTCAACCACCATGCCCCGGCTCACAAAGTTCTCCAATAAAAATTGCCTTGCAAGAGCGATGTTTTCCTCAAGGGAAAA
>NZ_JACOPN010000036.1 GCF_014287875.1 Flintibacter faecis | reverse complement strand
GTCTTCTTGGCCGAAACCTCAAACACAGGAGTTCCGTTCGACTTGCATGTGTTAAGCACGCCGCCAGCGTTCATCCTGAGCCAGGATCAAACTCTCAATAAAATGGTATTTAAATGACCCCAAAGAAGCCAATCAAATCGATCTTATTGAAGCGTTCCTTGCTTCAAAGAAAATAAATTGACGTTGTTCCTTACAAGCTCTTTTCAAAGCTCTTAAAAACAACCATCACCTTTTGGTGCTTCGTGTTTGTCACGTTGTTTAATTTACAAGGTACACGCTGCGTCCTGCAACGGTTCTTAATGATATCACTTCGTTTTCCTTTTGTCAAGAACTTTTTTCAGAAGTTTTTCAACCTCTTTTCAAGTCCTCTCATCCGCCAGGTCCTTGAAGTTTTATCACCGTCGCTCTCGCAAGCGACTTATTTAGGATACCATACTCAGTTCGCCTTGTCAAGAACTTTTTCGAGTTTTTTTGAACTTTTTTCAAGCTCTTTCGGCTGCCTGACTTGGCAGGAAAAAACGGTCAGCCTAAACTGACCGTTTGTGTTGGCATTACCTATCTTTCCGGCCCGTCTCCAGGCAAGTATTTTCGGCAGAAGCGAGCTTAACTTCCGTGTTCGGAATGGGAACGGGTGGACCCTCGCCCTAATCAATACCAAC
>NZ_JACOPN010000035.1 GCF_014287875.1 Flintibacter faecis | reverse complement strand
GGAGCTGCTTCGCCCCAGCCGTCCGGGTAGCGTCTGACATTCCCACGGATTTTCTGCACAAGGTCAAAGGTCTGCTGGTCAATGATAGGCTCATGGGTATTCTCGAAAATTGTCCATTCGTCCTCCGGGACATAATGGCTTTTCTTGTCCTTGAAGTGCTTTCGGGTCTTGAAGTTGATGGTATGTCCCAGATACTCACGCTTTTCAAGAATGTTGCAAATGGTGGAAGAACCCCAGCTGTACACATCTTTGAAAGTCTTGTTTTTGTTCACGCCCTCGCCGTGCTGGGCAAGGTAAGCGGACGGAATGAGGACTTTTTCTTCTTTCAGCCTGCTGGCGATCTGATACGGACCGTAGCCGTCAATCGTCATGGCAAAGATGCGCTTGACCACCTCGGCGGCTTCGGGGTCAACCAACCATTGGTCTCTTGCTTCGTTCCAAAGATAGCCGTAAATGACCGTGCCTGTGAGGTGTTTGCCGGACTTGCCTTTGGACTGGAAAGTGGAACGGATTTTACGGCTGGTATCTCTGGCGTAATACTCGTTCATAATGTTGCGGAAAGGGGTAAAATCATCATCACCTCTGGCACTGTCCACGCCGTCATTGATGGCGATAAGGCGAACGCCACGCTGACGCAGGATTTCCATAATCTGACCGACTTTCAGATAGTCACGACCCATGCGGCTCATGTCCTTGAT
>NZ_JACOPN010000034.1 GCF_014287875.1 Flintibacter faecis | reverse complement strand
TGCCGCCCGATTTAACGAGCGTACAGAGGAACAAAAGCTCCAAAATCGACCCCAAACACGACAGAAAAAGGAGGAACTATCCCGATGAATTACACCCAAGCACAGATTGACCGGGCAAACGCCGTCAGTCTGGAAGATTTTCTCCGCACACAGGGAGAGACACTTATCAAAAGCGGACGGGAATACCGTTGGAAAGAACATGACAGCCTGACCGTCCGGGGAAACAAGTGGTTTCGCCACAGCCAGAGCAAGGGCGGCTATCCCATTGATTTCGTCATGGAGTTTTACGGCAAGTCCTTTCCCGAAGCTGTTCAGATGTTGACAGGCGAAAACGGCGAGGGACAGACCGAAGCCACCACAGCACCGCCCACAGCGTTTCACTTGCCCTTGCACAACAGGACAGCCGACAGAGCAATCCAATATCTCACAGAAAGCCGAGGTCTCAACAAAACGCTTGTTGAGGCTTTTCTTCTTTCCGGGGATATTTACGAGGACGCAAAGCGGCACAATGTTGTGTTTGTCGGCAGAGACCGAAGCGGTACACCGAGATACGCCCATGTGCGAGGAACGGCAGACCCATTCAGACAGGACATTGCCGGGTCTGACAAATCCTATCCGTTCCGACACGAGGGTAATGGCAATCAGCTCTTTGTCTTTGAAGCGCCGATTGACCTGTTATCGTTTATCTGCCTTTATCCGCAGGACTGGCAGACAAGGAGCTATCTTGCCCTGGGCGGCGTTTCTGGCAAAGCCCTTGACCGTTTTCTTTCTGAGCGCAAGGACACCCAAAAAGTGTTCCT
>NZ_JACOPN010000033.1 GCF_014287875.1 Flintibacter faecis | reverse complement strand
AAGGGCGCACTTCTATACTCTCTGTCGAGAGTAGTGCGTCCTGCGGAGCTTCATTCTCCGTCAGCAGAAGAAAACTGCATGACCGAGAATGTTGCGTCACTTCGTTCCGTCAAGGTGGCTACACCCCCTTGCGCCGCTAAAGCGGCTATCCCCTGTGGACTTGCCGTCCGCAAACGGTTTTGACAAACCGTTCGCCGCCAGCAAGTTTGAAAATCAAGAATCTTAATTTGATAAAGGAGTGTGATTCTATGAAAAAGAAATTACCCATAATCCTCTTGGGTGTTATTTTGGCTTGTGTGTTGGTTTTCGGTTTCCTTTATGCAAACAATGACATTGGTAAAACCGCAAACAGTTTAGAAGCAGACATTCGCCAATCTCAAAAAATTTTGGATGATTGGATTGTTGATGGAAGCATTTCCGACACAATGGCTGCATTTATTTCTTACCCACAGGACAAGACAGACCACACTTTTTCTGTCTATGTAAATCGCCCTGGCTTGTCTTTTGGATATTTCTTCCGTGGTGGTGGAGATATAGTTGAGGTTGATGATTACATTGCAGAGTTTGTTGTTGAGGGAAATAACGAAAGGGCATTTATCTCAATGAATACCCAAAATATTGTTCGACTTGAAGTAGATGATGGCAACGGCATTCAGGTGATTGATATTGATAGTGGCAAGCCTTTCGCCATTGTCCTGCCCCTCAATGTAGGAAACATCTGTTTCTATGATACGAATGGAAATGTTGTGGAATATCTTCGCCAACAACTTTGACCAACTTCAATTTACCGAACTGAACACAACAACTGAATACCGAAAA
>NZ_JACOPN010000032.1 GCF_014287875.1 Flintibacter faecis | reverse complement strand
GGCAGAAAAAAAGCAGGAGACCTTTTCAGATTTCCTGCTCGGTGGTGCCGCCGGTGGGCGGCTGGTATTCAGTTTTGAAAGTTCGGGTCAGGGTGGCCCGATGATGAAATAAAATATCTGCATGAAGATTATTCAACTTCTTTTAGTAATTCTTCAACAGAAATACCGTAAAGTTTTGCAAGTGCAAAAAGATTTGATGTGGAAGGGTCGGATGTTCCATTTTCCCATTTTGAAACAGCCTGCCTGCTAACACCAATCGTTTCAGCAACAAATTCCTGCGTCATTTTGCACTGTGTTCTGTGTACTTTGAGTGCTTCACCCAACGATTTCCTCACTACGGATTTTTCCTGCCGTACATCTTTTGAATGGATATATTTGAGTAATGCACGAACAATAAGGGTAAGCAAACCAACAAAGATACATAAGAAAATTATTCCAACGATTATCATAAATACGGTTACTTTCATTTGACCACCTCCTAATGTTGCTGTTGGCTTCATTTCTCTGTACGGATATATTTAAGCAATGCACGAATAACAAGGATAAGCAAGCCGACAAAGATACATGAGAAAACTATTCCGACTACAATCATAATGATGTTTACTAACATTTGGATGACCTCCTTTCTTTGTTGGCTTTATTCTATCTGAATTACCGTGTTGCTACCACCAACTATCAAGCAATTATCAGTTGCATATCGGTTGCACAATGATAGCGTTCTGTTTTTTGACCTTATTATACTAAATTACCGTAGATAAGGATAGCTCGACTGATAAAACTTGCTGGACGGGAACAGCTTGCAGCGCAAGGTGTTTCCGGGCGGCAAGTCCACAAAAGGGTAGCTGGCGACAGCCAGCGCAGGGGAAGCGTAGCGTCCCCTGTATGATTTGGAGCAGACCATGACTGCGGAAAATCACAGCCCTCCGGCGAGGAGCCTTCGGAGAACGCAATGCACCAACCT
>NZ_JACOPN010000031.1 GCF_014287875.1 Flintibacter faecis | reverse complement strand
TTTTCCCTTGAGGAAAACATCGCTCTTGCAAGGCAATTTTTATTGGAGAACTTTGTGAGCCGGGGCATGGTGGTTGACTTCGCCGTACACCAGCCAGACCGGGAGGACGGCGGCATACCAAACCCGCATTTTCATGTGCTTTGCCCTATCCGCCCCATCGAGCAGGACGGCAAATGGGGGCTAAAGCAACGCCGGGTGTATGAGCTGGACGAGGACGACAACCGTATCCGAGACCAGAACGGCGAGTTTGTTTTCAACGCCGTTCCCACTACCGACTGGGGCAGTCCCGAAACGCTGGAATACTGGCGGCAGACATGGGCGGAGCTATGCAACGCCAAGTTTGCGGAAAAGGAGCTTGACGTTCGTATCGACCACCGGAGCTATGAGCGTCAGGGCGTGGAGTTTCTTCCCACCGTCCACGAGGGCGCAACCGTCCGGGCAATGGAGAAGAAAGGCATACGCACCGAGAAAGGCGAGTTCAACCGCTGGATCAAGGCAACCAATGCCGTTATCCGGGACATCAAGAAGAAAATCACTCTCCTGTTTGATTGGATTGCCGAAGCAAAAGCAGAGCTTGCCAAGCCGCAGACCCCCGACCTTGTTTCTCTGCTGAACGCCTACTACACCCAGCGCAAAGCCGGGGCTTATTCCCAGAAAGGCAAAATCAGCAACCTAAAGGAGATGAACGAGACTTTCAATTATCTCCGGGCAAACGGCATTTACACCCTTGAAGATTTGGAAAGCCATGTCAATGAACACAGCTCCACCACAGAGAGCTTGAAGAAAACGCTGGACGGGCAGACCGCCCGAATGAAAGCAATTAAGCAGCTCTATGACAGCTCCGCTGCTTTCCAGAACTTGAAGTCTGTCTATGACGGCTTGCAGAAAATCAAGTTTGAGAAGCCCAGAGCCAAGTACAAGGCAGAGCATGAAGCGGAACTGATACAGTTCTACGCCGCCAGACGAAAGCTGACCGGGGAATTCCCGGACGGCAAGGTGGATATGAAAAAGCTGTCCGACGAGTATGACGAACTGGAACAGGCGCACGAAACCACCTATGGCGAGTTTAAGGCTGTCAGAGACGATTTACACCGCCTTTGGAAGGTCAAGTCATGCGTAGATACTGCCGCCCGATTTAACGAGCGTACAGAGGAACAAAAGCTCCAAAATCGACCCCAAACACGACAGAAAAA
>NZ_JACOPN010000030.1 GCF_014287875.1 Flintibacter faecis | reverse complement strand
TGTATAGTGCAATAAGATAGTTTACACATCAGGCAACCACATGGTTTACAGTTTTGATACACTAGAGCCATATCGAGGCAGGAAAGGAAGAACGATATGGCCTGGGAAGAAAGGACTGTAAAAGCAATGCGGGAGGAGTTTGTGCAGCGTGTATTGGCCAAGGAAAAGAGCACGGCTGCGCTATGCAGAGAGTATGGGATCAGCCGTCCCACAGGGGACAAATGGATCCGGCGATTTCAAGAGGGTCAGTCCCTGTCGGATCAGAGCCGTGCGCCCAAAACGCAGACTGGCCGTATCGCACCGGAGATGGAAACGAGCATCGTTCAGCTACGCAGGCAATATCCGGCGCTGGGCGCAGAAAAGCTCCATAAGATCATGGAAAACATGGGGTACGAAAACCTGCCCTGCGTGCGAACGTTCAACAACATCTTCACACGCAACCATCTCATCAGCAAGGAAGCAAGTCAGGCTGCAACCCATATCCAGCGCTTTGAAAAGGAGCAGCCCAATGTCATGTGGCAGACGGATTTCAAAGGAAATTTCACCCTTGCCAACGGCATCCGCTGCCATCCGCTGAACATTCTGGATGACAACTGCCGCTTCTGTCTTTGCACAGAGGCGCTGGAAAAAGAAACATTTTTGGCGGTAAAACCTGTATTTGAACGGGTATTTTCCGAATATGGGCTGCCATTCAGCCTTTTATGCGACAACGGAAATCCATGGGGCACATCACAGAGCATGGGTTATACCGCTTTTGAAGTGTGGCTCATGGAGCTGGGTATCCTCACCCTGCACGGCCGGCCGCTCCATCCGCAGACCCAGGGAAAGCAGGAGCGTTTCAACCGCTCGTTAACCCGAGAGTGCCTGGCCGGAAATACATTTCTGGACCTTGCAGACGCACAGCGAAAGTTTGATGCTTACCGCACGTTTTACAATACTGTGCGCCCGCATAGTGCCCTGGATCTTGCCGTACCGGCAAGCGTTTACTGCAAGAGCCAAAGAGCATTTCCCACACGGATATCTGACTGGGAATACAGCGCCGATTGTCGGCTGTGCAAAGTCAAGGAGACCGGCTATTTCAGTTTTGAAGGACAGGGCTATTTCCTCAGCGAAGCCTTTCGCGGCAAGTATATAGCGGTCCGTGAATCCCATCTTCCGGGCCAGATCACCCTGCTTTTCCGGCAATTCCGAATCGGGCGTATTGACCTGGAAAAGCGGG
>NZ_JACOPN010000029.1 GCF_014287875.1 Flintibacter faecis | reverse complement strand
GATAATGTACAATAACTTGCGCAAATTAAAAAGAGCATAAAAGAAGACATAGCTTGCAGGCTCTGGTAGAATGAAGTTACCACACAAACATTCGAAAGGAGCAAGCAAACTATGTCCGAGAAAATTGTACAGCTGAATGAGGAAATTATCAAGGGCCAAATCAAGGAATTGGTTCGCGGCAGCGTGGAGGAAACGCTGAACGAGCTGTTGGAGAAGGAGGCGGAGT
The DNA here is from genome assembly GCF_014287875.1 of Flintibacter faecis. GTDB lineage: Bacteria > Bacillota > Clostridia > Oscillospirales > Oscillospiraceae > Lawsonibacter > Lawsonibacter faecis_A. The sequence continues at coordinate 1,129 of NZ_JACOPN010000029.1, read as the reverse complement.
CCCTGACGCAGGCGGCCCGCTATGAGCGCAGCGAGGCCCGTCAGGGCTACCGCAGCGGTCACTATGACCGCAATCTCACCACGACCTCCGGCGACGTCACGCTCCATATGCCCCGACTCAAGGGTGTGTCCTTTGAGACAGCCATCATCGAGCGGTATCGCCGCCGGGAGAGCAGCGTGGAGGAGGCCCTCATCGAGATGTACCTGGCAGGCGTTTCCGTGCGCCGGGTGGAGGACATCACGGAGGCACTGTGGGGCAGCAAGGTCTCGCCCGCCACCATCAGCGAGCTGAACAAGAAAGCCTACGTCCACATCGAGGATTGGCGGAACCGCCCCTTGCAGGGCGGGCGCTATCCATACGTCTACGTGGACGGCATCTACCTGCGCCGCAACTGGGGCGGAGAGTACGAAAATGTAGCCGTTCTGGTGGCAATCGCCGTGAATGAGGACGGTTTTCGTGAGGTTTTGGGAGCCGCCGAGGGCATGAAGGAAGACAAGGCCAGTTGGGTCAGCTTCTTCCAGTGGCTCCGCGGACGCGGCTTGGACGGCATGAAGCTCATCGTCGGCGACAAGTGCATGGGGATGCTGGAGGCCGTGGGCGAGGTGTTCCCGGACGCCAAATACCAGCGCTGCACGGTGCATTTCTACCGTAATGTTTTCTCTGTTGTGCCTAAATCCAAGGTCAAAATTGTGGCAAAAATGCTCAAGGCGATCCACGCGCAGGAGAGCAAAAAGGCGTCCCGCGAGAAGGCAAAGGCTGTGGTCGCCGAGCTGCGCGCCATGAAACTGAAGGAGGCCGCCAAGAAGGTCGAGGACGGCATTGAGGAGACACTGACCTACTGCGATTTTCCCAGCGAGCATTGGACGCGCATCCGCACCAACAACGTGATCGAGCGGCTGAACCGTGAGATCCGCCGACGGACGCGGGTGGTGGGGACATTCCCCGATGGCAACTCCGCCCTGATGCTGGTCTGCGCGAGGCTGCGCCACGTGGCGGGCACCCAGTGGGGCAATAAGAAATACATGAACATGAAGCACTTGGAGGCGGTCATGGACGACGCCTCTATTGCCGGCTGACTTCATTCAGCCGGAGCCTGCAAACAATTTTGCGCATAAATCTTGACGGGACC
>NZ_JACOPN010000028.1 GCF_014287875.1 Flintibacter faecis | reverse complement strand
TCAATGCTCGAAGCAGAGTCCATATCGTTCTTGAAATTTTCATCCAGTGTGTTGATCGACCATGAAACGGTCACTCGTCCAAGGTTCTTCAGCAGATCAATATCCCGTACCACAAGATCAGACTTTGTGCAGATCAAAATATCTGCGTCACTGCCGATCAACTGCTCCAGAAGTTTTCTGGTATTCCCGAATTGCTCCTCCTGTGGATTGTAGCCATCCGTCACAGAACCGATGACCACACGCTGTCCGGCATATTTCTTCGGATTTTTAATTTCCGGCCAATGCTTCACATCAAGGAAAGTGCCCCATTCCTCCGTGTGTCCGGTAAAACGCTTCATAAAAGAAGCATAGCAATACTTGCAGGCATGTGTACAGCCCACATAGGGATTGACCGAGTACCCGCCTACCGGCAGACTGGACTTGGTCATGATGTTCTTTGTTTCCACCTCACGAATGAGGATTCCATCGATTACTTCTGCCATGATCTCTGTACCTCTAACACTTTATTGAATTCCTCCGGCATTTCCTGAATCATATTTTCATCCCCTATGATAGGGACAAGGTCTTCCTTCATAAACACCGGAATGCCGAGTGCGTGTGCCTGATCCGTCAGAGACCATGCCCATTCCGGCTCCGTATGAATCTTCCTGCTCTGAGCCCCGGTCATAGTGCCGACAACGATCCAGTTGATTCCGGAAAGGTCAACTGTACCGGGATCGTCGAATAACGGTTCAAAGGTAACATGGTAATGCTTTGCTCTGATGTTTTTCCGAAGGGCGTCGATACGCCACAGTTCGGCTTTCCTCGTCACCGTAACGCCAAACCATGCGTTTTCCAGATCGGTATCAAAATCCAGCAGATCGGGTCGCTTGGTAAGGAACAGGAACTGATGCTGTCTATTTTCACGGATCTTTGCAAATACCTCGTCTTTCCATTCCGGCTTCCATCCGGAGAGATCGCTCATGCCGGTAAGAAGAAAGTTCTGCGGACGTTTCTTTTCCATCATCCTGAGCTTACCCGGAAAGAATTCAGGGTCAGTGAAGTCATCAATCATATGCCAGCGCTTCACATTGTTGCGGGCATAGCAATATGCACACCCCACTGTGCAGCCGATGACGAGATTCATGTTCTGAATCTGATCTTTGATACAAATACTCATGACTTCTGCCACTCCTCAAGATTCTTTCTGATGCGGTCGAGGCATTCCTCAAACCGGGTAATTTCTTCCTCTGAAAAACCTTTGTAATAAATACTGCCCATCTCATCAGATACAGAATCGTACTCGCCCTTTAAGGCATGTGCTTTCTCAGTCAGAAACAGGAGTGTTTTCCTTTTGTCCGTTTCAGACTGAACACGGCTTATCAGCCCTTGATTTTCCATTCTTTCCAGCATCGTAGTAAGAGATGTTATCGCTAATCCGCATTT
>NZ_JACOPN010000027.1 GCF_014287875.1 Flintibacter faecis | reverse complement strand
CCTCAATGTAGGAAACATCTGTTTCTATGATACGAATGGAAATGTTGTGGAATATCTTCGCCAACAACTTTGACCAACTTCAATTTACCGAACTGAACACAACAACTGAATACCGAAAATCAGACTGTTGACTGGTCGCACTATGCGAAAAGTTGACGGTCTTTTTTTATCCGCAAAATCAAAAAAGGAGGTCAATTACAATGACAAAACCGAAAACCCTTGAACAGCTTCGAGCCGAAAAGGAACGAGCCGAGACGCAGCTTGCACAGGAACAGCACAAGCTGGAGCGTCTGGAGAACAGAAAGAAGTATCTGGAGAAAGGCGAACGCACCAAGCGCACCCACCGCCTTTGCAATCTGGGCGGAACGATTGAGAGCCTTGCCCCGGAGGTCAAAGATCTCACACGCACCGAAATGACAGAGCTGATGGAACACATCTTTTCTCTGTCCGAAGTCCAGCGAGCCGTCCGTCACATGGCGATTACCCACATCAGCCAAGCAAACAGAGAAAAGGAGTTGAAAGCCGATGGCACTATTTCATCTGAGCGTCACGCAGACTAAGCGAAGCGCAGGACAGTCCGCTATCGCTTCTGCTGCCTACCGAGCCGGGGAGCGATTGTATAGCGAGTATTACGGCGAATACAGCGACTACACCCGCAAGGGCGGCGTGATCTGCTCCAACATTCTCCTGCCGTCCCATGCACCGCCCGAATACGCAGACCGCCAGACCCTATGGAACGCCGTGGAAAAAGCCGAGCGTGGAAAGAACGCCCAGCTTGCATACAGCTTTGACATTGCCTTGCAGAATGAATTTTCCCTTGAGGAAAACATCGCTCTTGCAAGGCAATTTTTATTGGAGAACTTTGTGAGCCGGGGCATGGTGGTTGACTTCGCCGTACACCAGCCAGACCGGGAGGACGGCGGCATACCAAACCCGCATTTTCATGTGCTTTGCCCCATCCGCCCCATCGAGCAGAACGGCAAATGGGGACTAAAGCAACGCCGGGTGTATGAGCTGGACGAGGACGGCAACCGTATCCGAGACGCAGACGGAAAGTTTGTGTTCAACGCCGTTCCCACTACCGACTGGGGCAGTCCCAAAACGCTGGAACATTGGCGTGAAGCATGGGCGGAGCTATGCAATGCCAAGTTTGCGGAAAAAGGTATTGATGTTCGTATCGACCACCGGAGCTATGAGCGTCAGGGCGTGGAGCTTCTTCCCACCGTCCATGAGGGCGCAACCGTCCGGGCAATGGAGAAGAAAGGCATACGCACCGAGAAGGGCGAGTTCAACCGCTGGATCAAGGCAACCAATGCCGTTATCCGGGACATCAAGAAGAAAATCGCTCTCCTGTTCGATTGGATTGCCGAAGCAAAAGCAGAGCTTGCCAAGCCGCAGGCACCCGACCTTGTTTCTCTGCTGAACGCCTATTACACCCAGCGCAGAGCCGGGGCGTATTCGCAGAAAGGCAAGGTCAGCAATCTAAAGGAGATGAACGAGACTTTCAATTATCTCCGGGCAAACGGCATTTACTCCCTTGAAGATTTGGAAAGCCGTGTCAGCGAACACAGTGCTGCCACAGAGAGCTTGAAGAAAACGCTGGACGA
>NZ_JACOPN010000026.1 GCF_014287875.1 Flintibacter faecis | reverse complement strand
GCCACCTTGACGGAACGAAGTGACGCAACATTCTCGGTCATGCAGTTTTCTTCTGCTGACGGAGAATGAAGCTCCGCAGGACGCACTACTCTCGACAGAGAGTATAGAAGTGCGCCCTTTAGTTCCTAAAGGGATTTGCTCCGGCTTAACTTCTCGACAAACTTGAAGTTATTTTACTTGCGTTCCATAAATCCTATGATTGAAAAAATCAATCCTACAATCCCAATTCCGATAACGAGCAGCCCCATTCCTGATGAGCAAAGAGAAATTATAATGGCAAAGAGTAGTATTGCAATACCTAATCCAATTTTCTTCATTGTAAATCCTCCTTTACAAATGCCGATTTGTTTCTCAATTTCGTATTCAAATTATACCATAAAACTTGTGAACAATTCTACCGCAACTTTGGACTGTATGAGAAAAGTCCGGACGGTTTTCTGCCCGGACTTTCTCACTCAATCATAAATCAATTCCGCTTTCACAATCTCATCTGCCTGTGCCTTGCAAGCGTTCATCTGCCGCACCCATTCCATTTGGTTTTCGGCTTTCAGCTGTTCGGTCACGCCGTACTGCTTTGCCAGTGACCGCACGATCAGCTCCATGCGGTTTCGTGCCGCTTCGTCAATCTCGGCGCAATGCTCAAAGAGCTTGTCGGATAGCACCAGCTCATTGAACAGTATCGGGCGGCGCATTTCCAAATATGCTTTGCGAAGTCTGCCGTAGTGTCCGAGGGGCTTTGTCTTGCGGATAACGATGTTCGGGATAAGATAATCTCCGTTCTGTGTGTAAGTGATATTCATGCTGATTGCACTCCTTTCATCGGCTCTCTCTGCGGTAAACTGCTGACAGGGACGAACACTCCCTTTGCAATGTCCTCCGCACGAATGGCGGCTTTCTTGGCTTCGATTTCTGCCTTTTTTCTCCCCTTGATTTTGTCCTCGTATCGCTTCTGCGCTCCGCTGGCTTTCCGCTTCAAGTAGTTCTGATGAAGCCTGTCCTTGCGTTCCTCACGCTTGCGGATTTCCTCTAATTCTTCCGGGGTCAGCTCCACTTCTCCAAACGCCGGGGGAACGAATCGCCCAACAAAATTGAAGTAAATCTCGACCTCCTGTGTGGTCTGTATACTGCCTTTGCGGTCACGCTCATGCACAAGGATTTTCTCGATAAACTCGTTGAGCATGGCAATGGTCAGCTTGTCGAAGTTCTCATATTTATCAATCAGAGCGATAAAACGGTCAGCGTCCTTTTCGTGCGTTTCATAGCTCTTGACAGCCTTTTCCAGAGCAGAGATTTCAGCGGTAAGCTCGGCTTGCTCCTTTGCGTATTGAGCGTCCAGAGTGGCGTATCTGCTGTCGGACAGCTTTCCTAAAATGTTGTCCTCATAGATTTTGCAGAGCAGGACTTCCAGCTCGGAAACTCTCTGCTTTGCTGTGGCAAGGCGTGTCCGCTGTTTCCTGACCTCTGTGGTCTGCTGGCTGGACTGCGCTTCCTGCACCACACGGACAAACTCGGCTCGGTCATGCTTCGCATACTCGGCAATGGCTTTGAGCATTTCCGAGACAAGGGACAGTACCACATCTTCATTGATACGGTGCTGGGTCTTGCAGAGCGTTCCGCAAGGAACTTTGGTGTACTGTGAGCAGGTGTATTGAGAAATGCGCTTGCCGTTGTTGGTGCGGTGGACATACATCTTGCCGCCGCAATCGGCACAATAAAGCAAGCCTGTGAGGGGAGCTGCTTCGCCCCAGCCGTCCGGGTAGCGTCTGACATTCCCACGGATTTTCTGCACAAGGTCAAAGGTCTGCTGGTCAATGATAGGCTCATGGGTATTCTCGAAAATTGTCCATTC
>NZ_JACOPN010000025.1 GCF_014287875.1 Flintibacter faecis | reverse complement strand
TCGGACATAGTTTGCTTGCTCCTTTCGAATGTTTGTGTGGTAACTTCATTCTACCAGAGCCTGCAAGCTATGTCTTCTTTTATGCTCTTTTTAATTTGCGCAAGTTATTGTACATTATCTCCGAATCAGCCAGCGAAATTCTTCGTCTGACAGATTTTTATAGTTGATACCGAGCTGTTTACAGTAAAGGACAACCAGCTTTTCATCCCGGCTGCCCTTGAAATTTTCGACCGCTTCCAGATTTTCTTTCAGTTCATTGGCAACAGTGGTCTGGGGTGCACTCTCACTGTCCTTTTTATGGGCTTCTCGAATATCCCGGATAATGAGGTTGAGGTCATCCCGTACCATCTGACTGAAATATTCATCATCACTGATATGGGCGGCTTGTAGCACTTTCAAATGGGGGTCGTCTTCGCCAGGGCGATACCGTTCAATGATTTCATGTCGGACAGTATCAACAAGGGCATTGAGGTTTTGAATCTGCATGGTGGCAATCCCGTCCACATAAATCTCAATGTCCGCAAGAAACTTGATAAAATCTTTATGTGTGGCAAGCTCACAGAGCAGACGGTTGTTAATCCGACCGCTTTTCAGGAGAGCAACCATCTCATCATTCAAATGCAACTCCGTCAATGGCGTGTTGATCTGCTCCCTGTTCTCTGTCCGGCACAGCAGATAATCAACGGAAACCCCATAGAAGTCTGCCAGTGTGATAAGGTTGCCATGATTGATTTCTTTATAATCCTCTTTCTCATAACTTCCAAGAGCTGATTTGGAAATACCCGTCAACTCTGACAACTCTTCCAGATTTAAGCCTTTGTCCTTGCGGAGTTCCCAAAGGCGTTCCTGTATGCTTGTCGCTCCTTTCATGGGCGCACGCTCCTTTCCGGTGGTTTGATTGCTGCCGCTTATCTGGATTATATCACACTTTCCGCAATCGTGGAAATTTCTGATTTTTACCCCTAATTCCTACTTTGTGGACATACGGCACAGGGCACAAAAATGTTCTATGATACAGGTAGTTCATCGATGGATTATTCCAATCGAATGACCAGCCTGTGTGGGATATGCTTACCCGGCGATGTAGTGCCATGACTTTTGGCAGGGATATGGAGGAACCCTTACCAAAACGAGCATACCAAAGGGAGCGATACGCCGCTGTGAGATTCAGGGGAGGAACGACACCGGGGAGAACTGGCGAACTGACACCGAAATGATACCGAAACACGACAATCTGATAGGGGGATAGTCTACCCTATCGCTGATACTTCGGGAGATTTTAAGCGGCTCTATGGCTGTAATTTTGCCGAAAATCGCCCCGAAACCATACACTAAAACGTGAGGAAGCGCAATATGCCGAGAATGAGCAAAAAGAGGAAGCATGAGCTTTCCTTTTACCTCAATGACCGGGGGCGTGTCACTTACAACGAATTATGCCGGAAATGCCAGCATGGGTGCAGGCAGAGCTTCCGGGCGGTTGTGGTTGACTGCCCCCGTTATTTATCCAAACGAGCAAAGAAAAAGGAGGAATACACACAATGAATTTTGAATTTATGACGATAGACACACCCTTGCCGCCCTGTATGCCATTTCCCAGAGCATTGACAGGATTTCCAGTCAGCAGCACCGCAAAGGTCATGTACTGCCGGATGCTGGACGCTATGCTATCCAAAGGGCAGGAGGACGAAAACGGAATCCTGTTTGTCTGCCTCCCTGTTACAGCCATTGCCGCAGTCCTGTCCCGCAGTCCCATGACGGTCAAGCGTTCTCTGAATGAACTGGAAACAGCCGGACTTATCATGCGGGTGCGTCAGGGCGTTGGAGAACCAAACAGGATTTATGTGCTGATACCGGGAAAGGAGGACGCTGCCCTTGCCTGATACCTCAAAACTGGAAAAGCTCAACCGTGAGCTGGAGAAAAGCGAAAAGAAACTGCGGAAAGCCATCAATGATGAAAAGGCATTGCAGCACCAGTTAAAGCAGCTTACCCGAAAGGAACGGACGCACCGGCTCTGTACTCGTGGCGGTATGCTGGAAAGTTTTCTGCAAGAGCCGGAACGCCTGACAGACGATGATGTCATGCTGTTGTTGAAACTCATTTTTCACAGGCAGGACACGCAGGAACTATTGAAGAAACTGCTGGAACGGGAGAAGCCGGAAACCCCTTAGTTTACTAAGGGCGCAATTATACACCACCCAAAGGTTGGTGCATTGCGTTCTCCGAAGGCTCCTCGCCGGAGGGCTGTGATTTTCCGCAGTCATGGTCTGCTCCAAATCATACAGGGGACGCTACGCTTCCCCTGCGCTGGCTGTCGCCAG
>NZ_JACOPN010000024.1 GCF_014287875.1 Flintibacter faecis | reverse complement strand
ATCAAGGACATGAGCCGCATGGGTCGTGACTATCTGAAAGTCGGTCAGATTATGGAAATCCTGCGTCAGCGTGGCGTTCGCCTTATCGCCATCAATGACGGCGTGGACAGTGCCAGAGGGGACGATGATTTTACCCCTTTCCGCAACATTATGAACGAGTATTACGCCAGAGATACCAGCCGTAAAATCCGTTCCACTTTCCAGTCCAAAGGCAAGTCCGGCAAGCACCTCACAGGCACAGTCATTTACGGCTATCTCTGGAACGAAGCCAGAGACCAATGGTTGGTTGACCCCGAAGCCGCAGAGGTGGTCAAGCGTATCTTTGCCATGACGATTGAGGGCTACGGTCCGTATCAGATCGCCAGCAAGCTGAAAGAAGAAAAAATCCTCATTCCGTCCGCTTACCTTGCCCAGCACGGCGAGGGCGTGAACAAGAATAAGACTTTCAAAGATGTGTACGGCTGGGGTTCTTCCACCATTTGCAACATTCTTGAAAAGCGTGAGTATCTGGGACACACCATCAATTTTAAGACCCGAAAGCACTTCAAGGACAAGAAAAGCCATTATGTCCCGGAGGACGAATGGACAATTTTCGAGAATACCCATGAACCTATCATTGACCAGCAGACCTTTGACCTTGTGCAGAAAATCCGTGGGAATGTCAGACGCTACCCGGACGGCTGGGGCGAAGCAGCTCCCCTCACAGGCTTGCTTTATTGTGCCGATTGCGGCGGCAAGATGTATGTCCACCGCACCAACAACGGCAAGCGCATTTCTCAATACACCTGCTCACAGTACACCAAAGTTCCTTGCGGGACACTCTGTAAGACCCAGCACCGTATCAATGAAGATGTGGTACTGTCCCTTGTCTCTGAAATGCTGAAAGCCATTGCAGAGTATGCGAAGCATGACAGAGCCGAGTTTGTCCGTGTGGTGCAGGAAGCGCAGTCCAGCCAGCAGACGGCAGAGGTCAGGAAACAGCGGACACGCCTTGCCACCGCAAAGCAGAGAGTTTCCGAACTGGAAGTCCTGCTCTGCAAAATCTATGAGGACAACATTTTAGGCAAGCTGTCTGACAGCAGATACGCCACTCTGGACGCTCAATACGAAAAGGAACAGTCCGAGCTTACCGCTGAAATCTCTGTTCTGGAAAAGGCAGTCAAGAGCTATGAGAAGCACGAAAAGGACGCTGACCGTTTTATCGCTCTGATTGACAAATACGAGAACTTCGACAAGCTGACCATTGCCATGCTCAACGAGTTTATCGAGAAAATTCTTGTGCATGAGCGTGACCGCAAAGGCAGTATACAGACCACACAGGAGGTCGAGATTTACTTCAATTTCGTTGGGCGATTCGTTCCCCCAGCGTTTGGAGAAGTGGAGCTGACCCTGGAGGAATTGGAGGAAATCCGCAAGCGTGAGGAACGCAAGGACAGGCTTCATCAGAACTACTTGAAACGGAAAGCCAGCGGAGCACAGAAGCGATACGAGGACAAAATCAAGGAGAGGAAAAAGACGGAAATCGAAGCCAAGAAAGCCGCCATTCGTGCGGAGGATATTGCAAAGGGAGTGTTCGTTCCCGTCAGCAGTTTACCGCAGAGAGAGCCGATGAAAGGAGTACAAACAGCATGAATATCACTTACACACAGAACGGTGATTATCTTATCCCGAACATCATTATCCGCAAGACCAAGCCCCTCGGACACTACGGCAGACTTCGCAAGGCGTATCTGGAAATGCACCGCCCGATACTGTTCAATGAGCTGGTGCTATCCGACAAGCTCTTTGAGCATTGCGCCGAGATTGACGAAGCGGCACGAAACCGCATGGAGCTGATCGTGCGGTCACTGGCAGAGCAAAACGGCGTGACCGAGCAACTAAAAGCCAAAAACCAAATGGAATGGGTGCGGCAGATGAACGCTTGCAAGGCACAGGCAGAGGAGATTGTGAAAGCGGAATTGATTTATGATTGAGCGAGGAAGTCCGGGCAGAAAACTGTTCGGACTTTTCTCATATATTCCAAAGTTGCGATAGAATTGTTCACGAGTTTTATGGTATAATTTGAATGCGAAAAATCGTAGAATTGGAAGTTGGTAGGAGGTTGCTTTATGAGCCTTGATAGGAAAATAAATCGCATTCAATTTCTCTCAGGAAATTCGCTAAAGGTTATTGCTGTACTGACAATGCTTATTGACCATCTATGTAAAATTGTGCTGCAATGGCTGCTATCAAACTACTGGGGAGCTATGGCAGATAACGGGCAAATGTCGTGGGAGAGATTCCGAGAGATAGATTATTTCATACGGTTTGATTTGCAAAGCATTGGGACGATTGCTTTTCCGCTATTCTGTTTTTTGCTGGCAGAAGGATTCCAACACACAAGAAGTAAAAAACGCTATATTGGGTTGATGCTTGCATTTGCCCTTATTTCGGAAGTTCCATTTGACATAGGTTTCTTTAGTGCGTATTCACGAATGGAAGATACATTTCCGTTTTACTTGAAGTATCAAAATGTATTTTTCACCTTGTTTTTAGGCTTATTGACATTGGTATGCCTTGAAAGATTTTCGTGTAAATCAGACCTACCGGTGGATAGAATAAAATCAGCAGTCCTGCAAGTTCTCAGTGTAGTGCTTTTTTCCGGCATTGCGGAAGGAATCCATTGTGACTACGGTATGCAGGGGATCTTATTCATATCAGCATTTTATATTTGCCGTAATCACCGAATCTATCAAGTGTTGCTGTTCCTTTTGGCTTACATGGGGACAACGGGGAATCAACCGCCTTTATGTACGCTTCTTGCCTGCTTGCTTATTCTGCTATACAACGGAAAGCGTGGTAAACTGAAGCTAAAATACTTCTTCTATGTTTTTTATCCAGCACATATCCTTGTCCTATATTTGATTCAGATAGAACTCGGAAAATACTTACTGAAATGACTAATTGCAGTTTGTCGAGAAATTAAGCCGGAGCAAACCCCTTTAGGAACTAAAGGGCGCACTTCTATACTCTCTGTCGAGAGTAGTGCGTCCTGCGGAGCTTCATTCTCCGTCAGCAGAAGAAAACTGCATGACCGAGAATGTTGCGTCACTTCGTTCCGTCAAGGTGGC
>NZ_JACOPN010000023.1 GCF_014287875.1 Flintibacter faecis | reverse complement strand
GAATGGACAATTTTCGAGAATACCCATGAGCCTATCATTGACCAGCAGACCTTTGACCTTGTGCAGAAAATCCGTGGGAATGTCAGACGCTACCCGGACGGCTGGGGCGAAGCAGCTCCACTTACTGGCTTGCTTTATTGTGCCGATTGCGGCGGTAAAATGTATGTCCACCGTACCAACAACGGCAAGCGTATTTCTCAATATACCTGTTCCCAATACAGCAAAGTCCCAGTTGGAAAGCTCTGCACGACACAGCACCGTATCAATGAAGATGTGGTACTGTCCCTTGTTTCCGAAATGCTCAAAGCTATTGCCGAGTATGCCAAGCATGACCGAGCCGAGTTTGTCCGTGTGGTGCAGGAAGCGCAGTCCAGCCAGCAGACGGCAGAGGTCAGAAAACAGCGCACACGCCTTGCCACAGCAAAGCAGAGAGTTTCCGAGCTGGAAGTCCTGCTCTGCAAAATCTATGAGGACAACATTTTAGGCAAGCTGTCCGACAGCAGATACGCCACTCTGGACGCTCAATACGAAAAGGAACAGTCCGAGCTTACCGCTGAAATCTCTGTTCTGGAAAAGGCTGTCAAGAGCTATGAGAAGCACGAAAAGGACGCTGACCGTTTTATCGCTCTGATTGACAAATATGAGAACTTCGACAAGCTGACCATTGCCATGCTCAACGAGTTTATCGAGAAAATCCTTGTGCATGAGCGTGACCGCAAGGGCAGTATACAGACCACACAGGAGGTCGAGATTTACTTCAATTTTGTCGGGCGATTCGTTCCCCCGGCGTTTGGCGAAGTGGAGCTGACACCGGAAGAATTAGAGGAAATCCGCAAGCGTGAGGAACGAAAGGACAGACTTCATCAGAACTACTTGAAGCGGAAAGCCAGCGGAGCGCAGAAGCGATACGAGGACAAAATCAAGGGGAGAAAAAAGGCAGAAATCGAAGCCAAGAAAGCCGCCATTCGTGCGGAGGACATTGCAAAGGGCGTGTTCGTCCCTGTCAGCAGCTTACCGCAGAGAGAGCCGATGAAAGGAGTACAAACAGCATGAATATCACTTACACACAGAACGGCGATTATCTTATCCCGAACATCGTTATCCGCAAGACAAAGCCCCTCAGACACTACGGCAGACTTCGCAAGGCGTATCTGGAAATGCACCGCCCGATACTGTTCAATGAGCTGGCGCTATCCGACAAGCTCTTTGAGCATTGCGCCGAGATTGACGAAGCGGCACGAAGCCGCATGGAGCTGATCGTGCGGTCACTGGCAGAGCAAAACGGCGTGACAGAGCAACTGAAAGCTGAAAACCAAATGGAATGGGTGCGGCAGATGAACGCTTGCAAGGCACAGGCAGAGGAGATTGTGAAGTTTGAGCTGATTTATGACTGATACTGAGAGCGCCCGGACGAAAAATGTTCGGGCGCTCAAACGCTTGAACAAACTGTAACTTTTTCAAGGAGTCTATTGACTAAGGCACCGAGTATGAGTATAATTAGTTCTGCTACTTAGCAACGCTAATCAGCAGAACTAAAGTGTGGTGAAGATTATGGATAACAAATATGTGCAACAATTCAAAAAAGGCTCTCTTGAAATGATACTATTATCCTTAATCGGGCGCAAAGAGACCTATGGCTATGAAATAATCACAGAGTTAAATAGCAGTGCATCTGTCTTAGGATATGCAAAAGAGGGAACGATTTACCCTATTCTGTATCGCTTACAAGAAGCGGAACTAATTCAATGTCGTTTAGCACCAGCGGCTGCTAATGGCGGATCAAAAAAATATTACTCCCTTACTCTTAAAGGAAAGGAAGTTTTACAGGAATTGATTACGTTTTGGTCCAGCTATACGGATTGTGTAAATAGCTTTATCGCCACCTATCAACAAACGGAGGTCTCAGAATGAAGGAGCAATACATAAGGCAGGTTGAAAAGGAATTAAATTTATCACGCAAAGCAAAAACCGAGGTTGTGCGTGACTTGAATGAAATATTTAATTCTGCCGTGGAGCATGGAGAAACTGAACAACAGGTAATCGAAAGGCTTGGAACGCCGCAAGAATTTGCTAACAGCACAGCAGAACAGTTTGGAATTGATAATTCCGTCCCAAAGAAACGGAAATGGATCATTTCAAGTGTCATTTCCCTTGTGGTAGCTATTGTTGCTTTTTTAATTTATGCTACTGCAAAGTCTGGTAAAGTGCCGGAAGGAGCAATCGGGCAAGCAGACGCAATGACAAACATTCAGGTTAATGGTGATTTTATTTTTGATGCTTCTCAAATTATTTTATTGGTTGGCATAATCGCTTTTGCATTTGCCACAATTCAGATTATCAGAGCTGTCCACAACAATAGGAGGTAACTATGAAAAGATTTATTCCGGGAATTGCAATTTTGCTTATATTGTCATTGACTGCTTGCTCCGCCCCAAAAACACCACCCAAAGACACAGGAGACGCAAGCAATTCGCAATCTGAAGGTATTATTAGGCTTGATGAGGGAGAATGGCCAGTCAATGAATATACTGAGGGACTTCCCGTTCCAACTGGCACAGTTGCATGGGCTATGCTTGATACAGAACACGGAAATTTCAGTATCAGTATTGCAGGTATAGACGAAAAAGGCTATGATAACTACATGGAGCTTTTGATACAAGAGGGCTTTTCAGTAGTTGAGAATGTGTCAGAGAAAATCAAAGGAGAAAACTATGTTTCTGTCGGGACACTCCTATCAAATGGAGAAAAAGGTTTAAGTATCAGCTACATACCTGATAATTTAACAATTTATGTTTCATTTGAAAAATGAGAGCGTGCAATAAACAGCGAAGCAAAATCCCTTTAGGAACTAAAGGGCGCACTTCTATACTCTCTATCGAGAGTAGTGCGTCCTGCGGAGCTTCATTCCCGGTCAGCAGAAGAAAACTGCCTGACCGAGAATGTTGCGTCACTTCGTTCCGTCAAGGTGGCTACACCCCCTTGCGCCGCTAAAGCGGCTATCCCCTGTGGACTTGCCGTCCGCAAACAGCATGAAATGCTGTTCGCCGCCAGCAAGTTTGAAAAAACCGAATACCGAAAATCAGACCGTTGACTGGTCGCAATCTGCGAAAAGTTGACGGTCTTTTTTTATTCCCAAAATCAAAAAAAGGAGGTCAAGCACAATGACAAAACCGAAAACCCTTGAACAACTCCGAGCTGAAAAAGAACGAGCCGAGACAAGGCTTGCACAGGAACAGCACAAGCTGGAGCGTCTGGAAAACCGAAAGAAATTTCTGGAACAAGGCGAAAGAAAGAAACGCACCCACCGCCTTTGCAATCTGGGCGGCACGATTGAGAGCCTTGCCCCGGAGGTCAAAGATCTCACACGCACCGAAATGACAGAGCTGATGGAACAAATCTT
>NZ_JACOPN010000022.1 GCF_014287875.1 Flintibacter faecis | reverse complement strand
GCCACCTTGACGGAACGAAGTGACGCAACATTCTCGGTCATGCAGTTTTCTTCTGCTGACGGAGAATGAAGCTCCGCAGGACGCACTACTCTCGACAGAGAGTATAGAAGTGCGCCCTTAGAGTTCTAAGGGTATTTTTAGATAATTGGGAATGTTTCTTTGTCAAACTGCGTAACATTGAACACGATACGCCACTCGACATCATCACCAACCGGTTCAAAGTGCAGAGCAGAACAAGCAGCATGAAGTTTTTCTTGTGAATTTGTTCCATATATAACTGCTGTCGGACCATCTGCACCACCAATAACACCAACAACAAAACAGGAACTACTGCCAACTGGACGGAACGAATGATCGTCTGGTGTAACTTCTATCGGTCTATCGCCTTCATCACAGTCAAAAACCGAAATGTTCTCCATCGGTTCAGGGGTAAGTGTATAACTCATGGCAATATAATGTGTCGGATAAATCCAGCGATCAGAACCAAAACTATTTTGAGGAACTGTCTGCTGTTCTATTTCCTGCACGGTCAGTGTATGGGTTATTCCGCTAACAGGATGGGAAAACATAAATGAATCTCCGGGTGCGTGAACTTTGAAATGTGAGCCTGGAACTTGTCCTGGTTGCTGCTCCATTGTAAGAAAAAGTTTATTGATTTCAGGGTGATGCTTGGTTCCCCAAGGAAATACGTCTCTGCATATGACCCAGCCATAAGTACTATCCAGCCCATAATGGTCGATTGCCCATTTTGCTTCCAACTCATTGATAACGCCATCTGGCAGACAAGGATTAAAGCTCACAGCGCAGCCATGGGTTGTCTGTAATATTTTCTCGTTTAACTTCAAGCAAGGTTTGAAGTTAAAACAAAGTGGGTTTTCCCATTCCATCTGCATCTGTTGCTCACGGGTAAAATTTTCACATGAGTCATTTTCCCAGTCCAGATTCCATTTTTTCATGAAGTCACGGATGCTTTCTGAATCAACTCGCATACAAAAATCAACGACAAGTCCTTTGCTACATGAATAAGCTGCCGGAATTACCCAATGATATCCAGCCCAATCGAATTGTTTATCCAGCTTGATCTCTTTTCCGGCACGGTCTTTACCTCGATGTCCCCAGAAATCTCCATCAAAGTAGACCTTCCATTCAGGGGCAACCAATTCTGCTTCTGAAGTCATATCATTATCGTAATAATCTTCTGTGTATTTAATCTGACTGTAATCAAAGGAAGATTGCAGGTTTTTGATATATGTCCACGGTTGTTCCATAGGCAACAAATTCATCTTCTCTGAAATTTCCGATAAAGTTTGCTGTTGTTCCTGGGTTGTAGGGTTTTCATTGAGAAAGGCTTCAAACTGTGCTTCGTTCCACATCCACGCTTGTTCCACTGCCGCCACATCACCACAAGCCAGTATAAGCCGCAGAAAGTCGGTAAAATTTTCAGCTACTGGATGAACATAATCAGGAGAAGTATTCATGGGGCTGACAGAGAAAACCATCTCTCCAAATCCACGAATGAAACAGAAGTGGATACCATCTATCCCTGCCCATCCAAAAACCGATGCCCCTTTTGGGGTACAAAAATAATTTGTATTATCCTCACGGAGTTCAACTCCCACAGGACTTAAATCGACACCCCGCTGTAAAAATTTTTTCAAAATTCTATTCATTAAGTATCCCCCCATAAAATTAGTGCTATCACGCTCTTTATTGTAGTAAATTTTATCACAAGAGTGTGAATAAATCTACTGGCGAATGCTGAAACCGCCCGAACAGTTTCTTTCTGCTCAGGCGGCTTTCTTCATCTATTTTTCTTTCTTCTGCTGCACTTGTTCATGGGCTTCCTGCTGAACATCAGCCCAGCGGAAAAGCCATACTTGAAGTGACTTTCACTTTCTTCACATTGGGCGATTGCTGTCTGCGCCCGGAGTTCCTGCACCAGCTCATAGTCCTCTTTGCTGAGCCGTTGGGACAACTGCTCCATGAGCTTTTCACAGGCTATGACTGCCTTTCGGTATTCCGGTGATGTAGGTACAACTGTCTCGCAGGGATAAAACTCCCCATTATACATGGCTTCCAAAATCATAGCTTTACCTCTCTCAACAGTAGATTAGTTCCGTCTTGATGATTTCCTCTGCCCGGCAGCGGATGGAGTTCATTGACTGCACCCATAACATCTGATTTTCCGCTTTCATGGCTTCGGTCACGCCCTCGGCTTTCATCATCTGCCGGATAATCAAGTCCAGCCTGTCTGCCGCCTGCTCGTTCAGATCGGCAACGACGGTGTGGAGCCTGCCGGACAAAATTAGCTCGTTGTAAAGCATGGGACGGTGCAATTTCAGATAGGACTGGTGCAAGCGTCCCCAATGCCCAATAGGTCGGCGTTCCTCCGGCAGCTTCAAGTCCGGCACATAGTAGTCGCCCACCAACACATAGTCCATACCGTTCTCATGGATTCTCGGTTTCAACTCTTTCATAAAATCACGCTCCCTTTCTCGGTCCCAGCTGCGGCAAACTGCTCACCGGGATAAATACCCCTCTGGCAATATCCTCGGTGCGGATTGCCTGTTTTCTGGCTTCAATCTCCGCTTTTTTCTTGGCTTTCGTGCGCTCCTCATACTCTTTCTGTTTACCATTGGCTTTCCGCTTCAAGTAGTTCTGGTGGAGCCTGTCCTTGCGTTCCTCACGCTTGCGGATTTCCTCTAATTCTTCCGGGGTCAGCTCCACTTCGCCAAATGCCGGGGGAACGAACCTGCCTACAAAATTGAAGTAAATCTCGACCTCCTGTGTGGTCTGTATACTGCCTTTGCGGTCACGCTCATGCACAAGGATTTTCTCGATAAACTCGTTGAGCATGGCAATGGTCAGCTTGTCGAAGTTCTCATATTTGTCGATCAGAGCGATAAAACGGTCAGCGTCCTTTTCGTGCTTTTCATAACTCCTGATAGCCTTTTCCAGAGCAGAGATTTCAGCGGTAAGCTCGGACTGTTCCTTTTCGTATTGAGCGTCCAGAGTGGCGTATCTGCTGTCGGACAGCTTTCCTAAAATGTTGTCCTCATAGATTTTACAGAGCAGGACTTCCAGCTCGGACACTCTCTGCTTGGCGGCAGCAAGGCGTGTCCGCTGTTTCCTGACCTCTGTGGTCTGCTGGCTGGACTGTGCTTCCTGCACCACACGGACAAACTCGGCTCGGTCATGCTTGGCATACTCGGCAATAGCTTTGAGCATTTCGGAAACAAGGGACAGTACCACATCTTCATTGATACGGTGCTGGGTCTTGCAGAGCGTTCCGCAAGGAACTTTGGTGTACTGTGAGCAGGTGTATTGAGAAATGCGCTTGCCGTTGTTGGTACGGTGGACATACATCTTGCCGCCGCAATCGGCACAATAAAGCAAGCCTGTGAGGGGAGCTGCTTCGCCCCAGCCGTCCGGGTAGCGTCTGACATTCCCACGGATTTTCTGCACAAGGTCAAAGGTCTGCTGGTCAATGATAGGCTCATGGGTATTCTCGAAAATTGTCCATTC
>NZ_JACOPN010000021.1 GCF_014287875.1 Flintibacter faecis | reverse complement strand
AGATATTTTATTTCATCATCGGGCCACCCTGACCCGAACTTTCAAAACTGAATACCAGCCGCCCACCGGCGGCACCACCGAGCAGGAAATCTGAAAAGGTCTCCTGCTTTTTTTCTGCCAAAATGAGGTGGTAAAACGCCACCCCATCCACCAATTACCGAAAGGAGGGACACGAAATGCCCTGCCCACACAACGAAATCACGATTGTTCAGCGCAGCCAGCGACAGTCTGCGGTTGCCGCCGCTGCTTACCAAAGCGGCGAAAAGCTGTTCTGTGAATACGACCAGCAAGTGAAGCACTACCCGGAAAAGCGTGGTATTGTCCACAATGAAATTCTGCTCCCGGCAAACGCCCCACGGTCGTATGCAGACCGCAATACCTTATGGAACGCCGCCGAAGCGGTGGAAAAGCAATGGAACTCCCAGCTTGCAAGGCGGTGGGTGCTTACCATTCCAAGAGAGATACCACCCGACCAGTATGCTGTCCTTGTCCGGGAGTTTTGTGAACAGCAGTTTGTTTCCAAAGGCATGATTGCTGATTTTGCAATCCATGACCCCCATCCGCCGGGACACAATCCCCACGCCCATGTCATGCTCACTATGAGGGCAATGGACGAACATGGAAAATGGCTTCCCAAGAGCCGCAAGGTTTATGACCTTGACGAAAACGGGGAACGGATAAAACTTCCGTCCGGCAGATGGAAAAGCCACAAGGAGGATACGGTGGATTGGAACGACCAGAAGTATTGCGAAATCTGGCGGCATGAATGGGAGGTCATCCAGAACCGCTATCTGGAAGCCAATGACCGTCCGGAGCGTGTGGACTTGCGTTCCTATGCCAGACAGGGGCTTGATATTGTCCCCACTGTCCATGAGGGAGCTGCTGTCCGGCAGATGGAAAAGCGGGGTATCCAGACGAACATCGGCAACCTGAACCGGGAAATCAGAGCCGCCAACCGCCTGATGAAGTCTATTCGGCAGCTTATCCAAAACCTCAAAAGCTGGATTACTGAGCTGGGAGAAAAACGGAAAGAACTGCTTGCACAAAAGGCGGTGGAGGAAGCAACACTTCTTCCCAATCTGCTGATGAAGTATATGGAGATACGAAAGGAAGAACGGAAGGACTGGACAAGGGCTGGACAGAACCGGGGAACTTCACAGGACTTAAAGGCAGTCAGCGAAGCCCTGTCCTATCTCCGGCAAAAGGGGCTTTCCACTGTGGAGGACTTAGAAGCGTTTCTGGAATCTTCCGGGAAATCAGCCGCCGATTACCGCAATCAGATGAAGCCAAAGGAAGCACGCAGCAAAGTGATTGACGGGATTCTTGCCAGCCGGACAGCCTGCAAGGAATCTAAGCCTGTCTATGAGAAGTACCAGAAGATATTTTTTAAGAAAACAAAGGAGAAATTCAAACAGGAACACCCGGAGGTTGCCCGGTATGAGAAAGCCGCTGACTACCTTGCCAAGCACCCGGACGATAAGGACAGCACCCAAAAGGAACTGCAAGAGGAGCAGGAAACGCTTCTGGAAGAAATTGCAGCCCTGAAAATACCGTTGACCGAGGTACAGGAGGATTTGAAGAAGCTGCGGGACATCCGCTACTGGGTACGGAAAGCCACCCCCGGCACAGAAGAAAGCAAAGAGCCGCCCAAGAAGCAGCCCCTCAAAGAAGTCTTGCAGGATAAGGCGGACGAGAAAAAAGCACAAAGAACTGCCCCGGTGCAGACAAAACACAAACAACAGGATATGGAACTTTAACAGGCACTTGCCATTTTCAGATTGAGAATGTCAGGTGCTTTTCTTTTTTTCAAGGAGGGATAGATTTGAATGTATTTGAAGCTGTGAAGCAGTCCGTCACAACAAGACAGGCTGCGGAACATTATGGAATCCGTGTAGGCCGGAACGGGATGGCTTGTTGCCCGTTCCATAACGATAAAACCCCAAGCATGAAGCTGGATCGGCGTTACCACTGCTTCGGTTGCGGTGCGGATGGGGATGTGATTGATTTTGCCGCCGCCCTGTATGGGCTGGGAAAGAAAGAAGCCGCCGTACAGCTGGCACAGGACTTCGGGCTTTCCTATGAGGACTGGAAACCGCCGGGGAAGGTAAAAAAGCCCAAGCCCCGGCAGAAATCCCCGGAGGAACAGTTTCAGGAAGCAAAGAACCGCTGCTTCCGTATTCTTGCCGATTATCTTCACTTGCTTATGGCATGGAGAAAGGACTACGCCCCGCACTCCCCGGAGGAAGCCTTTCATCCCCGGTTCGTGGAAGCCTTACAGAAGCAAGCCCAAGTGGAATATCTGCTGGATATATTGCTGTTCGGGGAGACAGAGGAAAAAGCGGCTTTGATTGCGGACTACGGAAAGGATGTGATACAGCTTGAACAGCGAATGGCAGAGCTTGCAGCCGCAGACGCAGCAAGAATTAAAAAACACCATGAACGCCATGCAGCCACCCCAGAGCATTGAGGAAATCAAAGCGGGACTGGAAACTACCGAGAAAGGCGGTGTCCGTCAGAGCATACGGAACTGCCTGACCGTATTCCAGCGTGACCCGCTGCTTTCCGGGGCTATCGCATACAACATCCTGACCGACCGCAAGGACATCATAAAGCCCATCGGCTTCCACAGAGAAAGCACAGCCCTGAACGATACGGATATGAAGTATCTGCTTCTCTATCTGGAGGAAACCTACGGGCTGACCAGTGAGAAAAAGATTGAAACCGCCATCGGGATTGTGGCGAATGAGAATAAGTACCACCCCATCCGGGATTTTCTGAACAGCCTTGCATGGGACGGGACGGAGCGCATCCGCTTCTGTCTGCGGCACTTTCTGGGGGCGGATGTGGACGATTACACCTATGAAGCCCTAAAGCTGTTTCTTTTGGGGGCGATTACAAGGGCATTTAAGCCCGGAAGCAAGTTTGAAATCATGCTGTGTCTGGTAGGCGGTCAGGGGGCTGGCAAGTCCACCTTCTTCCGTCTGCTGGCAGTCCGGGACGAGTGGTTCTCCGATGATTTGCGGAAGCTGGACGATGACAATGTGTACCGCAAGCTGCAAGGTCACTGGATTATCGAAATGTCGGAAATGATGGCAACCGCCAACGCCAAGAGCATTGAGGAAATCAAGTCATTTTTAAGCCGACAGAAAGAGGTTTACAAGATACCCTATGAAACCCACCCAGCAGACCGCCCCCGTCAGTGCGTGTTTGGCGGCACTTCCAATGCCCTTGACTTCCTGCCCCTTGACCGTTCCGGCAACCGCCGCTTTATCCCCGTCATGGTGTACCCGGAGCAAGCCGAGGTTCACATTTTGGAGGACGAAGCCGCTTCCAGAGCCTATATCGAGCAGATGTGGGCAGAAGCGATGGAAATTTACAGAAGCGGCAGGTTCAAGCTGGCTTTCAGCCCTGCCATGCAGCGGTATCTCAAAGAACACCAGCGGGATTTTATGCCGGAGGACACCAAAGCCGGGATGATACAGGCGTATCTTGATAAGTACACCGGGAGCATGGTCTGCTCCAAGCAGCT
>NZ_JACOPN010000020.1 GCF_014287875.1 Flintibacter faecis | reverse complement strand
AGATATTTTATTTCATCATCGGGCCACCCTGACCCGAACTTTCAAAACTGAATACCAGCCGCCCACCGGCGGCACCACCGAGCAGGAAATCTGAAAAGGTCTCCTGCTTTTTTTCTGCCCCAAATGAGGTGGTAAAACGCCACCCCATCCACCAATTACCGAAAGGAGGGACACGAAATGCCCTGTCCACACAACGAAATCTCGATTGTGCAGCGAAGCCAACAGCAGTCTGCGGTTGCCGCCGCTGCCTACCAGAGCGGCGAAAAGCTGTTCTGTGGATACGATCAGGAAGTGAAGCACTACCCGGAAAAGCGTGGTATCGTCCACAATGAAATCTTGCTTCCGGCAAATGCCCCACGGTCGTATGCAGACCGCAATACTTTATGGAACGCCGCCGAAGCGGTGGAGAAGCAATGGAATTCCCAGCTTGCAAGGCGGTGGGTGCTTACCATCCCCAGAGAGATACCGCCCGACCAGTACGCTGTCCTTGTCCGGGAGTTTTGTGAACAGCAGTTTGTTTCCAAAGGCATGATTGCTGATTTTGCCATCCATGACCCCCATCCGCCGGGACATAATCCCCACGCCCATGTCCTGCTGACTATGCGGGCAATGGACGAGCATGGGAAATGGCTTCCCAAGAGCCGCAAGGTTTATGACCTTGACGAGAATGGGGAACGGATAAAGCTGCCATCCGGCAGGTGGAAAAGCCACAAGGAGGATACGGTGGACTGGAACGACCAGAAGTATTGTGAAATCTGGCGGCATGAATGGGAGGTCATCCAGAACCGCTATCTGGAAGCCAATGACCGCCCGGAGCGTGTGGACTTGCGTTCCTATGCCAGACAGGGGCTTGATATAGTTCCCACTGTCCATGAGGGGGCTGCTGTCCGGCAGATGGAAAAGCGTGGTATCCAGACGAATATCGGCAACCTGAACCGGGAAATCAGAGCCGCCAACCGCCTGATGAAGTCCATCCGGCAGCTTATCCAAAACCTCAAAGGCTGGATTACCGAGCTGGGCGAAAAACGGAAGGAGCTGCTTGCACAAAAGGCGGCGGAGGAAGCAACACTTCTTCCCAATCTGCTGATGAAGTATATGGAGATACGAAAGGAAGAACGGAAGGACTGGACAAGGGCTGGACAGAACCGGGGAACTTCACAGGACTTAAAGGCAGTCAGCGAAGCCCTGTCCTATCTCCGGCAAAAGGGGCTTTCCACTGTGGAGGACTTAGAAGCGTTTCTGGAATCTTCCGGGAAATCAGCCGCAGATTACCGCAATCAGATGAAGCCAAAGGAAGCCCGGAGCAAAGTGATTGACGGGATTCTTGCCAGCCGGACAGACTGCAAGGAATGTAAGGCTGTCTATGAGAAGTACCAGAAGATATTTTTTAAGAAAACAAAGGAGAAATTCAAACAGGAACACCCGGAGGTTGCCCGATATGCGAAA
Organism: Flintibacter faecis; assembly: GCF_014287875.1. Classification (GTDB taxonomy): domain Bacteria; phylum Bacillota; class Clostridia; order Oscillospirales; family Oscillospiraceae; genus Lawsonibacter; species Lawsonibacter faecis_A. The sequence goes on along the minus strand of NZ_JACOPN010000020.1, from coordinate 2,967 downwards.
GCCGCCGCCTATCTTGCCAAGCACCCGGACGATAAGGATAAAACGAAAAATGAGCTGCAAGAGGAGCAGGAAAAACTTCTCAGCGAAATCGCAGAGCTGAAAATACCGCTGACCGAGGTACAGGAGGATTTGAAGAAGCTGCGGGACATCCGCTACTGGGTACGGAAAGCCACACCCGGCACAGAGGAAAGCAAAGAGCCGCCCAGGAAGCAGCCTATCAAGGAAGTCTTGCAGGATAAGGCAGACGAGAAAAAAGCACAAAGAACCGCCCCGACGCAGACGAAACACAGACAACAGGATATGGAACTTTAACAGGCACTTGCCATTTTCAAGCAGAGAATGTCAGGTGCTTTTCTTATTTTCAAGGAGGGATAGATTTGAATGTATTTGAAGCTGTGAAGCAGTCCGTTACAACAAGACAGGCTGCGGAGCATTATGGAATCCATGTAGGTCGGAACGGGATGGCTTGCTGCCCGTTCCATCACGATAAAACCCCAAGCATGAAGCTGGATCGGCGTTACCACTGCTTCGGCTGCGGTGCGGATGGGGATGTGATTGATTTTGCCGCCGCCCTGTATGGGCTGGGAAAGAAAGAAGCCGCCACACAACTGGCAAATGACTTCGGGCTTTCCTATGAGGACTGGAAGCCGCCGGGAAAGGCAAAAAAGCCCAAGCCTCGGCAGAAATCCCCGGAGGAACAGTTTCAGGAAGCAAAGAACCGCTGCTTCCGTATTCTTGCCGATTATCTTCACTTGCTTATGGCATGGAGAAAGGACTACGCCCCGCACTCCCCGGAGGAAGCCTTTCATCCCCGGTTCGTGGAAGCCTTACAGAAGCAAGCCCAAGTGGAATATCTGCTGGATATATTGCTGTTCGGGGAGACAGAGGAAAAAGCGGCTTTGATTGCGGACTACGGAAAGGATGTGATACAGCTTGAACAGCGAATGGCAGAGCTTGCAGCCGCAGACGCAGCAAGAACTAAAAAACACCATGAACGCCATGCAGCCGCCCCAGAGCATTGAGGAAATCAAGGCGGGGCTGGAAACTACCGAGAAAGGCGGTGTCCGTCAGAGCATACGGAACTGTCTGACCGTATTCCAGCGTGACCCTCTGCTTTCCGGGGCTATCGCATACAACATCCTGACCGACCGCAAGGACATCATAAAGCCCATCGGTTTTCACAGAGAAAGCACCGCCCTGAACGATACGGACATGAAGTATCTGCTTCTCTATCTGGAAGAAACCTACGGGCTTACCAATGAGAAAAAGATTGATAACGCCATCGGGATTGTGGCGAATGAAAACAAGTACCATCCCATCCGGGACTATCTCAATACCCTTGTGTGGGACGGGACAGAGCGAATCCGTTTCTGCCTGCGGCACTTTCTGGGGGCTGACGCAGACGATTACACCTATGAAGCGTTGAAGCTGTTCCTGCTGGGTGCAATCTCACGAGCCTTTCAGCCGGGGTGCAAGTTTGAAATCATGCTCTGTCTGGTAGGCGGTCAGGGGGCTGGCAAGTCCACCTTCTTCCGCCTGCTGGCAGTCCGGGACGAGTGGTTCTCCGATGATTTGCGGAAGCTGGACGATGACAATGTGTACCGCAAGCTGCAAGGTCACTGGATTATTGAAATGTCGGAAATGATGGCAACCGCCAACGCCAAGAGCATTGAGGAAATCAAATCGTTTTTAAGCCGGCAGAAAGAGGTTTACAAGATACCTTATGAAACCCACCCGGCAGACCGCCCCCGTCAGTGCGTGTTTGGCGGCACTTCCAATGCTCTTGACTTCCTGCCCCTTGACCGTTCCGGCAATCGCCGCTTTATCCCCGTCATGGTTTACCCGGAGCAAGCCGAGGTTCACATTTTGGAGGACGAAACTGCTTCCAGAGCCTATATCGAGCAGATGTGGGCAGAAGCAATGGAGATTTACCGAAGCGGCAGGTTCAAGCTGGCTTTCAGCCCCGACATGCAGCGGTATCTCAAAGAACACCAGCGGGATTTTATGCCGGAGGACACCAAAGCCGGAATGATACAGGCGTATCTTGATAGGTACACCGGGAGCATGGTCTGCTCCAAGCAGCTCTACAAGGAAGCCTTGAACCATGCCTTTGACGAGCCGAAGCAATGGGAAATACGGGAAATCAACGAGATTATGAACCAATGCATTGACCGCTGGCGGTACTTCCCGAACCCAAGAATGTTTTCAGAATATGGCAGACAAAAGGGCTGGGAGCGTGAAAACCCGGCAACGGACTTATGCAACCCGTCTGAAAAAGCAATGGATGGCTTTGTGGAGGTCACAGAACAGATGGAGCTTCCATTCTGAAAATGACAGCCCGTTGCACCCCCTGTTGCTATTCCGTTGCCGAGCCGGTTGCCGGGGAAAATCCCTTATTTCTGGGCTTTTCTCCTTTATAACAACCAAAACAACAGAAAAATAAAAGAAAAGTATAAATAGTAACCATCGCCAGATTGAGATTGTTTGCAAGGTCTTTTGAAGCCCGTTGCCGGACTTCGTTGCCGATACCCTCTGTCTGGCTATTTTCATGTATGGAGGATAACTGCCTATGGCAAAAAACAAAACAGAGATTCATGTGACCACTGTATTTGACGGGGAGCTTGACGCCACTGATGTGTTCGTCAGCCTGATTTCCCAGAAATACGGAAAAACAAATACAAAAGAATATCTTGCTAAAAAGAAAGATATAGGCTATAATGAAGATGAGGTTCAAAAGAGCCAGATACCGTCTGGATTGTGTGGGTAAATGGCTATGATGAACGAAATGGAATACAGAACAATCGGAAAGGCACTTGCCGGGGGCTATCGTGCAGCGGTCTATTGCAGGCTGTCAAAGGACGATGACCTGCAAGGCGAAAGTGCCAGTATCGCAAACCAGCGTGATATGCTGGAAAAATACTGCGAAAAGCAGGGATGGGAGGTTGTGGCAGTCTATCAGGACGATGG
>NZ_JACOPN010000019.1 GCF_014287875.1 Flintibacter faecis | reverse complement strand
TTTGTAGGTCAAGCCCTCGGCTTATTAGTATCGGTCAGCTCCATGCCTCACGGCACTTCCACCTCCGACCTATCAACGACATAGTCTACGTCGAGCCTTACTCCATAATGGATGAGAGATCTTATCTTAGGGGGAGTTTCACGCTTAGATGCTTTCAGCGTTTATCTCGTCCAGACGTAGCTACCCAGCTGTGCCCTTGGCAGGACAACTGGTGCACCAGAGGTCTGTCCATCCCGGTCCTCTCGTACTAAGGACAGCTCCCTTCAAATCTCTTACGCCCGCAACAGATAGGGACCGAACTGTCTCACGACGTTCTGAACCCAGCTCGCGTGCCACTTTAATCGGCGAACAGCCGAACCCTTGGGACCGAATACAGCCCCAGGATGTGACGAGCCGACATCGAGGTGCCAAACCTCCCCGTCGCTGTGGACGCTTGGGGGAGATCAGCCTGTTATCCCCAGGGTAGCTTTTATCCGTTGAGCGACGGCACTTCCACTTGCATACCGCCGGATCACTAACTCCAACTTTCGTTACTGCTCCACCCGTCGGTGTCGCAGTTAGGCTCGTTTCTGCGTTTACACTCACTGCACGATTTCCGTCCGTGCTGAACGAACCTTTGAGCGCCTCCGTTACCTTTTAGGAGGCGACCGCCCCAGTCAAACTGCCCACCTAACAGTGTCCCCCGACCCGATCCAGGGCCGCAGGTTAGAAAACCAGTAAATCAAGGGTGGTATCCCAAGGGCGACTCCCCACTGGCTGACGCCAATGTTTCCATGTCTCCCACCTATCCTGTACATGATTTACCAATCCTCAGTATTAAGCTACAGTAAAGCTCCATGGGGTCTTTCCGTCTAGTTGCGGGTAACTGGCATCTTCACCAGTACTACAATTTCGCCGGGTGGGCTGTTGAGACAGCGCCCAAATCGTTACGCCATTCGTGCGGGTCAGAACTTACCTGACAAGGAATTTCGCTACCTTAGGACCGTTATAGTTACGGCCGCCGTTTACTGGGGCTTCAATTCAAACCTTCGCTTGCGCTAAGCTCTCCTCTTAACCTTCCAGCACCGGGCAGGCGTCAGCCCATATACGTCATCTTTCGATTTAGCATAGACCTGTGTTTTTGGTAAACAGTCGCTTGGGCCTATTCTCTGCGGCTCCCCTTAGGGAGCTCCCCTTATCCCGAAGTTACGGGGTAATTTTGCCGAGTTCCTTAACAACCCTTCTCCCGTTGGCCTTAGGATCCTCTCCTCATCTACCTGTGTCGGTTTGCGGTACGGGCACCTTATTATACACTAGAGCTTTTCTCGCCTCGACGTTCTCTGACTTCCCTACTTGATTTCGGTCCCTTTCGCCCGGGTCAACCAACGCCCGGGTCCAGATAGTTTCAAGTGTCCCTCTAGTTTAAATTTCGGTGGCTACGGAATTTCAACCGTATGTGCATCGACTACGCCTCTCGGCCTCGCCTTAGCTCCCGGCTTACCTTGGGCGGACGAACCTTCCCCAAGAAACCTTAGATTTTCGGCCATTATGATTCCCACATAATTCTCGCTACTCATTCCGGCATTCTCACTCGAATACAGTCCACCGCTGCTTCCGCTGCGACTTCACCCCGTATTCGACGCTCCCCTACCACGCATTGCTGCATCCTAAGCTTCGGTTATACGCTTAGCCCCGTTACATTTTCCGCGCAGAGTCACTCGACCAGTGAGCTATTACGCACTCTTTTAATGAGTGGCTGCTTCTAAGCCAACATCCTGGTTGTTTTCGCAATTCCACATCGTTTTCCACTTAGCGTATATTTGGGACCTTAGCTGTAGGTCTGGGCTGTTTCCCTTTTGACCACGAGACTTATCTCACGTAGTCTGACTGCTGACCATCAATTATCCGGCATTCTGAGTTTGATAGGGTTCAGTAACTTTATCAGCCCCTAGCCCATTCAGTGCTTTACCTCCGGTAATCTAAATCAACGCTAGCCCTAAAGCTATTTCGGGGAGAACCAGCTATCTCCAAGTTCGATTAGAATTTCTCCGCTATCCACAAGTCATCCGCCACCATTGCAACGGGGGTCGGTTCGGTCCTCCATGGAGTTTTACCTCCACTTCAACCTGCTCATGGATAGGTCACCTGGTTTCGGGTCTATTGCATGCAACTTCATTTCGCCCTGTTCAGACTCGCTCTCGCTTCGCCTCCGGTACTGAATACCTTAAGCTTGCTACATACAATAACTCGCCGGACCGTTCTACAAAAAGTACCTCATCACCCATTAACGGGCTTTGAGTGCTTGTAAGCACAAGGTTTCAGGTTCTCTTTCACTCCCCTCCCGGGGTCCTTTTCACCTTTCCCTCACGGTACTGCTCCTCTATCGGTCATCAAGTAGTATTTAGGGTTGGAGGGTGGTCCCCCCAGTTTCCCACAGGGTTTCACGTGTCCTGCGGTACTCTGGATCCCAACTGACACAAATCGGTTTTCACTTACGGGACTATCACCCGCTCTGGTCGGCCTTCCCATGCCGTTCAGCTGACCTATTGTATCGTGCGTCGGTCCTCAACCCCGGAGAATAAATCCTCCGGTTTGCCCTCTTCCGCGTTCGCTCGCCACTACTAGCGGAATCTCTTTTGATTTCTCTTCCTCGCCCTACTTAGATGTTTCAGTTCAGGCGGTTCCCCACGTACACCTATTTTGTTCAATGCACGTTGTCAGAGTATTGCTCTGACGGGTTTCCCCATTCGGAAATCTGCGGATCAATGCTTATGTGCAGCTCCCCGCAGCTTATCGCAGCTTGTCACGTCCTTCATCGGCTCTTGATGCCAAGGCATTCCCCTTGCGCTCTTATTAGCTTGACCTTCGTAGAACAACCTATTTCTAAGCTGTTCTCTTCGTCTATTAAGAATTATGCAGGCTTCAGTTTGGTTCATTGTAGTTTTTGTTACCCTTAAATTTCTTTAAAGTCCACAAAAATTAACTTTGTTACCTCTCTGTTGCTTGCTCGCAATTTCTTGCTTGCTTCACTGTTCAGTTTTCAAGGTGCAGCTTCCGACCTTTTTCAAGGTCAGATCGAAACATTCAATTTCTTGAACACTTCGATCCGATCTTGTCTGGTGGAGGTTACCGGGCTCGAACCGGTGACCCCCTGCTTGCAAAGCAGGTGCTCTTCCAGCTGAGCTAAACCCCCGCGTCGTCGCTGGGCTTCCATTTGATCCTCGGGCTCATTTTGGTGGTGGGCCCAAGTGGACTCGAACCACCGACCTCACGATTATCAGTCGTGCGCTCTAGCCAGCTGAGCTATGGGCCCGTCCTTCGCCGCTTCTTCGCTGCGTGTCCCCTCTAAATTAAACAACGTGACTTCCATCCAACACTTCAGGTCTGACCTTAGGACATTACGATAACCTCTTCAGCTATCGAGGTCTCCTTAGAAAGGAGGTGATCCAGCCGCACCTTCCGATACGGCTACCTTGTTACGACTTCACCCCAATTATCGAACCCACCTTCGGCCGCGCCCTCCTTGCGGTTAGGCTACGGACTTCGGGTGTTCCCGACTCTCATGGTGTGACGGGCGGTGTGTACAAGGCCCGGGAACGTATTCACCGCGGCATGCTGATCCGCGATTACTAGCGATTCCAACTTCACGCAGGCGGGTTGCAGCCTGCGATCCGAACTGGGATGGCTTTTAGGGGTTTGCTCCACTTCACAGTCTTGCTTCCCTCTGTTGACCACCATTGTAGTACGTGTGTGGCCCAGGACATAAGGGGCATGATGATTTGACGTCGTCCCCACCTTCCTCCGTTTTGTCAACGGCAGTCTCGCTAGAGTGCTCTTGCGTAGCAACTAACAATAAGGGTTGCGCTCGTTGCGGGACTTAACCCAACATCTCACGACACGAGCTGACGACAACCATGCACCACCTGTCACCGAGGTCTCCGAAGAGAAAGGTGTATCTCTACACCGGGCCTCGGGATGTCAAGCCCTGGTAAGGTTCTTCGCGTTGCTTCGAATTAAACCACATACTCCACCGCTTGTGCGGGCCCCCGTCAATTCCTTTGAGTTTCAACCTTGCGATCGTACTCCCCAGGTGGGATACTTATTGTGTTAACTGCGGCACGGAGGGGGTCAGACCCCCCACACCTAGTATCCATCGTTTACAGCGTGGACTACCAGGGTATCTAATCCTGTTTGCTCCCCACGCTTTCGCGCCTCAGCGTCAGTTGCTGTCCAGCAGATCGCCTTCGCCACTGGTGTTCCTCCTAATATCTACGCATTTCACCGCTACACTAGGAATTCCATCTGCCTCTCCAGTACTCAAGAAAAACAGTTTCAAATGCAGGCTGTGGGTTGAGCCCACAGTTTTCACATCTGACTTGCTTTCCCGCCTACACGCCCTTTACACCCAGTAAATCCGGATAACGCTTGCCACCTACGTATTACCGCGGCTGCTGGCACGTAGTTAGCCGTGGCTTATTCGTCAGGTACCGTCACTTGCTTCGTCCCTGACAAAAGAAGTTTACAACCCGAAAGCCTTCTTCCTTCACGCGGCGTTGCTGGGTCAGGCTTGCGCCCATTGCCCAATATTCCCCACTGCTGCCTCCCGTAGGAGTCTGGGCCGTGTCTCAGTCCCAATGTGGCCGGCCAACCTCTCAGTCCGGCTACTGATCGTCGCCTTGGTGGGCCGTTACCCCGCCAACCAGCTAATCAGACGCGAGTCCATCTCAGAGCGATAAATCTTTGGCATTCAGGATCATGCGACCCAAATGCATTATGCGGTATTAGCACAGTTTTCACTGTGTTATTCCCCACTCCAAGGCAGGTTACTCACGCGTTACTCACCCGTCCGCCACTAAACATCCTGTCTTCTTGGCCGAAACCTCAAACACAGGAGTTCCGTTCGACTTGCATGTGTTAAGCACGCCGCCAGCGTTCATCCTGAGCCAGGATCAAACTCTCAATAAAATGGTATTTAAATGACC
>NZ_JACOPN010000018.1 GCF_014287875.1 Flintibacter faecis | reverse complement strand
AATAAGAAATACATGAACATGAAGCACTTGGAGGCGGTCATGGACGACGCCTCTATTGCCGGCTGACTTCATTCAGCCGGAGCCTGCAAACAATTTTGCGCATAAATCTTGACGGGACCGATTCGGATTCTCAAAAAATCAAAGAAAATGGGAACGCCTATCAGCCAGAGGAAAAAACGGTAAAGAAAAACCGCTGTTGCATGGTTTGTTGACTTCCATGTAGCAGCGGTTTGTGCTGTGGTTATTCAGTTGAAATTTAGGGCGATAAACTAAGGATACAACTAAAATACGCCCTATAATTGAATTGCCGATTTCTCTGAATCATTTATATATACTGCAATCGAATCTGTTTCTTTCATATACGGCTTATCCCATAAGAGATGGCTTTTGTGATGATAAATCTTCCCTCCGTATGTATAGCTGTAAAGAACTCTGTACGGGGACTTTTTCCCATATTGTAGAAACTTCTGCATATATACTTTTTCTACAATCCCATTAACTTTAATTCCGTTAGAAATCAACTCGTAATAGGATTTCTTCTTTGCAGAAGCAAGAGCTGTAAAAATTGCTTGTGCAATTAAAAAAGCGACACCAAGTACAGAAAAAACAATCCCAATGTTCCTTTGACTTTGGACTATTGACGTTGATGTAGGCTGTAATATTCCAATAAAACTAAGCAAACCAAAAACGATAAAAGCACAGCCTAAGCACATAGAAATAAGAGCATATAACTGTTCTGCATATTTGATTCTATTCATAGTATTCTCTCCTTTACAACTTCAACATTGTTGTTCCAATGCTTTTTTTAAGTCCAGAACAAATTGAGTTTGCTGCTTCTTCAAATAGAGTTTTACAAAAGGTTTCATAAACCACTTTTTAGGTGTCACATTTTCTGTAAAATCGATTTGTGTTTCATTTCCCTTAGCTGTAAAAATACCAATCCAATGCCCGGTCATATTGCTATTTTTCATGTCAAATTCCCAACGTTTATATGGCTCAACAGCAGTAATAGAAAATATAGTTGCATATCCGTCTTTCGTGTACTCAATAAACTGCTTATCATTTATGATTTCTGTTTTGCTTAAATCGCTTCGCCACTCACTATATTTATCAACAGCAAAAACAATATCCCAAACTTTATGAATATCATCATTGATAATCGTATTTATATTTGAGATTGCCATTTTCATGCCCCCTTCAAACTCTATTTTGTCATAATCATTCTACCATACCATTATGAATAAATCATCTCATGCAATACAATTTCTTCTGCCCGGTTGTGAATGTTATTGCAACGCTGCACCCATTCCATTTGAGAAGTACGCTTCAATTCCTCGGTTACGCCCTCGGCAGTTTTCATCTGCTCCATGATGGTATCTAACCGATTCTGTGCCTGTTCATTCAGGTCTGCAAGGTATGTCCATAACTCCCCGGTCAGGGTCAATGTGTTCAATCTGGCTGGGTGGACTTCTCTTAAATATTCCCGGTGCATCCGTCCGTACTTTCCGATAGGGCGGTGTTCCTCCGGCAGTTTCAAGTCCGGGATGTAGTAATCTCCGACAAGGATATAATCAATTCCGTTTTCCGTTATTCTTGGTTTCAATTCTCTCATGTTCCTTACCTCCTGTGGAAGCAGGCTCGTCTGGTACTAACTCAATCACATCGGTAATCTCACAATTCAGCGTTTCACAGATACGGGCTAATGTGTCCATGCTGATGTGCTTTCCCTCTTTGCTCATGTTGGCAATCATATTCGTTGTCATACCAGCGGCAAGCCTTAAATCCTCTTTCCTCATATCACGCTCTAACAGTGTGTGCCAGAGTGGTTTATAGCTGATGTGCATATTGTTTTCCTGCCTTTCTATCCATACCACCGGGGCGGCTGCCCCGGCAGGAACTTTTCTCTTATTATAGCACCAATCTTGTGAAATCACAATTTATTCTTGTATCCTGCCGCTGATACCGTCTGGATTGGTTTTCCTTTCTTTTTTGTTCCCTTTAATTAGCCATGAACTGCTTCATGCCCTGGGACTTTGCGCCGGGGTTATCGTTGCCGTAGCCCTCAAGCAGATTGATTGCACCCCAGATGCCAAGACCTGCGCCCAGAGCGATAACGAGAGTCTGAAGAACGGTTACTGCGCTATTGAAAAATGCCATAATATTTTCCTCCTAAAATTTGAAATTGTTTTGAGAATAGAAAAAGCCCTCCGTACTACCGGCATCAAAACCGGACGGAAGGCTTAGTTTACGAGAATCTTTTCAAGGAACTCCTCGACGGTTATCACGCCAAGTTTCTGTTCCATTCTGCTTCTTGCATATTCAGTTTCACAATCATATATATCACCACCACCTTTCATAAGAAACAGCCAATACATTGACTGCAACAAATCTTCACGAGAAGCACAGATTGTCGGTGAAAAAACGACAGGTGAAACCTTCAGAACCTCTGCGAGTTTCGCTGTGGTTTCTGCATTAGGGGTTCGAGCGTTTTTCTCATACTGAGCAATACGGACATCCGCTGTTTTCTCGGAATACCCCATCAGGAGTCCAAGCTCTTTCTGGGTAAGGCGGCGAAATCGTCTAACGAACTTCAATCGCTGCCCAATAGAGGTATCCGTGATCCACCAAGTCATTTTTTTTACACCTCGCTTTCTGCAAATTCTCGATATACAACCTCATTTTTTGCTCTGCGCTTGCCTACGGCTTCACTGGGAGCAAGGTCAGGGTAGGTTGCCTGCACTTTCTGTCTGCTTCTGCGGACAGTTTCAAACCCCGGAAAGCTGCGTCTATCCAGTTCCTTCAAAAACACAGGAACCGTCATGGCATGAATGTCGATGCCACGCAGACCGGAATAGTGTTCCAGTACCATCAGGTACAAATGATTGTCGGTATTTCTTGCCTTGTGGTCGTGTTCCAAGATGTTCTTAACCAGGGCAGATACCGTTTTCAGATTTTCCAAACAGAAACCTCCTTAATCCGCATCGACTACCACAAACTCATCACCTGCCTTGAGCTTCAACCTTCGACTCAGAAACTGCTCAATGTTGAACTCATTTCTCTTATCAAAGTCTGATGTGTACTTATAATTGGGGTGCTGCGTCAGATCGTACTTGTCAGAAAGAAACGGTCTGACACCACGCAACTGCAAAATACACTTGCTGCCATCCAGAACCGCAAGCTCATCTACGCTCGCAAGGTCTTTGCCTAACTTCTGATAATTCAAGCCGTAAGACGGGCTGTTACCTCTGGTGTTGGAGGTGTTGTAGGTGTCGATAGTTTCTTTTCCCAATGCCTGATTCAGTTCTTTGAGCGTGGTTGGCTCAGAACCACCCAGGAAAATTCGGGAATCCATGTTGCCGATGATGGTATCGGCATTGTCTTTATAAATGGCTTTCAGCTGTGATTGTGCCTGGAGAACAAGGCAAGCCGATATTTCACGGCTTCGGATTGTCGCTACCAGTTTTTCCAGATTGGGAATCTGACCGATGTTTGCCATCTCATCAATCAAGCAGCGCACATGAACCGGCAGTCTGCCGCCGTACACATCATCTGCTTTCTCGCACAACAAGTTGAACAGCTGTGTGTAAATCATGGAGATCAAAAAATTAAACGTCGCATCCGTATCTGACATAATCAGAAAGAGCGCCGTTTTCTTATCTCCGAGAGTATCCAACTGCAACTCGTCATAGGCAGTCACATCTCTGACCTCCTGAATATCAAAAGGAGCCAGACGAGCGCCGCAGGAAATCAAAATCGACTTAGCGGTCTTGCCAGAGACGAAAAGTCAAGGACTTTTTCATCAAATTCAAGAAGAAGTCACATTTTGCGGACTTCTTCACGGAGCATACGCTTGATTTTGTCCTCCATCGTCTCTTTTGCGGTCTCGCTGAAATGGACACGGACGATATAGGTGGTCTTGCCGATCTGCTTTCTGACAGTCGGGCAAGTGGCGGTGTTGGTTGCGGTATTGTTCATTCAAAATCCTCCTGTAAATGAAAAATGCCCGGTGACTGTTCATCATCGGGCGGTGTCGGTATGAGGGAACAAGGCAAGGCGGCAACATTAAGGTATCTATAAAAACCTTGCCGTCTTTGCCACGCTTGCCGTGTTCCTGTTGTCAGTCTCGGAGATAGCAGACCCATGCTGTGCCGTCTTTCTCGGTCACAAGTCTGTCCCCGATACGGCTCTTTGCCGTTCTCATGGTGCGTGAGGAAATCCCACGCTCATTGACTGCCTTTTCCAGCTCTGCACTCGGCATACGCTTTCCGTTTGCAAGCAATTCCAGAATGAGCATTTGCGCCTGTGCGGTCTTGCTCTCGGTCTTTGCGGTGTCTGTCCCGGCAAGAAGCTCGTCAGCGGTAATGTCATAAGCCCCTATCCACTCAAAGCCTTTCTCGTCTCCCAGAGAAAAGGCAAGGGACTGTCCGGGCGGCGCAAGGGAGCTTTTCTCATGGATAAGTACCCTTGTTGTGGGGCTGTCCTTCAGCTTGCCGATAAAGAGCAGACTGCGGACTGCCGCCGTAATGTCGATAGACCCTAATCCCCGGTAGGTGCTTTGCGTTCCTGCGGCTTTGTTGAGGTGTCCGATCAGCACGATAGCGCACCCGGTAGCCTGTGCAATGTCTCCCAGACTGCGGAATATCGGGCGCACCTCGTTTGCCCGGTTCATGTCCACATCTGCGCCCAGAAACGCCTGTACAGGGTCAATGATAACCAGCCTTGCGTTGTTTTCCCGGATTGCCCTTGCTATGCGCTCATCGGCAAGGGTCAGCGGTGTGTCCCTATCGTCAATGACAAGCACTCTTTCAAGGTCTGCTTCCGCTTCCATCAGCCGGGGCTTGACGGTATCGCCCAGACCGTCCTCTGCGGTCTGGTAGATGATATTGAAAGGCTCAATTGTCTCCATACCGGGCAAAGGCTTTCGGTTGGTGCAAGCCGCCGCAAGACGCATGGCAAAGTAGGTCTTGCCCTCGCCGGGGTTGCCCTGTATGATGGTCAGCTTTCCAAAGGGAATATACGGAAACCATAACCAATCCACGCTCGTAAGCTCCACATCTGCCATACGGAGCATTGGGACAGGCTGGGCGGTGGGCAGCTCTCGCAGCGTGATTGTCTCGGCTATGAATTTGCGGCTGGGAATGTCCCCTTGCTGACGGAGAACATCGTTCCAGTCTTTCCTTGCCGGGACAAGGCGAATGACGGCGATCTCGCCGGGAATGTCCTGTGCCAGTCGGGTACAGGCTTCGCTTCCTGCGGTGTCGCTGTCAAGGCAGAGGAACACTTTTCGGGTGTCCTTGCGTTCAGAAAGGAAACGGTCAAGGGCTTTGCCCGAAACGCCGCCCAGGGCAAGATAATTTCTTGTCTGCCAATCCTGCGGATAAAGGCAGATAAACGATAACAGGTCTATCGGTGCTTCAAAGACAAAGAGCTGGTTGCCGTTTCCCTCATAGCGGAACGGATAGGACTTGTCAGACCCGGTAATATCCTGTCTGAATGTGTCTGCCGTTCCTCGCACATGGGCGTATCTCGGTGTGCCGTTTCGGTCTCTGCCGACAAACACAACATTGTGCCGCTTTGCGTCCTCATAAATATCCCCGGAAAGAAGAAAAGCCTCAACAAGCGTTTTGTTGAGACCCCGGCTTTCGCAAAGATATTGAATTACTCTGTCGGCTGTTCGGTTGTGCAAGGGCAAGTGGAACGCTGTGGGCGGTGTTGTGCTGGCTTCAGTCTGCCCCTCGCCGCTTTCGCCGGTCAGGAGCTGGACGGCTTCGGGAAAGGACTTGCCGTAAAATTCCATGACGAAATCAATGGGATAGCCGCCCTTGCTCTGGCTGTGGCGAAACCATTTGTTTCCCCGGACGGTCAGGCTGTCATGTTCTTTCCAGCGGTATTCTCGTCCGCTTTTGATAAGCGTCTCTCCCTGTGTACGGAGAAAATCTTCCAGACTGACGACATTTGCCCGGTCAATCTGCGCTTGGGTGTAATTCATCGGGATAGTTCCTCCTTTTTCTGTCGTGTTTGGGGTCGATTTTGGAGCTTTTGTTCCTCTGTGCGCTCGTTAAAACGGGCGGCAGTATCTACGCATGACTTGACCTTCCAAAGGCGGTGTAAATCGTCTCTGACGGTCTTAAACTCGCCATAGGTGGTTTCGTGCGCCTGTTCCAGAGCGTCATACTCGTCGGACAGTTTTTTCATATCCACCTTGCCGTCCGGGAACTCCCCGGTCAGCTTTCGTCTGGCGGCGTAGAACTGTATCAATTCCGCTTCATGCTCTGCCTTGTACTTGGCTCTGGGCTTCTCAAACTTGATTTTCTGCAAGCCGTCATAGACAGGCTTCAATCTCTGGAAAGCAGCAGAGCTGTCATAGAGCTGCTTAATTGCTTTCATTCGGGCGGTCTGTTCGTCCAGCGTTTTCTTCAAGCTCTCTGTGGCAGCACTGTGTTCGCTGACACGGCTTTCCAAATCTTCAAGGGAGTAAATGCCGTTTGCCCGGAGATAATTGAAAGTCTCGTTCATCTCTTTTAGGTTGCTGACCTTGCCTTTCTGCGAATATGCCCCGGCTCTGCGCTGGGTGTAATAGGCGTTCAGCAGAGAAACAAGGTCGGGTGCCTGCGGCTTGGCAAGCTCCGCTTTTGCTTCGGCAATCCAATCAAACAGGAGAGCGATTTTCTTCTTAATGTCCCGGATAACGGCGTTGGTGGCTTTGATCCAGCGGTTGAACTCGCCTTTCTCGGTGCGTATGCCTTTCTTCTCCATTGCCCGGACGGTTGCGCCTTCATGGATAGTGGGAAGTAAATCCACGCCTTGCCGTTCATAGCTGCGGTGGTCGATACGAACATCAATACCTTTTTCCGCAAACTTGGCATTGCACATCTCCGCCCATGCTTCACGCCAATGTTCCAGCGTTTCGGGACTGCCCCAGTCGGTAGTGGGAACGGCGTTGAAAACAAACTCTCCGTTCTGGTCCCGGATACGGTTGCCGTCCTCGTCCAGCTCATACACCCGGCGTTGCTTTAGTCCCCATTTGCCGTTCTGCTCGATGGGGCGGATAGGGCAAAGCACATGAAAATGCGGGTTTGGTATGCCGCCGTCCTCCCGGTCTGGCTGGTGTACGGCGAAGTCAACCACCATGCCACGGCTCACAAAGTTCTCCAACAAAAATTGCCTTGCAAGAGCGATGTTTTCCTCAAGGGAAAATTCATTCTGCAAGGCAATGTCAAAGCTGTATGCAAGCTGGGCGTTCTTTCCACGCTCGGCTTTTTCCACGGCGTTCCATAGGGTCTGGCGGTCTGCGTATTCTGGCGGTGCATGGGACGGCAGGAGAATGTCGGAGCAGATCACGCCGCCCTTGCGGGTGTAGTCGCTGTATTCGCCGTAATACTCGCTATACAATCGCTCCCCGGCACGGTAGGCGGCAGAAGCAATAGCGGACTGTCCTGCGCTTCGCTTAGTCTGCGTGACGCTCAGATGAAATAGTGCCATCGGCTTTCAACTCCTTTTCTCTGTTCGCTTGGTTGGTGTGAGTAATCGCCATGTGACGGACGGCTCGCTGGACTTCGGACAGGGAAAAGATGTGTTCCATCAGCTCCGTCATTTCGGCACGGTTGAGATCTTTGACCTCCGGGGCAAGGCTCTCAATCGTGCCGCCCAGATTGCAAAGACGATGGGTGCGCTTTTGTCTCTCGCCTTTCTCCAGATACTTCTTTCTGTTCTCCAGACGCTCCAGCTTGTGCTGTTCCTGTGCAAGCTGTGTCTCGACCTGTTCCTTTTCGGCTCGGAGCTGTTCAAGGTTTTTCGGTTTTGCCATTTTTCGTGACCTCCTTTTTTGAAAATGGGGATAAAAAAAGACCGTCAACTTTTCGCAGATTGCGACCAGTCAACGGTCAGTTTTTCGGTATTCAGTTGTTGTGTTCAGTTCGGTAAATTGAAGTTGGTCAAAGTTGTTGGCGAAGATATTCCACAACATTTCCATTCGTATCATAGAAACAGATGTTTCCTACATTGAGG
>NZ_JACOPN010000017.1 GCF_014287875.1 Flintibacter faecis | reverse complement strand
CCATTTGGAAAGCTGACAATTATCCAGGGCAATCCCGGCGAGGGCAAGACCTACTTTGCCATGCGCCTTGCGGCGGCTTGCACCAATCGAAAGCCTTTGCCCGGTATGGAGACACTTGAGCCTTTCAATATCATCTATCAAACTGCCGAGGACGGTCTGGGCGATACCGTCAAGCCCCGACTGATAGAAGCGGACGCAGACCTTGAACGAGTGCTTGTCATTGATGACAGGGACGCACCTCTGACCCTTGCCGATGAGCGCATAGCAAGGGCAATCCGTGAGAACAACGCAAGGCTTGTTATCATTGACCCGGTACAGGCGTTTCTGGGCGCAGATGTGGACATGAACCGGGCAAATGAAGTCCGTCCCATCTTCCGCAGTCTGGGAGACATTGCACAGGCTACTGGGTGCGCTATCGTGCTGATCGGACACCTGAACAAAGCCGCAGGAACGCAAAGCACCTACCGGGGATTGGGGTCTATCGACATTACGGCGGCAGTCCGCAGTCTGCTGTTTATTGGCAAGCTGAAGGACATTCCGACAACGAGGGTGCTTATCCATGAGAAAAGCTCCCTTGCGCCGCCCGGACAGTCCCTTGCCTTTTCTCTGGGAGATGAGAAAGGTTTTGAGTGGATAGGGGCTTATGACATTACCGCTGACGAGCTTCTTGACGGGACAGACACAGCCAAGACGGAAAGCAAGACCGCACAGGCGCAAATGCTTATTCTGGAACTGCTTGCGGACGGAAATCGTATGCCGAGTGCAGAGCTGGAAAAGGCAGTCAATGAGCGTGGGATTTCCTCACGCACCATGAGAACGGCAAAAAGCCGTATCGGAGACAGACTTGTGACCGAGAAAGACGGCACAGTATGGGTTTGCTATCTCCGAGACTGACAACAGGAACACGGCAAGCGTGGCAAAGACGGCAAGGTTTTTATAGATACCTTAATGTTGCCGCCTTGCCTTGTTCCCTCATACCGACACCGCCCGATGATGAACAGTCACCGGGCATTTTTCATTTACAGGAGGATTTTGAATGAACAATACCGCAACCAACACCGCCACTTGCCCGACTGTCAGAAAGCAGATTGGCAAGACCACCTATATCGTCCGTGTCCATTTCAGCGAGACCGCCAAGGAGACGATGGAGGACAAAATCAAGCGTATGCTCCGTGAAGAAGTCCGCAAAATGTGACTTCTTTTTGAATTTGATGAAAAAGTCCTTGACTTTTCGTCTCTGGCAAGACGGCAAAAAGCATTTTAATTTCCTGCGGTGCGCGGCTGGCTCCCTTTGACATCCCGCAGCTTCGTGAAGTCATGGCCTATGACGAATTGGAGCTTGACCGCATCGGAGATCGGAAAACGGCGGTATTCTTCATTATTTCCGATACCACGCAGACCTACAACTTTTTAGTGGCGCTTGCTTTTTCGCAGATGTTCAACCTCCTGTGTGAACGGGCGGACAATGTTCACGGTGGCCGCCTGCCGCACCATGTACGAGTGCTGTGGGACGAGGCAGCCAACACGGGACAGGTGCCCCAGCTCGAAAAGCTGGTCGCGGTTATCCGCTCCCGCGAGGTGAGTCTTTGCCTGCTGTATCAACAGTTGGCACAGTGCAAGGCCATTTACGATAAACACGCCGAGACAATCCTCGGCAACATGGATAGCGTGGTGTTCCTCGGTGGCCGCGAAGCCAGCACCATCAAGGAAATATCCGAGAACTGGCTGGGAAAAGCCACAATCAGTATGCAGACTGACAGCCGCTCCCGTGGTCAGTCGGAAAGCTACAGTCAAAATACCCAGCGGCTGGGCCGGGAACTGATGACCCCAGCCGAACTTGCAACCATGCCGGGAGACAAATGTATTTTGCAGCTTCGGGGCCTGCCCCCGTTCTTCTCTCCCAAGTATGATCTGAAACGGCATCCGAACTACCGTTATACAGCGGAGGCCGATAAACAGAAAAACGCTTTTGACCTCGACAGGCTCATTAACCGCCGCAGGCGGCCCGGTCTGAACGAGGCGTGTACGATGTATGAGGTGACTGTGCCGGACGATGCGCTCACGGAAGAGGACGAGGACATCCTCAACTATGATGACATCGACGATCCAGACGCCTTTGCATAAACGCTTCGAGACAAAGTGTCCCGAAGTTTGTAACCTGCCGCCTGCAAGGGCGGCTTTTTTGTTACCGGGAAAATCCCGGAGAAATGGAGGCTTATATGGCATTTTTCTCATCTGCAATCGACACTTTACAGACCCTCGTTATTGCTCTCGGTGCTGGCCTTGGCGTGTGGGGCG
This sequence comes from Flintibacter faecis, assembly GCF_014287875.1. GTDB lineage: Bacteria > Bacillota > Clostridia > Oscillospirales > Oscillospiraceae > Lawsonibacter > Lawsonibacter faecis_A. The sequence goes on along the minus strand of NZ_JACOPN010000017.1, from coordinate 8,365 downwards.
TGGTTAATCTGCTGGAGGGCTACGGCTCGGATAACCCGGGCTCCAAGAGTCAGGGTATGAAACAGTTCATGGCTAATTAAAGGGAACAAAAAGAAAGGAAAAACCAATCCAGACGGTATCAGCGGCAGGCTACAAGAATAAATTGTGATTTCACAAGATTGGTGCTATAATAAGAGAAAAGTTCCTGCCGGGGCAGCCGCCCCGGTGGTATGGATAGAAAGGCAGGAAAACAATATGCACATCAGCTATAAACCACTCTGGCATACACTGTTAGAGCGTGATATGAGAAAAGAAGATTTAAGGCTTGCCGCCGGTATGACAACGAATATGATTGCCAACATGAGCAAAGAGGGAAAGCACATCAGCATGGACACATTAGCCCGTATCTGCGAAACGCTGAATTGTGAGATTGCCGATGTGATTGAGTTAGTACCAGACGAGCCTGCTTCCACAGGAGGTAAGGAACATGAGCGAATTGAAACCAAGAATAACAGAAAACGGAATTGATTATATCCTTGTCGGAGATTACTACATCCCAGATTTGAAACTGCCAGAAGAACACCGCCCTATCGGAAAGTACGGACGGATGCACCGGGAATATTTAAGGGAAGTCCACCCAGCTAGATTGAATACATTGATACTGACCGGAGAATTGTGGACATATCTTGCAGACCTGAACGAACAGGCACAGGAACGGTTAGACACTATCATGGAGCAGATGAAAGCCACCGAGGGCGTGACAGAGGAATTGAAGCGAACTCAACAAATGGAATGGGTGCAGCGTTGTAATAACATTCACAACCGGGCAGAAGAAATTGTTTTGCATGATATAATTTATTCATACGGGAGTAATTAAATCGGAGGTATATAAGATGATTGAAATTGTATTTGGTGAAAGTGCCTGTGGAAGTTTGAAAATTGCCCAAACTTACGGTAAGGGAAAGTATAGAGGAAGTGCAGTTTCGGTCTTTATGAGGCACGAAGATGGGAGTGTTCCATCTTCAGATGAAATGAAAGAAGCACAAATTCAAGCACAGGAACAAGAACATATTGCTTGGGAGAATGCTATTCCATTGGGAGGCAAGAGCAGTGATGTTTATTGTTTTGATATGGCTCTTAGTGTGGGAGATATTTCTGATAATGGAATTGGCGAACAGCGGAAAAATGTTCTCAAGAAAATGCTGTCTGTCTGGTTTGTAGAGGATTTAGACTATCAGGTTGAAGAAAAAATACAGAAAATTAAAACTACATTGTCTTCGGTTATTGAACGATATGTAGCTGGGGAAGAAGTTCGTATTTGGTATAGCTATAATCCGGATGAACTTTGCGGTATGTACTGGCTTATGAAACAACTTCGACCATTAAACTGTCAGACAACAATTTATTTGGTTAAGTTACCTGCCTGGGAATATGGAAAAGAAAATACTATGACATCCAAAATAGCATGGGGTGAGGTTTCTCCTGGCGAATGGGGAAAATATATAACTCTACAAGAAAAAGCTAAGCCTGTATTTCTTTCAGCTTGTGCTATGAAATGGAATCAACTTCAAAATGAAAATGCACCTTTGCGTGCAATGCTAAATGGTAAATTGCAAAGTGTTTCAGAAGATATATATGATAGTTTCATTCTTCGTGAAATTGCGGAACAGCCAGAGCAATTCAAAATGGCTATTGTTATAGGTAATGTTTTAGGAAAATATCAACTTGGAATTAGTGATGTATGGATTTCTAATCGCATTGATAAAATGCTTGAAGATGGTGTGTTGGAAATTATACAGGACGCACCAAAGGGAGAAACAAATTATCGCCGGATATTAAGAAAACGAATGAAATAATAACCACAGCAAAAACCGCTGCTACATGGAAACCAACAAACCATGTAACAGCGGTTTTTCTTTACCGTTTTTTCCTTTGGCTGATAGGTGTGCCCATTTTCTTTGACTTTTTGAGAATCCGAATGAGCCAGCGAAATTCTTCATCTGACAGATTTTTATAGTTGATACCAAGCTGCTTGCAGTAAAGGACAACGAGCTTTTCATCCCGGCTGCCCTTAAAGTTTTCGACCGCTTCCAGATTTTCTTTCAGTTCATCGGCAACGGTGGTCTGGGGCGCACTCTCACTGTCTTTTTTATGGGCTTCCCGAATATCCCGGATAATGAGGTTGAGGTCATCCAGCACCATGTGGCTGAAATATTCATCATCGCTGATATGGGCGGCTTGCAGCACTTTCAAATGCGGGTCATCTTCGCCGGGGCGATACCGTTCAATGATTTCATGCCGGACGGTATCGACAAGGGCGTTGAGGTTCTGAATCTGCATGGTGGCAATCCCATCCACATAAATCTCAATGTCCGCAAGAAACTTGATAAAGTCCTTATGGGTGGCAAGTTCGCAGAGCAGACGGTTGTTAATCCGACCGCTTTTCAGAAGTGCTACCATCTCATCACTCAAATGCAGCTCCCTTAATGGCGTGTTGATCTCCGCCCGGTTCTCTGTCCGGCAAAAGAGATAATCGAGGGACACCCCATAAAAATCTGCCAGCAGGATAAGGTTACCATGATTGATTTCCTTATAGTCATCTTTTTCATAACTGCCAAGAGCCGATTTTGAAATACCCGTTTGCTCTGCCAGTTCTTCCAGTTTTAATCCTTTGTTTAATCGTAAATCTTTTAGCCGTTCCTGTATTGTAGTAGCTCCGTTCATTGAAGCAGTTCCTCCTTCTGACGACATTTATAACCGTTGAATTGATTATACCATATCAATTCCGCAATCGTGGAAATTTCTGATTTTTCCCCGAATTCCTACTTTGTGGACATACGGCACAGGGCACAAAAATGTTCTATGATACAGGTAGTTCATCGATGGATTATTCCAATCGAATGACCAGCCTGTGTGGGATATGCTTCCCCGGCGATGTAGTGCCATGACTTTTGGCAGGGATGTGGAGGAACCCTTACCAAAACGAGCATACCAAAGGGAGCGATACGCCGCTGTGAGATTCAGGGGAGGAACGACACCGGGGAGAACTGGCGAACTGACACCGAAATGATACCGAAACACGACAATCTGATAGGGGGACAGTCTACCCTATCGCTGATACTTCGGGAGATTTTAAGCGGCTCTATGGCTGTAATTTTGCCGAAAATCGCCCCGAAACCATACACGAAAACGGGAGGAAGCGCAATATGCCGAGAATGAGCAAAAAGAGGAAGCATGAGCTTTCCTTTTACCTCAATGACCGGGGGCGTGTCACTTACAACGAATTATGCCGGAAATGCCAGCATGGGTGCAGGCAGAGCTTCCGGGCGGTTGTGATTCACTGCCCCCGTTATTTATCCAAACGAGCAAAGAAAAAGGAGGAACACACCGAATGAATTTTGAATTTATGACGATAGACACACCATTGCCGCCCTGTATGGCTTTTCCAAGAGCGTTGACAGGGTTTCCAGTCAGCAGCACCGCAAAGGTCATGTACTGCCGGATGTTGGACGCTATGCTCTCCAATGGGCAGGAGGACGAGAACGGAATCCTGTTTGTCTGCTTTCCTGTCACAGCCATTGCCGCAGTCCTGTCCCGCAGTCCCATGACGGTCAAGCGTTCTCTGAATGAATTGGAAACTGTCGGACTTATCATGCGGGTGCGTCAGGGCGTGGGAGAACCAAACCGGATTTATGTGCTGATACCGGGAAAGGAGGACGCTGCCCTTGCCTGATACCTCAAAGCTGGAAAAGCTCAACCGGGAGCTGGAGAAAAACGAAAAGAAACTGCGGAAAGCTATCAATGATGAAAAGGCATTGCAGCATCAGTTGAAGCAGCTTACCAGAAAGGAACGGACGCACCGGCTCTGTACTCGTGGCGGTATGCTGGAAAGTTTTCTGCAAGAGCCGGAACGCCTGACAGATGATGATATCATGCTGTTGTTGAAACTCATTTTTCACAGACAGGACACGCAGGAACTATTGAAAAAACTGCTGGAACGGAAGAAGCCGGAAACTCCTTAGTTTACTAAGGGCGCAATTATACACCACCCAGAGGTTGGTGCATTGCGTTCTCCGAAGGCTCCTCGCCGGAGGGCTGTGATTTTCCGCAGTCATGGTCTGCTCCAAATCATACAGGGGACGCTACGCTTCCCCTGCGCTGGCTGCCGCCAGCTACCCTTTTGTGGACTTGCCATCTGGGGACACCTTGCGTTGCAAGCTGTTCCCAGCCGACAAGTTTCATAAAATATGCTATCTTTTCGATAGCCAATGAAGTATAATGAAGATGACAACAAATCGGTAGTTGACAAGGAGTTTTGATAGCGTGAAAAAAATATTTCTTAAAATTGTGATAGGGGTTGTTCTTGCTTGTATTTTATTTGTTTGTTTTCTTTATACGAACAATGAGATCGGCGTGACTTCATCTAAGCTGGAGGCAGATATTCGTTCGTCGCAGAAGATTAAGGATGATTGGACGGTCGATGGAAGCGTTTCCAGCACGATGGCTGCATATATTTCTTACCCTCAGGATTTGAGTGACCATTCTTTTTCCGTCTATGTCAACCGTCCTGGTCTTTCCTTTGGATACTTTTTCCGTGGGGGTGGAAACCTTTCGGGGGTTCAAAGAGGAATTGCCGAGTACACCGTAGAAGGATATAATGAGCGAGCATTTATTTCTATGAATCAGCAACAGGTAACACAGCTTGAAATAGATGACGGCAACACAATTCAAGTGCTTGACATTGACAGCAATAAACCTTTTGCGATTGTTTTGCCTATAAGTGCGGGAACCATTACATTCTATGATGTGAATGGCAATACTGTGGAATACTGGAACAATTCTCTTTGACAACTTCCAGTTTGTCAGCTTCACATCGGGTCAACTTGCCCCGAACTTTTACAATTAAATACCCGCCGCCCACATAGCGGCACACCGAGCAGGAAATCTGAAAAAGGTCTCCTGCTTTTTTTCTGCCCAAAATGAGATGGTAAAACGCCACCCCGTCCACCAATTAGCGAAAGGAGGGACACGAAATGCCCTGTCCACACAACGAAATCACGATTGTTCAGCGCAGCCAGCGGCAGTCTGCGGTTGCCGCCGCTGCTTACCAGAGTGGCGAAAAGCTGTTCTGTGAATACGACCAGCAAGTGAAGCACTACCCGGAAAAGCGTGGTATCGTCCACAATGAGATTCTGCTCCCACCTAATGCCCCACAGGAATATGCAGACCGCAATACTTTGTGGAACGCCGCCGAAGCGGTGGAAAAACAATGGAACTCCCAGCTTGCAAGGCGGTGGGTGCTTACCATCCCCAGAGAGATACCGCCCGACCAGTATGCTGTCCTTGTCCGGGAGTTTTGCCAGAAGCAGTTTGTTTCCAAAGGCATGATTGCTGACTTTGCCATCCATGACCCCCATCCGCCGGGACACAATCCCCACGCCCATGTCATGCTCACTATGAGGGCAATGGACGAACATGGAAAATGGCTTCCCAAGAGCCGCAAGGTTTATGACCTTGACGAAAACGGGGAACGGATAAAACTTCCGTCCGGCAGATGGAAAAGCCACAAGGAGGATACGGTGGATTGGAACGACCAGAAGTATTGCGAAATCTGGCGGCATGAATGGGAGGTCATCCAGAACCGCTATCTGGAAGCCAATGACCGCCCGGAGCGTGTGGACTTGCGTTCCTATGCCAGACAGGGGCTTGATATTGTCCCCACTGTCCATGAGGGGGCTGCTGTCCGGCAGATGGAAAAGCGTGGTATCCAGACGAATATCGGAAACCTGAACCGGGAAATCAGAGCCGCCAACAATCTGATGAAGTCCATCCGGCAGCTTATCCAAAACCTCAAAGGCTGGATTACCGAGCTGGGCGAAAAACGGAAAGAGCTACTTGAACAAAAAGCGGCGGAGGAAGCAACGCTTCTCCCCAACCTGCTGATGAAATATATGGAGATACGAAAGGAAGAACGAAAAAGCTGGACGAGGGCTGGACAGAACCGGGGAACTTCACAGGACTTAAAGGCAGTCAGCGAAGCCCTGTCTTATCTTCAGCAAAAGGGACTTTCCACTGTGGAGGACTTAGAAGCGTTTCTGGAAGCGTCCGGGAAATCAGCCGCCGATTACCGCAATCAGATGAAGCCAAAGGAAGCCCGAAGCAAAGTGATTGACGGGATTCTTGCCAGCCGGACAGACTGCAAGGAATGTAAGCCTGTCTATGAGAAGTACCAGAAGATATTTTTTAAGAAAACAAAGGAGAAATTCAAACAGGAACACCCGGAGGTTGCCCGGTATGCGAAAGCCGCCGCCTACCTTGCCAAGCACCCGGACGATAAGGACAGCACCCAAAAGAAGCTGCAAGAGGAGCAGGAAACGCTTCTGGAAGAAATTGCAGCCCTGAAAATACCGTTGACCGAGGTACAGGAGGATTTGAAGAAGCTGCGGGACATCCGCTACTGGGTACGGAAAGCCACCCCCGGCACAGAGGAAAGCAAAGAGCCGCCCAAGAAGCAGCCCATCAAAGAAGTCTTGCAGGATAAGACTGACGAGAAAAAAGCACAAAGAACCACCCCGGCACAGGAGAAACACAGACAACAGGATATGGAACTTTAACAGGCACTTGCCATTTTCAATCAGAGAATGTCAGGTGCTTTTCTTATTTTCAAGGAGGGATAGATTTGAATGTATTTGAAGCTGTGAAGCAGTCCGTCACAACAAGACAGGCTGCGGAGCATTATGGAATCCATGTAGGTCGCAACGGGATGGCTTGCTGCCCGTTCCATCACGATAAAACCCCAAGCATGAAGCTGGATCGGCGTTACCACTGCTTCGGCTGCGGTGCAGATGGGGATGTGATTGATTTTACCGCCGCCCTGTATGGGCTGGGAAAGAAAGAAGCTGCTATACAACTGGCACAGGACTTCGGGCTTTCCTATGAGGACTGGAAACCGCCGGGAAAGGCGAAAAAACCCAAGCCCCGGCAGAAATCCCCGGAGGAACAGTTTCAAGAAGCAAAGAGCCGCTGCTTCCGTATTCTTGCCGATTATCTCCACCTACTCCGGGAATGGAGAAAAGATTATGCCCCACACTCCCCGGAGGAAGCCTTTCATCCCCGGTTTGTGGAAGCCTTACAAAAGCAAGCCCATGTGGAATATCTGCTGGATGTGCTGCTGTTCGGGGAAACCGAGGAAAAAGCGGCTTTGATTACGGACTACGGAAAGGATGTGATACAGCTTGAACAGCGAATGGCAGAGCTTGCAGCCGCAGACGCAGCAAGAACTAAAAAACACCATAAACGCCATGCAGCCGCCCCAGAGCATTGAGGAAATCAAGGCGGGGCTGGAAACTACCGAGAAAGGCGGTGTCCGTCAGAGCATACGAAACTGCTTGACTGTATTCCAGCGTGACCCGCTGCTTTCCGGGGCTATCGCCTACAACATCCTGACCGACCGCAAAGACATCATAAAGCCCATCGGTTTCCACAGGGAAAGCACCGCCTTAAACGATACGGACATGAAGTATCTGCTTCTCTATCTGGAAGAAACCTACGGGCTTACCAATGAGAAAAAGATTGATAACGCCATCGGGATTGTGGCGAATGAAAACAAGTACCACCCCATCCGGGATTATTTAAGTTCCCTTGTGTGGGACGGGACAGAGCGAATCCGCTTCTGCCTGCGGCACTTTCTGGGGGCTGACGCAGACGATTACACCTATGAAGCGTTGAAGCTGTTCCTGCTGGGCGCAATCTCACGAGCCTTTCAGCCGGGATGCAAATTTGAAATCATGCTCTGTCTGGTAGGCGGTCAGGGGGCTGGCAAGTCCACCTTCTTCCGTCTGCTGGCAGTCCGGGACGAGTGGTTCTCCGATGATTTGCGGAAGTTGGACGATGACAATGTGTACCGCAAGCTGCAAGGTCACTGGATTATCGAAATGTCGGAAATGATGGCAACCGCCAACGCCAAGAGCATCGAAGAAATCAAGTCGTTTTTAAGCCGGCAGAAAGAGGTTTACAAGATACCCTATGAAACCCACCCGGCAGACCGCCCACGTCAGTGCGTGTTTGGCGGCACTTCCAATGCCCTTGACTTCCTGCCCCTTGACCGTTCCGGCAATCGCCGCTTTATCCCCGTCATGGTGTACCCGGAGCAAGCCGAGGTTCACATTTTGGAGGATGAAGCTGCTTCCAGAGCCTATATCGAGCAGATGTGGGCAGAAGCGATGGAGATTTACCGAAGCGGCAGGTTCAAGCTGGCTTTCAGCCCCGCCATGCAGCGGTATCTCAAAGAACACCAGCGGGATTTTATGCCGGAGGACACCAAAGCCGGGATGATACAGGCGTATCTTGATAAGTACACCGGGAGCATGGTCTGCTCCAAGCAGCT
>NZ_JACOPN010000016.1 GCF_014287875.1 Flintibacter faecis | reverse complement strand
CTGGCACTGTCCACGCCGTCATTGATGGCGATAAGGCGAACGCCACGCTGACGCAGGATTTCCATAATCTGACCGACTTTCAGATAGTCACGACCCATGCGGCTCATGTCCTTGATACAAAGGTACTCCACATTCCCGGCTTCCACTTCTTTCATCATTGCCAAAAATCCGGGACGGTCAAAACAAGTACCACTAATGCCATCGTCCGTGAAATGGACAATGTTTGTAAAGCCCTGCCGTGCGGCGAAGTCCTCCAACATTGCTTTTTGATTGGAAATGGAGTTGCTCTCACGCTGCTGGTCATCATCTTTGCCAAAGTCATCACGGCTCAGTCGTTCGTACAGAGCAGTGATTTTCTCGTTTTTTCTCATAACTTGCGCTCTTTTCTTCGGTTTTAGGTTGTGTGTTCTAAGAGACTTCCCAACCGCTTGATTAAGAAGTCTTTTAGAGCATACAACACCGCTGGCGAGCTTGTATTTCTTATACTGCCTCACGGCGAAGTGCTGGGGGCTGCGGCGTTCCAGCCCGTCAAACATATAGTCCACCGCGTTTTTGAAGGTTTCGTCATCCTCCCGGACTTCCATGCTGTTTATCATTTCCACCAGCGTATTCATGTTGCGTTCTTCCTCCGGCCCCTCAAAGACGATGTAGGCCACAAGGGCACAGTACAAGAGGGTTTCTGCTTTTGTCCAGAACTCGTCGCCCTCCTTGCCGTCGCCTTTGGTGTTGGCAATCAGGGCGGTAACAAATTTCAAAACATCGCTTTCCGTCTTGATATAGGCCAGCGGATTGTAGTGCATGGATTTTGAAAAGTCGATACTGTTGAACACCCGCACCCTGTATTTCTCCCGTTGCAGAAACCGCCCGCACTGGTCGAGAGTGCCGCCCTTTGGGTCTACCACCACATACGAGGAATGGGCTTGAAGGAGCTGCGGGGTCAACCAGAACCTTGTCTTTCCCGAGCCGGACGATCCGATGACACAGGCGTTTAGGTTCCGGGCATTGGCGGGTATCTTCGGACGGGTGTTCATGGTAAGGAACTCCGTCCCGGTCAGAATGACATTGTTCTGAAATTTAAGGTCTACAAACGGCTTTATATCCTCCTTTGTTCCAAAGCGGGCAGTGCCGTACTCTGCATCCCGCCGGAATTTTTTCGCCTGCCTGATCTTTGACTGTATCAGCAGATACACCCCAGCCGCACCGGCAAGGCCCACCAGCAGGTCAATACCTCCCAGCCCCGGCCAGTAGGTTTCAAAGGCTTTGGGGAAGGTATCGAGCATCCCCATGAGCTTTGTCCCGAAGTCTGTGCCGGGGGCGATCCGGTATGCCGTCCCGATTTTGGAGAAGAACCAGAACACAAAGAGGTACGGCAGGTTTGGGAGCACATATTTTCTAATCTTGTCACTCAACGTCCGTCCTTCACCGCCTCTCTGGTCCGCTGCTTTTCCTTTGCCTGCGTCCTGATCTGCTCCGTGAATTTCCGAAGCTGGCCGAGGATGGAAGCCTTGTCCTGCTCTTTGTTCAGCACCCTTGCGCTGTACTTCTGGAAGGCCGCCGTGATAGCGTCCGCCTGATTGGCTTTGAAAAACAGTAGGTAATGACCGGGGCTCACTTTATGGAAAGCGTAGTCCACATGGAACTCCTTTGCGATCCGGTCAAAATCCTTTGGGGCTCCCACATAGGGCATGGCGCTTTTGCCGCCATAGTGGTTCATCAGCTTTTTTACACTCTGGCGTCCCTGCGGGGTCAGCGCCTTCCGGTGGTGCTTTTGCACCGCCCGCGCCACCTTTCCAAGTGCGGCAGCCAGCACCTTTCCCGCGAGCTTTGTTGTCCTGATCGAAAGGGCAACCGTTTTTTGATTTACTTCTTCCTGCATAAAACCTCCTTTCCGTCGGGGTCCCCGCTATCCGGGAGGCCCCCGTACAGTTTCGGGGAACAGAAAACCTCGGGCCAATGTGGCCCGAGGCTTACCGCTCGGCATCCCTGCCGGACGGAGCTTTCTTTTCCGGCTCCGTCTGGACTTTTTCGCCCTGTTCCCGCATGGTCTGCAAGATAGAGGGCTTCTTTTGAAGCCGGGAGGGCTTTTCGCCGGACAGCGGCTTGATACATTCCAAACGGTCAGCCGCCCGGATGGCGTTGTCCGTGAGCTGCCTCTGCCATGCACCTACGCTGGGAGCCCAGCGAAAGCCGCTGCTTTTCAGCTCGGCCCGGGTGTCCGCGTCAGGCTTTCCGTCAAAGAACACCTGCAAGCGGTTGTCCTCCCGGTTCATTTCCACACGGCCCCCATCGAACTCCCAGCCGGAAAATTCCTGCTGTGCCTGTTTGGAAAGCTGTTCGATACGGGCCTTTACCCGGCGGATCTCCGCATTGTTGTTGGTAAGCTGGTAGCTTTCAAAGGGCCTCGGGTCGCTCCGCCAGCTTGACGCCATGCTTGCTTTCAGCTTTTCGATCTGGTCCGGCGACAGCAGCGCACAGCCGTTCAGTTTGCCATGCTTGCGGTAATAGGCGTTGACCTCCTTCATAATGAGCTGGGAGCGTTCCAGCCCGTCCAGCTTCTTCTGAAGCTTTTCAATCGCTGCCGGGTCATCGGCACTGATCCCGCCCATGCCGGTGCTGCGTATCTTATCCAGCAGCCCTTGAATATACCGCCATTCCTCCATGTTGCTGTCTCGGGCCCAGTTCTGTTTTTCCTTTTTTCCCACCGGGAAGTTGGCAGGTCCGGCGATCATCACAGAGGGAACCCTCGCGTCAATGGCAAAGCCCTGGTTCATGTTTTCGGCCAGCTTGCGGGCGTAGGTGTCCAGCAGATGGTCGATCTTCTCATGGTACATGGGGTCCACCCTGGATTTTTGCTGTTCGGCTATGGCGGCGGCCTTATCCACCATTGCCCGGTATTCCGCCGTTGCGCTCCCTTCCTTGTAGTCGGAAAAGCTGTTCATTTCCTTTGCCCGGCGGGCGGCTCCTTCATTGATAGGATAATAGTTGATGGTATGCACCTCCTTCATGCTTCGGGCCATGCTGGCCCGAAGTCTTACCGTTCTTCATGGGAAGGTCCCGCCTTGTCCTTTTTCGGAGCGGGTGGGGCTTCTTGAAACCGTTTGAGTGTAGCGAGAATGGAGTGGACAGGCTCGGCCTTTTCAGGATAGGCAAATATCCGGTGTTCCGGCGGAATGTCCTGCGGCCCGTGGTAATACTCCTTGAAGCCCTCCGGGACTGCCGACACATACCCACCGGGAGCGAATACGCCGCCCTCGTTGATACGCACATCCCGCCCGTATGCCTCATAATCGAAGTAGTTCTGAATGTGCTCCGGTATGTCGATAGTCCCAAGCTCGTCGGCGTAAAGACGGCCCAGCCCTTCATCATCGGAAATATCCGGGTAAAAGCGGTAAAGGTCAAGGTTCTGCGTCAGGTTTATCAAATCCTTCACGCTCCTTGTGTGGTTTCCCAAGACAAGAGCGGCTTCAAAGGTTTCCAGTCCGCCCTTATCCCGTACTTCCAGCAGGGCGTGGCCCAGCTCGTTCAGCTCGTCGATGTTCTCACATTCGTAGAGATAATCGTAGAGCCCCAGCACATCACTGTCAAAGCTGGTAAAGAACACTTCGCTGTACCGTTTCCCGTCTATCCCGATTTTGGCAAGGGCGGCCTGCAACTCCTGTGTCGTCATGGGGAAATGTACCGTTGTCCCTACCTCAATCCCCATTAAGGGGTATAGGGCTGTATTGGTTATATAGGCTTCAAACATGGGCTCATTCCTCCTTTCCGGCCCGGTCAGCCAGCACCTCATAAATCCCGGCCATAATGTAATCGGCGCAAGGGAGGGCAATCGCGTTTCCCAGTGCCTTGTAGCGTTGCAGAGGCCGGATCTCCACGCCGTCCGCCCCGTACTTTGTCCAGCCCTCTGGCAGCCCCATCAGCCGTTCGCTTTCCGTTTCCGTCAGAAAACGGATACAGCCGCCCTTCGGGTCGCCCTCATACCAGAAGGCAAAGGGCGTTACATCACTGGCTAAAAGAGTGGGAAAAGGGTCAGTTGGTAATCCGAAGCTGTTTCGGAAGGCCGTTTCTTCCTGCCTTTTTGCCGCTCCCCGCATACGGAAGCACTGAAAGGGGTGGATGACTGGTATCTGCCGCCCTGTTTCAAAAGAAGCTGTTCGATCTCCTTCGGCGGCGGCCCACCCGCCCTCTCCGCAAGGCGGAGGAAGTGGGAGCATTGGACGGGGCTTAAATAGTATGTCTGCGGCACGTCTGCCTCCAAAATCCGCCACGACGAAAATCCGCTGCCTTCGTGCCAGCCTTCGGGAGCCTGCCCAATACTGGGCGTCCATGAGTCGCCAGCACACATCAGGCGTTCCCCCTCGCACCATTCCGGCGTTTCCCCATCTTCCCGAAGGAGGCATTGGAACTTCGGTGTCCGAGAAGGCGGATAAGACGGCTCTAAAGTCCATCCGGTCATTTGTAGAAAACGCTCCCATGACGTTTTCCCAAACAGCGATAGCTGGATATAGGTTATCAGTAGCATCCCTCATTTCCTGTATGATACGAAACGCCTGATAGAACAGGCTTGATTTTGCCCCGGCAAGACCGGAGCGGTTGCCGATCAGAGAAAGGTTCTGACAGGGGGAACCGAAGGTAATTACATGAACCGGCGGGATTTTCCCGCCGTCCACCTTCGTAATATCCCCCAAATGCACCATGTCGGGAAAGTGCCTTTTGGTTATAGAGATGGGCGCTTTTTCAATCTCACTGGCCCATACCGGACGGATACCGCACCGGGAAGCAGCCAGAGGGAACACGCCAATCCCGTCGAAAAGGCTTCCCAGCTTAATGTCCGGCATGGCCCGGGGTGCCGTGTCCCTTCACGGCAAGCACCCCTTCCAGTGTGGTCGCCGCAATGCCCAGCCGCCCGGCAACCGCAATATCATTTTTTACATCCTCGTCCACAGCGCTGCCGCAGACAATCAGGGTGTGGGAGCGCCGCAGCATATCCCGGCGCATATCAATCCCAGCCTTGTGTTCCTCGGGAACGCTGTCATTCAAAAACAGCGGCAGATACAAGAGCGGGCAGATCGGGGAAAAGCCCGCCTCATAAGCAAGACGGCAGTAGTGGGCCGCCAGCTCCATATCAACATCCGGCTCGCCGCTCCATGCGGCGGTCAGGTATGCTAAAGGTCGTTTCATTGGTTGAGCCTCCATTTCTGTTTTGGTTTAGGGAAAAGCAAGAGTTCGCCCAACCCCTCCGCCCCTTCCCCCGGGAAGGGGAACGGCTCTGGAGAATTTATATCCCCGTCGCTTGACCGGGAAAAAGCATAACCGGGAGAAATCCGTCAAGGGTGCCTCTGGCACCGCCTGCGGCGGCGCTGCCCTTGACTGATTTTCCCGGCTATGCTACGGAATAACTGGCGACGGGGAATCATTTATATCTCCAGAGCTTCGGGGCGCGGGGCAGAGCCCCGCAATCCTCGGGCCATGCTGACCCGAAGTTTGGGCTTACTTTTCCTGTTCGGTTTTCTTCTCCGGCTTTTCATGTTCCTTCTGCTGACCCTTCCAGTCGTCCAGCAGCTTGATGATCTGGTCCTTCATTTCCCTCGGCGTAGTTTCCTTGCCGAAATACTTGCTCAGTTCCGCACCTGTCAAAATCACTTTGTCTACCTCCTTTTTGTCCTCCATCATAATGCCGTCGATCACATCCCCGTTGAGCAGCTTCTTTTCGTCCAGCTCACGCATACGCTTTGCCTGCGCCTGTGAAGGCGAGGACTGCTGGCTGTCAATGGCGACGGCGATATAGTTCTGGTTCTTCTTGCCGATATAGGAAAGCTCCACCGCCGTAGTAAAGCCCAGCTTTTTTTCATCCATCAGCTTCATCAGGTCGGGAACCAGCTCATTGAGCCGGATATACCGCTGCACCTGCTTGACCGCCATCTTATTGCGCTCGGCTACAATTTCGTTGGAGCGTTTTCCTGCGTCCTTCGGGTCAATCTGGCCCGAAGTGCGGGAGCCCTGGTGCTTGATGGCCTCAAGCTGCATTTTCAAGGCTTTGGCCCGCTCACTGGGGAGGATTTCTTCACGCTGGTTGAGATTGTCCTCGACCATCTGCGTGATGGCTTCATCGTCCGTCAGATTGCGAACAATACAGGGCATATCCGCATATCCGGCAAGCTCGCTGGCCTTCTGGCGGCGGTGGCCGGACACGATCTCATAGCCGCCATCCTCACGGGGACGGACGATAGCGGGCTGGGTCACGCCCTTGTCCTTGACGCTGGACACCATAGCCCGCATTTCTTCATCATCCCGAACCTCAAAGGGATGGTTCTTGAAGGCGTGAAGCTCGTTCAGCTTGATATAGACGATCTGTTCCTTGCCCCGGCGTGGTGCATCCTTCGGTTTTTCGGGTTCCTTCGGAGCGGGAGCAGCCTGTACCGTTGGCGCCGTTTTTTTCTCCGGTTCCTTTTTGACCGCATTTTCCGGTTTCTGTGCGGGAGCTTCGGACTTCGGGGTTGCGGCCTTGTCCTTATCTGCTTTCGGGGGACGGCCCCGGCGCTTCGGCTGTTCCGGCTCTTTGGGTTTTTCCTCCGCTTTCTTCGGAGCCTCCGGCTGCTTTTCCGGTTTTTCCGTTTTTGCCGGGGCAGGCTTTTCCCCGCTGGGAGCTGCCGCCCGTTCCTCGACCTTCTTTTCCTTCATAATTTCAGCGAAGTTATAGACGGAAACCTGCGGGTTCTTTACCTCCGGTTCCGTCTTTTTTTCCGGCTCCGGAGAAACGGAAACCTTCTCCGGCTCTTTTGGGGGAGCGGGAGGCGTTTCCTTGCCCGGCCCGCTATCCGTTACCGGCTGTTCCGGCGTTTTTGTGGTTTTATCATCTGCCATAAGCATTTACCTCCTGTTTTTTGGCATGAAAAAAGAGGCTCAACTTTTCAGTCAAGCCCCCGTGGGAAGTTCCTCCTTTCTCCGCCATGATACAAAAATACCGCCCGTAGTCTCGTTTGGGCGGTACTTTGTGTAAGATTGGCAGTCCATTATTAAGTTTTTTATTATGTTCCCTTTGTACACCGTTGCAAATATTGAGCTATGCACTTCGGACTATCTCTATTTTGGGGATATGAATGATGGCCGTGTTGCCGTGGAAGGCGAAATGGCACGTGCATGGTCTGTATTAACATGCCCATTTGACCATCCGACGCTAATGTTTAGAAGAGATTTTTTTGTGAATCATAATTTGCTATACGACGAAAATAGAGGCTTTGTAGAGGATTGGGAACTGTGGCAACGCGCGTTTCGTAAGGGAATGCGTGTTGGATGTGTTCACGATATTCTGCTTTACCATCGTTGGCACAATGGAAGTGCAGGGCAAACCAATAAAACCGTTGAGATGATGCGGGAGATGATACAGACTAATTTCAAAGAATTAGGCGTTGATGTTTGCTCGGAAGATCTATATTTGCTGAGTCCATGGAATGGAAAGGTTGCAACATGGGCCGAGTATGAGCGATTAGAAAATTACTTTCGGGAAGCAGTTAATGCAAATGCCAAACTCAAACTATATGATGCATTAAGTTTATCTAGAGCATTTAGCATGAGACTTTCTGAAGCTAAATGCGGGACAATACCTGAATTAATTATTTTGAGGGAAAATGAGAGTTGCAACAATTATGATAGTACTGCTGAACTTGCAACTATTAAACAAGGAAAGTTTCATAAAATAAAGTTATTCTTAAAGAATCTGTTGAAGCCGCTCTATCAACCTATTCGTCATCGCTTTCAAGACCCGATAATTGATATTCAAAAAAATGCACTTCATGCAAGAATAGAAGCACAGGAAGTCAACAAGCGAGTTCAAAATATCTATGAGGATATTGGACTGGCGAAACAGCAGGTGTCAGAGCAACTGCAGGAGTTTCGGCTCTTGTTGCTGCAAGTCCAAAATGACATGGCACAATTTGAGTCGAGTCTTGGACGAATTTCGGAGGAAATGAATGAGCAATTTAGGTGTGTGACAGACAATGTCCAACGGATTGCTTCCGAAGAAACAGAAAAGATTTATAACCAAGCGGTAGGCAAAATAGAGCAAAATATAGAAAAACTTAGACAGGAACTGGAGAAAAATGCGTATGATCAAGTGAAATGTAGTGAGCAACTCGGAGTAAAGATATATGATCAATTTAAAAGGACTCAAGACAATATCTTTGCAAAGATATTTGAGCAAACAGAAAATACTCGTCAAGATCTATTCCAAAAAATATACGAAGAGACAGAAAACACCCGGCAAGAGTTGTCTGGGAAGATATATAGAGAGGCGGACGATACGCGGAAGGCAGTAAAAAGAGTTTGGAAGCTGGAGCGAACGCTAAGAGCAGGTTTCCAAAATGTTTATCTAGCAAACTGCTTGAATACTCACAACGCAGGATCAGCAGTATCCATGACATATGACGATATATTCTATTTTGAGAATAGAGCGGGGTCTGTTATGTCGGCCCGCGCAATACTTTCGACTCTCTTACCTCACCTTGAGTGTCGTAGTATGGTCGACTTTGGATGCGGAACTGGAACATGGCTATGGGTCGCCCATAGTTTTGGAGTTGAATCTATTAGGGGCCTGGATGGAGACTATGTTCCACCGAGACAACTGATGATTCCGCAAGACTGTTTCTGTGCAGTCGATCTTGAAGAGCCAGTCGTGTTAGAAAAAAAGTATGATTTGGCAATATCCATGGAGGTTGCAGAGCATTTACACAAAGAAATTGCAGACACATTTGTGGAAAGTCTTTGTAACGCCGCTGATACTATTTTATTTTCTGCGGCTCATCCAGGTCAGGGTGGAGACGGCCATATTAACGAACAGCCGATGACATACTGGACAAGCAAGTTTGGCAAACATGGATTTTTACCTGTAGAAATTCGGCAGCTATTCGAAGGTAATGAAGATATTGAGAGTTGGTATCGCGAAAATATCGTTTTGTATGTGCGCGAAGCCAAAGTCCATGGAGTAGAAAAAAACTTGCTGGGAAAATCTGAGTAAGGAGTTTTACTGACTTGCAAAAAGTATTACTGAAATTGAAGACAAATCAATTTCTATTTCAGCAGCTTGTTCACCGGGACTTCACAAAAAAATACAAGCGTACAGTATTGGGCGTGGCATGGAGTGTGTTGTCGCCCTTACTGACGCTTCTTGTGATGAATCTGATTTTTGGCACGCTGCTTGGTTCGGATATTGAACACTACACGATTTACTTGTTTTCTGGCCAGTTGGTATTTTCGTTTTTTAATGAATCTACAAACGAAGGAATGACGTCTCTGCTCAATAATGCGGAGATATTTACAAAAGTAAATGTTCCGAAATATATGTTTTTGTTTTCTAAAAATGTATCGTCACTGATCAATTTTGGAATTACCCTGTGCATTTATTTCTTGTTTGTGCTGATCAATGGAATACCGATTACTTGGAAGTTTCTATTGCTGTTATATCCTATCGCGTGCCTGGTTGTTTTTAATGTGGGCGTTGGGCTGATCCTGTCAGCAGTATATGTATTTTTCCGGGATATTCAGTATTTGTACGGAATTTTTACCATGCTTCTCATGTATATGTCGGCAATCTTCTATAGCATCGAGACGTTTCCACAGATTGGCCGCAATTTATTCCTTTTGAATCCGGTTTATGTGTATATTCGATATTTTCGGAAAATCGTTATAGAGGGGACAGTGCCCTCTCTTTGGTTCCATCTGATTGCAGCTGGATATGCATTGATTGCATTTGCAGTTGGGTTCTTCATTTACAAGAGGAAAAATCATAGCTTTTTATATTACGTCTGAGGGAGAACGCAGAATGAGTATTGCGTTAAAAGCAGAGAATGTTTCGATACGATATATTACCGGCGATTTCAAGGATATTGGGATCAAGGAATATGTTGTACGGAAGCTGACGAATAATTACCATGTGAACAAGTTTATGGCCGTAGACGGTGTCTCCTTCGAGCTGGAAAGCGGAGATATGCTTGGCATCATTGGAACGAATGGAGCGGGAAAATCGACCCTGTTAAAAGCCGTGGCCGGAATTATGGAGCCGACGCACGGGAAGATCACCGCAAACGGAGAAGTCGCTGCCCTGCTGGAGCTGGGCAGCGGCTTTGATGGCGATTTGACGGTCAAAGAAAATGCGTATCTTCGTGGCGCGATGTTGGGTTACACGAAGGAATTTATGGATGAGACCTACGACCAGATCATCGACTTTGCGGAGCTGCGTGAGTTTGAGGATCGGCCATTCAAACAGCTCTCTTCAGGCATGAAGTCAAGACTAGCGTTTTCGATTGCATCACTGGTGAAGCCAGACATTTTGATTCTGGATGAGGTGCTGTCTGTTGGAGATGGTGCATTCCAAGAAAAAAGCGCGAAGAAAATGCGGGAAATCATCTCCCAAGGTGCGACCACAATTTTAGTGTCGCACTCCTTGAGCCAGATTCGCGAATTATGCAACAAGGTCCTGTGGCTGGATCACGGAAAGCAAGTGGCGTTTGGGGAAACACAAGAGATTTGCGATGTGTATGAACAGTACTTGAATGGGGAGTATACAATTGAGCGGACCACCCCTAATGCAACAATGGAAGGGTCCCATATATCTTGTAGTGCGTCACATGTGACAAAAAACTTTTCACTTCCAAAAGCAGTAATTATTGCCGCTGTATTAGGACTTTTTGCGGCTACAGTAACATATACGATTTCTGAAAATCTTGCTCGGACGAGAAACGTGGAAGAAATAATTGCGATTCATCCGCAAGAACTTCCAGTTACCTACCGTGGGGCATCGATAAACGGAGAATGGTACAGTCCGTCAGATACGGTGGTGCAGTCAGACGGGTGGGAAATGGACTGGGATGAAGTTACCATTACCGCAAAGGAAAAAACAACTCTCGAAGTCAAGTTACCTAAGGGAAGTAATAGAACGGTTACGTTTAATGCGGATCAGAACCAAGGAAATGTTTTGGTAGAAGTTAATGGACAATCTATAGACTACGATTTGAGTAGTGCTGAGAATGTCCCATTGGGATTGCCGTATGATCTTCCCGATACGGAATCAAAGAATATAACGGGAAACATAAGTTGGTCAGTATTAGCCTTTATTGGTATATTTGTTCTTACAATATTGCTGCAAAGAATAGATAGGCAAGAAGAAAAACAGGTGAACCTCCATGAACGCGAGGTATGGGGAGATGTTGTACGAGCGGTATGTTGTTTTACAATCGTCTTGCTACACAATACGTGCAATGTATTTTATGGGGCGGACATAACAAGTGATATGTGGTTCTCTACGCTGTTTGTTAATTCTCTGACAGCCTTTGCCGTTCCATGTTTCTATATGATTTCTGGAGCATATCTGCTACGTAAAGACTGTGCAGTAAGAACGGCGTTGTTACACCGTGTTCCAAAAATATATATTCCTCTGATTTTCTGGAGTTGTTTATATATTCTCACAGATGCACAAATGGAACCTATTCAATTCTTAAAGATGTTCTATGTACAACAAACATCCCACTTATGGTTTGTATATAGTATGGTTGGAATATATATACTACTTCCGGTGCTGTCAAAAATGTATCTTTGTTTGGATGAAAAAATGAAGGTCTATTTAGTTGCCCTACTATTACTTATTCCATCCCTATGGCATAATCTTGGAGTAATTGCCGGGGTCAACCTACCCAATCTTCATTTTGCGATGTTTTGGCCGGACTTGGGATTGTTTTTCCTAGGTGCGTTACTATGGGATATGCGGTCAAACTTTCAAAAGTTTAAATGGAAGTTTTATGCGTTATTATTTTCAACTGGGCTTTTGATTGATATGGGAATGACAGCATATATAAGCGCGCAAAATGGAGCACCTAATAGCACATTTATTAGCTGTATTGGGAGCTTTGGCAATTTATTTATGGCAGTAGCGATACTCGGTGGAGCACTGGCTTGGAAAAGCAAATTGAAAAACATCCCGAAAAGGATGAAAAATTGGATTCTCCGCATTGGCAAGACATCAATGGGTATCTACTTTTCTCATGTTTTGGTGATGATGTGTATGAGTAAGCTCCCAATAGTTTCAGTAATGTTGAAAAATAACACTGGAACAGAGGCGGAAATGTTTATTTCGGCGGCTATTTATTTTCTCATCAGTTTTGTTATTTCGTATTGTGGACATCAGGTACCGGTAATGAAGAAGGTGTTTTAACTCAAATGATTGAACAGAAAAAAAGAACGACTCTCGAAGTCAAATTACCTAAGGGAAGTAATAGAACGGTTACGTTTAATATGGATCAGAACCAAGGCATTTTTGGCTGGATAGGGTTTCGGACCAAATGGCTGCCCTACGAAAATGTGGAGCGGGTGGCCGGAGAGACCAAGTGGTCGTTCTGGAAACTGTTCAAATATTCTCTGCAAGGTATTATGGCTTTTTCTACCGCCCCACTGGCAATTGCGTCGGTTGCGGGAATTCTGCTCTGCTTGGTCGTGCTTCTTATGGTCGTAGTCATCGTCGTGAAGACCTTGCTGCTGGGAGACCCCGTAGGCGGTTGGCCCTCCTTGGCGTGTATGATTATGTTCATGGGCGGCATTCAACTGCTCTGTATCGGAGTATTGGGGCAGTATCTCGCCAAGACTTATCTGGAAACTAAGCACCGCCCCATTTACATCGTAGCGGAGACCAACGAAGATTGCCATGAAGACACAACTATTTGATAGGACCGTGATCAAATTCCTGGCTGTTGGCGTGGTCAATACGCTTGTGGGCTGCGGAACCATGTTCCTGCTATACAACCTGGCCCACTGCTCCTATTGGGCCTCCTCTGCGGCCAATTATGTGGTCGGCGGCATCGTCAGCTTCTTCTTGAACAAATACTTTACGTTTCAGAATAAGACATGGGAATGGTCTCAAGTCTGGAAGTTTGCCGTCAATGTGACCGTGTGCTATCTGCTGGGCTACGGACTGGCAAAACCGCTGGTGCTGCATTTGCTGGCGGGACAGGCTGTTAATGTGCAGGAGAATGTGGCCATGCTGGTGGGGGTGTGTCTGTACACTGGGTTGAACTATCTGGGACAGCGGTTCTTTGCGTTCAAGGTTGACATTTAGCACTCTGGTTTGGGCAGAAACGGCGCAGTTATATCAGAACAAACTCTCAAATAAAACAAAAACGCAACTCCGGCCCGACAGAAAACCTGTCCGGTCAGAGTTGCGTTTTTTGCTCTAGCTTGAATCGAATCGTCCAAAATACTCTTGTTTTGACGAATTCGGTTTTTCGGTTTAGGTCCCGTCAAGATTTATGCGCAAAATTGTTTGCAGGCTCCGGCTGAATGAAGTCAGCCGGCAATAGAGGCGTCGTCCATGACCGCCTCCAAGTGCTTCATGTTCATGTATTTCTTATT
>NZ_JACOPN010000015.1 GCF_014287875.1 Flintibacter faecis | reverse complement strand
ACAGTCCTTTCTTCCCAGGCCATATCGTTCTTCCTTTCCTGCCTCGATATGGCTCTAGTGTATCAAAACTGTAAACCATGTGGTTGCCTGATGTGTAAACTATCTTATTGCACTATACATATCAGCCGCCCGGCGGTGGTACTTCAGGGGTTCTCACCTGAGGGGGACCACGGGGGACGGAATCCTTCCGTCACGGCTGCGCCGTGCCACCTCCCTTTGACAAGGGAGGCTGTTGGACGGGGATACGGATTCCTACGTTGCTACACAGCCGTTAGCAGCATTGCTGCCTTACGGATGAGGGGAAGGCTGTCGACCAGAGCGGGCTTAAATCAACCCTCCACCCCGGCGGCGGCCATGACCAGGCCCAGCACCCCGGCAGTCTGCTCGGACCAGGCGGCGGTGTCCACGTCGGTGCAGCCGGCTTCGCTGAGCAGCTCCTGGGCATCGTCGCTGAGCAGAACCTGGCAGTCGGCGTTCACCAGGCCCAGCTGCTCGTTGTACTCGTCGGCGGCGCTGTCGTCAGCGGGGATGGTGCTGAACATATCATTGACGATGGCGGTGATCTCCTCCTGGCTCAGGGTGCTGGAGGAGGCCCAGTCCAGCAGGGAGACGGCATAGGGCACGGCCTTCAGGGAGCTGCCGGCGCTGCCCACCTCCACATTGCCCTTGATGTCCACCAGAATGGCGGAGAGAACGTCGGCCTGCTGGGTCTTGGCATCGTCGTCCTGGGCGGAGGAGCTGGAGGTGCTGGAAGAGCTGGAAGAACTGGTGCTGGCGCTGGAGGAGGAGCCGCCCTTACTGCCGCAGGCGGCCAGAGAGAACACCATGGTCCCGGCCAGCGCAGCGGCGGCCAGACGGCGGAGCATATTGCGATTCAGATTCATGTACATAAATAAAACCTGCTTTCTGAAAAAAATTGGGTGTCAGGGAACATCAGCCCAGGGCCACGTCCAGCATCATCATGACGCTGAAGCCCAGGGCGAAGAACACAGTGCCCACATTGGAATGCTTCCCTTGGGACATCTCGGGGATGAGCTCCTCCACCACCACATAGAGCATGGCGCCTGCGGCGAAGCTGAGGAAATAGGGCATGGCGGGGACGATGTGCTCCGCCGCCAGAATGGTCAGCAGGGCGCCCACAGGCTCCACCGCCCCGGACAGCACGCCCCCGGCAAAGGCCCGGGACTTTTTCAGCCCCTCCGCCCGCAGGGGCATGGAGATGATGGCCCCCTCGGGGAAGTTCTGGATGGCGATGCCCAGGGACAGTGCCATGGCCCCGGCGGCGGTGATCTGGGCGCTGCCGGACAGGTATCCGGCGTAGACCACACCCACGGCCATCCCCTCGGGGATGTTGTGCAGGGTGACGGCCAGCACCATCATGGTGGTGCGCTGGAGCCGGCTGGCCGGGCCCTCGGTCTGGCCGCTGTTCTGGTGGATGTGTGGGACCGCATGGTCCAGCAGCAGCAGAAACAGCACGCCGATCCAAAAGCCGATAAACGCCGGAAGAAAAGCCCAGTGGCCCATGGCTGCGGCCTGGTCAATGGCGGGGATGAGCAGGCTCCACACGGAGGCGGCCACCATCACTCCGGCGGCAAAGCCGGTGAGGGAGCGCTGTACCACGTCGCTGAGGGAACGGCGCATGAAAAATACGCAAGCCGCTCCTAGGGATGTACCCAAAAATGGGATCAAAAGTCCGAAAAAAGTTGCATTTTCCTGGTGGATATTCACCACTCCTTTCCTTGGAATGGCATTGTAGCACAACTCTCCTGCAAATGCAACAGTAATCAGTGGCAACGGGGGTAATCAAGGGGACGGTTCTTGTGATTAGTGCCTAATCAGAAGAACCGTCCCCTTGATTATTGAAATCCTTTTCGGACTCTACTATTATGAAAATGAGGATGTCTAGCTCCAAAAAATCGACTGCTCTTGATGACAGGTTTAATGTAACAGTTCCCTAATCGAAGGAGAAATTAAATGAATTTCACGATATTGCCGTTACAAGGAATCAGATGGGACGATCAAGAAGTCTTGTTAGGAAGTACGATGGAAGATGTCGAAGCGAAATTAGGACAGCCGGATATTGTCGATCAGTCGCTCTACTACTTTGACAGTGAATTGCGGTTTGATTTTTCTGAGAAAGGTAGACTGGAATTCATAGAATTTTTAGGGGGATATCATGGAAATATTCAGCCTATTATCTATGGAATTCAGGCTTTTCAAGTAAATGCAGATGAATTATACCGCATCTTAGCAGATCACAATACTGGCAATATCATGGATAATGAACACGGGTATTCGTTCGCATTTCCTAACATCGGAATTGGAATTTATCGGGAATCTGTACCTGGCAATGTTAGTGATCTAATAAGCGAACTAGAAAAACTAGGTATCAATGTTGCTGGAAATTCTGACGTCAAAGAAGAACAATTAAAATCTTCACATTGGGCAACGATCTCTTTAGCATCCTCAAACTACACTTGGTAAGCAAAGAAAAAAGATCGACTATATGGGGACGGTTCCTAGATTGGGGGCCGTCCCCCCGATTATTTGTTGTATCCCGGCGAAAAGAATGGTATAATGATACCAACTTCCCCGGGCACTGCCGGGAAAAAACGAAATGAGGTTAAGAACATGACATATAAAGAGGAATTTATCACTTTCATGGTGCGCTCCGGCGTGCTGACCTTTGGGGACTTTACCACCAAGAGCGGGCGCAAGACCCCCTATTTCGTGAACACCGGCAACTATAAGACCGGGGCCCAGGCCGCCAAGCTGGGGGACTACTATGCCGCCTGCATCCAGGAGAACATGCCTGACGGCATCACCTGCCTGTTCGGGCCCGCCTATAAGGGCATCCCCCTGGCTGTGTCCGCCGCCGCCTCTCTCTACCGCAGCTATGACCGGGACCTGCCATATTGCTTTAACCGCAAGGAGGCCAAGGACCACGGCGAGGGCGGCACGATGGTGGGCTATAAGCCCCAGGACGGGGACGACGTGGCCATCGTAGAGGACGTGGTCACCGCCGGCACCGCCGTGCGGGAGTCCATCGAGCTGTTCAAGCATGTGGCTGACGTGAACATGAAGGCCCTGTTCGTCTCGGTGGACCGCATGGAGCGGGGCACTCGGGACTGCTCCACCCTGGACGAGCTGCGCCAGGACTATGGCATCAAGGTGTTCCCCATCGTCACCGTGCGGGAGGTCATCGACTTCCTCCACAACCGCCCTGTGGACGGCAAGGTCTATATCGACGATGACATGAAGGCCAAGATGGAGGCCTATCTGGAGCAGTACGGCGCAAAGCAGTAAAAAAGCGGGAAAGAAATCCGTCAGAGAAATCCGTCAGAAAGGGAGTCGGTCCACCATGCCGGGACACAGCGGGCACAGGCAGCGGGTCAAAACAGAATTCCTGGCCCGGGGCGTGGAGGGCTGGTCCGACCACCGCATTCTGGAGCTGCTGTTGTTCTACGCCATCCCCCAGGGGGACGTGAACGAACTGGCCCACCGCCTGGTGGACCACTTCGGCAGTCTGGCCGGGGTGCTGGATGCCTCGGCGGAGGAGCTGAAGAAGGTCCCCGGGGTGGGCGACCACACGGCGGTACTGCTGAAGCTGGTGCCCTCCATTGGCGGGCGGTACCAGGAGCAGCGGGGCGCGCCGGGACAGATCATCCACAGCCCGGAGGAGGCCGCCGCCGTTCTCTCCCCCTATTTCTTCGGGGCGGCCAACGAGATGGTCTATGTCCTGTGTCTGGACGGCAAGGGCAAGGTGCTGGGGGTGCGCAAGGTGTCGGAGGGCAGCATCTATGCCTCTGACATCAACATCCGCCGCATCGCCGAGGCGGCCATGAGTCTGCGCTCCGCCGGGCTGTATCTGGCCCACAACCACATCAGCAACCTGGCCTTTCCCTCCGCCGCCGACTGGCAGACCACCGATGTCATCCGCTCCGCCCTGGCCGGGGTGGGGCTGGAGCTCATCGACCACCTGATCTTTGTGGACGGGGACGTGCTGTCTTTGAACCAGTCGGAGGCGGGCGGCCACAGACCGGTCTATGAACTGTTATAGATGAGCCGCGATAGAAGCATTCCTGATTTCGCTCTCCTTCCCGGGCGGGAGGGGGAGCGAAGTTGTTCTTGCATTAGAACATTGGTTCTGATATGATGGACGTACAAGAATAATGGCAGCACCGCCGCGGCGGGGAATCGGAGGAGAACATGGCAAAATTCCAGGTGGTTTCGGAATACAAGCCCAGCGGGGACCAGCCCCAGGCCATCCAGGCCCTGTCCAATGGCGTTGAGATGGGACTGGACGAGCAGACGCTGCTGGGCGTCACCGGCTCGGGCAAGACCTTTACCATGGCCAAGATCATCGAGCAGGTCCAGCGGCCCACCCTGGTCCTGGCCCACAACAAGACTCTGGCCGCCCAGCTGTGCGCCGAGTTTCGGGAGTTCTTCCCCAACAACGCGGTGGAGTATTTTGTCAGCTACTATGACTATTACCAGCCGGAGGCCTATATCCCCCACACGGACACGTTTATCGAAAAGGACTCGGCCATCAACGAGGAGATCGACCGCCTGCGTCTGTCCGCCACCGCCTCCCTGCTGGAGCGGCGGGACGTGATCGTGGTGTCCTCCGTCTCCTGTATCTATGGCCTGGGCGAGCCGGAGGACTTTGCGTCCATGATGGTCTCATTGCGGGTGGGGGCCACCCTGGAGCGGGACGAGCTGCTGAAAAAGCTGGTGGCCATCCGGTATGAGCGCAACGACATCGCCTTCGAGCGGAACATGTTCCGGGTCCGGGGGGACACGGTGGAGGTGTGGCCCGCCTATTGGAAGGACACCGCCATCCGGGTGGAGTTCTTCGGGGACGAGATCGACCGCATCAGCGAGATCAACGTGGTCACCGGCTCCCCCATCCGGCGGCTGACCAACATCCCCATCTGGCCCGCTACCCACTATGTCACCCCCAAGGACAAGATGGATGCGGCCATTCAGGAAATTTATAAGGAGCTGGAGGAGCGGGTGGCCTTTTTCGAGAGCCAGAACAAGCTCATCGAGGCCCAGCGCATCAAGCAGCGCACCATGTACGACGTGGAGATGATGCAGGAGCTGGGCTACTGCTCCGGCATTGAGAACTACTCCCGGGTCATCGAGGGCCGCCCCGTGGGCTCGCCCCCCCATACCCTGCTGGACTATTTCCCCAAGGACTTTGTGCTGTTCATTGACGAGAGCCATGTGACCCTGCCCCAGGTCCGGGCCATGTACAACGGGGACCGGGCCAGAAAGACCACCCTGGTGGACTATGGCTTCCGCCTGCCCTGCGCCTATGACAACCGGCCCCTGAAGTTTGAGGAGTTTGAGCGGCGGGTGAACCAGGTGGTCTATGTCTCCGCCACCCCCGGGGAGTATGAGCGCACCCGGTCCGGTCAGATCGTGGAGCAGGTCATCCGGCCCACCGGCCTGCTGGACCCGGAGATCCAGGTCCGCCCGGTGGAGGGCCAGATCGACGACCTGATCGGCGAGATCAACGCCCGCACCGCCAAGAACGAGCGGGTGCTGGTGACCACCCTGACCAAGCGCATGGCCGAGGACCTGACCGCCTATCTCCAGGGGGCTGGCATCAAGGTCCGGTATATGCACCACGACATCGACGCCATGGAGCGCATGGAGATCATCCGGGACCTGCGCCTGGGCACCTTCCATGTGCTCATCGGCATCAACCTGCTGCGGGAGGGGCTGGATCTGCCGGAGGTGTCTCTGGTGGCCATCCTGGATGCGGACAAGGAGGGATTCCTGCGCAGCGAGACCGCCCTCATCCAGACCATCGGCCGGGCCGCCCGAAACGCCGGGGGGCAGGTCATCATGTACGCAGATACCGTTACCCCGTCCATGCGGCGGGCCATGGACGAGACCCAGCGCCGCCGGGAGAAGCAGGCGGCCTATAATAAACAGCACGGCATCGTGCCCAAGACGGTCATCAAGTCGGTGCGGGACCTGCTGGACATCTCCGCCCAGGCCGACGAGACTGACTCCCAGGCCCGCAAGGGCATCGCCCCCGCCCTGACCAAGCAGCAAAAGGCCGCCAAGATAGCCGCATTGGAAAAGCAGATGAAAGAGGCCGCCAAAATGCTGGAATTCGAGCTGGCCGCCGCCCTGCGGGACCAGATCATCGAATTGCGGGGGAAATAATATGGGTGGGGAAAAGCGAAAGCAGATCCGCCTGACCCATTACGATTACAGCCACCCAGGGGCATATTTCATCACCATCTGTACCGCTGGACGGGAAAAACTGTTTTGGGAAGCCGACGAAAAGAACTGCGAGCCAGGGGGGACATCTGTAGGGGCGGCCTGTGGCCGCCCGCTGTTATCGGAAATTGGGGTAAAACTAGACCGGGAGATACAAAATTTGTCCACCGTATATGAATTTGTATGCGTAGATAAATATGTGATTATGCCAGACCATATCCACATGATAATCACAATCAGCCAACGGGAGGCCGGGCGGCCACAGGCCGCCCCTACGATATCACGCATCATCAACCAATTCAAAGGAGCCGTGTCGAAAGCGGTGGGCCGACCTATCTGGCAGAAGGGTTATTACGACCATGTGATACGAAATGAACAGGACTATCTGGACATTTGGGACTATATTGATACGAATCCAGCCCAGGAGCGAGAAGTAAAATTTTTTTCAGAAACAGAGGGAATACCATGGCAAAGCAAAAAGACGAAAAGACCAATGTGATGCGGGTTTTGGAGCAGAAGAAGGTGGCCTATACCGCCCACACCTATCCCCACGAGGAGGGGGTGGCGGTGGACGGCGTCACCGTGGCCCGGTCTATGGGCCAGGACCCGGAGTGCGTGTTCAAGACGCTGGTGGCCCGGGGGGCCTCCGGGGGCTATTATGTGTTCGACATCCCCGTGGGGGACAGTTTGGACCTGAAAAAGGCGGCCAAGGCGGTGGGGGAGAAGTCCATCGCCATGATCCACCAGAAGGAACTGCTGCCCCTCACGGGCTATGTCCACGGGGGCTGCTCCCCGGTGGGCATGAAGAAGCAGTTCCCCACCGTCTTCCACGAGACGGCGGAGATCCTGGACACCATCACCGTCTCCGCCGGGAAGATCGGCTATCAGGTGGAGCTGGCCCCCGCTGACCTCATCGCCTTAGTGGGGGGAAAGACGGCGGACCTCACCGTGTAAACCGGACCGGGTGACCGGGGCGTATCAACAACAGAACAGGAGGGTATACCATGGAAAAGAGAGAACCGTGGGAAAAGAAGAGCCCGTTTTCGGCCCTGAGCGTCTATCAACGCATCCTGCTGCTTTTGCTGATCGTGATGATCGCGGCCTTTACCGGCCTGGCGTTCTGGTTCCAGAGCCACCCGGGGCTGGTCTGCGTCGGAATGGACGGCAAAAAGGCCCTGCTGGTCCGCACCCAGGCGGGGGAGACCGTCCGCTACTCCGGCAAGCTGGACGGACAGAGTGCGGAGTTCTCCGTCACCGGGGACACCGTCACCTACCGCTGGGGGGAGGAGACCTACGGCCCCTATCAGGTGAAACGGGACCCCACGGCCCGGCCCCCTTACGACCCGGAGGACCCCTGGCCCAGCGGCCAGATCGGGGTGGAGGTGCGCCGGGAGGGTACGGTGGTCTTTCGGGGCGGCTATGCCTCCCCAGGCCGGATGTTAAATGATTATTGGTCCAGAGGTCTGGTGTGGGAGGACGGCACCGACTATGACGATTGGACACCGGGCATCTATGCCACCACCTCCACCGGGGAGATCGTGGGCGTCACCACTTCGGCGGATTACCACACCGTCCACCAGCCCCAGCTGTACAACGTGATCCAGCTGGTCATGGGACCCCGGCTGTCTCAGCGGGGGAGCTGGACCGACTATGTCAAGGCCACAGCCCTGGCCCTCTTCACCGTGCTGTATGTGCTGTTTTACAAGCAGCTGCTCCAAGCCAGGATGAACTGGCTGGTGAAGGACGGGGAACAGGCCCAGCCCTCTGACATTTCGGTGGCGGCCGCCCTGGTGGGAATGCTGCTGCTGACCGGGGCGACCCTGTTCAGCTATCTGCTCCCCCTGACCAAATTGACCCCGGTTTGGTAGATCAAAACGACTCCCCCTGACGGGGAAAAGGAGAAGACCAATGCACACTCATATCACAGTCAAAGGCGCGCGGGTGAACAACCTGAAGAACATCGACGTGAGCATCCCCCGGGACAAGCTGGTGGTGCTCACGGGGCTGTCCGGATCGGGCAAGTCCTCCCTGGCCTTTGACACCATCTATGCCGAGGGACAGCGGCGGTATGTGGAGTCCCTCAGCTCCTACGCCCGGATGTTCCTGGGCCAGATGGAGAAGCCGGATGTGGACTATATCGACGGCCTGTCCCCCGCCATCTCCATCGACCAGAAGACCACCAGCAAGAACCCCCGGTCCACCGTGGGCACCGTGACGGAGATCTATGACTATCTCCGTCTGCTGTGGGCCCGGGTGGGCACGCCCCACTGCCCCATCTGCGGCAAAGAGATCAAGCAGCAGACGGTGGACCAGATCATCGACCAGGTGCTTGCCCTGCCCGAGGGCACCCGCATCCAGGTCATGGCCCCGGTGATCCGAGGGAAGAAGGGGGAGCACGCCAAGATATTCGAGGATGCCCGCAAGTCGGGCTATGTCCGCTGCCGGGTGGACGGCATTGCCTATGACCTGTCCGAGGAGATCAAGCTGGAGAAAAACAAAAAGCACGAGATCGACGTGGTGGTGGACCGGCTGGTCATCCGGCCCGACATCGCCCGCCGCCTGACCGACAGCGTGGAGATCGCCGCCAACCTGGCCGGGGGGCTGGTGGTGGTGAACGTGGTGGGGGAGGACCGTGACATCCTGTTCTCCCAGAACTACGCCTGCGAGGACTGCGGCGTGTCCATGGAGGAGCTGACCCCCCGGATGTTCTCCTTCAACAACCCCTTCGGGGCCTGCCCCACCTGTATGGGCCTGGGCTCCCAGATGAAGATCGACCCGGACCTCATCATCCCAAACAAGGATCTGTCCATTGTGGAGGGGGCCATCACCGCCTCGGGCTGGAACAACGTGAAGGGGGACGGCATCTCCCGGATGTACTTCGATGCCCTGTCCAAGAAATATAAGTTCAAGCTGAACACCCCCATAAAAGACCTGCCGAAAGAGATCATGGACGTGATCCTGTACGGCACCGGGGGGGAGAAGCTGACGCTGCACTATGACCAGCCCCGGGGCCAGGGGACCCTGTACCAGCCCTTTGAGGGCATCGTGAACAATCTGGAGCGCCGCTATCGGGAGACCCAGTCGGACAGCGTGAAGCGGGAGCTGGAGGAGTGCATGAGCCAGTGCCCCTGCCCCACCTGCCGGGGCCGACGGCTGAAGCGGGAGTCCCTGGCCGTCACCGTGGGCGGGCTGGACATCGACAGCTATTGCCGCAAGAGCGTCAGCGATGCCCTGGACTTTATGGAGCATCTGGAGCTGGATCCCACCCAGACCATGATCGCCGCCCAGATTTTGAAGGAGATCAAAAACCGCCTGGGCTTTTTGCGCTCGGTGGGACTGCAGTACCTCACGTTGTCCCGGGAGGCGGGCACTCTGTCCGGCGGGGAGAGCCAGCGCATCCGCCTGGCCACCCAGATCGGCTCCTCCCTGATGGGGGTGCTGTATATTCTGGACGAGCCCTCCATCGGCCTGCACCAGCGGGACAACGACAAGCTGCTGGCCACCCTGAAGCAGCTGCGGGACCTGGGCAACACCCTGCTGGTGGTGGAGCACGACGAGGACACCATGCGCCAGGCCGACTATATCGTGGACATCGGCCCCGGGGCCGGGGTGAACGGGGGCCGTGTGGTGGCCGCCGGAACGCCGGAGGAAGTGATGAACACCCCCGGCTCTGTCACCGGGGACTATCTGTCCGGCAGAAAGAAAATTCCCGTCCCCGCCCAGCGGCGGAGCGGGAATGGGCACTGGCTGAAGGTGTTCGGTGCGGCAGAAAATAACCTGCGCCATGTGGACGTGGCCATCCCTCTGGGCACCTTCACCTGCGTCACCGGCGTGTCGGGCAGCGGCAAGTCCTCCCTGGTCAACGAGATCTTGTACAAAAAGCTGGGGGCCGACCTGAACCGGGTGAAGGTCCGCCCCGGCAAGCACGACCGCATCGAGGGGGAGGAGTATCTGGACAAGGTCATCAACATCGACCAGAGCCCCATCGGCCGCACACCCCGCTCCAATCCCGCCACCTATACCGGGCTGTTCAACGACATCCGGGACCTGTTCGCCTCCACCCCCGACGCCAAGAGCCGGGGCTATGGCCCGGGCCGCTTCTCCTTCAACACCCGGGGCGGCCGGTGCGAGGCCTGCACCGGCGACGGCCTCATCAAGATCGAGATGCACTTTCTGCCCGACATCTATGTGCCCTGCGAGGTGTGCAAGGGCCGCCGGTATAACCGGGAGACC
Organism: Flintibacter faecis; assembly: GCF_014287875.1. GTDB lineage: Bacteria > Bacillota > Clostridia > Oscillospirales > Oscillospiraceae > Lawsonibacter > Lawsonibacter faecis_A. The sequence continues at coordinate 3,967 of NZ_JACOPN010000015.1, read as the reverse complement.
CTGGAGGTGCGCTATAAGGGCAAGAGCATCTATGACGTGCTGGAGATGACGGTGGACGAGGCCCTGCCCTTTTTCGAGAACCTGCCCCGCATCTATAACCGCCTGAGAACGTTGGAGGAGGTGGGCCTGGGCTATGTAAAGCTGGGCCAGCCCTCCACCGAGCTGTCCGGCGGCGAGGCCCAGCGCATCAAGCTGGCCACCGAGCTGTCCAAGCGCTCCACAGGCAAGACCATCTATATCCTGGACGAGCCCACCACCGGCCTGCACTCCGCCGATGTCCACAAGCTTATCGAGGTGCTGCAGAAGCTGGTGGACACGGGCAACACCGTGGTGGTCATCGAGCACAACCTGGACGTGATCAAAACCGCCGACCACCTTATCGACCTGGGTCCCGAGGGGGGCGACGGCGGCGGCACCATCGTCTGCACCGGCACCCCGGAGGAGGTGGCGGCCTGCCCCGGCTCCTACACGGGGCAGTATCTGAAGAAGATGCTGGGATGATCCACAAAACACCCATAAATGAGGTCAACAAATGGAACTTTTAAATTGGCTGACGGCCACAACACAGGGAAAATTTGTGTTCACCATGCTGGTGTCCATGATCCCCATCGTAGAGCTGCGGGGCGGGCTGCCCTTTGGGGTGGCCATGGGGCTGCCCTATTACCTGGCCTTTCCCGCGGCGGTGGTGGGCAATCTGATCCCCAGCCCCTTTATCATTGTGTATATTCGCCGGGTCTTTTTGCTGCTGCGGAAATACTTCCCCCGGATGAACGGCCTGATCGACCGCATGGAGACCAAGGCCCATCTGAAGGGGCAGAAGGTCCGCCGGTATCAGACGCTGGGGCTGTGGCTGTTCGTGGCCATCCCCCTGCCGGGGACGGGGGCCTGGACGGGCTCCCTGGCGGCGGCCTTTTTGGACATGCGGCTGAAAAACGCCCTGCCCGCCGTGGTGCTGGGGGTACTTACCGCCGGATGTATCATGCTGGGACTGACCCACATGGGCATCAATCTGTTTTCCGGCGCAGTGTAACGGAAGGGGCGGCCCCGGGCATAGAATGGCCCGGAGGTGCTGCCCGATGGAGCTTTGGATGGAGGGGGCGCTGTGCGTCCTGTGTGTGCTGGGCCTGTGCGCCCTGGGCTGGGTGCTGCTGGGGCGGCTGCTGCGGCCCATCCCTGCCCGGAACGTCCGGCTGGTCATCGCCGGACGGGGGGCGGGGGAGGAGCTGGAGCAGACGGTGCGGGGGCTGATGTGGCTGCGGGGCCTGGGACTGCTGTCCTGCCCGGTGGTCATCGCCGACGTGGACCTGACCCCCCAGGGCTGGGAACTGGCCCTGCGCCTTACCCTCCGCTGGCCCGACCTGGCCCTGTGGCCGGCATCGGCGCTGGAGGAGTACATTTGTCAAGTTAGGAATTAGCCCTCTCAGTCACGGCTGCGCCGTGCCAGCTCCCCCACGGGGGGAGCCAAGGGGGTGCGGCCAGACTCTTACTTGCCTCCCCCTGTGGGGGAGGTGCCCAGTGGAAACACTGGGCGGAGAGGGTCTGCATCTTGATCACACCAGAGAAAAGGGGGCTTGTCCCTTGGAAGAAGTTACAACACAGGCACAGGTGCTGGAGGGGACAGTCTCCGCCGTCATCTATCAGAACGAGGAGAACGGCTATACCATCCTGCGCCTGGACTGCGGGGAGGAGGAGACCACCGTGGTGGGCGCTATGCCCGGCATCTCCCCGGGAGAATACCTGTCCGTGCGGGGCCGCTGGACCCGGCACCCCACCTATGGTTCCCAGTTCAAGGCGGAGGTGGTGGAGCGCCGCCTGCCCCAGGGCCTGAAGGAGATCTATCACTATCTGGCCTCTGGGGCCGTGAAGGGGGTGGGCAAGGCCACCGCCCGGCTGCTGGTGGAGGAATTCGGGGAGGACGTGTTCCAGGTCATCGAGGACGACCCGGAGCAGCTCACCCGTATCCGGGGCATCTCCCCCAAACGGGCCCGGCAGATCGGGGACGTGTTCCGTCAGCAGATGGGGATGCAGCGTCTGGCGGAGTTCTTGGGGGAGCACGGTCTGCCCCTGGAGCTGGTGCCCCAGCTGCGCCGGTGCTATGGCGACGTGGCGCTGGAGGCCCTGAAAGCCAACCCCTATCTGCTGGTGGGGGAGGAGTTCGGCGTGGACTTTGCCCAGGCCGACGCCCTGGCCCTGTCCCTGGGGGTTGAGACGGAGGACCCCCAGCGGCTGGAGGCCGGCCTGCTGTTCGAGCTGACCCACAATCTGAATAACGGCCACACCTTCCTGCCCTATGGCAAGCTGGTGGGGGCCACCGCCCAGCTGCTGGGCGTGCCCGGGGAGGAGCTGGAGGACTGTCTGGACGATTTAGCCGTCCGGGGCTGCGTGGAGCGGGAGCGGGTGGCCGGGCAGGACGGGGTCTATCTCCCCAGCCTGTATGAGGCGGAGACGCTCATCGCCTGGCGCATCCGGGAGATGAGCGAAAACGAGCTGCTGCCCCCCGGCGATATGGAGGGGCTGTTGCGGCGCATCCAGCGGGACCAGGGCATCACCTATGCCCCCCAGCAGCGCCAGGCGGTGGAGCTGGCCGCCCAGCGGCAGGTGATGCTGCTCACCGGCGGCCCGGGCACGGGCAAGACCACCTGTCTGCGGGGGGTGCTGGCCCTGTTCGAGGCTATGGGTCTGGACACCGCCCTAGCCGCCCCCACGGGCCGGGCGGCCAAGCGGCTGGGGGAGCTGTGCGGCACAGAGGCCTCCACCATCCACCGCCTGCTGGAGACCGCCTTTGACCCCCACACGGGCAAGCTGGTCTTTACCCACGACGCGGACGAGCCGTTAAGCGCCGATGCAGTCATCGTGGACGAGACATCTATGGTGGATGTGACCTTGATGGCAGCCCTGCTCCAGGCTCTGCGGGGGGACTGCCGCCTGGTGCTGGTGGGTGACCCGGATCAGCTGCCCTCGGTGGGGCCGGGGAATCTGTTCTCCGACCTGATCCGCAGCGGGGCGGTGCCCACCGTCCGATTGACGGAGATCTTCCGCCAGGCGGCCCAGAGCGCCATCATCCGCAACGCCCACATGGTGGATTGCGGCCAGCTGCCCGACCTGAAGCGCAACGACAACGACTTCTTTTTCCTCACCCGCCGGGACGGCCAGAGCGCGGTGGACACCATCGTGGACCTGTGCCGCCGCCGTCTGCCAGAGCGGATGGGCATCCCGGCGGACCAAATCCAGGTGCTCTCCCCCACCCGGCGGCGCACCACGGGGACGAAGGCCCTGAACCAGGCCCTCCAGGCCGCCCTGAACCCGCCCTTGGATGGAAAGGGGGAGCGGCGCTTCGGCGACTGGGTCTTCCGTGCGGGGGACCGGGTGATGCAGGTGAAGAACAACTACGACGTGCTCTGGCGGGAGGACGGGGGTGCTGATTCCGGCATGGGGATGTTCAACGGGGACATCGGCGTGGTCCGCACCATCGACCGGGATGTGGTCACGGTGGACTTTGACGGACGGGTGGTGGAATACACCCCGGATATGCTGGGGGAGCTGGAGCCGGCCTTCGCCGTCACGGTACACAAGGCCCAGGGGGCGGAGTATCGGGCGGTGATCCTTGCCGCTCTGGATGGGGCTCCCATGCTCCTGTCCCGCAGCGTGCTGTACACCGCCATCACCCGGGCCAAAGAGTTATTTATCATCGTGGGCGACGACCAGACGGTGGCCTATATGGTCTCCAACGACCGCCAGACCCGCCGCTATTCCGGCCTGAGAGCTAGGCTGTCCGAAAACTAAAAAAAACTAAAAAAATTTTTCCCACCGGATAGTCCAAAAATGAACGATACTTATATTTAAACCGAGATAATGTACAATAACTTGCGCAAATTAAAAAGAGCATAAAAGAAGACATAGCTTGCAGGCTCTGGTAGAATGAAGTTACCACACAAACATTCGAAAGGAGCAAGCAAACTATGTCCGA
>NZ_JACOPN010000014.1 GCF_014287875.1 Flintibacter faecis | reverse complement strand
TAGAGTTTTACGGCAAGTCCTTTCCCGAAGCCGTCCAGATGTTGACAGGCGAAAACGGCGAGGGACAGACCGAAGCCACCACAGCACCGCCCACAGCGTTCCACTTGCCCTTGCACAACAGGACAGCCGACAGAGCAATCCAATATCTCACAGAAAGCCGAGGTCTCAACCCGAAACTGGTTGAGGCTTTTCTTCTTTCCGGGGATATTTACGAGGACGCAAAGCGGCACAATGTTGTGTTTGTCGGCAGAGACCGAAGCGGTACGCCGAGATACGCCCATGTGCGAGGAACGGCAGACCCATTCAGACAGGACATTGCCGGGTCTGACAAATCCTATCCGTTCCACTATGAGGGAAACGGCAACCAGCTCTTTGTCTTTGAAGCACCGATTGACCTTTTGTCCTTTATCTGCCTTTATCCGCAGGACTGGCAGACAAGGAGCTACCTTGCCCTGGGCGGCGTTTCAGGCAAAGCCCTTGACAGTTTTCTTTCTGAACGCAAGGACACCCGAAAAGTGTTCCTCTGCCTTGACAGCGACACCGCAGGAAGTGAAGCCTGCACCCGGCTGGCACAGGACATTCCCGGCGAGATCGCCGTCATTCGCCTTGTCCCGGCAAGGAAAGACTGGAACGATGTTCTCCGTCAGCAAGGGGACATTCCCAGCCGCAAATTCATAGCCGAGACAATCACGCTGCGAGAGCTGCCCACCGCCCAGCCTGTCCCCATGCTCCGTATGGCAGATGTGGAGCTGACGAGCGTGGATTGGCTATGGTTTCCGTATATCCCCTTTGGAAAGCTGACGATCATACAGGGCAACCCCGGCGAGGGCAAGACCTACTTTGCCATGCGTCTTGCGGCGGCTTGCACCAACCGAAAGCCCTTGCCCGGTATGGAAACCCTTGAGCCTTTCAATATCATCTATCAGACCGCAGAGGACGGTTTGGGCGATACCGTCAAGCCCCGGCTGATGGAAGCGGACGCAGACCTTGAACGAGTGCTTGTCATTGACGATAGAGACACGCCGCTGACCCTTGCCGATGAGCGCATAGCAAGGGCAATCCGAGAGAACAACGCAAGGCTGGTTATCATTGACCCGGTGCAGGCGTTTCTGGGCGCAGATGTGGACATGAACCGGGCAAATGAAGTCCGTCCCATCTTCCGCAGTCTGGGAGACATTGCACAGGCTACCGGGTGCGCTATCGTGCTGATAGGACACCTCAACAAAGCCGCAGGAACACAAAGCACTTACAGGGGCTTAGGGTCTATCGACATTACGGCGGCTGTCCGCAGTCTACTGTTTATTGGAAAGCTGAAAGACAGTCCCACAACGAGGGTGCTTATCCATGAGAAAAGCTCCCTTGCGCCGCCCGGACAGTCCCTTGCCTTTTCTCTGGGAGACGAGAAAGGCTTTGAATGGATAGGGGCTTATGACATTACCGCCGACGAGCTTCTTGCCGGGACAGACACCGCCAAGACCGAGAGCAAGACCGCACAGGCGCAAATGCTCATTTTGGAACTGCTTGCAGATGGAAAGCGTATGCCGAGTGCAGAGCTGGAAAAGACGGTCAATGAGCGTGGGATTTCCTCACGCACCATGAGAACGGCAAAGAGCCGTATCGGGGACAGACTTGTGACCGAGAAAGACGGTACGGTATGGGTCTGCTATCTCCGCAACTGACAACAGGAACACGGCAAGCGTGGCAAAGACGGCAAGGTTTTTATAGATACCTTAATATTGCCGCCTTGCCTTGTTCCCTCATACCGACACCGCCCGATGATGAACAGTCACCGGGCATTTTTCATTTACAGGAGGATTTTGAATGAACAATACCGCAACCAACACCGCCACTTGCCCTACTGTCAGAAAGCAGATTGGCAAGACCACCTATATCGTCCGTGTGCATTTCAGCGAGACCGCCAAGGAGACAATGGAGGACAAAATCAAGCGTATGCTTCGTGAGGAAGTCCGCAAAATGTGACTTCTTTGTGAATTTGATGAAAAAGTCCTTGACTTTTCGTCTCTGGCAAGACGGCCAAAAGCATTTTGATCTCCTGCGGCGCTCGGCTTGCTCCCTTTGACATTCCCCAGCTCCGGGAGATCATGTCCTATGACGAACTGGAGCTTGACCGCATGGGAGATCGCCGGACGGCGACCTTCTTCTGCATCAGCGACACGGACAGCACCTACAATTTCCTTGTGGCGCTGGCCTTTTCGCAGATGTTCAATCTCCTGTGCGAACGGGCGGACAATGTTCACGGCGGCAGGCTGCCCCATCATGTGCGGGTGCTGTGGGACGAGGCGGCCAACACCGGGCAGGTGCCAAACTTGGAAAAGCTGGTGGCAGTCATCCGCTCCCGTGAGATCAGCCTGTGCCTGCTGTATCAGCAGCTTGCCCAATGCAAGGCCATCTACGATAAGAACGCAGAAACCATCCTCGGCAACATGGACAGCGTTCTGTTCCTCGGTGGCCGTGAGGCCAGCACCATCAAAGAGATTTCCGAGAACTGGCTGGGCAAGGCCACCATCTCCATGCAGACCGAGGGACGCTCCCGTGGACAGTCCGAAAGTTACAGCCAGAACACACAGCGGCTCGGACGGGAGCTGATGACCTCAAGCGAGCTTGCCACCATGCCCGGAGATCGGTGCATTTTGCAGCTCCGAGGGCTGCCGCCGTTCTATTCCAAGAAGTACGATTTGAAACAGCACCCCAATTATCGCTTTACGGCGGAGGCCGATAAAGTGAAAAACGCCTTTGACCTCGACAGGCTCATTGACCGCCGCAGGCGACCGGGCATGAACGAGGAATGTGAGGTGTACGAAGTGTCCGTGCCGGACGAGGCGATCACAGACGAGGACGAGGACATTCTCAACTATGACGACCTCGACGACCCGGACGCCTTTGTATAGAGCTTTGGGACATTTTGTCTCGAAGTAACAGGCTGCCGCCCGCAAGGGCGGCTTTTTTCATGGCCGGGGCTTTGTTCCCGGAGAATAGGAGGCTATATGCAGTTTTTCGCTTCTGCCATCACCACTTTGCAGACCCTTGTGATCGCCCTCGGTGCTGGCCTTGGCGTGTGGGGCGTGGTCAATCTGCTGGAGGGCTACGGCTCGGACAACCCCGGCGCTAATGCTCATGTACGGTAAGGAAGCAAGCAACCGAAAACAAGAGATAGACCGCCAGCACTACACTATTCCGAACCAAAGACCAAAAGATAAGCATTGTGGGAAAATCTAAACTTTTGGATTTTCCTACAATGCCAACTACGGCGGAATCCCTCCCACTCCTTATATCTTTCTGTATACATTGAATTTGTATTTAGTAAAATGCAGACAACACCACGGATCGGCTTTTGGTTGGACAATTCCAACCAAACACCACAGCAGACAGCAGAAAACATTCTGAACGCTAGGAAGCCGGTATGATTGTTACATATAAGGGGAAGAAAAATTTCTTTTAGGTACTTGCTTTCCTAAAACTGATGTGATATAATAAACTTATGTGATACAATGATTTAATCCAGAAAAGGAGTAAAAAATATGCGGCAAGGTATTCTTAAATAAAACTATAATCAAATAGTGGGAACAAAGGATTATGATAGCTCCTTTTGTAGGGGCTTAGTTTTTTGTACCCAATTTAAGAATACTTTTGCCTTATCAATTTTGACATATCCCCAAAAACAGCAATCACAAACAGGTGTATGCTGTATATGTGTATGTCCGCAACTTATAATCCCCAGTGGTAAAAGTATTTTACTGCTGGGGATTTTTATGCCCTTTGGGGCTGTAAAGGGAGGACAATCACATGAAAATAATCAATATTGGAATTCTTGCCCATGTAGACGCTGGAAAGACGACCTTGACGGAGAGCCTGCTATATGCCAGCGGAGCCATTTCAGAACCGGGGAGCGTCGAAAAAGGGACAACGAGGACGGACACCATGTTTTTGGAGCGGCAGCGTGGGATTACCATTCAAGCGGCAGTCACTTCCTTCCAGTGGCACAGATGTAAAGTTAACATTGTGGATACGCCCGGCCACATGGATTTTTTGGCGGAGGTGTACCGCTCTTTGGCTGTTTTAGATGGGGCCATCTTGGTGATCTCCGCTAAAGATGGCGTGCAGGCCCAGACCCGTATTCTGTTCCATGCCCTGCGGAAAATGAACATTCCCACCGTTATCTTTATCAACAAGATCGACCAGGCTGGCGTTGATTTGCAGAGCGTGGTTCAGTCTGTTCGGGATAAGCTCTCCGCCGATATTATCATCAAGCAGACGGTGTCGCTGTCCCCGGAAATAGTCCTGGAGGAAAATACCGACATAGAAGCATGGGATGCGGTCATCGAAAATAACGATGAATTATTGGAAAAGTATATCGCAGGAGAACCAATCAGCCGGGAAAAACTTGCGCGGGAGGAACAGCAGCGGGTTCAAGACGCCTCCCTGTTCCCAGTCTATCATGGCAGCGCCAAAAATGGCCTTGGCATTCAACCGTTGATGGATGCGGTGACAGGGCTGTTCCAACCGATTGGGGAACAGGGGGGCGCCGCCCTATGCGGCAGCGTTTTCAAGGTTGAGTACACCGATTGCGGCCAGCGGCGTGTCTATCTACGGTTATACAGCGGAACGCTGCGCCTGCGGGATACGGTGGCCCTGGCCGGGAGAGAAAAGCTGAAAATCACAGAGATGCGTATTCCATCCAAAGGGGAAATTGTTCGGACAGACACCGCTTATCAGGGTGAAATTGTTATCCTTCCCAGCGACAGCGTGAGGTTAAACGATGTATTAGGGGACCAAACCCGGCTCCCTCGTAAAAGGTGGCGCGAGGACCCCCTCCCCATGCTGCGGACGACGATTGCGCCGAAAACGGCAGCGCAAAGAGAACGGCTGCTGGACGCTCTTACGCAACTTGCGGATACTGACCCGCTTTTGCGTTGCGAAGTGGATTCCATCACCCATGAGATCATTCTTTCTTTTTTGGGCCGGGTGCAGTTGGAGGTTGTTTCCGCTTTGCTGTCGGAAAAATACAAGCTTGAAACAGTGGTAAAGGAACCCTCCGTCATTTATATGGAGCGGCCGCTCAAAGCAGCCAGCCACACCATCCATATCGAGGTGCCGCCCAACCCGTTTTGGGCATCCATAGGACTGTCTGTTACACCACTCTCGCTTGGCTCCGGTGTACAATACGAGAGCCGGGTTTCGCTGGGATACTTGAACCAGAGTTTTCAAAACGCTGTCAGGGATGGTATCCGTTACGGGCTGGAGCAGGGCTTGTTCGGCTGGAACGTAACGGACTGTAAGATTTGCTTTGAATACGGGCTTTATTACAGTCCGGTCAGCACGCCGGCGGACTTCCGCTCATTGGCCCCGATTGTATTGGAACAGGCATTGAAGGAATCGGGGACGCAGCTGCTGGAACCTTATCTCTCCTTCATCCTCTATGCGCCCCAGGAATACCTTTCCAGGGCTTATCATGATGCACCGAAATACTGTGCCACCATCGAAACGGCCCAGGTAAAAAAGGATGAAGTTGTCTTTACTGGCGAGATTCCCGCCCGCTGTATACAGGCATACCGTACTGATCTGGCCTTTTACACCAACGGGCGGAGCGTATGCCTTACAGAGCTGAAAGGATATCAGGCCGCTGTCGGTCAGCCGGTCATCCAGCCCCGCCGTCCAAACAGCCGCCTGGACAAGGTGCGCCATATGTTTCAGAAGGTAATGTAAAGATACATAATCGTCAAGACGGCAACAATCAGAAGTTATGGAGGGTAACAATGGAATATAGTAAGGAAGATTTAATGGAAGCAAAAAAGCAAATTTGGGGAGTGGGAGAGAACATGGGAACAGAGGAAAGTAAAAAAATCTGGGAGGAGAACGCACAATTTTGGGATAATGCAATGGGTGACGAATCTAATGAATTTCACAGAGAGGTAGTGCGTCCCAAAGTAACGGAACTTCTATCTCCTAATCCTGCGGATTACATTTTGGATATTGCGTGTGGCAATGGAAATTATTCTTCGTATCTTGCACAAAGAGGCGCTTCGGTTGTCGCTTTTGATTACAGCAAAAAAATGATAGAATTGGCTAAAAGACGGCAATCACAATATGCAAAACAAATTGAATTTTGTGTGGCGGATGCGACCGATAGAAAAAGTATATTAGAATTAAAAAGAAATCGAGCCTTTACGAAAGCAGTTTCTAATATGGCAATTATGGATATTACGGATATTGAACCACTTCTTATGGCTGTTTATGAACTGTTGCAGGAAAGCGGAATTTTTGTCTTTGCAACGCAACACCCTTGTTTTGTCACGTTGACTGAAAAATATATGACACCGCACAGTTACTATGATATAGCGATTGAAGGGCAACCGAAAGAGCAGATTTATTATCATCGTTCCATACAAGATATTTTTAACCTTTGTTTTAGAGCTGGATTTGTCATTGATGGATTTTATGAAGAATGTTTTAAAACCAACAAAGAAATTCCTATGGTAATGATAGTAAGGCTTAAGAAGGTAAAACGTGATAGCTTAAAATAAATTCAAGTTTGTCGGGTAAATAGCAAACCCAGCCGAGCCAGTCAACGGTCAAGATGAACGGCGCATATGCGCAGCCGTTGACAGCCCCGCCCGCCTTTGCTGGTAGGCAATCAAGGGGCGACAGCAAGAAGTGCCACCGCCCCGCACTATTATTCAGAAAGGGGAATTTCCATGACCGACCAGATAGCCTATCAAGAATATATCCAGCGCAGGTACAACGCCTTTTGCAAGACTGTTATCCGCTGTGCCGCCTTGGACAAGATTTTGAAGCTTAAACGGCAATGGGAACGGCAAGTTTCCCTTGACTATCTGATGAACGAGAAGTTTGTCCAGTTTGCCGCGTCGGAGCCGGACGAGGAATACCCATTTACCGTCTGCGGTCAGACCGTCCTGCTCTGCAACGCCGCCCTTGCCGACGCGATCTCTGTTTTGCCGGAGCAGACGCGGGAAGAAATCCTGCGCTATTACTTTCTGCGCCAGCCGCAGCGCGTGATCGGCGCGTGTATTGGCCGGTCACGCAGCACAGCGGGGCGGCATATCCAGCTTGCCTTGCAGCGGCTACGCGAAGAAATGGGGGTGAGCCGGTATGAGTGACTTCTCCCCTATGAAACAATCCTCAAAGCCCGTGAGGGCGACCCAGAAGCCGTGAACGCTGTCCTGCTCCACTACGCCGGATATATCCGCTATTTCTCAAAAGTGAACGGGCAGGTCAACGCCGAGGTGGAGGACTATGTAAAGCAGCGGTTAATTGACTGTCAATTCAAGTTCCGGCTTGACGAACCACCGGACAAGTCATAAAAACTGAATACCAGCCGCCACCGACGCGGCCAGCGAAAGCAGTAAGTCTTGAAAAAGATTTACTGCTTTTTTTGTTGTCCGGCTCCGCTCCCGGCCATTTTGCCCCCTGCCGGTTGTAGTAGTAAGCGAGGAGGGAATTTTTCTGCCCTGGTGTTTGGCATTTGGAGCATTTACCCGTAGTAGAGGGCAAAGAGAAAGGATTTCTCCAACACCGGGTAGAAACCACTGCGTCCGGTGTCATTTTAGCGAAAGCGGGCAGGAATGCCCTTTACAGGATTAGTAGTAGCAGAAAAAGAGAAACAAACTTTTGTGGTTGCAGTTTTCCAAAAAAGTGGCGGACGGAAGTGAGAGAAAGTTTGCAGTCACGGAGAGCAAGATTCTACCGCAGTACCAAAATTCGCTTTTCGCTCATTTTGCCCCTGCGGGAATCTTGTTGGGGAGTGCCTTCCCCAAACCCTGCTTATGCGGCTTGCGCCGCTTAAAAATCCCTCAAAATATTTTTTCGGATTTTTCAAAAACAGTTCCGCTTCACACCCCGTTTTTCTCCTATTAGTGAGAGGACACCACGCACAGAAAGGAGGTTTTACCATGCGAAAACGATACAACACGCCGCACCGCAGCCGGGTAGTCAAGACACGCATGACCGAGGAAGAATACGCCGAGTTTGCGGAAAGGCTTTCTGCCTACAACATGAGCCAAGCCGAGTTTATCCGGCAAGCCATAACCGGGGCAACCATACGCCCCATCATAACCGTTTCCCCCGTCAACGACGAGCTGCTTGCCGCTGTCGGGAAGCTGACCGCCGAATACGGAAAAATAGGCGGCAACTTAAACCAGATAGCCCGGACGCTGAACGAGTGGCACAGTCCCTATCCGCAGCTTGCCGGGGAAGTACGGGCGGCGGTTTCCGACCTTGCTGCCCTAAAGTTTGAAGTCTTGCAGAAAGTGGGTGACGCTGTTGGCAACATTCAAACATATCAGCTCTAAAAATGCCGACTATGGCGCAGCGGAAGCCTATCTCACATTTGAGCATGACGAGTTTACCATGAAGCCCACCCTTGATGAAAACGGGCGGCTGATACCGAGGGAGGATTACCGCATTTCTTCCCTCAACTGCGGGGACGGGGATTTCGCCGTTGCCTGTATGCGAGCCAATCTCCGCTATGAGAAAAACCAAAAACGGGAAGATGTGAAAAGCCACCACTATATCATCAGCTTTGACCCACGGGACGGGACAGACAACGGCTTGACCGTAGACCGGGCGCAGGAGCTGGGCGAGCAGTTCTGCAAGGCACATTTCCCCGGACACCAAGCCCTTGTATGCACCCACCCGGACGGGCATAACCACAGCGGCAATATCCATGTGCATATCGTCATCAACTCCCTGCGGATTTATGAAGTCCCGCTTCTGCCCTACATGGACAGACCAGCCGACACACGGGAGGGCTGCAAGCACCGCTGCACCAATGCCGCTATGGAATATTTCAAGAGTGAAGTCATGGAGATGTGCCACCGGGAGGGGCTTTACCAAATCGACCTCTTGAACGGCAGCAAGGAACGGATAACCGAACGGGAATACTGGGCGGCAAAGAAAGGGCAGCTTGCCCTTGATAAAGAGAATGCTGTCAGAGAAGCCGCCGGACAGCCGACCAAGCCCACCAAGTTTGAAACGGACAAGGCGAAGCTGCGCCGGACGATACGGCAGGCACTTTCCCAAGCTGGCAGCTTTGACGAGTTTTCTTCCCTTTTGCTGCGGGAGGGTGTGACCGTCAAGGAGAGCCGGGGGCGGCTTTCCTACCTCACGCCGGACAGGACAAAGCCTATCACAGCCCGGAAGCTGGGGGACGATTTTGACAAGGCTACTGTCCTTGCCCTGCTTACACAGAACGCCCGCAGAGCCGCCGAAAAGACCACACCCATACCCGAATACCCACACACCCAAAAGGAACGCTTGCGGGAGGAAAAAGCCGCAAAAACCACCCCGGCAGACAACACCTTGCAGCGCATGGTTGACCGGGAAGCCAAGCGAGCTGAGGGCAAGGGAGTAGGCTATGACCGCTGGGCGGCAAAGCACAATCTAAAGCAAATGGCGGCTACCGTTACCGCCTATCAGCAGTACGGCTTTTCTTCCCCGGAGGAACTGGACGAAGCCTGTTCTGCCGCCTATGCCGCCATGCAGGAAAGCCTTACAGAGCTGAAGCAGGTGGAAAAGACGCTGAACGGGAAAAAGGAGCTGCAACGGCAGGTGCTTGCCTATTCCAAGACCCGCCCTGTCCGGGACGGGCTGAAACAGCAGAAAAACACCAAAGCAAAAGCAGCCTACCGACAGAAGCACGAAAGCGACTTTATCATAGCAGACGCAGCCGCCCGTTATTTTAGGGAGAACGGCATTTCCAAGCTGCCGAGCTATAAAGCCCTGCAAGCAGAGATTGAAACCCTTATCAAAGAGAAAAACAGCGGTTACAACGATTACCGGGCAAAACGGGAGGAATACCGCCGCTTACAGACGGTCAAGGGCAATATCGACCAGATTTTACGCCGGGAGCGCAAGCCTGTGAAAAAGCAGGAACAGGAGCGATAAAAACCGCCCCAAAATGTACCCGAACCCATACAGAACAAGGGGGCTGCCCCGTACCCTATCCGCAATACCAAAGGATTTTTTAACGGGCTTACAGGGCAGAAAAACCCCGAAAATGATACCGAGATGATACAGAATTACCGCCGATACCGCCACACCAGCGGAAACGGCAGAAAGGAGCGCACCCATGCCAAGAATGAGCAAGAAACGGCGGCTGGAATGGTCTTTTTTCCTGCGGCAAGTAAAAGTCGGGAATACCACCTGCGACCGTATCACATACAACGACCTCTGCCGGGGCTGTACCCATAGCTGCAAGCAGAGCTTCCGGGCGATTATCATACTCTGCCCCCACTACTACTCCAAACGCCGGAAAAAGGAGGACAGGGACAATGGCAGATAACCGCAAGTATTACTACCTCAAGCTGAAAGAGAACTTTTTTGACAGCGACTCCATTGTGCTGCTGGAAGATATGAAAGACGGGATTTTATATTCCAATATCCTCTTGAAGCTGTACTTAAAATCGCTGAAAAACGGCGGGAAATTGCAGCTTGACGAGCATATCCCCTACACAGCGCAGATGATAGCGACACTGACCCGCCACCAGATAGGGACAGTTGAGAGGGCTTTAGAGATTTTCCGGCAGTTGGGGCTTGTGGAGCAGCTTGACAGCGGGACTTTTTATATGACCGATATTGAACTGATGATAGGACAATCCTCTACCGAAGCCGAAAGAAAACGGGCTGCAAGGCTGGAAAACAAGGCACTTTTACCGCCCCGGACAAAAGGTGGACATTTGTCCGACATTCGTCCACCAGAGATAGAGATAAAGAAAGAGATAGATATAGAGATAGAAAAAGAGAGAGAGTTAGAAACGGGACAAGCCCCCGCCCGCAGCTATGGCAGATACAACAATGTTTTTCTTTCCGATACGGAACTGGACGAGCTGAAAGCGGAACTGCCCGACAAATGGGAGTATTATATTGACCGCTTATCTACTCATATAGCGTCCAAAGGAACGAAATACCGCAGCCATGCAGCCACGATATACAAGTGGGCGCAGGAGGACGAAGCCAAGAAACCGCCGAAAAAAGGCATACCCGATTATTCATGCAAGGAGGGCGAGAGCTTATGAGAAACGGGATTGAAGCTATGATTACGGACATTACAGCCACTACCGCCGAAGCGGAGGACTACACAGGCGAGGACGGGCTTTTATACTGCGGCAAGTGCCATACGCCCAAAGAAGCCTATTTTTCAAAAGAAACCGCCCAATGGTTAGGGCATGACCGACACCCGACAGAGTGCGACTGCCAGCGGGCAGCCCGTGAAAAACGGGAAGCCGCTGAAAGCCGACAGAAGCACCTTGAAACAGTGGAGGACTTGAAACGCCGGGGCTTTACCGACCCTGCTATGCGGAACTGGACATTTGAGCATGACAACGGCAGAAACCCGCAGACCGCAACCGCCCGTTTTTATGTGGAGAGCTGGGAAACCATGCAGGCTGAAAATATCGGCTACCTGTTCTGGGGCGGCGTGGGGACAGGAAAAAGCTACCTTGCCGCCTGTATCGCCAACGCCCTTATGGAAAAAGAGGTTGCCGTCTGCATGACAAACTTTGCAACAATACTCAATGACCTTGCCGCCAGCTTTGAGGGCAGGAATGAGTATATTTCCCGCCTTTGCAGCTACCCCCTGCTGATACTTGATGATTTCGGTATGGAGCGAGGGACAGAATACGGGCTGGAACAGGTTTATAGCGTGATTGACAGCCGTTACCGAAGCGGCAAGCCGCTGATCGCCACGACCAACCTCACGCTGGAGGAATTGCAGCACCCGCAGGACACGCCCCACGCCCGTATCTATGACAGGCTGACTTCCATGTGCGCCCCCGTCCGCTTCACGGGTAGCAACTTCCGAAAGGAAACCGCACAGGAAAAGCTGGAACGATTAAAGCAACTGATGAAGCAGCGAAAGGAGAGCCTATGACAGAAACCAAACAGACAAGCACCACCAAAACAGACCGCCGCCCGGACTGTGTAACGGAAATCCGCATGGGCAACTCCGTCCTTACCGTTTCCGGCTTCTTCAAGCAGGGCGCAACCGACACCGCAGCCGACAAGATGATGAAAGTGCTGGAAGCGGAAGCTGCTACACAAAAAACGGCGATTTGACCGACCATAAAGAAGCAGATTTGACGCTTTTGCCGCTATACAGACAGCCGCCCCATGTGGTACAATCAAGGTACGGAATAGTGGGGCTGGCTGTCGGAAACGGAGGATTTTATGTTAAGACAGACCAACCAACAACCAATTACCGCCCTTTACCCAAGACTTTCCCATGAGGACGAGCTGCAAGGCGAGAGCAATTCCATTTCCAATCAGAAGCGTATCCTTGAAACCTATGCAAAGCAGAACGGCTTTTCCAATCTGCGCTGGTACACGGACGACGGTTATTCTGGTGCGAACTTTCAAAGACCCGGTTTTCAAGCCATGCTTGCGGACATTGAAGCCGGAAAAGTCGGGACAGTTATCGTAAAGGATATGTCGAGGTTAGGGCGAAACTACCTGCAAGTGGGAATGTACACGGAAATGATTTTCCCACAGAAAGGTGTCCGCTTCATCGCTATCAATGACGGAGTGGACAGCGCACAGGGCGACAATGATTTTGCCCCGCTGCGGAATATCTTTAACGAATGGCTGGTGAGAGATACGAGCAAGAAAATCAAAGCAGTGAAACGCTCAAAAGGCATGAGTGGCAAGCCTATCACAAGCAAGCCTGTGTATGGCTACCTCATGGACGAGGACGAAAATTTCATCATTGACGAGGAAGCTGCACCCGTAGTCAAGCAGATATACAATTTCTGCCTTGCCGGGAATGGTCCGACCAAGATAGCCCGTATGCTCACAGAGCAGCAAATCCCCACGCCGGGAACGCTGGAATACCGCAGGACGGGCAGCACCCGCCGCTACCACCCCGGCTATGAGTGCAAGTGGGCGACCAATACCGTTGTGCATATCCTTGAAAACCGGGAATACACGGGCTGTCTGGTAAACTTCAAGACAGAAAAACTTTCTTACAAAGTCAAGCACAGTGTAGAAAATTCCCCGGAAAAGCAAGTGATTTTCGAGAACCACCACGAGCCTATCATAGACACGCAAACATGGGAACGGGTGCAGGAGCTTCGCAAGCAGCGCAAACGCCCCAACCGCTATGATGAAGTGGGCTTGTTCTCCGGCATACTGTTCTGTGCGGACTGCGGCAGCGTCATGTATCAGCAGCGATACCAGACAGACAAGCGCAAGCAGGACTGTTATATCTGCGGCAACTACAAGAAACGCACCCATGACTGTACGGCGCACTTTATCCGCACCGACCTCTTGACCGCCGGTGTACTCTCCAATCTGCGGAAAGTGACAAGCTATGCGGCAAAGCATGAAGCCCGGTTTATGAAGCTCTTGATTGAGCAGAACGAGGACGGGGGCAAGCGCAGGAACGCCGCCAAGAAAAAGGAACTGGAAGCCGCCGAGAAACGCATAGCCGAGTTATCCGCTATCTTCAAGCGGCTGTATGAGGACAGCGTGACCGGGCGCATATCAGACGAGCGTTTCACAGAGCTGTCGGCAGACTATGAAGCAGAGCAACGGGAACTGAAAGAAAGAGCCGCCGCTATCCAAGCGGAGCTTTCCAAAGCACAGGAAGCCACCGTGAACGCAGAAAAGTTTATGAATGTTGTCCGGCGGCATACCAGCTTTGAAGAACTTACCCCTACTCTGCTGCGGGAGTTTGTAGAGAAAATTGTTGTGCATGAGTGCAGCTATGACGAGAACAAGACCCGCAGACAGGACATTGAGATTTATTATTCTTTTGTTGGCAAGGTGGACTTGCCCGAATAACCGCCCGACCTATCCGACACAATGCGCAAGTGCCGGATAGGAACGGCAAAATTTTTTACACTTCTATTGCTTCTTTATCACACATCAATAAAGTCCCAGGGCATGAAACAGTTCATGGCTAATTAAAGGGAACAAAAAGAAAGGAAAAGCCAATCCAGACGGTATCAGCGGCAGGATACAAGAATAAATTGTGATTTCACAAGATTGGTGTTATAATAAGAGAAAAGTTCCTGCCGGGGCAGCCGCCCCGGTGGTATGGATAGAAAGGCAGGAAAACAATATGCACATCAGCTATAAACCACTCTGGCACACACTGTTAGAGCGTGATATGAGGAAAGAGGATTTAAGGCTTGCCGCTGGTATGACAACGAATATGATTGCCAACATGAGCAAAGAGGGAAAGCACATCAGCATGGACACATTAGCCCGTATCTGCGAAGCCCTGAATTGTGAGATTACCGATGTGATTGAGTTAGTATCAGACGAGCCTGCTTCCACAGGAGGTAAGGAACATGAGCGAATTGAAACCAAGAATAACAGAAAACAGAATTGACTATATCCTTGTCGGAGATTACTACATCCCGGATTTGAAACTTCCGGAAGAACACCGCCCCATCGGAAAGTATGGACGGATGCACCGGGAATATTTAAGAGAAGTCCACCCATCCAGATTGAATACATTGATACTGACCGGAGAATTGTGGACATATCTTGTAGACATGAACGAACAGGCACAGGAACGGTCAGACACTATCATGGAACAGCTGAAAGCTGCCGAGGGCGTGACAGAGGAATTAAAGCGTACCTGTCAAATGGAATGGGTGCAGCGTTGCAATAACATTCACAACCGGGCAGAAGAAATTGTTTTGCATGAGATGATTTATTCATAACGGTATGGTAGAATGATTATTACAAATTAGAAGTTGTAAAGGAGACTTTGTATGGGTAGAAAAGAAATAACAACAAAAGAAGATTTAATGAAAGTAATAGAATTATTCGAAAATACTGGAATTACATACTGGTTGGATGGCGGATGGGGTGTAGATATTTTAGCTGGTAAACAAACAAGAATTCATAGAGATATAGATATAAATTTTGATGCTCAACATACGGAAAAATTGTTAAATGTGCTTTTGAATCTGGGCTATAAAATTGATACAGACTGGAAACCGGTTAGAATAGAGTTATATAGTGATGAACTTGGTTACTTAGACATTCACCCGTTCGTTTTAAATGAGGACGGAACTTCAAAACAAGCTGATTTAGAGGGTGGCTGGTATGAGTTTGAAAAAGATTACTTTGGTAGTGCTTTTTTTGAAGGAAAAACAATTCCTTGTATATCCTTAAAAGGTCAAAGAGTTTTCCACTCAGGTTATGAATTAAGAGATAAAGATAAGCATGATATTTCAATTCTTGAAAGTTTATCAAAATAACATTGCTGTAATTTCTAAGATAAATTCCACTTTATCGCTTTGAAATTTTAACTGAATAACCACAGCACAAACCGCTGCTACATGGGAGCCAACAAACCATGCAACAGCGGTTTTTCCTTACCTTTTTTTCCTCTGGCTGATAGGCGTTCCCATTTTCTTTGATTTTTTGAGAATCCGAATCAGCCAGCGAAATTCTTCGTCTGACAGATTTTTATAGTTGATGCCGAGCTGCTTGCAGTAAAGGACAACCAACTTTTCATCCCGGCTGCCCTTGAAATTTTCGACCGCTTCCAGATTTTCTTTCAGTTCATCGGCAACAGTGGTCTGGGGCGCACTCTCACTGTCCTTTTTGTGGGCTTCCCGAATATCACGGATAATCCGGTTGAGGTCATCCAGAACCATGTGGCTGAAATACTCATCATCGCTGATATGGGCAGCTTGCAGCACCTTCAAATGCGGGTCATCTTCGCCGGGGCGATACCGTTCAATGATTTCATGCCGGACGGTATCGACAAGGGCGTTGAGGTTTTGAATCTGCATGGTGGCAATCCCGTCCACATAAATCTCAATATCTGCAAGAAACTTGATAAAATCTTTATGTGTGGCAAGCTCACAGAGCAGACGGTTGTTAATCCGACCGCTTTTCAGAAGTGCGACCATCTCATCATTCAAATGCAGCTCTGTTAGTGGCGTGTTGATCTGCTCCCTGTTCTCTGTCCGGCACAGCAGATAATCAACGGAAACTCCATAGAAGTCTGCCAGCGCGATAAGGTTGCCATGATTGATTTCCTTATAATCCTCTTTTTCATAACTTCCAAGAGCTGATTTGGAAATACCCGTCAACTCTGATAATTCTTCCAGATTTAAGCCTTTGTCCTTGCGGAGTTCCCAAAGGCGTTCCTGTATGCTTGTCGCTCCTTTCATGGGCACACGCTCCTTTCCGGCGGTTTGATTGCTGCCGCTTAACTGGATTATATCACACTTTCCGCAATCGTGGAAATTTCTGATTTTTACCCTTAATTCCTACTTTGTGGACATACGGCACAGGGTACAAAAATGTTCTATGATACAGGTAGTTCATCGATGGATTATTCCAATCGAATGACCAGCCTGTGTGGGATATGCTTCCCCGGCGATGTAGTGCCATGACTTTTGGCAGGGATGTGGAGGAATCCTGACCAAAACGAGCGTACCAAAGGGAGCAATACGCCGCTGTGAGATTCAGGGGAGGAACGACACCAGGGAGAACTGGCGAACTGACACCGAAATGATACCGAAACACGACAATCTGATAGGGGGATAGTCTACCCTATCGCTGATACTTCGGGAGATTTTAAGCGGCTCTATGACCGTAATTTCGCCGAAAAGCGCCCCGAAACCATACACTAAAACGGGAGGAAGCGCAATATGCCGAGAATGAGCAAAAAGAGGAAGTATGAGCTTTCCTTTTACCTCAATGACCGGGGGCGTGTCACTTACAACGAATTATGCCGGAAATGCCAGCATGGGTGCAAGCAGAGCTTCCGGGCGGTTGTGATTGACTGCCCCCGTTATTTATCCAAACGAGCAAAGAAAAAGGAGGAACACACAGAATGAATTTTGAATTTATGACGATAGACACACCATTGCCGCCATGTATGCCATTTCCCAGAGCGTTGACAGGGTTTCCAGTTAGCAGCACCGCAAAGGTTATGTACTGCCGGATGTTGGACGCTATGCTCTCCAAAGGGCAGGAGGACGAGAACGGAATCCTGTTTGTTTGCTTCCCTGTTACAGCCATTGCCGCAGTCCTGTCCCGCAGCCCCATGA
Source organism: Flintibacter faecis (assembly GCF_014287875.1). Taxonomy (GTDB): domain Bacteria; phylum Bacillota; class Clostridia; order Oscillospirales; family Oscillospiraceae; genus Lawsonibacter; species Lawsonibacter faecis_A. The sequence continues at coordinate 564 of NZ_JACOPN010000014.1, read as the reverse complement.
CGGTCAAGCGTTCTTTGAATGAACTGGAAACCGCCGGACTTATCATGCGGGTGCGTCAGGGCGTGGGAGAACCGAATAGGATTTATGTGCTGATACCGGGAAAGGAGGACGCCGCCCTTGCCTGATACCTCAAAGCTGGAAAAGCTCAACCGGGAGCTGGAGAAAAGCGAAAAGAAACTGCGGAAAGCTATCAATGATGAAAAGGCATTGCAGCACCAGTTAAAGCAGCTTACCCGAAAGGAACGGACACACCGGCTCTGTACCCGTGGCGGTATGCTGGAAAGTTTTCTGCAAGAGCCGGAACGCCTGACAGATGATGATGTCATGCTGTTGTTGAAACTCATTTTTCACAGACAGGACACGCAGGAACTATTGAAAAAAATGCTGGAACGGGAGAAGCCGGAAACCCCTTAGTTTACTAAGGGCGCAATTATACACCACCCAGAGGTTGGTGCATTGCGTTCTCCGAAGGCTCCTCGCCGGAGGGCTGTGATTTTCCGCAGTCATGGTCTGCTCCAAATCATACAGGGGACGCTACGCTTCCCCTGCGCTGGCTGTCGCCAG
>NZ_JACOPN010000013.1 GCF_014287875.1 Flintibacter faecis | reverse complement strand
CTGGCACTGTCCACGCCGTCATTGATGGCGATAAGGCGAACGCCACGCTGACGCAGGATTTCCATAATCTGACCGACTTTCAGATAGTCACGACCCATGCGGCTCATGTCCTTGATACACAGATACTCCACATTTCCGGCTTCAACCTCTTTCATCATTGCCAGAAATCCGGGACGGTCAAAGCAAGTGCCGCTAATGCCATCGTCCGTGAAATGGACAATGTTCGTAAACCCCTGCCGTGCGGCGAACTCCTCCAACATTGCTTTTTGAGACGAGATTTGTCAAGGATAATTTCTGCGAAATATAATAGATTCATGGAACATATAACAAACAAGGCTTTCTCTGTAAGTTTTCCCTTCTTACACCGCTAATGACAGCAACGGAGCCAATACCAGTACCAGAGGGACTACGCAAAGCACAAACCTATCCAAGACAATTTGATGAAGCTGTACCGGGTGAAATCTGTTGTGGACAGCGCACGCCGCCAGCAGGAGCAGACACAGCACCGGGACAGGGATATGGAGCGGTAAACAGGAAGATACTTCCCATTTCCCAGCAATAATGATAAAATAAAATTGGAAGTTTAACACCACTCTCACCTCAAATGGAACAGAAACGTGATATGGAGCAACCGAAATATGGACAATGTAATTTGTTTGAGTAACCAGATAAGTGATCCCCCAAATTTTCCACGATGCTCCAGACATGATACACTGCTGACAACATTTGGATGCCAGATCTGCAATAATGAAATTCTTAAATGATGGGAGGAATTTGAGGAAAATGGCTGCGAAATTTGAAGTTTACATTGCAAGCAAAAAATATCCCAGCATTAAAATGTGCGAAACGATATTTCCTATTGTCGGCAAGATACAATTTTCAGAAAAATGTATTGTTTGGAATGGCTGGCTGCCAACAAAAGAAGATGTGCTTTACACGCAAGATGATGAACAAATTGAACGGTGCGTATTAAATGGCAAAGTCGTTTCTTTCGATGGAAAAGCAGGCTCTTATATCATTGGAGCAAGGCAATACTTTGAAAATGGAGTATTTTCTACTGAATTATGGTTCGACACATCTTATTTCCCGGAATTAGATGCCAATATATCAAATGAATTTTGCAATTCTTTTTGCCAGTTGACCAAACAGAATATATTGGGGCTGTGTATAGTGGCAGAAATTAAATTTTTTGCGATGGGGACAGAGATGTGTGTTGATTATTCTGAACGATTGGATGAGAGTATCAAAAAAAGTCACAATGTTATGTGCTATTGGAGTAAGAAAGCCAGCAGGGACTAAAGAGCAATTACCATAAACCAAGCACAGGCTTTAAGGAGGGAGAGACGATGACCCACAAAGGAAAAAGGCGGCTCGTGATATTTTTGTGCGCGGCGGCGGTTATTCTTGTGGCGGCGGGGATCGTTCGGGTCAAGCTGCACCCGCCCCGTCCGCTCCATGAGCAGATCGCAGATTATATGTACCATTCCCGTACAGACCCAAAGCTGGAATACCTCATCGAGAAGTATGGCGATGAATTTGTTGCGACAGAGTACGGAAGTATTCAATCCACACGATTTCCGGGGCTATATGTACGTTTGAGATGGTCGGAGGAAGCGCAGACATATACAGACAACTATATTGTCTATTTAAGACGAGAAGATTTGCGAGCTATTTTAGCGCCTACTGTGCAGGAAATTTACGATGATTGCAAAGTATTTATTGCACCTTACACCCCATCTCCTGACTTTGATAAAAACACTACGGCTGAAGAATTACTCACAACTTTTGGTATGGGACGAAACCCGGTCGTTTCTCTTTGGATTTATACGAAAGATGATACAGTAGGAAAAGACACAGATATGCAGCAATTAACATCAAAGATACAGGCGATGGGCTATTCTGTAGATGTAGGTGTCTATTATCTATCAGAAGAAAACTATGAAGTAGTCAATGAGGACGATTATCTCAATTATAATATTGGTGCGCATCAAGATTTTTATGAATATTTTGAGAACGTTTATATTTATCCAGACAGTTTTGAACTGATTTTAAGTGACTGGAAAGAAGAAAGCAGCAAATAGCACTACACGCCCCCACCTCTGGACACTTTGTCCAGCCAGAAACGGAAAACCGAACACCACCCACCAAGGCGCGGCAGACAGGCCGCGCCTTTCCCATACCCAAAACTGAATACGAACTATCCATGATTATAATATTTTTGGTATTCCGGCAGAATACCGTATTCATTGGTAATAACCTCTTTGGAGAGGGGCTGGTCGAACGGGACAGCGAGGTATGGAGAGCTCTGGAAGGGTTTTCTTCCTTGCCAGAGCTGTTCATATAACTTCCAGCGTTCTGCCGTCATGGAGTTTGGATTGCTTTGATCCTCATGCTTCCAAAATTGTCCGCCCAGAAGATAGCTCTCCATCATTTCTTCCCAGTTCTGAAAAAAAGCCTGCGCCTTTGTCCCAGCATCTACACACAAATCCAACATTTCCTTCATATTGATGTAGCCTGCCAGATAGCAACATTGCGTGATATATGCGCAGCGTCCCATATCCCAGCCTAACAGGGCATTTTCCCCATAACGCCGCCATGCTGTCAGCATTTTCGGCAGGTAGCTATCTTCATCGGCTTTTGGATTAGTTTTGCGGGCCTCCTCAATGAGCTGGACTTCTGTAGCATCCTTATATTTATGCGACAAGAGTTCCATTTTCCTCCGATAGCTGGCACGCATTCCCTCGTCGATCAGGCTGCGCATTTCCTTTATAGCTGTCTCATGTCCTTGAATGCCCCAATAATCCCACAGCATTGTTTTAATACTTTCCCGGTCAAATTCGTTATTGTACCGCCAGCCAGCCAGTAGATGAAAATTTGTATGTTGACTTGCTGCAATCAGGATCGACCCTGCGGCATTCATCCAGCGCAATGTAGGGGATAGGGGATTATACTTCTCCATCCGTCTTTGCTTCGATTTATAGATATGATACAGAATACCGGCAAGACCAAGCCCTATGACTAAAGTAGCGGCCAGGGCGATAAAAGCCGTCATATCCCCTGTCAGAAAACAGAGGATGCCTATTCCAATAACAAGCAGGATAACGAACACAATCATGCATCCCATATGATATCTTCCTCCTTTCAGGGACTGCCTTCTTATTTCGGACTGCTTTGTCCGGCTCTGATGAGAATTTCCTTTGCACTGCGGAGAATCGCCGTATCGCCAGCAATCTTTTGACGCTGTTCTTCAACAGGGATGTCGATGTAAATATGAAAAGGATTGCGAAGCTGGCTGCAAGTTACATACAGGGATTTTTCAGAAAAGGAAAGATAAACATTTCCTTCCATAGCTTCCTGAAAAGCTGTAATCTGCTCCATCACCTGGGGGGTCAGGATGTAAAAAGCATTCTGCTCGTTCTCTGCAAACACTGCAAAATTTTCGTTGAATACACTGTTTTCTGTCTGAATTGGCAGCGGGACTCTGGTTTCCCTGAGTTTAGACAGAGCTTTTTTGGAAAACACCTGGACAAAGCCCTCACTGATCTTCCGATTATCAAAACAGGAAAAAACAATGACCTGTCCCTCAAACAGAATTTTTGGAGTAGAACTTCTTGCGGAAGCTTTTTCGCCAGTGCAGACATTGACAGCCCGGAAGGGAACTCCATCCAGCTTGCCGGACAGTTCATCCGACGATTGATAAAAGACCGACTGACCTCCGGGGATTAACTTTAAACGGTTCATTTCCTCATAAGAAAGACCGCCTCCGGCATTGTAGCGCAATTCGGAAAAATCCGGCAGTTGTCGGAGAGTGTCCAACACATATTTGTTTTTGAAATTGATACAAAAGAGGTCATAAGCTTTTTTATAGACCAGCATATAGTAAAAACCAAAAATGACACCCGCAAAAATCACGCTGAGCATCAGGTTTCCTACCAGCATCCAAAAGGCTCCCTGAGTTGCCGGATCTCCCCATCCATATTCTCTGATGGAGGCAAACAAAAATCGGTTTTTTACCAATGTCAATCCTATAAACAAAATCAAGCATACCGGAAACAGTTTCCGCAGGATTTTATGTTTTTTAACAGCGTTCTGCCGCAGCCGTTCCAGCTTGACACCGCTGATATTCTGTTCCACCATTTTCATACATCTTTTTCCCTTTCTTCTTAAAACTGCAGCTTAAAGTCTTTTTTCTTTTCTTCCACAGTGTAGAACTTCGCTTCTTTCATGCCATGAAGTTTTGCTAAAAGCAGGTAGGGAAATGTGTTAATTCTCTGGTTATACAAAGATGCGTTAGAGTTGTACAACCGTCTCGCCGCTTGTAAGTGTTCCTCTGCATCAAAAATATCCTGCTGGAAATGCTGCATGGACGCATAGGAATAAAGGGTTGGGTATTGCTCAGCCAGTGCATTGATGGCAGAGTTGACCCCGGTGAGTCCCTGCTGGGCGGAAGTAAGCAAGCCGAGTTTCCGATCCAGACTTACCTGATGTCCGATCAGCCCGTCGTCCCCCATCCCCGGTGTTTCCGCTCCAAAAGAATGATCCTGCCCTCGCTGCTGTTCCAACTGCCGCCGGATTGTTTCCATCTGCTTTTGCTGTTCGGCAATCGTCTCGCTGATCGCTTTGACCGCTTCCTCAGACAGTTGTTTCTTTTCCTGAAATATGCTTTCGTTCAGTTCTTTCCCCGCGCGGGTAGATGTGACTTCGGTGTAGATCTGATACTCATGCGCCAGATACTTTTTTACTGCCTCAATTTCTTCTGACAGCATATCGTAGCGTTTCTCCAAAGCAACATCTATGCCTGCACTCCCTTCCTGCACCTTGACGAATAGCCGCTTCAGACGGTTATACATCCTGACATAGCAGAGCACCAGCAGAGTAATGGTAATTACTGAGATTAGAATTCCCATATCCTGTTCCTCCTTGTTTTGATATTTTCCATTTGCGTATATTATAATGCAACTCCCTGCCAAAATAAAGCATAAAAAGAATTGTACAAATGTTTTCTCTTATTATTGAAGCAGTGTTTTATCGCTCCTGCTCTTTGTATTTGGCTTTTTTCTGCTGCTTTTCTGGCTGCTGTTTTTGCTGCAGGTGTTCTTGAATAGAGCGTACTTCTGTTTCTTCCCCCAATAATTCAGAAACATCACGCTTGCTGTCAAGCAGGATAAGCGGATCAAATTTTTCTCCATATGCCGCTTTGATCTTGGAAGTGGCAGATTGAATCTTCTCCCCCTGTAAGGCGATCCGCTGTTCGGAAAGTTCTGCTGAATCCACATTTTTTGCCTGCTCCTTTAATTCTGAGAACTGCTTTAAGGCATCCTCCAACTCAGCAGCATATTTTTCTTCCTGCTTTGTCAGCCGTTTCAAATTTTCCTCCATAGCCGAAACACTCTTTTTAACCTCAGCAATTCCAGTATCCTCACTACAATCAAATGAACTGAGGAGCATCGTCTTTTCGGATCTCAGTTCTTCTAAATCTTCCGTCAGTTCGGCAATCTGTTTTGCCAAATCATTATGAGCAACAAACTGATAAAATGGTGTCGCTTTCTTTTCTGTAAGCAGCGTTTTCCGTTCTTTGGTCGTATTTTTAATCTGCTGTACCAGTACGGAATATCGCTCTAAGTCGGGCTTCAGCACATTCAGGCTTTCCGATAATTTGTGCTTTCCAAAACCGGCATAGCGAATCTGATAGCAAAAAATAACCATGTTCGCCCGTAAGGACTCCATTGCTTCTGCAAGAGCAGGAACAGATGCTTTAACTACCTGAATCAACTTCTTGACCGTTGCTTTCAGCTCACAGAGCAACGCATTGTCTGCCTTAATCTGACGATTTAACTCACAGCGGTCAGAAACAATTCCCTTTTTCTCCAATGCTCTTGCAACCACACCCTCGTGAATAGTAGGTTGTTCATCAAGTTCCCGTTCTGCATGACTGCGGTGGTCAATGCGTTCTTTGTGTCCAGCACGCTCCAAATGGCGGTTCGTTACATCAGCCCACGCTGCTCTCCATAAAACAAGTTGTTCTTCGCTGTTCCAACGCTCAGCAATAGGATTTTGTCTGCCGTATTTCGTGCTTTTGGGATATTTCGATACCCGTTCATAGCCTTTTTCTTCAGCAGCAGAAGCAGTCATATAAACCTTTTTCTTTCCTACCTTATACTGGTATTGCTTTTCCCATCCCTCTGTCTGTGCCGTCTTAAACTCATCCGCAGTAAATCCTTGTTCCTCTCCATTTTTCACACAGAGATATTCCTTCTGTGTCTTATATTGCCAGTTTCCTTTTTCATCTAACGGGCGCACTGTCAGCATGATATGAGCATGGGGATTGTGACCGGGAGGATATGGATCATGAATTGCCACATCCGCACACATACCATCATCTACAAAGGTTCCAGAAATAAAATCAGACAGCAGCTTTTCCCACTGTGTTTCGTTCTGCTCAATCGGCAAAGCGACCACAAATTCACGGGCAAGGCGGCTGTCTTTTGTCTTTTCATTTTCTTCCACGGCGTTCCAAAGCACGCTCCGTTCTTTCCATTCTGATGGGGCAAACTCTGGTAGGAACACCTCCTGCCAGACAAGACCTTTTTTACGGGTGTAATCGTGCTGAATCCCGTCATAGTCATTCAGTATTTTAGAACAACTTAAATACGCTGCCGCAGCGACTGCACTTCGCCCTGCACCACGGCTGACTATTTTTGCTTCCAGATGATAGATTGCCATTTGGCTTCACCGTCCTTTCTTTCTGTTTCTCTTTTGAAAAGAGAAAATGGGTGTCGCCGAGAATGCGATACCCATAACTGCGTAAAAGCTGCCAGTGGCAGGTTTTCGCAGGCAGGCGGCGAGATGGGGTGGCAATATGCCACCTCATCGTTTTGCTGATAGAGCAAATATAGAGCCGACTGCACAGGGAATGTTCGCTTGCGACATTGCCTGCCCCCTCTGGAGAACTGTCTGAAAGACAGTTCGTGAAGAGCGCACGAGCCCGACCAACGGGAGGGATACCACCGCCTGCTTTGCAGGTGGTGAGTAAGTGCGCCCTTCGGGAAAAAGAAAAAGCGACCGATAGCCGGTCGCTCATAAAAATCATCGGATTGGTTTGAATACTTCGCATAAAAAATCCTCCAACTGTTCCAAAGTCATCTGTGTTGTCTGCGGTAATGCTTTCTCTAAAATCGCACCTTCCTGAACCAGCCGCCGTGTCCGTGCTTTTCGCTCTTTCTGTCGGTCACGCATCTCGGCTTCTTCCAATCTGTGCTTCGCCTGTAAAAGCTTCTTTTCATTTTCTGTCATAGGTTTTATTCCTTTCTGCCGTATCCGGCTGAAAACGCAAAGAAGGCGGCTCATGAGATTTTATTCTCACAAGTCGCCTTCAGCGTCATTTATTATGCTGTTTTCTGTTTTTGCCCGTTTTCTTTAATAGGCGGGGCATCAAGCAATACTGGTTCGTTCTTTTTTATTTGCTTCGCAACATTGCGTTCTTTCTGCATCCTGCGGTTTGCTTCCGTCCTGCAATCATCACAACAGTATTTTACATCTCTCCGTGTAGCGGTAAAAGTTTTTCCGCAGTTCTCGCAGACACATTCCCGCTTTCGGTTTTCCGCTGCTTCCTGACGGTAAAATTTAGTACGGCACTTCGGACTGCAAAACAGAGTATTTGACCGCTTGGATTCAAATTCTTCACCACAGCATTTACAGATTAGCTGAAATGGCTGACCAACTGCGTGCTCACCAGCCTTGATTTTTTGGTAGCGTTCCCGGCTCTTGATGCGGTGTCTGCGAAGCTGTTCCTGCCGCTTGATCTCCTCCGGTGTCAGATCCGGTTCGGGCAGTTCAAACCGTCCGATAAATTTCAGATAAATCTCAACCTCCTGCACCCGATCCCCGTCAATCTTTTCCGGGGCGTGGACAATGATTTTTTCAATAAACTCATTGATCATTGGAGTAGTCAGTTCGGAAAAGTCGGTGTACTTCTTTGCCAGTGAAAGGAACTGCTCCGCACGGTCAGTATCTTCCTCAAAAGAGGACAGATGCGATTCTGCATCCGATACAGATGTGACAAGAGCTTTCTGCTCCGCTTCGTATTCTGCAAGCAGAGTATCAAAGCGCTCATCGGTAATGCGCCCAATGGCAAAAGATTCGTAGAGCTTTTTGATAATGGTATCAAGCTCGGCAATACGCCTACGGTCTTTGTTCAACTTGCGTTTGGTATCCTTTGCGACTTCCGCCTGTCTGATTTGAGAAGCAGAACGCACCTTTTTCATAAACTCATCCTGATTGGCGATGGCAAAGGCGCTGGCTGTTCGGATGGTTTCCAAAACAAGCTCTCTGACCGCTTTTGTCCGAATATAGTGACCGCTGCAAGCATGAGTGCGCTTTTGATGTGCCAATGTGTAGGCGGAGCAATCATAAAAATCAGAGGGATAGGGATTGCTCTTCGTACCGCCTTTGGAACGGTGATTGGTCATTTTCGCTCCGCAGTCAGCACAGAACAGAAGTCCAGTCAGCGGATTGGCTTCGCCAAGCGTATCGTGGCGTCTCGGTGTCTTTCGCAGTTTCTGTGCAAGCTCCCACATTTCCTTATCTACAATCGCTTCGTGGGTGTTCTCAAAAATTAGCCAGTCCTCCTGCGGATTCATAACCGGATTTTTGTCCTTGTAGGACTGCTTGTGAGAACGGAAATTGACCGTATGCCCCATATATTCGGGCTTGGAGAGAATCTGCCCAACGATATAACCACTCCAGTTATAAGGGTTGGGAAATTCCTCTTTACTTTTCCAGACGCCACGCCCCTGCTTTGCGGCGTAGACCGCAGGAGTTTCCACCTTATCGTCATAGAGGATACGGGCGATGTCATAAGGACCGTTTCCCTCGATGGTCAGCCGGAAAATGCGGCGGACAACCGCAGCGGCTTCCTCATCGATATACCAACTGTACTTATCACCCGGCATTTTCTTGTAGCCATAAATGGCACAGTTGGTGGTAGGCTTGCCGGATTCGCCTTTCACACGGATCGCTGTTTTCTGCTTGCGGCTCAAATCACGAAGATACCACTCGTTCATAATGTTGAGGAACGGGGCAAACTCATTGCTGTTCTGATCGTCGCTGTCCACGCTGTTGGCAATCGCCACAAAGTGAACATGATGCTGACGGAAGAATACCTCCGTGTAAAAGCCTGTTTGCAGATAATCACGCCCCGCCCTGCTCATATCTTTTACAATGACATGAGCAACTTTGCCCGCTTCGATGTCTGCAATAAGCTGTTTCCAAGCGGGACGCTCAAAATTTCCTCCACTCCAACCGTCATCGGTATAGTGCTGACAGTTCGTATAACCTTTCTGATGGGCATAGCTTTCAAGGTATTTTTTCTGATTGACAATACTGTTGCTATCACCAGTCTGGTCATCATCACGGGACAGCCTTTCATATAAAGCTGTGATTTTTCCTTCAGTCTGTTTTACGCTCATGATGCGCTCCTTTCAGACTGTCGGCTCATTTGTGGTGAATCTATTATACCACAAGTTCCGCCAGTTGTAACCGTTTCATTGCGAATCATCCGTAAAATTTTATCCTCCATCGTTTCCTTCTCTGTATCACTGAATACTACTTTAACTTTATAGGTGGTGCCGCCAATGCGGCGAGTCATATAAGAAAAATTACTGTTCTCGTTTTTTGCCATAGGCAGTTACCTCCGTGTTGAAATGTTCATTGTTTTTTCGTATAATAGGTTTAGTTCCGGCACGGTGTAACCATTTGCATGGTTAAAATCGAGCAAAAGGTATTCACACCCTGCCAATACAGAAATGCCCTCAAAAAAGCCTTGCGGCACAAGGCTTTCCGAGGGCAAAAGCGTTACATCTGTTGTTGTTTCTCCCGATACTTACGCACCCTTGCTGCTGTCTGCTTACGGCGAGCTTCTTCGGCACAGCGCTGTGAGCAGTACACCCGTTTTCCGTCAGTTGGGAACGGCTTGCCGCATTGTTTACAATGAGTGGTCGATATTTGCGTGAATACGGCTTCCAATCCTGCATCTTCCGGCAGGACAGACTTGCGGAAATATCTGCATAGTGCGCTGTTGGTAAAGCAGATACCCAACATTGGACAGTCACAGTCCAATGGCAGGCAGCCGTACTCTTTGTCGTAGTTGGCACAGAGAGAAGTAACCAGCTTCTTGATCCGCTGCTTCTCCCTGCCCGTCAGCTCACGATAATTGTTTGACATAGGCGGTTTCCTCCTTTCATTCAGTGTCGAAAGTAATCTAATAACAGGCAAAATAGGTTACCTCCTCACTTATAGGAGAAATACAGGGTACTTAGCGGAACTGTTTTTATGGAGAATCCAAAAAAATTTCAAAAATATTTTTGAAGGGAGGTGTCTGCGGTGTTTGACGATCCCGAACGATATGAACATGACGGTTTTTATGAAGAAGATACTGACTATGAAGATGAATATGAAGCGGACGATTCCGATTACATAGTCGATGACGAAGAAAATGAAAACGCCCTTTGGGACGATGAGGAAGAAGAACCCGCTGACGATCTTCCCGAAAAGAAGCGAAGGAAGCGGAAGAACCAAGTTGTTCTTGCTGACAATGATACAGATACCGAAGAAACCGAATTATCCGAACAGGTCAGACGGCAGATTACAAAAGAAAAACAGCTCATCGAAGAACTGGAAGCCGACGCCGAGGAACATCCCTTTGAGGATGGTACTGACGAGGAAGAACTGGAGCGTAAGAAGCTCAAACGAGAACTGCGGGCAGAAGCCCTTGCACGATTGGAGGATTCCGCCAGAACACAGCGGGAGTTTGAAAATGTGATTGCATGGTGGGACAGGCTGGACGCTAATCGGGAGCGTAGGGAACGCTATCATGAACTCAGCAGAAGCGGCGATGATGTTCCTCTTGATTACGGGGCATCTGCCAATGAACTCTTTTTTCCGGATACGCTAAATGATGTGCTGGAAAAGCAGATACGAAAAGGTGATTTCATTGACGCAATTTTCTACTGTCCTTACGATATACATGAACTTGTAACGGAAGAATACCTATCCAAAATTCTCTGGGAATTGACTGAGGAACACAAAGAGCTGCTCTTTCTCTGTGCTGTCCGGTTGTTTAGCTCAATAAGGATCGCTAAAATACGGAATCAAAGCGACCGGAACATCCGCAAGGTGCGTGGCACGATGCTCAAAAAGATACGAAAAAAGCTGCTTCCTGCACTTTTGGATAAGGTAGAAAAGCAACAGCCAATGACCTTATTGGAGAAAGATTTTTTAGAAGAATCCAGAATGGAGATTGATTCAGGGGAATAGAAATCGTATAATCGATAATATAAAACAGAGTTATTCAGGTTACAATATGAAGTGAGGAATAGACTGATATGGGAAATATAAAAGCAGAAGAAGCAATGAGGGAATTAACACTGATGCTGTTATACCTCTCCCGCTTTACACAGAGAGAAAAGTTTCACGAAGCAACCGATTTTTATGCATGGAAAGGCTACGATTTTGATATACTGAACGAATTGGACGATGCAGACTATATCCGGCAGGGAAATCATCCGTCCCGTTCCAAATCGGTATATATTACGGAAAGCGGTATGGAACAGGCAAAAGAGCTTTTATCCAAATATGGTATCAGTGATTGGAAACAGGGGTGAGAAAATGAAGAACCTTTTTGAACGCACCAGTTCTAATTGGGTGCGGTATAGTGAATATGAATGGAAGGCGGCAGAGGACGGAACTCTGTATCTCACGCCCACCAAAACGGCGCAACCGAGTATTTATGATCCGCTGGCAGAGTATCAGAAAATTGTATTGGATGCCATCAACATAGGACGCATGGGTATGAGCAAAAAGCCGGATGCCGAAATTCAGAAGGCTATCCAGCAATTTGCGGTGAAATACGGCTTGTTTGGACTGATGACTGCGTTACCTACCACACCAAACTTTATGGAATATGAGGCGGTGTATCTGCCGAAAAACCACTTTATCAAAAAAGAAACTATGTCCACGGAAAAATATCTGGCACTGTTCTTTCCATTTGACAAATTGGATGTGATCAAGCGTGGTATCGAGTCCATGTGGAACATCCAAAATGACCGTGTTATGATGGCACTGGCTTTGACCATGACAGATAAGCCGATGGCGGTCAACATGAGCTTTCAGCGGGAATATGCGGAGCGATATGAATGGATAAAACAGCAGTTCATCGACTGGGCGTTTACCTATATCAACAGTTTCCTTTATTATGAGGATTATGATACACTGAACGATGAAACCCGGCAGATGATGCAGCAGAGCATGGCGGCATTTGGCGGCATCGCTCCAACTTATCATATAGCCCTTTTGGATAAGCCGACGATTATTTGGGATTTTCACTCTCTCATGCTTGGAGTTCAGATGATGTTCAGCTTTATGCTGACCGACAGCGAAAACCCGATTAAGCTTTGCAGGCATTGTACCAAAGCTTTTGTCGCAAGCAGACCAAGTGCTGTATTTTGCAGCCCGCAGTGCAAGAACAAGCATAATGTTTACAAAAGCAGAGCGAGAAACAAAAGTGAAGAATAGGAAGGGAATGGAATGGATATGAACGAAGAATATGGGCTAACTCCTTATGAAACAAGGGAAATCCTGTTTTATAAAACTGATAATGGTGAAGTTCGGGTTGAAATCCTTTTATATCAGGAAAACTTGTGGCTGACGCAGGCAAAGATGGCAGAATTATTTGAAGTGCAAAAGGCGGCTATTTCAAAACATTTGAAAAATATTTTTGCATCCGGCGAATTGCAGGAAGAAGCAGTTGTTTCCAAAATGGAAACAACTGCGGCAGACGGCAAGCGGTACAATACAAGCTATTACAATCTGGATGCCATTATTGCTGTCGGATACCGTGTTAATTCTAAAAAGGCTACGATGTTCCGCATTTGGGCAAATCGAGTATTAAAAGAATTTATTATTAAAGGCTATGTGATGGACGATGCACGACTGAGAGAACCAGAAAACCTCTTTGGTAAGGACTATTTTGAGGAACAGTTGGAGCGTATTCGTGATATTCGCTCCAGCGAGCGCCGTTTTTATCAAAAAATCACGGACATTTACTCCCAGTGCAGTGCTGACTATGATGTGAACAGTCCTGTTACAAAAGAGTTTTTTGCCACAGTACAGAATAAGCTTCATTACGCTGTCACTCATCATACGGCGGCTGAGATTGTTTATGGACGAGCCGATAGCACGAAACCAAACATGGGCTTGACAACTTGGAAAAATGCTCCGCAGGGGCGTATTCGCAAGTCTGATGTTTCAATCGCCAAAAACTACTTGAACGAAGAAGAAATGATAAATCTGAATGAGATCGTGACAATGTATCTGGACTATGCCGAAAGACAGGCACGGCGAGGAAATATCATGTATATGCAGGATTGGGTTAATCGTTTGGATGCGTTCCTCCAGTTCAACGAAGAAGATATTTTACATGACAAAGGCAAGGTGACCGCTGCCATCGCAAAGGCGTTTGCAGAAAGTGAATTTGAAAAATTCCGTGTTTTGCAGGACAGAACATATCAGAGTGATTTCGACCGTCTTGTGGCAAATATCGAAGAAAACAGCAAACAAACAAAATAAATCAGGAAACCCCACGCTTCCGATTTTATTGTCAGAAGTGTGGGGCTTTTGTATCAGGTTTACAGATCATATACCAATTCGTGCAGAACGATTTCTTCCGCACGGTTACGGATACTGTTCATACGGCGCACCCATTCTATTTGATCAGCCGCTTTGAACGCTTCAGTTACGCCTTCCTGCTTTGCCATAGCTGAAACGATGTTTTCAATGCGCTCGTTGCAGACTTGATCGATTTCAGCTAAATGCTTGAACAGCGTTCCCTCCAGCACATAGTTGTTGTAGAGTATTTTACGGTACTTTTTCAGATAGCTGCGGCGCATACGCCCGTATTTGCCTATCTGATATTCGCCGTCATCCGGCAAAGTAATGTTGGGAATGAAATAATATCCCACTTGACGGTATGTACCGCCCATTTCTTCAAAGATAGTTTTCATAAAATTCAGCTCCTTTTGTGTTGATTTCCAGCGGTTATAAGGCTTTTTGACTCCTTTCTTACAACTGCTTTTCAATTCACCACAAATGAGCCGCAGTCATATGTATTAGGTGGCAGAAACAACCCTTTACATATTAACTCTTGGTTGGAAATGGAATTGCTCTCACGCTGTTGGTCATCATCTTTGCCAAAGTCATCACGGCTCAATCGTTCATACAGAGCAGTGATTTTCTCGTTTTTTCTCATAACTTGCGCTCCTTTCTTCGGTTTTAGGTTGTGTGTTCTAAGAGACTTCCCAACCGCTTGATTAAGAAGTCTTTTAGAGCATACAACACCGCTGCTTAGCTTGAATTTGCGGTATTGCTTCACGGCAAAGCAATCCGGTTTGCGTTTGGCAAGGCCGTCAAACATATAATCCACGGCGTTTTTATAGTTTTCATCATCCTCCTTGACCTCCATGCCGGAGATCATGTCCACCAGCGTATTCAGGTTCCGATCTTCCTCCGCACCCTCAAAAATGATGTAGCCCAGCAGGGCGCAGTACAAAAGTGTTTCCGCCTTCGTCCAGAACGGATCGCCCTCCTTGCCCTCGCCCTTGGTGTTGGAAATGAGGGCGTTGACAAACTTTAGAATGTCCGCCTCGGTCTTGATATACGCCAGCGGGTTATAGTGCATGGATTTTGAAAAATCAATGCTGTTGAACACTTTGATTTTGTAGCCCCGCTTTTGCAAAAACGAGCCGACCTGCCCCAGCACACCACCCTTGGGGTCTACCACCACATAGGAAGAATGGGCTTGCAGGAGCTGCGGCGTGAGCCAAAAGCGGGTCTTGCCGGAGCCGGACGAGCCGATCCCGCAGAAATTGAGGTTGCGGGCGTTAGCGGGATTTTTCGGACGGGTGTTCATGGTGAGCCGTTCCGTGGCGGTCAGCAGCATATTGTTTTCAAACTTGGGATCGACAAAAGGGCGTATATCTTTTTCAGATCCCCAACGGGCTGAACCGTACTCTTCATCACGCCGGAATTTCTTTGCGTTCTTGCTTTTGAAGCAGATCAGCAGACGGAACGCCACCGCCCCCACAATGCCTACCAGCCAGTCAAAGGGAGCAAGGCCGGGGGCAAAGTCGGCAAAGGCTGCGCCGACAGTCTGACCCAGCCCGATGAATTTATGGGCGAAATCACTGCCTGCCGCCAGACGGTACGCCGTCCCCAGCTTGAGGAATATCCAGCCGATGAACACATAGGGAATGTTGGGCAGCACATATTTACGGAGCTTATCTGTTACCATGCACGGCCTCCTTAATGTGTTCTTTCTGAGGCTTTTCCTTGGCAAGCTGCTGTTCCGCCTGCTTCATCTGTTCGGGAATCGTGGGTTGGCGGGACTTGGCCTTATCCAGCACCTTGCGGGAGTATTCCGAAAAACAGGCGGTCATGGCGTCCGCCTGCCCGGATTTGAAGAACAGTAGGTATTTCCCCGGTTCGGTCTGATAAAAGGCATAGTCCACATTCCACTTCCGGGCTACCCGGTCAAAGAGCTTGGCATCCCCGGACAGCTCAAGGCTGCTGGTGGATGTGCCGTGCGCCATGAGTTTTTTCACGCTCTGCTTGCCGTGAGGTGTCTGCTTTGCCCGGTGCGCCTTGGCGATCTTGCGCCCCACCGCCCGGACAACATAGGCAAGCCCCCGGGCAGTCAGCTTCGACGCCTTCACCGATATGGCAATCGTGCGCCGGGAAATATCCTCATCTACCAGCCGTCATCGCCTCCTCTCTGATAGCATTATGACCTTGGGACAAGTTGTCCCAAGGTCAGCGTTCATCATGCTCCTTTCTCGGGTGCAGGCGTTCGCCCTCCAAAGAGGAACGGTCTATGACCTCCTTGTAGGCCGCCATCTGCTCCCGGATATTCAACTTGGGGTACGCAAAAATACGGTGTTCGGCGGGAATGTCCTCGATGCCGTGGTACACCTCCTTGAAGTCGCCGCTGCGGGTCAGATAGCCTGTGGGGGCGAAGTGGCCGCCCTCGTTGATCCGCATATCCCGCCCATAGGCTTCAAAATCGAAGTAGGGCAGCACATTATCCGGCACATCCAGCAGCTCCATGTCCTCTACATAGATGCGCCCCAGCGTTTCATCGTCGGTCACGCCGGGGTGGAGGGAATAGCAGTCCAGATTATGAACGAGGTTGATGATGTCCGCCACGCTGGAAGTGTGGTCGCCCTTGTTGAGTGCGGCCTCCAGCGTTTCGATCTCGTCGCTGTCCAGTTCGGAAATGAGATGCGCCAAATGGTTCAGCTCGTCCAAGTTTTCATACTCGGTGAGATAGTCGTATAAGCCCATCACATCGCCGTCAAAGGCGGTGATAAAAAATTCCTCATACCGCACACCATCCACGCCGATATTTTTTAAGAGCGATTGCACCTCCTCCGTGGTGGCCGGAAATTTCAGCGTTTCGCCCACAAGCTTCCCCTCGGCGTATTTGCCGAGGTTGGTGATGTAGGCTTCAAATACCGTCATTTGCACCTCCTTTTATCAGCGCCTCCGCGATCCCCACCATGATGTACTCGGCACAGGGCAGCGCAATGGCGTTTCCCAATGCCCGGTAGCGGTGGGAGGATAGGATTTCCTCGCCGTCCGCACCGTACCTTGTCCAGCCCTCCGGCAGCCCCATGAGCCGCTCACATTCCGTTTCCGTGGGAAAGCGGACACAGCCCCCGGCGGGATCGTCCTCATACCAAAAGGCAAAGGGTGTAACACCGCCCGCTAACAGAGTGGGAAAAGGGTCAGTTGGCAGTCCAAAGCTGTTTCGGAACGCTGTTTCCGTCCGCTCCTTGGCGGACGCCCGCATACGGAAGCATTGAAAGGGTCGGGTGACTGGTACACGCCGCCCTGCTTCAATAAAAGAGCCTCGATCTCCGCAGGCGGCGGGCAGCCCGCGATCTCTGCCAGATGCAGAAAGTGACTGCATTGTGCGGGGCTTAAAAAGTATTTCGTGGGAACGCCGTCCTCCAAAGTCTGCCACAAGAAAGATACGCTGCCGTCGTGCCAGCCGGGGGCTTGCCCAATGTTGGGCATCCATGAGCCGCCAGCAGAGGTCAGGCGTTCGCCCTCGCACCATTCCGGCTCCTGCCCATCTTCCAGAAGCAGGCATTGAAACATCGGTGTCTGTGAAAGCGGATAGGACGGCTCTAAAATCCATCCTGTTATTTGATGAAAACGCTCCCATGACATTTTCCCAAACAGCGATTGCTGGAAATAGACCATTTGTCGCCTCCCTCATTTCACGGATAATGCGGATGGCTTGAAAAAACAGGCTGGACTTTTCTCCCGCAAGCCCCTTGCGGTTGCCGATCTGCGAGAGATTTTGGCACGGTGAGCCAAAGGTGATAATATGGACGGGCGGAAGTTCCCGCCCGTCCAGCTTCGTCACATCCCCCAAGTGAACCATATCGGGAAAGTGGCGCTTGGTGATGGAAATAGGGGCTTTTTCAATCTCGCTTGCCCATACTGGCTCAATGCCGCAGCGCACCGCCGCCAAAGGGAACACGCCGATCCCGTCAAACAGGCTCCCCAGCCGGAGCGCCGTCATCTTATCTGCGCCCCTGTCCCTTGACGGTCAAAATGCCCTCAAGGGTAGTGGCGGTGATCCCCAGCCGCTGGGCAACGGCGATGTCGTTCTTCATGGCCTCGGTGACGGTATGACCGCACACCACCAGCACATGAGAGCGGCGGAGCAGGTCGCGCCCCATGTCGATGCCGCTCTTATGCTCCTCGGGAACGGCGTCATTGAGGAAAAGCGGCTGATAGAGCGTCGGGCAGATAGGCGAAAAGCCTGCCTCATACACCGTGCGGCAATACTGCGCTGCCAGCTTTGTGTTTTCGTGATCGCTGCTTACGCCTGCGGCGGTGATATACGCGAGGGGTCGTTTCATTGTAAAAACCTCCGATTTTATATAATGTAGCGGGTCAACCCAAACCCCAACCCTTTCCCATTCTTGGGAAAGGGGGCGGCTCTGGAGGATATACCCCCGCCGCTTGCCGGAGAAAAAGCATAGCCGGGATAGGCGGTCAAGGGCTGGCCGCCGAAAACGGCGGTGCGATGCACCCTTGACAGCCCGCTCCCGGCCATGCTGAAATACAGGCGGCGACGGGGGATATAACCACAAGGGCCATCCGGGGAAACGAAAGACCTCGGGACAAAAAGTCCCAAGGTCACTTTTCAAGCTCCGTTTTCTTCTCGGGCTTGCCCAGCTCGGGCGGCTGCTTGGCCTTCCAGTCATCCAGCAGAGAAATGATTTTGTCTTTCATTTCCCTCGGGGACTTGTCCTTGCCGAAATACTTTTCCAGTTCCGCACTATTGATGATCACCTTGTCTACCTCCTTTTTCTCCTGCGACAGAATACCGTCGATCACATCACCGTTGAGCTTGCTGTCCTTGTCCAGTTCCCGCATTTTCTGCGCCTGCGACAGCGAGGGCGAGGACTGCTGCCCCTCAATGGATACGGCGATATACCTCTGATTTTTGGGGCGGATGAATGAGATCTCCACCGCCGGGGTGAACGCCAGCTTTTTCTCGTCCACCATTTTCTGCAAATCCGGCACAAGCTCGGTCAGGCGGATATACCGCTGCACCTGCTTGTAGTTCATGCCGTTACGATCTCCCACGACCTGCGTGGAGCGTTTTCCTGCGTCCTTGTCCTCCTCACCGGGACGGGAGCCTTGGTGCTTGATGGCCTCCACCTGCATTTTCAGCGACTGCGCCTTTTCCGTGGGCAAAATGCGCTCACGGTGGCGGAGGTTGTCATCCGTCATGGCAAGGATGGCTTCATCGTCCGTCATGTTGCGGACGATACACGGCATATTCGCAAATCCGGCAAGCTCGCTTGCCCGCTGGCGGCGGTGGCCTGCGATGATCTCATAGCCGCCATCCTCACGGGGACGCACCAGCGCAGGCTGATTGACGCCTACCGCCTTGACCGACTCCACAAGCCCCTGCATTTCCGCATCGTCCCGAACACCAAAGGGGTGATTTTTGAACGGATGCAGGTCAGACAGATTGAGATAGACAATCTCCTCTTTTACCGGTCGAGTGGCGTCACGGGGCGCAGATGGCTCCGGCGTGACCTCCGCACCAGCGGGAGCGCCGCCCTTATCCACGGCAGGCTTCTCCGGGGCAGGCTTGCTTTGGGACTTTTTGTCCCGAGGTTTGGGCGGCTTTGCCTTATCGGGAGCGGCCTTGCCATCCTTGGGCGGTCGGCCTCTGCCGGGTTTGGCGGGCTTGTCCTTTTCGGTGGGCGGCTTCTGCTTGACCGCCTTTTTCTCCTCCTTGGCCGCCTCGTCACGGGCAGCGGAAAAATCCACCACCTTGCCGGAATGTGCCAGGGCGGGATTGTCCTTGCCGGGATCAGGCGGCTGCGCCTGCTCCTCTTCAACCTTGGGGGTATCGGGAGCGGCAGGCTCCTCCACCTCAGTGCGGGTAACAGCGTCGGCGGGATCAGGCACGACCTCGCCCATTTCAAAGAGCGCCGCCTGCCCCTCGTGCTCCAGCATGATCGTCTTTGCGTTGGTCAGCACAGGCTCGGGAGTGGGCTGCTCCGGCACGGCGGTATTTTCTACCGCGGGAGCGGGAGCCTCGGCGGGCGGGGCTGCCTCGGGAATATTTTTCTTATCATCTGCCATTTGCAAACCTCCTTTTTATGGCATGAAAAAAAGCCAGTCCGCAGACTGGCCGGGTGGAAGTGACCTCCCTTCATGGTTTTATATATGAAAACGCCGCCCGTTGTCCTGCTGGGCGGCGTTTTAAACAAATTTATGTCGACACATTTTCTACTGTATGTTATAATTCTCCTATAGATTTGAAACTGAAAAAGTGGGAGATTGTAATGAATAGCGATAGATTAAAAGAATGTACGAATCTTTCTGCCGAAATTTTGAAAAACATTGAACTCTCTGAAATTCCACTAACGAATATCATCTTAAAAGGGCTGCGGTTATGCCGCCTAATGAATGATACTGATGGGGTTCTATTATTTAGCTTTGAATCATCAGGTTATCCTGAAGATGATGATGGAAATATGACAGCAGATGCTTGGCGTATCTCTAAGATTGCCGGAAGGCGTTATTTCAAAAAGGAAGACAAGAAGCGAACTGAATATGCAAACCTGACATTAGTTTCACAATTAGAACAGAATATTGAAACTGGTAAAATGAGAATTCAAGCGGCACATGATCCGACCTCATATTCGGGAGATATTACTCCACTCGCTATTGCTCATACAAAAGGCGGACAAGAACGCCTGGCTATTGCAAATGACATTGCATCACAGACCAAATGGATTGGAAAAATTAGCGGAAAGTTGTATGACTATGTATTAAATATATATAGCCGTCTTCAATATGGAAATATTATGGAGGACATTTTTACAGAGTCCCGGATTTCTACAAATGAAAAACTAATGGAACTATGTCCAGATTCAATCAGAAAATTTATCTCCGTATATGAAAATATGGACTCTGATAATCCAGAGGATTGGGCCAATGCAATTCACTCATGTAGGCGAATCCTAAATGATTTTGCGGATAGTATATATCCACCGAGCGATGATCCAATCACACTTAAAAATGGGAAGACAATAAAAATTGGAAAAGATCAATATATAAATCGCCTCATACAGTTTATCGCTGGTAAATCCGATAGCAAAACATACTCATCAGTTGTTGGTGCAGATTTGCAAAGTATAGGTGAAAGGCTTGACGCGATAAACAACGCTGTTTGCAAGGGGACTCATACTGACATTACAAAAGATGAAGCTTCGAGATATTTAATACACACATATCTTTTGATTGGCGATATTATTCATCTGATGTAGAAGAGTATTATCGAGTATCTGGTAAAATTCGATTTTAGAATAAATACCTCTTGCCGACTGCCAGAAAACCGTTGATATATCTGTGTTTTCTGAAATCCTATAATTACACTCCGACCATGGCGAGTGTTCTTACAGCATTTGAAAGGCTGTAAGAACACTCGCTTTTTATACAGCGAGTTCACAGGGGGGCGTAGTTGACGACTACGCCTTTTCTTGTATTTACGGACACTTCCGGGATCGGCAGGGGCAACACCGTTGGAATCTCGATCGTTCCGACGCAGTTATAGTGGATGCGAAGCCGCTGCTCCCATACGCCGTCGATCTTCTCAGCATTGAACACTTCGATCTTCTCAATCAGTTCGTTCAGCATCCTGGGCGTCAGTTTTCTCGCTCTGGTGTACTTGCGGACAAGACCGATAAACATATCCGTTGTCATGGAACGGCTGCTCTGCTTCTCTATTTCGGAGCGGAGCTTTTTTATTTTCTCCGACAGTTCCTTTTGCTCGTCCTCATACCGCCGGGACATTTTTGCGAAGCGGTCATCGGAGAGCTTGCCGGAAACATTGTCCTCATAGATGCGCTCAAAGAGACCGTCCAATTCTTCATCACGGGCAAGGAGCGTTTTCAGTTCCTTTTCCTTCAGCTTGCGGTCTGTCTGTTCCGCCTGCTGGGAATGACCAATCACCGCTTTTACAAATTCGTTCTCATAGAGGCTGGCGAATTTCGTTAAGCGCCGTATCTCTCCCAGCACCACTTCCTCCAGGAAGTCCACACGGACATAATGGGTAGAGGTGCAGGTGCCACGGTTGCCCTTGTAGTTGGAGCAGTTGAAATACTTGATCTCTGGATTGCCCTGATTGAAGTGAAAGTGAAGGTTGCTGCCGCAGTCGGCGCAGACCAGCAGGCCGGAAAACATATTGTGTTCTCCGTTGTTGGTGCGGCGCTTGCGGATTTTGCCCCGCTTCTGCTGCACCTGCTCATACACAGCACGCTCGATGATCGCCTCATGGACGTCCTGGAACACCACCCAATTCTCACGGTCATTGTCGATTCGCTTCTTATTCTTGTAGGATTTGGAATAAGTTTTGAAATTGAGAATGTCACCACAGTATTCCTGCAGGGAGAGAATTTTGGTTATTGTGGAGCTGTTCCACTTGGTAGGCGGCTGCTGTTTGCCCTTGCCGGGGCGTTTGATGCCCTTCGTGAGCCAGTAGGCCCGCGGGGTCAGGACATCGTCCTTTTCAAGCTGGGCGGCAATCTGCTCTGTTCCGAACCCCTCCAAAGTCATGCTGTAAACGCGGCGCACAACCTGGGCTGCCTCGTCATCCACGATCCAATGCTTCGGATCATTCGGGTCCTTGATGTAACCATAGGGAGGCTGGCCCATCGGCTCACCGGCATTGCCCTTGATCTTATTGCTGATGCGCCGCTTTTTGCTGATATCGCGGGCATACCACTCGTTAAACAGGTTGCGGATCGGGGCAAGCTCATTTTCGCCCTCCGCCGTGTCGATGTTATCCGAAACGGCCACCAGGCGAATATCATGGTCCGGGAAAAATTCTTCCGTCAGCCGTCCGACCTCAATATAATTGCGCCCCAGGCGCGAGAGGTCTTTGACAAAGACAGCGGCGGCTTTTCCCTGTTCTAACTGGCGGATCATTTCCACGAAGCCGGAGCGATCCATCGTCACACCGGAAATGCCGTCATCCAAGAAGTGCACCAGGTTTGTGTAACCTTTTTCCTTTGCGACTTTGGCAAGCAGTTTCTTTTGATTGCCGATACTGTAGCTTTCACCTTCAAGATTATCGTCACGGGAAAGTCTTTCATAGAGAAAGGCGGTCACGTCACGGGATTTTTTGTTATTCGACTGTTTCATAAGTCCTCCTTCCGTTAAGGCAGTCGAATAGCAAATATACTTGTACGAACATATTATACCGCCATTTGCTGCCTCTGTCAGCCGGGTCTGAAAGCTATTTACAGCTTTTCACTCTCGGACTTCATCAGGCGAAGGAGAACGCTGCCCAGGGTATCCGGGCTTTCCTTTTTGAAAACCGGCTCAACAACGAACGACCGATTGCCGATGTGATAGGTCTTTTTTGCATCCAGAGGATTTTTCTCTGGCCTGTCGATCTTGCCGGGATTTGTAGCTTTATCTTGCATGATAAAATCCCCTTTCATAAAAATAGCAATGAAAGAGGCAAAACGGACGGCTGCTGGCCGCCAAAGGCACTTCCTTCGGTCGCAGCTCCACGGGAATCTCACCCCGGCCCATGCTGATGGGTGCGGCGCACAATGCTTTGTGGGCGTTCAATGCGCGAGTATCTTTAACCCTGCCCGTGTGTCATCGCCCGCAAGCTGCCACGCTTGCTTTGCGGTCTGGTGCTGTTCGCTCGCCCGTTACAGTGGTCCCGTCCTGCGGACTTGAAACGAGGTCATGGCGCACCGGCCGTATGGCTCGGCACAAACAGGAATGTATCCGTTTGCCTTATACTGCGGCGCTGGCCTCCCAACGGGCTTTCTTTGTCAAGGTGCGGAACACACCATGCGGAAAGGGGAACACACGGCGGTCATCTGAATCAGGTCAGGTCAAAATCCAGAATCGCAATAATCAGCTTCGTTTCCAGCCTGCGGCGCAGATCATCGTCCACCTGAGAATGAGGACAGCCCTGAGGATCATAGCTTGTCCTTGTGGAAAGCGCCGCTATGTAGCCGGAGTAGTGGCCGATCACACGGTTTACCGCGTCAGGGTCGCCCTGGACAGCGGCGGTAATGACCGGATAAGGAAGAAGATTATTCCGGGAAGCTGCGGTGTCACGCATCCGTATCACCTCCCATCAGCTCTTTCAGCAGCCGATAGGATTTCAGCCTGCGGTTGTTGATCGTCCTGCGGGCCAGGTTCATACGCTCCGCGATCTCACGGTCCGCCATTTCCAGGAACCAGTACATCAGAAGGATATCCCGGTTGTCCTGAGGCAAGGCGTTCAGCGCATCGGCCAGCAGATCGTTTTCGATCAGGATCACATCACCGCCAAGAATGAAGGTGTTGTACTCCCAGGGATAACGGTCATAGGTCGCAAGCTGCTCCATTGCGTCCTCCGGCAGTTCGCTGAAAGGGATGCTGTGCTTCTTCCTGCGGCTGATCTCTCGATAGCCATTGCAGGCCTCGCACTTCAAGACCTTTTTGCAAAAGCTGTCAAAGGCGTGCTGCTTGTGTTTGGCGTGGCGATCAGGTTTCATGTTCTCACCTCCCTTCGTGCCGGGAGGCAGTTCTTTTCTTTCCCTTTCGCCCACTACTCGTTCTGCGGAAGGCTGTTTTGGCCAGCTCTGCCGGGAAAAATCAAAATTATTTTTTCTGTCGCTCATTTGTACGCTCCTTTCGTCCTGATCGAGTGGGTGGCCGGATCAGGAAAAGGGCGGAGCGCAGGGACGATAGAAGCATCCCCTATAACGACAAAAAGCGCCTGTCTGCAAAATGCAGGCAGGCGAAGAAGAATTATAAAATCTATTTACATGATTCCTGTGTTCATACTCATAGCCGGAATAGTCCGATGGAGGGGCTACGCTTTTTTTAGCTGGTGCAAATCATGGACGCTGCGAAAAAGTAAAAAAGACACGGCGATACCTCCTCGGACACCGCCGTATCCTTAAAAAAGGGCGACTTTACCACACCCCCCGTAAATCCAATTTTTCAAAAGGAAAACGGCGGCTTGAAATGCAATATTTCAAAACTGCCGTTCTGCGCCGCAAGGCCGAACAAAACGGTCTTGTTGTGTATGCCAGCGCAGCTATTATCAAAAGAAAAGAGCCGATAAACCGTGTGCCTGTTGGCTACGGGTTATCGGCTCTGCGTCTATGCGTCTGCCTCTTTGATAACTGTTATTTTGAATTGTGTAATATTGATTAGAGTGACTTGCCTGCACTTCGGACAAAACAAAGGAAAATTCTTCAATTCTGTATCGTCTCGGATTTGTACCCTCGTTTTGTTTCTACAAATCGGGCAGCGTATAAATTCTGTTTGCATAGGGCGAAGTACCCTTCTCTTTGCTTTTATTTCAGCTTTCTCTCATAGTGACCTGGCTTTCAGCTTGTGTAGACTTCTATTGCCGCCGCCATAAAAGCTGCCGTCCCGACACCATACTGGTCGATGTGCTGCGTGAAGCGCTCATCACCCACATACATCTGACCCAGGCAGGAAAGGATCTCCTTTGTGCAGTTGTAGTAGTTGTCCGTAATGTAAGCCTGCCACTTTTTCACAAGCTCCTGCACTTCTACGCTGTCTGGCGGGAGTGAGCGATTCTTGCCAAACTCATTCAAAATCGCCGCGCCTTCGCCATCCAGCATCTTTTGTTGAACAGTATTATAGCTGGCCGACTTCTTTTCATACTCAGCATAGGCAACGGTGTTTCCCCAACGCTGCTTGACCTCTGCCGCATATTGCTGTTTTGCCTCTTCTATCTTTGTTGTATCAAACTGTTTGAAACTCATGTCGCATTCTCCCTTCAATGTCTTATCTACAAGAGCGATCAGCCTGTCCAGTCTGTCCCGCTTTTGCACCAGAAGTGCTTTCTGATTTTGCAAAGCAGTCTCTTTTTCATAAGCTGGATTCTGCATGATTCCCCGGATTTCCTCCAGCGAAAAGTCAAGCTCCCGGAAAAACAAAATTTGCTGTAAAACCTCCAAATCAGCATCGTTGTAAACCCGGTAGCCGCTGCTTGTGACTTCACTTGGCGGAAGTAAGCCGATTTCATCATAGTAATGTAAGGTACGAACGGTAACACCCGTCAGTTTTGCCACGTCGCTGACTTTCATTTCCAGAAATCCTCCGATTGCTTCAAAATTTCTTCTGTCGGCGTAATGGTCGCCTCGTAAATAGATGCTCCGGTTTTTTTCAGATAATGGCCGATCAGCGCATACCCGCAGGCATATCCGCCGCAGTATGGCATACCAATGGGCTGACCACCGCGCAGGGACATGATCTCATCCCCGTAAAGATACGAAGAAAGCGTCTGAAAATCATGTGCCTCAAGGTTTTCACGAACAAGTGGTTTGATGGTTTTCCGCAGCACCCCCGGTGTCGTTTCGCTGACCCATTTGCCGACTTTATCCTCACCAAACATTTTAGCAGCAAATGTTTCTGCCAGTCCCTCCGATACGATTATGTCAGCCAGCGTAATATGATTGCTCCATTGTATAAACTGCCAGCGGACATTGTGATTTGTTTCATGTGCCAACGCCACAGGGAGCAGACCGAGCGACCGCTCATTCGGCACAATAGAGCCGATGATATAACCGGGAATCCCTCCATCGCCGCAGTAATCTCCTGTCATCGCTGTCATGGGACTTTGCGGGTCGCTCAGCATGACCGTAAACACATACTCCTGCTTCGGGAGTTGAATGCCGTGCTTCTCAAAGTCAAGAAGCGTATTACGGATGCTGGCCTCACAGCTTGCCCAAAAAGTATCGCTGCTGATTTTTTCAATTTCTGCCTGGCGTTCCTCCGTGATCTGTACCGGGGCATAGAAGCCGCTCATTGTGGCGGCAGAAACCACATCATAGCCACCCTCTTGCGCTGCCGTCAGAGGAATCCCAACACACGCCCACTTAAATTCAAAGGGCTTCATCAGTTGATTCCGATAAATATTTTCCTTTTTGTCGGGAAGTGCAGTCATCATATCTCGATAAATCCGGTCAGACCGGATCGCTGTTATTTTCATGGTAAAGCCTCCAATTTGTTTCTCATGTCCGAACATAGCCTTATCATACGCTATGACGTAACGTGAGAGTCAAGAGGTAAAATAATTTTTTGGGGATAGAACAAGGCTGAATCAATTTGGCGTTTTTATTATATATAGCCAGTTGAATTGTTACAAGAAACGGAATATGAATTATTCGAGCCAATACAATGAATAAATAAGGCATATTCTGCAAGATAGTGGAACTGTAGAATGTAATAGGGTGATTGAATTATGCCTAAAAGAGCCAAGAAAGAAAAACGTCCTATTGCAAAAATTGACTTCAAGCCGTATGGTTTGGAAATCAAAGCCAGTCGCACAAAGCAGAAAGAATCTAGGAATAAGGCGGCCGATGCGCTGTTTATCTCGCCGCGCTATCTTGCCAACATCGAAAACAAAGGTCAGCATCCCAGCGTACAGGTATTTTTAGAGCTGGTGTCCCGCTATCATATCTCTGTCGATCAGATCCTTTACGGCAACGAAGCCGCAGATAAGTCTACGGAGCGGCGGCAGTTTGAAATACTGTTGGACGAGCTGACGGATGCAGAAATCAAAATCCTTACAGCGACGGCACAGGCAATATTGGATGCGAGAGCGGACAGCGAGGGAGAAAATTGAATACGGTGTAAGGAACGCTATGAACAGGTAGTTCATGGCGTTTTTCTTTTGCAAAAATCCGCAGATGTGGCCAAAAGACACTTCTCCGATTGTAGTATTGGTAGCGGAAGAAATACGGGGTACGAAGTAGATAGCAAGCACAGCAAGCGAGTACCCGCTTGCGAATTTTGAGATTTTCAGGTCCCTTGTCCGAAAATTCAAAATTGCTTGTTGGGATAGTCCCAAACCCTTATGAAGAACGGAGGCGGCGCATGGCAAACCGAAAGCGGAATATCCAAATGAAATTCTATGTTACGGAGGATGAAAAGCGGCTCATAGACGAAAAAATGAACCAGTTACCCACACGCAGATATGGCGCCTACCTCCGAAAGATGGCGATTGACGGGTATATCATCTATACGGACACCGCAGATATCAAGGCATTTACCAAAGAGCTTTCTGCCATCGGCCGGAACATCAATCAAATTGCCAAGCGAATCAACGCCGGAGGCCCTGCATATCAGGCCGACATGGACGAGATGCGGGAAAGGCTGGACGAGATATGGCAGTTACAAAGACACATCCTATCAAGTCAACGCTGAAAGCGGCCATTGACTATATCTGCAACCCGGAAAAGACGGACGGAAAGCTGCTTGTATCCTCCTATGGCTGTGCCGCCGAAACTGCGGATATTGAATTTTCCTGGATCCGCCGCCATGCCATCGACAAAGGAACGAACCTGGGCCGCCACCTGATCCAAGCCTTTCAGCCTGGGGAGGTTACGCCGGAGCAGGCCCATGAGATCGGCATGGAACTTGCAAAAGAAATCCTGGGCGGCAAGTATGAGTTTGTACTTACCACTCATATAGACAAAGATCATGTTCATAATCACCTGATTTTCAATGCGGTCAGCTTTGCGGATCATAAACACTATCATTCCAACAAGCGAAGCTATCACGATATCCGCCGCACCTCCGACCGGCTTTGCAAGGAACACGGTCTGTCTGTCATCATCCCAGGACAGGACAAGGGCAAGAGCTATATTGAACATCAGGCTACGCAGAACGGCACCAGCTATAAGGCAAAGCTGAAAGCGGCAATCGACCGACTCCTGCCAGCCTGTTCCGATTTAGAAGAACTGCTTCGTCGCCTGCAGAGAGAAGGCTATGAGATCAAGCGGGGCAAATATATCTCCGCCAGAGCGCCGGATCAGGAACGATTCACCCGTCTGAAAACCCTGGGTGTGGACTACACCGAAGAAGCCCTTGCCGCCCGGATTGCCGGATGTTCCAGACCTTCCCACCAGCCGAAACCGCAGAACGGAAAGATCAGCCTGCTCATTGATATCCAGAATAACATCAAGGCACAGCAGAGCGCAGGCTATCGCCGCTGGGCGACCATCGAAAATCTGAAACGGATTGCAGATACCTCCAACTTCCTGACAGAGCATGGTATCGGCAGTTATGAAGAATTGTTGGATCGGTGCGAGGTGGCATCCGCCTCCGCTGCCCGGCTGAAAGCGGACCTTCGGGATACCGGGGCGAAAATCGACGAGCTGGCCTTGAAGATGAAGCACGTCGCCGCC
The DNA here is from genome assembly GCF_014287875.1 of Flintibacter faecis. Lineage (GTDB taxonomy): Bacteria > Bacillota > Clostridia > Oscillospirales > Oscillospiraceae > Lawsonibacter > Lawsonibacter faecis_A. Next base: position 1,037 of record NZ_JACOPN010000013.1, on the reverse strand, counting down.
TACCGCCAGCTCAAGCCAATCTATGACCGCTATAAGGCGTCCAGGGATAAGGAAAAGTTTCTGCGAGGGCATGAGAGCGAGATCATCCTTTTTGAAGCCGCCGCCAGGGAGTGTAAGCGGCTGGGTGCGGTTCCGCTGCCTGCCACAGAGCGGATGCAGGCCGAAATAGACGAGCTCAACGCAAGAAAAGCCATTCTAAAAGCTGAATTGCAGAAAGCCCAGCGGAAAGAACAGGACTATGCTGCCATGCGTCAGAATGTGGAGGATTTTCTTTCCCCGCCGCAGCCGGAGCAGGAGCGGAAAAAGAATGTGGAGCTGGAATAAATCCGTTTTCTGCGTTTTATCCTGGGCTTTTGTCAGAACATCAAATATAATAACGATATAGACATATCAAAGGAGGCGAGCCTATGACGAGAGGCGAAGCAATAAAGGATTTCTTTTGCAAGACGATCCTGCCCGTGGCGGCCGCCGCGCTGCTGTACTGCATCTTCCGGTCCGCTTGCGTGAAAACCGGTGAGCTGGACTACCTATGGTTATGGATACTCTGCGGGCTGCCGTTCGGCATCTGGCGGCTGCGCCTCTGGCACATTGCCGACGCTCGCGCGCGTGAAGGCGGCTCCCGCGTCGAAGGAGGCTTGCAGCATCGCCGCGCGGTCGGGGAGCGACGCACCGTCGCGATACGCGCGCTCAAGGTGAGAAAAGATGGTCACAACGGCGCGCTCGGCCCGCGCGCGGGTCCTGGCGGTGTTGTAGTAGCGGCTCAGATAGGCCTCGACCGCATGCGTGATCATACCAGGCGGCGGCTCCCTGGGCAGTGGGATCGCCTTGTTCGCGCTGAACTTTATTCTGGCCGGGATCATCGGCGGTTTCGTTCTGGTCTGGCGGCTGATCGTGGCGGTGTGGTATGTGCCGCTGACGGATAATGTACAATAACTTGCGCAAATTAAAAAGAGCATAAAAGAAGACATAGCTTGCAGGCTCTGGTAGAATGAAGTTACCACACAAACATTCGAAAGGAGCAAGCAAACTATGTCCGA
>NZ_JACOPN010000012.1 GCF_014287875.1 Flintibacter faecis | reverse complement strand
GAGCAGTGATTTTCTCGTTTTTTCTCATAACTTGCGCTCCTTTCTTCGGTTTTAGGTTGTGTGTTCTAAGAGACTTCCCAACCGCTTGATTAAGAAGTCTTTTAGAGCATACAACACCGCTGGCCAATTTGTACTTTTTATACTGTTTGACCGCGAAGCAATCCGGCTTGCGCTTTTCAAGCCCGGCAAACATATAGTCCACCGCGTTCATAAAGTCCTCGTCATCCTCCTTGACCTCCATGCCGGAAATCATATCCACAAGGGTATTCATGTTCCGATCCTCGGCAGGCCCCTCGAAAATGATGTAGGCAATCAGGGCGCAGTATAAAAGCGTTTCCGATTTCGTCCAGAATGGATCGCCTTCCTTGCCTTCGCCCTTTGTGTTGGAAATCAGGGCATCCACGAATTTCAGAATATCGGCCTCGTTGCGGATATACGCCAGCGGGTTATAGTGCATGGATTTTGAAAAATCTATGCTGTTGAATACCTTGATTTTGTACCCGCGTTTTTGCAGGAAAGCTCCGACCTGTCCCAGCACACCGCCTTTGGGATCGACCACCACATAAGAGGAATGAGCCTGTAAAAGCTGGGGCGTGAGCCAGAAGCGGGTTTTGCCGGAGCCGGACGAGCCGATAATGCAGCAATTCAGGTTTCGGGCATTTGCGGGGATTTTCGGGCGGGTGTTCATCGTGAGAAACTCCGTCCCGGTCAAAATCACGTTGTTTTCAAACCTTGGATCAACAAACGGTTTGATGTCTTTTTCCGTTCCCCACCGGGCGCTGCCGTATTCTGCATCCCGCCGAAACTTCTTAGCGTTCTTGCTTTTGAAATAGATCAGCAGCCGGAAAACAACTGCGCCTACAATGCCAACAAGCCAATCCAGCGGGACAAGACCGGGTGCAAAGTCAGCAAAGGCCGGGCCAATCGTCTGGCCCAGCCCGATGAGCTTATGTGCAAAATCGTTCCCCGCCGCCAGCCGGTAGGCCGTTCCCAGCTTGAGGCACGCCCACAGGATGAATAGATAGGGAATGTTCGGAATGAGATATTTTCTGATCTTATCTGTCCTCATAGGCCACCTCCTTTGCACGTTCTTTCTGTTTCGGCTTTTCTTTGGAAAGCTGATCTGCCGCCTGTTGCAGTTGTTCCCGGATGGGAACACGGTTCGATTTTGCTTTGCTTAACACCTTCCGGGAATACTCAGAAAAGCAGGCGGTCATTGCGTCTGCCTGTCCAGCCTTGAAAAACAGCAGGTATTTGTCCGGCCCGGTTTTATAGAACGCATAGTCTACATTCCATTTCCGGGCCACGCGGTCAAAGGACTTGGCATCCCCGGATAGCTCAATGCTGTTTGTGGCTGTACCGTGGGCCATGAGCTTTCGCACACTTTGTTTTCCATGCGGTACTTGCCGCCCACGGTATGCCTTGCGGATCTTCCGGCCCACCATGCCCAGCACATACGCCAGTCCCCGCGCCGTCAGCTTGGTTGTTTTTACGGATATGGCTATCGTGCGCCGGGAAATATCTTCATCAATCAGTTACACCGCCTCCTTCCTTGGGACAATTTGTCTCGAAGTGCCATCACCGATCCCCACGGTCTTTTTTCTGCATTTGACGGTAGCCCTCCAAAGAAGAACCGTCTATGATTTCCTGATAAGCGGCCATTTGCTCCCGGATAGAGAGCTTCGGGAAAGAGAATACCTTATGCTCCTTGGGAATATCCTGCAAGCCGTGATACACTTCCACGAAATGATTGCTTTCTTTGACAACATAGCCGCCCGGGGCAAAATGGCCGTTTTCGTGGATGCAGGCATCCCGGCCATACGCCTCATAATCGAAATACGGTTTTACCTGATCCGGCACATCCAACATTTCCAGATCGTCCACATAAATACGCCCCAGCGTTTCCTCATCGGATACGCCGGGGTAAAAGCCGTAACAGTCCAGATTTTGTGTCAGATTGATGATGTCCCGCACCGAAGAACAGTGATCGCCGCTGTCGAGGACGGCCTCCAGTGTTTCCAGCTCCGATGAGGTAAGCTCGGAAAGCAGGCAGGCCAGATGATTAAGCTCGTCCAGATTTTCATACTCGCTCAAATGGTCATAGAGCCCCAGCACATCCCCATCGAAAGAGGTAATAAAAATTTCCTGATAGCGGACGCCATCCACGCCGATCCGTTTCAAGAGAGCCTCCACCTCCTGGGCGGTTGTGGGAAATTTCAGTGTTTCACCCACAAGCTGGCCCTCGCTGTACTTTCCGGCGTTGGTAACGTAGGCTTCAAACAGGGTTGCCATTAGCGGCGGCCCTGTCCCTTGACGGTCAGGATGCCCTCAAGGGTTGTTGCCGTAATTCCCAGCCGCTGGGCCACGGCAATATCATTTTTCATGGCTTCGGTCATACTGTGCCCGCAAACAACCAGCACATGAGAACGGCGGAGCAGGTCACGGCTCATGTCGATGCCGCTTTTATGCTCCTCGGGAACAGCATCATTGAGAAACAGGGGCAAGTACAGGGGCGGGCAAATAGGAGAAAAGCCTGCCTCATACACGGTGCGGCAATACTGCGCCGCCAGTTCTGCGTTTTCGCTATCGCCGCCGAGCCATGCAGCGGTGATATAAGCAAGGGGTCGTTTCATCGTTCATACCTCCGATATTTTAATAAGAAAGTTCAACCCAAACCCCACGCCCTTTCCCAGTCTTGGGAAAGGGGGCGGCTCTGGAGGATATACCCCCGCCGCTTGCCGGGGAAATAGCACAGCCGGGGCAGACCGTCAAGGGCGAGCCGCCGAAAACGGCGGTGCGCTGCACCCTTGACGGCCCACTCCCGGCTGTACTAAAAAACAGTCGGCGACGGGGGATATATACCACCAGAGCCTCTGCGCGAGGGCGGGGCCCTCGGGACAAAGTGTCTCGAAGTTGTTACTTGTCAAGTTCCTGCTTTTTCGGGGCTTTTGCCAGCTCCGGCGGCTGTTTTTCTTTCCAGTCACCCAGCAGGGACATAATCTGTTCTTTCATTTTGGCGGGAGTGACCTCCTTGCCAAAATACTTTTCCAGTTCCGCAGTAGAAATAATCACGCCTCGATCCTCCTTTTTCTGTTCTGATAAGATACCGTCAATGACATCGCCGTTGAGCTTGCCTTCCTTATCCAGCTCCCGGAGCCGTTTAGCCTGGGCCAGCGAGGGCGAAGCCTGCTCCCCGTCAATGGAAACAGCGATAAGCCTCTGATTTTTCGGTTTGATGTAGGACAGCTCCACGGCAGGCATGAAGCCCATCTTTTTATCGTCTACCTTATCCAGAAGCTCCGGCACAAGGGAGTTGAGCCGCAAGTAGCGCATGACCTTTTTATAGTTCATTTCATGCGCCTCGCCTACAATCTCAACCGAGCGTTTCCCGACATCGCCTTCCGCAACACCTTTCAGCCGCCCGCCCTGATGCTTGATGTCCTCAACCTCGAGTTCCAGCAGAGCGGCCAATTCGCTGGGGAGCATCCCGTCACGCTGCTTGTTGCTGTCCTTCATGGCCTGTACCGCTTCGTGGTCGGTCATTTCACGGACGATAAAGGGCATTTCCTCCAGCCCCGCCAGTTCACTGCCGTGGGTACGGCGATGGCCCGCTACAATTTCATAGCCGTTTCCATCTTTCTCCGGGCGGGCAAGACCGGGAACCATTATACCGTTTACGCGGATAGAAGCAACGATTTCCTGCATCTTTGCATCGTCCCGTACCTTAAAGGGGTGCGGACGGAATGTGTGAAACGGATGAACCTCGGAAAGTTTCAGATAAACCAGCTTGCCTTCCTCAACCGGGCGGGGCGGTGTAGTCGGCTCGGGAGCCGTCTGTTCCACAGCAGCAGTTTCCTTCAGTGCCGTATCCTGTGCGGGCTTAATGGGCTCCTTGGCATCCGGGGCCTTTCCGTCACTTCGGGACACTTTGTCTCGTTTGGACGGCTTGGGCTTGTCAGGGGCCGTCTTATCCGCCTTGGGTGGGCGGCCCTTGCGGGCCCCAGCCGATTTCTCCGATTTTTGATTTTCAGTCGCGGCCTTTTCTGCTTTCGGCGGACGGCCACGGCGCGGCTTTTTCGGTTCCTCCGTATTGGCGGGCTGCGGTGTTTCTCCGGGGGCTGCCGCCTCCGGCGCTTCGGGGGTTTCCGCCTTTTCGACTTCGGCGCGGGCGTTCTGTCTCTTTTCTGCCATAAGCTCATTGATTTTGTCAAAGGACACAACCACATCGCCGGGCTCAGGTATGGCAGGCCCGGTCTGTTCCTGCTGGGGTTCAGATGCTGCGGCCTGTTCGGGTGTGGCGATAGGCTCGGCGGCCTCCGGGGAAATATTCTCCGCAGGGCCAGTATTCAGTTTTTCATCGGCCATTTACGATCCTCCTTTTCGTTAAAGTTGCACAAATTAGAGCGCTAAAATTTTGTAGTTATTTTTGTGCCTCCTTTCCGTCTATCCACGCAAAAAAGCCGCCCGTTTCTCATGCCGGACGGCTTTTTGCGTAATGTGATAGATCAAACATTATTTTTTCTGGTTTGCAGGCTCCGAAAAGCCTTGTATTTACAGTGTTCCTAATAGGAAGTAATCATATGGTAATACCCATACCAAATACGATAATGAGTACTTGCCAGACATCGGTCATCATGACCCCCCACAAACCGGCCGCGGTGCAGTAAATACCGATGACCACAACAGCAATTGTACTGCCAATGAAAGGATCGATACCGGCGTAGACAAACAACTGCTTACCAGCAATGACTTGGGCTGCGATATTTGCGGTGGCACCGAAAATACCAGCAATCGCAACAATCAGAGTGATGAGGTGACCGAATTTTGTATACCGATCCCTAAAATAGGTAGAAATCGTTACATAGCCGTGTTTGCGTACCCAACGAGCCGTGACGAAGGCGAACAAAGCGAAGGACAGTGCTGCACCGACACCATACCAGCCGGCTCCCACACCGTACTTTGCACCGTTGGTAGCACCGCCAACCACGATGCCAGTACCAATGTGTGATCCTAAAAAGGAACCAGCGACCATGATCAGAGTTCCCTGTTTGCCGGCGGTAAGGGAATCAGCAAGGGTCCCGCTGTACTTTTCACCCATTTTGCCGATCAGCATCATCGCTATCATATAAATGATAAAAATTGCGATAATAATCATTATTTCTCCTCCTTTGTTTTTCAGTGGCCTGCTTTCTAAAAGCTCTCGCTATGCAAATCACCCCAGTATAGCCTTTTGCATTATTGTAGCGGAGGCTTCTACTTCATAGTTCCTCCCTCTCTCTTTTTGGAATGCAACATGATTTCTTGGAATGCTACAATTGGAATTCGTCAATTTAAGGAAGTTGTGCGACACCGCTTCTGATTGCCGCTTGCGCAACGGCTTTTGCCACAGCGGAACCTACACGGTGGTCAAAAGCCTTAGGGATAATGTACTCCTCGTTGAGTTCCTCATCGGTGATGAGATTGGCCAGAGCCTCGGCGGCAGCCAATTTCATCTCCTCGTTGATGTCGCTGGCGCGGACATCAAAGGTGCCGCGGAACACGCCGGGGAAGGCCAGGACGTTGTTGATCTGGTTGGGATAGTCGCTACGGCCGGTGGAGATGACCCGGGCGCCGCCCGCCTTGGCGTCATCGGGGAATATCTCGGGGGTGGGGTTGGCGCAGGCGAAGACGATGGCGTCCTTGTTCATGGTCTTGACCATCTCGGTGGTGACGGTGCCGGGAGCGGACACGCCGATGAACACGTCGGCGCCCACCAGCATGTCGGCCAGGGTGCCGGCCTTCTTCTCCAGGTTGGTGACCTGGGCCATCTCCTCCTTGATCCAGTTCAGGCCCTCCCGGCCCTCATAGATGGCGCCCTTCCGGTCGCACATGGTCACATTCTTGAACCCGGCGGACAGCAGCAGCTTGACGATGGAGATGGCGGCGGCGCCGGCACCGGAGGTGACCACCTTCACGTCCTCCTTCTTCTTGCCCACCACTTTGAGGGCGTTAGTCAGGCCGGCCAGGGTGATGATAGCGGTGCCGTGCTGGTCATCGTGGAAGATGGGGATGTCGCACTTCTCCTTCAGCTTCTGCTCGATCTCAAAGCACCGGGGAGCGGCGATGTCCTCCAGGTTGATGCCGCCGAAGGAGCCGGATATCAGGTACACGGCGTTGACGAACTCGTCCACGTCCTTGGTCTTGACGCACAGAGGGAAGGCGTCCACGCCGCCGAAGGCCTTGAACAGCACGCACTTGCCCTCCATGACGGGCATACCGGCCTCGGGGCCGATGTCGCCCAGACCCAGAACGGCGGAGCCGTCGGTGATGACGGCGCACAGGTTGTGCCGGCGGGTCAGCTCATAGCTCTTGTTGACGTCCTTCTGGATCTCAAGGCAGGGCTGGGCCACGCCGGGGGTGTAGGCCAGGGACAGGTCGTCCTTGGTGGCAACGGGGACGGTGGCCACCACCTCGATTTTGCCCTTCCATTCGCCGTGCAGACGGAGGGATTCTTTTGCGTAATCCAATTGTATTCCTCCTTAGTTTTAAAAAACATCTGACAAGATTGATGCTCAAGTTAATGTCAATCCACGGTATTTTTGTCATTTCCTTTGTAAATACAGCCGACATGGCGGATACAGTTGTCACAACCGCCATAGCAGACCGCCAGACTGTCGGCTTCCCCGGATAGTGTACAGCCTTTCAAAGCGAGTACTGCATTCCAAGCCTGACGGATGTTTTCATCTTCGCCAATGAGGATGAAGGTGCGGCTACCTTCACCACTCCCAATTCCACTGCCTGCAATTACTACTGCTTGTACATTAAATAAAAGTTCAAAAGATTTAATCTCCGTTACCACAGGTCCGAAAATGTTGTAAAGACCAATGGCGGCCCCCATGGAATACTTCACACCGGAGCGTCCGCTGTAAGCCATGGCGACCCCTAGATCGGGGATCAGCTTGTTGAGGCCGCTCAGAACCAACATGGGAATTCCTTGCATATAAGCGCTGTGGAGTGCGTAACCACGGCTGCCGCCGCCCAAAGCCGCAAAGGCCAGCGCAGCCCGCCCGGATGGATCAATAGCGTTAGCACCTGTAACAATTAAATCGTCACTACTCAACCCTTCTACAATAGCCTGTATGTTTTTGTCAGCATTGACCGCCTGGCCATTTTGAATTAGGAGATTGTGTGGTGTTTGTGTGATGGTCTGGGCAGAACGTGTTCCCTCCGCATCGATTCGTCCAGATATCCGCATAGGCCCAAAGCCCAATTCCTCTGCCAGAGCAGACACAGTAGTGCCTCCAGCCAGTAAAAGTTTATGACCATTGTCCAGTCGACCGCGAACCTCAGGGTGAAGTACGGCTGCCTTTGCAATCAAACGTTTGCTCTCGTTCCCGGTCAAGGTAACTTGAACTTTTTTGGGCATGGTTTTGTTTCCTTTCTTCCTTTGAATAGAAAGAGACTGTTTAAGCGAGCCCAGCCAATTCACGAGCCCGGGCGTGAAGCATGTTATCTGCTGATTTCCAGCGTTTACACCGTTCTTCCATACTGTTAGCCAGTTCCTTCGCAGCCTGTGCCTGCTGCTCCAGCATCTGTGCTACCCGGATTGGTGAAGTGGCTCCTTGACAGTTTCGACGTTCCACCGATATGCGGAAATCTTTTGCCTGCTCCACCTGATTGGGGGTAATGGGAAGCCCTATGCCGTTGATTTCACGACACCACTTGTCAAGTAACTCCCAAGTAAGCGCATCCTGACCAGCACCCTGTTCAAACAGCTCACTCACAGCGCCGCCTACCACTTTGTGGGCTTGGCGGAATGAAAGCCCACCCTGGAGTACCAAACTGTCTGTCAACTCAGTGGCATTGGCAAAGTTTCGTTTCAGGATGTTTTCCATCCGTTCCCGATTAAACCGCAATGTTCTTGTGTACTCCTCACTAATCCGGCACATACCCTCCGCAGTTTTCAGGCAATCCAAAACGTCCTCCCACGCAGCTGTCATATCCCGGCTGGCCTGGAACTGTACTGTGCAGGCATCACAGATGCCTGCATAGCGGCCAGCAATCAGACGCGCCTGACAGCGAACAGTGGCACAAATGACAGGGTTGCGCTTTTGGGGCATGATGCTGCTGGAGTCAATTAGATCATCGGAAAGATCTGCGAAGCCAGCCTCGTTTGTGCACCAGAAGATGATATCTTCCGCCAATCGCGCCAGGGTGTTTAAACTCATGACAGCAATATTAGCGGCCTCCAGCATGAAGTCAGCACTGGATACTGCGTCTGCGGTGTGCTCCCACACGCCATCAAAACCCAGCAGAGCCCCGGTGCGCTCGCGATCAATGGGATACTCAGTGCCAGACATTGCAGCTGCGCCAAGGGGGTTATGATTAATACGGTCCACACAGTTTAGGATTCGTTCTACATCACGCAACAGTGGCGCCGCGATGCCAGCCAGGTGGAAGCCCATAGTAATGGGCATAGATTGTTGGTGATAGGTGTAGCCTGGGAAAATCCAGTCCACAGTATCTGCTGCTCGCTTATGAAGTACTGCCACCATATCCAGCAGTGCTTTGGCAAGAATCATGAGCTTGTCCCGCAACTCCATGCGCCACATGGCACCCTCTACGTCGTTGCGGCTGCGGGCAACGGGCATATAACTGCAGATGTCCTCTCCCGCTTCCTTGCTCATCAAATGCTCCATGTTGATATACAAATCTTCTAGAGTAGGGTCCAGTTCGGGTTCGAGGTCCTGCCAGCCTTCCATGACTCGAAGAATCTTAGACGCAGCCTCTTTGGGAATAATGCCTTGTTCACCCAGCATAACCACATGGGCTTCCATAACGGTCACTAAATAAGAAAAGGACCCATCTGACTTCGCCATGCGTGGACCATAGTAATACTTGACCACTACAGGATTAATCTTTCCCTGGGTCTGCTCAAAAAAGCCGCCTTTCTTTTCTGCTGCGCTCATACTGTTCACTCCATTCGTTTTTATAAGTATCTGTGTTAAAGAGGTTGTACCATCAGCTTAACCAACTGAGCTACCGGGATGCTTGTATCTCCGTGTAGGATTAATTCCATCAATTTTTGAGACCGCTCTCGACCAAGAACACCTTCTGTCAGCCCACAGTATTTTTGAATCACATCTTCTTCTGTCAGTGGATCGCCTATGGAGCCTTTGGCAAACTTGACAACAGCAACGCTGCGGGTTCCATCATTCCATTCCACCGTGACTCGTGTGCCACTGAGGTGTTCAGTCTGACGCAGGAGATTAAATTCCTGGCTCTCTACTACTTTTACACGGTCAGCGAGTGTCCGCACCATCGGGTCACCCAGACGGTCTAAAGCGTAGTCAGCTCCTTGACCAGGACGACCAAGTAGGCCAAGAGCAACGCCATAAGGAATGCTGATTTGAGCAGAGACTACGGAATCTGGTTCATAAGAGTGTCCTGCCATGGCCAACGCCGAACGGTTAACTTCTACCAGGATGGAGCTAACCTCTTCTGGTGTCCTCTGGGGGTTTTCCCGATAAATCTGCAAAGCTGCGGTAATTGGGGAATGGACCGACTTACAGGATGCAAACCACTTATACTCTACCTGCTCAATCTCCAGACGCTCTGAATTTCGAAGAACTCGTTCTATGTCCCACTCCCGGGAAAACAGCCTATAGAAGCCGCCATCTTCTGCCTCCAATACATAGTGGGGACCCGGGACTCCCGCCTGAGCTAAATAGGCGGCCAACAAGCCGTCGCGGGCTGCCAGCCCGGGGTGCAAGCGTTTGGACATGGCACCATCTACAGAGAAAGCCCATGTACCGCCAGTGCGGCTACCTGCGGTTCCCAGAGCATCTGCCAGTTGATCTTCCGTCAAGCCTAAGAGATATCCGGCTGCAGCAGCTGCACCAAAGGCACCGCAGGTAGCGGTGCCATGCCAACCACGTTCCCGATGGTCCATATAATCCATACCAAGTGAGATACGGGACATGACCTCAACACCATTTACTATCGCACGCAATAATTGTCCCAAGGAAGAATGCTCCAATTCCGCAGTTGCTATAGCTGCCGGAACACAGACACAACCTGTATGTAGGATCGCGTAATGTACATCATCCAACTCACGTAAATGGCAAAGGCTACCACAGATTAAAGCAGCGCTTTCTGCATCTAACGTTTCTCTGCGTCCCCAAACAGAAACTTTACCAGTTCCAAACCGTCTCAATGACTGAAGTAACTGCTCTGTTTCAGGCTGGGAACTACCGTAGATACCTACTCCTAGAGTGTCCAATAAGCATAGCCGTGCGGCATGCAGTGCATGTCCAGACAACGCCGTTTGATTCATGATAGTGATTTGTCTGGCAAGCCGTTCAATTCCTGTTGCTTTCGTTTTTGACTGTTTCATATGACATTGAATTATGGGCAGTGGTTTGCCCCCCTCCTCATCTGTTGCAGTTTTGAGATCCAATTTCCAAGTCTCATTGTAGCGCATAAGCAATAACAAAAGTTTTCAAGATTTGCTCACTTTTACTTTTCGTGTTGTTTACTTTTCTTTCGTGTATTTTCGTCTGACTATAAAGGTTGTTTCTTCCCGGCTCTAATTAGGAGTATAGTACCTGATTTAAAAAGCGGCCGACTTGAAGGACATACTATAAGTCCCTGCGAGGGCCATTTACTGAACGAGGCATTTTGTTCTCTTGATTGAAAAATAAGGCTCTCATCCTCCGAGCTCAAAAATTGATTTATATTGCAGTAAAAAATACATTTATTGTGGTATCGAGTTGTTTGGGTGTCTTGTGTTTTTTTAAGAATCGAGTATACTGTGTATATTCGCAGAACGGAAAGCATTCGAATCATATGATGGGGGTGGATGGGGTGCAGGTTCGCTTTTTTAGTAAGGAAGGCTGGCAGGAGAATAAGTTTCACTTCCATGACACCTTGGAAATCCTGCTCACTATGTCTGAGGGCGAATGCTTTTTTGTGCGCAATAAGATGTATCCGATTACGAGGGGCAGTCTTTATGTGCTGAGCCCAGATGATTTGCACCGAAGTTCCCCTCATGCAAAAACACTATATCAGTTTTATTCTATTCGTTTTTATGCAGAAGAAGTTGCGGCGTTTTCTTCCGACGGGTTTGATATTCTGGCGTGTTTTCGCAACCATGAGCAGTTCAATCACCGAGTACAACTCCTCGGTGACCAATTGGACCATCTGCTGAAACTCATTAACAAGATGGAATACTATCTGAGTGTGGACTGTACTTCCTATGGCAAAGAAGTCTTTATCAAAACTTTGCTGGCTGAGATTTTAGTTTATATCAATTACCTGTACAGTGTTCCGTCACGTCCCTCTCCCCCCGATAACGAAGAAGTCTCTAAGTTACAGCCTGTGATTGCATATATTCAGGAGCATATCAGCGAGGAACTACCGTTGGAACTTTTAGCACAGCAGATATTTGTCAGCAAATATTACCTTAGCCATCGTTTTAAAGAAATCATGGGTTTTACCCTCAGTGAATACATCATTCACCGCAGGCTAGCACAGGCTAAATCGCTGCTCCGTAATGGAAGTTCTGTTGCTTTTGCCGGAGAGCGGTCTGGTTTCAACAGCAGTGCACATTTCATTCGAACCTTCATCAAGTATGAAAACATCTCGCCTAAACAGTATGCCAAGCAATATCGGGTGCTGGAAAACTATTGGACGCCTTCACCAGCGCACCGGGACGCATTTTTGATCGCACCACCAGAACAGGAGCCACCGCGTCAACGGTGACTCTTGCCTAAAGAAAGGAGCTCCTTATGCGAACGGTTACATCTTCCGCTATTACCGAGGTAATTGCCCAGTTATGTGTCCAGGCCAACACCAAACTGCCCGCAGATATCGTGGCCGCCCTGGACCGGGACCGGAAGGCCGAGCCCTGGCCACTGGCCCAGGAGACCCTGAACCTGCTGTGGGACAACATGGAGCTGGCCGGTGAGAAAAACCTGCCCGTCTGCCAGGACACGGGGATGGCCTGCGTCTTCGTGGAGCTGGGCCAGGAGGTCCACATCGAGGGCAATTTTGAGGAGGCCATCCACGAGGGCATCCGCCGGGGCTACGGGGAGGGCTACCTCCGCAAGTCCATCGTGGGCGATCCCCTGCGCCGGGTGAACACCGGGGACAACACCCCCGCAGCCATCACCCTGCGGCTGGTCCCCGGAGACGGCTGCACCATCACCGTGGCTCCCAAAGGCTTCGGCAGCGAAAACATGAGCCGCCTGGGGATGCTAAAGCCCGCCGACGGGGTGGAGGGCGTGAAAAACTTTGTCCTGGAGACGGTACGGCTGGCAGGCCCCAACCCCTGTCCCCCCATCGTCCTTGGTATTGGCGTGGGCGGCTCCTTCGACAAGGTGGCCTATCTGGCCAAGCACGCCCTGCTGCGGCCCATCGACCAGCCCAACCCTGACCCCTTCTACGCCGACCTGGAACGGGGGCTGTTGGAGGAGATCAACGCTCTGGGTATCGGCCCTCAGGGCTTCGGCGGGAAAACCACCTGCCTGGGGCTGTCCATTGAGGCGGCTCCCACCCACGTGGCCGGCCTGCCCGTAGCCATCAACGTCAGCTGCCATGTGACCCGCCGGGCCACGGCCGAACTGTAAGGAGGGGTTTTGATGCAATACAAATTGACCACCCCCGTGACAAAGGAGATGCTGGCCCCCCTGAAGGCCGGAGACACGGTGCTGCTGTCGGGTACGGTGTACACCGCCCGGGACGCGGCCCACAAACGGATGATGGAGCTTTTAGACGCTGGGCAGTCCCTGCCCTTCCCCGTGGAGGGGTCCGCCGTCTACTACGTGGGCCCCACGCCGGAGCGGCCCGGTCAGGTCATCGGCTCCGCCGGCCCCACCACCAGCGGGCGGATGGACGCCTACTCCCCCCGGCTGCTGGACCTGGGCCAGGCTATTATGATCGGCAAGGGCGCCCGGAATCAGGCGGTCAAGGAGGCCGTAGTGCGCAACGGAGCCGTCTACCTGGCCGCCCTGGGCGGCGCCGGCGCCCTGATGGCCGCCAGCGTGGAGGAGCTGGAGGTCATCTGCTGGGAGGACCTGGGCTGCGAGGCGGTACGGCGGCTGGAAGTAAAAGACATGCCCTTAACTGTCATTTTGGATGGTAGCGGGAACGATTTGTATCAATCTGGTCCGGCCACTTACTTAGGTTGGATTGCTGACCATAAGAAGAAACCACCTAACATTGATCTATAATAAATGTTGATATAGGCTTGCGCCGCTTTGCCGTTTCGGTCGAGGTCGTAAATGCTCTTGTTTTCCACGCTGACCTCGGCGGCGCGGATAGAGCGAGGTATTTCGCTGGCAAAGACCCGACCGGCGTATGCCTGCCGGATCTGTTCGCTGATGCCTTTTGCCAGCGTGGTTCTGCCGTCCACCATCGTCAGCACAATGCCGTCGATTTCCAGCTTGGGATTGAGTTGCCGTTTCACACGGGCGACCGTCCGCAAAAGCTGCTCCAGACCCTTTGCAGGGAGATAATGCGCCTGCACCGGAATGATGACGCTGTCCGCCGCACTCAGTGCGTTCAGCGTCATCATGCCCAGCGATGGCATACAGTCGATGAGGGCATAGTCGTAACGATCCTGCACGGTGGACAAAAGCTGCCGCATGACCGTTTCACGGCTCATGGCATTGACCAGCGTGACCTCCAGCGCCGACAGTTCGATGTTTGCCGGCAGCAGGTCAACGCCGGAATCGTGATGCAGAATGCCCTCTCCGGGGCTGACTAGCTGGTCGGTGATGATCTTGCCCATCAGGTCGGCCAGGGTGGGCGAAAGCTCGTCCGGCTGGGCCCAGCCAAGCATCTGGGTCAGGTTTCCCTGGGCATCTGCGTCCACCAAAAGGACTTTTTTACCTTGCCGGGAAAGACCACTGGCAAGGCTGGCGGCTGTGGTGGTCTTGCCGACGCCGCCTTTCTGGTTTGCAAGGGCGATTGTTTTCACGGAAACACCTCCAACAAAAAAGGAGTCTCGCGGCTCCAGTTCTTCTACAAGACAGTTATTCTTTTCTCGGTCTGTTTTCTTTCTTACTCCATCCGTATTACTCATCTCAGTCTTATTAGATTTCGATTTTCGAACGTCTAAACTTTCGATTTCCGAATGTCTTGAAATTCGAAAATCGAATTTCTCAAATAGGCGCACTCCCTCCATAATCGGTCTTGTTCACTCAAAATGACGGAGTTCCTGCAAAATTTTTGACGTAGATCGTGGTGGGCTTGCCCTGTCCTTTCCGGACACGCTCAATCAGGCCAATGCCTTTTTTGCTGTCCAGCTCCGCAAGCAGCTTCGACGCCTTCTCGCTTCGGCAGTGAAGCACCGACATGATCTCCTCTGCGGGAAAATAGATATAGACCCGCCCCTGCTCGTCCAGCCAGCCATTTTTTAGCGACAGACTCATACGGTCCAGCATCAGGCCATACAGCAGTTTGGCGTCGGTGGAAAGGCCCTGAAAGCGCTCGTCAGTCACCAGCAGCTTGGGGATGCGGTAAAAGGTAAACTGTTCGGATTCATAGCCGTAATAATAGGGGAAGTGCTGTGCTTCTCCCACTCATAACACCTCCCTCAAAAGTAGACACACACTTGCGCAAGTGTTTTACGTAAAATATCTATCAGCCACGATTCCAGTTGCTGTACTTTATTACTTCCATTATCTTTGGTACAATGTAAGTATCATATTTGCGATTGGAGGCGGATGCCGTGGCTAGACATGACCTACCTTTTCCCAACAAAGACTCTTTCTCAATGTTAAATGGATTAAAAGATGTGTTGCCAAATCGTATCGAGGAGTGTTGGCGCAACGGTATTTTTGACGAGTACTCTGACCAGCATTTTCTCATCCGTGCCTTGTACAATGATGCAGAATTTTTTAAACCGTTTTTTACTGAGCATCAACTAACCCTTAAATATGGCTATGACTATCATGCTTTCCCCGACACTTTTTTAATGAATCTTAATAGCCGTATAAATTTCTTATATGGCTGTTTTGGGCAATCTAAAATCGAAAGATTTTTGAAAGATCAATTGTCCGCTGGAAAGCAAAACTACAGGCAGAATGCATTTTTTGAAGCACTATCTGAACTTCACCTGCTATCCTACTTTGCCGCATTTGGACCATCCACCATATCCAAAATGACATATGAACCACCCATGGGATCAAACGGCGCAAATCCGGAAGCCAGATTTGAATATGACAACGGTATTATCTTGGATATCGAGGCCAAAACCCCTAATTTTCCTGAGCGAGACCGAAAGAAAAACATCATATTACCCGGCCTTTTGATAGACGATTCTGGACGCGCTGCGCTTAACGCTTTTTGCAAACAACACGGGATTGAATGTCGTTTTCCGCGAGTGTTAAAGTTGACTGACTTTTTTGAATCTGCTGCCAAAAAGTTTGTCGTACCTATGACCCCGACTCATGTCAATTTGCTTGCTATAAACTGGACTTATGCTGACATCAAGGAAACAGCGCTCTTTGAACCAACAAAACTACTGTGCAATCAAATCAATGGAATATTCTTTAGAAAAGATATCGCCCTTAAAATGGGAATCTCTGAAGAAGCATTACAAAAAATTACTGCGGTCTTTCTGTATCGGATATCAGAAGAAGCTCTGCTCTTTAGTGATTTACGATATTTGTTCAAAACCCGGAGTTATAGAATCATTATGAATCCATTTATCAAGCATAGTGATATTCAAGTCGTCCATGATTTAACCCATATGGCGGTTCACCTGCCACAGGAGTTGGATGATAATCTGGATGTTTATTTTGATCTTGATCAAAAGGACTGGTCAGAGGAATTGCAGCAAATCCACCGTATTATAGGGGATCACTTGTTGTAAGTTGGACTGGTCGCAGCAAAACAGACGTCCCTGTAAAGTCCAATAAACATCTCATCAATGTCCCGCAAATGTCCTGCAAACTTCCGAAAAATCGGAAATCTGCTCATCCTTTCTCAATCCCCTGTGCCGCAATTGTTTTAAGGATTTCGTCTCTTCAAAGCCTTGTGCCCCAAGGGTTTCAAGGTTCATTCCTTTCGGACGGGAAGGCATCAGGAATCACGAAAAGGCACTTAAAAAGACACCCCTGACCTTCGAGTTCTGTTGTCTCCACCATCTAAGAACATCACACAGAAACGTGTGGTGTTCTTGCTTTTTAGATTGCGTTACATTCGGTACGGACAAACGGTTTTCTGTCGTTGCGAGGAGGTCCCACATAGATGCCCGTTCTTTTCTTTTCAGACCTCTTGACCAAGGTCGGCCTTGCCCCCGGAAAAGTCAAACTCATCCGCCACGCCCTTTCTGACAAGGGCTTTCGCAGCTGCTATGAGAAAAATATGGTCCTGGAGTATACCCGTCAGCAAAAGCCCGATTTCAGCCGCGGCTATACCCACTGGGCCATTTTTATCAGCGACGCAGGAAACTACGCTAAGTTTTATGCACTGTATCAGGTCGGCCCCTCTGTTCCGGACACGCCGAATGTGATGCCCGTCGGTTTTCCACACCCCGATTGGTTCGCCGGGCAGAATGCCTATTTTGACCTGACCCCCGTGGACCTTCTGGGCGAATATGAACAGCGGCTGGTGATCGACTGGGGCAAATCTGCCCGCATGTGGCACCAGCGCGGCACCACGGAAAAACCCATCGTGGCCATCCAAACAGCCAACAGACACCCCTTCGTAGGCTTTGAACAGGTGGTCCTCTCTTACCACGAGCTAAAGGAAGTGGTCGAAAACGCCACCGACTATGAGGCGTGGCACACCGCCCTTTCCTCTGTAAATGCGGTCTATCTTATTACCGATACGCAAAACGGGAAACAATATGTGGGTTCCGCTTATGGGAAGGACGGTCTTCTGGGCCGTTGGCGGTACTATGTGGATCCTCTCCACGGCAACAACAAGCGGATGCGCCAGCTTCTCTGCGACCACCCGGATCGGTATCAGTTCTTCCAGTTCTCTATTTTGCAGCTTCTCCCCAAAACCGCCACCGATGAGGAAGTTATCCACACGGAAAGCCTGTGGAAGAAAAAGCTACTGTCCATCCCCTTCGGCATGAACGACAACTGAATCGTTTTTACTTTATTTCACTTTTCTTGCAGGCTCACAGGAACCACTCCGCCTGGGTGGGGCGGGTGTAGTTCTGTTCCAGCATGGCCACATGGGACAGGAAGGCGGGGTCGTCCAGATACTTGGCCCCGGTGGGGCAGACCTTAATGCAGGCGTGGCACTTGATGCAGATGCCGGCGCAGGTGTCCGGGGCGTCGGCGGGGATAGAGCCCACGGGGCATGCAGTGGCGCACAGACCGCACTTGTTGCACTTGTCCGTGTCGGTCTTGGGGGTGGCCTTTAAGAACTTGGCGGGTTTTCCGTCGGTTCCCAGGGGAATGTAGTAGGGGCCCACCGGGTCCTCGCCCTTCACGGCGATGGGTGTGGGAATGTCCGTCAGCCGGGCCACTTTTTCCCCGATCTTGCGCCCGAACCCGGCCAGCTCCGCCAGGTCGTCCGCATTGGGACGGCCGGGGGCCAGCTTGTTGCTGAACACGTGCTCGGTGGGGACACCCGCTCCGGCCACGGTGTGGAAGCCGTGGGCCTCCAGCTCGTTGCGCAGCTCCATCAGGGCGTTGTCATAGCTCCGGTTGCCGAACACCGCCACGGGGACGGCCAGAGCCCCATTGCCCTGAAAACCGCTCTGCACAAAGGGCAGCAGCTTGTTGGGGATACGTCCGGCATAGGTGGGTGTGCCGAAGACCACCAGGTCGCCGGGGCCATAGCTCCGGGTCTCCTGTCGAGCCTGGGGCAGGGTAAAATCGTCATAGGCCACGGGGACGCCCAGCGCTGCCCCCACAGCGTCGGCCACGGTACAGATCACCTTTTTGGCATTGCCCGTGGGGCTGAAAAACACGGCGTGTACTTTAGATATCTCCATTGTTCTCGCTCCTCCATCTTCCTACGGATGAATTTCTGTGCAAGGCAAGTCAGCACAATAAAATAATTTTACAACCGCCACAAAAGAAAGTCAATTCCAAAGGAGCATTTCCGCCGCTTCCAACAACTTTCGGGC
Source organism: Flintibacter faecis (assembly GCF_014287875.1). GTDB lineage: Bacteria > Bacillota > Clostridia > Oscillospirales > Oscillospiraceae > Lawsonibacter > Lawsonibacter faecis_A. The sequence goes on along the minus strand of NZ_JACOPN010000012.1, from coordinate 20,047 downwards.
AAAAAACACCACTCCCGGCCTGTGCTCAGGTCGGGAGCGGCGCGTGGTTCTGTGTCCTTACTTGTTCTTGAATCCGGGCAGCTTCTCCTTTTTCAGGAAGGCGGCCATGGCATCCTTCTGGTCCTCGGTGGCAAAGCACAGGCCAAAGGCCTCGCTCTCATAGGCCACGCCGGTGGCCATGTCGGCCTGGAGGCCCCGGCGCACGGCGGCCTTGGACTGGCGGACAGCCACCTGGGCGTTGGCGGCGATGGCATCGGCCAGCTCCAGCGCCCGATCCAGCATCTCCTCGGCGGGATAGACGTGGCTTACCAGACCGATCTCCAGGGCACGCTGGGCGTTGATGTTCCGGGCGGTGAGGATCAGCTCCATGGCGTTGGCAGAGCCCACCAGCCGGGGCAGACGCTGGGTGCCGCCAAAGCCGGGGGTGATGCCCAGACCCACCTCGGGCTGGCCGAACTTGGCCTTCTCGCTGGCCACCCGGATGTCGCAGGCCATGGACAGCTCGCAGCCGCCGCCCAGGGCAAAGCCGTTCACCGCAGCGATGGTGGGCTTGGTCAGATTCTCCAGCTTCAAAAACACCCGGTTGCCCAGCACGCCGAAGGCCTTGCCCTCCGCCGCCGTCAGGGTGGACATCTGGCCGATGTCGGCCCCGGCCACAAAGGAGCGGCCTGCGCCGGTGATCACAGCCACCAGGATGCTGTCATCCGCCTCCACCTGGTCCAGCACGGCGTCCAGATCCCGCAGCACCTGGTCGTTCAGGGCGTTCAGGGCTTCGGGCCGGTTCATGGTGATCAGGCCCACAGGGCCCCGGTGTTCTAACGTTACAAAAGACATATCAAATAACCTCCTGCATTCTCATTCGTTTCATCATTCCATCCAACAAAAACAGCGGGTCTGCCGTAAAAAGCCGCAGACCCATTCTGCAGGACCATTATATCCTATCCCGCCGCCCAGGGCAAGGGAAAAACCAGAGCAGAGGAAAAAGCATACCCCTCCCCCGCCCGGCATATGCTGACCGGGAGAGGAGGGGAAGCCATGGGCAAGGAGACCACGTCCGCCGGACAGGGGGCGGTGCTGCTGACGGTGCTGGGTGCGGTGTCCCAGCTGCTGGGCTTTGGCTATCGGGTGGCCCTGGCCCGCATGGTGGGGGCCCAGGTCATGGGGCTCTATCAGCTGCTCATGCCCATGTACGCCGTGGTGCTGTCCCTCACGGCAGTGGGGCTGACGGCGGCGGTGTCCAACCTGACGGCCCAGTATCTGGCCCGTGGAAACGCCCGTGGGGCGGACCAGGTCCTGAGAGCCTGTCTGAAACTGTTCGTTCTGGTACTGCTCCCCGTGGGCGGGTGGCTGATCTTCGCCTCGGACTTTGTATCCGTGGCCCTGCTGGGGGATGCCCGCACCCAGCTGGGGCTTATTCTGCTGGTGCCCTGCGTGGCCCTCACGGGGGTAGAAAACTTTCACAAGCACTGGTTTTACGGGGCGGGCCTGGTGCGCCCTCCCGCCGTCACCGAGCTGTGCGAGCAGCTGGTGCGCTCGGCGGCGGTGCTGGGGCTGCTGTGGCTGTTCCTGCCCCAGTACCCGGAACGGGCGGTGGGCCTGGTAGTGGCGGGAATGGTGATCTGCGAGGTGTTCTCCGCCGTCACGCTGGCGGTGCTCTACCGCCGTCGCCGCCGGGGCGTTCTGTCCGGGCCCGGAGAGCCGGGGGCCGTCCGCCGCCGACGCATCGCCGCCATCGCCCTGCCCGTGGGCCTGAACGCCCTGCTGGGCAATCTGCTGGGGGCGGCCAACGCCGCTCTCATCCCCCAAAAGCTGGTGGAGGGGGGCATGGCCCGGGAGGATGCCATCGCCCAGCTTGGGGTGGTGTGCGGCATGACGCTGCCCATGCTGGCCCTGCCCACGGTGTTCTTGGGGGCGCTGAATCTGGTGCTGCTGCCCCGGCTGGCCCGGGCGAGGGCCCTGGACCGGTGGGACCGGGTCCAGCAGCTGGCCCAGCGGGCACTGTCCATCGTGGGGGTGCTGGCCCTGCCCGCCATGGCCTGGATGACCGTGGTGGGACCAGCTCTGGGACGGCTGCTCTTCGGCCGCCCGGTGGACGGCTATCTGCTGCCTCTTGCCGCCGTCATGGCCCTGAGCTGCTTTTGCTCTGTGCTGGGGGCCATTTTAAACGGGGTGGGCCGCCAGGGAACGGTGGCCGCCGTCTCCCTGCTGGGGGGCGGAGTGCAGCTGGCCCTGACGTTGGTTCTGGTCCCCCTGCCCGGTGTGGGCATGGGGGGCTATGTGGCCGGGGCCCTGGTCTCCGCCGGGCTGGAGGCGCTGCTGTGCCTGGCCCTCACCCTGCGGCACACCGGTCTGGCTCTGCGGCCCCTCCCCTGGCTCATCGCCCCCGGGCTGGCCGCCCTGCTGTCGGCCCTGACCATGTCTCTGCTCCAGCGCCGGCTCCTCAGCTGCGGCTTTGGGGCGCTGTCCAGCGCCGGGACCTGTCTGGTATTTGGGGGAGTCCTCTATCTGGCCGCCCTCTCCGCCCAGGGGGTGGAGCTTGGGCGCATCTTCCGGCTGCGTGGGTGATGGTCAGTCCCCTTTGTCAGCCTCGGCCGGCTCCTGCCCGTCTGTATCTTCCTGCTCGGGACGCACACCGGGGTGGGCATCGCCCCAGCCGGGGATGGGGTGGAACTCGGGCTCCGGGTCCACGGCCAGTTTGGTGCCCACGCAGCGGTTGATGGGTACGCCCTGCTCGTGGAACTTGGCCTCGTAGTCGGTCATCACGCCGCAGATGCCCCGGCTGTGCAGGTCCCGGGTGACCTCAGACAGGTCATACCCCGCCTTGGGGAACTGGAACAGGGAAAACTCGAACAGGTCCCGGTTGTCCGTTTTGAAACACAGCTTTCCGCCGGTCTTCAGAATCCCCCGGTACAGCACCAGGAAGTTTTCGTGGGTCAGGCGGCGCTTGGCGTGGCGGTTGGAGGGCCAGGGATCGCCGAAGTTGATGTACATCTGGTCCACCTCGTCGGGGGCGAAGTAGTCCCGCAGACGAGCGGCATCCCCGTCGATGAAGAACACATTGGTCAGGCCCTTGTCCATGCAGCGCTCCATGGCCACGATCATGGCGTCGGGGACCCGCTCCAGGGCGATGTAGAGGGTGTCCGGGTGCTGCTGGGCGGTCTCGGCGGTAAAGCGGCCCTTGCCGCAGCCCAGCTCCAGCCGCAGGTCGGCGGCATCAGGCTTCAGATCCCGCCAGTGTCCCCGATAGGCGGCGGGGTCATCGATCAAAAACCGGCCGCACCGCTCCATCCGGGGGCCAAGGTTGGGTTTTTTTCTCATTCTCATGGAATTCACCTCGTCATTTTCTTGAATTTTTATCTTATCACAGATGCGTAAGACTTGCAATTATTTCAAAAGTATACTATACTAGTTAGGCCGATGTTGCCTATCCATCGTTTGGGCGGCCAATAGAGAGAGATCACCCGGGTATAGCGGAGTTGGTAGCGCGCCTGGTTTGGGAGCAGGAGACCGTGCGTTCGAGCCGCACTACTCGGACCAATCCCCCTCTGAAGTCGTTGATTTCAGAGGGGGTTTCTTATTCTTTGTCTATTGCGGCGCAGAATCTGAATACTATTACAGATGCCTCTTAGTATTTCCACATAGGGCTAGCAGCGTAGAAGAAACCTTGACGGCACCTGTACTCCGATGAACTGAAGGGCTGGAACAGCATTCCCACTCTTGTACTTTTTCTGGGATATGTGTATGATAAAGATGGTATTGATCTCATATGGAGGTATACGATGTGAAAAGGATATTCAGAGAACGTCCCATTCTTAAACTCATCCTATTCATTGGCATACAGAGAACGAGTTGATCTATGACTTGGCTTTTTCTGATAATAATACGAAATTGATCGTAACAATTACGTGTGATGACGGTGCGGAACGAACTGAAATAATGGACTTATAAGGTATAATAGGAGTGTGAACACCATGACTTTTCTCTGCTATCCCAAATGCACCACCTGTCAGAAGGCGAAAAAATGGCTGGACGAAAACCACATCGCCTATGAATTGCGAGACATCAAAGCGGAAACTCCCACTTATGATGAGCTGTCCGCATGGTCCCGTCGCAGTGGTCTGCCGCTGAAAAAGTTCTTCAACACCAGCGGTCTGCTATATAAGTCCATGCAGCTGAAAGACAAGCTGCCCGGTATGAGCGAGGACGAGATGCTGAAGCTTCTCGCCACAGACGGCATGCTGATCAAACGCCCCCTCCTGGTGGGGGATGGCCTTGTCCTGGTTGGCTTCAAAGAAGCTCAGTGGACAGAGCGTTTAAACACCAAGGAGGCACGCCCATGATCCGAGAAATTTGCAGAGATGAGGCTTTTCTCTCCCAAAAGGCCCAGCCCGCCACCTTGGACGACCTGTCCACAGCCCTGGACCTGCTGGACACCCTGGCTGCCCACAAAAGCGGCTGCGTGGGCATGGCAGCCAACATGATCGGCGTGAACAAGCACATCATCGCCTTTGACAACGAGGGGACTTACATGGTGATGTTCAACCCCGTGATCGTCAAGTGCTCCGGCCCCTACGAGGCAGAGGAGGGCTGTCTGTCCCTCACCGGCACCCGAAAAGCCAAGCGCTTCCAGACCATCAAGGTCCAGTGGCAGAACGAAAAATTCCAGACCCGGCTGAAAACCTTCACCGGCTGGACGGCGGAAATCATCCAGCACGAGCTGGACCACTGTCAGGGGATCCTCATTTAAGCCGCTTCAGCCCAAAAATTTAAAACAGATTTTTCCAAATTTAACTTGAGGACTTGAGCGCTTTGTGGTATAATCAAGGACACAAGTTGACTGGGAGGTATTTTGTGCGATGAAAACAACGATTTTGCTTTTGTTGCTGTTTCTCTTTTTCGTGGTGGACCTGGTGCTGCGGAGCAAGTATCCCCAGGTCATCCGGCCCTTCGCCCTGATATACAACGTGATCTATACCGGGTTGGTGGCGGCTTATAGCGCCTACTTGATTTATCGGTGTACTATGGTGCGAAGCACCGGGCTGCTGATCCTGGCGGTGTGTTCCGTTGCGGTGCTGGCTGCCACGGTATACTTCACCTGGAAGAACTGGCTGCGGGACCGACAGTAACAGCATCATAGCGAAGCGGTTGCCCCAACACCCGGGGCAGCCGCTTTTTCTGTCCATCTATACGAGAGATGCCGAAAAAAGCGCAAAAAAAGAAGTGACCCTCTGCCGTCCGTTTCGTACTCGGTACGGCGAGGGTCACTCCTGATGCTGCTTGGGTTCTACCATTTGGTTACCTCTCTTTCTTCAGAATGGCTACACGTTCCGCCGATCTCGCGCTACACATCTCCTGTCAACTGAATTGGGGCCGCCCTGCGGTCCGCGCCTCATAGCCGAGGTCCGGTGGTTGGGGGATGGATGGGATGATCGTTGGATGTGCGCTTGCCGCTGTCTGATTCGCCGGTGGAAGAACGCTGGCGCTGGTCTTCTCCTTTCCTGGAGCAGTATCCACAATTCCATGTCTGGATGGGGAAAGCTCTGTTCTGGCGCGCCCTTGAATTTTCCCCGATCCGAATTCGGGTGGAGCGTTTGGTTCTTCGCTCTGGGTGATGCGTTCAGCTTTGCAGTTGGTGGTGCGGCCTTTTGAACTTCTTAGTACATTGGACTCAATCCTTTCTGTTTCTGGCTATAATATACTACATATGCCGCGGAATGTCAAGTACTTTTTGTGCGAAATCTACTTAAATTTTAGCGAGATAGTGAGGTAGCCCAATAAGTTGCAAAAACACCTCTGAACGGCCGCTCAGAGGTGTTTTTCGCGGGGGTCATGGCTGTTCCGGGGCAGGGTCGGCCATGACAGAGCACATATAGTCATAGTAGGGCACCAGAAAGGCAAAACCGTTTACCACCTGCTCCGCCAGTTCTGGGGAAAAATACAGCTCGTCGCAGTTGTGGTCGCTGGTCAGCGTGATCTGCCGCCGGTTATACCAGGGGTAAAGCAGGGTACCGGGGTCGCCCTTGGGCCGCTTGTACATCTGGCCCTCCAGGGCAAACTCCCCGTGTTTTTCCAGGCGGCGGGCCAGCTGTTTTAATGGCTCCGGGTCCCGGTCGATACGGGCGCGGAGCTTGGCCATGGTCTGCGGCGTGGTATTCCAGCTGCCCATGCCGTAGCTGTAGTGCTCTGGAGCCGCCTCGAAATAGAAGCCGGGCTCTGTGTCAGCGGCGGTGGCCATAGGCCGCAGAACGAACCACAGGTGGTCCTTATAGGGCCCCCGGCCGTGCAGCCGGCGGGCATCCCGATAGATGCGGCTGACCTTGCAGTTTAACTGCAGCTTGGGAAACCGGTCATTGATCTCACCGCTGACCTGTGCAGCCAGCTCCCGCATGGGCGCATCCACCAGGGTGCGGAACTCCTCTTTGTGGGCCAGAAACCAGCTGCGCTCGTTGTTGAATCGGATTCCCCAAAGAAAATCCGTGGTCCCCTGGGTAAAACCTTGAAACATGTGCGCTCCTCTCCTGTATCCGTCTTAAGTCTGAAGGTCCTGAGAGGGGGGCTCGTTCCCGCCCGCCGTCTCGCCGCCTGTCTGGGGCGGCGTCTCAGGCGCCGGGGTCTCGGCGGGGACAGTGTTCTCTCCGGTGGAGGGTTTGGTCTCCGTCTGACCTCCGCCGGGTGTGCTGGGCTGGGGCGGTACGCCGTTGGCCCAGGTGGCGGGGTCACCGTCGGCCGGGTTATAGTATATGGTCTTGGGCCGCATCTTATAAGTGCTGGTGCCCATGCTCTGTTCCTGATTCAACGAGCCGTCCTTGTTGTATACATATCGTACCGTCTTGGCCTTCACGCCGGTATAGGGATTCTGCTTGCGGTCCACCTTTGTGGTGCCCCTGGGAATGGAGCTGTCCGCCTTATACTGGGTGGTGGGGGCCACCTGGTCGAAGGTGGTGCTTTTGGGTACGGCATAAGTACCGGTCTCGTTGGTGCCGTAAATCTTGACGGTGAGGTAGCGGCTGCCCCCCTTGTCATAGCTCTCGGTGACGAGCTTCACAGGGTAGTTGGTGTTGTTCCGAAAGCGGAAGTCGGTGGAGCCATAGTACACGGTGGCATCCATGCCCGCAGGGACATAGCCGGTGTTGTACATGTGGCTGCGCCGCTCCACCACCTCCAGGGTGGTGTGAAGCACGGCGTAATAGATGGTGGAGGAGGTCTGGCAGATGCCGCCGCCCACCTCGTCGGTGGAGGCTCCACCCACATACACCGGTGCGGCCTGATAGCCCTTGCTCGCCGAGCGGCTGCCGGTGGTATTGTTATAGGAGAACACCTCACCGGGCAGCAGGATCACGCCGTTGCACGCCTTGGCGGACAGCGCCACGTTGTTCTTCCTGGCAGCGGAGCCGCCCACTTTTGTGGTTCCCTTGCCCAGCAGATCCCGGAACAGCTTGGCGGACAGGCTCTCGCGGGTCTCCTTGGGCTGGGTAACGGTGAGGGGGATGGACACGGTCTCGCCCTCCCCCGCCTGGTCATAGGCGGCCTTCAGCTGGGCGGGGTCAAAGTCCAGACCCACGGATTCAGAGACGATCTCGTGGGTGGTGCCGTCCAAGGCGGCATCCTTGGGCTCGGTATACACGTCCTGGTGGACGGCGTCAAAGTCGGGCTCCTGGGGGGGCATCTGGGTGACAGGCAGGTCCACGTCCACGGTGACGTTCTGCTCCCCCTGGCCGAACTTCTGGGCAAAGCCCTGGTCCAGGGCCTGGTGCAGCAGCTGGGCGGCCTGCTCCTCGTCCGCCGCCAGACCGGTGACCCCCTTGGTCAGCTCCAGGGTCTGGCCGCTGACCTGCCAGTGGGCCATGGTCACGTCGCCCACCTGGCGCTCCATATCCTCTAACAGGGCAGTCAAAGCGGGCTGCTGATCCTGCAGGGCCAACTCCACCTGGCTGCCTGCCCCCAGCAGATGGGCCAGATACTGACCGCCCCGGAGCAGGAAGGGGCCCTCCCCGGCCTGCATGGCCGCCTGGACGGTGGTCTCCTGGTCCACGGCCAGGTCGGCGGCAGACAGCTTGCCGCTCCAGCCCTCGCAGGAGATGTTCAGGGTGATGGGGTCGCCGCGCTCCTCTGCCAGGGCGTTTTTCAGGGCATCCGCCGCCTGGTCCCGGGTCATGCCGGACACGTCCAGTCCGCTGATGCCCACATGGGGCATAATAACGTTCCGGCCGCCCACCCAGGCGCACAGGCCCAGATAGCCGCACAGCAGTACCGCTGCGATCACGCCCGCCAGGACCGCGCCTTTTTTCCCCTGTTTCTGTTCCCCCTTGGGCGCTTTTTCAATGCGATGTCCACTCATGCTTCTCAATTCCTCCATATCCAGCCTCAGCCGGGGTCCGCTCCTCTTTCAGGGAGTCTATTTTGTCAGCTTCTTTGCATTATATCACTCAAATGCCGGGGATATCATTACAGAACAGTTACAACTGCCCGTTTCTTCTGGTGAAAAACCCAAAAACCGCCATTTACTTTTTTCGTTCCCTCAGGTATGATAAGAAATCATAGTGTTTCTTGCCGGGCAGACCCGGCTTGGAGGTTGGACCATGCACATGGATCAGAAGTCGAAGGAGGAGCTGCGCTCCTGGATATTCCCCATCCTTATGCTTATTTTTGTCACCCCACTGGGGGTATTGCTGGTGGTGCTGAAGCTGCTGGGCGGCGGAGGCCTCTCCCGCGGCCAGCGGCGGGAGCAGCGCACCCAGGGCTATGCCGCCCAGTCCGCGACCCGCTCCCCCCTGGGGGCCCGAACCACCGGCGGACAGGGCGGGCAAACCGTATCTCCCGCCGCCGCACCCCAGGTCAGCCAGCAGATCGCCCGGTTGGCAAAAAAGGGCAAGCAGCTCGCTCTCCTGGGTGGTGGGCTGTCCGTGGTGACGGTGCTCGCTCTGGCCGTCTCCATGCGGAACGTGATGTATTGGCTCATCCACGGGGAGTTTGCCTGGTTCCTGGACGATCTTCTGGCCCAGCTGCCCGCCCTGTGCGTGCTGGCCGTGGGCCTTGGGCTGTTGGTGGACGGCATCCGCCGTCAGCGCCGGGCGGGGCGCTTCCGGGGCTATCTGGCCATGATCGGGGAGAAGAAGAGCGTGGCCATCTCCGCCTTAGCCTCCGCCACCGGCCGCCCGAAAAACAAGGTGTGCGCCGACCTGGAGGACATGCTGGATGCCGGACTGTTCCCCAGCGGCTATCTGAACTATGGCGGGGACCGCTTTGTCCTGGGCGGCGGGCTGGAGGACCAGCCGGAGTCCCAGGACACCGCGCCCGCGGCCAAGGCCCAGCCCCAACCGTCAAAGGCAGACCGAGGTGCGGAGAACGCCATTCTAGATGAGATCCGTCAGGTGAATGACCAGGTGGCCAACGAAAAGCTGTCCGCCCAAATCGACCGCATTGGGGTCATCACCGCCAAAATCCTGGAGTATCAGAAGAGCCGCCCGGAGAAGGCCCCCCAGCTGCACAGCTTCCTCAGCTATTACCTGCCCACCACGCTGAAAATTCTGCGGGCCTATGGCCAGCTGGAGTCCCAGCAGATCGCCGGGGAAAACATCACCGCTGCCATGACCCGGATAGAGGGCATGATGGACAAGGTGGTGGAGGGCTTTGAAAAGCAGCTGGACCAGCTGTTCCAGGGGGACACCATGGACATCACCGCCGACGTGGATGTTCTGGAGCAGATGCTGGCCCGGGACGGCCTGACGGGGGAGCAGCTGCGGCTGTAAGCTCGTATCAAACGGGCCGCCGGGGACAGCGGCCCCTACTGAGGGTTACAATAGCTTTTGTAGGGGCGGACCTCCGTGTCCGCCCGTTCGATGACCACCGCACCATCGAGACCCACCCTCATCCGGCCCTTTGGGCCACCTTCCCCCTGGCAGGGGGAAGGCAAGGACAAAAATAAGACAGCTGCGCAGCGAAAAAACTGCGCAGCTGTTATTTTTACGTTCTTTTATACGTTGCGTAATGGAATGTCAGGCCATTCTCCTCCAAAGGCTCCGACTCCTCCGCCAGGGTCCAGCTTGGGTCGGCATCCAAGTCGGGCAGCCAGCAGTCGGCGGGATAGGCCTTGTGGATCTTGGTGATATAGGCCGTGTCGCATTTGTCCAGCAGGGCCTGATACACCGATGCGCCGCCGATGACGCAGGCATCCTCCGGGGCTTGGGCAAGCAGACTGTCCAGGTCGGGGAACACCTCCGCCCCCTCAGGGGCAAAGTCCGGGTTCCGGGACAGGATCAGGTTCCGGCGGCCCTTTAGAGGCCGTCCGCCCGGGAAGGTGGCCATGGTCTTCCGCCCTAAGATCACCGGGTGGCCGGTGGTCAGGGTCTTAAAGCGCTTTAGGTCCTGGGAGATGTAGACCAGCTGGTCGCCGCCCTTGCCCAGGGCCCAGTGCGCGTCCACCGCAGCTATGAGATTCATGACAAGTTTTCCTCCTTTACACCGCCACGGGGATCAGCTTGGGGTCCAGGGAGTGGGCCTGATAGCCCTCCAGCTTCACGCTGTCGGGGGTAAAGGCATAGAAGTCGGTGACGGAGGGGTCCAGGGTGAACTTGGGCGCATCGAAGGGCTTGCGGGCGATGAGCTCCTCTACCACGGGGACGTGGCGGTCATAGATGTGGGCGTCGGCAATGACGTGGACCAGTTCCCCGGCCTGGAAGCCGGTGACCTGGGCGATCATGTGCAGCAGGGTGGCATACTGCATCACGTTCCAGCCGTTTGCAGTGAGCATATCCTGAGAGCGCTGGTTCAAAATGGCGTTCAGGGTGTTGCCCGAGACGTTGAAGGTCATGGAGTAGGCACAGGGGTACAGGGCCATCTCGCTCAAATCATGGTGGTTATACATGATGGCCAGAATGCGGCGGGAGGCGGGGTCGTGCTTTAAGTCCCAAAGGATCTTATCCACCTGGTCCATGTCCCCCTGGGGATAGTGGTGCTTCACCCCCAGCTGATAGCCATAGGCCTTGCCGATGGAGCCGTTCTCATCGGCCCAGGAATCCCACACATGGCTGTGCAGATCGTGGATATTGTTGGACTTCTTCTGCCAGATCCACAGCAGCTCGTCCACGGCGGACTTGAGATACTGCTTGCGCACGGTGAGCATGGGGAACTCCTCCCGCAGGTCATAGCGGTTCACCACGCCGAAGAGCTTGATGGTGTGGGCTGGGCTGCCGTCCTCCCACCGGGGGCGCACCTCCCGGTCCGTGTCCCAAACACCCTTGCTTAAAATATCCTTGCAGGTCTGAATAAATACCTGGTCTGCATAGCTCATAAACATGGCTCCTTCCCGTTTCATTTCAAATAACGTGCCTATCATACCACACTCCCATCGGAAAGGCAACGCAGTTCCATCCCATCCTATTCTCTTCCCGTAAATACCGCCGGCTGTCTCCGGCATCCCGCCGCAAGGTCTCCCTCCCCGCTTGACAGAGAAGTTCTGCGGAACTTTTCCCGCCTCCCATCGTCTAACCACGTAAAAGACGATGGGAGGTTTTTTGATGAAACGAGTTCTTTCCCTTCTCCTGGCCCTGGCGCTGTGCGGGGTACTGGCAGGCTGCGGCGGGCAGGGCGGTGCGTCCTCTTCCGTCGGCCCTGATGCCTCCGCCCCCGGTATTTTGATGCCCCGTATGTTTATGGCGGACGGGGTGCTGTATGAGGACACCGGGCGCGAGAGCACGGTTGAAGGCCGCTGCGGAAATATGGATGGGGAGATCACCTCCTCCGTCCAGCCCTGGCAGCAACCGGAGGAGGACGGCCAGTCCAACTTCGGTTCCGGCTTCGGCTATCAGATCGGTATGGAGGCGGGCACTCTGGAGGTCCTCCAGGACGGACGCTGGCTGGTGTTCCAGGCGGTGGAGCCGGAAACCTGAGGTTTCCCCCTTTCACCCGCTGCTTTTTCTGGGAGGACCGTGTTAAAACAGGCTGTCTCTGCTATGTCTCCTCCTGATACCGCCGTATCTCCTCCAAAAACTCCCGGCCATAGCGCTGGGCCTTATAGCCGCCCACGCCGGAGACCTGGAGCAGGCCGTCCATGGTGACGGGGGCGCGGGCGGCCATGTCCGCCAGGGTGGCGTTGGAGAAGATGAGATAGGCTGGCACCCCCTCCTCCCGGGCCACCCGCAGGCGCAGGGCCTTCAGGGCGGAGAACAGGCCGTCCTCCTCCACCTTCGGCTGTCCCGCTTTTTTTGCGCTCTGGAACACCGGTCTGGCCCGCAGGACCATGACCACCGGCTCCCCCCGGAACAGGATGTCCCCCGCCCGCTGGGTCAGGGTCACGCCGCCATAGACCGGGTCGGTGTGCAGACAGCCCTGTTCCTCCAGATAGTCCATCAGCTCATGGACCTGGGGCCTGGGCGTATCCCGCAGCAGGCCGTAAGTGGTCAGGCCGTCCAGCCCCAGCTCCTTCACCCGCTTGTCCCCGCTGCCCCGCAGCACCCGGATGACCATGGCCGCCCCCAGGGGATAGCCCAGGTGGTTGCGGATGCGCTGGACGCAGGACAGGACCATCCTGGCCTGCACCGTCACGTCCCGCTCCACTGTGGCGGCAGAGCAGTTGCCGCAGTTGCCGCACTCGTCCTGGTGCTCCTGGCCGAAATAGTCCAGAATGTATCCTCTCAGGCAGCAGTTCGTCTTGCAGTAGCCCACCATGGCGTTCAGCCGCCGCCTACCCTGCTCCTCCACCTGCTGCCGCTCCCGGTCGGACAGGGCCTCGTTGTCCTCCCCGTGCTCCAGCAGGAACCGGGCAGTGCGCACGTCCCCCTGGGAGAAGAGGAGAATACAGTCGGCGTCAGAGCCGTCCCGTCCCGCCCGGCCCGCCTCCTGGTAATAGGCCTCTAAACTCTGGGGCATGTTATAGTGGAGGACATAGCCCACGTTGGACTTGTCGATGCCCATGCCAAAGGCGTTGGTGGCCACCATCACCGTTTTCCGGTCATAGAGAAAGTCCTGCTGGTTCTCCCGGCGCTCCTCCTCTGGCAGGCCCGCGTGGTAGCGGGTGGCGGACAGGCCGTGCTCCTGGAGCATCCGGCACACGTTCTCCACCTCTTTCCGGGTGGAGCAATAGACCACGCCGCATCTGCTCCCCCGGTCCCGGACCAGGGCCAGCAGGGCGTCCGCCTTGTTCTTGGGGTGCAGCACTTCAAAGCGCAGGTTGGGCCGGTCAAAGCCGGTGACGATCTCCAGCGGGTCCCGGAGGGCCAGGATGCGGCGCACGTCCTCCCGCACCTGAGCGGTGGCCGTGGCGGTGAAGGCCGCCACCACAGGCCGCCGGGGCAGGCGGCCTAAAAACTCCACGATGCGCAGATAGCTGGGCCGGAAGTCCTGGCCCCACTGGGAGATGCAGTGGGCCTCGTCCACCGCCACCATGGCGATGTCCAGCCGCTGGACCACGGCCAGGAACCGGTCCGCCAGCAGCCGCTCCGGGGCCACATACAAAAGGCGGTACTCCCCCGCCAGCAGCCGGCGGCACACCTGGTCCATCTGGGGTTGGGTGAGGGAACTGTTCAGATAGGCCGCCCCCACCCCGGCCTTTTTCAGCGCCAGTACCTGGTCCCGCATCAGGGAGATCAGGGGGGACACCACCACTGTCACCCCCGGCAGCAGCAGGGCGGGCACCTGATAGCACAAGCTCTTGCCGCCCCCGGTGGGCATCACCCCAAAGGCATCCCGGCCGGACAGCAGGGCATCGATCAGCTCCCCCTGCCCGGGGCGAAATGTGTCATAGCCGAAGTATTCCTGTAAAACCTGATGCTTGCCGTCCATATAGGCCCCTCTCTCCCGCCAAAGGCAGAACCGAATGTCCTCTCATTATAGCACATGTGTTTCAGAAATGGAACATATTTTCTATCTTTCTTTCGTATTATTCTATAGAAATATTGCAGCCATAAATCAAATTTTGCAATTTCCCCCGTTCTGTGATAGAATCTCAGCAAAATTTGATCTAAGCTGACAGCTAGCCCTATCCCTTTTGTCCTTTCGGGACATTTCCCCTTGACAAGGGGAATCGGCCTTTCACAAGGGGGCCAAGGGACGGGGGTTACGGATTGCCACGTCGGGGCGATGCCCCTCCTCGCAATGACAGGCTTTTTTGACGATCTCGAAGGGACAGCCAACGGCTGTCCCTTTCTCTATAATATTCTCTTATTCCTCAACAAATTTCCCTCTCCGATTGTGTAATAGACAGAGAGAACAGAAGGGAGGCGCTTTTCGTGAAGGGGAACCGCAGCACAGAGGAGGTGGAGGCCATCTACCACCGGCATATCAAAATGGTCTATCAGATCTGTCTGATGTTGATGAAAAATGTACCCGATGCCGAGGACGCCGCCCAGACCGTCTTTCGAAAGGTGATGGAGTACCCCAAACCATTCCGTGATCCGGAGCACGAAAAGGCTTGGCTCATCGTCACCGCCCGGAACGAGTGCAAAAATCAGCTGAAGCACTGGTGGCGCACCCACCGGGAGAGCGAAGAAGCAATGGAGAAGCTGACCTGGGAACAGCCGGTGGATGGGGAGCTGTGGGATGCGGTCCTTACCCTGCCGCAGCACCAGCGAATGGCCCTGTATCTCTGCTATTATCAGGGCTATACCGCCCGGGAGGCGGCGGAGATCATGGGGAAGAATCCCTCTACTGTCCGCACCTGGCTGGCCCAGGGACGAAAAAAACTGAAAGAAGTTCTGGAGGTGGAATACCATGGATGACCTTGACCTGCGCCGGATGTTTGATCAGATCGCCCCTACTCAGGAGCAGGAGGTGACCATGCTGGACAGACTGCACAGAACGGAAAGAGAGGAGCAGACCATGAAGCGAGGAATGAAGCGTGGCCTTGTGGCCCTTGTTGCCGCCGCCCTGATGATGACTGCCGCCTTTGCAGTGGCTGCGGGGCTGGACCAGCGGCTGATGGACTACTTTGGAATCGGACAGGAGGACCTGACTCTGGTCTCCAACGGCATAGTTCAGGTAGATAAGACCCACGCCTACAAGAACGGCTGGACAGTGGAGGTGAAGCAGCTGCTGTTCGACCGCTACTGCGGCGAGATCTTGGTGGATCTGACTGCGCCGGAAGGCACGGTCTTGACAGAGCAGGACTACCGCATGGACTTCCGGGTGCTGCCCACCAACCGGGACCTGACCAACCAGGGTTGGGGCGGCGGCATCGGCGGGGAGTACCTGCCGGAGAGCAGCGACCTGGTCCACGGCCGGATCTCCATGCTGCTGCACATCCACCTGGAGGTGGCCAGCGGCGACCTGCTGGGGATCAAACTGAAGCTCACTCCGGAGAAGCTGGGCTGGTGGGGCCTGGAGGAGGAGAACGACTGGGAGTTCCATACTCTGGCGGACTTCCGGGAGGAGAGCTGGACGGTGAAGCTGACCATTCCGGAGGAGGACCCGGGCCGGACCCTGACCACGGAGCAGCCTTTGAACATCGCCGGGTATGAGCTGCCGGTGAAGCAGCTGTATGTCTCGCCCATCTCCTTCCTGTACGACGTGACTGGTCTTCCCTTCCGGGGGCAGCCCTTTGACGGGGATACGATAGAAGGTCTGATGGCGGTCATGGGGGACGAGGAGCTGACTAACGCAGTACTGACCATGGCGGACGGCAGCCAGGTGACCATGGCGGCTCGGTATTTCTGCCAGATCAGCCACCCTGCCGAGGGGATGTTTGACCAGGGGCGGGTGATCTACCGCCTGGCCGACATCATCGACCCGAATCAGGTGAGCTCCGTTACCATTTTGGATCAGAAGTTCCCTGCGGCTGAATAAAAAACAGGCCCCTCCGTTTCTTGACGGAAGGGCCTGTTTTCGTATTATTTCATTCTAATATTGCCATCTGTATTGAATTTACAGTCGATCTTCGTTCTCCAGGAAGTAGGACGCCTCCATATCCGCCATGGCCAGGGCAAAGGCCAGGGGATAGCGCTGCAGAGCCTGGCCCACGGTGCGGTTGTCCTCCGGGCCGGAAAAGCCCATGTGCCACCGGATGGCCATGGCCTCCTCCCGGTTCAGGCGGATATAGCCGTTGGCGATGTACACGCTCTTCTCCCCGTGGCCATAGGGCAGGGGGTCGTCAAAGGTATAGGTGGGCACGGTCTGCCACTTGCCCGACTCGTCCTTCACGTTGCGGGTGCCCTTTTTATAGCAGCCGATCTTACACAGATCGTGGAGCAGAGCCACGATGGCGATGGACTCGTCGCTGTACTCCAGGCCATAGAGCTCCTGCACCCGCTCCCGCTGGAGATAGTCCACCAGACAGTGGTACACGTTCAGGCTGTGGTCACACAGGCCGCCCTCATAGGCCCCGTGATACCGGGCGGAGGCGGGGGCGGTGAAAAAGTCGCACTTGTGCTCCAGAAAATCCAGCAGCTTGTCCGCCCCGTCCCGGGTGATGCAGCTGGTAAAAATCTCAATAAATTCCTCTTTACTGGACATAAAAACCTCCGAAAACGCCCGTGGGCGGAACTATTCTTACGATCATGGGATGCTCTATTATAGCATCCCCTCGGGGAAAAGGCCAGCGTTTTTCTTTCCTGCCCGCCGGGGCCAAGCGCTACGCCTGCGCCAAAATCTCCCGGATCTCCCCCAGGTCCCGGGCAAATCGAATCCCTGCCTGCCGCTCCGGTGTGGACAGGCCCTTTTCGACCATGTGATCCAACAGGGTGCGCAGGCTGTCATAATAGCCGTCTAAATTATAGAGGATGCAGGGGGCATCCAGCTGGCCCAGAGAGACCTTGGACATGATCTCCGATATCTCCTCCAGCGTCCCGGTGCCGCCTGGAAAGGCGAGGAACGCCTGCCCCAGCTGGATCATTTTGGCCTTCCGCTCTGACATGTCTTTCGTCACGATGAGCCGGGTCAGGCCGGTGTGCTGCACCGCCCGCTCCATGAAAAACTCCGGCTCCACGCCGATGACCTCGCCCCCGGCGTTCAGCACGCAGTCGGCCAGAACGCCCATCAGGCCGCTTTTGGAGCCGCCGTAGATCAGCCGGTGGCCGCTCTCCCCGATCCAGCGCCCCAGCTCCTCCACCGCCCGGCCCAAAGCCGGGTCATTTCCCTGGTTGGCCCCCAGGTATACCGTGATATTCATGGCAAACGCTCTCTTTCTGCCGTATTTCTTAGGGATCGTCTCCGTTCTCTCCCATGGCATAGACCATGTCCCAAAAGCGCAGGTCAAACCGGCAGCACGTCTCAAATATCCCGCAAAGGCGCTGTATCCTCTCCTCGTCCGCCGATGCGCCCAGCCTGTCGATCTGGTCGATCAGCGCCTGGTTGGTCTTTTGGTACTCCTCTGAGACGTAGCCTGCAAACCATGCGCCGTAGTTCTCGTGACAAAGGGCGTCGGGGCAGCGCTTGACCATCTCCTCCGCAACATAGGCATAGCTCCAGGAGCAATTCAAAAGCGCCACAAGTCCGGTGAGCACATCCCCCGCCTGGGCCTCCCACAGCATGTAGTGGCTGTAGGCGCTGTTGTCCATATGGGGGCGGGCAAGGCGTATCTCTTCCTCTGTGATGCCCAGGCGTTTCATAAAGGGAAGATGGGTCCGGGCGGTCTCGCCGATGGTGTCCGACATCTCCCCGCTGAGAAAGCGGATCTGTTCAAAATCGTCCGCCTTCTGGATGATGGCCGCAAAGATTTTCACATAATCCCTGAGATACAGATAGTCCTGCAGCATGTAATACCGAAACTTTTCCACCTGGAGCGTACCCTCCGCCATCTGGGTCACAAAGGGGTGGCGCAGGTATTGGGGCCAGAGTTCCTGCACCCGCTCATAGAGCCGCCGGGAAAGCTTCTCGCCGTTTTCCCCGCTCATTTGTGGGCGATGATGGCCACATAGCCGCCGCTCTGATAGCCGGGGACCACGTCCTCCGCATCCTCGTTGGTGTACATGGGATTTTTCAGCAGGGTCTGATAGAACTGGAAATCGTGGAAGCCCAACCCCTTCAGGGCGTCGATCTTCTCCTCGGTGGAGTGCCACACCCCTGCACAGCACAGCTCCAGGGGATAGGGCAGCTGGGGCATGACCCCGTTGAGGGAGGGGTGGTCAAAGGTGCCCACGGCCTTGGCCAGCAGATACATAAAGCCGAAAGCGCTCTCCTTGGGCACGTCCAGGGAGATGAACTTGCCGTTGGGCTTGAGGGCCTTTTTGCAGACATCAAAGGCCAGCGTCAGGTCCTCCATATAGCTGGAGCTGCCGTTGAGGTAGATCACATCATAGGCGTTCTCCTCCAGCTCGGCCTCTTCGATGGCGCCGAAGGCGATCACGTTCACCCCCCGCTTCTGGGCGATGGCACCCATGTCCCGGGAGGGCTCGATGCCCTCGATGCCGCTGCAGTCGATCATACTCTCGAACAGGCCGCTGCCGCAGCCCACAGAGAGCACGCGCTTGCCCGAAATATCCCCCAGCACCTTTTGAAACAGGCGCAGTTCGCTTTGGAACAGGTTTTCATTGGTCATAAACCAGGCGTCATACTGCGCCGCATAGCCGTCAAATTTAGGTTTCATTCTTCAGTGTTCCTTTCTGCTGGTCAAAATTTCAAAGGTCCGTTTATCCTTCTCTGAAGCAATTTTTCATAATCATAGCATAAATCGTGCTGCCCCGCAATGTTATTCTTTTCTGCCCTCTGCCGCTGCGGCCCGGTCAAGGCTCCTCCCGGCACAAAAAAGCACCGGGACATCCCCTGCCCCGATGCTCCTCGTTTCGATTTTGTTGTTTCAGCACAGACGGCACACCTTTTCAGGTGGCGAAAACCTCCTAAACCGTTCCGTTTTCGGAATGGGTCTCAAACCGTTGACTCAGCGTATTTCCAAGTTATAACTGCAAGAATACCGCAGATCACAGCAATTCCGATACAAACAGCTCTTGCAATATTGCTCAGATCCAAAAAGCCGCTCCCCGTCCCTGTAATGGCACAGGAGATCGCTAAAAGAGTCATGAGGGCAAAAAGGATACTAATAACTTTCAGAATGACACACTTTTTCATATGATTCAACTCCTTTGCCGATTCCCATCTGTTAAACCAAGTATACCATACTCTGTTAAGAATATCAAAAGGCAGGATACCACCGCCACGGTGATACCCTGCCTTTGCTCGTCTGCCGTTCTGAGCAGTCCTTTCGCAAAACTTTCTGCGAACAAAAACATACCCGAACCCTTTTCATAAAGAACTGGGTTCGAGTACGAACTGTTTGGTGGAGCATTGTCCACAGCACTCGAACTTTTTAGGCGGGCATATCGTTGCTTCGGGTTGATCAAGCATTTCAACAGCAGTAGGGGACATTCGTTTGACTTCAATATCCATGAGCGTACCACATCTCTGGAAAGATAAGGATTGAAGAGAGAAAGCGCCGCATTGTCGGCAATCATCAGCATGATCGGCCCACCGGATTGTTTGGCAAAGACCTGAATTGCGCCAAAATCCCGGATATAATGTTTTGCGAGTTCATCCGTCTTGGCTTCAAGAGCGATGGACTTTCAAGAAAGAAAAGCGCAAAGAGGGTGAAAGTGTGAGAGCAAGAATCGTCCCGTGGCCACAAATTTTCAATTTTTGAAAATTTTCTGCCCATCCGGGACTTCACTTCTTCAACTCTTGCGAGTTTCCGAAGTGCTCTTGTTGGGGCGTGCCTGCTCCAAACCCTGCTGGAAACGAGTGCGACAAACTGGAAGTTACCTCTATTCAGACATACAAACTGTTGACAACAAAGCTCCTATATAGTATGATTTTATAAACTACTATATAGGAGCTTTTGCATGAAAACAAATGGAGGATTTCTTGTCACCAAAATAAAACAGCTTGGTGACCGGATTTTTGAGAAGATTCTCAGCGAAAAGAATATTGATGCGTTCAATGGAGCCCAGGGACGTATTCTTTATGTGCTGTGGCAGGAGGATGGTATCTCAATCAGGTCACTCTCGACGAAATGCGGATTAGCGATAACATCTCTTACTACGATGCTGGAAAGAATGGAAAATCAAGGGCTGATAAGCCGTGTTCAGTCTGAAACGGACAAAAGGAAAACACTCCTGTTTCTGACTGA
>NZ_JACOPN010000011.1 GCF_014287875.1 Flintibacter faecis | reverse complement strand
TCGGACATAGTTTGCTTGCTCCTTTCGAATGTTTGTGTGGTAACTTCATTCTACCAGAGCCTGCAAGCTATGTCTTCTTTTATGCTCTTTTTAATTTGCGCAAGTTATTGTACATTATCCAGTAAAACCGCCATCACCCGGTATGTCAGCCAATCCGAACGCAAACGATCAATTTCTATTGACAGAAAAACAGCCGCGCAGACGAAACTCTGCGCGGCTGTTTTCATGATGTCTGTATCTGGCGGGAAATTACTCCTCGTCGGCCTCCACGGTGTCGTCGCTCAGATCCAGAGCGAACTTGTCATGGCAGTTGGGGCACTGGATCATGCCGTCGGCCAGAGCCTTGTCGTCGATGACCAGGGGCTCCTCGCAGGTGGGGCACTCCACCTCGAACCAGTCATCGTCATAATCCTCGTCGTCCTCGTCTTCGTCCTCATCCTCGTCAAAGACCACATCTTCCACGTCGGACAGGTCGTCAGACAGCACGTCGATCTCCTCGCCCAGGGCCTGGGTGTTCTCCTCCAGGTCCTCGATGGACAGGCCGATCTCCTCCAGGATGCCGATCATCACGGAGATGAGCTTTCCCTCCTTGGACTTCTCGGTGTCCAGGTTCAGACCCTCGGCCAGCCCCTTCAGGTAAGCAACTTTTTCAGAAATCGTCATAGCTATCTCCCTTTCTGAGGCTGTGCCTCAAATTGCTTTTAGAAACCGGATGGTATCACGCCTCGCCTGTTCACAACGGCTTGGACGCTTAGCCCTTGCAGCGCTCCAGATACTCGCCGCCGTTGCGGGTGTCGATCTTGATGCGGTCGCCGGGGTTGATGAACAGGGGCACCTTGATCTCGGCGCCGGTCTCCACGATGGCGGGCTTGGTCACGTTCGTGGCGGTGTTGCCCTTGAAACCGGGATCGGTCTGGGTGACCTCCAGCTCCACGAAGTTGGGGGCCTCCACGCCCACCACCTTCTCCTTATAGAACATGAGCTTGCAGATGGTCTCCTCCTTGACGAAGTCGAAGCTGCTGGGCAGATCGGCCTTGGCCACGGGGATCATGTCGAAGGTCTCCTGATCCATGAAGTAATACAGGTCGCCGTCGTTATAGCTGTACTGGGCATCCTTGCGCTCGATGAAGGCGGTCTCGAACTTGGCGGTGGGGTTGAAAGAGGTCTCGGTCACGCCGCCGCTGAGAACGTTCTTCATCTTGGTGCGGACAAAAGCCGCGCCCTTGCCGGGCTTAACATGCTGGAATTCCACGACCTGCATGACCTGGCCATCCATCTCGAAGGTCACACCGTTGCGGAAATCGCCTGCGGTAATCGTTGCCATTGGAATCATCCTCCACTGTTTTTATAGATTAAGCTAATTTATTCTACCCTATTTTCTCCCCTTTGACAAGAGGGGATTCTAAGGAATCGGGGCAGTTCGGGCAAAGTTTTCTGTCTGTTTTTGACAGAACCGGCTCTTTGCTTTGTTCCGGGCCCGCTTACAGGACGATCAGGTCCTTGGGAGAGCGGGTGATATCCTCGCAGCCGCCCTCCTTCAGCACCAGCACATCCTCGATGCGCACACCGAAGCGGCCCGGGATATAGATCCCAGGCTCGGCGGAGATGACCGCCCCGGCGGGCAGGGTCCGGGTCTCGCTGGGGCTGGCGTTGGGGGACTCGTGGATATTCAGGCCCAGGGAGTGGCCGAAACTGTGGGTAAAATACTCCCCGTAGCCCGCCTCGGCAATGACCTGTCGGCCGGCGGCATCCATCTCCCGGCCGGTGACCCCAGCCCGGGCGGCGTTGATCCCCGCCCGCTGGGCGGCCAGCACAACGGCGTATACCTGCTCCATCTCCTCGGTGGGCTCTCCCATGGCCACAGTGCGGGTCATATCAGAGCAGTAGCCCTCCACCCTGCATCCAAAGTCCATGGTGATGAACATCCCATTTTCCACCGCTCGATCCCCGGGCACGGCGTGAGGCCGGGAACCGTTTGGCCCGGCAGCCACGATAGGGGGAAAGGACAGCTTCTCCCCGCCCCGGCGCATCATCTCGTATACCAGGCGGGCGGCGATCTCCCGCTCCGTCATGCCGGGACGGATGAAGTCCAGCACCGCCTTAAACGCCCCGTCGGTGATCTCCTGGGCATGGCGCATCACCGCCAGCTCCTCCTCGTCCTTGCTGGCACGCAGACCGTCCAGCAACTGCTGGGCTGGGGTGAGGATGCAGGGCAGCTCCTGGCTGTAGCGCCGGTGGGCATCCACCGTCACGTTGCCGCTTTCAAAGCCCACGTTGTGCAGTCCGCGCTCCTCCAAAAAGGCCCTGGCCTGGGCCAGGTGGCCGCTGTCTGGGGTGATAAGCTTCACATCCGCCCCCTGGATCTGCTCCTGAGCGGCCTCGATATACCGTCCGTCGGTGGTGTAGTGGGCCTCTTCCCGGGTGACGAGCAGCAGCCCCTCCCCGTGAAAGCCGATGGCATAGCGCTCCCCGGGCTCGCTGGTGATGAGCATGGCATCCAGTCCATACTCAGGCAGCTTCTCTGCGATCTGTTTTAAATGATTCATGTTGGTTCCTTCCTCTCATTGGCTGCTGTACAGGGCCCGCTGGGCCTGATAGATCTCTTTCATGGTGCGGGCGTCCTCAGCCTGGGTGCCGGCGCTCTCGCAGATGAAGGTGGGGCTCCAGCCCCGGCGGGCCACTTCCGCCGCCAGGGGCCCCCAGTCCGGCCCAAAGCCCCCGTGGTCGGCAAAGGTCCGGTGGCACTTCTCGCCCCCCTTGGGGGTGAACTCGATGCGGGAGAAGTGGCTGTGGAAGCGCCCGGCCCGCTCTTCACCCAGGGCCGACTCCACCTTGTCCAGCATCCGGGCAAAGACCTCCGCCCCGTCGTCCGCCCCCAAGGAGCGGGCATATAGATGTCCGAAGTCGATGCATGGGAGCAGCCGCCCGTCCAGCTGGCACAGCTCCAGCACCTCGTCCAGGTCGCCCAGCTGGTTGATCTTGCCCATGGTCTCCGGGCACAGGATGATGTACCCAAAACCCTGGTCGTCGCAGGCGGCCATGGCCTGGCGCAAAGTCTCCTTGGCGATGTCCAGGGCCTGCCGCCGGGTGCGCTTGAGCAGGGCCCCGGTGTGGAGCACCACCCGGGCGGCCCCCATCCACCGGGCGGCCTGGCAGGCGGCGGTGATATAGCCGATGGTCTTGCGCCGCATCTCCGGGTCCGGGTTGGACAGGCTGATGAAATAGGGGGCGTGGAGGGACAGGGATATCCCCGCCTGACGGGCCCGCTCCCCCAGCTTCTCCGCCGTGTCCTGCCCGATGCGGACCCCCTTGCCGCACTGGTACTCATAGCAGTCCAGCCCAAGTCCGGCGATCCAGGCCGGGGCATCCAGCGAGGACTGATACCGCTCAGAGAAGGCAACGGCGTTGCCCGCCGGGCCGAATCGTGCTTCCATGTAACCGTCTCCGCTCATACAAAGGGTCTCCACCGGCCCAGCAGGCGGAAGGGGGTCTCCACGGCGTATCGAATGTAGCGCCCCGGGTTACCCGCCAGTCGGATGGGCTTGACCAGCAGAGGGGTCACGCCGGAGCGGTTGGCCCCCAGCACATCGGTGAAGATCTGGTCACCCACCATCACCGTCTGGTCCGGGGTGACACCCATGCGCTCCATGGCCCGGAAAAAGCCCTCCCGCTTGGGCTTGCCCGCATGGCCAATGCAGGGAATGTCCAGCTTTTGGGCAAAGCTGTGGGGCCGCCCCGGCTTGCGGCTGTTGGACAGCAAAAACAGGGCGATCCCCTCCGCCGCCAGAGCGTCCCTCCACTGCCGGACCGCCCGGGATGGCTCTGTTACTCGATAGGGGACCAGGGTGTTGTCCAGGTCGGCCAGCACCAGGCGCACACCCTTTTCCGCCAGGGCCTTGGGGGATATATGAGTCACGGCGGGATATACCCCCCGGGGGATGAGAGAAAACGACACAGGCAGGCCCTCCTTCGGTTCTTACGGTTCTTATTTTGGACGGACGGACATAGGATATCCTCACAGATGCCCGGCCGCCACAGGCCGTTTTAACAGGTGGATAGTATATCACATCCGCCCAATTTGGACAAGGGGGAGCCGCCCATGGCAACAGATATCTTTCTCATTCCCGTCCCGCCCCAGCAGCTGCGGAACATTCAGGGCTGGAGCGCCCAGCCCGCCCACTTGGCCTATCGGGTGGGCAGGGGCCCTCATCTGTTCCGGGCCGGGGGCTCCGTCCCCCTCCGGGGCGGAGTAATGGTGGTGGACGGCCAGGGGTACGACGGCGCAGGCCCTGTGGGGCCCTTCTGCCAGGAGGTGGTCAGCGAGTGCTCCGTCCGGGGCTTTTCCGGGGCAGTGCTGGACTTTGACCGCCGTCTGCCGCCCCTGGAGCAGCTGGTCGGTCAGCTGGACCGACTGTTTGTTCAGCGGGGACTGGCCCTGTATGTGCCGGAGCCCTTTGGCCACTGCGTCTCCCACAGCCGGGTCATTCTATCCTCCGCCCTGTCCGGGGGCAGTCTGTCCCAGCGGCTGGAGGAGGCGGCGGAGCGCTTTGGCCGGGACCGGGTCGCCCTGTCCCTGGAACGCAGTGCGGAGGACTTTTCCCTCCCCTCCCCCACGGGCAGCGGCACCCCCCTCACCCGGCAGCAGCTGCGCCAGCAGATGGACGCCCTGCGTCCCTCCGTGTTCTTCTCCCGGGAGCTGTGCGCCCGGTACTATACCTATATGGACCGGGACACCGGGGCCCACTTTGTCCTCTTTGATGACGGGGACACCATGCTGCGCAAGGTGGAGGTGGCCCGCCGGGCGGGGGTATCCATCTTTCTGGCCCCCTACGAGGACATCCGGGACTGCGCCGGCGCACTGGGTCTGCTGCCCCGTTCCATGCAAAAAAGAGGGCCCCGGGCGGTTGACGCTGTCCCCGCCGGGGAGTAAAATGAATTCTGCCGAACACTACACTAAGGAGGGTCCCATTTATGGTCCGTCATATCGTATCCTGGAACTTCAAGCCCGAGCTCACTCCCCAGCAGCGCCAGGCCATCGGCCAGGAGGTGGTGGAGAAGCTCACCGCCCTGAAGGGCAAGGTGCCCGTGCTGAAGAGCATCAGCGTCTTCTGTCCCCCCATGGACAGCAGCAGCTGCGACCTGGTCCTCTACTCCGAGGTAGAGCAGGAATCCGACCTGCCCCTGTATCAGAACCACCCGGAGCACCAGGCCATCCTGCCCCTGATCCGGGACAACTTCTGCGACCGCCGCTGCTGCGACATCCAGGGCTGAGTTTCCCCTGTCCCGCTCCCCCGCCGGGCTCTCTTTTCCCGGTGGGCGGGGCCGGGCTTTTTGCCCCTGTTTTCACGCCGTGAAAAAATTTCTGAGAAATTTAAAAATAAGCCTTGACATTTTCCGAATACCTGCTATAATCAGTCATGTTCTTGCGGCAAACCACTTCGCCGGGCGGACATAGCGGGATTGTGTAAGGGTAGCACGACAGACTCTGACTCTGTTTGTGAGGGTTCGAATCCTTCTCCCGCTGCCATAAAAACCACCACTCATCCGAGTGGTGGTTTTTCTTTGTTTGTGTGTGGAAATTTTTTCAAAAGATTTCAGCGCATCGAACCTGAAACGATCATCTGCTATCACACCCCCTTCCCCGAGATGCAGGGGGATATCATCTATGTGGACTACGAGCGCAGTTCGTGGAAGTACATGGACGACGAAAAAACTTTCTCCGAAAATGATGTAAATTCTTATAAAATTGGTGGAAATTCCCACGTCGTTTGTGATACAATGGAGCCGTACCTCCTGGGAGGTGCAGCCAAAGGCGGCGGGAGCGCTTATGGGGGGAAATGGAGACCAAACCCAAACAAACCTCAGGATAGAATTTTTATTGGACCGCCCAACACTGTTCAGCGGTATTTCCTTCACCTCCGAAAAGGCGGATATTGGGTTACAGTAAAATATGATACAGCCGGAAAAGCCATCGTGCTTCGTCACGAAACGGAACATTCTCCCGGAAGCGGCCATACCAATCCTCATGACCATATAATCACTTGGAACAATCCTAACGAACACCCGCAAAAAGGGCCAGTTATCAATTATCCCGACGGGGCACCTGAGTTAAAGCAATATACGAAAGAAGTGTGCTTATTGAACTCCCACATTATCCCATATGATTCAGAAGCCTATCGCTTTAAGACCATCAGCGAGTTTAAAACCAGTATGCGTTACGGCGCAGAAGTCGTTATCGAGTGGCAGGGCCAGGAATATGGTATCTGGTCAGAAAACGGCATGATTCGCATCACCCGCCCTGAAGTTCCAGACGAAAGTCAGATATTTAAAACGTCTGATGCTGCCCTGGACTACATGGTCGGCAATGACCGCCTGCGGGACGTCATCACCAAAGTGACCGTGCTGGACCGAACGATCTGAAAAACACCGCCGCTCCGTTGTTCTGAAAAGAATGCGGAGCGGCGGTATTTTATGTTTTCTTGTATGTGGAAATTTCTTCAAGAGATTTCAGCGCATCGAACCTGAAACGATCATCTGCTATCACACCCCCTTCCCCAAGATGCAGGGGGATATCATCTATGTGGACTACGAGCGCAGTTCGTGGAAATACATGGACGACGAAAAAACTTTCTCCGAAAATGATGTAAATTCTTATAAAATTGGTGGAAATTCCCACGTCGTTTGTGATACAATGGAGCCGTACCTTCTGGGAGGTGCAGCCAAAGGCGGCGGAAGCGCCTATGTGGGAGGAACAAGTCCATGAGCAATATTATCATTGCAGGCAATATGAACTTTGAATCTATCAGCGAATTCAAGCAAAGCCTGAACTGGGGCGCTGAAATAGAATTTCGCTGGAAGGGAAAGACCTATAATGTGATTCGATATGGCACCGACAACAAAATCACGATTTACGAGGCGAATAAGCCGGAAACTGACAAAGTGTGCGAATCAGCAGATGACGCACTGGATTATATCGTCGGCGGTGACCGCCTGCGGGACGTGATTACAAAAGTAGATGTTGTCGCAAGGACAATCTAATGGATCTTTGCCCCGAAACCAGAAGAGCGAAGATGGCCGTGCAATAATGGAACGCCATTATATAGATCATAACAAACCGTGGGCACACACTGATCCACACGATCACCCCATCCTCTGGAATAATCCAACGGGGTATCCTCAACCTCAATCGCCTATAAATTACCCAGATGCGGCCCCGGAATTTAAATCTTATGGAGGTCTTTTTACTATGTCTTCCACAATCGTTCCAGCAAACACGCCAGAGCAAAATCGCTTCAAAACTATTCGTGACTTCAAAGATTGCATTCGCTGGGGTGGAGAGGTCGAGTTTTCTTGGAACGGAATCATATATGATGTCACACATTGCAGCAGCGGAGAGATCAGCATAGCTGCAGCCTATCAGCAGAACACCGAGAAGCTCTGCGCTACCCCTGACGAGGCCCTGGACTACATGGTCGGCAACGACCGCCTGCGGGACATCATCACCAAAGTGACCGTGCTGGACCGGACGATCTGAAAAACACCGCCGCTCCGCTGTTCTGAAAAGAATGCGGAGCGGCGGTATTTTATGTTTTATTACAGCCGATCCAGGACCTGGGCGATGCGCTCCAGGGCCTTGGTGAGCTGCTGCCTGGGGCAGGCGAAGTTCAGCCGCTGGAAGCCGTCCCCCTCGCCGTTGGGGCCGAACTTTGGCCCGTCATCTGTGGCCACCCAGGCCTTGTGGCACATAAAGTCCCACAGCTGTTCCCGGTCCATGCCATAGTCCCGAAAGTCCAGCCAGGCCAGATAGGTGGCCTCCGGCGGGCGATACTTTACCCTGGGCATTCTTTCGGCGATAAATTCCCCGATGTATTGGGCATTGCCCCGGAGATAGGCCAGCAACTGCTCCAGCCAGTCCTCCCCCTGCTCATAGGCGGCGATCTGGGCCGCTGCCCCAAAGCTGCCCGGCCACAGATAGTATGGAGCCAGCTTCTCCTGGAAATCCGCCCGGATCTGGTCGTTGGGGATGATGATATCCGACACCAGCAGCCCCGCCAGATTGAAGGTCTTAGAGGGGGAGGTGCAGATGATGCACCGCTGGACCAGCTCCTCCTCCAGAGTGCCATAGGCCACGAACTGCCCATTCAGGATCAGGTCCCCGTGGATCTCGTCCACGGCCAGCATCACGCCGTGTTCCAGACAGATGCGGCCTACCCGCTCCAGCTCCTGCCGGGTCCAGCAGCGGCCCACCGGGTTGTGCGGGCTGCACAGGATCATGAACTTAGTTCTCGGGTCTTTGGCCAGGTGCTCCAGCCCGTCAAAGTCCATCTCATACCGGCCCTCCCGCTCCACCAGTGGGTTAAAAGCGACCTCCCGTCCGGTGCGGCGGATATAGTCGTAATAGGGGTAATACACCGGGGACTGGACGATCACCCGGTCCCCCGGCTGGGTATAAAGCTCAATGCCACACACCAGAGCCATGTTCACCCCGGGGGTATAGAGGATCCAGTCGGGCCGGATGTCCCAGCCATTGCGGCGTTTCTGCCAGTCCACGCAGGCCTGAAGATACTCCGGTGAGGGATAGGCGTAGCCATAGGTCCGGTGCTCCGCCCGGCGCTGGATGGCCTGAGCCACGGCGGGGGCCGTTTCAAAGTCCATGTCTGCGATGCCCATGGGGATGACGTCGCCTGCGCCGAACATCTGCCGCCGCAGTTGGGGCGACCACTTGATGGATATCTCCCGGGTGCGGTCAATGGGCCGATCAAAGTTATATTTCATGGTGACACATCCTTCCCTTTTCTTTTGTCGTGTGATATAATACATTCAAACGTTCAATATATCGTTCTGTTCGATATAATAATACGTCCTGTTTATTAAAATGTCAACAGTGGAGGAATGATTTTGGACCCGGTGAATTTTGCGGTGGCGCAGAACATCAAGCGCCTGCGGGAAAAACAGAAGCTGAGCATGGACGAGCTGTCCCGGCTAAGCGGGGTGAGCAAGAGCATGCTGGCCCAGATCGAGCGGGGGGACGGCAACCCCACCCTGTCCTCCCTGTGGAAGATCGCCAACGGGATGCGCGTCCCCTTCGACGCCCTCACCGCCCGGCCCAAGCCGGACTATCAGATCATCCGCCTGCCCGATATCCAGCCCATCTTAGAGGACGAGGGCCGGGTAAAAAATTATTCCGTCTTTCCCGATGACGAGGGCCGCCGCTTCTCCGTCTATTACATGGAGCTGGACCCGGGCAGCTTTTGGCGCTCTGACCCCCACGTCATAGGTACCATCGAATTCATCACCCTGATCCGGGGGGCGCTGGAGATCGTGGCCGGGGAACAGACCTTCACCATCCATCCCGGGGAAAGCATCCGCTTCCCAGGCGACGCCGTCCACTCTTATCGGAACCTGAACCCCGGCTCCACCGCCCTGCACTTGATCATGTACACTCCTTGATCGGTCTTGACTTTATTGCAGCGCTGTGATATGGTGGATGCACGGGTGAGCACCTACCGTCCGAGCAGTCAGGCTGAACAGTCTGGCTGCTTTTTTACCAGGAGGTCATGTTGTGACACAGACAGATACGCGGGGCGGCGTGGCCGCCGTACTGATCCGATTCAGCCTGCCGCTGATCATCAGCGGTATATTACAGCAGCTTTATAACTGGGCGGACGCCTTTATCGTGGGCCACGCCGTGGGGGAGAGCGCCCTGGCGGCAGTGGGGGCCACCACGGCGGTGAGCGTATTTTTCACCATGGCCATCACCGGCTTTACCCAGGGGCTGTCTATTCTGGCCGCCCAGCGCTTTGGCAGCGGGGACCGGGCGGGGCTGCGGCCCATCCTGTCCACCTTTTTAGTGGTGCTGCTGCCCCTGGCTGTTCTGTGCGCCGCCCTTGGGGTGTGGGCCAGCGGCTCCCTGCTGCACCTGCTCCACACGCCGGAGAACATTCTGGCCTTTGCCGGGGACTATCTGCGCATCATCTTCATCGGCGTGCCCTTCCTGGCGGCGTATAACCTCTATTCCGCCCTGCTCCGGGCCATGGGGGACAGCCGGGCACCCTTCTACGCGGTGGTGGTGTCCTCCCTGGCCAATGTGGCATTGGACCTGTGGTTCGTGGCGGGCCTTGGCTGGCAGGTGGCGGGTGCGGCGGCGGCCACCGTTTTGTCCCAGGGGGCCATGGCCCTCTTCATCCTGGTCTATGCCCACCGGCGCTATCCCCTGCTGCGCCTGTCCTTGAAAGAGCCCCTGTTCCGCCGGGAGGACTTTGCCCAGGGGCTGCGGTTCGGTCTGCCCCCCGCCCTGCAATTCACCGTCACCGCCGGGGGCAACATCGCCCTGCAAAACTTTATGAACGGCTTCGGCTCTCACACCGTGGCCGCCATCACCACCGCCTATCGAGTGGACACCATTATGCTGCTGCCCATCATCAATCTGGGGTCGGCCATCTCCACCATGGTGGCCCAGAGCAAGGGGGCGGGGGAGCCGCAGCGGGCCCGGCACTTCTGGCGCACGGGCGCTGTGATGAATCTGGTGGTCTCTCTGCTGCTCATGGCCGTCATGCTGCTGTTCGGCGGCAAGCTGGTGGCCCTGTTCGGCGTGGAGGCGGAGGCCGCCGCCATTGGCCGCCGGTTCTTCCAGCGCATCTCCCTGTTCTATGTGTTCTTCGGGCTGGCCTGCTCCATGCGGGGGACCATCGAGGGCACGGGCCGGGTGGTCTATTCCAGCGCCGTGAGCATCGCCGCCCTGCTGCTGCGCATCGCCCTGTCCTATCTGCTGGCCGGCGCGTTCCTGAACATGGCCATCGCCTATGCCGAGGGCCTGCACTGGATCTTCATGGTCCTGTGCTTTCTGCCCTTCTTCCTGCGCCGGGACCGCTGGGCGCAAAACTCCTAACTTCTCTCTCATCACTCCTCACTCCGGGAAGGGCCTTTGCCCTTCCCGTTTTTTCTCCCCCTTGTACTCTTTGGTGTTTCGTGATATCCTGTTCTATCATTCCCTGTCCGCTGAGAGAGGAGGTCCTTTCTTTGTCCGAAAAACTCCACGCCCTGGGGGACGCCCTGTTCCGTGCCTTTCCCCAGGCCGACATCCTGCGCACCCAGGTACCCCAGTGGGTCCAGGCCCACGGCGACCTGGTCTGGCTGTACACCGGGGTCACCCGGTTTCTCTTCCCCCTGCTAGCCCTGCTCATCCTCGTCCGGGCCATCCGGGGGCTGCTGCGCATCCCCACTGCCGGGGAGGTCTGGGGCCAGCTGGCCCTGCCCGGGGGCGGCTCTTTGCCCATCCGGCACTGGGAAAACATCTTGGGCCGGGCCCCCCTGGCCGACCTGCGGCTGGACCTGCCTACCGTGTCCCGGCAGCACGCCGCCCTGGTCCGGGAGGAGGGCGGCCAGTGGCGCATCCACGACCTGGGCTCCAAGGCCGGGACGCTGGTGAACGACGAGCCCGTGGAGGGTTCCGCCCCCCTGAAGGTGGGGGACGCCCTCAGCGTGGGCGGGGTAAAGCTGCTGTTTCTGCCCCTGTCCCGGGGGGAGGAGGAGCAGCTGCTCCAGCGCCGGAGGGCGGAGGCCCCCCTGTCCATGGTCCCCTCCCTGCTGTGGCTGACCCTGTTCCAGGTGTTGGCCGCCGTGCAGCTGTTTTTAGCCAGCGGCGGAGAGCACCGCACCGCCCCTCTGACCCTGCTGGTACTCACAGCGGTCATGTGGTGGTACTACTCCTCCGCCCGCCGTCGTCTGCGGGGGTTCGAGCTGGAGACCATCGCCTTTTTCCTGTCCACCCTCTCCCTGGCCGTCACCGCCTCCTCCGCCCCGGAGGCCACGGTGAAGCAGCTCGTCGCCATCCTTCTGGGGCTGCTCTTTCTGTCCGCCCTCACCGCCTGGATGGCTGACCCCGCCCGGCTGCAAAAGCTGCGCTGGCTCATGGCCGCCCTGGCCATCGGTCTGCTGTCCGTCACACTGGTGCTGGGCCGAAGCAAGTTCGGCGCAGCCAACTGGATCATCTTGGGGCCGTTCTCCTTCCAGCCCTCGGAGATCGCAAAAATTTTCTATATCTTCGCCGGCTCCGCCACCCTGGAGCGGCTGTTCCACCGGCGGAACCTGGGGCTGTTCATGGTGCTCACCGGGGTGTGTCTGCTGTGTCTGGCCCTGATGAGCGACTTTGGCACCGCCTGCATCTTCTTTGCCACATTTTTGGTCATCGCCTATCTCCGCTCCGGGGACTTTGCCACCTTGTCCCTGCTGTGCGGCGGGGCGGCCTTTGCCGGGCTGCTGGTGCTGCGCTTTAAGCCCTATATCTTCCGGCGCTTTGCCTCCTGGGGCCACGCCTGGCAGGCGGCCTCCACCACCGGCTATCAGCAGACCCGGGCCATGTCCGCCGCCGCCTCCGGCGGTCTGGCCGGCATGGGGGCGGGCAACGGCTGGCTGCAGAACATCCCCGCGGCAGACACCGACCTGGTGTTCGGGATGCTGTGCGAGGAGTGGGGGATTCTCATCGCCGTGCTGGCAGTGCTGTCCATTCTGACCCTCACGGTGTTTGCCGCCCGGGCCTGCCGGGTGGGCCGCTCCGCCTTCCCCACCATCGCCGCCTGCGCCGCCGGGGCCCTTCTGGCGGCCCAGACCGCCCTGAACGTGTTCGGCGCCATGGACCTGCTGCCCCTCACCGGGGTGACGCTGCCCTTTGTGTCCAACGGCGGCTCGGCCATGATCGCCTCCTGGGGCCTGCTGGCCTTTCTCCGGGGGGCGGACACCCGGGAGCGGAGCCGCCGGGCTCCCGTGAAAAAGGAGGTCTCTTCCCAATGAAAAAACTGGAACGCCGGGCCCGGCTTTGTCTCGTTCTGGCCGGACTGCTGCTGGCGGGACTGGGGCTGTTTCTGCTCCGCTTCGGCTTCAGCGGCAGCCGCTGGGCCTCCTCCCCCTTCAACCGCCACCTCTATAACCGGGACGGAGCTCTCATCAGCGGCACCGTCCTGGACCGGAACGGCACGGTGCTGTCCTATGTGGACGACAACGGCGACCGCCGCTGCGCCGACGGGAAAACGCTGCGGAAGGCCACCCTCCACGCCGTGGGCGACCCCCAGGGGAACATCGGCACCGGGGCCCTCACCGCCTTTGCCCGCAAGCTCACTGGCTATTCCCTGCTGCTGGGGGCCTATAACGCCCGGGCGGGCAACGACCTGTATCTCACCATCGACGCCGACCTGAACAAGACGGCCTATCAGGCCCTGGACGGCCGGAAGGGCACCGTGGCCGTGTACAACTACAAGACGGGAGAGGTGCTGTGCATGGTCTCCTCCCCCTCCTACGACCCGAAGAACATCCCCGACGATTTAGAGACCAACGACCAGTATCAGGGGGTGTATCTCAACCGGTTTCTCTCCTCTTCTTTTACCCCAGGCTCCGTGTTCAAGACCGTGACCCTGGCCGCCGCCCTGGAGAAGCTCCCCGATCTGTACAGCCGCACCTTCCATTGCGAGGGCTCGGCCCAGATCGGCGGGGAGACGGTGACCTGCACCGCCGCCCATGGGGAGCAGACCATTCAGGATGCCCTGGCCAACTCCTGCAACATCGCCTTCGGCCAGCTGGCGGAGGAGCTGGGGGCCAGCACTTTGGAAAAATACGCCGGAAAGGCCGGGCTCACCCGCTCCTATGACGTGAACGGCATCCCCACCGCCGCCGGGTCGGTGGATCTGTCCGGTGCATCGGACAACGACCTGGCCTGGGCGGGGGTGGGCCAGTATCACGACAGCGTGAACCCCTGCGCCCTGATGATCTATATGGGGGCCATCGCCAACGGGGGCAAGGCCGTGCAGCCCACCCTGATCCAAAAGGTGGTCTCCCCCGGTCTGCCCGCCCTGCCCCAGTTCACCCACACCACCCGGCGGATGATCAAAGCGGACACCGCTCAGGCCATGGCCGACATGATGGCCAATAACGTCTCTGCCACCTACGGCGCCAAGCGCTTTTCCGGCATGGACCTGTGCGCCAAGTCGGGCACGGCAGAGGTGGGGGCCGATCAAAAGCCCCACGCCTGGTTTGCCGGCTTCCTCCGCAATGAGGAGGCCCCCTATGCCTTTGTGGTCCTGGTGGAAAACGGCGGCAGCGGGTCAGAGGTGGCCGGGACGGTGGCGGCAAAAGTGCTGAAAGCCGCCCTGGCTTCCTAAGGTGGTTTGCACGTTTTTTTCTTCCTATTCGGGGTTGTCACAGGGGCATTTTTAGGATAAAATAAGGTATCTAATTATGTCTCAAGGGGGGACCGCCGTGGAGATCGTTTTTCAGGAACGACATGGGGTCCCCTTTTATGCCTGTACCGACCCCCGCTGGTGCGGCGCGCCC
Source organism: Flintibacter faecis (assembly GCF_014287875.1). Taxonomy (GTDB): domain Bacteria; phylum Bacillota; class Clostridia; order Oscillospirales; family Oscillospiraceae; genus Lawsonibacter; species Lawsonibacter faecis_A. The sequence continues at coordinate 30,837 of NZ_JACOPN010000011.1, read as the reverse complement.
CACGGCTTTTCCACCCGCTTGGGCGGCGTATCCCCCGCCCCCTGGGACAGTCTGAACCTGGGGGCCGGACGGGGGGACGACCCCGCCCGGGTGGGGGAGAACTTCCGCCGCTTCTGCCGGGCCGTGGGTACCGACGCAGATGCCCTGGTGAAAAACCGCCAGGTACACGGCACCACCATCCGCTCTGTCACCCGGGCAGATGTGCTGTCCGACCCCTCCCTGCCCGGGGAGTTCCCCGCCGACGGCCTGGTGACCGACCAGCCGGGGGTGTGCCTGACCATCTTCTCCGGGGACTGCATCCCCATTTTGCTCTATGACCCTATCCGCCGGGTGATCGCCGCCGTCCACGCCGGGTGGCGGGGCACCGCCGCCGGGGCGGCCGCTCAGGGTGTCCTGGCCATGACAGAGCGCTATGGCTGCCGCCCGGAGGACATCCTGGCCGCCATCGGCCCGGGCATCGCCCCCTGCTGCTTTCAGACCCATGCCGACGTGCCCGACGGCCTGCGGGCCGGTCTGGGGGCCGCTGCCCAGGACTTCATCTTCCCCATCTCTGGCACGGACAAGTTCCATGTGGATTTAAAGGGCGCCAACGCCCGCTGGCTGGAGCGCACCGGCTTAGACCCGGCCCGCATCGCCCTGTGCCCCGACTGCACCGCCTGCCGTCTGGACCGTTTCTGGTCCCACCGCATCCAGGGCACCCGCCGGGGCAGTATGGCCGCCATGATCCAGCTGGCTGAACCCTGATTTTCGCCTCTCCCCGCCTGAACCGGCTGGGACCGTTTTGATATTTTAAGGAATGACTATGAAACATCTCCGTTTTCTCCTCTGCCTGGCCCTGGCTGTGACCCTGCTCACCGCCTGCGGCCCAAAGGAGGACGGCTCCGCCTCCTCCAGCGGCGGCGGCTCCTCCGTCTCCTCCTCGGGCAGCGGCTCCGATCCAGAGCCCGCTCCCGCTCCCGCCAGTCTCACCCTGGCGGCCTGTCTCTCTGATTCTTTCCACCCCGTCCTGGGGACCAATCGTTCCAACCTGACCCTGGCCCCCCTGCTGTATGAACCCCTGTTTCAGCTGGACGAGACCTTTCAGCCCGTGCCTGTGCTGTGCAGTCAGGCCGCCAGCACAGACGGCCTCATTTGGGAACTGACCCTGCGGGAGGGCATCACCTTCTCCGACGGCTCCCCCCTCACCGGCTCTGTCGCAGCCGATGCCCTGAACACCGCCCGCCAGTCCGCCCGCTATACCCAGCGGCTGCGGGACGTGTCCTCCATCTCCGGCCAGGGGAATGTGGTCACCGTCACCCTGGTCCGGGCCAACGGGAACCTGCCCGCCCTGCTGGACATCCCCATCGCCTCCAGCACCGGGGACCGCCCTGTGGGCACGGGGCCCTATGTGCTGTCTGAAACAGACGGGGCCCTGGCCCTGGCCGCCCGCTCCGGCTGGTGGCAGGGAAAGGCCCTGCCGGTACAGACCATCCGGCTCACCGCCGCGTCCCGGTCAGAGGACCTGGTGTCCTCCTTCTCCGCCGGAGATATCGGCCTGGTGGACGTGGACCTGATGGGCACCAACGCCCCTGGCTACTCCGGCAGCTATCAGACCTGGGACTATGCCACCACCGAGCTCCTCTATCTGGGGCTGAACACCCAAAGCGGCCTGTGCCGCGCCCCGGAGGTCCGCCAGGCCATCGCCAGGGCCATCGACCGCACGTCCATCGTGCAGGTGGATTTCGCCCGCCACGCCGTGGCCGCCGGACTGCCAGTCCACCCCAGCAGTCCCCTGTATAACGCCGCCCAGGCCGGGACCCTGGGCTATTCCCTCCAGCAGTCCCAAGCCGCCTTAGAACAGCTGCGGCTCACCGGCCGCTCCGTCACCCTGGTGGTGAACACCGAGAACACCGCCAAAGTCTCCGCCGCCCAGCGCATCGCCGCGCAGCTGGAGGCCGTGGGCCTTACCGTCCATTTATCCCGCCTGTCCTATGACAGCTATGTCAGCGCCCTGGCCGCCGGAAGCTTTGACCTGTATCTGGGCCAGGTGACCCTCACCGGCGACTTTGACCTGGCCCCCCTGCTGTCCTCCTCCGGCAGCCTGAACTATGGCCGCTGGCAGGATGCCCTGGGGGATGCCCTGCTGTCCGCCTTTCAGTCCGCCCAGGGGGAAACCCGAGCCAAGGCCGCCGCTGACCTGTTTGCCTATCTGAACCAGCAGGCCCCCATCGTGCCTGTCTGCTTTAAAAATGGTTCCGTGCTCACCCAGTGGAGCAGGCTGTCCGGCCTGTCCCCCGTCCGTGGGAACGTGTTCTATCAACTGGAAAACTGGAAGCTTTCTTAAATCACTTTGTTAATTTATGCAGGCGAGCCACCAATGAACTGTGGCCGCCGGGAGGAGAGATAGAAATGAGTGTTTACCGCTGTTATTCTCAGAAGAAGCCTGGCTTCGACGTGGAGGCCCAGGGACTGTGCAAGGCCCTGCGGGAGCAGCTCGGCGTGGCCGGACTGACCTCTGTGGCCATTCTGAACCGCTATGATGCCGACCAGATCGACCCCGCTGTCTATCAGCAGGCCAAGGGCATCGTGTTCTCCGAGCCCCAGGTGGACGTGGTCTATGACGAGACCTTCCCCCAGCTCCCCCAGCCCTGCTCTCTGCTGGCGGTGGAGGCCCTGCCCGGCCAGTTTGACCAGCGGGCCGACTCCTGCGCCCAGTGCATCCAGCTGATGGCCGGGGTAGAGCGCCCCCTCATCGCCTATGCCAAGGTGTACGTGCTCCAGGGCCAGCTGTCCCAGGAGGACCTGGACAAGATCCGCCACTACCTCATCAACCCCGTGGAGAGCCGGGAGGCCTCTATGGACAAGCCCGAGACTCTGGTCCGCACCCACGAGACCCCCGACCATGTCCCCACGATTGACGGCTTCATCACCATGGACGAGAAGGCGCTGGCCGCCCTGCTGGACGAGTTGGGTCTGGCCATGGACCTGGACGATCTGAAGTTCCTCCAGGCCTATTTCCGGGACGAGGAGCACCGGGACCCCACCATGACCGAGGTCCGGGTGGTGGATACTTACTGGTCTGACCACTGCCGCCACACCACCTTCTCCACCCATCTGGACCGGGTGGATGTGGACGACCCCCAGGTGAAGGCCGCCTATCAGCGGTATCTGGATGCCCGTGTGGAGGTCTATGGCCAGGAGAAGGCCGCCCAGCGGCCCCAGACCCTGATGGACGTGGCTACCATCGGTGCCAAGACCCTGAAAAAGCGGGGCCTGCTGCCCGAGCTGGACGAGAGCGAGGAGATCAACGCCTGCTCCATCCACGTCCCCGCCCAGGTGGACGGCAAGGAGCAGGACTGGCTGCTCATGTTCAAGAACGAGACCCACAACCACCCCACCGAGATCGAGCCCTTCGGCGGCGCGGCCACCTGCATCGGCGGCTGCATCCGGGACCCCCTGTCCGGCCGTGTGTATGTCCACCAGGCCATGCGCTTCACCGGCGGCGGCGACCCCCGTGTGCCCTTCTCCCAGACCCTGGAGGGCAAGCTGCCCCAGCGCAAGCTGGCGACCACTGCCGCCGCGGGCTATTCCTCCTACGGCAACCAGATCGGCCTGGCCACCGGCCACGTGGCCGAGGTGTACCACGAGGGCTATATCGCCAAGCGTCTGGAGTGCGGCGCTGTGGTGGGCGCTGCCCCCGCTGAAAACGTGGTCCGGGAGCGCCCCGCCCCCGGCGACGTGGTCATCCTGCTGGGCGGCCGCACCGGCCGTGACGGCATCGGCGGCGCCACCGGCTCCTCCAAGAGCCACAACAAGAAGTCGCTGACCACCATGGCCAGCGAGGTGCAGAAGGGCAACGCCCCCGAAGAGCGGAAGATCCAGCGCCTGTTCCGCAACGGCGACGTGACCCGCCTGATCAAGCGCTGCAACGACTTTGGCGCCGGCGGCGTGTCCGTGGCCATTGGCGAGCTGGCCGACGGTCTGGAGATCGAGCTGGATGCCGTGCGCAAGAAGTACGACGGCCTGGACGGCACCGAGCTGGCCATCTCCGAGAGCCAGGAGCGCATGGCCGTTGTCGTCGCCCCCCAGGACGAGGAGAAGCTCATCGCCGCCGCCCAGGCGGAGAACCTGGAGGCCTATCGGGTGGCCGTGGTCACCGCCAGCCCCCGCATGGTCATGCACTGGAAGGGCCAGACCATCGCCGACCTGTCCCGTGCCTTTTTGGACACCAACGGCGCCGTGAAGCACGCCGCCATCTCTGTGGCCAAGGCGGACCGCTCCGCCATGGGCCGCGAGAATTTCCACACCCTGAAGGAGATGGCCGCCAGCCTGAAGTGCGGCTCCCGCCGGGGCCTGACCGAGCGGTTCGACGGGTCCATTGGCTCGGCCTCCGTACTGATGCCCTTCGGCGGAAAGACCCAGCGCACCCCCGCCCAGGCCATGTCCGCCCTGTTCCCCGTGCTGCCCGGCCAGGAGACCGACCAGGCCAGCGTGATGGCCTGGGGCTTTGACCCCGACCAGTCGGTGGTGGACCCCTATGCCGCCGCTCACGCCGCCGTGTACACCTCCATGGCCAAGCTGGTGGCCGCCGGTGCCGACTATCACAAGGCCTATCTCACCTTCCAGGAGTTCTTCGAGAAGCTGCGCAGCGAGCCCCAGCGCTGGGGCAAGCCCTTCTCCGCCCTGCTGGGCGCGCTGGATGCTCAGCTGGAGCTGGGTGCCGCCGCCATCGGCGGCAAGGACTCCATGTCCGGCTCCTTCCTGGACAAGGACGTCCCCCCCACCCTCATCTCCTTCGCCATCGCCCCGGTGAAGGCCGACAAGGTCCTCTCCCCCGAGTTCAAGGCGGCGGACCACCCCGTATATCTGTTCTCCTCCCAGGACAGCAAGTCCGCCTGGGAGGCTCTCTACGATCTGCACCAGGCCGGTAAGGTCAAGGCCGCCTGGGCCGTGGAGCACGGTCTGGCTCAGGCCGTGATGAACATGTCCTTTGGCAACCAGATCGGCTTCCAGGCCGGGATGGAGCCCGTGGACTGGTACGCCGACATGCCCGGCGCTATCGTGGCCGAGCTGACCGAGGAGGTCAACCTGCCCTGCGCCAAGCGCCTGGGCGAGACCACCCAGCCCGCCATTATCGCCCTGCCCGGCGAGGCCGTGTCTGTGGACGAGCTGCTGAAGCTGAACGACGGCGTTCTGGAGCAGGTCTATCCCACCCGTGCCGGTTCCAGCGAGGCGGTGGAGCCCATCTCCTGGGACAAGCGCTCCATCGCCGTGTGCAAACACAAGGCGGCCCGCCCCAAGGCGGTCATCCCCGTCTTCCCCGGCACCAACTGCGAGTACGACACCGCCCAGGCCTGTCTGCGAGCGGGCATTGACCCCCAGATCGTGGTCATCCGCAACCTGACCCGGGACGCCCTGGCCCAGTCCGCCCAGGCCCTGGAGGCCGCCATCCGGGCCAGCCAGATGGTGGTGCTGCCCGGCGGCTTCTCCGGCGGCGACGAGCCCGACGGCTCCGGCAAGTTCATCGCCTCCTTCCTCCGCTCCCCCGCCCTGTCCGATGCCATCATGGAGCTGCTGAAAAACCGGGACGGCCTGATGCTTGGCATCTGCAACGGCTTCCAGGCCCTGGTGAAGCTGGGCCTGGTACCCTACGGCGAGATCCGGCCCATGGACGACCAGTGCCCCACCCTGACCTATAACCTCATCGGCCGCCACCAGAGCCGCTATGTCACCACCCGGGTGTCCAGCGTCCAGTCCCCCTGGATGCTCCGGTCCAACGTGGGCGACCTGCACACCGTGCCCATCTCCCACGGCGAGGGCCGCTTTGTGGGCCCCCAGGCGGTGATCGACCAGCTCATCGCCAACGGCCAGGTGGCCACCCAGTATGTGGATCTGGCAGGCCGGCCCTCCATGGACATCGACGTGAACCCCAACGGCTCTGTCCAGGCCATCGAGGGCGTGTTCTCCCCCGACGGCCGCGTCTTCGGCAAGATGGGCCACCTGGAGCGCCGGGGCCAGTATGTCGGCCTGAACATCCCCGGCAACAAGCACCAGCCCCTGTTCGAGTCCGGCGCGGAGTATTTCAAATAATCAAACAGGTCACTGCATGGCCCCAGACTCCCTGTTTTCCAGGGGGTCTGGGGCCGTTTTCGTCCTGTGAAAACTTTTTTAAAAAACTTTTAAATTTCCTATTGACAATCCGCCTTTTCTCGGGTATACTAATGCCTGTCCTCTGCGAGAGGGCAGCAAAAATTCGGCGGCATAGCTCAGTTGGCTAGAGCACTCGGTTCATACCCGGGGTGTCACTGGTTCAAGTCCAGTTGCCGCTACCATTTAAGAATTACGGAGTCATCCGTTTCCATATAGCAAAACGGCCCGGTGGTCAAGCGGTTAAGACTCCGCCCTTTCACGGCGGCAACACGGGTTCGATTCCCGTCCGGGTCACCACTTCCCCATCGCCGTTTTCTCCAATATGGAGGCATAGCTCAGCCGGTAGAGCGTCCGCCTCACACGCGGAAGGTCACAGATTCGAGTTCTGTTGTCTCCACCAAGAAAAGTTCCGAAATCGTAAGGTTTCGGAACTTTTTCTTTTGCTTTAAAAAGTTTTGTCCTCCAAAAATGTCCCGCAAATGTCCCGAAAGTCTAGCCAGCCAACCTTTTTGAAAACAGCGCTTTATCGATTACATTCCCCAATTTTCCCATATCCCCCTCCAGCAGATGCCCATAGATATTGAAGGTCGTGGACACATCGCTGTGACCCAGCCAGGACTGAATATCCTTGGCGTCACATCCGCCCTGCCGCAGGGTATGGACCACTGAGTGGCGCAAGTCGTGAAAGCGAATACACGGCAGGCCATTGGCCTTCAGCACACGCTGAAAATGATGGGGCACTGTATTGGGGCTGATAGGAGTTCCGTCCCGCGCCACGCAGACATACCCGGAATCCACGTAACCACCGCCAAACAGAGCCTTGTCCTCTGCTTGGCGTTTTTTTACCTCCAGCAGATACTCCCTCATGGCCCCGGTCAGGGGCAGCCTGCGGCAGCTGGTATTTGGACTAGGATTCTACAATTTACAGCATTTTCGTTTTTTCAATAGTATCAAATCTCGCAAACATCAAATTATTAATAGACAGCGCTCCGCTCCGTCGGAAATGAATTTCTGACGGAGCGGAGCATATTTGGATGGAGAGAAGAGAGGTAGGCATTGAGATTACGGATTTAGACGGCAGCTTTATCTTCCTTATAGGTGAACAGGCTAACTACCACATACACAATGGCAGCAGGAATCAGGCCAATCAGATCATTAATCAGATGAATGACACCGGTAAAGTTCAGAACAAGCAACGTCAGAGCAACTCCCATAGAAGCCAAAGCCCCAATATCGGTTCCTTTCTTCATAAAGCGGCCACCCAAGTAGGGAACTACACAAGCAGAAGTGGTGATGGATAGGGCCTTGGAAAGCAGTTTCTGGATGTTGTTGAACTTGAAGGACAGCAGAAGAGCGCCAATCAAAACCACTACAGTCAAAACTGTAGAGATCATCTTCATCCGCTTTTCATCATCTTTCAGCTTGTATCTGGGGACTAGGGTGTTCATGTAAATATCGTGCATACCGTTGGCCATAATGGTCATGAGCTGAGTGTCGGCAGTTGACATAACAGCGGCTACAATAGCCACCAGCAACAGAGCAGCCAGCCATTCAGGCAAGATATTGAACATGACAGTGAACAGTACGGAGGAGGTTTCAACCTCGGGGAATACAGCTCTGCCATACATGCCGATTACAACGGGGAAAAAGGTGAACAGGCCAGTACCGACGGCACCAATAATAGCACCTTGCAGAGCAATTTTTTCAGACTTTGCAGAGGCGGCACGCTGCATTGCGGAGGCGCTGATCAGGCCGTACATGGTGGTAGGGACCACCATCCACAACAGAGTCTCAGTATCAAAGGGAACGGCTTTGAAATAATCTGCGCTTAGGCTGGAAATGGCGGCGGCACCATCGAAGTTAACAAACAAAGAGATTATGATTAGCGCCTATTAGGAAAACACACTGTCAAAGGGGTTTGTAGCGGGGGTTAGCCCGCTACTGCGGTATCTTCCGTAGTGTTGATTTCAATGTACTCGGCAATCTTGCGGAGCTCGTCAGCAAATTTGAATTTCACGCTGATATTGCCGTTTTCATAGACCTTGATATAGTCCACAAGTTCAACCAAGATTTCACGGTTGAGGGCTTCAATGTTCTGATACTTCATAAAGGCTACCAGTGCAGGATGCTCGTTGTCCACACCGTTTGCCAGTTCTGCGCGTTCAGCGTTCAGCCGGGTAAGCACCGCGGAAATATCAGAAGTCTGCCGTTCATAGTCAGCCTTCATATCTCGGTATTCCTGCTGGGTGATTTCACCGTCTTTCCAGTCCTGATAAAGAGATTGCTTGTAGCGTGTTATCTTTGTCAGTTCCCGCTCTTTTGCAGCTATCAGATCGTCCAGTCGGTAAGACTGGCTTTTTTTGATTGGAGCGGAATTGATCTGCGTGACGATTTCCGAGTAGGAAACAGCCAAATGTACCTGATGCTGTACAGCGAACAAAACAGCAGCCTCCAGCCGTTCATGCTTGATTGAGTGCATGGTGCAGGCTGTCCGGGAACGGTTCTTGTAGGTTGAGCAAGAATAATATACATTGTTGTTCTTGCTAACGCATCGGGTAATGGCCCGCCCGCAATCGGCACATTTCAGAAAGCCGCTGAATAAATGTACCTCACGGCCTTTCGGGGAAGTACGGGTATCACGCTGTAAGAGAGCCTGTACCTTATCGAAAGTTTCATAGTCGATAATGGCCTCATGTGTTCCAGCCACTTCCACCCATTCCTCGCGGGGAACAGCTTCAATCTGGTGTACCTTGTAGCTTTTCACCCGGCTCCGGCCTTGGGCTAAGTCCCCGGTGTAGGTCGGATTGGTAAGAATGGAGTGGATCATGCGGGCTCCCCACATAGGATCGTCATACCCTCTTGTCGAAACAGGCAAGCCCTTTTGTACCTTGTAAGCCGAGGGGCTCGGTACGCCGTGTTCGTTCAGGTACAACGCGATAGCACGTTTTGATGACCCTTGAATAAGCATTGTGAAAATGAGTTTGACATTTTCAGCAGCATCGGGATCAACAATCAGCCTGTGCTTGTCCTTTGGGTGCTTTACATAGCCGTAAGGAGCAAATGCTCCGATATACTGGCCGTTGCGCCGTTTGTAATCAAATACCTGCCGGATCTTTTTGGAAGTCTGATAGCAGTAATTATCGTTCATCACGTTTGTAATGGGAACGATGATATTTGAAACGCTGTCGGGGTTCTTGTAGCTGTCCACATTCTCAGCAAGGCTGATAAAGCGAACACCCATTTGAACAAACAGGTTGTCGATCAAACTTCCGGCATCGCTATAATTTCGTGCGAAGCGGGACAGGTCTTTTACTATAACGCAGTTGATTTTACCACTCATGACATCCGCCAAGAGCCGTTGAAAATCTTCACGGTTAGCGTCCGTTCCAGTATGTCCGTCATCTACATATTCCGTGATACTTTCAAACTCGTCAATGTTGCGTCGGTAAAAATCGTTCAGTAGGTCACGCTGGTTCTTTACGCTGTTGCTATCGTCTTTTCCTTTTTTCAAATCTTCCTTTGAAAGCCGGATATAGATGCCCAGCCGCCAGCGGCGGATTGTGTAAGAGGGAGAGAAACTCTGCTGATACCCTCTGTTTTTTGCTCGTGCCATTGTTCCTCCTTCCCTATCACATTACACTTATATTATAACTCTGTCCGGGGAGGACAACAAGGATGCCTCCGCTTCGGGACACTTTGTCTCGAAGAAGCAAAACGAGCTGTAACCGAAGTTACAGCCCGCTTCTTTGCCGCAGCAGGAAATCCGTCAGCTTATCTTGGAGAGATGGCCCGCTTTCAGCAAATTCAATTTTCACGCCAACACCACCGATGCAAAAGCAGTATGGATTTTTGACAGTCTGCAAAAATCGAGAGATGCGCTCCTTTCGGGAAAGCGCATTGTCAAAGGTCATACCGCTCACATCAGGCAGGGACTCGGCAGCCACCGCGCCAATGTCAACGCTTCTCATTTGTTCAAGTTCCTGTGTAGTTAATTTCACGGTAAACCTCCTTCGCAGATTGATAGAACGCCTCCCGCTGTTTGGTGGGGAAACGCAACAGGCCAGCACCACCGGGATGCTGGCCTGTTGCCTTACTCCACCTTGGGACACTTTGTCTCGAGGTTTATTATAGTTTTTGAATATTAGAGAGCGCCGCACATATTTACTTGGCCTGTCCAAAGACAATCGTTATTTTCTGTGCGGCGCTCTCAACGCAAGTAAAGCGACAAGCCCGGAGGAACAGGCAGCCAACCTGTTCAGCGCCGGATCATGGCCTTGGGATGGCCGGGCCCATTTACAGTGTTGGTGTTGTTCGCTCAATCTCTTTTGGGAAATGTCACCGCGCACCCACCGTCTGGCTCCACGTACTTACTCAGGGTTGCCGTTATTCCCTCGCGTTAGGAAGAAAACCTCCTCTCATAAACCGAGACATTTTTTCATCAATTCCAAGTGGGTTAAGAAGAAAAAATCAAAAAGTTTTTTTCATGCGTTCAAGGAGTTCCTGCGGGGTCGGCTCATGCAGGCAAGCGGAATATTCAATCCCGTCATCGCAGTCCAGAGAATACTGCGCCTTGTGCCGGGAGAGCCGCCGCTGGTAGGCCATTTCATAGCGGGCATCGGCCTTGAATACCTCGGCCACCTCGTCAGAAACTTCGATAAGCTGATCCTGCGTGTACCAATAATAAAAATCTTTCAAATTGATAGTAGTCATCGTAAAATCCTCCATTTCAGTTTGTTCGGGGTTGGTCGGAAACGAAATGGAGCAACGGCGGAGAACGGCACCGCACCTCGGGACACTTTGTCTCGAAGTCTGGAAAGCAAAATGCGCCTGTGCGACACAAGGCCGCACAAGCGCACGAAAAAGTATTATCGGTTATGTACTGTTTAATTTCATGTTCAAAACCGGACTGCTCCGACGGAGGGGCTACGCTTTTTTTAGCTGGTGCAGATCACGCGAACAATGAAATAATAAAATGAACACGGCAAAATAACCTCCCATCGGCTACCGTGTCCCTACAAGTCGTCATTGGTTTGTGTAGACGCAAAGAAACGGCGGCTCTGAAAATCAAAGCCGCCGTTTCAAATGGGCGTGTTGATAGGCTGCTGTACGACGGCTTTTTTTCTTTTGCCGTCGTGCGGCAGCTTGTTCCTTTTGCGCTTATCTTAACAAGCAATCCTCACAGAAATGTCACTGACACACGCTGTTTCGACAGAATAATGGGCTGAAATCTCACGAACCTGTGAGATTTGAAAAACCGGGAGAATAATCTCCCGGTTTTCATCGCAAATATTTAATTCTGCCGCAGTCTCTCTACAACGCTTTGCTTAACATTTTGCATGAAAGTTATGACGGGGGTTGCCAAGCAGACCAGCAAAACAATAGCTGCGACAACCAACAGAGAAATTACAGGATAGTGAAAAGCTGCATAAGGAACCATTCTTCTAAAGGCTGAGTATATTGGAATATATATCGCTGTTCCCAGTGTGGCAAGCAGTAGGAAAGAAATACTCCAATAATACCCGCCTTCCCAAAGCAATACATTTCTAATTTGCTTTTTCGTCATTCCTATACTTTCAAGTGTTGCAAATTCATGTTTCCGAGTATTTACACTAACAACCATTGTGTTAATGAAATTCATAATTCCTATCAGCAAAAATACAGCGGACAACCCTGCGGCTATAATCCTTGAGGTCAGCAAATATCCGGCCATTTCTTGCTGCTTTTCATATCGTGACAGAATCGTAATGCCCGGTGACGAAGCAGTAATGGATTGAAGCTGCTCCATAATCCCTTTGTCATAACTGCTATCAATCGTATCAAAAGCAATCCGAAAAATTTTGGTTTCTCCAGACAACTTCTCTATTGCCTGCTCACTGATATACAAATCAGGGGCAGTACCTCTCTCATTTCCTCGACCATTCTGAAAATCAGCGTCCAGAAAGCCAGTTGCCACTGTAAAGACCTGTTCCCCGGACTCACCGACAACGGTGATTGCTTGCCCTGGCTGAATCAATAGGTTTCCCTCATCATCCGTCATAGCGGACAAAACCACCAACTCTCCCTTTTCAAAGGCGGTTAAGTCAATAGGCTTATCAAGCGTTTTATTAAGTTCTTCGATATATCTGGAATCTATTCCGTAAACGCCGCTCCAAAAATTATCTGTATAGTTTTTTCGTGTTTCCGCATTTGAAAAATCAAGACCTGATACGCCATCCAAGGAATCAATATATTTCCCGAATACATTTTCGTCGTAAATGACATCCATAGTGGGCCACGGTGAAGCAGAATAAGTGACGCGCAGATTTTCAATTCCCTGCATTGTTTCAATTTGCTGCAACATTTCATTAGAGAGCAGGTTTCCTTCTTCGGAAATGCTGTAAGTCAATGCGAAATCACTTTCTCCCCATTGATTTACAAAATTGTCGGGACTTAGGCTTGATAGTAGACCAGCAGAAACCAAAAACAATATTAAGCCTAAAAATAAGGACGCAAAAGTAAGGAAAGCGCTTTTAGGGTTTCTAAAAATATTATCTCGTGCCATCCGAGATAATTTTGTTCTATGGCTCTTATGATCTCGGTAACTCCTTGTATTTGCCTCCGTATAGCGTGAAGCCGCAACAGGAGAAATACTTGCAGCTATTTTCGCTGGTTTCATGCTGCCGATGATTGCAGTAAAAAATGTGAAGATTGCGGCACCCGCAAAAATAATGGGGGAAAAGGACACTATCTCCCCAAGGTCTGTATCGCTTGAGTACATCATATTCATGGCAAACGGAACAAGTCCAAGCGAAACAATACCACCGACAATCAGGCCGCTGGGAATACCGATCACCGCCGTTCTGAATATTTGAGAACGCACGATCCGCTTGATTTGTCTTTTTGTCGTGCCTATCGTTTTAAGCTGTCCATAGAATTGTGTATCTCTTGAAATTGAGATATACAGAATGTTATAAATCAGCAAATAGCCGCTGATAATGATAAAGACGATAATAGCAGCCAGTGGAAGAACAATGGTGGTGGAATTGCTCTGAGCAATAGGTACAATTTCAAAGGACTGACTTTCTGTAAACGAAATCTTCCGTTTTAGTTTTTCACAGGATCGCAGGGCATTACTGTCATCAGAAAAAGAAATCATTGCGGTAGACACACTATCAAAGGGAAGCCCTGTTTGTGTTGCAAAAAGCTCCGAAACATAAGCGGCACCACGGTTGCCTGCACGTGAAGCCGAATAATCTGTGTAATAGCCCGACAAAACAAATTCATCGGAGATATATTGATAATCTGTTCCGAGTTGATAGGAAAGGGAAATATTCATCCCTATCTGTGGATCATCAATCCCCATTGCACGCAAAGCCCATGTAGGGAGCATAATTTCATTTTTTGCTTGCGGATAATCTCCGTGTATATCCGAAATTGTTGGTACACGGTGTTCTTGCCATTCTGTTTCGTCTATCCAAGTAATACTCAGCAGGGCATCGTCCATTCCAGATGTATCAATGCTGCCCAATCTCTGACTGACACCAACTACGGATACCAAGCTGGATCGGCTCAATTCTTCATATTGTTCTTCTGAGAGGCTTGTAATTGCCACATCCGCAGTCGTGCCCATCGCACGAATTTGCTGCATTTGATAGGTTTCAAAATAACTGCACCCCAAACTAAATACAGATGTAATCATAAAGGCGGTCAAGAATAATGCGATGGTAACGAAAACATTTCTCTGCTTATTAGCGCGGTAGCTTCTTTTGGCAAGACGATTGATTGTTGCCTGGTTATTGTTCCCAAATAAAATATCATCCATCAATGTCACCCCCTGTCACTGTGCGATTTTTCCGTCCTCAATACGGATAATTCGGTCGGCAAGCTGGGCAATTTCATTGTTATGGGTAATCATTACAAGCGTTTGATGGAACTTCTGACTTGTAACTTTCAGCAAACCAAGAACATCACTACTTGTCCGGCTATCCAAATTGCCTGTCGGTTCATCTGCAAGTATAATAGCTGGTTTGGAAACAAGGGCGCGGGCAATCGCTACACGCTGCTGCTGGCCGCCGGACAGATTGTTAGGCATACTGTTCAGCTTCCCATCGAGAGCCAACATTTTCACGACTTCATCCATAAACCGCTTGTCCACGGTATCACCATCCAGCTCCACCGGCAGGACAATATTTTCATAGACATTCAGCACAGGAACAAGATTGTAATTCTGAAAGATAAACCCGATGTTACGTCTGCGGAAGATGGTAAGCTGTTCATCCTTGAGTTTCGATAATTCTTTCCCTTTTACTTTAATACTGCCGGAAGTTGGCGTATCTAACCCGCCCATCATGTTCAGCAAAGTAGACTTACCGCTGCCGGAAGTACCAACAATGGCAACAAATTCACCTTCCTCAATGGATAGGGTCACGCCATCCAATGCTTTTGTAATGTTCGGTTCGGTGCCGTAATATTTCTTCAAATCTGTCGTTTGTAATATGTTCATATAGAACACCACCCTTTCTTTTTGATGGCTCTATCATAAAAGGTAAACCTCACAGAAATGTCACGGGAAACAAAATACCTCTGTTTAATTAAATCTCAAATGTCATAGGCCTGTGACATTTTGTTTTTTAGCGTACTTATTTTATTGTCGAGGCAGAAAGACGGAAAAAGTTGAACCCCTCCCAACCTCGGATGTTACCCGGATATAACCGCCTTGCAAGGTTACGATCTCACGAGCCAGATATAGACCAATACCAATTCCATCTACATCATGTACGATGTCCTCTCGATAGAAACGCTTGAAAATTGCTCCCTGATGCTGTTCTGAAATGCCAATGCCTGTATCTGCAATGTCGATTTTCACATACATTTCCCAACTTTCAACCGAAACACGGATTTGACCGCCCTCCGGCGTATATTTCACTGCATTGTCCAAAATATTGAACAGTGCTTCGCTTGTCCATTTTCTGTCATGGGAAACGACCAAGTTCTCCGGGCAGTCCACTTGAACATTGATCTGTTTTTTCTCGGCGTTCAGAAGAATACCTCCCAATGCGGCGGCAAGCGTGTCATAAAGCGGCTGGCTTTTCTTTTCCAGAGAAATAACACCTGTTTCCAAACGAGAGGTTTTAATCATAGCCTGCATGAGAAAATCCAGTTTATCAAGCTGGCTGGCCTGTGCCGTTAGAAACTCTTTTTGTTTTTGCACAGGGACTTCATTTTCAAGCAGAGTGCTGTTAATCATTTTCAAGTTCGCAATCGGGGTCTTGACCTGATGGGAGATGTCGGAAATCAGTTCTTGCAGGTCAGCCCGTTCTTGTGCAATGCCGTTCTTGTTTTCCTGCATGACTTCATATAAACGGTTCAGCCGATATTCAATTTTATAGAAAAGACTTTCTTCTTCCACAGTCTGTTTCGGCTGCATATTCCCGGATAACATATCATCCATTAAACTGCAAAAAGCATCGGAGAACATTGCCAGTTTGCGGCGAACCAGCACCATAAAACAAACAGCGCAAACCAGCACAAAAATGCCGAACAATAATACATACCAGACAGCGGTTATATTTTGGGTCAGCCCATACAAAGCTGCTGAAACCGTCCCCATTGCCACCAGCAGGAGAACAGCAAAAAAGATACAGGCTTTGTTGACGGAAAGTTTTCGCACATTCATTTCAGCACTCCTCCGATCCACATATAGCCCATACCATATACCGTTTTGATATACTGACGGTCAGGTGTTTCGATTTTGTTTCGTACCCGGCTGATCGCCGCAGTCAGAGCGTGTTCATCCACAAAATTTCCGTCTGCGTCCCACAGCTTTTCCAACAAGACTTGCCGGGTCAAAACAATCTGCGGATTTTTCATCAGGATTTTCAAAAGTCGATATTCCAGTGGGGTGAATGTAAGTGGCTTTCCTGATAGAGTAGCACTCATTTCTGAAAAATTGATGGTCAGTGTGCCATCCTCATAAGTATCACCACCATATTGTTTTGTCAGCCTACCCAGCACTACCGCTAATTTCTTTTGAAAGACGCTCATAGGGAAAGGTTTTGTCACATAATCCTCTGCGCCCAGTTCATACCCTTTGAGCATATCGCTTTCCATATCATTTGCGGTCAGAAAAATAATAACGGTATCAGGGCGACGCTCTTTTATTTCCCGGCAGAAGTCAAAACCGTTCCCGTCCGGCAAATTTACATCCAGCACAATCAGGTCATAGTCCTGCTTTGTCAAGAAACTACTGGCCACTGATTTTGTCAGTGCAGAATCAACCGTATAGCCCGCAGTATTCAAGTTATAGCATAAAGTATTATTCAAAAGCCGATCATCCTCGACTACTAAAATTCGCATGGTATCACACTCCTTCATTTTCAGTATAGCACCCAAATGTCACAGAAACCTCACAATATTTCTGATTTTATTTTAGATACCAACCTCTGATCTTCGGGACAAATTGTCCCAAAGTTATAGGTATATTGTACCTCACATTTCCGCGATCATCAATTTTGCGTATGTGAAATTAAATAGTCAGTAGTATGAAATACAAAGTCGTTCAAATAATATCACATGAAATGTAAAATCATATCAGGTGATGTTATGAAGATAGAACGAGATGAAAGACGCTTTGATTTTCACGATATAGGGCTCGCCATCAAGCGTGCAAGAGAAGCCAGCGGCATGACACAGGAACAACTGGCCTATATTGTTGACCGCGCTCCGCGTACCATTATGTATAATGAAAATGATGGTCAGCATCCAAGCTTCAACACCTTTTATCAGATGGTTACAATGTTTGATATATCGGTGGATCAATACTTTTACCCGTCCCAGAATAGCGGGAGCGAGTGCAGGAAGCGGATTGATGCCATGTTGAACGCCTTGGACGAAAGAGAATTGAAAATCGTTGAAGCTACAATCCAAGCGATGAAAGCATCGAAAGAAACGGAGGAAACGTAAAAGAAAGCGTAACCTCCGTTTTTTGCGCCATGTTGCGGGTTGCGCGTTTTGGCAAGCAATTCGGGTGTGGCCACACTCCGAAATTTTTGCTGGCCGCAGGGCCCGCAAAAATGCTTGTTGGGGAGCTCCCCAAACCCGCTGTACTTCGGGACAAATTGTCCCAAAGTCCCGGTGCGCTGCACCGTAGTCTGCGGCCCGTCACTATCGTTCCTGGGCCTTATTCTCACGCTCGTCCGTTATGCCGAGCAGATGATCAATGTTCGCTTTTATTGCCACGGCCTCCCGCATTTGCCGCTGGGCCTCCCGATATTCTGCATAAAGCTCTTTTTTCTGTCCTGCCAGCTCACGGCGGGATTTTTTTAGTGCTTCAATCTTAGGGAGTTTTGCGCCGTTCAGTATGGTGTTCATAGTATCCTTTGCCGCCCGGTAAGTGGCAAGCTCCGCTTCGTGCTGGGCCAGATACTTTTTGCTGTACCGCGCAGCTTTGTATCCATCAAACACCGGGCGAGTCTTGGCATAGTCCACCGTGGCAGCCATCAGCTCCGAGGTTTTGGAAAGAGCCTCCTCCGTTGTGCGGAGCTCGTCAGACAGCTTGTGAACGTGATCCACCGCAGCCTCGGTGCTGGCCGTCAGTGCCGCATAGTCTGTCAGATGATGCTCCTGCAAATACTGGAGCGCGGCGGCCATTTGTTTTAGGTTGTAGACCTTGGCCCATCGTTCATAGGCCGGGCCCTTGCCTTGGGCCATACGCTCTTGAATGTCGATGATGAGATTGACTCGCCGTGGCGGAACCGTGGGCTCCTCTGGCAGTTCAGGGAGCGGACGTTCCCCGGCAATTACCGCCTTGATGTCCTCTGGGTCAAATCCGGTTCCAAGTGTAGAAGCCCGGAGCCGGGTCGGTTTTTCCTGCCCGGGCGCAAGGAATGAGATGACACCGCCGCGGCCCTGTTTTACCGCAAAGCCGGACTCCTCCATGAGACGAAGAAAGTCGGCGAAGTCTGTGGGCTTTTTCTCCAAAGAGGCGAGAATAGCCAGCCGTACCCGCTGCTTGACAGAGGGCGGCTTTTCACCGATCCACTGGCCGTAGTGGAGAAAACGGCCCTTGCTGTGCTGGCACGGATTTTGGATAACAGACAATTCATGTTCGATGCACACGCGGTCAGAGAGCCGCCGCAGGGCAAAGGACGAACCAATGAAATTATGAAATTTCCGGGAGCGGTCAAAGGCCGTCGCATTGAAATAAATGTGATTGTGGATATGGGCCTTGTCGGTATGCGTACAGACGAAGAACTGATACTTTCCCTTTGTCCAGCGCATCGCCGTTTCATAACCAATACGGTTTGCTTCTTCCGCCGTAACCTCCCCGGGCAGAAACGCCTGCCGGATCTGAAAGAACAGTGCCCCGCGAGATACGGCCCGGCCTGTCTCTGCAAGGTATTGACTTTTTACCAGAAGAAACTCGGCGGGAGCCGTGTTCGGATCGCAGAGATAGGAAGATACGGCTCCCAGCTTTTCCGGGTTCAGGCCATAGGTAAAACGATCCTCCATCGTTTGAATTGCACTTTTTCCCGCCGCTGTTTTATAAGGGCGGATGTAGGTGGTCGCCGTAGAAATCCCTCCTTCCGGCAAATAGTATTTTTACTTTGGGACACTTTGTCCCGAAGTAGAAAAAGCCGGGGAGCGGTATCAACCACTCCCCGGATGGGTCAGAGCTCTACCAGAGCGGAGAGCTGTTTCAAGAGATCAGACAGCGGCCCCCACAACGCGGCATAGTCCCGCTGCAAGGCCGCAAGTTCTTCGGGATAAATTGCGCCGTAGGTGTTGGCTTGAATTGCCACTTGGTTCAGATTGTTGGAGCATCGCCGCTGGAGCGAAACCAGCTCACGAACAGGCGAAAGGTCAACATGAAGCACATACCCACTCAGGGCCATTTTCCGCATATAGGCTCCCATGTTACGGATGCCAGCCTCCGCCATACGTTCTTGAATCAGGGCCCGCTCCGCCTCCGACACCATCACATGAAGATGGATCGGACGGCGGCGTTTCTTTGTCATCGCTCCTCACGCTCCCGGCTGCGGCAGGCGCGGGGCGGCTCCTTTACTTTATCCAGCGGCTTTTCCTGTTCGTCTACCGGAACAGGGCGCGGCAAATGAAATTCACGGTGCAGGCGCAGCACCTCCAGTACAGACAATTCCTGTTCACGTTTCTTTTCCATATACGCACCTCCTTATCTATCGCCACGGTCAGGCTGCCTGCGCTGGGAAGCCGGAGCCTCCGAGCCGCGATCTGCCTCCGCCAACTTTGCCGCGTTTTTCATCTGCTCGGCAATCGGACGGGGCCTGTCGGGATTATCAGGCGCAGGACGCAGCTCATAGTCGGATGCCTGTTTTTCCGTTAGCGGGCGGGTATAGGTAAGATAGCCCCAAGCCAAGAACGAGCCATTTTCCACCGGGACGCGCTGATCGTAATTGAAGATTTCATCCGGCTTGTTATAAGGCGGCTTCGGGAATGTCCCGATGTCCACAGGCCGCTGGGTCGAATAATACTTGTAAAGGCCGGGAGCCTCGGTCTGCCTGATCCCCACGTTATAAATACGCTGATAGTCCTGCACCCGGTCTGTAAAATCCTGTTCCATTGCGGTGCGGTCATTTCCATAGTGGCCCCATTCGTACTGCCGCTGGCCGTCCTTGTCATCATAGCAGGCCCATGTGACATAGCGGGATGGCGCGGTGGGATGTTCGCCCAATGCAAATCCACGTCCATTTTCCAGCATAACAGCCTTCAAAATCGAATAGCCTTGATTTTTGTCCATAGTACACCTCCCATCATCGAGACATTTCTTTGTTTTCTCTTTTCACAAATGGCTGGAGCTGATAGGGGCTTGTACCGTCCTCGGGCCGCAAAAAGTCTATCCGGGCCGCAGCACGGATGGCGTTCTGGTTAAGCTGCCGCTGCCATGCCCCTTGGCTGGGAGCCCACTTAAAGCCGTTGCTTTTCAGTTCCTGCCGCTGATCGGCATCGGGCTTTTCCTCAAAAATAAGCTGCAAACGGTTTTCAGCCTCGTTGATTTTGGCCTCGCCTCCGGGGAATGTCCAGCCAGCAAACTCGGAGCGGCTGCTCAGTTCCTCAATGCGTTGGCGCACACGGCGGATGTTGGCGTTGTTGTTGGAAAGCAGATAGGCGGGATACGGCTTGCTTTTATCCAAGTGCCATGACTGCGCCATATCTGCTTTGAGCTTTTCTGCCTGCTCCGGCGTAAGCTCCGGGCAGCCGTCCAGCGTTTTGTGTTTCCGAAAATACGCATTGACCGCCTTCATGGTGGCCTGCTGGGACTCCAGCCCCTCCAGCTTTTTTGTCAGCTTTTCCACGGCCAGATCATCGTCTGCGCTGATCCCGCCCATACCAACAGAGCGGATTTTATCAAGCAGCTTTGAAATCTCCGCATACTCTCCATAGTTGCGATCCCGGGCGGCGTTCTGCTTGTGCTTTTTTGCCACAGGGAAATTACCGCCCCCGGAGATCAGAATAGAGGGCACACGGGCATCAATCACATTGCGTTCATTCAGATTTTCCGCAAGTTTCCGTGCATAGCGATCCACCAGCGCGTCAATCTTATCATGGTACATGGGATCGACACGCGCTTTCTGGCGTTCCGCCGCTGCATACGCTTCATCGACCATTGCCCGGTAGCCCGCCGTAGCGGAGCCCGGCTGATAGTCAGAAAAGCTG
The DNA here is from genome assembly GCF_014287875.1 of Flintibacter faecis. Classification (GTDB taxonomy): domain Bacteria; phylum Bacillota; class Clostridia; order Oscillospirales; family Oscillospiraceae; genus Lawsonibacter; species Lawsonibacter faecis_A. The sequence goes on along the minus strand of NZ_JACOPN010000011.1, from coordinate 10,038 downwards.
TTCATATCTTTTGCCCGCTTTGCGGCTTCTTCATTGATCGGATAATATTTCGGCATAGTACCTCCTTCCACAAAAGCCGGAACTTTGGGACAAATTGTCCCAAAGCCCTGGCAGCTAAAATGTTGACAGCATCTCACGGAAACAGGGCCAGACGTAGAAACATACGTCTCCCGCAGAAAAGGGCCTTAAAAAGCCTTGCTACAAGCGGATTTGTGATGGTCTAATTGTCAACACATCAGCCACGTTTTTTCCGCATATATTCCCGCTGCTGTTTGCGGTGTGCCGCCTTTGCACAGGCCGCCGAACAATAGGTTTGCCGTCCATCAGGAGCCACGGCTCTGCCACATACCGGGCAAGCCTTGAAATCCGGCCTTGGCCCCTCTGTCAGCAACGCAGCCTCCAGCGCCGGATCAAGGGGCAGAACTGCCTCGCGGAAGTAGCGGCAATAAGCCCCTGTCCAGCATTTTCCAAACATATAGCACTCGCAATCCAGCGGCAGGCAGCCGCAGTCCCGGTCATAGTTGGCACACCATTTTGATACCAGCCTGCGGATTGCTGCTTTTTCTGTCCGGGTCAGTTCTCGGTCCACAGCATCACCTCCCGTTGCCCGGTGGTTTGAGTTGCTCCTGGTAGCAGAACACGCAGCCAATCCCGCGCCAGTAAGGGCAGCCGTCACAACGGGAGCCCTTCGGCGGCAGGCTGGGCGGCACACCCTTAAAGTAGCTTTTTTCTTTCATAAATCCCTCATAGGGGTTATTTGTAAATCTCATTCATTATCCTCGCTTTCGGTATCGTCCTCGTCCCAAGGTGGCCCATCGTCCTCGGGATCGTCATAATCAGCCAGTTCCTCACTGTAATCTTCTTCGGGTACAGCAGCTTTTTCATGCTTCGGGCGGTAAATTTTGAAGTACCAGCCTGCACCGCCACCCAGAACAGCCACTGCCAAAATCAGCAGAAGCGTCCCGGTATTACTTTTCTGCTGGGGCTCGGATTCCGGCTCCTCCGCAGGTTCCGTCACCGGAGCGGGTTCGGGAGCTGTGCCAGCACACTCGGTCATGTTGACCGCGCAGACCTCGCAATCCGTATGGATGGCTCCGGGCGCACATTTTTCTGTGCAGGAGCAGGCCGGAAGTTCTCCGCCAGCGGCCTCCAGTGCCGCCAGCAGATCGGCTTCATCCACCATGTTCAAAAAGTAGGTGTGATACTGTTCGCCGTCCTCGTCCACAGGCTTGTCATAGTCAATGACAATGTAAAAGGTGTTGCCGCCGCTGGTTTCCACCGTGATGAACTGTTTGTTGGTTGCGGCATCGTAGAGCAGATCGCGGGTCACAAGGTTTCCATCCTCCGAAAAGCCCTCGCCCGGGGTAATGGTAGGTGCTGGCTCCGGGGCCGGAGTTTCTTCCACAACAGGCGGTTCCTCATTCCCGCCGTCCGAATAGGCATAGGCCGGGATTGCAAAGCCGCATAAAAGAACGGCGGAGCAAAGCCCCGCCGCCAACATACGAAAGTGTTTCATATTCAGTTTTCCTCCTTTTCTTCTTCGAACTTCGGGACACTTTGTACCAAAGTACCTCCGTCCTTCAGCTTTTCAAACAGCAGCGGGAGCTCCGTAAGGGAGATGCTCATACCGCGCACAATGTCCACGATCTCACTGTTTTCTGCCTCCAGCTTTTTCTGCTCCAGCTCCTTGAGCCGGGCCTGCTGTTCACTGATTTTAGCCTTGACCTTATCAATCTCGGCCTGAATTTTCATGCTTTTGGTAGTTGCCATTTCAAAACCTCCTGTCACGGTAAACGCCCGTAGGCGTAAAAATGAGATTGCCAGTAGCTTGTATTCAAGTTTGCGTAGCCGATGGGATCTCCGCAATGCAGCATTTTCCCGTCACCGACATAAATCCCGCAATGGCTCACGCCCGGCGTGTCATAGGTGCCTTTGAAGAAAACCAAATCACCGGGTTTGGGAGAGCTTGTTGGCGTACAGATGTTATAGAGCCCCTGGGCTCCCAGCCTGCCCACATTCCAGCCGGAGTGATTGATGACCCACGAAACGTACCCCGAGCAATCAAAGGAAGTGGCAGGAGAACTGCCGCCCCACACATAGGGATAGCCGATATATTTCTGTGCTTCGGCAAGCATCGCGGCAAAGGTTTCATCGTCCAGATATTCTCCGGGCACTTCGTAATCACCGGGTTTCCCGGTAATATACTTGTTCACATAGGGAGAATCCGGGAACAGATCAGGGCGGTTCCCCAGCGTTGCCATATAGATGGCATATCGGGAAAGCTGCTCCTCGCCCATAACGTACACAGGTACATGGGACAAATCAAAATTTTCCAACGTGACCGTACAGATGTAATAATCGTAAGGCACCTGATAGGTGTCCGTATGGGAGTTGCCGTCCTCGTCCGTCCATGTGTCGGTTTCTGTGCGATACCGGGTTTCCACCACCACATCCTCCGTGAGAATGTACTGGCGGTCAAACAGCATTTGCAGCGTTCCCTGTACTTCGTCTATTGTCCATTGCCCCTCATGGAGCGCACACAAAAGAGAAAGCAGCACATAGGGATCATGTTCGATTTCGTCCAGATCGAAGTGGTATTCGTCATAGTCATGGGTGCTTTCATAGGTGTCCAGATAATGCTGTAAATCATCTTCCAGCGCACAATAGGCGGCTTCGGCGGCCAGCATATCACGATCCTCGCAAGGATAGGTGCTGGCTCCTAATGCACCGGCCCCGGCGTTCCCCAGCATAAGCATGGTAGAGGAACAGGACTGCATAGCAAACAGGAGTAACACACAGAGCACCGCAATCACGGCACCTGCGGGATGACTTTTGACAAATTCCACTGCCCGGGCGGTCAGGCGTTCTGTGGCTGTGGCAGTTTTCCCAGCCGCAGCCGCGCCCTGCTTTGCAGCCTCCTTTGCCTGCTTGCGGTATTGCCTGCGAAGCCGTTGCTTCTGCCAGTAGCGGGTAAGGGCATTTTTCGTCAGCTCCGGGTGCTCCTGTGCGGCGGTGTGAAAATGGTAGTCCGCCGTGTACTTGGTATAGCGGGCCTCGGCCTTGCGTACCACTTTTGCCGGATGTTCCCGGACTTTACGGCGCACAAAGCGGGAGCCGTGCCGCAGCGCGGTTTCTCCCACAAGCTCAGAACGGTGTGCGCCTTCTGTGCCGACATTTTCCTGTTCCACTTCAAAAATCTTGCCATGCACGAAGCTGTGAACGGAACCACTGGCAACACGGCCTATGCGTTTTACCGGGCCGGGCTTTTTCGGCGGCTTTTGTTTTGCCAGCTTCTCCCGGGCCTGTTCCAGCTTTTCGCCTTGGGACTCCATACGGAGCTTTGCCGCCGCAGCCTGTTCCTGCTGGCTCTTTTTGCGGAACTTGGACTTTGGGACACTTTGTCCCGAAGTGTCGGAAGCCTCCGGCCCGGGCTGCTCCCCGTTAGGGGTGTGGGCGGTCTGCGACCAAGCCTCCTCCTTGGCCTTATTCGTTTTTCGTTTCATTCTTTATATCCTCCGGGCGGGTAGTCAGCAGGTCATAGATTTCTCCGCGAGGGAACCGATCCACAAACGGGATGGTCACATTTCCATAGAACAACAGTCCCTCACCGGAATTGCTGTGTGTGATATAGGAAAGCTGATGCTCGGAAATACCGAGCTGTTTTGCCAGAATGGTACGGTCACTCTGCGCCTGTGAAAGCAGAATCATAAAATCCGTGTTGTCCAGAATGTTCTCGATTTCCCGGCTGGCCAAAAGGTCTTTGACGTTCTGCGTCAAAGCAGACGGCACACATCCTTTTTTACGCAGCATTTTCCAGACTGCCACAAAGTAGCTGGCTGTCAGCGGATCGCGGAGCAGGATATGAAACTCGTCAAAGTAGCACCAAGTCGCCGCACCCTCGTGGAAGTTCTGATCCACCGCCTGCGAAACAAACTCGTTTGTGATGTGCATTGCAATCTTTCTAAGATTTTCGCCCATGTTTTTCAGAACGATGCACACCACACGGCTGTCCGTCTTGACGTTGGTAGGATGGTTAAAGAGATTGAGGGAGCCTGTGCAATAAAGCTCTAAGGCAGTTGCCACGCGCCGGGCCTCGGGCTCCGGCTGGCGTAAAAGCTCCTCATACAAATCCTGCAACAGCGGTGTTTTTGCGGTTTCCAATCCGAGCGCCTGCTCCCGGTACACCAAACGCACACAGCGGTCAATGACCGTCTTTTCAATGGGCTGCAAGCCTTCCTTGCCGCCGACCACCAGCTCGCACAGGGACAAAAGAAAATCCGCCTTCATGGAAAGTGGGCTTTCTCCGGCAGCCATATTGAGCTCCACATCCATCGGATTGAGGTGGTGCGGACTGTCCGGGGCAATCTCGATCACCTGACCGCCCAGCCTTCGCACCAGCGGCGCATATTCGCCCATCGGGTCAACCACAATGATCCGATCCTGCGGGATGGTGAGAAACACATTCAAAAGCTCGCGCTTTGCGGCAAAGCTCTTGCCGGAGCCCGTAGAACCCAAATACATCCCGTTTGCCGACTTCAGCTTTTTGCGGTCAGCCATGATGACATTGTGAGAGAGTGCGTTCATGCCATAGTAGAGGGCCTGCCCAGCCATGCGGAGCTCCCTTGTCATAAAAGGAATAAAGATGGCTGTGGAGCTGGTTGTCATACCGCGCTGGATTTCTACCTCGTTGTAACCAAGGGCCAACGAGGAAACAAAGCCCTGTTCCTGTTGCCAGTCCAGACGGCGCAGAGCGCAGTTGTATTTCTGCACGATACCGCCCACGGTAAACACATCGTTTTCCAGCCGCTGGCGAGTAGGGGCAAGGTTTACCACCGTAAAGGTCAGCAGAAACATTCGCTCATTGCGGGATTGCAAATCAACCAAAAGCTCCGCTGCGTCCTTGCTGAATGTGATCAGGTCAGGGGGAAGAATATCCGGGTCATAGCCGGAGCGCACAGCCTTTCTCTGTTCCTCCACTTTCATTTTTCCGATGTCCGAGATTTTCCCCTTGATGGTCTTAATTGCCTTGAGCTGATCCACGGTCTGAATGTGCATGGTCACGGTCATTTCCGCATCCAGCTCCAAGATTTCCGCCAACAACTTATCCGAAAGCTCCGATGCCATAATCTGTAAGTAGGACACCGCGCCCCAATACTGGCCGATGCGGAATGTGCGGGACTGGCGGAAGTCGAGACTGTCCGGGGCAATAAAGTCTTTTGTGCCGAGCCCGGTCTGCGAGATGTCTTTCCACGAAAAGCGGAACGCCTCACGGCTCCCCGGGTGCATCTGGCTATGAAGCAGCGCAAGGCGGGCCCGTCCGTCCATCGGCTCCGAGGGAACGCCCAGTCGCTTAAAGTTTCCCATGACATCGGCCTCCACACGCTCCAGACGGGGCCGTGCCTCCGCAATCCCCTCGGCGGGTATGCCAAAGGTGATGTATTTTGAGCGTTCAATGCCGTTATTGCTTTTGGCAATCTGATTTTTCAGCATCCCGGTAAACTCGTCCCGGACGCTGTTATAGTTGTCATCCGCTTTTGGGATATTGACCTGATAGCGGCTGCGGGAATGAGAACGGCGGTTGATAAAGGAAAGCTGGAACGGCAGCGAACTGTCAAAGTAGTTGAGGAATGAGCTCCATCCGCTGAATATGGCGGTCTGATCCTCGGTGGATGCCACGGAGTAATTGATGTCCTCATATTCCACGGTTTTTGTATAGAGCCCGCCCGGGAGCTTGCACACACCGTCCGGGTGCATAGACAGATACGGGATTGTCTGCTGAGCAGACAGGGTCGCCCGGCCTTTACCCTTGGCGGCGGCTCCGTTTTTCTTCTTTGTGTTTTTCAATCACATCCTCCTTTCCAGCGCCCGGCCCGGCAAAGGGCGCATAAATGTTTTCGGTTCGGTAGGCCCTGATCCCCGGCCTTAGAAACTTGGCCCGGATGATATTCCGCACCACCTTTTCAAAGGGTAAGCCGTCCTTTTCATACATGGCCAGCAGGAACGCCGGGAGCATAATTCCCAGCATGAGAAACATCGCCCCGGTATTGCCGAGGGTGCCACGGGTCAGCAGATAGGCCGGAATCCCCACTGCGCCCGCGCTGCCGAAGCAGACAAGCTGGCGTTTGGTGAGGTTGAAAGCCATTTTTGTTTTGATTTTGGATAAATCGTTTGGTACGTTTACATAGGGCATAGATTACACTCCTTTCTGCACTTCGGGACAATGTGTCCCAAAGTCCGGGATGGTTGGTGTTACTTCATTTCCCCATACAGCCCAGCCGGGCGGGGTCTGCCTGGCAAAGAGCTCCACGCGGGGCAGATCGCCCATCAGGGAAATAATTTTGTCGCGGGCCTCGTCCGGCTTTTTGCTGTGGGCTTCAATCGGGGAAACGATAAATTGATGGATGTTGGCTGCCTGCCGCTTCGGGTGGCCCTTGGTTGCCAGCAGGCAAATTTCTGCATTGCCTCTTGTCCAGAAGCCAAGGCCGTAAAACCAGCTATCCGCCTTCTTGTTCTTTTTCAGCCAGACGAAAGCAACGGATTTATAGTTGAAGCCCCAAGCCTCGATCAGCCGGAGCGCCTCCGGGAGCTGCGGGAAAGTGGCCCATAAAAAGAGTGCGCTGTCCGGGGCTGCAAGATCAGCCACAGGCAACGCACATAACTCCTCAATGCTCATAGTGGGATAATGGTTTTCCGCCGCGCCCTGTACTTTCTTAGCCGAGTAGCGCCAAGGGGGATCGGCGTAAATGATAGAATACTGCTGGATAATTACACTCCTTTCTCGCCAGAACTTTTTACTGCCTGCGCCGCACGAATACGCTCACTGGCTGCGGCATAAAAGGCCGGGGCCGTTTCAAAGCATACAAAGCGACGTTCTGTGTTGATAGCTGCAATCGCGGTTGTGCCGGAGCCCGCGCAAATGTCCGCGACCAATTCGCCGGGGCGGGTGTAGGTGCGGATCAGGTACTCACAAAGCTCCACGGGCTTCTGTGTGGGATGGATGCCGCCGGACACCGTAGGCACAAAAAGCACATTTCCGGGATAGCGGCGGCCATCGTTGGACTCTGAGCCCTGCCGTTCAAATTTCCCATAGTTAGAGCTTGTACCGCTTCGGGAATGAACACGGGTATATGGCTTGCCGTAAGTAAACTGTGGATTGTAGACCGGGGACTTTTGGTAAAACACCAAGATGTTCTCGGACTTCTTCAGTGGAGCCCGGTTTGCATTGAGAAAGCCCGTTCCGCGCTCTTTGTACCAAATCCACTCATAGCGGAGCATGGCGAGGTTGGATGCGCCCAGCACCTTGTCAAAGGGGCACTGTGCGAAAAACAGCACTGCGCCATTCGGCTTGACCGCCCATTTCACCGCCTCCCACAGCTCCGGGAGCGGCAGGGGCACATCCCAATAATTCCGGGTTGTGCCGTAAGGCGGATCAGTCAACAGCATATCCACGCTATGTTTGGGCAGGGAGCGCAGGCCCTCAATGCCATCCATGAGAAACAAGCCCTCCTTCGGGACACTTTGTCCCAAAGTGCGGCTATCGGTCATTACGGGCCTCCTTTGCCTTGGCAGGCGCAGGCCGGGCAGCGTTTTCTTTTCCAGCTTGTTTCGCGGCCTCGGCCATCTGCTCCTTGATCGGGGCAGGCCGTACCGCCTGGGCCCGTGCAACAAGCTGTTCCACCGCCGCATGATACGCCTCCACACCAGCCGCATTGATCCGTTCCTGTATGGCACGGTCAGGAATCCGAACCGTAGCCCGGTATCCCGTCCGGCTGGCAGGATCGGGCTTAGAGGGAGCACCGAGGAAAATCCCGTTTTTCCCATCCACAACCTTAAAATCGTCGATGACCACACCGCCAAAGTTGACGCTGGCGAAGCCGATCAGTTTACCCTGCGGCTCAATCGGGCGGACAGATACTGTGATCGGAACAACCGCCTCTTGCAAGACGGCATCCGTCCGCATTTTTACCGCCTCATCAATACTAACGCCCTTGACTTCTGCAAGCTCCGCGATGGGAGCATCAAATAGCCAGCGCCGCTCCTCCGCAGCAATCTGCTCCGAGGTCAGCAATACATCGTCGTTCTTACTCAGATAAAATTCCTCCTTTCCGCTTGCCGGAGCAGGCTGGGCGGGGTCGTCCATCAGCTCTTTTCTTTGCAGGACGGCCTCCGTTTCCGCCATAAAGCGGTAAACGTCTGCCTCAGTAAACTCCTCCGGCGTTTTTCCATTCCATAAGCGCGTTCCATCCGCCCCGTATCTTCTCGGCATAAGCACCTCCTCCTGTTAATGAGCGCCAAAGATACGCTGGGCAATGCTCCCGGTCTTAAAGAGCATGAAGCAAAGCAGAACCGTGTAGCCCACAGTTCCCCAAATCGCCCCAATGGGATCGCCGCCTGTTGCGATGCCTTGAATGAGCACTGCGTAAATTGCAACACATACAAGGATCAACAGCCCTTGAAAGCCCACGGCAAACAGGGACTTGATGTAGTTCTGCCCGGCGCCGCCAAGCTCCCGGTTGGAAAGCGTAGCAACGGGGATGGGGGCCAGACTGGTCAGCAGATAGATTTCCAGCATCCTGCCATACACCAAAACGAAAATGATAATCCCCATCGCCTTCATCGTAAATCCAATGAGCGCAGACTGCAGCCAAAGCCCCAAAAGCGGCCCCAAGTCCATCGCCTCCAGCGAGGTTTCCAGTTCGGCAAGCATATCCGCCGAAATATCGGTGGAGCCTTGAATGAGCCCGCCTGCCTGCGCGATAACGCTCTGCGACACATCGAACACAGCCATGACGATATTGAATGTATTTGACAGGATTAAGATTGCACAGGCTGTTTTGAACATCCATTTATAGAGGTTCGCAACGTCAACCTCGTGCATATTGTTCTTTTCCAAAAGCATCTGTATGAGCTCATAAGTGGCAACAAAGGTCAGCACCATTCCGGCAATCGGCAGGATCACCGTTTCGGAAAGCTGTCGGATCAGGGAGAAAACCCCGGCGTGCCACGCCGCCGGGGTAGTCCCTACCTGTGCCGCAATCTCTCCGACCTGGGTATTGACGGTATCAAAAAGACCTTCGAGGTTTCCCATGATCCCGCCAATCAGAAGCTCTTTGAGCCAGTTTGTGAGCCAGTCGGTGAGAAAATCCATAAGCGCCTACCTTAAAACAGGCCAGACAGCAGAGGGATCAGTGTGGTGCCAATGAGGATGATGCCGCCGCCCGCCATGAGCTGTTTTATCCCCAATTAGGTGTAAAACTCTGCTCGATGGCGGGCGGCGGCGTACAAAAAATCTATATGGTGTTTTTAAGAGAACCGTCCCGGCGGGACAGGTCAGGCAGTGACCTGTTCCACCTCCGGGATGGGTTTGAGATTAAAATGAATTTCGATAGAAATGTGTCTTGTTTTATCTTCGTCAATGCGCTCATGCACGACGATTTCTTTGATTAAGCGGTTGAGGGTGGCTGCGTCCAGCTCTGTGATGTTGGCGTATTCCTGAATGGCTTCCACCCATTGTTTTGCGTCATTGGCAAGCTGGACTTCATCGGACAGCCGCTTTCTGCCCTCGGACACTTTTGTTTTAAGCTCCGTCTGCTCGGTCTGTGTCTTTTCCAGCATGGTGTTGAAATTCTGCTCACTGATACGCCCTGCAATCATATCCTCATAAAGCCGCATGACCATTTTGTCCAGAACCTCAATCCGTTCCTCGTCCCTTGTGAGGGAGCGTTCCATTGCTTCCCGCTGTTCCCGCTGCTCGGTTTCACAGGTATTGGTCAGGCGGTCGGCAACCGCTTCCCCGTCCATCAGGGCAGCTCTGGCGCATTCCCTGATTTTCCGCAGCACATGGCTGCAAAGGGTGTCATAGTCAATCCGGTGCTGGGTGCAGTGGTTCTTTCCAAAGGCATTGTAGGTCTTGCAGGAATAAATCTGCTGGGGATGTTTTGCGTTTGTGTAGCGTATCGTCAGCGACTTCCCACACTCGCCGCATTTTATCAGTCCGGCAAACAGGCTGATTTCATTGGTCTGCCCCGGACGCTGGCG
>NZ_JACOPN010000010.1 GCF_014287875.1 Flintibacter faecis | reverse complement strand
AATAAGAAATACATGAACATGAAGCACTTGGAGGCGGTCATGGACGACGCCTCTATTGCCGGCTGACTTCATTCAGCCGGAGCCTGCAAACAATTTTGCGCATAAATCTTGACGGGACCTTTTACTGCTCAATCACAACGCCGAAAACCTTTGAAAACAAAGAGAAAAAGTCACTGCCGGAACCGCGCACATACACCGTGGAACAGATTGCGCCAATATTCCAAAATGACGGTAAAACTGTTCACGAGTTTTATGGTATAATTTAAATACAAATTGAGCAACAAATCTGGGAAAACATAATCATCAATGTGTAAAATGTGATAGTCATGAGGAAAAAACGAGAATCACCGAAAGGGTGTGGGAGGCATTGTGCGGGAAGAGGATCAAACAACCAGTGGCCTTGGCTGTATTATTTGTTCTAATGTTTATTGGTGGATGTTTTTTTGTGAAAGCCAATCAAGCAAAGGAATTTGAGAAAAACGATTATGGGGTGTTTTTAAATGCGGACGCCTCATCTTTGGAACGATTTAAAATGTATGAAACGATTGTAATTGATGCACAGTATTTTACAAAAAGGGATATTGAATGGCTCCATCAAAACGGAACAGTCGTATATACATATTTAAATATTGGGTCGATTGAAAACTTCAGGGAGTACTATACAACCTATGCGGAACTGGCGATCGGTGAGTATGAGCACTGGGAGGAAGAAGGATGGGTAGATGTAGCAAACCAAGACTGGCAGAAGTTTATAGGACAGCTTTCTCAGGAACTATATGAAAAAGGTGTTGACGGATTCTTTATAGATAATTGTGATGTATATGATTACGATCCGCACGAGAGTATTTTTGAAGGCATTACAGCGATTCTACAAAACATGATGACGTTTGGAAAAGCGGTCATCATCAACGGTGGAGATACTTATGTGGCGGAATATAGGGAACGCTATGGGGCGATTGATCAGATTATGACAGGCGTAAATCAGGAATCCGTATGGAGCAGTATTGATTTTGATAGCGGAACTTTTCGTGAACAAACGAGCGAGACGAGAGATTATTTCTGCAAATATTTGGAAACGTGCAAGGCGGATGGGGTGGAAGTGTATCTGTTGGAATATACAACGAATCAAAAACTGATTCAAAAAATAAAAGAATACTGCAAGGAGCAAGATTTCCATTTTTATATTTCCAGTTCCCTTGAACTTAGATAATGAGTGTTGAGAAATGCCGAATGTGATGATGATACCGTACCATACATGTTCAGCTCTTCTATGCCAAACAGGTTTTCAACAGCATAATGATTCATAGATTTTTTGAAAGCCTGCCTGCTATTCGACGCGGAGCATCCGATAGCCGATTCCGATGTGCGTTTGTATGTATTGCTGCCCGTCTTTTCCGCGTTCCAGCTTTTTGCGCAGGGTCGCCATGAACACCCGCAGAGAAGCAATATCGTTTTCCCAACTGCTGCCCCAAATCTGCTGTGTGATGTAGGTGTGGGTCAGAACCTTGCCCACATTTTTTGAGAGCAGACACAACAGCTTGTATTCGATGGGCGTCAAGTGCAGTTCTGCACCGTCAAGATATGCGCAGCCTGCCGCATAGTCGATTTTCAGCGCACCGTTCGTAAAAATCGGAGATTCCTGCGCTGCGTCTGTTTTCATCAGCGACAGTCTCCGCTGCGTCACTCGCAGCCGCGCCAGCAGTTCATCCACGGAAAAGGGCTTGGTGAGATAATCGTCCGCCCCGGCATCCAGCGCCGCGATTTTATCAGAATCCTCTGTTCTGGCACTGATCACAATGATCGGCATATTTGACCACGAACGGATTTTTCGGATGATCTCCACACCGTCCATATCTGGCAGTCCCAAATCAAGCAGCACAATGTCCGGGTTGTGAGACAGCGCCTCCATCACGGCGCTTGCGCCGTTTTGCGCAGAAAGATACCTGTATTCATGGGTTTTCAGCGTTGTTGTGATCAGATTGCGCACCGGCGTATCATCTTCTACAACGAGGACGAGTGGCTTATTCATTTAGGTTCACCTCACTGAGCGGTACTGTAAAGGAAAAAATGCAGCCATGCGGCGAATTATCTTTCAATGTCATTTCGCCATTATGGGCATGAATGATGGCTTGGCAGAGCGTAAGGCCAAGCCCAAGACTTCGGCGGCTGTCGCCAATCGGATTGCCCCCGGTAAAAAACATTTCAAAAACACGTTCCTTCAGTTCATCTGGAATACCGGGACCATTATCGCTGACGCATATTTCGGCCATATTTTCTCGCGGGATTGCCGTGATCCGGATGTTCGAGCCAGCCGGAGTATATTTGACTGCGTTATTCACCAAGTTGATAAGCACCTGCATGATGAGTCCCGCATCCACCCGCACCAGCAGCGGCTCATCTCCGCAATCCACTGTAATGTGATGTTCCGCCGACCTTCGGTCGATATGCCGGAGCGATTCCGATACGATGTCGTCCACGACCTGATCGGAAAGGCGCAGCTTGACGCTGCCGTCCGCGATTTTCGTAATGGAAAGTAAATTCTCAACCAGTCCCGTCAGCCATTGCGCATCGTCATAAATGTCCGTAAAAATCTGTTTCCGCGTTTGTTCATCCAGCACGTTATAGCTGTGCAGCAGCGTATCCGCGTTGCCGGAAATGGAGGTCAGCGGGGTCCTAAGGTCATGGGAAATTGAACGCAGAAGGTTTGCACGAAGCTGTTCGTTCTTTGCAAGGACGGCGGCTTTTTCCTTTTCTTCGGCGTTGCGTAGGCTTTCCAGCGCCAGAGCGCACTCGCCGAGAATGGAAAACAGCACGCTGGATGTAAATGCGTCAGGCTGCGTTTGCTTCTCCATCGGAATCCCGACAACGCCGAAAACCTGCTGCCCGGTACGAATGGCAAGATACAGCCGTTTTGCCTTTGGAAAGTTTTGCGTCGTTGCACCAGCACGCTTTCGGTTATGCCAGACCCATTGAATCACGTCCTGTTCCTGGTCAGTATCCGGGATGCTGTATGGACTGCTTCCGTCTGCCGGATAAACATTCCCATCCAGCAGCGCGTCGCCTTGTGCCGGATAAATCAAAACGTCCCGCTGCATGAGCTTTTGTATCTGTGTCGCGGTCATCTGATAGACCTCATCCGGTGTTTCCGCCTTTTGAAGCTGCCTGTTCATATCAAAAAGGAGTTTTGTCCGATAGGCATCCCGCGCGGATAGCTGCGCATGGGCTTTGAGCTTTGCGGCAAGCGTACTGGTCAAAAGCGCCGCTGCAAACATGACGGCAAAGGTCATTGGGTATTTGCTGCCATAGGCTGCCAAAGACAGCCGGGGTTCCGTCAGAAAATAATTGAACAGGATGACACTCAAAAAAGCGGACAGCACACCGCAGGTATATCCGCTGGTAAAAGCGGAAGTCAGAAGCACCCCCAGCAGGTAAACCATGATGATATTGGCATTTGCAAAGCCGAACCGCAGAAAGACCCATCCGATGACCGTAGCAGCTGCCAGAATCCCGATGGTCAGAAGCAGTTCCCATGCGGTCGGAAACGCCGGACGGATGGTAAGCAGCCGTTTCCTGCGGTAGCTCTTATAGGCTTCCACATCCGGAATGATATGAATGTCCACCTCCGGTGCAAGCGCAATGAGCCGTTCTGTCAGCGTCGGTTCACTCCAAAAATGCCGCCGCTGTACGCCGCTTCGCCCAATCACAATTTTGGTCACATCAGACAGCCGCACATATTCCGCGATCTGTGTTGCCACATCTTCACCATGCGTTGTGACGATCTCTGCGCCAAGCTGCTGAGCCAGACGCATATTCGCCTGCAAGCGAACGGTATCTTCCGCGTTCATATCAGCGTCTCCGGGTGTCTGCACGTAGAGCGCGGTAAGGCTGCCACTAAATGCCTGTGCCATTTTCCCTGCCATTCGTACAATGCGTTCATTGGATGGAGACGAGGACAGGCACACAAGAATATGCTCTTTTGGCAGTTCGCTTCCTTTGTTCTGCACATGTTCACCACCCCTCTTAAACGATATGATAGCACCAAGATGTGAAGGTTTCTACTGCGCCCAATCGGATTCGTTGTCCGGAAATGAAATTTGCTCTGATTTTCATCCAGAAAGCGATCCAGCCGCTTCATCAAAAGCCAGCCGAACAGGAACATTAACGCTGTCCCAGCGATCAAAACGACATCTTCTACACACCCTCACCGTCCGTTCAGATTCGGAAGCACTTTTGCAGCGCTTTGTACTCGCCCAGTGCTAAAAGCGTTATTTCCCCGGACAGCACCGTATCCGGTGTAATGGATACGTCGGTTTTTCCCGAATGTTTGATGCCAAGAATGTTGATTCCAAACTTTCTGCGGATATCCAGTTCGCCAATGCTTTTCCCGACCCAGCCTTCCGGTACTTCCACCTCAAAAATGGCGTGCTGCTCGTCGATCTCTATGTAGTCGAAAATATGGTCGGCAGTGTATCGGATCGCTGCCCATTTTGCCACCTGCTTTTCCGGGTAGACTACATGGTCTGCACCGTTGCGAAGCAGAAACTTTGCCTGCACATCACGCTCGGCACGCGACACCACGCACTTTGCCCCCAGCTCCTTCAGCAGCGAGGTGGTTTCCAGCGAGTTCTGAAAATTACCGCTGATGGTCACGATGCAGACATCAAAATTTCCGATGCCAAGAGAGCAAAGAAACTCCGCGTTTGTACTGTCGCCAATTTGTGCGTTGGTGACATATGGCAGCACATCATTGATTCGTTCCTCGTTTGTATCGACCGCCATGACCTGATGCCCCAGCTGAGAAAGCTGTACTGCGATATGACGTCCGAAGCGGCCTGTGCCAATCAATAGAATGTTTTTCATGTGAAAAAGCTCCTTATCCAATCGTAATTTTTTCCTGCGGCAGCCTTGCATTCCCCACTTTTTTGCTGGAAAGTGCCGCATAAATGAGGGTAAGACCGCCGACTCTGCCCAGATACATGAGCAAGATCAGCACCATTTGCGATGGAATGCGCAGCTGCGGTGTAATACCAAGTGTCAATCCCACCGTCCCGACCGCCGATGCCGTTTCATACAGGCAGGCAGACAGCGGAAGATTCTCGTATGCGCTGATAAAGACCGCACCGCCAAAGAACAGCACCAGATACATCGTCAGAATGGTCGCGGCGGTTTTGACAGCGCTGCAATCGACTCTGCGTCCGAAAAATTGGGCACTCTCCCGCTGGCGGAAGGTCGCAGTGGCATTGGCAACCAAGACCGCCAGCGTCGTTGTTTTCATGCCGCCTGCTGTAGAACCCGGAGAACCGCCGATGAGCATCAAAAGGATCATCACGCCCTGCGACGCACCGGACATCGCGGATAGATTTACCGTGTTGAAGCCCGCTGTCCTCGGCGTGACGGACTGAAAAAAGGATGCCAGCAGCCGGTTTCCGGCGGGAAGCGCGGAAAAGTCTGAAAAGAAGAAAAACACAGCAGGCAGAAAAATCAAAAGACCTGTCGTGACGAGAATCACCTTGCTCTGCATTCGGTAGCGATGAAACCGCCACTTGTTTTCAAAGATGTCATCCCACGTCAGAAATCCAATGCCGCCAATCACGATCAACAGCATGATCGTGATATTGATTACCGGACTGCCCGCATAGCCGGTAAGAGATGGATAGCGGTTGCTTTCTGTCCCAAGAATGTCAAACCCGGCGTTGCAAAAAGCAGATATGGAATGAAATACCGCCATCCAGACGCCGCGCCATCCATAGTCACGGCAGAACACCGGCAGCACGGCAAGCGCCCCCAGCAGCTCAATCAGAAACGTCCCTCGTAGGATAAAGCGTGTCAGACGGACGATCCCGCCGACCTTTGGGGCTGAAATTGCATCCTGCATGGTGCTGCGCTGCATCAGAGAGATCCTTCGCCCGGACAACAGCGCAAACGATGCTGCTACGGTTACGACACCAAGACCACCAATTTGGATCAGCGCCAGAATAACCGCCTGCCCAAAGGTTGACCAGTAGCTGCCTGTATCCTGCACCACAAGCCCTGTCACGCAGACGGCAGAGGTTGCTGTAAACAGCGTTTCATTGAATGGAGTTACATTCCCTCCAGTCGTGGAGATCGGCAGCATCAGCAGCAGCGCTCCGAGCAGAATGACCCCGGCAAAACCTAATATGATAATTTGAAAAGACGAAAGGCGGCGCTTTCGACGAATGATCTCTTCCGGCATAAAGGCAGCTCCTTATTTCTGTGATGGCTATATTATACAGCATACAGCCGGAGATTTTAAGAGCGGATAAGGAACATTTGCGACGTATTAAGATTGAATAAAGATGAGGGGACTGCTCGTGCAGATTGGGCAAGGCGAAAGTCTTGTCCAATTTTTTGTGTCCGGCTTTGCCAAATCGCCCACACCAGACCGTAGTAGTGGTGAAAAGCGGACAGGACGGTTTATCACAAACGCTTTATTTGCAGAACTGGCCAAAAAGCGTTTTTGAGATTGTAGTAAGGGTAGGGAGAAAGAAAAACACTCTGGTCGAATGCTGCTAATGGTAACGCCAAAGTTACCGTTGGTATGTCGCAATCCTATCGCTGCTGCGATACCGTAAAAGCAGAAAGAGTTGCAGCGACGAACGGCGGGCGATGGCTTCTCGTTCACAGAATGTTTACAAATATTGACGAAGATAAAACAAGACACATTTCTATCGAAATTCATTTTGATCTCAAGCCCATCCCGGAGGTGGAACAGGTCACTGCCTGACCTGTCCCGCCGGGACGGTTCTCTTAAAAACACCATATAGATTTTTTGTACGCCGCCGCCCGCCATCGAGCAGAGTTTTACACCTAATTGGGGATAAAACAGCTCATGGCCGGCGGCGGTGTCGCCCTCATCGGCATCACCCTTGTACCTCTGCTCTCCGGCCTGTTCGGTTGATCGTCCGGCGGTGATCGCTTATGGGCGGCATACTCGACAAACTCGATGAATGGCTCCGAGGGCTGCTCATCGAGGGGATCACGGGAAACCTGTCGGGCATGTTCGATACGGTCAATACCAAAGTAGGCGAGATCGCCGGTGAAGTGGGACAGACGCCGCTGGCATGGAACAGCGGCGTCTTTTCTATGATCCGAAACCTCTCTGAAACGGTGATCGTTCCAATCGCCGGGGTTATCCTGACATTCGTAATGTGTTATGAGCTGATCCAGCTTGTGACAGAGAAAAACAATCTGCACGATGTAGATACCTGGATGTTCTTCAAGTGGATTTTCAAGACTTTCTGTGCCGTTCTCATTGTGACGAACACATGGAATATCGTCATGGGTATCTTCGATGTCGGGCAAAGCGTTGTGAACAGCAGCGCGGGCGTCATCATCGGGAATACCTCCATTGATATCAGCAGCGTCATCACGGATATGGAGGCGCAGCTTGAAGCCCTGGGCACGGGAGAACTGTTCGGGCTGTGGTTTCAGTCCCTTTTTGTGGGACTTACCATGAACGCCCTTTCCATCTGTATCATGCTTGTCATCTACGGCCGCATGATCGAGGTGTATTTGACGACTTCCGTTGGACCGATTCCGCTTGCCACTATGACAAACCGGGATTGGAGCCATACAGGACAGAACTACTTGAAATCCCTGTTTGCATTGGCGTTCCAGGCATTTCTAATCATGGTGTGCGTGGGAATCTACTCTGTTTTGGTACAGAGTATCGCCACGGACGGAAATATCTCAGGCGCGATATGGGCCTGCATGGGCTACACGGTCCTGCTGTGCTTCGCCCTGTTCAAGACCGGCAGCCTCTCTAAGAGCCTGTTCGGAGCGCATTAAGGAGGTGAAAATTTTGTAATACAATGGTATAATTGCTTTAGGTGGTGATAATATGGAACAACGAAAGCGACCGGGCGGAACGGATGGATTAGGATATTATACTTCATGGGACAAATCGGTTAAAAATGGATGTATATATTGTGGGAATCCTGCGACAACAAGGGAGCATGTACCTTCAAAAGCATTTCTAACGGAACCTTATCCCGAAAATATGGCTACAGTTCCGGCGTGTTTTGAATGTAATAATGGTTACTCTGATGATGAGAAATATGTATCTTGTTTCCTTGATGTACTAAAAGAGGCTGTTTACAGAGATTACACCCGACGAGTAGATACTAATCAACGGTTAGCAAAAGATGATCGCCTAAAAAAGCTTCTTGATGAACAGATAATAACAAATAACGGTGAGGTTCACTATACCATTGATGAAAACCGCTTATGCAGAATCATTGTAAAGCTTGCTAAGGGTCACGCAGGATTTGAAGTGGATCACATTTGCTTTGACGATACACAAGTCAGCCTAAAATATGATTTTGCGTTTAATATGTCAGAGGAAACTATTGATGAGTTTGAAGAAATTCCTCAAGTAGACATTGCTCCCGAAGTTGGTTCCAGAGGATGTATAACCCCATTTGTTGTACAAAATATAGGAACAGGAGAGGCTTTTGGTTTTATGTTCTGGAATCATGTGCAGGAAGGTCAATATCGTTACCAAGTGTCATATAACGAAGATGGTGGAATATGCGTTAAAATCGTAATTTACGAAATGCTATACTGTCGCATTGACTTCAACTAAAGCCAAATATTAAACAAAAAGCAACTGTGAGAATCAGTTGCTTTTTTCATTATAGGAGATGATAAATTGGCATATGTAACCATTCCAAAGGATTTGACGAAAGTAAAATCCAAAGTGTTGTTTGGGCTTACCAAACGGCAGCTTATATGTTTCGGAGCGGCGGCACTCATCGGAGTACCGCTTTTCTTTTTGCTCAGACGCACGGTCAGCAACAGCGCCGCCGCGTTCTGCATGATTATCGTCATGCTCCCGTTCTTTCTGCTCGCCATGTATGAGCGGCACGGCCAACCCCTGGAGGTGGTGGCCGGACAGGTCATCCGCTGTATGTTCCTGCGGACGAAGGAACGACCTTATCAGACAAACAATTTCTACGCAGCCCTGGAGCGGCAGGCCCAGGCGGAAAAGGAGGTGAAAGCCATTGTTCAGAAAGCGAAAGCCAGAGCCGCAGGCACGGCAGGCTGCAAAACCCACGGTAAAGCTCACCGCCGCGGAAAAGCGTGAGATCAGCCGTATCCTGGAAACTGCCAGAGGCGACGGCAAGGTACATTCCGCACAGGATACCTTACCGTTCCGCCAGATGTACCCGGACGGTCTGTGCAAGCTGGACGACCACACCTGGTCGAAGTGTATCGAGTTCGAGGATGTGAATTATCAGCTTGCAAAGCCTGACGACCAGACGGCGATTTTTGAAGCTCTCTGCGATATGTATAACGCCCATGACGCTTCTATCGGGATGCAACTCTCCCTTGTGAGCCGCCGCATGAACCGGGAGGATTTTGTGAAGCGTATCGAGATCGCGGCACAGGGAGATCACTTCGACCATATCCGTGAGCTTTACACGCAGATGCTCCGCAAGCAGCTTGAACGGGGCAACAACGGTCTTATCAAAACAAAGTATCTGACCCTCACCATCGAGGCACGGGACAGCAAAACCGCACGGGCACGATTTTCCCGGATCGTCATGGACGCCCTTAACCATTTCAAGGTCATGGGTGCTTTGGCAAAGGAGCTTGGCGGCAAGGAGTGGCTGGAAATGCTCCACGGCATCCTGCACCCGGACGGGGAACGGTTTGCCTTTGAATGGAGCTGGCTTGCCCCTTCCGGCCTGTCGGTCCAGGATTTTATCGCACCTTCTTCTTTCCGCTTCGGTGAAGCAAGGAAGTTCACGATGGCGGATAAATTCTGTGCCGTGTCCTTTCTGCAGATCAGCGCACCGGAAATGGATGACCGTATGCTCACCGAACTGCTGGATACGGACAGCGGGCTGCTTGTCAGCCTCCATATCCGCAGCATGGACCAGAACGAGGCAATCAAAACGGTCAAGCGAAAGATCACCGACATTGACAGTATGAAGATTGACGCGCAGAAAAAGGCTGTGCGTGAGGGTTTCGATATGGATATCATCCCCACCGACCTTGCCACCTACGCAGGCGAGGCAAAGAACATCCTCCGTGATCTGCAAAGCCGGAATGAGCGAATGTTTTTGATGACCTTTCTGGTGGTGAATTTTTCGGACAGCAAGCAAAAACTGGAGAATGACCTTCTCCGTGCGGCAAGCGTGGCGCAGAAATATAACTGTTCCCTGGTGCGGCTGGACTTCCAGCAGGAGGACGGCTTCGTGTCGGCTCTGCCCCTGGGTGTCAACCGCATTAAGATACAGCGCGGGCTTACCACTTCGGCGGTGGCGGTGTTCGTTCCCTTCACCACACAGGAGATTTTCCACGGCGGCGAAGCTCTCTACTACGGGCTCAATGCCACTTCCAGCAACATGATCCTTGCTGACCGCAAAAAGCTGAAAACGCCCAACGGCATGATCTTAGGTACGCCCGGCAGCGGCAAGAGTTTTTCAGCAAAGCGTTCCATCGTGGGTGTGTTCCTGAATACAAAGGACGATATTCTGATTTGCGACCCGGAGGCAGAATATTTTCCGCTGGTGAACCGTCTGGAAGGACAGGTCATCAAAATCTCTCCAACCAGCACGCAGTATGTGAACCCTATGGATATCAACCTCAATTACAGCGAGGACGATAACCCGCTGGCGCTGAAATCTGACTTTATCCTGTCATTCTGTGAACTGGCGGCAGGCGGCCGGAACGGTCTGGAGCCGGTGGAAAAAACGGTCATTGACCGTGCCGTGCGGATCGTGTACCGCCCCTATATCGCGGACCCCCGCCCGGAGAATATGCCGCTGCTGGAAGATTTGTATGACGAGATCAAACGGCAGCCGGAGCCGGAGGCACAGCGGATCGCGGCGGCACTGGAACTGTATGTACATGGCAGTTTGAATGTTTTTAACCACCGCACCAATGTGGATATCAACAACCGCATTGTCTGCTTCGATATCAAGGAGCTGGGAAAACAGCTCAAAAGCCTGGGTATGCTGGTGATCCAGGACCAGGTATGGAACCGTGTTTCCCAAAACCGGGATCAGGGCAAATCCACCTGGTATTTCGTGGACGAGTTCCATCTTCTGCTGCGAGGCGAGGTTGGTTCCTGGAGCGTGGAGATTTGGAAACGCTTTCGCAAATGGGGCGGAATCCCCACGGGGATCACGCAGAACATCAAGGACCTGCTTTCCTCCCCGGAGATCGAGAACATCTTTGAAAACAGCGATTTTGTATACCTTCTGAACCAGGCCAGCGGAGACAGAAAAATCCTCTGCGAGCGTCTGAACATCTCCAATCAGCAGGCGGCACATATCAGCAACGCAGGCCCCGGCGAGGGGCTGATCTTCTTCGGCAATGTGATCCTGCCTTTTGTGGATGACTTCCCGAAGGACAATGAACTTTACAGCATTATGACAACAAAGCCGGAGGAGGTGAGTTAAAACTATCCTAAGGTAATACAAATAGACTTTTATAGAGAATGGAGATATAATATGCACGAGGTGAACTGATATGAATACAACGATAATCGTTGCTCTTTTAGCGACATTTACTGCCATTATCACAGCTATTATTACTGATTCCTTAAACAAACATAGTAAGCTGAAATTTGAAGAGCGAAAATTAAAAGAGCAATACTATTTGGAATTTATTCATGCGTTAAGTGAGAATATGAATAACTCAGAGTCTGCGGAGGCAACCATAAGATATAACCATGCTTTCAATAATTTGACTATTATCGCAAGTCCTAAAGTTTTATCGTCTCTATATGAATTTGCAGACTTATTGATAAACCACCTAAAAAATAATAATGTTGCTGATTACGAAACTCAATATACTAAAGCATTTACCAGCCTAATCAAAGCAATGCGATCAGATTTGTATGGCAGCAAATCAAGCAAGGTTAATAAAGGATTGACCGAAATATATCTAATTAGTGGCATATTAAAATCTACTCCAACCGAATAGAAAGATTGTAGATTTAGCACTCGTGGAAATATCATGGGTGCTATTTTTATGCCCAGAAATGAGGTGAATACAAAATAGCAAATCAACTGACCCATGTGAGCCTGTTTTCCGGCATTGGCGGTCTGGATCTGGCGGCGGAGGCTGCCGGGTTTGAAACCGTCTGCCAGTGTGAGTGGGCGGATTTTCCGCACTCCGTCCTCTCTGCACGATGGCCGGATGTTCCAAGGTTCCGGGATATTACTACTTTCACGAAGGAGGCGTTTTTTGAAAAAACAGGACTTGAAACAGTTACCGTCATCTCAGGCGGCTTTCCCTGTCAGCCCTTCTCCACCGCCGGAAAACGGAAGGGATTTTCGGATGAACGCTACCTGTGGCCGGAAATGTGCCGCGTTATTACCGAACTGCGGCCCCGTTGGGTGCTTGGGGAAAATGTTGCTGGCTTCATCAATATGGGGCTCGACAAAACGATCTTTGACCTGGCAAAAGCGGGATACGCTGTTCTCCCATTCGTATTTCCGGCTTGCGGCGTCGGCGCATGGCATGAGCGCCAACGAACTTTTATCGTCGCGGCTGATGTTTCCCACACCCCTTGCCTCCGACAACAACACCGCCAGGGACGCGGCCAACCTGGATGTGTTCCTGTCGGACAATGGGATATTCCGCAAGCGGAACCGAAACGGGGCGATTTGGAGCCTCAGCCTGTCGGCGGCGGTATTCTATCTGACCCCGGTGGCGTCGGACGGTTTCCGCTCGACCTTGAAGCCATCAGCCTTCGATCCGGCGAAGAAGGGCGGAAACCTGTCGGCGCAGATCATCTCCCAGGAGCGGCCGGTGTCCGAAACGGCGGCGCTGAATCCGGATTGGGTGGAATGGCTCATGGGCTTCCCGAAAGGATGGACGGACGTATCCTCTGGGCCGCCGAACCGGAAGGAATCCCCCGCATGACCGAGCACATGGATGACCGGGCGCTGCGGCTGAAAACATTAGGAAATGCGGTCTGCCCGCCCCAGGCCTATCCCATTTTCCGCTATATCGCCATGATCGAGAATGGCACCTGCGGCGACTTTTGCCCCTATGGAAAGGAAGGCGACTGCCTATGAGGGAACTGAAAGCAACCGATAAGATCACGCAGAAAATGACCCGTGACGGTGCGGTATCGGAAAATCTTGCCACGGGCGAGGTGGAACATATCAGCAACCGGGAGCCGGAAACGGAACTGTCCTCTTCTTCGGAAGAATCCGCTGGCGCGGCTGCTGACCTTGCCCTGCGTGCAGCGGAGCACCATGAGAAGAAAACCGCACGAAAGGCGGAAAAGGCTGACGCCCAGGCGGTGCGGGACGGCTCTGCCGCAAGACGGCGCCCGTCCTCCCGTCTGCAATTCACCGAGGAAGAACGTGCCGATCCCGCACTTGGAAAGTACATTGACCGTTCCGACCGTGCGGCGGACAGGCTGGACGCGGCGAAAGCCGCCATCTCCACAAAGAAAGTTCTCCGTACCGAGCGAATTTTGGACGAGGCAGCTGGAAAAGGCAAAACGCAGCTTCACTTTGAAGAAGTGGAGAAACGCCCCAACGGACGCCTGCGGCACAATCCGCTTTCCCGGCCGGTCCATGAGATCGTTCACGCCGCCCATGCGAAGGTGCATGAGGTGGAACAGGAAAATGTGGGTGTTGAGGCTGGACACAAGGGCGAGGTGTTGACAGAACGCGGGCTTGCCTACGGAAAAGGTAAAGTCCGTGCCGCCGTCCACCATCACCGCACAAAGCCCTGGCGTGACGCGGCGAAGGCAGAGCAGGCTTCGGTCAAGGCAAACGCCGAGTACCTTTACCAAAAGGCACTGCATGATGATCCTGCATTGGCAGCTTCTAACCCGGTATCTCGCTTTCTGCAGAAACAGCGGATCAAGCGGAACTACGCAAAGGAGCTGCGACAGGCAGAGAAAACCGCAAAGAACACAGCAGCCACGGCGAAAAGTGCGGCGCAGAAAGCAAAGGACGCCTTCAAGGAAACATTCCTCTACATCAAGCACCATAGCCGGGCGGTGCTATTGGTGATCGGCATTGGCGCCTGTGTTGCTCTGCTGTTTGGCGGGGTATCTTCCTGTTCCATGATGGCAGGCTCCGGCGTGGGCGGTGTATTTACTTCTTCTTATCTCTCCGAGGATGCGGATATGCTGGCTGCGGAGGCGGCCTACTGCGAGTTGGAGCAGGAACTTCAATATGAGCTGAGCCACTATGAGGCTTTGCACCCCGGATATGACGAATACCGTTTTGACCTGGACGAGATCGAGCATGACCCTTATGTGCTGATCTCCATTCTCACGGCGTTCCATGAAGGGGTTTTCACCATCGACGAGGTTCAGGAGGAACTGCAAATGCTCTTTGAAAAGCAGTACATCCTGACGCAGACCGTGGAGGTGGAGGTACGCTATCGGACGGAGACACGGACAGACAGCGAGGGAAATAACTATGACGTGGAAGTACCGTACAACTACTATATCTGCGAGGTGAGGCTGGAAAACTTCGATCTTTCCCATGTGCCGGTCTACATCATGGACGAAGAAACGCTTTCCCTGTATGCGGTCTATATGGCAACGCTGGGAAACCGGGAAGATTTATTTCCCGGCTCCGGCTATGTGGACAAGTACACCAAACCGCCCACCACCTATGATATCCCGCCTTCCGCACTGGAAGATGAAACCTTTGCAGCGCTCATTACCGAGGCGGAGAAGTACATCGGATATCCTTATGTCTGGGGCGGCAGCAATCCGAACACTTCTTTTGATTGCTCCGGCTTCGTATCCTGGGCGCTGACGCAAAGCGGCGTCTGCAATACGGGCAGGCTGGGAGCCCAGGGGCTCTACAATATTTCCACCCCGGTATCCTCTGCCAACGCAAGACCCGGCGACTTGATCTTTTTCGTCGGCACTTACGATACACCGGGCGTTTCCCATGTGGGTATCTATGTGGGCGGTGGAAAAATGCTGCACTGCGGCGACCCCATCCAGTATGCAGATATCAACACAAGCTACTGGCAATCCCACTTTTACGCTTTCGGGCGACCGCCCTACAACTAAAAAACGATATGGAGGTAATTTGATTTATGGCAATGACACAGAAGATCCGCAACGATATTGCGAAAACCAAAGAAAAGATCGCGGAACAGCAGAAACGCCTTCGTGCGCTGGAGGCGCAGCTTGCGGAGGAAGAAAATCTGGAAATTGTCCGCATGGTGAAAGCCGTGAAAATGGACAACAAGGAGCTGACCGCCTTCCTGAAAGCCTACGCCAGCGGTATGATCTCCCTGCCGGAAGGTATGCTGCAGGAGGCCAGCACCGAGCATGAGGAAACGGAGGGATACGAGGATGAAACATAACTCTATGACAAAAATGGTATCGGCTCTTTTGGCGGTGGTGCTCAGCACTGCCGCTTTTTCTGTCACTGCCTTTGCCAGCGGCGGCGAGGAAAGCACGGAATCCGTGACCGAACAGGAAACGGTCGGGGATGTTTCTGATCTGCTTTCCGCTCTGGCAGGCAGCCAGGTCACGGTATCCGTCACCGATGATGGTATCCAGTTCAGTTCCGGCGAAAATGACTCTGAGCAGACCGGCACCGTCACCACGGGCGGCGGCAATTTGAATGTCCGCACGGGTGCGGGAATGGACTACACCGCCTTCACCCAGCTTCCCAATGGAACGACCGTGAAGGTGATTGGCACGGACGGCGACTGGCTGAAGGTCATCCTGCCGGAGAAAGTCGGCTATGTCTATTCCGGCTACATGACGGTAAGTGACGGCGAGGCTGGTTCCGGGGAAGGTCCTTTCTCTCTGGACGCGGAAACATTGGAAAATGTGCTGGGGATTCTGGGCGGCGGTCTGAATAGCGGTGCCGCCCTGACACCGGACGGGAACCTGTCACTGATTGACGATATCGGCAGCCCTGCCGCCAGCGGCAAGCAGTTTATTACAGTAGAAACGAAGAACGACAATGTGTTCTATCTCATTATCGACCGTGACGACGAGGGCGAGGAAACCGTGCATTTTCTGAACCAGGTGGATGAAGCCGATCTCATGGCGCTCACGGAGGATGGAGAAAAGGCGGAAACACCTATTGTCTGCACCTGTACGGAAAAGTGCCAGGCCGGTGCGGTCAATACCGCTTGCCCGGTCTGCGTAAAAAACCTCAGTGAATGTGTTGGTACAGAACAGAAAGCTGCGGAGCCCACCGAGCCGGAGAATCCGAAGCCTGAAAAGAAAAGCAATACCGGGGCGATCCTGGCTGTGCTGCTGATCCTTGCAGCCGGAGGCGGCGCAGCGGTCTATTTCCTGGTTCTGAAACCGAAGCAGGGCAAGAAAGTTCCCGCTGATCTGGATGATTTCGACCTGGAGGATGAAGAAGAATATCTGACTGAGGACGAGGAAACGAAATAGTTAAAAAATATAGCTCTCACCGTCAAACATTAGCGGTGAGAGCCTATTATTAACTCATTTGAACTGATGCTAGTTGCGCCCTATCAGATAACATTAGCCATAAAATCTCATTTAACGCCGAATCAAGATTAATACATATGTTGCCGTATGTCCAGTTCTCAATGCTATATTCAAATTCATCGTACCAGAAGTTTTGCATAAAAGAGTTGCGATACTGGTCTAATAGTTGCTGTACGGCCTCAAAATCACCATGTCCAATTTTATTTCTAAGTTTACGCACAATTTCAGAGAACAATGCGCGTTCTTCGACAGGTATTCTATCTGGAAGGAACTGCGGAAGTTTACGTTCGAGTTCTCCTACAGTTTTTCCGTTTCCTTTAGGAGTGATAATAAGCATTTCAATAAGGGACATCACTTTGAATATATGATAGGCATCATGAGATTCGTCGTTGAACACGGCATTGACTATGTAATCAAACAGCCAAAAATCTTTATCTGTGACTAAGAAATTGTCAATTAGACTACCTATATATTCTAGAGACTTTACCCCTCCTGCTGTATAGTCAGGTATTGAAATCGGATAATTAGGATGCGGATGTAGCATTGCTCCTAAAAAATTAAGTATCAAAGGCTTTTGCTGAAAATCATCGGAGTTATAAGTTGAGAAAGGTATTTGATTTGGAATAACTGTTTGAGCCGATTGTGACGACTGTATTTTACAACATAAATTCAAAAACTTTCTTGGATATTGAGGCTCGCATGTCGGGCTATCTAAATGATCGTTTTTCATCTGCAATAACGAATTATCAAAGTCTAAGACTTGGATTTCAATTAAGTGTTCAGCAATAATCTGCATGGAAGTTTTTCCTTCTTCTTGCCAACCTAATTGGAACACTATCTTTTCTAAATTATAACGGTCAGAGGCCCAGGCAGTATCATATCCTGATTTTTTGAATGAAGATATCTCATGTTCATGAATTAAGAGTTCTTCTTCAAAATCATCTTGTAATCCTTCTACCCAATCTGGTGCAGGATTACAAATACCAATTCCTAATTTTTTAGAAATTATCGTTTCCGGTATCTTACCATACATATTCATCAGAACCAAATCAATCACCCCATGTAATTATTGTACCACAAAAGGAGAAAATATGAAGCTAATAATCACAGAAAAACCAAGTGTAGCAAAATCTATCGCGTCGGCCCTAGGTGCTAAATCCGGGGCCGATGGTTATTTTCAGGGGAACGCCCTGATCGTTTCCTGGTGTGTAGGGCACCTTGTTTCCCCCATGGATGCGGCGGGCTATGACGAGCGTTTCAAGAAGTGGCGCTATGACGACCTTCCCATCCTGCCGGAGCCTTTCCGCTATGTGTTGGCGCCGGGCAAGGAGGACGCTTTTGAAAATCTCCGCGTCCTGATGGACCGCCCCGATGTGGATACCATCGTCAATGCCTGTGACGCCGGACGTGAGGGAGAGCTGATCTTCCGTCTGGTGTATGAAATGACCGGCTGCCGCAAGCCGGTCCTTCGCCTCTGGATTTCCTCGATGGAGGACAGCGCTATCCGAGAGGGCTTTTCTGACCTGCGCCCCGGCGCCGATTATGAATCCCTGTATCAATCCGCCCTCTGCCGCCAGAAAGCGGATTGGCTGGTGGGGATCAACGCCGCGCGCCTTTTCTCCGTTCTCTATCACCGCACCTTGAATGTGGGCCGTGTTCAGACCCCCACACTGGCAATGCTGGCGGAGCGTGACGCGAAGATCACGCTGTTCCACAAAGAAAAATATCATCTGCTGCGCCTGACGCTGGATGGAGCCGAAGCAGTGTCGGAGAAATTCACCGATCCGGCGAAGGCGGAACAGGCAGCGGCCATGTGCAAGGGTGCGGCCGTCACCTGTACCGCTGTCACGAAAGAGCAGAAAAAAGAACAGCCTCCGAAGCTCTATGACCTTACCACCTTGCAGCGTGAGGCAAACCGCCTGTTCGGATACACGGCGAAGCAGACCCTTGACTACGCCCAGAGCCTCTACGAAAAGAAGCTGCTGACCTATCCCCGCACGGACAGTCGGTATCTGACCTCCGATATGGCGGAAACGGCGTCCTGCGTGATCCACCTGGCGGCGAAACTGCCGCCTTTTGATAGCTGCACAGACTTCTTCCCTCTGATGGAGACCATGATCTCCGATAAGGATGTATCCGACCACCACGCCATTATCCCCACGATGGAGATTGAAAAGGCAGATATCAAGGGTCTGCCTCTGGGCGAGCGCAATTTGTTCCTCCTTGTCTGCTGCAAGCTGCTGTGTGCGCCGGCGGAGCTGTATATGTATGAGGCAGTCACGGCAACTTTCGACTGCGGCGGCCATTCCTTTACCGCAAAGGGCAAGCGCATCCTCTCCGAAGGCTGGCGGGAGATCGACCGCATTTTCCGTGCTTCCCTGAAAGAAAGACCTGCGGATGGGGACGGCGATACGCTCCCGGACTTCGCCGAAGGGCAGACTTTTGACGGTGCGGAGGTTGCTGTTACCGAGCATTTCACCCAGCCGCCGAAGCCCTATACCGAAGATACCCTCCTGTCCGCTATGGAGAACGCAGGCAAAGACAATATCCCCGACGAGGCGGAACGAAAAGGTCTTGGCACGCCTGCGACCAGGGCGGCAATCATCGAAAAGCTGGTGGCTGCCGGATTTGTGGAGCGAAAGGGCAAGAGCCTGATCCCCACAAAAGCCGGTATCAACCTTGTCACGATTCTACCGGAGCCACTGACCTCTCCCATGCTGACAGCGGAATGGGAGCAGAAATTGACGGAGATCGCAAAAGGCGGCGCTGACCCGGATACCTTCATGGATGGTATCCGCACGATGGTTCAAGAGATCGTGTCCACCTATTCCTGCATTTCCGAGGATGGCAAAAAGCTGTTTGCCCCGGAGAAGGAAGTGATTGGTACCTGCCCCCGCTGCGGCCAGCCGGTTTATGAGGGCAAGAAGAACTTTGCGTGTTCGGATCGGTCCTGCGGTTTCGTCCTCTGGAAAAATGACCGCTTCTGGACGAGCCGCAAGAAGGAGCTGACAAAGAAGATGGCAACGGACCTTCTGAAAAAGGGACGTACCAATGTCAAGGGAATGTGGTCTGAAAAGAAACAGGCTGCTTATGACGCTGCGGTGATCTTGGATGACACGGGTGGCAAATACATCAACTTCAAACTGGAATTTCCGAAAAGAAAGGAAGGTGTCAATGGCAGAAAATAAGACTTTGGAACATTTACCCGAAGTGAGGGCGGCGGTGACTGCCCTCTCCCCGGAGGACCGGGAGGTGCTGGCGGCGGTGCAGACCTCGCCCTTCAAGCTGACAACACCAGAGCAGTTTAAGGAGTTTGCGGACAACATTGACTATTTCGTATTTGAGCCCAATATCCACGATCTGAATGATCTGGGGTGGCGGTATCTGGCGCAGCACATGGATATGCTGCTGCCCCCGGAACTTCTGAAAGCAATCGACCCTGTTCCGTTTGGCAAGTACTCCATGCAGGAGGAACAGGGCCATTTTACGGAACACGGATATATTTCTCTTTCCGGCGACGAGTGGGTGCATGAACGCCCTGCGGAGCCGGAGAAAAAGCCCTCCATCCGGGAACGGCTGGAACAGGGCAAGAAGGAATGTGCAGAGAAAAGCAAGGCGCAGCCCCATAAGGAAAAATCTGCGCCGGAACTGTAAGGAGGTGCTGATATGCCATATTACGATCACAACAAGGATTATCCCTTTGCCGCTTTTATCACCAATCTTGGGAAATATAACGAGGGCGAGCTTGTGGGCGAGTGGGTGAAGTTTCCCACCACCGCCGAGGAATTGAAGGAAGTGTTTAAGCGGATCGGGATCGGCCAGAAGGATGACTTCGGCCAGCCCTATGAGGAATGGTTCATCACGGACTATGACTGCTATGTGGACGGTCTTTACAGTAAGCTGGGTGAATATGAGAATCTGGACGAGCTGAATTATCTGGCGTCGAAGCTGGATGAAATGAGCGAAAGCGAATACGCACAGTTTCAGGCCGGTATGGAAATGGGCGACCATTGCGGCAGCCTGCAGGAGATCATCAACCTCACCGAGAATCTGGATTGCTATGAGGTTTACCCCGATATCCATGACTATGACGATCTGGGCCGCTATTACATCGAAGAACTGGACGTTATGCAGGTGCCAGAGCATTTGCGGAATTACATCGACTATGAGGCCTACGGCCGGGACGTTGCGTTGGAGGAAAACGGCACCTTCACGGATCAGGGCTATGTGCGTGATACGGGTGACAATTTCCATGAGTATTACGACGGTGAGCGCGGCAGTATCCCCGACGAGTACCGGGTGATGACCTTTCAGGACGATCTTCCCGAAGAAGA
The DNA here is from genome assembly GCF_014287875.1 of Flintibacter faecis. Lineage (GTDB taxonomy): Bacteria > Bacillota > Clostridia > Oscillospirales > Oscillospiraceae > Lawsonibacter > Lawsonibacter faecis_A. The sequence continues at coordinate 53,940 of NZ_JACOPN010000010.1, read as the reverse complement.
AAAATCCGAGTGGGCTATGGATATCGCCTTTGACATGGATGAGTTTTTCCGTCAGAACGATCCGCAGTATGCGGCGGAGTACCCGGAGGCGCACGCCGCAAAGGAAGAAATTTACGAAAGCCTGATGGCCGGGCGCATTTCCGCTCTGGATGAAAAGCTTGCGGCGCTGGGGCAGACGCAGGAGGACTATCTTCCCTCGGAGATCGAAAAATTCAAGGACGCCACGGGCTATGAGGAATTTCTTGATTTTGACCCGGCGGAGGTCAAGGCCGCTTTGGATGACCCGGAGAAGTCACATGCGGATGAAATGCTGTCCGCTGCGGAGAAGGTTGCCTCGGAAAAGATGACTGTGCTTGTAGTGGAGCCTATGAAGGAACCCTATGTGAAGGAGATCGACCCCGATCTCCATTCCCTGCAGGCGGAGGTCGGCGGAGACATTGGCGCAACTTATCCCTATTCTGATCCGGTGGCGCTGGTTTGCAATGATGAAGGAAAGCTCATAGGGCTTAATCTGAACCGTGGGCTGCGGGATGAAAATGGAGAAATTTATGATATCGTAGCAGGGACTTTCCTGGTGGTTGGACTTGGTGAGGAAGATTTTGCATCCCTGTCCCCGGAACTGATTCAGAAATACACGGAACAGTTCAAAACGCCGGAACGATTTATGCAGATCAATGGCAATATCGTTGTTCTTCCTGTCCCGGCAGAGAAGCAAGACCTCGCTTATCTGCCAGACCGTTTTGAAACCGGCGAACGTGTGCAGACACCGAGGGGCAGCTTTCAGGTGACGGCTATGAGCCGGGAGCAGATGGAGGCAGCCGGTTATGGCATCCACCATATCTCCGATGATGGAAAGTACCTTATCATGGGAAACGGCACACGGGCCTTTGCCGTGGCAGCGGAGCAGCCGGAAAAGGACAATCCTCTCCGCACCGCTGAAATGACGATGGAGGATGACTACGGCATGATCGACGGCGTTATCAACAATGGCAGACGCGGTGAGGAATTGGAAAAAGCCCAGGAGTACGCAGAACGGACAACGACGGAGAAGCCTTCCATCCGTGAGCGGTTGGAGGACGCAAAACGGGAGTGTGCCGAGCACAAGCCCCCGGAGGGCAAGAAGCCCGGCCGTGATGTGCCGGAGCATGATTGCCTATGAGCCGAAGCAAGAAATGGCGGCTGGAATTGGCGTTCTTCCTGGGCGAGAACGGCAGGCGGCAGTATAACCATATCTGCAAAAAATGTGTTCACGGCTGCAAGCAGAGTTTCCGGGCGTGTCTGGTCGCTTGTCCGCATTACAGTTCCAAACGGTCTAAAATCTGTGAAGATAAGGGTGGAAAAACCGCAGAATAATTCCCTGTACCCGTATTTTCAAAGGGAGCCTTTATGATTTTTCATATGTCGGGCTGCTTGCTGGCACATGAAGAAAAAGGCTTGATTTCAAACACTTTCTGTTACGCAAAACGGGAGTACAGCTTTTCGGTTCGTCCGATCGGCTGTACTCCCGCTTTTCTTTTTGCTTAGAACTGCGTAAAAATCTCGGCTATCTCTGCTTCATACTCTGCATATTCAGCTGAATCAAACAAATGATTTTGAGGGTTATCTAATGTAATAATTTTTACATCATCAATAGTCGAAGCCATATTTCTTCCCTGGATAGACGCAACTATAATCTGGTTACTGGTTTTGTCCCATGTGAGCAAAGTACGGATAATAGATTCCAAATGCTCATCATCCTGCTCCAAAACATTCGGGGAATCAATGACCATCGGGAATGTTATCAAATCAGGAGCTGTCGAATGTTGTGTTTCGACAAATGCGAGCATTTGTGCAATTTTGCACCGAGGACCATATGCTCCACTTGCACTAAGATGTGTACCAGGTTCACTTTCTGTCTCGACTTGATCCGAAGGAATATCAAGTCCAGCAAGCAGGCGCGTTAGATTTCCTTGATATACTGTGTTGACTTGCTCTCTCTCCTGCGTATAAACTGATAGTCGCTGATTGATTTCTGCACTATCTTTACGTAGTCGGTCAATTTCCGAGGAATTGTAACTAATTTGATCCCCGTATTCTTTTAGAAGCTGGTTTGTAGCCTTTGATTTAACATAAGTATTATAAGCTTCTCTATCGGCTGTCAGTTCTTTTTCGAAATCTTTTAGTCCCTGCTGTTTAGCCTCAAATTTTCTCTTTAATTTTACAATCTGCTTTTCTAAGCGTTTCTGCCCCTCGGCAGCTACCGTATAGTCCTCCAGCAGCGATTCACGTAAATAAATTTTTTCAAGCCTTTGCGTCAGAACCTGTTCAAACACCATGCCGCAGCGAGGGCATTCAATCGTTTCTCCACTTACAAAATCCTCGTTCGGGACTTTTTTCTTAATATATTTGGAGAGTAGCTCCTTTTCATGCGTTAGCTGAATCAAGTCATCTTCAGCCTTTAGTAAGGCTGATCGCGTTTGAGTTAACTCTTCAAGTATTCTCTTTATCTCTTGTTGCCTGGAAGATATGGCCCGCTCCAATGAGGCTGTATCAAAGGACATTTGAATCGCATTGAGCCCAGCTTGCAGTGTTTCTATTACCATTCGATACCTATCGATTTCCTTTGCAAGTTCATCAATCCGTTTTTTGTTCGCCTTGCAGCGCTTTGATATTTCAACGTAGCTATTATCAAGGACACCCAAGTGGAAAAAATAGCTGTTCTTTCTTTGTGGTAAATCAAACTGAGCCATTTTGTCAAACGAAGAAGAGTTCACTGCCCAGCCATTCTCTTGATCCACATAATAGGGCATATAATAAAATGCCGGAGGACACTTTATTATTGTTCCATCACGGTCCTTAGATACAAGATCTATCTCTAGGTCAAATATCTCGCAAAGCCTTTCTTCAAAGTCTCCGACTGATTGGTAGCACCCGTCAAACACTCCATCACAGTATAATACAAAAGTGTTCTTGAGCCGTGCAACTCGATATAGATGTGCATTAAGTGAAAAATCAATATAGGTAAGTAAATTTAGCCTCTTAATTGGGTTCGGATAATACACTTCTGCGCCGAGTGTATAATATATGGATTTCATTATTACGGATTTGCCTAAGTGGTTGCGTGTACTGGTAAGTAAGTTCTTTTTAGGCGAAAAGGAAATTCGCTTAGCTTCCTTATTTGTAAGGTCAACCATTGTGATGGAAGATACCACCAAATTCATGTACCCACACCTCCATAGCAATACTTATATATCAAGATCATTATGAGCGTTTTTAGGTAGTACTCATCTTGGTAGCAGGTTGGAACAAAATCACAATCACTGGCTTTAGCATAGACAGCATTAAATAATCCAACCATATCATCTATACCATTTTGATTTTCGGATTCTATAAATTCTAACAATGTTTTTTTAAGGGCCACGAATGCGGAAATGTTGGAATACATATCCATCTTAATCTGTTGATACTTTGAGCTATATCGGCGACGCGCTGATATGGATGCAACATTGAAGTCAGAGAATAGCTTCTCTGGGGCCGGAATTTGAATTGCCAATCCGCAGGATATGATTTCTTTAATAGTTCTGCCGTCAAGCCCTTTCTTGCTCATAATTTCTTGTACATCTGTACAATCCTCATTTATTTCCTCGTTAAATCGTTTATCGAGTTCGTCGTATAAAACTGTAAAAATTGATTTTGCTGTCGCAACTTGTAAATTAGCATCCTGCCCAAGTAAGAAATCCTGAAATTCGTGTTCAACTTCTGCTTTGTGGTTTTTCGTTGAGAGTAAAGAACGAACAAAGAAAAACTTTGACAAATCAATGTCTGCTTCGTTTACATTCTGGTCTTTAGCAATAGCTTTACGAATTTTCTTGATGTTTTCTTCAATCGCTTTATCGTCTAATCCTGTTCTTTCATTAGGGAATACCTCGGTGCCGGATACGACTATATCTGTATTGCACACTAATGATGCGCTATCAACATAGCCGCTATACTTTAGTGCATTGCGATACAGTTTTTGAAACCATTCATCTTTAATTACAGCAGACAAAAGATACTGTCTGTCCGTAGATTTAGTCTTAATCTGATACAAATGAATGGCCGAAGGATTATCAGGGTCACTAATGACAGAGACATCCTCTATGTAATCCATCATTACAAGAAAATCTGTGGAGTAAAAATCCATGATTAACTGGATTGCATAGCTTATTTGGATAGTTAAGCGATTTTTTGTGCGTGATCCAGCAATTTCCTTGTGGCAACTAGAAATAAGATCACCCAATGACATATGCAACCCTTCCCTCGTAGATAGATTCGCAGGAGTATTTTTGTTAATTATACCATTTGCACAACTACTACTCAAGGGAAAATCGCCGTTTTATACAAATCAAATTGAATCGGAAGATATGTTATTTACTCTTGCCTATCAACCTCCACACCGTCAGCGGCACATACCACACTGCCACGATCAGCCGCCATGCCAGAATGAAACCACCGATCACGCCGCCGATAATAAAGTTCAACGCAAACAGGGCGATTCCTCCACCCAGGGAGCCGCCACCCGGCACGATCCAGAGGCACATCCGATGGAGGCCAAACGGCAGCCCGCAGAGTATCCAGAGCCATACATAGTCAAGCTCTCCGTTCTTCATGCAGGCGGATTTGAAGATACAATACAGAATCAGTGCCACGGTCACGGGCAGTATACTTTTGAAGAATAATGCTTTGATTGCTTCGCTTCTTGTCATCGGTAAAACCTCCTTCCGCAGTTCCATTATACAGGATGCCGGGAGCTGCGCCCAGCGTCTTTCAGAGAAAATTATTCAAGTTCATGTCGCCGCTGTTGTTCCTGTTCCTTCGGAACGGTCAGTAGTGCATCTACATTCTGTTTAACAGTATCGTATTCCTGGGCTTCGGTTCTTGCGGCTTTGTATTCAGCAAGGAGCCGTTCCTTTTCTGCGTTGAGATTGGCAAGCTCCGTTTTCATGCTTTCCGTTGTCGGCAGCGGCACAGCCCCCAGCTGTTTCAATTCTCTGGTGGCCGCTTCAAAAAGGATGATCTCGCCCTCATGCCCCCGCAGGAACTTTTCTTTATCATTCGATTTACGGTATCGGTCATAAAGCGGCTTTAGCTGACGGTAAGTTCCGGCGTACTTCATCACAAGGGCAAGTTCGGCACTTCTACTTTCTATCCGCTTGATTTCTGCATGAGCGGTATCCCTGCGTGCGGATACTGCGTTCAATTTGCTTTCCAGTTCTCCATAACTGCTTATCCCGTGTTCGGTCAGGAAATTCATGGTCTTGGCGGCCTGTTTCAGATTGTTCAGCTTCGCCCAATGGGTGAAGCCTGCACTCTGCTGTGCCTTGATGTTGTTCTGGATATCAATGAGCAGACTGATCTTTCCGTTCCGCTGTTTCGGCTGGTGGGAAGGTCTGGCGCGTCCGGCGATCCGGGCGGCAAGGGCTTCTTCGGTGTAGTCCACACCCAGAGTTTTCAGACGGGTGAATCGTTCCTGATCCGGTGCTCTGGCGGAGATATATTTGCCCCGCTTGATCTCATAGCCTTCTCTCTGCAGGCGACGAAGCAGTTCTTCTAAATCGGAACAGGCTGGCAGGAGTCGGTCGATTGCCGCTTTCAGCTTTGCCTTATAGCTGGTACCGTTCTGCGTAGCCTGATGTTCAATATAGCTCTTGCCCTTGTCCTGTCCGGGGATGATGACGGACAGACCGTGTTCTTTGCAAAGCCTGTCCGAAGTGCGGCGGATATAGTGATAACTCCGCTTGTTGGAATGATAGTGCTTGTGATCCGCAAAGCTGACCGCATTGAAAATCAGGTGGTTATGAATATGATCTTTGTCTATGTGGGTGGTAAGGACAAACTCATACTTGCCGCCCAGGATTTCTTTTGCAAGTTCCATTCCGATCTCATGAGCCTGTTCCGGCGTGACCTCCCCAGGCTGAAAGGCTTGGATCAGGTGGCGGCCCAGGTTTGTTCCCTTGTCGATGGCATGGCGGCGGGTCCAGGCAAATTCGATATCCGCAGTTTCAGCGGCACAGCCATAGGAGGATACAAGCAGTTTTCCGTCCGTCTTTTTCGGGTTGCAGATATAGTCAATGGCTGCTTTCAGCGTTGACTTGATAGGATGCGTCTTTGTAACTGCCATATCTCGTCCAGCCTTTCCCGTATCTCATCCATGTCAGCTTGATACGCATGACCTCCGGCGTTGATTCGCTTGGCGATCTGATTGATGTTCCGACCAATGGCGGAAAGCTCTTTGGTGAACGCCTTGATATCTGCGGTGTCCGTATAGATGATATACCCGTCAATCGCCATCTTGCGGAGGTAGGCACCATATCTGCGTGTGGGTAACTGGCTCATTTTTTCGTCTATGAGCCGCTTTTCGTCCTCCGTAACATAGAATTTCATTTGGATATTCCGCTTTCGGTTTGCCATGCGCCGCCTCCGTTCTTTATAAGGGTTTGGGACTATCCCAACAAGCAATTTTGAATTTTCGGGCAAGGGACCTGAAAATCTCAAAATTCGCAAGCGGGTACTCGCTTGCTGTGCTTGCTACCGTATCTTATCCCTACTTATAAAGCGTTGCAGAAGTCCCAAAATGCCCGCAAAATAAAAGAAAACAGAGGATGTTCAGACACCCTCCGTTTCTTTATTCGGCTGTTCAATTTTCAATGCCCCGTCAATGGCACCTTCCACGATTGGCAAATACTGTTCCGGGCAGAGTTTCAACTTCTGTCCGACCCGCTGGCGCAGCTCGCTTTCCTCTCGCATGACCTCTGGATTGAAATATCTCTCCATCGGCAGACCGCAGATTTTTACAAGCTGTATGATGACCGGCAGGCTGGGGATCGTGCCCTCGTTTTCGATGTTGGCAAGATACCTGGTATCAATATTCACCTTTTCAGCTAAATCTTTTCGTGCAAGGTTCTTCGCCTTCCGTGCTTCTTTTACATCCGCACCGAAGGTTTCAAAGCCAGGGCAATCTTCGATTTTTGCCATATTGCATCACCCACATACATTCTATATTTCATAGTCTTCCCGTGGAATGATGTGATATCCATTCTTCATACACTTTATATTTCATAACTCGGCATTGCTATCATTCGGCTAACCGTATATAATAATGACAAAGGATTTTTTACGGGAGGATAGCAAAATGCTTGAATATATCTCTGCCCCAGAAGCGGCAAAAAAGTGGGGCATTTCCGAACGACGGGTTCAAAAGCTGTGCGAAGAAAACCGAATACCGGGTGTTGCAAAATTCAGCCGTATGTGGTTGATACCAAAGGACGCAGAGAAGCCCTCCGACAAGCGGCAAAAAAGCCGAAATATCAAGTAGAATTGCAATTCTACCTGTAAAAACGCTAATTCTACCTGTGGTTGGTTTCATTCTACTTACAAAAACGCTATGATTTCTATAGAAAGGAGATACAAAATGGATCAAAACAAAATTGGAGAATTTATTGCACAATGCAGAAAAGAACACAATATGACACAAATGCAGTTTGCTGAAAAGCTCGGAGTAACAAACAAGGCTGTTTCAAAATGGGAAACCGGGAAATGTTTACCAGACGCAGCATTGTTTGATGATATTTGTATGTTACTTAATATTACACTGAATGAGCTTTTTGCAGGAGAACGGATTGCTCCTGAAAATATTGAAAAGAAGTCTGAAGAAAATCTTATTGGAATAGCCACTGAACTTCAGAAAAAAGATCACAAGATTGTTCTTCTAAAATACTTCACAGCAATCATTGCACTTGTAGCTTCGGCGACAAGTATAAGTGTCGGAGGCATATCTTTTGAGGGCACACCCGTCTTTTCAAACTTATTACTAACTATCTTAGTAATTTGCACATGGGGAGCACTTATGTATTTCACTCAAAAAGATAGATGTACTCAAAGAGTCGCTCTCATAATCAATATGGTATTAGGAGGTGTATCGCTAATTGCGTTTGTTTTGAGCTTCTGGGATGTCAATTCACAAGTCGTTTTATGGATTGGTTTTCCATGTGAAATTCTTTTCTATGGGTTCAAGCTCTTTTGGGACTGGATATGTATATATTTCGTAGTTACTGTCTTAGCGATAGTCGGCATTGAGTATTCCAAAAGAAACCTTTCTGAACAAAGCACAAAGTAAAAAGGAGAAAACAGCTATGTATATTACATTATTTATTATCGTGTTAATTGTCGGACTTCTGATGGTGCTCCTGCCATCTAAGGCTATTAAGAACTTGGTAAATCAGAATGGAGTTTTGGTTGTTTTACGCCTGCTTGGTATCATCATGTGTGTTGCAAGTAGCGTAACAATTTATGCTTTAGTTGCAGGCAAAATTGTATTACCGCTAATTAAATAATCAATCTGCCGGACGACGGCAAAAGAAAAAAAGCCGTCGTAGAGCAGACAATTTGACACGCCCATTTGAAACGGCGGCTTTGATTTTCAGAGCCGCCGTTTCTTTGCGTTTACACAAACCTATGACGACTTGCAGGGACACGGTAGCCGATTGGAGGTTATTTCGCCGTGTCCTTTTCTCTTTTTCGCAGTATCCATGATCTGCACCAGTTAAAAAAAGCGTAGCACCTCCGTCGGAGTCGTCCGGCCTTGAATATGAACTATACCATGTAAGTAATCTTCTTTATAAAACATTTCTGCGTCCAGCAGGTCCGTTGCGACTTGCTGGGCGCTTTTTGCTGTTTTCCGATGACAAGCCCGCCTCGAAAAAATTTTTTGAGAAATTTTCAAAAAGGAGGCTTTTAGCGGGTAGCGAGCGGCTTTGCGTTCGCCTTGTTAGCGGAAAGGGAGAAACCCACCTCATTCCCCCAGGAAAGGGGGTGAAAAGATGGATATGATCCCCCGCAATGACTATGGCGAGCGGTGCCAGTTCGATGCTTACTGCAAGCTGGTACTGTACCATGAGGCAATCGACTACCTCCGGGAAATGCAGAAGCGCCGTGACAGGGAACTGTCATTCAGCGACCTTCCGCAAATGGAGATGGACAAGCTCTGCGTTGTAGATCATTACCCCAGTGACAGATTTACATTCTCGTCCCACGGGTATGACCTGCATATCGAAAACGAGCTTGTGGCTGATGCCTTCGCCGGTTTGTCTGTTCAGGAGCAGAGTATTTTGATCCTGCATTTTGTTCTGGACCTGCCGGATCAGGAGGTTGGTCGCCTTGTTGGAATGTCTCGCAGTGCCGTTCAGCGGCGAAGGGCAAAATCATTGACCGAGCTGCGGATCAAGTTGGCCGCACTCATGCCGAAGGGAGGTTGAAGGTATGAAGAAACCCACTTACAAGGGCAAGGAGCTTCTTCCTCTTTCGGTAATCGACGCCGCCCATGACGGGGACTCTCAGGCTGTGGATCAGGTACTCCGGTATTATGAGGGCTATATCAATAAGCTCTGCACCCGGACGCTTTACGATCCTGACGGCCAACCCCATGTTCGAGTGGACGAGTACATGAAGCGCCGATTGGAGATCAAGCTCATTCATTCCATTGTCAGCATGAGTTGACAAGCCTGGTCTGAAAGCAGAAACAGCTTACCCTTTCCCTGTTTCTCTCTTTCGTGGCTGGAGACAGCACCTTGACAAAGAAAGCCCGTTGGGAGGCCAACGCCGCAGTATAAGGCAGACGGATACATTCCTGTTTGTGCCGAGCCATACGGCCGGTGCGCCATGACCTCGTTTCAAGTCCGCAGGACGGGACCACTGTAACGGGCGAGCGAATAGCACCAGACCGCAAAGCAAGCGTGGCAGCTTGCGGGCGATGACACACGGGCAGGGTCAAAGATACTCGCGCATTGAACGCCCACAAAGCATTGTGCGCCGCACCCATCAGCATGGGCCGGGGTTAGACTCCCGTGGAGCTGTGCCAGCAGCCGTCCGTAAGCCTACTTTTCTTTTTTGAAAGTTTATGGATAGATCGTAAACTTTTCAATTAGCAGCAGACAAACACGGAGCAGCACGGTAAAATAATAGTGGAAGTTATATTACCCACACATATTCGTGCTGTTCCTTTTCATAACTGAAAGGGGGTTCTCATGTCTCAAACATGGAACGGCACGAAAAAAGAAACCCCTGAAAGAAGGACATATACGGTTGACGATATTGCTCAAATTTTGGGTATCGGAAGAACTTCCGCATATATCCTTGTAAAAGAAGGGCACTTCAAAATCGTGCGAATTGGTAACGCCATACGCATTTCCAAGCGGTCATTTGACGAGTGGCTTGACTCCCTCGACCTGTGATCCAAGAAAGGAAGAACGATATGGCATCTATAATCAAGCGAAAGAAAAACTATTCCGTTGTTTACAACTATGTGGACGAAAACGGAGAAACCAAACAGAAGTGGGAAACCTGGCATACCCACAAAGAGGCCTTAAAGCGCAAGGCGGAAATCGAAAATCAGCAGCACACGGGAACTTTTCTCCCGCCAAGCAATCAGACGATCACCGAGTTCCTTTATGACTTCGTATCTCTTTACGGAGAAAAGAAATGGGGCGTGTCCATGTATGACAGCCAAACGGCGCTGATTGCGAACTATATCAATCCGATCATCGGTGATATGGAGGTACAGGCGGTTACTCCCCGTGCGGTTGACGGTTATATCCAGACCTTGCAGAAAACCAAGTCGGTGTCTACCAAGACCCGAAAGGCTGTTACCACCTATGTCAGTGACAAGACCATTGAAAAAATCATCAAGCTCCTGCGGTGTGCGTTTAAGCAGGCGGTACGATGGGAAATCATTGCAAGAAATCCCTTTGACAATGTGATCCTCCCTAAAACGGAGTATGCGAAACGGGATATCTGGACGGCGGATATGATCCGTCTTGCCCTGGACAAATGCACGGACAGCAAACTCTATGTGGCAATGAACCTGTCTTTTGCCTGCTCTCTGCGTATGGGTGAAATCCTGGGGCTGACCTGGGAGAACGTCCATATTTCCGATGAAGATATTGCGGCGGATAATGCCTATGTCTACATCGACAAGGAACTGACACGGGCATCCAAACGGGCGATTGAAACGCTGGGTGAGAAGGATATCTACTACATCTTCACTCCGCTCATGCCGAACACCAGCACAAGAATTGTTCTGAAAAAGCCGAAAACCGATTCCAGTATCCGTAAGGTGTGGCTGCCAAAAACACTGGCTTACATTCTGCGGGAATGGAAGAAGTCCCAGGACGAGCTGAAAGGCTTCCTTGGCGACGAGTATCAAGACTTCGATCTGGTGGTGGCACTTCCCAATGGACGGCCCTGCGAAGATCGGATCATCCTCAAAGAGTTTGCAAAGCTCCGTGAGGACGCAGGGCTGCCGAAGGTGATCTTTCATTCTCTACGTCATTCCAGTACAACCTACAAATTAAAACTGAACCACGGCGATCTGAAAGCCACCCAGGGCGATACAGGCCATGCCGAGATCGACATGATAACCAGTATCTATGCTCACATTCTGGACGAGGATAGAAAGGTCAATGCTCAGAAATTTGAGACAGCCTTCTATGCCAAGCCTGATCTCCGCAATGTCCGTCCGCCGGAAGAACCGGCAAAATCGGAGCCTGCGACCCTGGACCTTGAAAGCCTTGTGGAGCAGCTTCAAAAGTCACCGGAGCTGGCAAGTGCGCTCGCAGCCCTGATAGCGGCGCAAGCCCCGGCAAAGTGATCCGAAAAATCGAATTAGCAAAACGCAGAATTTTCTTAGCAAATTTCTGAAAAGCGTTCGAGTCCAATTAGCAAATATACATCATGCGGCGCATAAAAATCTCCCGGTAACGGAAGTGAAATTACCGGGAGAAGGAGGAACAAAAAAACGCTGCAAACCCCGAAAAAAGGCTTGCAGCGGTGCTTTCTGGCGTCCCAGAGAGGATTTGAACCTCCGACCCCACGCTTAGGAGTAGACCCGATACGACATCGGGAAGTGGCATCTAATGCTTAAAAATGCTTGGAAATACAAGGTTTTTCAGCATTTCAAATCCCATCTGATACTACGCTGTGATAGCTAATTCAGAGGGATTTTACACCGTCCGATTGGCTCGAAATTAGCAAGTCTTTCGATTTTTGGTGGACGTTGCAAGTGCAAGTAAATGTCACTATGTAACTTCTCGTGATGCGAAATGATAGGAAATCCTATTCATTCTCGTGTGAGGGTGCGGGTGTCCTTAGACACAGATTTCAGTCTGTTTTATATATCATTTCAAAATGAATTTTTCAACCAGAATTATTAAGAATTTCAAAGGTTTTTCAGACTCAATGATTCTATGTAATTTAGACCCGCCGAAGCAGGTCTTTTTTTATTTCAGCATAATCTCTCTATCCTCAGCGCCGAGCATATAAGCACCCTTGGCAAAAGCATCCCTTGCAAGAAGCTCTGCTACATCAACCCTATCGAACAGCATCCATATTTCTTTCTCTTTCGGAGTCAGTTCATGGCTATGGTCAAACAAATGCTCAAGTCCCAATCCTTCAAGCAATGCCGACTTTGCTGCTTTGTATTCCTCAGCTCTGCCAACATATTCGTCGTTCCTTTCCTTGGAAAATGCCTCGATATTGTCAGCTCTCAGATGCTCGTAATACTCGTCCATAAAGATTCTATCCATACTCGTTGACCTCCATAACAAAAAAATAAGGGCAGACCCTTTTACAGCTATTGTAGCTATGTAAAAGGATCTGCCCTTGCAGTTACTATAATGTTTTTGCCAGCGACTTCAGGAGTGCTGCCATTTCCGGATTTTGCAGAAGCTTCAGAAGAAGTTCTTTATCATCAGCGGAGCTTTCCGTTGCGGCTGGTTGAACCGGCTCAGGCGTTGCCTGTCTGCCTGAGTAGAACGCAGCTTCCATTCTTTCAGCGTTCAGTCTGCGGTCATCGTCGATGATATGGGAGTAAACATCCGCTACCATCTTGACCTGTGCATGACCGGAATCGCCTTGAACGGATTTCATATCGCCGCCGTTCAGCTTCAGCTTGTAAGTGATACTGGAATGTCGGAGACTATGGAAAACCACTTTCGGCAGTCCCTTCTCCTCAATCAGCTTATTGAAAGCACGGTTGATAACCTGCCCCTCAATCGGCTTGCCATTGGAAGAACAGAAAACCAGATTGAAGTCTACGAACTCGTCACCGAAAAGGTCTTTCAGTTCTTCGATGTCAGCCTTTCGCTGTACCAACATTTCCGCTACGGTTTTCGGTAAGAACACCTTGCGGACACTTGTTTTGGTCTTAGGAGTTTTGAGAACCAATGCGGTATGCGTACTGGCGAAGGTCGGTGGGAACTTGAACATGATGTCCTTACCGTCCAGATCTGCCATCGCTTCACGATTTACTCTCTGCAACTCCTTTTCAACGAAGATGCTTGCCTGACCAAGTTCAATACTGGTGGGGGAAATGTCAATACAGTCCCAGGTAAGCCCCAGAAGCTCGCCCATTCGCAGGGAACAGGAGAAGGCAAGGTTAATAGCCAGACGAAGAATATCATCGTCACAGGCTTCCAGAGCCTTCTGGAGCACTTCTGCTGTCCAGATATCCCTGGTCTTGTGTTCTTCTTTCGGCAGCGTAGCGTGCTCCACAGGGTTTCTGGTCATCAATTCCCACTTGACCGCTTGATTGAAAGCATTTCGCAATGTCTTGTGAACCTCTCGGACAGTATGCGGAGTCAGATATTCTGTACGGGCTTTTACATACTTAGAAGAAACCGCTTTGACAGAAAGCAAATCTCGGTAATACTTGTCCATGATTCTCGGCGTGACATCCTCCAGCTTCATATCACCGATGAGGGGACGAATATAGTTTGCAATCAGGCTCTTTCTGCTTTCATAGGTAGACATCGCCCAGGTGTTCACACCATAGATTGACATATACTCATCCAAAAGATCATTGACGGTTTTAGCAGAAGGGGGAATAAAGGTTCCGGACTCCTGCTCATATTCAACCTGCAACTTCCTTTTCTTTGCTTCGGCATTCGTTTCAAAGGTTTCCCACTTCTGACGCTTGTTGCCGTTCTCATCGGTGTATGTATAAACCACAGAATACTTCTTTTTTCTCTTAACGATAGATGCCATGTAATCAGCTCCTTTCCTGTCTATCTTCCGCTAACTGGTAGCGGGTCTGATTGTGATACCATTTTTCAAAGCTCTCTTTGGTAGCTCGCTTATACCTGCCAACCTTGATAAGCTCAAAATCTTCATTGGCAACGATATAGTAAATGGTCTGACGATGTACCCCAAGCATTCTTGCCATTTCCGGCAGACCGTAGGTGGATGCCATAATATCTGCATCCAGTTCCTGATCCTCTACCGTGCGGTAATCGGTTTGAGAAGCATACCATCTTTCAAAGCTCTCCTTTGTCACTCTGCGCTTGCCCAGGACATCGACCACATCAAAATGCCCTTTGGCAACCAGTTCGTAAGCAGTCGCTTCTTTCAGCCCAAGGCGCTGTCCAAGCTCCTCCATTGAATATGTAGTTTTCTTCAATTCCTCGCCGGGAGGGGTTCCATCGACCTTCTGGTATTTGAACTGATTGGCATACCATTCTTCAAAGCTGTCGATCATCACCCTCATGGTGTTGCCGACAAGAATGGTTTTGAAGTAATTCTTCTTAATGAGCCAGTATGACTCCGTTTTACCAAGACCGAGCATCCTGCCCATTTCCAGAACAGACATACTCGTGCGTTTTCTCATTTCCGCCATCGTACAACCTCCTATGTAAAAAATGTAGCCATGTGTTTCTTGTCATGGCTACATTTTATCGAACTCTCAATATGTTTTGAAGTTTGTCGCCGGGTTGTACGACGCCCTTGACAAATCTTACATTTGATGATCCAACCACTCATCAAAACTCTTTTTGGAGATTCTGATACTGCCACCGATGCGGACGCTATGGAAAACTTTCTTTTTCACAAGGTTGTATGCGCTGGTTCTGCTGATGCCCAGAATATCCTGAATCTCATCAACCGTATAGGTTCTCTTATCAAACTGAACTGCGTTAGCAGCCATCGCTTCTTCGGTGCGCTGATTCATGGCAGCGATTCTTTCTTCAAACATTTATGTTCACTCCTTCGCTCTCTTTGCTTTATGTTTTGGGGAACGCTTTTTCAGCTGTTCCATTGCCAGGCTGACAGATAAGGCTTTCTCAATCGCTACCATTTCACGGGGCGTTACCTTACCTAAGTAATTATCAATCCTGCTTTTATCAATGGTACGAATCTGTTCCAGCTGAACAACGGACGCTTCTTTGAATGCAGGATTGTCGTAAATAACAAAGTGCGTCGGCATATTCGCTTTCTTATGGATTCTGGTGGTGACCGTTGCCACAATCAATGTGGGAGCGTGTTTATTACCGGTATCGTTCTGAATGACGATAACCGGACGGATGCCGCCTTGTTCCGACCCAACTACCGGGTCCAGCTTGGCGCAATAAATATCACCACGGCAATATACCCAATTTTCTTTCATCATGTGCCATGACCTCCTTTCGTTGGCTATGTAATAACTGACTGCCAGAAAGGAATCAGGCAGTCAGTCCAAAAGTCTATGTGTCCCATATTTGCCACGCACCCCTGGGAAAGAGGGCTTACGCCCTCAGGGAATCACCGAACGACTGATTGCGAATCAGTTCCATAGGAATCTAACCTCTGCCGGGTTCTCCGCCAGCTCCGTAGAGAAGTATCTTTAATCCTGTTGCTTTCATGGCCGTATTGGGAGCAACCCAATATTTACAAGCCAGTATTGATCGCTGGCATCGGGAGAGAGACAAGCGCTTAATTTATAGAAGAAAGTCGTTCTGTTTCTCTATCCGATACGTCTCGGCGTACCGCTGATGTGGCTGATGCTCTCGCACCGGCAACAGGAACGTATTCGATGACTGTGTATTCAGTTTTCAAGGATCAAGCAGCCGATTTTCTTTGGCTGTATCTAAATTGTACCTGTTCCTCATGCAAGTTTTTATTGCCTCGTAGGTATAGTTTTGAGGTTATTCACGACCTAAAAATATGTAATCAAGGGTTGTCTCAAAGCGCACAACCAGTTCGATTGCCAAATCAATAGAGATACCTCTGTTGCCGGTTTCAATTCGTGCAATGGTGTTTGCGGCAACACCTAACTGCTCCGCAAGCTGTTCCTGTGTAAGCCCATGTTCCTTTCTCAAGGCTTTAATTCTTTTTCCGCTTTCAACCAAGTCGTAATACATTTTCGTTCCTCCGTGTTTTTGAATTTGTGAAGTTGCAAAATCAAAAACAGCGGGAGGAGATCGTGCCCGATTCTCAATACCCTTTGCCATCTGCCTGTCCTCCTTGCAGGCATAAAAAAAGAGCCGGAGTAAATTACTCCAAGCTCTCGTTCATGCCTTTGTGTTAATTATGGGGGAAAATAGGCAGGTATAAAAAAAGCCCCGTACCCATTACAGGCACGAGGCGTAACTCTCTCTATTCAATTTTATGCCGCTATCTCCCAGCATAGCCATTTTAACACTGGACAAGTCGGACTTTCAGTAGGGGAACCGTCGTATTTTCATCGGATTTTAGTCGGACTAAAATCCTGTCTTAGCATTCACAATAACACAATGCTTCTTCCTCCCGGGCACTTTCCAGGAAATCTTTCAATTTAGGAATGGCTGTTCCCCAAAGTGACAGACCAAATAACAGTATCGCTTCTTTCTTTCGGTCATAGTAGGTGCTGCGTTCCATATTCAAAACCTCCAGCATTTCTGATTCCCTGTACTTGAAGCGGTTGAGATATGCCTTTGAGATAATCTCACAGTACAGAGCGCCTTTATCTGGATATTCTCTGATTTTCAACATAGCCATATCTACCAGTTCAATGATCCACTTTGTCTCAAATAAGCTGCGAATGCGTTCTTCAAATCGTTCTCTCGCTTCATCCGGAGCAAAGTTCTCCAGATAAATCAATGCACCATCTAAGCTGTCACCGTAAGTACAAATAAGGGTATCACATACATCATTCGCACGATCAATGGTAGACCAGCACACCTCTCGATATATGGATAAAATCAGCTTTGCTCTTTCATACAGAACCTTCTCGTCAATGTTCTGCATCCGGCAAAGCATTCGAATACTGCTTAATACCTGTGTATTATATCTGCTCATTCAGAATCTCCTTTCAGCCTAATCCATAAAATAAGAATTCCTTTCTAACTCCTGTCACTTGGCTAAAGGGAAACAAATACCATGGGACAAGAATGACTATAACTTCCGATATTTGATTAAAATAACAGAAGTGAAATCGGAAGTTCTTGACTTTATAAAAGTTCCGATATATAATTAAGTGGAATTAAAACTTCTGTTATGATTCTTATTATAGCATTTTCCAGAAGTTTGTCAACAAATAATCGGAAGTTACGAATAAATATTTTTTGAAAGGAAGGATACTACCATGACATTTGGAGAAAAAATTAAAGAAGCTCGTTTGGCTATGAACCTATCTCAAACGGAGCTTGCCCAGATGACCGGCATTTCCGAAAGATCCCTTTACACCTATGAGCAGCTCGGAACACTCCCCAGAAAAAGCAACATCAGAAAACTTGCTGAAGCACTGCATATCTCTGTGTCCTATCTTTTGGACGAATCTGAAACGGATAGCCAGAGCCATATAGATCAGGATATGTTTATTTTAGAGGCAAAGGAAAACTTCGGTTCAAAAGGAGCAAAAGAAGCTCAGGAAGTGTTGGGTCGTGTAAATTCTCTGTTTGCCGGTGGAGAATTGGACGAGGACGCAAAAGATGTATTCTTCCAGGCGATTATGTCAGTTTATATGGACTCTAAGAAAACAGCACGGGAAAAGTACACTCCGAAGAAATACAGAAAGCATAAAGATAAAGAGTAAAATCCTCAAGCACAGAATATGTTTTCTGTGTGCGATTCGGAGGTGAAGCAAATGAAAACGGCAGAGCATATCATTGAAACTGTCGATAAGCTTGTGCGAAAATATCACACCAGAGACCCTTACGAGCTATGTCAGCTGTTAGGTATCAAAATCCACTATTACGATTTACAGAAGAAATTGAAGGGCTTCTTCTATTACCAGTCCAGACAAAAGAATATCGTGATAGATCACAATGTGAACGGTATCCTGGAGCGTATATTAGTCGCACATGAATTAGGACACGCTGTCCTGCATACAAAAATCGCTATGATGCACGGCTTTCAAGAAATGGAAGTTTTTGATGATAGATCAATCGAAGAAAATGAAGCAAACTTCTTTGCGGCGGAGCTTCTGTTAGAAGATGGGAAAGTCCTGGAATGCCTTTCGGAACACACATTTTTTGAAACGGCTAAAATGCTCTATGTACCGGCAGCATTATTAGACTACAAATTCAGCCTGCTCCACGAAAAAGGAGAGCTGGTAAATTCGATGTATATTCGTAAAGCAGATTTCCTGAAAGAAGATCTTCATGCCTACGATAACGACATTGGTTATGGCGATATATGAATATCTATTTTTATATCTTTACAGAAAAAGTCCACCAGTACGATGCGTAGTGCATCATGACTGGTGGACTTTTTGCTTCTTAAAGAATCAGTATATTGTGCTGCAAAAAAGAACCCCATAGCAGTTCACTCTGTACCGTCAATGGGCTTCTTTTTCATTATATCAATCAAGCTCCGCTTTTTTTATCATCTCTTGCTGGTCAATCAAGACATCAATCAACTTTCCTACGGTTATCAATGTTGTTACATTACACTTTTTCAGTTTTGCAGCAATCTCATTATCAATGATGCTGTCGCATTTTGCATATGGGGTATCCAGTAAAAAATAGTCAAAGTTCTTTTCCAAGACGAATGCCAGTTTTAGAAGCATTGCCAAAGAAACTTTCGTCTGTCCAACTTCAACATGGCTCATATGATTGTTCGAGCAACCAACCAACGCACCCAAATCAGCCTGACTATAACCCTTTTCCAGTCGGGCAGCTCTAATGCGCTGACCAATCTTAACGTAATCAATTTCCGGTTGCGTTTCAATCACCTCCATGCTGTGTATGATTCTGCTATACATTATAAAATGTACCAAAAATCTCAACAACCAACATCGGGTGCAAGTTGCATTTATAAATGCAATATGATAAAATTTTATAGGCAGATTGCATTAAATGATAGAATGAAAAGAACCCCAAGACGACAATATGAGCTATCTTGAGGTTCTTTAAAATAAAAAATTCGTAGAGTACATTACTCCACGAATCGCATTCTTCTCTGTTTTTTTTAGTTTATATCTTTATTTTACAAATTGTCGCACTGTTTGTCAATATGTTAGGGACATAAAACACGAGGTTTTGCACAAAAATCCATCTTAGAAAGTTCCAAAGTCACAATTTGCCGTCAGAATTATAGTCATATTGAAGGAGGTGTACCTTATGGCACGAAAAGGAGAAAATATTTACAAAAGGAAAGACGGCAGATGGGAAGGAAGATACATTAAGTCCCGATCTTCTACAGGCAAAGCCAATTACGGTTATGTTTATGCAAAGTCATATCGAGAAGTCAAGGCAAAACTTATCAGTCAAAGTTCGTGCACGAGTAATTCTGTCACTGTCGATCCAGAAATTAGCTCAGATCAATTTGAACAGGTTGCTATGGAATGGTTTCAAGCTATATGTCCTAAAGTGAAGGAATCTACAAGCAACAAATATAGGAATCTTCTCAGCTCGTATATACTTCCTGTGTTCGGAAGCAAACAATTGCGTGATATAACACACGAGTTTATTGAAACGCAGTGTAATTTTTTCCTTGTTTCTGGTGGATTAAAGGAGAATGGACTTTCCTCTAAAACTGTTTCAGATATTTTATCTCTAATTCGAAATGTCTTACAATTTGCCACCCGAAACGGGAAAGCCATTTCTTGTGACGCACGATCTATACAGATAAAACGTCAAACGAAGGAAATGAGAGTTTTGAGTCGTGCTGAACAGGAAAAATTATGCCAATACTTGTATTCTAATCTTGATTCCTGCAATATTGGTATATTAGTAGATGCTAAAAATTTGTAATTAAGAAGGAGTGATTACATGAACAAAAATATAAAATATTCTCAAAACTTTTTAACGAGTGAAAAAGTACTCAACCAAATAATAAAACAATTGAATTTAAAAGAAACCGATACCGTTTACGAAATTGGAACAGGTAAAGGGCATTTAACGACGAAACTGGCTAAAATAAGTAAACAGGTAACGTCTATTGAATTAGACAGTCATCTATTCAACTTATCGTCAGAAAAATTAAAACTGAATACTCGTGTCACTTTAATTCACCAAGATATTCTACAGTTTCAATTCCCTAACAAACAGAGGTATAAAATTGTTGGGAGTATTCCTTACCATTTAAGCACACAAATTATTAAAAAAGTGGTTTTTGAAAGCCATGCGTCTGACATCTATCTGATTGTTGAAGAAGGATTCTACAAGCGTACCTTGGATATTCACCGAACACTAGGGTTGCTCTTGCACACTCAAGTCTCGATTCAGCAATTGCTTAAGCTGCCAGCGGAATGCTTTCATCCTAAACCAAAAGTAAACAGTGTCTTAATAAAACTTACCCGCCATACCACAGATGTTCCAGATAAATATTGGAAGCTATATACGTACTTTGTTTCAAAATGGGTCAATCGAGAATATCGTCAACTGTTTACTAAAAATCAGTTTCATCAAGCAATGAAACACGCCAAAGTAAACAATTTAAGTACCGTTACTTATGAGCAAGTATTGTCTATTTTTAATAGTTATCTATCATTTAACGGGAGGAAATAATTCTATGAGTCGCTTTTGTAAATTTGGAAAGTTACACGTTACTAAAGGGAATGTAGATAAATTATTAGGTATACTACTGACAGCTTCCAAGGAGCTAAAGAGGTCCCTAGCGCCTACGGGGAATTTGTATCGATAAGGGGTACAAATTCCCACTAAGCGCTCGGGACCCCTTGTAGGAAAATGTCCTAAGTGTGGCAACAATATTGTATTAAAAAAATCGTTTTATGGTTGTTCAAATTATCCTGAATGTACCTTCACTTTAGCTGAACATTTTAGAAAGAAAAAACTCACCAAAACAAATGTAAAAGAATTACTAGAGGGAAAAGAAACCCTGGTAAAAGGAATCAAAACGAAAGATACTCAACTCATCCATGCAACGATGATAGGGTTGCAGCATTGCAAAATTTAGGTGTACCCTATTCTCGATACTAAATTCATAATCTCACAAATTGGCAAGCAGTGTAAACCTGTACAGGTTCACTCATTTTCTCGATTTTCCCTTCGGTGCAATCTTCGCAAATTTGCTTGTTGGGGAAGCATCCCCAATCCCCTTTGAACATCATCTGCCGATGATGGCTACACGATTTTCAATCGTTTCTCAAAGAACAGTAGAATAAAAATTTGCCCATGGTTGAAAGCACCGAAATCGAAAAGCAAAAAAGCAGCCACGATCCGCACCCTTTGGGGAGTGCAGACCGTGGCTTTTTGCTTTAACGGAAGTTCTTCTTTTCCTCTTTCTCTTTCTCTTTTTCCTGCTCTTTCTGCCTGTCGATATTCAAAATCGTTTCAACCGTCCGTTTGGCAATCAGCAGTTCTTCTTTCTCTTTTCTGATCTGACGGTACTCAGCGTAGTCCTGCTTTTTCTGGACTGCCAGCTGATGAAACTCCTCATACAATGATTGCATGGACGGGAGCTTTGTAATCTGCAATTCATCAAAGGCTTGCTTCGCCGCTTTATGAATTGTGATTTCCTGACGGTGTTCTTCAAAGAATTTTTTGCTATATCCAGACTTGCGGTACTCGATATAAATTTGCCTTGTGTTGCGATAATTTTTGATGTGCTGCTGCAACGCCTGAACCTCAACCATACGTTTCTCTGCGACCTTGATAGAATCAGAAAGCGCATCGAACCGGGCAGACAGATTTTCAATATGAGCAGTCAGATCGTCGTAGTTGCCCAAGCCTTTTTCTTTCAGTAGGATTACCGTTCGGGCAGCTTCTTTTCGGTTGAACTTCTTCGCCCACTTTTCATAACCGACCGTCTTGCCCTCGGCCATCTTTGCCTGAATATCAATCAGCATCTGGAACTGCTTCGGGGCAGGAGCCTTGGCAGAGCCGCCTTTTGATTTGTGCAGGTTCTTGCCGGAGATAACCGCTTGAATTTCCTCTTTGCTATATCCTTCGCCCAGGGAACGCAGCCGAATGAAACGCTTCTGATTCTCGCCCTTGAACGCAGGCTGCTTTCCATCCTTGAACTCAAATCCCATGTCAGCCAGAGCCTGAACAAAGCCATCAAAGCTCTTTGGTTTCTGCTTCAGCACCGCATCAATCGCATCACATAATTCGTCACGCTGGGTACGCTTCTTGGGATAAACAGTTCTTTTCTGGCGCTCCCGATACGGCTTCGGTGTAATAATGGACAGCCCGTGTTCCAGGCAAACCATATCACTGAGTCTTTGCACCGCCAGACCGGAAAGAAAGAAGTTTTTGAATTTCCGTGTGGCATCCAGCGAGGTCGAATTATAAATGATATGATTGTGAATGTGGGATTTGTCGATGTGGGTCGCAACGATGAAAGCGTGTTTTCCCTTTGTCCATCGCATCGCTGTTTCATAGCCGACTTGGTTCGCTTCTTCCGGGGTGATTTCTCCCGGCTTAAAGGACTGGCGTATCTGGTATGCGATGATATTGTTCTTCTGCTGTCTGCCGGTAATATGCTGATACTGCCGTTTGGAAAGCAGAAATTCCTCATCTGCTGTCTTTGGATCACACTCATAGGAACTGATAAATTCGCCATCATTGGTTTTTGCGGCATTTTGTGAGTAGTCGGTTCTGTCTGCCAAACATTGAGCGACCGTCTTTCCCTTATTCACATGGAGTGCAATCAATCTTGTCGCTGCCATTCCCATCACTTCCTTCCCAAAAAGAAAAAGCCACCGGTCGGTGACTTTTCTCTGATATTATCTTATGACCTGATAAATGCTCCCAGACTTTCTCCAATATTCTCGACTTTCATAACAGCCCAGACGAGCAAGAACACCGCTGCTATTGTCGCAATTCCAAGAACCACAAGAATAAGCAGGGACTGCCACAAAGCCTTTACAATGCAGTAAATCGCAGATCCGCCAATGACCAAGAGCAATAAACCAATTACATAGGACACAACATTTGTAAGCAGATTTCCAAGAATGCAAATCACTTTTACAACGAACAGCACCGGCAGTGCCAATATCTTCAATACCAGCTTCATAGGCTCAACCCCTTTCTTTTAATTATATTGTACAAGGGTATCTGCCATAACGCAATGATGTCAACCCTTATGTAAAAGCCGCAGCCGAAACTGCGACTTCCCAACAAGTTGTCGGATTACTGGATTGAGGACAGGCGAACAAGAACTTCTCTCATGTCCGTCCAGATCTCCTCCAGCCGTTTTTGCAAATCCTCAATGTCAGCACGATAGATGCTGCCTGTTTCGTTCGCTCGCTTTGCGTACTGGTTCAGGTTGTTGGAGCAGATTCGCAGGAGCGAAACCAGGGCTTTCACATCCTGCAAATCCAGTCTGATACAGTAACCATCCAGAGCCATTTTCCGCAGATAGGCTCCCATGCTGCGGATGCCAAGCTCGTCCATCTTCTCATGGATTCGCTCGACCTCCTCCTTGGATGCAAGGAAATGAACATCCTGATCTCGCTTTGCCATTACAACACCTCCTCACGGGTTTCAGAGTATTTTGCAGGCGGGATATGCTCCGCTTTGGATTTCAGATCAGCCAACACAGAAGGACGCTCTGACTCGCTTCTTTCGTCACGATTTTCCACAGAGTCCTCCATATTCAGGGCTGCATCCAGTTCTGCCAGTCGCTGACTTTTGGCTGTCAGCTCTGCTTCCTGCGGGAACGGTTTTCCAACCTCCGCCTTGGCTGCTTCCTGCTGATTGTAGAGATTATTCAACTGCTCATTGGCTCGTTCTAAGCGCTCAAGGATGCCTGCAAGGGCATTGTCCAGTCGGGTGATATTTCCTCGTGCGTCCGTTCCAAGGGCTACTCTGTGGCTCACAGCGCCCTTCAGGGTCACATCGAACTCGTTCCGGAAACTGTCAAACGAAAGCTCCATCTGAAAGCCACGGTAACTGCCAAGAGGAACCGGATCGGCACTTTTCGTGTCCTTACAAGCCGCAAGGAGGATTTCACCGGCATCTGCCTTTTCGGTGTAGGCTTTGCCCATGATTTCCATGCCGCAAAAGCCATCGGCAATCTGCGGGTGTGCTTCCACGGTTTTAATATCAGCTTCAAAGCCATGAATATAGCCTGTCTGCTTTTCAATCTCAGCCGGGAAGTATTTCAGAAGCTTATCTTCCATACGGTACTGCTGGCTCTGGTGGTCAGCTTTCAGCACCTTCAGCCTTGCCACATCAATGTCCAAGTCCATCTTTTCCTTGATAAGCGGATTGCCGGCACACAGCGCCTTGATCTCCGCATAGGACAGCGCCTGCTCATCCACATCGTCACAGGAGCGAACCGGTGATTTGGAGGTCATAATCTGAGAAATAAACTTCTGCTTGTTTTCCAAGGTCTGATACAGGTAGGCATCGAAGGTTCCCTCGGTCACATACTGATACACCTGAACCTCTTTGTTCCGGTTGCCCTGACGGATGATACGACCGTTTCTCTGGGTCATATCAGACGGACGCCAACCCACATCCAAGTGGTGAACTGCCACCAATTTGTCCTGGACGTTGGTTCCTGCACCCATCTTTTGCGTACTGCCAAGAAGCACTCGCACCTGCCCGGTACGAACCTTGGCAAAGAGGTCTTTTTTCTTTGCCTCGGTATCTGCATCATGGATAAAGGCAACTTCTTCCGCAGGCACACCGTTTGCAATCAGCTTGGTTTTGACATCATCATAGACATTGAAGGTTCCATCATTTTTCGGTGTGCTAAGGTCGCAGAACACCAACTGGGTCAATTTGTCAGCCTGACCGTCCTGCCAGATACGCAGGATATTTCCCACGCAGGCATTGAGCTTGCTGTCAGGGTCATCGGGTAACAGGGTGTTCATTAGCCGCTGATCCAGTCCCAATTTTCGTCCGTCGCTGGTAATCTTGAGCATATTATCGACGGACGGGTCTACAATACCGGCATGAACATCTGCTGCTCTCTCTGAAAGGGAAGCCACCATATCCTTCTGGTACTCAGAGGGCTGAACCACAACCGTTTCAAACTTTGCTTCGGGAACAGGGAGATGCAACTGGTCAGAGGTCTTGATGTCGGCAACCTCCTTGAACATATTCATCAGTTCAGGCAGGTTGAAGAACTTCGCAAATCGGGTTCTGGCACGATAGCCGGTTCCCTCCGGTGCAAGCTCAATCGCAGTTGTTGTTTCTCCGAAGGTCGATGCCCAGGAATCAAAATGGGTCAGGTTCTTTTGCTGGAGCGTACTGTACTGGAGATAGCGCATGACCGTATAAAGCTCGGTCATCGAGTTACTTACTGGAGTACCGGTTGCAAAGATCACACCACGCCCGCCGGTCAGCTCATCCATATAGCGGCACTTCATAAACATATCCGAAGATTTCTGGGCTTCGGAGGTGGACAGACCTGCCACATTTCGCATTTTTGTGTAGAGGAACAAATTCTTGAACGCATGGCTTTCGTCCACAAACAGCCGGTCTACACCCAACTGCTCAAAGGTAATGACATCATCTTTCTTGTCAGCGGCAAGGAGCTTGTCCAGTCTGGCTTCCAATGATTTTCGTGTTTTCTCCATCTGCTTGATCGTGAAGTTTTCGCCACGCTGCCATTTCAGCTCCGCAATCGCACCCTCGATCTCATCAATCTGCTCCCGCAGCTGCCGTTCCTGTCGTTCGGCAGAAAGCGGGATTTTTTCAAACTGGCTGTGACCGATGATGACTGCATCATAGTCACCCGTTGCGATACGAGCGCAGAACTTCTTACGGTTTGCTGTTTCAAAATCCTTCTTGGTGGCAACAAGGAGCTTGGCACTCGGATAGAGGTGCAGGAACTCGTTTGCCCACTGTAAGGTCAAGTGATTCGGCACAACGAACAGGGATTTCTGGCTCAATCCAAGCCGTTTACTCTCCATAGCCGATGCAGCCATCTCGAAGGTCTTGCCCGCACCAACTTCGTGTGCAAGCAGCGTATTTCCACCATATAGCACATGAGCGATAGCATTTCTCTGGTGTTCACGGAGGGTAATATCCGGGTTCATGCCGCCGAAACGGATATGAGAGCCATCATACTCACGAGGTCTGGTGGAGTTAAAAAGTTCGTTGTACTTGGTGGAAAGGGTTTCTCGTCTGTGCGGATCTCTCCAAATCCAATCTCGGAACGCATCCTTGATTGCCTGCTGTTTCTGCTGTGCCAGGGTAGTTTCTTTTTTATTGAGGACACGCTTCTGCTTACCATCTGCATCTTCAATCGTATCATAGATACGAATATCCTTCAGATTCAGCGTTTCCTCCAGAATCCGATATGCGTTGGCTCGCTCTGTACCGTAGGTGACATACGCCGCCACATCGTTGTAGTTGGGAGAACTCTTACCGTTGATGCGCCACTCTGCGGTCAGCTCGGAGAACTTGACCTCAATGGAACGGCGCAAGTAATACGGCGTTTCAAAGGTTTCCTCCATGAACTGCTGAATATAATCGGCATCAATCCATGTTGCACCCAAACGCACATCAATCTCGGACGCATCCAAGTCCTTCGGCTGTGCTTTCTGCAAGGCTTCCACATTGATGTGGAAGGAAGAATCCCTGTCTGCCGCCATCTGTGCGACACGCAGCTTGCTTCTTACATCACCGGAAAGGTAATCATCGGCAGTCTGCCATCCAACTTCCACAGCATCGGGAGCCATCGGGTCTTTGAAGATCACCCCTCGAAGCTCTGCCTGAATCGCATCGTATTCTCCAGGTGTTCCAAGCAGCTGTGCCATAAACGGCAAATCCACCTTGCCACGCTCACCGATAGAGATTGCCAGAGCTTCGGACGGCGTATCCACGCTCGTCACTCTGCGTTCCGGCTTGATGGTTCGCTTGGTGAACATATCCGCCTTGCTTTTCAGATTGCCGTCCTCATCCACATTTTCCAGAGAACACAGGAGATAGTAGGAGGAATCGTCAGCAAATGCCTGACCATTGGCTCGATTATTGATAAGCCCGTTCTTTGCGGCAAACGCATCGTAGGCATCATTCAGTTCTGCCTGTTTCTGAGTAATCATTTCATCCGGGTAATCCTCAAGCTGATATTCGATCAGCTCGTTGACGATACCACGAAGTTCCACCATGCCCATCACACGGTCTTTTGCTTTCTCATTCAGGTCTACACGGCGCATCAGGGAGTTTTCACGGAAGTACACATTGCCATCCACCACGGTATAAGAGAAATTCTTTACATCCGGGGTTGCAGGAATGGTTTCGATTTCCTTACCCTTGTCAGCTTCGGGAAGCTCCACAGCCTGATAGGTTCCTTGGATGTGGGAAACTGCTTCTTTCAGAAGTTCGGACAGTTCCATGCCCTCAATGGGACGCACTGTAATGTCCATGCCGTAGGCGGTACTTTCTTCCACCGTATCGCCCAGAACCATTTCAGGATGAGCGACAAAGTAGCTGTTCATGGTGTGTCCTTCTTCGGTGCGGTCAAGGTTTACCCATTCCGGTACAATGTCAATCGGATGGTCACGCTTTTGCAGGAACAGGATGTCGGACACGACTTCCGTGCCTGCGTTTTTCTTAAAGGCATCGTTTGGCAGACGGATTGCACCAAGCAGTTCCGCCCTCTGCGCCATATATCGCCTTGCGTCAGAGTTCTTGGAATCCATGGTGTAACGGCTTGTCACAAAAGCGACCACACCACCGGGACGAACCTGATCCAAAGCCTTGGCAAAGAAATAGTTGTGAATGGAGAATCCCAGCTTGTCATACGGCTTGTCGGACACTTTGTAGTTGCCGAAAGGGACATTACCCACAGCCAGATCGTAAAAGTCTCGGCGGTCTGTCGTTTCAAAACCGGCTACTTTGATTTCTGCGTTGGGATAGAGCTTCTGAGCAATTCTGCCGGTGATGGAATCCAGTTCCACACCATACAAACGGCTGCTCTGCATTTCAGGAGGGAGCATACCAAAGAAGTTGCCGATACCCATAGCAGGCTCCAGAATATTTCCTGTTTCAAAGCCCATCTGTCCGACCGCATCGTAGATGGAGCGAATGACCGTAGGGCTGGTGTAATGTGCGTTCAGGGTGGAAGCTCTTGCCGCAGCATATTCATCTTCGGAAAGCAGGTTTTTCAGTGTCTGATACTCCTTCGCCCAATTTCCCTTGTCCGGGTCAAAGGCATCTGCCAGACCGCCCCAACCGACATAATTCGACAAAATCTCCTGTTCTTCGGTAGTGGCGTTCCTGTTCTCGCTTTCCAGTTTGAACAGAGTTTCAATGGCTGCGATGTTTCTTGCGAATTTCTGCTTCGGTCCACCTTCACCGATGTTGTCATCCGTGATGTGGAAGTTCACCGCAGGAACAGGTGGGATTTCTCTGGTGGTGATGGACTGCTCAAGCTGAGCGATAATGTCCATGACTTCGGCATTCTGCCATCCGTCCACCTGGGCATAATCCTGAATGATGGTGTCCTTTCCATCTACGCACTGTACGAAGTCCAGACTACCCGGCAGATCTCTGGTATTCATTGCACCCAGGGCTTTTCTCTGCGTGTCAGGAAGTGCATAGTAGGCTCGCAGGGCATCATCAAAGGAACTGTATTCCTTGATGTCCAGCGCACCCCGCTTCTGAATGTCCTCGGCAACATAAAAATGATCGATGAAGTGTTCCGGTTCCTGCTGTTCGGGTTCCGCACTGGCTCTGACCTGTGCGTGTGCCTTTTCGTCAGGGTAGTCCCCATAGATACGGATGCACTTATGCTCCTGCTGATCGTAAACGGCAGCACCATCGTACTTGAATCCGTCATCCTCCATGGTTCCGTCCACATAGCCCTGGGCAGCTTTTTCCGCTTCTTCCAGAGTGTAGTAGTCCAGTTTATCATCGAAGCCGTTTTCAAAGTGATGGTAGGCGGCAACCAGATAGCGGGGAGCCATGCGCTCCTCGTAGCTGTTAATCATCTCAGGTGTCAGCCATTCTGGTTTGTCGGGAATCATTTCATACAGCTCACGCATCTTGGCAATCTGTGCATGGCGGTTGCCTGCCCACAGATGCTTTTCGCTGTGCTGTCCTGCACCAAGGAAGTATTCGCAGTCCATACGCAGACGGTCTAACAGCTGATACTCAGGGGTGTAGTCCCTCGGTTCGGTTTTGCCCAGAAAATCCTCTGTAACGGGCTTTTCTTCGGTTTGGGCATCAACCCTTACCGCATGGTTTCTTTCGTCCTGAGAGAGCATACGCTCGAAATTCTCACGATTCTCGGCACGGAAGATGGGATAAGCAAGCGTAGGGTCACGCAGCTGAACTTCTCTGTCCGTGATCTGCTCCACACGGAAAGCTGTATCGTCCAGATATACCGTGTCACCGACCTGATAATTCCATTTCGGTTCCTCGGAAGCAGATGCTTCCACAACTTCGGCAGGCTCTGCCACAGGCGCTTCTGGCTGAACCGACTCCATCGCAGCTACGGACTGACGAACTTCCTCCAAATAGTCATTGGCAAGCCATTCGTCCGTGAAGTATTCCGTAACGCCTTCCGGGTCTACATAGTAGTCATCGGTCTGATTATCCCAGATCGCATACTCGCCATCCTCGGTATCAATCACTGCGAAACGGTCATAAACATCTTCCAACGGATCAGTTTTAGCTTCTTCGATAGCCTGTCGTTCCGCTTCTTCCTCCGGGCTGAGGTAGCGTCCCTTTCGTATCAGACCGTCGATTCTCTGCACCACCTGCGCCCAGGACATCTGCAATTTATCGCAACCGCTCTTGGTGTAAGCAACACCCTTGGCATCGTGATCCTGACCGCTGTGCGTTGCACCAGAGCAGGCATGGGAATGACCACCGGTTCCGTATTCATGCTTCAGGAAGTCCATCTTTTCCTTGGCAGAATGATTCTCCTGCCAGTAGTTATAAATACGGGCTTTACCACCGGAAAAGCCGCTTCCACGGGTCAAGTCTGCATTGACTTCATCATCCGTAATGAACTGGCGGACAAGGGGCATCTGCATCATATCGGTCTGATACTCACGCAAAGGCATATTCAACTCATACAGCTGTTTCTGAATGAGATTCAGCTTGTGATAGTGAAAACGAAGCAGATCGGGATTTTCCGCAAGGGTTTTTCTAAATTCCGAATACTGCTGTACCAAGGTTGCGTGGAAACGAGGGTCATCCAACTTTTCAGCCAAGTCTGCGGTTTCGTCAGGGAAACCACGAAACGGTTCCTGATGAAGAATTGCCAGATAGTTGCTGGAACGGGCTTCTTCACTCAAATCGTGATAAAGATGCCACAGGGATTCTGCCAACTTCTGACGCTCATATCCGGATGCTTCTACCAGTTCCACATTAGTTGCGAACCGACCATTTTCAAGCAGTTCTCCAATGCGCTCGGCAACCGTTTCCCAAGAAACGATCTGCGCTCTGGGGCTGTCAATGGCAGAGGAACCTTTGGCAAGGTGGATACCGTCCTCGGCATACCACGCACAGATATTCCCGCTATCTTCTTTCAGACCATAGCCGCCGTGATAGACCTGCTTTAAGGTCTGAACGATTTCTTCCAACGGCTTCTGCTTCATATATTCCAGCGCTACGACTTTTCGGGCTTCATCGGTATTGCTACCAAGCAGAAGGAAGTGGTCGATTTCTTCCTGGGCAAAAGAAAAAGCAGAGGGCGTAAAGCTCTCTGCTCGGTCGATAAAACTGATTTGTTCATTTTCGGAGAGGAAAAGGTTCAGACTCAGCTGTTGATAAGCTCCGTCATCACGACTTCCTCCGCCTGTGCTTTCAGGCTGTTCATGTGCTGCACCCACGCCATCTGCTGCGTTTCCTTGTCCGGTGCGGGGCTGTCCTTCAGGTACTGCTCCATCAGAAACTCCACTCTGGCTTTCGCTGTTTCCTCGATCTCCCACAGGTGCGGGAACAGGCTCTCCGTCAGAATCATGTCGTTCAGGAGCATCGGATTGTTCTGTTCCAAAAATGCTCGACGCATCCTGCCGTACTTGCCCAGAGGTTTCTCTCCCTCGTTCTCCAACTGAAGGTTCGGAATCTGATAATCTCCGGCCTGTCTGTAAGTCATCTCGCTCATAATCTGTACTCCTTTCGGTAGCTTTAATCTGCTCATGTTCTCCAATCGCTTTTTCGATTTCCTGAAACATCCTTGTGCTGATGGCATTCACCGCAGTACCAAGGGCATTTACCGTCTGTCTGGTGTTAAAATCAAACACCTTCTGGAAATCCTCATGCTCGAAGTAGTTGTCGGGACTTTCCACGAACCGGCAATACATCGTATAGGATACGCTGTTTGCCACCGCATTTTTGAAAGCTACTTCGATGTTGAGTTCATCATACTCCTCAAGGAAGCTGTTGGCAACGATGTCGAGGAACTGCTTTTTGTAATCGTCCCAATACTCAGCCGCCAGTGCGGATGCAATATCTTCAAGCTGTGCTTCCAGTACCCCGTCAGCGGCAACACCGAAGGTACGCTCCATCGCTTCCATGACATAGGAGCGGTTTTCAGGCGTCACCTCCCACGGTTTCAGTTCCGGGGAAGAACGGCGAACGCCGGTATCCGCCACATCAAACACATAGCGCAGATACGGTTTATCCCTGTTCATCACAAACAGAGCAATGCCGGTAGAGCCACGCTTTACATATCTGCGGTAATTTTCAGCGTTCCAGTCCTCATAGGGCTTGCAAAAGGTCGCATTGGGGCGCTGAGCATAAATCATCACCTGTTCCGGATAGGTGAACTCATAGTTGCGGGACATCGTTCTCAAAAACGAAGTCCAGTTATCTGTGTTCGAGGTGATTTTCCCAATCGTTTCTTTTGCTAATCCGGAATAAAATCGCTCTTTTGCGTTCATTGTATCCCTCCAATCCTATCAATCCGGATAAAGGTTCAGCTTCTCAAAGGCGGCATCGTCCATGGCTGAAACTTTACGGAGAACCGAGTCTGCCAAAGCAAAAAGCTCTGACTCGTCCTCCGAAAGCTGTTCCTTCATCAGTGTCAGTGCTTCACACAGCCCTGACCTTGTGCCAGGGCTGTAAAGCATCATCATGTTCCGCTCATCCTGTGTGAAATCCATCATTCAATCTCCCTTTCCGGGTGGCTCTTGGGCGGCTTATGGGAAACATCCGGCACGGGCTTTTCCTTTAACTGCTCCAACACCGAAGGACGTTCCTCTAATCCGGACGCTTTTCCGTTATTGATGATACCGTCAATCATCCCATAATCATCTTCCATTGCCATCTCTGCGTTTTTCAGGTAGTTTTCGGACTTCATAAAGTTTTCCAGCTTCTGAAACCCAACAGAATCTACATAGTGAAAGGATACCTCACCGACTACCTTTAAGGCTACGATGTCGCTGACCGACATACTGTGACCACGGAAATCATCCGGGTGGTCAATATTGAACTTTACATACAAATCTTCCAGCTGCCGATTCACATCCTCGGACATAGAAATGGAGCCATGATAGACCACCTCGTAACGGTCAATCTCAGGCTCCATTTCTTTCTTCTGAAGGTAGCTGTAATTTGCAAACATGAGCGGGATATTATCGTCTACATCTTCCCGCAGCTGAAGAATCGCATAGGAATCCGTGGGGCTTTCCAGAAAAGCAACCATTCTGTCATCCGGGGTGGTATTTCCGTGAACATCATCCCATTTTTCGTTTTTCATATCCGTGTCCTCCTTATCGTTCAGGCTCTTTGCGTTTGGGAGAGGGACTGGCAGGCGCAGCTTTTTCTGCGGCCTGTGCCAGTTTTTCCATGACCGACTCACGCTTCGGAGAGTCGAGCTTATCCAGCTGACTTTTCAGCACTTTGGCAACCTCAACCGCAGTTTCCTCACGGGCTTCTTCAATGGCTGTATTCAGGAACTCACGATACGGAGCCGTATTACCAGCGGCAAGATCTGCCTTGATTTCTTGGATATGCGCCTGCACATCATCGACCTGATCCATATATTCATAGGGGTCGAAGTTCTCTGCAAAACGGTCGAGCTTAAAAGCAAGCTCAGCGATAGGGTCATTGACCACCACCGCCTGTCTGCCGACTTCAAAAGCCTGCTCCATGACATCCTCATAGAACATTGCCCGCAGTTCCCGGCGCTCCAGCCCGAAGGATTCCAGAATATCCCGGCGGACTTCGAGCATGGACAGTTCAGGGTTATCAACCTGACCGCCATCAATCTCGTTGTAGTTTTCATCCAACAGGGTGTAGTCGTAACCATCTTCGCAGGTCTGCACCGCAAGGATTCTATCCTTTCCGACCTTCCATGCGGCTTCATCGCCCATAATCTCAGGCTCCGGCATATAGCTTGCGCCGTTGCGCTCCATAATTTCTGCAAACTGGCAGATATGAAACACATTGTATCCGATCTGCGTATGATACTCGTCAATGAAGGTGCAGGGCTTCACAACCATTTCATCCGGGTAGTGAATCTGCACACAGCTGCCATCGGGGATATGAAACAAATCCTTATAATGGCTGTCGATAAATCGGATTTCCTTACCATCCGGGTTGTACTCATTTGTCATTTGCGCTTTCCTCCATTTTCAAATTCCATACTGAACTTCGTTTTGCCATCATCTGATACCTCCATAAAGACGGTGGCATCAAAGGTGTTGCCCGTTCTTTCGGACTTGCAATTCTTGAGCTTTACCTTGCCGGAACCAAGCAATTTCTGCGCCGTGGCAGAAGTCATGCTCTTGCCGATGCTCGCAAAGTAGCGATTGTTTTTCCAGAGGGCAAATTTGCAAGCTCTGTTGGAACAGAAAAATGCCTTGGCTTTGTCCTCTACAGCACTGCCGCAGAGCGGGCATTTGCCGATAGAATTGGCTTCTTTCGACATCATAACCTCGGAATCACGGATTACTTCATAGTTCTGAATCAGACCGGCAATCACATCTTTGATCTCGTCCATAAAGTCCTCGCTGGCATATTCGCCTTTCTCAATGAGCAACAATTTTTCTTCCCAATCCGCCGTCATGGATGGGGACTGAATCTGTTCCGGCATGACTGTTACCAGAGCCGTACCCTTGTGGGTCGGAATCAGGTGTTTGGTTTTCTTATCACCCTTACGCTCCAGAAAACCGATGCGAACCAGCTTCTCAATGATACCGGCACGGGTCGCAGGCGTTCCCAAACCTTTGCGCTCCACCTCATCAGGCATTTCGTCCGCACCGGCAGTTTCCATAGCAGAAAGCAGAGTATCCTCTGAAAGCTTTTGTCAAGGGGGTGCGTGGATATTTTTCATATTACTTACGCAGATTCTCTCTCTGCTTCTGCCTGAATAATGCGTTTCAACCTGTCCTCCGCAGTCAAACCGCTACTATGGTCAAAAAACACTTTGACTTTATAATTTGTTTTGCCTTGCTTAATCACAAAAACTCCATCCGGTTTGTTTTTCTCCGAATGGTTATTTGGGGTGGGTAGTGTACTGTTCACAATATTTGTCATACGATATTCCTCCTTGAATGAAAAAGCCCGACAAGGAAAGGTCTGACAACGAAGTTCCGACAACGGACATCAGAAAACCTTTTTTCTTTATCGGGCGATACTATCTTTTTACTATTTCCTTTTTCTTTATAATATTGGTTGTCATGGTTGTCAGAGAGGGAAAAGTGCCGCAATATCAAGGCTTTCGGGATTTTTGCCCGACAACCAGACCGACAACCGGCTCGACAACCGAAGCGACAACGGGCTTTTATTTTTGCTTCAACCATTCTTCCGGAAGTCCTAACTGTTCCATTTCCTCTGTCGGGATTTCTTGAAAACCATCCATGCTGTTGTCAGGCTCGTTGTCATTCCTGATACGCTCCCAGCCCTTTTGTCGGCGGTAAGGCTCTGGAAAATACCTCGGATTGCTGAACGCCCTCCAGCCTGTGACAGCATTATTCATAATGTCGTTGATCTCTCGCAGCTCCCATTGTTTCGGTTCGTCATAATCATGCCCCAGTGCTTCCTTGTAAAGCTGCTTAGAGCAGACTATGCTGCCGGAATAGCGTTCCAAATAGTCTAAAATCTGTCCTGCCTTTGTGTCCTCCGGCATAAAGTCCTTTTGGTGGGCTTTCAGATAAGCGTTCATAGCCGGACTGAATCTCAGACGGAAATTGCCACTTCTGTAAATCTCCATAGCTTCTGCCCACATCTGATTGATATACTCTCTGGAAGCCTGTTCATCTGCCAAAATATGAACCTCAGCCCTTTCAGGATAGACCATAACCGGAACGAAGCGGCGGTTGCCTGTTCGGTCAAGGGGAAGAAAGTCAAGGGTATTAGAAGAACCACCAAACACACATTGTCTTTTTCTGTCTGCCGGATGTGTTTCATAGGGTATCTTATAGGTTTCCTTTTGGCGGCTCAGAAAGGACTTGATTTCTTCAATGCTCTTAGCGTTGGCGGTTGCAATCATTTCCGACATTTCAATAATCCAATGCCCCTGCATTTTGCGGTACACATTTTCATCATCCAGCTTTTTCAAGTCATCAGAGAACCAGTCATCATTGACCGCAAGCAAACGGAAGAAAGAGGACTTTCCGGCTCCCTGACCGCCCACAAGACAGAGCATAACCTCAAATTTGCACCCCGGCTTAAAAGCTCGTGAGATAGCACCCAGCAGAAACAACTTCAATGCTTCATAGGTGTAATCATCTGTATCAGAACCGAGAAAGCGGTGCAGACAGAAGCGTATGCGTTCTGTTCCGTCCCATTGCAAGGCATTGAGAAAATCACAGACAGGGTGGTAACGATTTTCATTGGCAATAACCGCAACTGCGTCTATGATTTTCTTCTCTACGGTCAATCCATAGTTTTCTTCAAAATATAGGAGCAGATATTTCACATCCACATCCGTCAATGTCGGGCTGTCACGATACCAACCGAGGGGCTTCACAATGTCGATTCTTTCGGTCAGAAGATTTTTTCGGATAGCCCCTTTCAAAAGTGGGTCATATTGCAGAACACGCTTATAATTTGCGGCAGTATTATAAACCTTACCTTTCTCGCTCTGCTCTAAGCTGTTTCGGATTTCTTCTACTGTGCATGGTTCTGTCTGCTGACAGTTCTGCAATTCGCTGTTCAAGTTTTAACACCTCCTTTCTCTGTTCTGCCACAAGTGCTTTTCGTTCCTCCAATGAACCATACAGAAGAATATCAAGTAGATATTCGATATAGTTCTTCTTATACAGTGCTTCTGCAAACAGGGGATTCCATTCCTCATCCGGCTGTTTAGGAGCGTATTTCTTTTCCCATTCTCTAAGAAGATGAAAATAATCCGTCAGCACCTTGTAGCAATGATTTTCTTCTTTTTGATACTTCTGTTCCGGTGTCGGCTCACGAATACGAGGGCGAATACTGGGCTTTTGTCGGCTGTCATAGTTAAGACCAAAATCTTCAGCAAGTTTGACAGCAGCTTCCCTCAGCCCGATACCGAATAGCTTCGCTGTCAGATCAACAGCGTCTCCAGTTGCTCCGCAGCCAAAACAGTAATAGCGTTCATCCAGCTTCATACTGGGGGACTTATCCGAGTGAAACGGACAGCACGCCATACCAGTGCGACCCACTTTCAAGCCATAGGCTTCTGCGGCTTGTCGGGCAGTAACATTTTCTTTTACAACTTCAAATACATTCATGTGACTCCTTTCCAGAAACGAAAAAAGCACCTGTCATTTTCAAAACGAAAATAGCAAGTGCCTTAAAGTTCCATATCCTGTTTTTTGCTTTTCGCCGGAATTGTCCGGCTGACTTCACGCTCTGCCATTTCCTTCTTCTTGCGGCTCAACTGCTCTATAATGGAACTTTTGGCTTTCTTCTTGATTTGCTCCGTTCCGGCTTTTTTGACCTCCGGTTTCATCAGCGTAGTTTGGATTTTCTGAATAGTTGATTTCATAGCATTTGCGATTCTGGCAATCACGCCATCCAATCGTTTCACTGCATACTCAACTTCTTTCTTTGAAGCCTTACGCTCAGGGGAGAGAACCCACGCCTTAGACTGCTCCACCAGCTTAATATCCTCCTTGTGCGTTTCCAGTTTTACAGTATCAGCAACGACCTCAACCGCCTTGTCATAGGCAATATCGGCAACCTCGTCCACCAAAGCTTCCACATCTTCAATCTTCATCGTGAGTTCTTCCAACTTTTGCTCCTGTGCTGCCAGTTGCTCCTTTTGCTTGAAAAGAATATAGTCCTGTTTTTCCAGATATGCACGACCACCATATTCCGGTTCTTCTTCCAGTTGTAAGCCATGCTTTTTCGCCACATCAAACAGCAGCACTCGGCAAGCTGAATCGAAAGTCATCTTGCGGTTGTTTTTTCTTCCGACTGGCTTCTCCGGTTCCGGCAGTTCAAACCCCAATGCTTCCAAAGCCTTTTCCTGTTGTGGGGCAATCTCTCCATATTGATTTTCACAGTCGAACACATGACGCTCGTGAATATGAGGGGTGCTTTCATCCAAGTGCAGCGCCCAATTCAGGATATGGACATGAGAGCCGAAACGCTCATTTGCGATTTCCATAAATTCTGTGACGATCTCAATGAGCAATTCCGGCGGAACATGATTGTCAAGCGTTCCAATCTGATAGACCGTTTCCTCTGGACAGGTCTTTTTGCTTTTGAGTAAATCTCCAGTTTCCTTATTTCTTTCAGGGTGTCGGTTCTTCACATTTCTTTCATTCTGTCCTGTTACAAAATCATGATACCGCTGACGATAAAAAAGCTGTTCCACATCTTCAAAAGTGGCAGACAGCTCATTTTCCTTTTCGGGATTTTTGAAATTGCGAAAGCCATTGTAACAGTCCCAATAGAGATTTTGTTTGGCTCGTTCTTCGTCAATGTGTTCGCTGTTGGCAATGTCAAAACTGCGGTCATTGTGCTTCGGGTTATAAACGCCATTCTTTCCGGCTCGTCCATTGTGTCTTGTTAATTTCACATGAGTTCCTCCTTTTCTTTTTGATTTCCCCGACAGGGGAGAAGGGCAGCGAAGCTGATTCCTTGCGGCTTTCTGCGTCAAGTAATACCCAGTATTAAGTGGCGAAGCGCCACTTAACTGGGCAAGGCTGCCGCCCTTGACCTGCACAGGGGTATTGCATTCCCTGTACCCATGCACAAAGGGTTGCACCCTCTGTACTCCCGCCCGAACAAACTGACTTCACCCCATCCCAAGCTCTGTCAGTTCCTTCGGTTTTACAAAACAGTCCACCGGACTATTTTGCAAAAAGAAAAACCGACGCATGATCGCTTTACGCTCAATACATCGGTTTCTTCATCTGACCTTGACGGTCATATTCAGTTGTGGCAGATTAGCCAATTTGAAAAATTACTCTGGCACATCTACTGAGTAGCTCAGACAATCGCCTCTTTTATTGCTTTTCAAATCGTTATAATACCACATATACATCGTTCTACCATATTCTTCATATTCTATAATCCCATCTGGCTTTTGACCTTCTACTTCTAATGAGTAAATTTCTTTATCATGTGCATAGCCAAAAACGAATCTGGTATCCGGATAATTTGGATTTAAGTCTTGTTGAATATCACTTATTGTTAAAGATAAATGGATAAATTTTTTGAAGTCTCCCCCATAAGTGGTATCTGGTGTAGTGGTAGCTGGTGTAGCATTTACAAACGCATATTGTGTACTTTCATTTTCTATCTTTTTTTTGCAGCGTGCAATCACAAAACCTTGAACGGGATCGTTATCACTTCCTGCCCGATAGAAAATAGTATCATACTGTTTGCCATTCCATATATGCAATATTTCATCAACATGATTAAGAAAATCTTCTGGAACAGAAAATTCTTCATTTTCAGCATTCAAAGGAGAATTCAAAATAGCTTCTTCGACAGAACTATAATATATGAGTTCAGAATCCTTTTTATCGTAATCACTCAAATTGAATTCGACATATGCATTGTCTTTATTGTCATCTTCCGGAACATAAGTATAACGACCATTTTCAATATGGTCATCATAATCAACAAACAGTCCAATACATATCAGCGCTGCAAAAATCAAAAAAACTATTCCTACAATGATTAGCAATATTTTCAAAAATTTTTTCATACAAAAGTCCACCTTCTTGCTTCATTTCAGTAAATTATATCATACCGATATGAACAATTCAATTCACGCTCTATCAAGTAGTTTTTTACTTACCTATAACGCACATTTCCGCAAAATCCATAGTCTCCGATACTTTCCTCACAGGCGATATACAGTCGGAATTCTGTCAGCTCATGAAATAAGAAAAACCGACGCATGATCGCTTTACGCTCAATACATCGGTTTCTTCATCCGACTTTGACGGTCATATTCAGTTGTCTAACATCGTACTGTTATAAAATCTATGTCATTTACGATTCTTCTTATGCTGATTTGTCCAGTAAGATTTTACAGGGATTCTTCTTCTCTCTATATCTTCCATAAATTCTTCTTTATCGATATTACTATCAATGGTAAATAGCTTTTCCCCATTTACATATACACGCACAGAACCTTTTTTTCTCTCGCAGTAGGTAATATCCCCAAAACGAAAAGTTCTCTTTTTTCCAAAAGTTGACCGCCATGTGATTTCATCTCCGTTCACTTCCAGTTTCCACATTACCATATTGACTATTCCGCTTATGCCTACTAAAAAAAATATTCCAAATATACAAATGACAAACATATCTTCTTTTTCCCTAAGACTCATAGCCGTACAACAAGCAAAAAATATTGTACCTACGATAAATGCCACGACAAGGAATTTCTCTGTTTTTATTGTATAATGCGTTCTAATTATTCCCTTTTTCTGTTCTTCCTCTCGTTCTTTAGCTCTCTTTTGTTGAAGATTTACAAGATATTTCAAAAGAAGAAGTACAACTAAATAGGGGCCTATTTGTGTAATTATATTCAAACACATTCGTAAAAAATCATTCATTTTTTGCCCTCCATAGTTCCAGCTATATAAAAATGATTGTTTGAAATCGAGTATTAAAAACCTCAATTTTTCATATCTCATTATACTTCATCAACTTAAAGAATGGAAGAAAAAATTTTGTGTACAGAGTTCCTGTTCAAACCTTGTAACGCACATTTCCGTAAAATTTATAGTCTCCGATACTTTCCTCACAGGCGATAGGCAACGGTCAAAACATCAGGTTTGCACCTGACATTTTAACCGCATATCAGCCCTGATTATCACAGTATCCCTGCTGGCTGTTCAGCCCATGCTTTTTCGCATATTCACTGGCTTTCTGTCTGCGTTCCTCACTGTAAGGCGGCAGGAAACGGATAGACAGACGGGACTTTGCCAGCTCATAAGAAACACCGCCTTGAACATTGGATTTTTCCAGTCGGCAAAGGTCAGGGTACTTCTTAGCAAAAGCAGCCAACCTCTTTTTCAATCCGGCGTTGTGGGTGTAGATATTTGCCTTGTCCTCGCCCTCATTAAAGAGAACGATTGTTTCTTTCTCAATCTTCGTCAGTCTCGTCATAGCAGCCCTCCCTATGGTTTTTCAACACACGCAGCTTGCAGTAAAAGCAGCGATACCACCTTTCAACACCCTCAGCACTCAGCTTGACGGAAAGCATATAAAACAGCTTCTTCGCCACTGGATCGGGTGCAAGGGCAGCTACCATACGCAAACGCTCGACAGTTGCTTTCAGGTTCGGACAGCCAAAGGCATAAAGGGCTTCCATTTCATTCCGGTTCATCTTCATTGTGTTTTCCTCCTTAAAGTTTGATAAATGAAAAGCGACAGACACTTCATAAGGAAATACCTGTCGCTTCGTTTACGATACAAATTTGTTGGTTTTGGACTTGATAAAATCAGCAGTAAATCATTTCCTGTCTGATGATTTCTTCGGCTCGGTTACGGATAGAGTTCATGGACTGTACCCACAACATCTGATTGTCTGCTTTCATGGTTTCGGTCACGCCCTCGGCTTGTTTCATCTGCTCAATGATAAGGCTGCACCTTTCCGTTGCCTGTTCGTTCAGATCAGCAAGGTAAGTATGCAGTTCGCCGGATAAACAGAGGGCAGAGAACCTTGCAGGGCGGTACTGCTCCAAATATGTCCTGTGCAGTCTGCCCCACATACCGATAGGGCGGTGTTCCTCCGGTAGCTTCAAGTCCGGCACATAGTAATCACCCACAAGAACATAGTCCAGACCGTTGCTTTCGTCATGGATTCGTAGTTTCAATTCTGTCATGCTATTTTTTCTCCTTTCACTTTTTGCCGATTTGATTTGCTTGTGGCGTTCTGTTCAACACACACATTGCTATCAGAGCTTTTTTCTTCTGCTATACGCTCATGCTCCGCAAATTCTTTTGATTTCTCACGAATCTTTTTCATATACTTACGATTGGATTCTCGTTTTCTGCGAAGTCGTTCCGCCTCTTTTTCAGCAGCAATCCTTTCTTCCTCGGTTGGTTCATGCTGCTCCACAGGTACTTGAAATTGCCCGACATAGTTAAGATATATCTCCACCTCTGTGGTGCGGTCTGCACCTTTTCCTTGTGGCTCGTGAACCAGTATTTTGTCGATAAATTCATTTATCATGGCAGGAGTAAGTTCTGTAATGTTCTCATACTTTTTAACCAGCTTTAGAAAACGCTCCACATTATTTTGACCGCCTATAATCCGTTGCATATCAGCGGTGTCAGTCTCAATAATCTTGTTCAGCTCGTTCTGCTCATTTTCATAATCAGTAAGCATACTCTGAAAAAGTCTGTCCGGCAATCTTCCAATCACATTATCTTCATAGATTTTCCTGATAAGCATATCCAGTTCGTGAACTCGCTTCTGATTTCTTTCAATGCGGTTTTTTACAGTTTCAGAAACAGCAATATCTTTCATCGCCGATTCTTCTTGCAGAGAATAAACAAACTCCCGCTCATTCAAAGAAACATAATGGCAAGTCTCCTGTATGGTTTTCAGAATGATGCTTTTAAGTGCTTTTGTTGAAATATGGTGGCAAGTACAATGTCGGTCATACTTCTGATAAGCAAGATTATATGTGGAACATTCATAACAATCTGCCGGATTGGAATAACTTGTCCTTTTTTCGCCTTTGGCAGTATAGTATATTCTTTCTCGCCCTTTCCGCTGCCTGTGATTATACATCGGCGCACCACAATCAGCACAGTAAATCTTTCCGGTCAGAACATTAGGCTCGCCCATAGGATCTGCTTTTCTTACATTCTGTCTTAACTTTTGAGCAAGCAGCCATGTTTCTTCATCGACAATAGGCTCTTGTGTATCATCAAAAACCACCCAATCTTCCTTATCTGCCCTTTTCGTCTTTTTGTCCTTATAGGAATTTTTGAATGTCCTGAAATTGACAGTCTTTCCGATATACTCTGGTCGGGCAATCAGAGTAGTAACCTGATTTCCTCGCCACATATACGGATTTTCTTTGTCATAGTTGCTTGCATGATTTCCAAGTCCCTTTTTGCCAAGATAATAAGATGGTCTTTCAATTTTTTCTTCTGAAAGTTCTCTTGCTATCTGATAAGGTCCTTTTCCCTCAATAGTCATGCGATAAATTCTGCGGACTACTTCAGCAGCTTCTTCATCAATAATCCAATGGTCGGGGTTTTCGGGGTCTTTCAAATAGCCGTATGGTGGGATATTACTTGTATGAGCGTTGCCGGAAGAACCTCTGGATTTCAGTACAGCTTTAATTTTCTTACTTGTGTCCCTGACAAACCACTCATTCATGATATTCAGAAAAGGGGCAAACTCACTGGTTTCTTGACGGTCACTGTCAATACCATTATTGATTGCTATAAATCGAACTTCCTTTTCTCTAAACAGAATGTCAGTGAAAAAACCTACTTGCAGATGATCTCTGCCGATTCTGGACATATCTTTGCAGATACAGGCAGTGATTTCTCCGTTTTTAACACCTTCAACAAGTCTGTTCCATGAAGGTCTGTCAAAAGTCGCTCCACTCCAACCATCATCGGTAAAATGAACAAGATTCGTAAAACCATGTTTCATAGCATAATCTTCAAGCATTTGCTTTTGATGAACTATACTGTTACTCTCTCCAGCATTATCATCATCACGAGACAGTCTTTCATACAAAGCAGTAATGCCATTGCTTCTATCTTTTTTTCTTCTCATGCTGAACTCCTTTCTTCAATTCCTATCCACTCCTTACGCTCACAAAATATCACATCGGTAAAGTGTTTAGGGGGAGATGTTTTCCCTTCCTTGATTTCCGTGCCGCTGACGGTCATTTCGTCACCAACGGAAACAGAAGGGAGTGTCTGCACGTTTTCGTCGGATTTTGT
The DNA here is from genome assembly GCF_014287875.1 of Flintibacter faecis. Classification (GTDB taxonomy): domain Bacteria; phylum Bacillota; class Clostridia; order Oscillospirales; family Oscillospiraceae; genus Lawsonibacter; species Lawsonibacter faecis_A. The sequence continues at coordinate 10,516 of NZ_JACOPN010000010.1, read as the reverse complement.
CGAATCATTTTTCTGAACCAGAGCTTTCCATCCATCCTGCACAACAGTTTTGCCTTTGGTGGAAAACACGGTACCGCCACAGTCCAGCTCAATAACTGTCTCTGCGTATCGGTGCGGATCGCCAACAGCTACGCACAACCGATTCGAGATCAGTTGCAAAATTGCAAGTTCACCCTTGGGAAGTTCGCTCAGATTGCATTTCTGCAATTCTCTGGTCGGAATGATGGCATGGTGATCTGTGACCTTTTTGTTATTCACAACCTGCTCTGCATGAACTGGTATGTTATCCACATCCTCCACGGGGAATGTGTGGAAAGCCAGCTTTACGAGGTCGGTCAGGCTATGTGCCATATCTTCCGTCAGAAACCTGCTGTCGGTACGGGGATAAGTGACCAGTTTCTTTTCATAGAGGTTCTGCGTGTAGTCCAAGGTCTGCTGTGCCGTGTAGCCAAGCACACGGTTGGCTTCTCTCTGTAAACTGGTCAGGTCATAGAGCGCAGGCGGCTTTTCTGTTTTCTCCTTACATTCAGCTTTCTGAACGATTGCCACCGAACAGCTTTGTTTGACAGCTTCGGCTGCTGCCTTGGTTTTGAAGCGTTCGCTTGCAGCCGTAAAACCATCCAATCCAATCTGAACTGTGTAGAACAGTTCAGGCTTGAATGCGGAAATGGCAGCTTCTCGCATAACAGCCATAGCAAGGGTAGGGGTCATAACACGACCAACATTCAGGGTCTGCCCGTAAAGGGTCGAAAAAAGTCGAGTAGCGTTAATACCAACAATCCAGTCGGCTCGTTCTCGACACAGTGCTGCTTCATACAAAGCATCATATTCCGTTCCAGACCTGAGATTTTCAAAGCCCTCCTTGATTGCTACATCTTCCATCGAGGAAATCCAAAGCCGCTCAAACGGCTTTCTGCACCCGGCTTTGTGGTACACCAACCGAAAGATCAGCTCGCCCTCACGACCGGCATCTGTTGCACACACAAGACTCGCAACATCTTCTCTGGCCATGAGCTTTTTCAGAATCCCAAACTGTTTTTTCGTACCGGCAGAAACCTCATACTGCCAGTCCATCGGGAAGATAGGAAGGTCTGCATAAGCCCATTTGCTGTACTTCGCATCATAGACTTCCGGCTGTGCCAGCTCCACCAAATGCCCTACACACCAGCTGACCACATATCCGTTTCCCTCTAAGTAGCCATCCTCACGCTTGGCAGCACCTAACACTTTGGCAATACTCTGTGCAACCGAAGGCTTTTCAGCCAAAACTAATTTCATTTGCATCTGCTCCTTTCACAAAAAAATAAGCAGCCACACACCGTAGTGCATGACTGCTATGTAAAAAGTTCGGAAAGGATTTTTGCAACCTGATACAATTTTCTGTTCTACAATCTCCGTCATAATAAAAATATCTCCATCATTTCAAAAGAGAATGACGGAGATATTTCACCTTGCTTATTCTTGTAGCAACCAATCGGCTATATCGTGAATTTCGATTCCTTCATAGCTATATTGGGGATGTTTGGTTCTGGCAATAATCATTTTCGGATAAGCGTCTCGAATCTGAAGCAGAGGAGAGCATTCTCTCTCAAATGTTTCCTGCCCGGAAATGTTGTCGCTGACCTGAATATAAATCTTTTCGCTACCTCTCTGAGCAACAAAGTCGATTTCCTTTTGATAGAGCTTGCCGACATAGACATCATATCCACGGCGAAGAAGCTCGATACAAACAACGTTTTCATATACTCTGCCATAGTCTATATTTCTGCTTCCCAGTATTGCATATCGAATACCGCTGTCACACAAATAGAACTTTTCAGAGCTTTCAAGGTATTTCTTACCTCGGATGTCATATCTCTTAATATCATAAAATACAAAAGCATTGCACAAATACTTAATGTACTTGCCGACGGTTACATGATTGGTTGGAGTCTCATTTGCTGTCAGTAGCTGACTGACCTTATTCGGAGAAGTCAGGTTGCTGATATTATCCATAAGGAACTCGCTCAGACGTTGTAAAACCAAAGTGTCCGGGAGAGTATATTTCTGTACCAAATCCCTTGTAACAATCGTTTCGTAGACCTCTTTGATATAGTTTGTTCTGTCTTTTTCGGTTCTATAAGCATAGGAACCTGCTAAACCGCCCTTGATAGCGTACTCATCAAAGAGCTTATCTTTGTCACTAATATCATCATAATACTGGCAATATTCCTGGAAGCTGAAAGGAAACACATGAATTTCAATATAGCGTCCGGTAAACAGAGTTGCCAGATCTGCACTCAACAGGAAAGCATTAGAGCCTGTTACATAGATGTCGTATTTTCCCTTAGAGTACAGGCTATTGATTGCCAACTCAAACTTGGGACACATCTGAACCTCGTCTACAAACAGGTAGTTCGTTTTTCCTTCCTGATAATGTTCTTCCACATAGGCGTGTAAGGCATGGTATTCCTTGATTTCTTCATACGCCAAATCCATGAAGTCGATGAAGATAATATTGATGTTTTCAAAATTGCTTTTCAGATACGCAATATACGCCTGCATCAATTTGGACTTACCAGATCGACGAATGCCCGTGATGATCTTGATGTCAGGAGTACCATTCAGTTCAATGATTCTATCGAGATATTTTGCTCTCGTGATTGTTTTCATATAGTCACCCGCTTTCAAAAATTGAAGTTTTTTCATTTCTCGAAACCGCTTCGCTGTACTTATTATACTGTCTGCTAATAGTATATGCAAGATGTCACTTTCAAAAACGCAAATTTTTTTATTTTTTGAAAGCGGAAACTATGTAAAGGCAACCCGAAGGCTGCCCCAGGCATCAAGCCTATCCTGTTTACACAGGTTCATTATCATCTTCATCGACGGAGCTATCTTCATCGTCGTCCTCAAACTCCGGATCGTACCCATAGTCCTCGTCATCGTCCACATAATCAGCATCTGGGTCAGGCTTTGCCGCTTCCTGTGCCTTCTTCTTTTCCTGGACTTTCTTAAATACGAAGAATCCACCACCACAGGCAAGCACAATCAGAGTAAGAATCGCCGGGAGCATATTTGTGGATTTCGGCTTTTCCTCCGGTGTCGGTTCTGTAATTTCAGGAACTGTTTCAACTACTTCCGGCTTTGTTTCCTCAACCGGCTTGGTGAACTCTGCAACTTCTTCCTCGTCCATCAGCTTGAGCAGGTCGGCTTCATCCACCTGATTCAGAAAATGCACGGTTTCCTCGCCCTTATCATCACGGTCAATGATGATATAGAAGTAGTTTCCGTTTTTGGTTACAGCGGTAATGAACTGCTTTCCGCTTTTCGTAGGCGAGCCAGCGTCATCAACCAAAGTCAGATTGCCGTCGGGAGTAAGCGGTAGCATCGGCTCCTCCGGCTCTGTTTCGGGAACTTTTTCTTCGACCGCAGGTTCTTCAGTCGCTACGCTTTCATCTACATAGGCAAATGCCGTTGTAGAAAACACGCCAAAACACATTGCACACGCCAGCAATGCGGCTCCAATTTTCTTAAATCTCATTCTGCGTTTCCTCCTCATTCATAGTATTGATCGTATCAGGCTTCGGAGCCATATCCGCAGCAAACATACGGAGCAGCTCGGAAAGCTGTTCGGGATTCAGGTTCGCAGCATGAACCATCTCATGGATTTCGGAATTTTCCTCCTCACGGTATCTGCGTTCCAGGTCTTTCACCTTAGCATCCCATTCTGCCCGTTTCTTACGGGCTTTTTCAAGGTCTGCACCTATTCTGTCTAACTTGGCACTCAATCGCCATCCCTCCTTTAGTTTCTGATTCTGCCGAAGCAGTAAAAATGCTGTTGCCAGTAATTCGATTCGATAGAAGCGTAGGAAATGGGGTTTCCGCAGTGGATCATCATACCATTGCCAACATAGATACCAACGTGTGATGCACCGGAGGTATCATAAGTGCCTTGGAAGAAAATCAAATCTCCCGGTTTGGCAGAGCTTTTCGGGATAATGTCGCATACGCCCATCAAACCGTTTGCGGTCAAACGACCAACACTCCAACCGTTTCCGCAGTGATTGATTACATAGGAAACAAATCCGGAGCAGTCAAAGGAGGTAGACGGGCTGCTGCCGCCCCACACATACGGGTATCCCAGATATTTTTCAGCTTCCCGAATCATATTGGCAAATCTTGTGTCTGTCAGCGCTTCGCCCGGAATATCATAATCGGTGTACTCGCCGCCAGGGGTGGCGTAAATGTCATTTCCGAAAATATCCGGTCTGTTGCCCCTTGTCTGAAGCAAAATTCTATATCGCTCCATATCATCTTCCGACAAGCCGGAATTTGAAATCACACTGTTCAAGCCCTTATTTCTGAGCTTCACATTCAGAATATAATATTCGTAATCTTCTTCCTCTGTTGTTGTCTCTCCCGTTTCGGGATCAGTAGAAGATGTTGTTCGTGTACGAATCTCTACTACTTCCGTCAGGGTCAGCTCATATTGTTGCTCAAATAGCCATTGCAGGGTAGCCTGCACCTCATCTCTGGTGTAATCCTCAAACTTCACCGTCAAATACGCCGCCAGCTCATAAGGATTGTGGTTGATTTCATCAAGGTCATACCGGTACTCGTCATATCCGCTATGAGTACGCTCGATATTATTGATTTTATTGCGGAGCGCAGCTTCCAAAGCCTTGTAATCATTGTCCGCACCAATAATATCTTCCTCTTTTGCAGTAAAAGAAGTTCCCAGAATGATCTGTGTGCCGCCTTGGAACATAGCCGAACAAGACGAGAACATCCCTGAGAGTATCATAAAAAGCAGTCCGGCAATCAAAACAAACAGAATCGTTTTAGAGTGTGTGGTGCAGAACTCCGTTACTCTTTCTGTGATGTTCTTGGCTCCCTGAGCTGCTTTGCCCGTTGCCTTGCCTGCACCCTTAGATGCAGAAGCCGTTGTCGAAGCGGTATTCTTACCGGCTTTGGCGGCAGCATATTCTTTCTTGATTGCCCTTTTCTGTTGCCAACGGGAAAAGGGATTGGAACCGGCATCGGGGTTGTCCTTTTTGAACTTCTCATACAGGGCATTTACATTTGCTTTATCTGACTTCTCAACCAGCTTTTCCGCCTTGTCGTAGGCTTTCAGCTTGTGACTGTAAACGGCATGATCGACGGTATAGACAGTGGATTCAACAGCCTTGGTCGTTTCCTGCACAGCCTGAACGCCGATATTATCATCCTCATATTCTGACACCGCCCGATGTGCTTTGGATGTGAGCGTGACTGCGGCACCACGGCTTGCCATGTGCTTTGCCACAGATGGGCGCTCGATTTCCGTAAACTCCGCTTTTTCAAAACGGAGCTTTGCTTTACGGGAACCGGCTGCATCTGTTTCCAGCTTTAGCTTCGGCTTTGCCTTTTTAGAAGCCAATTTGTCTGCCGCTTTTTCAGCCCTATCAACCGCCTTATCTGCACGGTCGGCAGCTTTCTTCACATGAGAATCTGCAAGGTCATCTTCGGTAAAACGGAGTCGTGTAGGTCTTTTCGCCATACATTACGCCTCCTTTTCCTGTGCCACCTCGTTTAACTTCGTGGTCATAATGCGATACAGTTCCAGATCTGTCGGGAATCGGTCAATGAACGGCAGAATCACATTGCCATAGAACAGAAGTCCTTCGCCCTCACCGGAGTTGGTTACATAGGACAGCTGATGCGGCGAAATGTTCAACCGCTGTGCCAGAATACTTCGGTCATCGCTTGCCTGATTCAGCATATAGATGAAATCAGAGTTTTCGAGGATGTTGGCAATCTCCGGGGAACGAAGCAGGTCTTTGACATTCTGAGTAATACCGGTCGGCAAGCCGCCCCATTTACGGAATCGCTTCCAGATTTCTACGGAATAGGTTGCCGTCTGTTCTTCCTTCAGAAGCAGATGGAACTCGTCAATATAATATCTGGTCGATTTACCGGCAGAACGGTTGGCAGTTACACGCCCCCAGACCTGATCCTGAACGATCAGCATACCGATTTTTTTCAGCTGATTGCCCAGCTCCTTAATGTCGAAGCACACCAGACGATTCTGAATATCCACATTGGTTCTGTTGTTAAACAGTTTCAGAGAACCCTTAACATAGATTTCCAAGGCGGTCGCTACATGGTGGGCTTCCTTTTCGTCCTGTTTCAGAAGGGCATCATACAAATCCTCAAGGATCGGCATATTCTCAGGGGCAGGATTGTCGAAATATCTCTGGTAAATCTGATGCACACAACGGTCGATAACCGTCTTTTCGATAGGCTGCAAGCCATCCTTACTGCCCATAATCAACTCACAGAGGGACAGGATAAAATCAGCTTTCAGTGCTACCGGGTTGTCATCCTCAGAGTAGTTCAGGTTGATGTCCATAGGGTTGATATAGTTGGTACTGGAGGAGCTGATTTTTACCACCTGACCATTGAACTTGTGAACCAGAGCCGCATATTCCGCTTCGGGGTCGCAGATGATAATATCGTCATCCGTAACCAGGAACGCATTGGTGATTTCACGCTTTGCGGAAAAGGATTTACCGGAACCGGGAGTACCCAGAATCAGTCCGTTGGGGTTCTTGAGCTTCTTTCTGTCCACCATGATAAGGTTGTTCGACAGAGCATTCAGCCCGTAATAGAGCGTTTCTCCACCATTCTGGAACAGCTCCTGCGTGGTGAAAGGCACAAAAATAGCCGTGGAACTGGTAGTCAGGCCACGACGAATCTCAATCAGGTTTTGTGCCAAAGGCAGGCTGCTCATCAGTCCGGATTCCTGCTGAAAATCCAAACGACGCAGATTGCAGTTATGCTTCTGGGCGATGCTCTGTGCCTGGAACACATTGTTCTCCAGTTCCTGCTCGGTGCGCCCGGTGTTCAGCACCAGAAATGTCACCATGAACATTCGCTCATTCTGGCTCTGCAATTCTTTCAGAAGTGACTTCGCATCTTTACCATAGGTAGCAAGGTCAGATGGGATAATGTCCATGTCATAGCCAGAACGCACAGCCTTTTTCTGTTCCTCGATTTTGGAACGGTCAAGCTCGGTGATGATTCTCTTGATGGTCTTAATCGCCGCAGTCTGGTCAACCGACTGGATGTGCATGGTCACGATCTGCGTGGATTCCATATCCAGAAAATCCGCCAGCATACGATCAGACAGGTCTGATGCCGTAATTGCCAGATAAGACATCGAACCGAAGATACTGCCCATCTGGAAGGTGCGGTTGGTCTTAAAGGCAAACGCCGTCGGAGCAATGAAGTCCTTTACGGACAGCCCGGATTCCACAAGATACTTCCAATCGAAGAAGAACTTATCATTATCACCCATGTGGAACATAGAGTGCATCAGATGCAGCCGCTCTTTGCCGTTCATGGTAGTGGCAATGACACCCAAACGCCGAAAGTTATTGAGCAGATCGTTTTCGATATGGTTGAGTCTCGGCTTTGCCTGCCGCATGGATTCGGCTTCAATGCCGAATGTCAGGTACTTGGTTTTGGTCAAGCCGTTGTTGCCCTGCGCCAACTGCTTTTTCAGCATCTGGCTATACTCGGCACGGACGGGATTGAAGCTGTCCTTCTTGAACGGGATACGGATACTCTTTTCAAAGCTTTCAGCATCGGTACTCAGGTTCATAAAGGAAAGCTCAAAGTGAATGGAGCTGTCAAAGAAATTCAGGAAACTGCACCACTCATCGAAGATGGCAGTCTTATCTTCCTGCTGTGCCAGCTGATAGTTGATGTCCTGAAACTGAATGGTCTTGGTGTAATAACTGTCAGTGACACGGCAGATGCCATCCGGGAACATTCTCTGAAAGGGAATGGACTGCTGTGCAGTCTGCGGAATACCGTTGTCCTTCTTTGCCCGTTCCACAACAGCTTTAATTTCTCGCTGCTGCTTCCGATTCAGATTTGCAGGCATTTTGATGTTTCTTGCCTGTGGCTTCTTTTTGAAAAACAATTCGTTCAACCTCCTTTTCCAGTTTGTACTGACGCATCAAAGCGTCATAATAGTTGTCCGTCTGATAAGGGCGAACCTTGGGACGAACGAATTTGGTCTGAATGAAGTGTTCTACAACCACTTCCAACGGCTGACTATCCTTTTCATACATTGCCAGAAAGAACAACGGTAACATGACGATCATCATGGACAGTGCTGCAAGGCTCACATTTCCGGTTGCTTTGACCAGAAAGAAAATCGGCACTCCGATGAGCGCCGCCGCACCAAAGCAAAGTAACTGCCGTTTCGTCAGATTGAAGAACACTTTTGTTTTTACCCTCGTCAGGTCACGAGGTACGGGAATATACGCTGCCAAACAATTTCCTCCTTCCCTTAGTGAGCGCTGAATACACCCTTCGCAAGCGAACCAGTCTTAAACAGGGTGAAGCACAAAAGGACGGTGTAGCCCATAACACCCCAGATAGAACCGATGATGTCATCACTGAATGCGATAGACTGAATCAGCACCGCATAAATGCCCACGCAGATCATAATCAGGAATCCCTGGAATCCGATTGCAAACAGCGAACGCAGATAATTCTGTCCGATATTGCTCTGTTCTCTGTTTCCAAAAGTGGAAAGCGGAATCGGGGCAAGGCTGACCATCAGATAAATTTCAATCATTCGACCGTAGACGATCACAAAGATGATGATTGCCAAAGCGGACATCGTGACCTGCACGATAAAGGATTGCAGGAACAAGCCGAGCAAAGGACCCAAATCCATTGCCATCAGCGTTTCTTCCATTGTTTCCAATGCCGAAGCATCTATGGCAGTATTTCCGGATATGATACCGGCGCTTGCGTTTATAACGTGCTGTGTCACATCAAACACAGCCATCGTGATATTGAATGTGTTTGTGATTAACATGACCGCAACAAAAGTCTTGAACACCCATTTGAAGAAGATCCAGGTTTCAAAATTTGCCAGATTGTTGTGGTCAATAATCATCTGAATTAGCTCATAACAGGCAATGAAGGTCAGAATCAAGCCTGCGATTGGGATAATCACTGACTCGGAGATGTTTCGTACCATGGCAAAGACACCCGGCGAAAAATTCGCCGGGGTCATGCCAACGGAGGTTGCTATCTCGCCAACCTGGTTGTTGACGGACTCAAACATCCCCGACAGATTTCCCATAATAGCTGAAACGAGCATTTCTTTCAGCCAGTCTGTGATCTGTTGGAGTATGCTGTCCAAAGGCGATTACCTCCTTGTTTTGTGATTAACCGAACAGTCCGGAGAGCAGAGGTACAAGGGTGGTGCCGATGAGGGCAACACCGCCGCCAGCCATGAGCTGTTTTATACCCAATTAGGTGTAAAACTCTGCTCGATGGCGGGCGGCGGCGTACAAAAAATCTATATGGTGTTTTTAAGAGAACCGTCCCGGCGGGACAGGTCAGGCAGTGACCTGTTCCACCTCCGGGATGGGTTTGAGATTAAAATGAATTTCGATAGAAATGTGTCTTGTTTTATCTTCGTCAATGCGCTCATGCACGACGATTTCTTTGATTAAGCGGTTGAGGGTGGCTGCGTCCAGCTCTGTGATGTTGGCGTATTCCTGAATGGCTTCCACCCATTGTTTTGCGTCATTGGCAAGCTGGACTTCATCGGACAGCCGCTTTCTACCCTCGGACACTTTTGTTTTAAGCTCCGTCTGCTCGGTCTGTGTCTTTTCCAGCATGGTGTTAAAGTTCTGCTCACTGATACGTCCTGCAATCATATCCTCATAAAGCCGCATTACCATTTTGTCCAGAACCTCAATCCGTTCCTCGTCCCTTGTAAGGGAGCGTTCCATTGCTTCCCGCTGTTCCCGCTGCTCGGCTTCACAGGTATTGGTCAGGCGGTCAGCAACCGCTTCCCCGTCCATCAGGGCAGCTCTGGCACATTCCCGGATTTTTCGCAGCACATGGCTGTAAAGGGTGTCATAGTCAATCCGGTGCTGGGTGCAGTGGTTCTTTCCAAAGGCATTGTAGGTCTTGCAGGAATAAATCTGCTGGGGATGTTTTGCGTTTGTGTAGCGTATCGTCAGCGACTTCCCACACTCGCCGCATTTTATCAGTCCGGCAAACAGGCTGATTTCATTGGTCTGCCCCGGACGCTGGCGGGATTTCAGCTTGTTCTGCACAATATCAAAGCTCATGCGGTCAATCAGCGGTTCGTGCTGTCCCTCAACCACAACCCAGTCCTCCGGTTTCTTTTCCCCAATCGTGCCGATTTTGAAGCGGTAGTCTTTTTTCTGGGAAGCAATCGCCCCGGTGTAGACGGGATTCATCAAAAGGTCTTTGATAACGGAGAAGTCCCACATATACCGCCCGTTTTCCGGGTCTTTCTTTTCCCATTTGGTGCGGGTATTGCGAAGCCCCCGTTCCCGGTTCCACCATGTGGGGCAGGGGATTTTTTCTTCCTCCAGCCGTCTGCGGATATAGTTCGGACCATGACCGTTCAGGGCATATCCGAAAATCAGTCGCACAATCGGGGCGGTTTCCTCGTCAATGAGCAGATGGTTTTTGTCCTCCGGGTCTT
>NZ_JACOPN010000009.1 GCF_014287875.1 Flintibacter faecis | reverse complement strand
GTTGGTATTGATTAGGGCGAGGGTCCACCCGTTCCCATTCCGAACACGGAAGTTAAGCTCGCTTCTGCCGAAAATACTTGCCTGGAGACGGGCCGGAAAGATAGGTAATGCCAACACAAACGGTCAGTTCAGGCTGACCGTTTTTTCTTTGTCTAAATATAGAACAAAGTTTCGACAGGATTCCGTTGACTGCGACTGGTTCTTATATTAGAATAGAGAAAAATCGTGAAACGGAGGGCGGAGCGTTGGATTTGGAACGGGAGATCACCTGCTGCTTTACCGGGCACCGCCCTGACAAGCTGCCCTGGGGGGACTGGGAAAATGCCCCCGCCTGCCAGGACTTAAAGCGCCGCTTGAACCAGGCTGTGGAAAGTGCGTACGCCCATGGCTATCGCCACTTCATCTGCGGCATGGCCCGTGGGGCCGATTTCTACTTTGCTGAGGCGGTGCTGGCCCTGCGGCGGCAGCATTCAGACGCGGCGCTGGAGGCCGCCCGGCCCTGCGAGACTCAGTCCAACAGCTGGCCGGAGGGGGACCGGCGGCGCTATCAGGCCATTCTGGACCAGTGCGATCTGGAGACGCTGGTGCAGCACCACTATGACCGGGGGTGCATGATGCGCCGGAACCGGTATATGGTAGATCGCTCCAGTCGGATCATCGCCGTGTACGACGGTGTGCCAAAGGGCGGTACCGCCCAGACCCTGGCCTATGCCATGCGCCGGGGACTAAAAACAGAAATTTTATCCCTGTGTCAGGAGGAATCTATATGAGATTGCTGCTCCACGCCTGCTGCGCCCCCTGCGCCAATCGGCCCATCGAGAGCCTGCGCCAGGAAGGGATGGCGGTGACCGGCTTTTGGTTCAACCCCAATATCCACCCCTACACCGAGTATCAGGCTAGGAAGTCCACCCTGGAGGCGTATGCCAAAGAGATCGGCATGAAGCTGATCATCGGCGGGACCTATGACCTGCGGCCCTGGATCCAGCATGTGGCGGACAACATTGAGGGCCGGTGCGCCTATTGCTATCAGGTCCGCATGGAGGAGACCGCCCGCTATGCCGCCGAAAACGGGTATGAGGGCTTTACCACCTCGCTGCTCATCTCCCCCTACCAAAAGCACGATGCCGTCCGGGCCATTGCCCAGTCTATGGGAGAAAAATATGGGGTCCCCTTCGTCTATCGGGACTTTCGACCTCTGTTCCGGTCGGGCCAGGAATTTGCGCGGGAGCACGGGATGTACATGCAGAAATACTGCGGCTGTATTTTCAGCGAGGAGGACCGCTATATGGCCGCCAAGCGGAAAAAGAAGGCCGCCCGGGCGGCGCTGGAAGGACAGCAGGCGCAAAATTGACGGACGGGGACATGCTCCAAAAGGGGCGTGTCCCCGTTTTGCGTGCTGAAAAGTTTTCCACAGGGTGTGGAAAAGAGAGAAGAAAAAGTCAAAAAGTTTTCCACAGGCGGTGGGCTTTTCCGTGGAGGAGGCGGAAACACTCCCGTTTGCCCCTCAGGAGGTCCTGTACATGGCCTTTGACTCCCCAGGTCGAATACCGTGGGGAAAACGGCATGACGGCCCTTTTGCGCAAGTCACAGGGGACGGAGGACAACTCGGGGGACTTTAACCGGTATCCCGATGTGGAAACGCTGACGATGGCAGATGCCGATGTCACCCTTAAGGGTGCGGATGGCCGGTTTACCCTGGCCCTGTGGCAGAAAGATGGTTTCTCCTATTCTCTTAACCTGTCCCAGGGACAAAACATCGAAAGCTGGGTGGAGATTCTATGCAGTGTGAAGTGATGTGAAATAAACAGCAGAAAAGACAGCAGCGCCCCGGGCCGGTTGGCTCGGGGCGCTGCTGCTTGTGGGAACAGGACAAGAAAGAGGGCAGGAAAAGTGATCAGAGACGGGACGGCATTATCCGAACATGGGCAGGATGTTCATAAAGCCGGTGATGATGATGCCGTTGAAGAAGTCAATGAACAGGGAGCCCACCAGAGGCACAATGAAGTAGGCCTGAGGAGCGGGGCCGTAGCGCTTGGTCAGCACCTGCATGTTGGCCATGGCGTTGGGGGTGGCGCCCATACCGAAGCCGCAGAAGGCGGAGGTCATAACGGCAGCCTCGTAATCCCGGCCCATGATGTTGAACACCACAAAGCGTGCAAACACGAACATCAGAACCACCTGGGCGGCCAGCATGACAATCATGGGGCCGGCCAGAGAGGCCAGCTGCCACAGCTTCAGGGTCATCAGGGCGATGGCCAGGAAGATGGACAGAGACACGTTGCCCCACAGGTCGATGGCCTTAGCGGGCAGTACGATGTGCTTGGCGTCGCAGAAGTTACGGATCACAGCGGCCACCAGCATGGCGCCGATATAGGTGGGGAAGGTGAGCTTAAACTGGCCGAAGTGGATGTTGTTCAGCAGGGCGGTAAGCACAGTGCCCACGCCGGAGGCCACGATCAGCAGGATGGCGGCGTTGGTGAAGGCGTCGGCGTCCACGCGCTCGGCCTTGGCCTTCTCCTCGGCGTTCTCGTCGTCGATCTCCATGATCTCGGCCTCAGACTCGGTGGAGGTCAGACCGTAGCGGTTGATGATGGACCGGGCAGTGGGGCCGCCCATCAGGGAGCCGGACACCAGACCGAAGGTGGCGGCGGCGATGGCCAGCACGTTGGCGCCCTCGATGCCCAGCTTGTTCTCCATCAGAGGACCGTAGGAACCGGCGGTGCCGTGGCCGCCCACCATAGGGATGGAGCCGGTGCACAGGCCCAGACGCATATCCCAGTGGAACACGGCGGCCAGCACGCTGCCCAGTACGTCCTGCAGGCACACCATCACAATGGCAATGATCAGGAAGGTGAACACCTTTTTGCCGCCCTTTTTCAGCAGACGGAAGCAGGCAGTGTAGCCCACGCTGGTAAAGAACAGGGTCATAAAGAAGCTCTTCACGTTGTCATCAAAGCTCAGCTGGACAACGCCGCAGGAATAGAGGACCAGGTGAACGATAGCGAAGATCAGTCCGCCTACCACGGGGGCAGGGATGCAGCAGCGCTTCAGGAATTCGATGCGGGTGGTCAGGAAGCGTCCCAGGACGAACAGCAGCATAGCCACGCCTGCCGTCTGGTACATATCAAGGGTAAATTCTGGCATATTGTATACTCCTTCTCTCTTAATAATATTTGGCCCACACAGCCAGTTTGTTAAAAATCATCCACATTATAGGCACGGCACTTCAAAAAACTTCAAAATTCAACATGGCCATAAAATTTTTGTTAATTTCATGATTCATTCTGTTCAAAGTCAGTGATCCTGTACAGCACCCGGCCCAAAATCCGTAAAAAAGCACCGTCCACAGCGGTGAACGGTGCTTTATATCCTCTCAAAACCGGCGGTTTATACCTTCGTTTTTCTTCATTCCTCTTCAGCCAGGATCAACAGGCCGTCTAGAAAGGTGCGCAGATTGGCCTTGCCGCCGGGGCCCTTGCCCTGGAGGTGGGCCATCTCGGCGCGGACCTCCTGAAAGGGGAACAGGCGGGCGGAGTAGCGGGTGAAGAACTCGTTGGTATAGTCCTCCACACCCAGGCTGGCAATGTGGTTCAGGCCCCGGTCCAGGGCACGGCGGGCCCGCTGCTCCATAGTCTTGGGGTTGTCGCTGAGCTGGGCGCACAGGGCGGCTACCCCCACCTGAGAGGCGGTCTGCCCCCGCTGGAGCAGGGCGATGCACAGCTCGATGATGTCCTGGGAGCCCTTCTCCCCGGCCATACCCAGCTGGCTGAGGATGTGCTTGATGCGGCGGCGCTCCCGGGACAGGGGGGGCTCCGGCGGCGGAGCGGGAGCCCGGCCGGCAAAGACGCTTTGGATGGCCCGCAGGGCCTGCTCGTTTTCGATCTGTCGGGAGACGTTCTGGATGACCTGGCGGACTTCGATCAGGTTGATGGGCTTTTGGATGAAGAAGTCCACCCCGGCGGAATAGGCCCGGGCGATGAGCTCCTTGGCGGACACCTGGGAGATCATGATGAACTTGGCCCGGCTGCCCCCCTCCTTCAGCTCCCGCACCACCTGGATGCCGTCCTTGCCAGGCATAAGCAGGTCCACCAGGATCAGATCCGGGTCGGCGGCCAGAATGCCCTCCAGATCCGGGGGGGCATCGGCGGTGTCGCCGCAGATGGTGCCCAGTTCATTTTGCTCCACGATGTCCTCCAGAATGCTGATGACGGTGATGTCGTCCTCGATGATATAAATTCTCATGCCTGTCCTCCTGTCACCGCCGCCAAGGGCAGCAAAATGTCAAACTGGGTGCGTACCCCGGGCCGGGAGTCCACCTGAATGGAGCCCCCCAGCTCATCTACGATATACTTCACAGCGGGCAGCCCCACGCCCCGGTTGATGTCGCCGGTGTCGGGGTTGAACTTGGTGGAGTAGCCCACCTGAAACAGCAGGTTCATAGCCCGGCTGGAGATGCCGGGGCCGTTGTCCGTCACCTGCAGGCGCAGATCATCCCCCTGAACGCGGCAGTCCACCTGCACATTGCCGTGGCCCGGTCCGGCCTGAATGGCCTCCACGGCGTTGGTCACCAGATTTTTCAGTACAGACAGCAGGCGGTAGTGCTCCCGGATGGGCAGGTCCCGGTCGCAGCTGCACTCCAGGCGGATGTCTGCCCGCAGCTGGCCCAGCAGCTGGCGGGTGGACACCTGCAGGATGTGCAGCAGGTCGGACAGGGCCATGGTCTCATCGTCAAAGTCCCCGGCCACCTCCTCTTCAATGCCTCGGATGATGCGCAGGTTGTCCTTTTTTACCTCGTGGACATCCCGGGCGATGGACAGAGCCAGGGCGGTGAGGGATTCATCGGCGTGCTGGGCCTCCAGACGCTCGTAGAGCTGATAGGCGCTGGACATGACGGCCTCGATATCCTCGGCATCCTTTTTCAGAAAGTATAGCTCGGTTTTCAGGTCGGCGGTCATCAAAAACAGGTGCTGATAGCGCTGCTCGTGCTCCTCCCGCAGGATGAGCAGGCGATAGCTGCGGCTGACAAACAGGATGGTCAGCGCAGCCATAGAACGGCCAAAGGCCAGCCACAGAAGGGCTGCCAGCATGTCGGCGGAGAGATTCAGACCGTGGCTGGACAGCACCAGGTTCACAACATTGGAGACCACGTCGCACACCAGAGTGGCAAGCCACAGCCGGGGATAGGAGGCCGAGCGCCGGTCGGACAGCAGCAGGCACAGCAGCACATCGTAGCACAGATAAAATACCCCGCCAGGGTATTCTATCTCCAGGGCCTGAATCAGGGGCATGCCGGAAAACAAATCAGTGAGGGTGCGGAAGAGCAGTACAAACAGCCCCGTCACCAGACCGGTCTGGGGCCGGTGGCTGTCCCGCATGACCAGAATGAGCAGCACGGGATAGAGAATGACAGCGGCAGATACGCGAAAGCCATCTGCCCACACAGAGAGATACAGCTGGCTGGTCAGGGCGATGCACAGTCCCACCAGCAGCCGCCGCTGCAGGGCGGACAACCGCAAGGCGGAGAGGGCGCGGGCAGTGAACAAGGGACAGGCTCCTTTCCAAAATACGATACCTCTATCATAAAGAAGTTTCTCAGTTTGTGCAAGGGGGGCAGGAGCTTTTTTGCGCTGAACCGCTGCTGCAAATACAGTTAATATCCTGTTTTTCCTGACGGGCTGAGTGTTAAGAAAGCATAAATATCATTGTTTTCCACCGAGGAAAATTTTATCATAATAAAAATGAGATTGTCCAGGAACGAGGGACAGTCCCAGCCTCTAAAGCAACGGAAGGGAAACAATTATGAGTCTGCGCGTGGGAATCGACATCGGCTCCACCACCGTGAAAGTGGTGGTGCTGGACGAGCACAACAAACTGCTGTTCCGCTCATACGAGCGGCACTACTCCAAAACCAGAGAGCGGGCCTGCCAGACCCTGCGCTCTATCTCTGAGATGCTGGCCGGACAGCAGATCCGCGTGACCATCACCGGCTCCGCCGGACTGGGCGTGGCCAACGCCGCAGGCATCGACTTTGTACAGGAGGTCTACGCCACCGCCGCCGCCGTGAATACATACATCCCTGACACCGATGCCGTCATCGAGCTAGGGGGCGAGGATGCCAAGATCATCTTCTTCGGCGGGGCCCTGGAGGAGCGGATGAACGGCTCCTGTGCCGGGGGCACCGGGGCCTTCATCGATCAGATGGCCACCCTGATGAACGTGTCCGTCCAGGAGTTGGACGCCCTGTCGTTAAAGCACGAGAAGATCTACCCCATTGCCTCCCGGTGCGGCGTGTTTGCCAAGAGCGACATCCAGCCCATTTTGAACCAGGGCGGGCGGAAGGAGGACGTGGCCGCCTCTATCTTCCAGGCCGTGGTGGATCAGACGGTGGCCGGTCTGACCCAGGGCCGGGAGCTGAAGGGCAAGATCGTCTTTCTGGGCGGTCCCCTCCACTTTCTTATGGGTCTGCGGGAGCGCTTTGTGGACACCCTGAAGCTGGACGCCGACCACGCCATCTTCCCCAAGGATGGCGACTGCTTCGCCGCCATGGGTGCAGCCCTGTGCGCCGCCGACTATGCCACCGCTCCCTTCGAGGATGTGCTGAAAAAGCTGGAGGAGAGCGTGGAGACCACCACGGCAGTGGACACCATGCCCCCCCTGTTCAACGATCAGGAGGAGTATGACGCCTTCTGTGCCCGGCACAACGCCAACCACCCGCCCGAGGTGGATGCCAAGACGTACACTGGTCCCGCCTGGCTGGGCATCGACGCCGGGTCCACCACCACCAAGCTGGCCCTGATCACCGCCGACGGCGGATTGCTGTATACCTATTACCACTCCAACGAGGGCAACCCCGTGGCCATCGTGTTGGAGCAGCTGAAAGAGATCTACGCCCTGTGCGGGGACCGCATCCAGATAAAAGGCGCAGCCGTCACCGGCTATGGCGAGGACCTGATCAAAAACGCCTTCTCCTGCGATCTGGGCCTGGTGGAGACCATGGCCCACTATAAGGCGGCGGCCCACTTCCGGCCGGACGTGGACTTTATCATCGACATCGGCGGCCAGGACATGAAGTGCTTTAAGATCCGCAACGGGGCAGTGGACTCCATCATGCTCAATGAGGCATGCTCCTCCGGCTGCGGCTCCTTCATCGAGACCTTTGCCAAGGCCCTGGGCTATACCATCGCCGACTTCTCTAAGCTGGGGCTGTTCACCCAAAAGCCGGTGAATCTGGGCTCCCGGTGTACCGTGTTTATGAACTCCAGCGTGAAGCAGGCCCAAAAGGACGGGGCCAGCGTGGCGGACATCTCCGCCGGCCTGTCCACCTCCATTGTGAAAAACGCCATTTACAAGGTCATCCGGGCCGCCTCTGCCGACGACCTGGGGGAGCACATCGTGGTCCAGGGCGGCACCTTCCTGAACGATGCCGTGCTGCGGGCCTTTGAGCAGGAGCTGGGCCGGAATGTGACCCGGCCCACCATCGCCGGGCTGATGGGTGCCTTCGGCGCAGCTCTGGCCGCCCGGGACCTGCACCTGGACCACAGCAGCCTGCTGACGGCGGACGATCTGGCCCACTTTACCCACAAGGCCCGCCCGGCCACCTGCGGCCTTTGTACCAACCACTGCTCCCTCACGGTGAACTCCTTCGACGGGGGCCGCCGCTTTGTCTCGGGCAACCGGTGCTCCCGCCCCCTGGGGGAGGAGCCCAGCCGCCAGCCCGACCTGATGCGGTATAAATACGCCAAGCTGCGCGCCATGCAGGGCAACGGTGCCGGAGACGGCAGCCGGGGCACCATGGGCATCCCCTTCGGCCTGAATATGTACGAGAATCTGCCCTTCTGGTTCCCCCTGCTCACCCACCTGAATTTCCAGGTGGTCCTGTCCCCGGAGTCCAGCCGGAAGCTCTATCTCAAGGGCCAGCGCACCATCCCCTCGGACACGGTGTGCTACCCCGCCAAGCTGCTCCACGGCCATGTGGAGGCCCTGGTGGAGGCGGGGGTGGACAGCATCTTCTATCCCTGTATGCCCTATAACTTTGACGAGGGGAAGAGCGACAACAACTATAACTGCCCTGTGGTGGCCTATTACCCCGAGCTGCTGGCCGCCAACGTGCCCGACCTGAAAAAGGTCCGCTACTTTGACCCCTATTTCGGCCTGCACCGCCCCCGGGACTTTGCCAAGCGGGCGGAGGCCTGGTTTGCAGAGCAGTTCCAGATCCCCAAGCGGGAGACGGCGGCGGCGGTGAAGGCCGCCTATGCCGCCTATGACGACTATAAGAACGACCTGAGAGCCAAGGCCCAGGAGTTTATCGCCCAGGCCAGAAAAGAAGAACGGCCCATCCTCATCGTGGCCGGCCGCCCCTATCACATGGACCCGGAGATCAACCACGGCATCAACGACCTCATCACCTCCTATGGCTTTGTGCTCATCACCGAGGACTCGGTGGCCTATCTGGAGGATAAGGCCCCCCGCCATGTGCTCAACCAGTGGACCTATCACGCCAGAATGTACAACGCCGCCCGGTATGCCTGCACCCAGCCGGACATGGAGGTCATCCAGTTGGTGTCCTTCGGCTGCGGCATCGATGCCATCACCGGCGACGAGATGCGCTCCATCCTGGAGGACGGGGGCAAGCTGTATACCCAGCTGAAGATCGACGACATCAACAATTTGGGCGCAGTGAAGATCCGCATCCGCAGCCTGATGGCCGCCATTCAGGCCAGAAAGCAGCGGAACTGATCCACCGTCCGGACAGACGATCCAGAAAGGAACGAGAATTATGGCCAAACTAGTATACGATGAAAACGGCCGCCTGCTGTTCACCAAGGAGATGAAGCAGGAGTATACCATTCTGATGCCCCAGATGCTGCCCATCCACTTCGGCATGTTCCGCAAGCTGCTGGAGCTGGAGGGCTATCATGTGGACCAGCTGAACAACGAGGGGCGGTCTGTGGTGGACGAGGGGCTGAAATATGTCCACAACGACACCTGCTACCCCGCCCTGCTGGTCATCGGCCAGTTTATGGATGCCATTCAGCACGGGGGCTATGACCCCCACAAGGTGGCCCTGTTCATCACCCAGACCGGCGGCGGCTGCCGGGCCAGCAACTACATCCACCTGCTGCGCAAGGCCCTGGCCAAGGCGGGGATGGACTATGTGCCCGTGATCTCCGTGTCCTTCGGCCTGGAGAAGAATCCGGGCTTCCAGCTCACCGTCAGCCTGATCCGCAAGCTGGTATACGGCATGATGTACGGCGACCTCATCATGTGGGTGGCCAACCAGGTCCGGCCCTATGAGGTAAATGCCGGGGCCACCGACCTGAGAGTGGAAAACTGGGTCCAGCGCATGGTGGACCGCTTCCAGCAGGGCAAGGGCATGAGCCGCCGCCAGATGCGCGCCATCTTCGACGAGATCTGCGCCGACTTCGCCGCTATCCCCGTGGCGGGGGAGCCCAAGGTGCGGGTGGGCATCGTGGGCGAGATCTATGTGAAGTTCTCCGCCCTGGGCAACAACCATCTGGAGCAGTTCCTCCTCAGCGAGGGGGTGGAGCCGGTGGTGCCCGGACTTACCGACTTTATGATCTTCAAGATCTACAACCGGGTGGCCGACGTAAAGCTCTACGGCGGCAAGTGGGCCAAGAAGGCCCTGTGCAAGTTCTTCATGGGCTATATCCAAAGCTGCCAGAAGGACATGATCGACGCCCTGAACAAATCGGGCCGCTTCCGTGCCCCCGGTACCTTCGACGACCTGCACCGCCTGGTCCACGGCTATCTGGGCGACGGCAACAAGATGGGCGAGGGCTGGCTGCTCACCGCCGAGATGCTGGAGCTCATCCACTCCGGCACCAACAACATCGTCTGTACCCAGCCCTTCGGCTGCCTGCCCAACCACATCGTGGGCAAGGGCATGATCCGCAAGCTGAAGGACGACTATCCCCACAGCAACGTGGTGGCCATCGACTATGACCCCAGCGCCACCAAGATCAACCAGGAGAACCGCATCAAGCTGATGTTGGCCAACGCCAAGGGCCTGGTCCACGCCCAGGCCCAGCCGGAGCCCGCCCCCGTCCACGTTGTCCCCGACGTGGAGCGGGGACCCAAGACCGCCGCCCCCGCCCAGGAGCGGGAGTCGGCGTAACACAGCAATATAAAACCAGCCCCCGGCCTATCCATCAGGTAGGTCGGGGGCTGTGCCGTTCTTTGGGGATATTTAGCCCAGCAGCCGCCAGCGGAGTTGAAAGCGGGTGCAGGCGCTATCATACAGGAAATAGGCCAGGAAGGGGAGGGTGTAGCAGAGCAAAAGGCGGGCGGCCAGAAGAACAGACAGACCACCCACGCCGCGGCGCTGCAAAAAGGATGTGCCCAGGGTGAGAAACAGGCAGTGGGACAGATAGACGAAAAACGAACTCTGGTAGAGCCGCTCCAGTCCCCGCCGCAGCGTGCCGGGCGCGTGGGCCAGACGCAGACAGGCGGCGTGGACCAGGGCGATGGACAGCAGGTCGGCCACCAGCTTGACGTCGTTCAGGTTCAGCCCCAGGGAGTGGCCGGAGTATTGCAGATAGGCAAGCCCGGCGCAGACCAGGACCACGCCCCCGCAGACCACCTGTCCCAGCCCGCCGGAGAGGGAGGCCGCAACAAGTTTATAGTGTTTGCCCACATACAGCCCGGCCACCCAAAAGAGAAGATACGTTAAGAAAATGCGGTCAGAATAGGGAAAATCGATGCCGCCCAGGGACAGGATGTAAGAAAACTGCTGCATGAAAAAGAAGGTCAGCAGACTTACGCCCAGGGCCAAGTACGCCGGGATATGCTTCACCATCCACAGCCAAAAGGGCATGAGCAGATAGAACTGCATGACGATGACGATGTAGTAAAAGGGCGAGGAGAGATTGCCCAGGAGCAGATAAGAGAAGAATTCCCGCCCCTCCCCACGGACGTAGCCGATGCGCAGGAAACAGGCATAATAGATCACCACCCACAGCACATAGGGGAGATAGATCTTCTGAATGCGCTGGAGCATATAGCGGAGATAGCCGCCGAGGGTGAGCTCCCTGTCCATAAAATGCAGGGCCATTTTGACGGCCCCGGTGTACAGAAACATGGGCACCACAAAGGCCGCCAAGCGCCAGGGGAAGTAGATGACCGCCCCCTGCCAGGAGGACGGCGTGACCGAGGAGATGCCGATGGACAGCACATGGATCAGAATGACCAAAAGACACGCAATGGCGTTCATATCGTTCAGCTCTTTTTTCATCACAAGCACGGAACCTTTCTTCCCGGAATTGCGGAGTCAGAAATGCGAGCGAAATTTCTGCAACAAGCCCCCGGTCCAGCATGGTCCGGGGGCTGTGTGTTTATTTGGGCTTTTTGCGGGAGCGGAAAAAGGTGAAATAGATACCGACACCGAAGAATACGGCGGCCAGAAGCAGCAGAACCAAATCGGAGTACCAATTAAAAAGCAGCCCACCAAGATTGTGGAAACCATCCAAATGCCCCATATACGTATTTGCCTGATACATTTCACAGATGATACGTTGGGCAGCAAAAGCGACGGTAGCCATCAGAAAGTAGATACTGCCAATGAGGATGTTGATGAGCTTACGGTCCATAAGATTTACCTCAAAAGGAAAAGCCACAAAGAATTAAGGGTAAGTATATCCAGACAGAGTGTACGAACCCTTCAAATCAACGACTTTTCGTGCATAGTATGTAGTGCTAGTAGAACTTTCAACGCTGTAGCCTAGCGATTCAAGCAACTGAATAGAGATTCCCTGACTAGTAGAACGAGAGATTGCAACATCGATGGTTCCACGGGCATAGAAGTCAATACTGACATGTTTGGCACCTACGATGGTTGCGCTGTGAGTAAATTCGTTCCACTGCTGAATTCCGCACCATCCTTCACTAGTTTATTTAAACATAACAAATAATGATGAAAAAGTCAACAGTAAATAGTTGAAAAATACAGAAAAAATAAAAATGGTTGCTCAAAATCAAATGATTTCCGAGCAACCATTTTGTTTTATAAGCCCTGTGCCACTGCCTCGGCCACCCGGATGCCGTCCACGGCGGCGGAGACGATGCCGCCGGCGTAGCCTGCGCCCTCGCCGCAGGGGTACAGGCCGGACAGGGCGGACTGGAGCCGCTCATCCCGCAGGATGCGCACGGGGGAGGAGGAGCGGGTCTCCACCCCGGTGAGGACGGCGTCGGGGGCGGCAAAGCCGTGGAGCTTCCGGTCCATCAGGGGCAGGGCCTGGCGGAGGGTATTTGTGACGTAGCCGGGCAGGCAGGGGTCCAGCCGGCCCCAGCGCACCCCGGGGCGATAGGTGGGCAGGACGGCTCCCGGACCCTCGGAGGGGCGGGAGCGGAGAAAATCCTCCAAGCGCTGGGCGGGAGCGGAGAAGGTTTCGCCGCCCTGGAGGAATGCGGCCCGCTCCCACTGCTGCTGAAAGCGAACCCCGGCCAGCACGTCGTCCCCGGGGAAGTCCTCCGGGGTGACTCCCACCAAAAAGCCGCCGTTGATGTTGGCCCCATCTCTGGCCCGCAGGCTCATGCCGTTGGTCACCAGTTCTCCGGGGGTGGAGGCGGCGGCCACCACCTGTCCGCCGGGGCAGACGCAGAAGGTGAAGGCGGAGCGGCCGGAGGGCAGGTGACAGGCCAGCTTATAGTCCGAGGGGGGCAGCCGGTCCGCCGCCGGGCCGTATTGGGCCAGGCTGACGGCGCTCTGATCATGCTCGATGCGCACGCCGATGGCGAAGGGTTTTTTCTCCATGGGAACCCCAGCTTGGGCCAGCATTTGGAACGTGTCCCGTGCGGAGTGACCGGGGGCCAGGATCAAAGCGTCACAGGGCAGGGTATAGGGTCCCTGGGGCCCCTCCACGGTGAGGGCGGACAGCGCCCCGCCGGACTGCTCCAGCCCGGTCAGCCGGTGCCCAAAGCGCACGTCGCAGCCCAGAGAGATAAGCTCCTGACGGATGCGCTTCACCGTCTGGCGCAGCACGTCGGTGCCGATGTGGGGCTTGTGGGACCAGCGCACGTCCGCCGGGGCCCCGGCTTGGATCAGGGTGTCCAGCACCGCTCCGATGCGGGGGTCGTGGGTGCCGGTGGTCAGCTTGCCGTCGGAGAAGGTGCCTGCGCCCCCCTCGCCGAACTGTACGTTAGAGGTGGGGTCCAGTTCTCCCGTGGACCAGAAGCGCTCCACGTCCGCCGTGCGCCGGTCCACATCCTGACCTCGCTCCAGCACCACGCAGGGCAGACCGTTCCGGGCCAGAAACAATGCGGCAAACAGCCCCGCCGGCCCCATGCCCACCACCACCGGGGGCAGGGGGGCGCGGCGCTTTACCGCCGGGAAGACATAGTGCTTGGGCTGGATCAGGGTCACGGTTTTCCCCGGTGCGCTGCGGACCACGGCCTCCTCATCGGGCAGGTCCAGGCCCACGGTATAGACATAGTGGACGTCCCCCTTGTTCCGGGCATCGATGGACTGGCGCAGCAGGGAGAGCTCCCCCAGCGCCCCGGGCCGCAGCCCCAGCGCCCGGGCGGCCTTTTTCCGCAGCTGGTCCAGACCGCCGTCGATGGGAAGAGGAAGGTTGGAAATTTGGATCATGTTGAAACACCACTTTTGAGTTAGAAGTTAGGAGTTAGGAGTTAGGAGTTAGGAGGGCGGGCGGCCACAGGCCGCCCCTACGATGGGTCACGATGTCTCTTGTAGAGGCGGCTATTAGCCGCCCGCCGTTAGCGCACCAGGAGATGCGGGCGGATGATATCCGCCCCTACACCGGACTGCAGACAAATACAAATCGTAAATACTTGTATCAATTATACAAAAATGAATTACTCCCCCAGGATATCTGCCACATAGCCCTCCACGTCGAAGGGGTCCAGAAGGCTGTCCTTGCGCAGGTAGAGGGGGTGGTGGGGGTGGCCCTTTTTGGAGCGCTTTCCGGCGGAGAACCACTGTGCCCCCCGGGCATGGCCCAGGGCGATCATATCCCGGACGCAGGCTGGCAAGTAGTTTCGCTTTTCAATGATGGTGCCCCAGGCGGCCCACACGGCGGGGCGGCCTGCTGCGTCCAGGGACAGGGCATAGTCAAAGGCCCGCATGTTCTCCCGGTGGAGGGCCTGGTTGCATTCCGGCTCCATGTCGTCGGGCCGGGTGGCCCGCTGGGCGTAGACGTTGAACATGAGGAAGCTGTCAAACCCGTTGTGCAGGGCCACCCGCTCCACCGACTTCAGGGTGTTGTCCAAATCGTCCGGGGCGGCGGTAGAGGGGTTGATGCCCACGCAGATGAGGGGGTGCTGCCCCCGGGTGCCCAAAATATAACGATACTCCCCGTAGTGGTTGGGGACATATATCCATTTTGTAATGTCGTAATCGGGGCTGGGCTCCAGGGCCTGAGTCAGGGCGGCATCGAAGGGGACCACCGGCAGGGACTGGGTGGAACAGGAGGGGATGTGCATGGAAAAAACTCCTTTGATTGAAAATTCTTCCGCAGAAAACAGAGCCGTCCGGCGTTGCGCAGCGGGGGAGGCTCTGATATAATATGCAAAGATAACAGGTCGAACTATGGCGCTAAGAGCACTATATCAAATCGGCTATCCTTTGTCAAAAGATAAATCCCGCCGGGGGCCGCCCCGGCAGCACAGACCAGAGAGGAGCACACCATGAAACAGCAATTTCTGCGCCGCGCATTGGGCGGGGCGCTTTCCGTCGGACTGCTGATGCAGCCCGCCCTGGCCGCCGTGACCCCGGACATCCCCCAGGGCTGGACCACCCCCTTTTCCGATGTGGCGGAGGGGGACTGGTACACCCCCTTCGTGTCCACCCTGAACAGCCAGGGGGTCATCAACGGCTATGACGACGGGCGCTTTGGCCCCAACGATGCGGTGCGGGCGGGAGATGCCATCCTGATGGTGGTGAAGGCCGCAGGAAGCGGGAACCAGCCCGCACTGGAGGGGGCGCACTATGCCGCGGGCTATGTGCAGTATGCCCTGGACCGGGGCTGGCTGACCCAGGCCCAGGCGGCGGTGGATCTGAACGCCCCGGCCTCCCGGCTGTACATCGCCGCGCTGGCGGCCAAGGCGCTGGGGCTGTCCGCCTCTACCAAGCGCAGCCCCTTTGCCGACGTGAGCGACGGATATGTCACCGCCCTGTATCAAAACGGCGTGGTGGTGGGGGAGAAGTCGGGCGGCAAGCGGTATTTCAAGCCCGACAACTCCATCACCCGGGCGGAGCTGAGCGTTATCGTGTGGCAGGTGATGTCCTTTGACGACTACATCCACTTCAGCTCCCACGTGCTGGAGAAGCTGGACGGGGTGCCGGTGAACCGCTATGACAATGCCGCCTTTGTCAAGACGGATGGCCGCATGGAGTATGTGGGCGGGGACCGGGCCAGCCTGGCGGGCGTGGATGTATCCAGCCATCAGGGCACCGTGGACTGGGCCAAGGTGGCGGCTGACGGCATCGACTTTGTCATCATCCGCTGCGGCGGCCGATATTACGGCAGCGGCAAGGTCTTTGAGGATAAGCAGTTCAAAAGCAATATCCGGGGTGCGCTGGATGCGGGATTGCAGGTGGGGGTCTACTTCTTCTCCCAGGCCACCAACCAGACCGAGGCCCTGGAGGAGGCACAGTTTGTGCTGGACACCATTGCGGACTATCCGGTGGACGGACCGGTGGTCTTTGATTGGGAGAACATCGGAACCGATTCAGCCCGCACCGATGGCATGACCAGCGCCCAGGTGACGGCGGCGGCCAACGCCTTCTGCGGCAGGATCAAGGCTGCGGGCTATCAGCCCATGATCTATTTCAACCAGTATATCGGCTATCTGCTCTATGACCTGGACCAGGTGACCCAATACCCCTTCTGGCTGGCGGAGTACACCGACAAGCCGACCTTCTATTATCACTTTGAGATGTGGCAGTACACCAGCAGCGGCAGCGTGGACGGCATCACCGGAAAGGTGGACCGCAATCTGTGGATGCCCAAGGAGGCGCCCGTCCGGCCGGACAGACCCAGCCAGGAAACTGAGCCGGGGGAGGACGAGGAGGCGATGCCGCCCAGTCAGGATATCTCCCGGGAGCAGTCCTGAGAATTTGATATAAAAAATCTGTACGCATGTGCTATAATACAAAAGAAGAGCATTTCCCGATTTTTTTAGGAGGGGTATAGTATGATAAAATTGGATCTATCTAAGCTGGAGGGCTTTTTGCCCCAGGACTATCTGGAGCAGCGGCGCGAGGGGCTGGAGCGGGCAGCTGACATGCTGGCCCATCACAACGGCCCCGGCGGGGACTTTACCGGCTGGGTGACCCTGCCCCGGGACTATGACAAGGGAGAGTTTGCCCGCATCAAGGCGGCGGCCGAGAAGATCCGGCGGCAGTCCCAGGTGCTGGTGGTCATCGGCATCGGCGGCTCCTACCTGGGGGCCCGGGCGGTGATCGAGCTGCTGGCCTCCCCCAACTATAACCTGAAGCAGAAGGACACCCCGGACATCTATTTCGCTGGCAACGGCCTGTCCACCGACGCCCTGCTGGAGCTCATTGCCCTCATCGGGGAGCGGGACTTCTCGGTGAACGTGATCTCCAAGTCGGGCACGACCACAGAGCCCGCCGTGGCCTTCCGCATCTTCCGGGAGATGCTGGAGCGGAAGTATGGCCGGGAGGGGGCCCGGGAGCGCATCTATGCCACCACCGACAAGGCCCGGGGCGTTCTGAAGGGTCTGGCCGACGAGGAGGGCTATGAGGAGTTTGTGGTGCCCGACGACGTGGGTGGGCGCTATTCCGTCCTCACCGCCGTGGGCCTGCTGCCCATCGCCGCCGCCGGGCTGGACATCGACGGGCTGATGGCAGGCGCGCAGCGGGCCATGGAGACGCTGTCCGCCCCCGGTCTGGATAACCCCGCCTGGCAGTATGCCGCCGCCCGGAACGCCCTGTATGACGGCGGAAAGAAGGTGGAGCTGCTGGCCTGCTACGAGCCCAGCTTCCGCTTCTTCTCCGAGTGGTGGAAGCAGCTCTACGGCGAGAGCGAGGGCAAGGAGCACAAGGGACTGTTCCCCGCCAGCGTGGAGTTTACCGCAGACCTGCACTCCATGGGTCAGTACATCCAGCAGGGCGAGCGGCTCATGTTCGAGACGGTGGTGAAGTTTGCACCCAAGGGGGAGTTTATCATCCCCAACGACCCGGCCAATGTGGACGGGCTGAACTTTTTGGCCGGCAAGTCTCTGGCCTTTGTGGCCGAGCAGGCCATGCGGGGGACCATCCTGGCCCACGTGGACGGCGGCGTGCCCAACATCCTGCTGGAGCTGCCCGCCATCGGCGAGGACACGGTGGGCGAGCTGATCTATTTCTTCGAGTATGTGTGCGGCCTGTCCGGTTATCTGCTGCAGGTGAACCCCTTTGACCAGCCCGGCGTAGAGGCATATAAGAAGAATATGTTCGCCCTGCTGGGCAAGCCGGGGTATGAACAGCTGCGGGAGAGCCTGGAACAGCGGCTTTAAACAACCGGTTGAGAAAATTCACAGAATCCCGGTTGAAAAAACCAGGGACATATGGTAAAATTATAGTGCAAAGGGGGAGCAGCCCCCAAACGTATAAGGAGTGATACACATGATTCGAGTCATCATGGGCAAGAAGGGCTCCGGCAAGACCAAGCAGATGATCGAGATGATCAACAATGCAGTCCAGACCGAGCACGGCAATGTTGTTTGCATCGAAAAGGGCAATAAGCTGACTTTCGATATTCATTATCAGATCCGTCTGGTGGAAGCCAGCCAGTACAACGTCGACAGCTACACTGCGCTGAAGGGCTTTATCAGCGGCCTGTACGCCGGCAACTATGACATCACCCACGTCTTCATCGACAGCCTGACCAAGATCGTGGAGGGCGAGCCCGACCTGGAGACCGAGAAGTTCCTGGATTGGCTGAACAACTTCGGTGAGAAGCACAACATCAAGTTCACCATCACCATCAGCGACGACGAATCTCTGGCTTCTGACGGCATCAAGAAGTACTTCTAAGAATTCTGCTCTTTGCACAAAAAAAGCGCCTTGCGGGGAAAACCCGCAGGGCGCTTTTTCGTGCTTTTTCGACAAATGGACCGGGGAGAAAGGGAGAACAAACAGAAATTTCAGGAAATTTCAGAGAAAGGTGTACGGAAACGTCCCGCAGCGGGGGGTGTGGCCTGGAGGCCGGTTTACTTACAGGACTGAAAATCTGCAAAAAATACCCGCCGAAAAAAGCCGTTTCCTATAATATAAACGTGAAATCCGCACAAAAACAAAGATTGACAGAAAAAGGCAGATAGGCTATGCTGGGCACAGAGGTCGGGAGAACGGCCCTCTCCGCCCAGTGTGCGCACTGGGCACCTCCCCCAAGGGGGGAGGCAAGGGGGACGAAAGAAACGGATTGCCGCGTCGGGCTTCGCCCTCCTCGCAATGACGGTTGACTGAACGTAGGGGCTGCTGTCCTCAGCGGCCCGGGCGGATGAGGACATCCGCCCCTACCGAGAGGGCAGACAACAAAAGAAGTCGCCGTAAGTAAAACTTACGGCGACTTGGTGGAGGAGGGTGGATTCGGACCACCGAAGCGAAACGCAACAGATTTACAGTCTGCCCCCTTTGGCCACTCGGGAACTCCTCCGTATGAAATTGTGGAGCTGGTGGACGGATTCGAACCCCCGACCTGCTGATTACAAATCAGCTGCTCTACCGACTGAGCTACACCAGCGTGTTCGTTGTTCGCTCATCAACTGTCCAGCAGCAAGGGATAGTATAGCAGGGGGAGGGTAGATTGTCAAGCGTTTTTTCAAAAAAAGTTTTTTCTTTTTTCGGGGGCCCGATCGAGGGGGGAAGACGGCCGGTTTTGCTGCCGCCCCTGCGGGATCGCCAGGCCCAATGGGCGGGGTATTGCCCCCGATGCGGGGAGGAGAACTATGATGCCGAGGAGGAGCTGTGCCCCCTGTGCCGGGAGCGGGAAGAGAAGCCATAACAAGAGATACAGGAGAGAAGAAGGAGGGGGATCTACATGACTTTGCAGGAACTGTCCGTGGAATACCGGGCCCATGCTCAGACGCTGTCCGCCCGGGTGAAGGAGCTGGAGCGCCGCCTGGAGCAGACCCGGGAGCCCAGAGAGCGCTGCCTGCTCCAGGACCGCATCCGTATGCTGTCCACCATGGTGCGGGAGGCCAGAGAGCTGGCCGTGCTCACCGAGCACTATTACGACAGGGGGTATCGCAGAAATGTCAGATATACGGTATAGAAGAGGGCGGGGCTTTGCCGCGGACATGGCGGTGTATAACCGCCAGATGGCCCCGGACAACGACCAGGAGCTCACCCAGCTCAAGCGCAACCTGATCCGGGCGCTGAAAGAGGACATCACCCCACGGCAGCGGGAGACCATGCTGATGTACTATGGCCAGGGGCTGAACATGCGGGAGATCGGCCAGAAGCTGGGGGTGGACAAGTCCACCGTCTCCCGCACCATCAAGCGGGGGGAGCGGCGGCTGCAGCGCTGTCTGCGCTATGGGGCAAAGGGACTTTTGGAGAGTTAGGAGTTAGGAGTTAGGAGTTAGGAGGGATGAGTTAGGAGTTATTGTCTTGCAGGGGGCGGTGTGGTAAAATAGGCGGGACAAACCTGAGAAATGAGGGAAGAACATGCAGCCATACCGCGCAGTGTGCTTTGATTTTGACTATACCCTGGCCGATGCCACCGATTCCATTGTGGCCGGCTTCCAACACGGCTTTACCCAGATGGGCTGGCCCGCCCCCGACCGGGAGACGGTGCGGGGCACCATCGGCTATCTGCTGGAGGATGCCTACACCATGCTCACCGGGGACAGCGACCCCGTCCGCCGGGCCCAGTTCCGCCCCCTGTTCCTGGAGGTGGCCAAGGAGCGCCAGCGGCGGGAGACGGTGCTCTTCCCCGGGGCGGAGGAGCTGCTGCGCGCCCTCCACAGCCGCGGGGTGAAGACGGCCATCGTCAGCACCAAGCGGGGGGACACCATCCAATATATCATGGAGCGCTGCAAGCTGATGGACCAGCTGGAGTTTGTCATCGGCAGCGAGGATGTCCACGCCCCCAAGCCAGACCCCCAGGGGCTGAACATGGCCCTGGAGCGCATGGGGCTTAGCCCTAAGGAACTGCTGTTCTGCGGGGACACGGTGCTGGATGCCGGGGCGGCCAAAAACGCCGGGTGCCCCTTCTGCGCCGTGCTCAACGGGACCACCCCGGCGGAGGACTTTGCCGACTTCCGTCCGGTCCACATCGCCCCTGACCTATTTGAACTGCGGCAGTGGCTGGAGGGTTGACCGATGAACGTCATTGCCATCACCGATCCCCAGGCCCCCCAGCTGGACGTGTACGCCCGCCTCACCCAGGCCCAGCTGCGCTCCCGCCGCAGGCCGGAGGACGGCCTGTTCATCGCTGAGAGCGCCGTGGTCATCGGCCACGCTTTGGATGCGGGCTATCAGCCCGTCTCCCTGCTGATGGAGCGGCGGCAGCTGGAGGGGAAGGACCGCCCCCTGGCCCAGCGGGTGGGGGACGTGCCCATCTATGTGGGGGAGCGGGAGGTGCTCTCCGGCATCACCGGCTACGCCCTTACCCGGGGGGTGCTGTGCGCCATGCGCCGCCCCGCCCTGCCCACGGTGGAGCAGGTGTGCGCCGGGGCAAAGCGGCTGGCCGTGCTGGAGGGCATCGTGGACGGGGCCAACGTGGGGGCCATCTTCCGCTGTGCCGCTGCCCTGGGCATGGACGGGGTGCTGGTCTCCCCCACCTGCATCGACCCCCTGTGCCGCCGCTCGGTGCGGGTGAGCATGGGCACCGTGTTCCAGGTCCCCTGGACCTACATCGGGGAGAAAAAAGAGGACTGGCCCCGGGCGGGGCTGGAGCGGCTGCACAAGCTGGGCTTTGCCACGGCGGCCATGGCCCTGGATGACCGGGCTGTGTCCATCGACGACCCCCGGCTGGAGCGGGACAGGCTGGCCCTGGTCCTGGGCACCGAGGGGGACGGCTTAGACCCGGAGACCATCGCCCGGTGCGACTGCACCGTGTGCATCCCCATGGCCCACGGCGTGGATTCCCTCAACGTGGCCGCCGCCAGCGCCGTGGCCTTCTGGCAGCTGCGGGCCAGGTGACCGATGAGAAGACCCCTGGCAGCCTGCGGGCCGCCAGGGGTCGATGATTTTATTACGCCTCTGTGTGGTCGGCGTTTTTCAGGCTGCGCAGGTGGAGATAGACGGTGTTTTTGGACACGCCCAGCTCCTGGGCGACCTTGGGCACGGCGTTTTTCATCTTGAAGATACCCTGTTCGTGGACCAGGCGGATGATCTCCTTGTTCCGGTTGACGGAGGAGATGCGGGGGTCGGCGAACACGGTGGCCTTGGCCTGGTCCAGGGCGGCGTGGATGAAGTGGTCCACGTTGTCGCTGAAGGTCTCGCTGCGCTGGGGCAGGGGGGAGGGAGACCCGGCGGGGAAGAAGCCGGACAGGAAGGTGGCCATGGGGATGTCCGTGTGGAAGTTGATGCACAGCATGGCGATCATCCGTCCGTTGTCCCCCAGAATGGGAATGGTGGTGGACTTGAGCAGGGTGCCGTTTTGATAGTTGAAGTACACCTGGGGCTCGGGCTTCTGCTTTTGCTCCAGGTCCCGCAGCAGGTTCAGCCCAAAGTCGGTGATGGGGGCGCCGGGCTTGCGGTTGGAGTAGTGCCCGTTGATGATCTTTACCACGGAGTGACTCAGGTCCTCCAGGCTGTGGAGGACAAATTCATAGCCCTCCCCCAGGTACAGCGCCAGACCGTCCATGGCCGCGGCGCAGGATTCCAAAATTTTTCGTTCGGTGGAGCTGAACGTAAGATGATCTGCCACAGAGCATGACCCCTTTTAAGTGAAATAAATATGGTCTAGTTCATTTTCTAAAGTAAAATTGCTTCCAGTTCTTCCTGACGTTTGGATCAGGAACAGGATGAAAAAAGAAAATGAATAGATTTGTAATCATTATAACAGAATATCCCGAAAAAAACAAGGGAGCCCCTTGTTAAAAAGTGATGAAGATTAGATGGAACGGAAAATGCAACGGATAAAGAAAAAGCTATTGACTAAAATTAACTATCTCATTATACTAAGCGTGGCAGATAGCCGTCTCCCCTTTGGCGGAGGCGATGACAAATAGGAGGAACGTAACATGGAAAAAGTATACACCAAAAATGCGCCGGAGGCCATCGGCCCCTATTCCCAGGCCGTGAAGGCGGGCGGACTGCTGTTCACCTCCGGGCAGATCCCGCTGATCCCCGAGACGGGGGAGCTGGCCCAGGGGGACATCGCCGTCCAGGCCGAGCAGTCCTGCAAGAACGTGGCCGCCATTCTGGAGGCGGCGGGCTGCAAGCTCACCGACGTGGTAAAGACCACCTGCTTTCTGGCGGACATGGCCGACTTCCCCCGCTTTAACGAGGTGTACGGCAAGTATTTCACCGAAAAGCCCGCCCGCTCCTGCGTGGCCGTGAAGACCCTGCCCAAGAACGTCCTGTGCGAGGTGGAGGCCATCGTAGAGGTCAAGTAAGTGCGAAAAAACAGCCCTGTGCCGCGGCACGGGGCTGTTTTTTGCGGTCGGGGTCACTCCTGGCCGTCCGGCGCAAAGGGCGTTACGTCCTGCACCGCCTGGGCGGGGAGGATGGGGGCGTCATCGTGGTCGATGTCGATGAGGGTATAGCGGTCGTTGCCCATGCCCAGCTCCTTCATATAAGACAGCTGGCGCAGGCCGTGGCGGGTCTCCATCCGCTGCACCAGGTCGTGGCCGTCCTCCGGCTTCAGGGCGTAGACCAGGTCCACCGACGCCTGGTCGGCGGCCAGAATGTCCAACGAGGCCACGATGCCGATGTTGGGGGTGACCACGGGCATGGCCGCCATGCCCTCGCAGTCGCAGGAGACGGACATGTTCCGCAGCACGTTGATATAGCAGATGTGCCGGCCAAAGCGGTCGAACACGGACTTGGTGGACTCGGTCATCCGCTCCATCAGCTCCTCCTGGGCGATGCTCCACAGATTGGGGTCCCCGGGGACGGTGTGGATCATGCCCTTGCCCACCCGGCCGTCGGCGCAGCCGATGCCGATGTTCTTGTTGGAGCCGCCGAAGCCGCCCATGGTGTGGCCCTTAAAGTGGGTCAGGGCCAGGAAAGAGTCGTAGTCGGCCAGGTGGCTGCCCACGGACATCTCGTCAAACCACTTGCCCCCCTGAATGGGGAACATGGCGGTGCCCTCCTCGTCCAGAATGTCCACGGGGCAGAAGGTCCAGCCGTTGATCTGAAGGGTCTTGCGGTGCTTCTCGGTGGTGTAGCGGTCCCCGTCGTAATAGGTGTTGGTCTCTACGATGGTGCCGCCAGGCAGCTCCTGCTCCATCAGGGCCTTCACCCAGGAGCGGGGGATGATGTTGGGGCCGTGCTGCTCGCCGGTGTGGACCTTCACGGCCACGTTTCCGGTGAGAACGCCGCCTACCCGGCGGAAAATGTTGACCAGGCCCTGGGCGGACAGGTCCCGGGTGAAATAGACCACGGACGTGTCCCCCGTGCGCTGGTCAAAGGGAATATAGCGGTCGCCATTGCTGCCGGGGACGGGAGAAGTTTTCAACATAAGAAAGACCTCCTGAATAAACGGATGACAGGTTGCGTTTGACGATAACAGTTTAGCACATTTGAAGGAAAAAGAAAAGCCGGGCGCTCTATAGCAGAGTGCCCGGCTGGATCTGTGAAAAGGGAGGCGTCACGCCGCTTCGCCGGAAGCGGACGGGGCAGGGAGCTGGCGCTTTCGCCAGCCCAGGCTGTAGCCCAGGGAGAAGAGCAGCAGCAGGGACAGGGCGCTCATAGGCGTGCCCAGGGCGATGAGAGGGCCGGAGGAGATGGTGTTGTTCCGCTCCACCAGTGGCACGACCACCCGGACGACCCC
Source organism: Flintibacter faecis (assembly GCF_014287875.1). Taxonomy (GTDB): domain Bacteria; phylum Bacillota; class Clostridia; order Oscillospirales; family Oscillospiraceae; genus Lawsonibacter; species Lawsonibacter faecis_A. The sequence goes on along the minus strand of NZ_JACOPN010000009.1, from coordinate 63,127 downwards.
GGGGACCAGGCCGAAGAGATACTGGGCAAAGACGGACAGAGCCAGACTGCGGCGCTCATCGGGGATGAGGGCGAACTGCCACACGGCGCACACAGACACCAGCAGCACCGCCCAGTGGGCAACGGCGGCAGAGCGCAGCCACCCACGGCCGTCCACTCCGCAGCGCCAGCCAGCCCGGACCCACAGAAAGACCATCACCCAGGGCAGGGCAGTGAAAAACAGCGGTCCCAGCAGGGGGAAGGCGGCGGTGCGGATATAGAAAAATCCGATCACCAGGGGGAGAAAGCCCATCAGGGGATATAGGGAAGATTTTTTCATGGGGACCTCCTTTTCAACTGTCTTGTCTTTCTGTTCGTGTTATTTGTTCGCCACCGGAACAAGAGAGATCGTTGTCAAAGGGGAGCGGGCCTGTGCAGGCGGAGCCGCCGATACGGCGGAGACCAGGGCGAACAGGCCAAGGGCCCAGGCCAGCAGGGTCACGATATATTTGCGCGTCACTTGAAACCACCTCTCAAAAAACTTCCAACGCCCCGAAGAGGGCCTCTTTACTATGATAGACGAAAAACGGGCGGTTTTTGTTGCAGGGTTTTGAAAAAATTTTTTAAGGGTCGGTGTCCAGCTGTTTCAATCCCTTGGCCAGGGCCAGAGCCTGGTCCAGGTCCATGCAGCCGCCCAGGGTGAACTGGATGTTCTGCCGGGTGTCGGTCCAGGTAAGGATATCAAAGGCCTCCGGGTCGGCATCCTGGAAGAAGTAGCCCTTCATGCCGTTTACCAAGGTCTCGATGACCTCTCCCTCATCCATGTCGATGAAGGTGCCGCCACCCTGCTGCATATAGCTGTAGTCCAGATAGAGGCAGTCTCCGGCTGCGTTTTCGTAGTCGGCCACTGCCATGGCGGGGCCCAGGCGCTGCCAGCCGGTCTGAACAAAGCCCTCGGGCAGGTCGCCCAGCACATAGCAGGGCAGCTCCCCCTCCACGTCCGGCCCGCTGTAGACAAAGCTGGCGCGGTTCTGGCTCCACTCCACCGCCAGCCGGACAATATCCGCCCGGGCGGTGGGGCTGGCGGCCAGGCCCAGTCCGGCGGCCAGCAGGAGGGCGGCGGCGGTCTGGGCCCACTTCTTCCAGGCGGGGCGCTGCTTTTTCCGGGACCAGGCCAAAGGGTCCCGCTGCATGGCGGCCATCTGCCGCTGATACCGGGGGGAGGGCTGAAAGGCGGGAATATCCTGCTGGGATGTCTGCTCCACCTCCTGCCCTATGCCGTCCATCAGCACGTGGCGCATGAGCCGGTCCAGCTCCTGATCTGTCATGTCTGTCATGGATGTATCCCCTCCTCCTGTGCCAATTTTTTCAGCAACTCCCGGCCCCGGGCGATGCGGGTGTTCACCGCCGTCTGGGTCAGGCAGAGCCGCTGGGCGATCTCCTTGTTGCTGTAGCCCAGCAGAAAGCGCATCTCCAGGGCCGCCCGATAGGTCTGGGGCAGCCGGGCGAACAGGTCCACCAAAGTGCGGTAGCTGACGGACTCCTCCGGGCCGGACTGATTTTCGATCCGGGCCCAGTCCTCCAGAGGCAGGACCTTGTGCCGCCGCCGCAGGATGGAGATGGACTCGTTCTTTACAATACAGACGCACCAGAAGGGCAGTCTGTCACAGGGGATCTCGTAAGTTTTTTCAAAATGTTTGGCTATCTGGCACAGGGCGTTCTGCATGGCATCCTCCGCGTCCTGCTGATCCCGGAGAATGGCCATGGCGGCGCGCTCCATGGCAGCGTGATTTTCCTCATACAGAGCCAAAAACTGCACCCGGTCTGCCTCGCAGACCAGAGCGGATAAAATCAGGGGGAGCATGGCCCCTCACCCCGCTTTCTGTAAGTTCTATGCCCATCATATCATATTTTCGACGTTTCGCAATGAGAAACGAAAAAAAGGTCCGTCGGGGCAAAAGACCTCGACGGACCGGGAAATATCTGGGTGTGTTTGGAATTACGCCTTATTCTGGGCCTCCACCAGGCGGACACCGCAGTATTTCTGGCGCAGCTTGGGCTTTTCGATCTTGCCGGTGGGGTTGCGGGGGACATCGGCGAAGATGATCTTCCGGGGGCGCTTATACCGGGGCAGGTCCATACAGAACTGGTTGATCTCCTCCTCGGTGCAGGTCTCGCCCTCCTTCACCTGAATGATGGCGGCGGCGATCTCGCCCAGGCGGGGGTCAGGCAGGCCGATGACGGCCACGTCATGGACCTTGGGGCAGGCGGCCAGGAAGTCCTCGATCTGCACGGGGTACAGGTTCTCGCCGCCGGAGATGATCACGTCCTTCTTCCGGTCCACCAGGAAATAGAAGCCGTCCTCGTCCTGACGGGCCATGTCGCCGGTGTGGAGCCAGCCGTCGATGAGCACCTCGGCGGTGGCCTTGGGGTCGTGGTAATAGCACTCCATCACGCCGGGGCCCTTCACGCACAGCTCGCCCACGTCGCCCTGCTTCACGGGCTGGTTCTGTTCGTCCACGATCTTCACCTTCCAGCCGTAGCCGGGGACACCGATGGCACCCACCTTGTGGATGTTGTCGGTGCCCAGGTGGACGCAGCCCGGGCCGGTGGACTCGGACAGGCCATAGTTGGTGTCATATTTGTGGTGGGGGAAATAGCGCATCCAGTGCTTGATGAGGGAAGGGGGAACGGGCTGGGCCCCGATGTGCATCAGCCGCCACTGGGACAGCTGATAGTCCTCCAGTTTCAGCTCGCCCCGGTCCAGGGCGGCCAGAATGTCCTGGGCCCAGGGCACCAGAAGCCACACGATGGTGCAGTGCTCCTGAGACACGGCCTGGAGGATGGCCTTGGGGCTGTTGCCCTTGAGCAGTACGGCCTTACTGCCGGTGAACAGCGAGCCGAACCAGTGCATCTTGGCGCCCGTGTGGTACAGGGGCGGGATGCACAGGAACACGTCGTCGTGGGTGGTGGCGTGGTGGATGGCCTCCATGCGGGCGGACTGGAGCAGGGCCCGGTGCTTGAGCAAAATGGCCTTGGGGAAGCCGGTGGTGCCGGAGGAGTAGTAGATGGCGGCCTCGTCCTCGTCGTCAATGAGAATCTTAGGGGCCACGCTGGAGCAGTTGGCGGTGGCCCGGTGATAGTCCTCGGCAAAGGAGGGGCAGGTCTCGCCCACAAACAGCAGCAGCATCTGCTTGGACAGCTTGGGGGCGATGGCCTCCATGCGGCCGATGAACTCCGGCCCGAAGAACAGCACGTCCACGTCGGCCAGCTTCAAGCAGTAGTCGATCTCGTCGGAGGTGTAGCGGAAGTTCAGGGGCACGGCGACGGCCCCGGCCTTTAAAATACCGAAATAGATGGGCAGCCACTCCAGGCAGTTCATCAGCAGGATGGCAACTTTCTGGCCCTTGCGGATGCCCCGGCTGAGGAGCATATTGGCCACCCGGTTGGCCTTCTCGTCAAAGACGGACCAGGTGATCTCCCGGCGATAGGGGGCGGTGGAGGTGGGCTGGATCAGGGCATATTCCTTCCAGGTCACCCGCTGCTCCTCCTGAACCTCGGGGTTGATCTCCACCAGGGCGATCTCGTCGCCATACAGCTTGCTGTTGCGCTCTAACAGATCGGTGATAGGCATCTTACGTCGATCCTTTCTTATTCTTATCAGGAGCGGGAACGCCCCCGAAGCTTCATTGATTTTCAGCTTTAAACCGTTGAAGTATAATAAACCATTTCCACTAAAATGTCAAGAGAGATTTGGAAAATAGGGAAGAAAGGACAGAAAAAAGCCGCCGCCCAGACAGCGGGCAGCGGCTTGAAAACGGCCCCGGGGGAGAGAGTCCCGGCACCTCAGGATGCAATAGCGAGACTGCTCAGGCGTGCGCCTTTAACCGGTGCATCTCGGGCCACCACTGAGTGAAGGCGAAGAACAGAGAGAGGAGCAGAGAGAAGGGGGCCATGCGGATGCAGTTCCAAAATTCGCGCTTTGCAGCCAGATATTCTTTGCTTTCCATGTTTGATTACCTCCCGAATACCACACACAAGGGGTTTGTTTTCTACGCACCCTATTATAGAAAAGATTTGATAAAACGGGTGTTAAGAAAAAACGGGAGGGTGTTTCGGTTTCGTAAAAGAGAACAAGCGCTAAAAAAGCAAAAGCGTTTCACGGACAAATCGTGGAACGCTTGAGACTGTCAAAAAAGCCTGTCATTGCGAGGAGGCCCAACGGGCCGACGTGGCAATCCGTTTCTAAAACTCACGAGTATCAGCACATTTCCGACTTTTTGGTTACGGATTCCCACGTCGCTGCGCTCCTCGGAATGACAGAAGAGGGTTTATCGACACGCTGAATCCCCCGGCCAAAGCCGGGGGATGTCTTTTTATGCTCAATGCATCCGGTGCTGCTCCAGCATCTCCAGCAGCAGACGTTCGTTCTCGCCTGCGGCCCGGGCCATGGCGGCGGATTTGTCCTTCAGGTGGGACAGCACGGCGGGGTAGTCGGCCATAAGGGCGTCGGCCCGGCGGATGGCCTCCTGGGCATCGAAGGAGTCCACCCGTCCGGCGGCTGGCAGGTCCAGCTCCTTCAGATAGCTGTCCACCTTGGGGTCGTACACCAGGCCCATGGAGGGTACGGCCATCCGGGCGGCGAAGATGAGGGTGTGCAGCCGCATGGCCAGACACAGCTTGGCTTTTCCCAGCACGGCCATCAGCTCCCGGGGGGTACAGGGGGTGTCCAGCAGACAGGAGGGCTCTGCCATAAAGGACTGCACCTGCTGGGCGGTGGCCCGGTCCCGGCTGGGCTGCATAAGCAGGAAGAGGACGGCCAGGCCATATTCCCGGTGGAGGTGGTCGCATAGCTGGGCCAGCTGGCGGCAGAAGTCCCCGGTGTCCGGCCAGTCCCGCACGGACACGGCCACAAAGGGCGTGCCGGGGGCCACGCCTGCCCCGGCCAGCAGCTCCTCCCCCCGGGTCTCCGGGGCGGGGGACAGGTGGAACACCGGGTCGGCGGTGACGTGGAGGTCGGTGCGGGTGACCCCCATGTCCTGCAGCTCCCGGGCGGAGCTGTGGTCCCGCAGGGTGATCAGGGTGGCCTGCTCCACCACCCGCTTCACCCGGCGGCGGTTGGCCGGACGGCGCACCGGGCCGATGCCGTTGGCATACAGCATCACCGGCTTGCCCAGCCGGTGGGCGCAGCGGATGACGGTGAGGTAATAGAGCAGGGAGCGGGTGGAGGTGGTGTCCTGGAGCAGGCTGCCCCCGCCGGAGAGCAGGGCGTCGCACCGGCGCAGGGCGGAGAAAACCTTCCACACCCGGAACCGGGGGATGGCCTCCAGGCCATACTGCCTGCGGGTGAGCTCCGGGTCGTTGGACAGGGCGGTGACGCAGATGTGGTCGCTGGCCTCGTGAATGGCCTGCTGGATGGCCTCCAGAATGGCGTCGTCCCCGGCGTTGGAAAAGCCGTAGTAGCCGCTCATCACCACATGGAAGGGGCGGCGCACCTGGTCGTATACCGCCAGGCAGTCGTCGGCCATGCGGTGGACGGAGTAGCGCTCCTGCACCACCCGGCGGCCATAGTCCCCCAGCTCCCTGGCCCGGTCGGGGGAGAGGGCCAGCGCCCGCAGAATGTCGGCCCGGAGCAGCTCCGGGGTGGACACAGGGTCGGTGCGGCAGCAGAAGTTGGTGTCCACCGCCTTCTCCAAAAGCTCCGGGCCGAACAGGCCGGTGTGCCCCTGGGCCCCGGAGAGGACCACGGGCTTGCAGGCGGCCATGGCCTCCAGCGCCGCCCGGGATACGCCCACAAACAGGCCGCAGGCGGCCACCAGCTGGTTGACGTCGGTGCGGGGGCCGGTGAGGATGACGCAGGGCCGGCCCAATTTGCGGTTGACCTCCTCCGCCTGGGCGTTCAGGGGCTCGAAGGCTCCGCCGCCCCCCACGATGAGGATGTGCAGCCCGGGATAGTCCTGGCACAGGGCGGGGGCCAGCTCCACCAGCTGACGGGCGGTGTACACCGTCTCCGGGTCCAGGCGGCTGACGTGGGCGATGACGGGGCCGTCTCCCAAGTCGAACTCCCGGCGGACCGTCTCACCGGTGAGGGCGGGGGAGAATTTATCCGTGTCGATGCCGTTGATGGTCAGAGTGATGTGCTCCTGGGGGACATTATACTGGCGGATCAGATAGTCCCGGATGTCCTCGGACACGGCCAGGGTGCGCTCCCCCCAGTTGGACAGCAGACGCAGGGCCCCGCTGACCTGATACACCCCGTGGCAGGAGGTGACGAAGGCGAAGCCCATGGACTTTTGCAGCCGCCCGCACAGAAAGGCGGGGATGCGGGCGTGGGCGTGGACGATGTCGGGCTTCTCCCGGGCGATGATCTGGCGCAGGATGCGCTGGGCCTGGAGCATACTGCCCACAGACCGGCGGTTCAGGGGGGCGGCGTAGTGCCGGATGCCTGCGGCCTCGATCTCCGGGACGTACACGCCCCCATTGGACACCACCGCCACCTGGTGGCCCCGGCTTTTCAGTTCCTTGGACAGCTCCACGATGTGGGTCTCCGCGCCGCCGATGTCCAGGCCCATGGTGGCCATGAGAATCTTCATAGGAAACCTCTCTTTCCGGCTTTAGCCGATGGAAGTCACGGTGCCGGTGAACTGGGCATAGGGGGTGTAGAAATTCCGGGAGGCGTTGATGCCCAGGTCATAGATGCGGTTGAGCTGATAGCGGCCCTCGCTGATGAGACCCTCGCCCTGAATGGTCAGGACCAGGTTCACGCTGTCCTGGGCGGGGGCGCTGACCACCGTGCCGTCATACAGCTCGGTGAGCTTTCCGGAGGGCTGGACCTCAATGCTCTGGATGGCACCCAGGGTGCCGCCGGTGCTGTAGTCCTGGTCATAGACCAGGTCCCCCTCCTGAACGGCATCGGCCACATACTGCCGGACGTTGTACGCCGTCACCTGATAGGTGATGGGGGTGTTGGTCACCCGGGTGCTGGTGTGGGACAGGCTGGTGTTCTTCACATACAGGGCGGCGGCCATCACCAGAACCACCAGGACCACCACCACGTCGATGACGCTGATCTTGCCAAACAGGCGGCCGTTTTTATCCATCAGTTTCATTTGCTCACACCCTCCCGTTCCATGGCGATGACAGGGCCGCTGGCCATATAGCCCTCACCCCGGAGGTACATGGTGGCCCCTACCCGCAGGGCGTAGCCGCCGCCCAGGGTGACGGCCTCGTCAGTCACGGTGCAGGGGGACTCCACCGTGACCAGCACGTCCTCATAGCCGTCCACGTCGGCCAGGACATATTCCCCGTTCACCTGATCCAGGATCAGGCTCTGGCAGGGGACGGCCTGGGCGCTGACCACGGTGCCCACGTCGTAATTTTTGATGTTGTCGGCCAGCTGGTCCCCCTGGTGGATGGCCTGGGCGGACCCGGCGGGCCAGCGCTGGAAGCAGACGGTGTACTGCACCGAGGCGCTGCTCACCCCGTCGCCGGAGGCGGCGGCGGGCCGGGTGAAGCGCCACATCAGAAAGACGGCGGCGGCCAGGGCCAGCACCAGGACGATGCCGTCGAACAGGTTCAGCCGCAGACGGAATTGGTTGTGCTCCTTCATTTGGATGCTCCTTTCAGGACATTCTCATAGATTTGTTCGGTGTTCCGGGCGAATACCTCGCCGGTGAACCGGGACTGATAGGTTTCCAGGGCCTTTTCCCGCATGATGGCCACCTCTTCCGGGTGATCCATCAGCTCGGCCATGGCGTCGGCCAGGGCGGCGCTGTCCTTGCTGGGGAACAGCAGGCCGTTCTGCCCGGAGGTGATGACGAAGGGGTTGCCGCCATAGTCGCTGGCGATGGTGGGCAATCCCAAGCTCATGCCCTCCAGCAGGGCCATGCTGGTGGCCTCGGTGCCGTAGGAGGCGTTGAGCTGCACGTCCAGGATGTTCAGCAGGGCGGCGGCGTCCGAGCGGAAGCCCAGCATCTGCACCACGTCCTCCACTCCCATCTCGGTGACGGCCCGGGTGACCTCCTCCTCAAAGGCACCGGTTCCGGCCACCAGAATGCGGAAGTTGGAATAGCCCCGGTCCTTCAGCAGCTTGGCGGCGTACACCAGATACAGGTGGCCCTTATAGTCCTCGATGCGGGCCAGGATGCCAAAGGTGAATACGTCCGGCTCCAGGCCGAGAGACCGGCGCAGGGCGGCCTTCTCCCCGTCAGAGATGGGAGAGACAGGGGCCACGCCGTTCATGACCACGGTGATCTTTTTGGGGGAGATGCCCCCCTCGGTCAGGTTGTCCCGGGTGGCGGGGCTGACGGCGATGATGTGGTCAGCATAGTGCTCGTTGAGCAGCTTATTCACCCAACGGCCCGGGGGATATTTCAGCTTGGCGGGGACGGGGAAGGCGGAGTGCCGGCTGTAGACCACGGGTACATGGCAGCGCTTGGCGGCGATGCGGCCGGACAGGGCCCCGTGGGTGTGGACCAGGTCGGGCCTGACCCGGCGGATGAGGGCCTGAAGGGCCTTCACGTCCTGGCTGGCATAGGAGCAGTCTGCCATGCCGTCCACCTCGTACACGGTGACCTCTGCCTCCTCCAGCAGGGGCTTGAGCAGGCTGCCCCGGGGGATGGCCACCAGGGTCTCGAACTTGTTCCGGTCGGCGTAGCGCAGGTAATTTAAGATCACCCGGCCTGCGCCGCCGATGTTGGTGTCGCTGATGATGTTCAGTATGCGGATCATACAAAAAGCCTCCCTTCCGGCAGGGACGTGCGCCGGGCGCTGGCGGCACCCAGGGCCAGCACGGCCCAAAACAGGAACATGACCCGATAGTTATAGAAGGAATAGTCCGTCATGGCCTGGACCAAGAAACCGCACACTCCGGCAGTAAAGGCGATCTGGAGCAGTCGGCTGGCCGGGTCCTTCTCCCGGCTCATGGCGGAGCAGAGCATGCGGAAATAGACGAACAGCAGCAGCAGGAACACCCCCAGGGCGGCGATGCCCGCATCGCACACGATCTGCAAAAACAGGTTGTGGGCGTGGGGGGCCACGATGCCGTTATAGCTGTAGGCGGGATAGACCATGTTAAAGGCCCCGTCCCCCGGGCCGATGCCGCACAGCCAATAGTCCTTGAGCATGGCCAGGGTGCCCATCCAGATGTACACCCGGTAAGACGTGGAGTTATCTGTCAGGTTGCCGATGCTGGTAAAGCGGGAGATCACCGTCTCCGGCAGGACGAAGTACAGTCCCACCAGGGCGAAGGGGGCCAGCAAGATCAGCTGGGGGTGCCACAGCACGGCAAACACCGCCCCGGCAAACAGAAGGCCCAGCCAGGCCCCCCGGGAGAAGGTGAGGATCATGCACACGCACATCACCCCGCAGCAGGCCAGGTAGTAAAGCCGCCGGGGCCAGTCCTTTGCCGACAGCAGCTTGGCCCCGCCGACGGGGATGACCAGCAGCAGATATTGGCCCATCATGTTGGGGTTGCCCATGGTGGCGGGGACCCGGAAACGGATGGAGGAGAACATGTCGCTGTCCACCCAGGCCGCCGACTGATAGCCCCAGCCGAAGAGATACTGCAAAATGCCGTAGAAGGACACCAGCGCCCCCACCGTGACCACCAAGGCCAGCAGGGTATCCAGCTGGCGGCGGGTGGTAATGGCGTTGTACAGCGCCACGGCAAACAGGATAAAGGCCACCGACAGCACGCCGGGCAGCAGGCTGGTCTTCAGATTGACGGAGAACAGGGTGCCCGCCAGATAGACGGCGGCGTACAGCAGGATATACCGGTTGGTGGGGGCCCAGGCCAGGGTGCGGTTTTTGTCCCGCACCAGCGCCAGCAGCAGACTGGCATAGCCCACAAGGGCCAGGCCCAGCACCAGAATGGAGGGGCTGAACTTGCACAGCACCGGGGCCAGCACCACCGGCAGGGCGCACCAGAACCAGGTGTGGAGAAAGACGCTGCCGGAGAACAGCCTGTCCAGATGCAGGGCTTTGTACAGCCGGCACAGACCGCCCCGCACCAAGGACCACAGGCGGAAGAACACGCTGTTCTCCGACGCCCCGGGCACCCAGCCCGCAGGGTGCAGGAACCACTGCACCACCCGGCTGCTGCGCCACTGGCGGCCACACCACAGGCACAGAACGGACAGCAGGCGCCACAGACAGCTGCCGTCTAAAATTTGTTTCATTTGTTCCATGACTCGACCTCACTTTGCATGGCGGCGGAAGGGCCGCCGGGATTAGAATTCAAGAGAAGGAGACGGGGGAATCAGTTCCCCTTGCCCCGGGCCAGGGAGACCACCAGCTTGGCCTCGGGCACGGCCAGGGCCAGGGTGAGCAGGAAATAGACCGCCAGGCCGACCAGGGCGCAGCCGCCCAGACAGAGCAGCTCCCCCAGCTTGCCCCCGGGGAGCACGCCGCCCAGCAGGTACAGCGTCCCGGCGGCGGCCAGACCGGTGGCGGCGGCGGAGAGCAGCATTTTCAACAGGTCCCGGGCCATGCCGCCGTCCAGCACCCCCTCCCCCCGGCGCTGCATGGGCAGCAGCAGGAGCAGGGCGTATACCGTGGAGGACACCGCCGAGGAGAAGGCCAGCCCCGCCACCCGGAAGGGCCCGGTGAGCACCATGCACAGGGCGATGTTCACCAGGATGGACACCGCCCCGGCGACCAGAGGCGTTTTCCCGTCCTGCCGGGCGAAATAGGCCCGGCTGAGGATGTTCTGCACGGCGTAGCCCGCCATGCCCAGGGACAGGAAGACCAGGGCGGCGGAGGTGATGTCCACGGCGAAGCCGTCAAACTCCCCGCCCCCGTACAAAAAGGAGATGAGGGGCCGGGAGACCGCCATCAGTCCGGCGGACATGGGCAGCACGAAGTAGAGGCTGCTGTGGACCGTCTGGCGGATGGTGTCCCGAAAGGCGCTCTCGTTGCCCCCGGCGGTGAGCCGGGACAGGCGGGGGAAAATGACGTTGGTGATGGACAGGATAAAGGTGCCCGCAATGACCAGATACAGGTTGTTGGAATACTCCATGGCGGACACGCCGGCCCCGTCATACAGCCGTGAGCCGAAGCGGGAGTTGATGACCAGGTTGATGGGCTGCACCCAGGTGGACACCATCACCGGGCCCATCAGGGCGAAGACCTTGCGCATCCCCTCGCTGCCTATGGCGCACATGGGCCGGAACCGATAGCCCGTGGCCTTGAGGGAGGGCAGCTGGATCAGACCCTGGAGCAGCCAGCCCAGCAGATAGGCCCCGGCCAGACCGTAGATGCCGAAGGTGTGGTCGAAGAAGAGAAAATAGACGATGATGACCAGGTTAGAGGCCGCCGACATCAGCGCCGGGGCGGTGAACCGGTCCTGGGCCTGCAAAACGCCCACCAGGGAGAAGGCCACCCCGGAGAAGAGCACCGTGGGGAACATGACCCGGGTGAGAGAGGCGGCCAGGGCGGTGGTGGCCGGGTCGGCATAGTCGGCAAACAGGGCCACCAGGACCTGGGGGAACAGCATCCCGATCAAGGTGAGGGCCCCGGTGAGCAGGGCCATAACGGTGATAAAGTTCCCGGCAAAGCGAAAGGCCTCCTTCCGGCCCTTTTTCTCTAAAAACTCGCTGAACACGGGGATGAAGCATGCGGCGATGGCCGAGGCGAACACCGCATCGAAAAACACCCGGGGGATGCGGCTGGCGGTGAAAAAGGCGTTGGCTTCTACCCCCACGCTGTAGTGGATGGCCAGCAGGCGGTCCCGGTAAAGGCCCATGACCTTGCCCAGCAGGGTGACCAGCATGACCACGCTGATGGTTTTGGCCGCGTTATTTGACTGTTGCTCCAAGGGTCGACCTCCTTCAGATTTCGGGAGAGGTTTTGAAAAGACGGCGGCAGTGGCCGCAATCGACTTATTGTACACCAATACGGGCACGTTTTCAACTGTCGGGGCAGAGCATTCACAGCTTGTTCACAGTTGCGGGGAACGGCACAGGATTCCAGGAGAAATTCCTGCGCGTTTGGTTGAAAAGACGGGGAAACCCTGCTATAATGTGCGGGAATACAGGGCTCCCGGCCCGGACACGGGGGCTTGGAACGGGAACAGACCGCGTCCGGGAACCGCAAAAGGGCGGAAACGCCGCCCGGATACAAAAAGGAGCGAGCATGAAAACAAGCACAAAGATCGGCCTGCTGCGGCGGGTGACGGCACTGGCCCTGGCGGTGGTGCTGTCCATCCCCAGCGCCCTTGCCGCCGCAGGGGACAAAAAGATACAGACCAGCACACAGCTGGTCAGCGGACTGAGCTATCAGAACACGGTGACGGCCAACAACGGCAGCCGGGTGGAGAGCTTCTCCCTGGAGCTGGAGCCCGGGGCGGCGGCCCGTCCCATCCTGCTGCAGTCGGCGGGCACGGTGTACGGTGCGGCCACCATCAACAAGGCGGTCAGTCGGGCGGAGAGCCTGGGCTATCATGTGCTGGGGGCCATCAACACCGACTTTTTCGCCACCTCCACCGGCGTGCCCATGGGCATCGTCATCGAGGACGGGGACTATCAGTCCAGCCCGGAGAACGAGGCGGCCATGACCGTCACCGACGGCAAGGTAGAGCTGGTGGAAAGCCCCAAGATCCAGCTGACCCTGACCAACCAGACAAACGGCACCCAGATCCACCCCCAGCACCTGAACAAGGTCCGGGCGGCCACCGGGGGCATGTACTTAATGAACCGGCACTTCTCCACCGTGTCCACCCGCACCTCCACCTCCGGCTGGTATGTGCGCATGAAGCTGGTGGACGGCAGCGAGGGGGCCAAGCTGGCCCTGAATACCGATTTGACCCTGCAGGTGACGGAGCTGCTCCAGTCCGCCTATCCCCTGGACATCGGGGAGGACGAGTATGTCCTCACCGCCGACGATGCCTCCGGCTATCTGTTCAACTATCAGACCTTCGCCGTGGGGGACAAGATCACCCTGCGGGCAAGCTGTGACGACCAGACCCTTTCCGGCGCCCAGTGGGCCGGGGGCGTGGGAGATATCATGGTGAAAAACGGCTCCCTCACCGACAGCAGCAAGTGGAACTATATGAAGGATGGCCGGGCCCCCCGCACCGCCCTGGGCGTGAAGGCGGACGGCACTCTGCTGGTGTACGCCGTGGACGGCCGCCAGAGCGGCTATTCCATCGGCCTGAGCCAGAAGGACCTGGCCGAAGAGATGCGGGACCGGGGCTGCCAGTGGGTGGTGAATCTGGACGGGGGCGGTTCCACCGCCATCTCCGTGTGGTATCCGGGCCAGAGCGCCATCTCCATCAAGAACATCCCCTCTGACGGGCGGCCCCGCAGCTGTGCCACCTATCTGCTGCTGGTGGCCGACGAGAAGGGGGACGGCGTCCCCACACGCCTGGCCCTGAAGGAGGAGGGGCAGACCGTGCTCACCGGCTCGGAGTTCACCCTCCCCGGGGCGGTGGCCCTGGACAAGGGGCTGAACGTGACCAGCTCCGGCGTGAGCGATGTCTCGATCACCTCGGGCAGCGGCCTGGGGACCATCACCAATGGCGTATACACCGCCGGGGGCCAGAGCGGCGTGGAGCAGCTCCAGCTCTCCTCGGACAGCCTTGGGGCGATGGGGACCTCTCAACTGAACATCGTCTCCAGCCTCACGGTGCTCACCGTGTCCAAAAAGGGCAGCTCCAACGCCCTGACCTCTATGACGGTGAAGCCGGGGGAGCGCGTGCAGATGGCCATTGCCGGCAGCTACTGGGGCCGTACCGCCCTGCGCAGCTGGAAGGGCGTGTCTGTCTCCGTCGCCGGGGACATCGGCACGGTGGACGAAAACGGCCTGTTCACCGCCGGGCAGAGCGGCGGCAGCGGCACCATCACCGTCGCTGCCGGGGGACAGACCAAAACCGTGAAGGTGACGGTGAAGGACACCCACGCCGACGTGCCCCAGGGCCACTGGGCCTATGAGGCGGTGGAATACTGCTATGAAAAGGGCATCGTGGGCGGCGTGTCCGCCAACCAGTTCGGCCGGGACTATCAGATCCGCCGGGGGGACTTTATGCTCATGCTGTATAACGCCGTGGGCCGCCCCACTGTGTCCGCCGGCTGCACCTTTACCGACGTGAGCCAAAGCGACTATTACTACAAGGCCCTGTCCTGGGCCCAGAGCGCGGGCCTGGCCTCGGGCACCGGGGACGGGAGCTATTCCCCCACCAGCTCCGTCACCCGGGAGCAGGCCTTCACCATCCTGCGCAAGGCCATGCCACTGCTGGGCAAGACCTGCCCGGATGCCAGCCTGTTGGTGCTGGACGCCTTCTCGGATAAGGACAAGATCGCCGACTACGCCAAGGGCCACACTGCCACCCTGGTGGCCCAGGGAGTGGTCAGCGGCAAGGGCACGGGCATCGACCCCAAGGGCAACCTGACCCGGGCGGAGATGGCGGCCCTGCTGTATAAGCTGATGACCTATACCCCCATCACCGACGTGCCCACCGACCCGGTGACCCCCAGCCAGCCGGAGACGCCCGAGCAGCCCAGCCAGCCGGAGACGCCGGACACCCCGGATACTCCGGTGACCCCCGAGCAGCCTGACACGCCGGACACCCCCGCCCAGGAGGTCTCTCTCACCCTGGATGTGAGCCAGCTGGCCCTGAATGCCGGGGAGAGCAGAGCGCTCATCGCCACCCTGTCCCCGGAGCAGACCGGGGCGGTCGTCACCTGGAGCTGTAATGGGGCCTGCGCCGCCGTCTCTGCTGACGGCACGGTGACCAACCTGAACACCGCCGCCGGGACGGTCCAGGCGGTCATCACCGCCGCCTGGAGCGGGAAGAGCGCCAGCTGCGTGGTGGACTGCCAGCCCGCCCAGCGCACAGGCACCGTCTTTAATGCGGACGTGGGCCTGAATGTGCGCTCCGGTCCGGGCACCGACAACCCGGTGGTGGACCGGCGGAAAAACGGGGATGTGCTGATCGTGGAGCGCGTGGAAAACGGCTGGTGCAAGGTGCTGTACCGCAGCGCCGCCGGCCAGGCCGCCCGGGGCTATGTCTCCGCCAGCTACCTCCAGTTGTCCAACTGAATCTGAAACGACAACGAGCCGCCCCGTTTTTGGGGCGGCTCGCTTTATCTGGAAAGAAGCCTTCCCCCTGCCAGGGGGAAGGTGGCCCGAAGGGCCGGGAGACTGTCAAAAAAGCCTGTCATTGCGAGGAGGCCCAACGGGCCGACGTGGCAATCCGTTCCAAAAAGCTATGATTATCGGTATATTTTCGGCTTTTGAGTTACGGATTCCCACGTCGCTTCGCTCCTCGGAATGACAGAAACGGGTTTATTGACACGCTGGCGGCCCGAAGGGCCGGATGAGGGCGGCGCTCAGTCACCCATCACCGGTCATACCCGTTGGGGTGGCTTTTGTGCCAGGCCCAGGCGGTGGCCACAATGGTGTTCAGGTCGGCAAACTGAGGCTTCCAGCCCAGGACGGACTTGGCCTTGTCCGAGGAGGCCACCAGCTGGGCCGGGTCCCCTGCCCGCCGGGGGCAGACTTCCGCAGGGATGGGGTGGCCGGTGACAGAGCGGGCCACGTCGATGACCTCCTTCACAGAGAAGCCCACGCCGTTGCCCAGGTTGAACACGTTGTTCTCCCCCCCGGCGAGGAGATAGTCCAGGGCCAGAATGTGGGCCTGGGCCAGGTCGGTGACGTGGATATAGTCCCGGATGCAGGTGCCGTCGGGGGTGGGGTAGTCGTCGCCGAAGATGGAGATCTTCTCCCGCTTGCCGTTGGGGACCTGGAGGATCAGGGGGATGAGGTGGGTCTCCGGGTCGTGGGCCTCGCCAATGGCCCCGGAGGGGTGGGCGCCGCAGGCGTTGAAATACCGCAGGGCCACATAGCGCAGGCCGTGGGCCCGGCTGGTCCAGCACATCATGCGCTCCATGGCCAGCTTGGTCTCGCCATAGCAGTTGGTGGGCTGGGTGCGGTCGGTCTCCAGAATGGGCACCCGCTCAGGTTCGCCATAGGTGGCGGCGGTGGAGGAGAATACGATCTTGTCCACCCCGTGGGCCACCATAGACCGCAGCAGAGTGGTGGTGCCGCACAGGTTGTTGTCGTAATACTTCAGGGGGTCGGCCATAGACTCGCCCACCTGGGAGGAGGCGGCGAAGTGGATGACGCCGTCGATGTGCTCGGTCTGGAACAGCTTGTCCATAGCTGCCCGGTCCCGGATGTCCGCCTGATAGAAGCGGGCCTTGGGGTGGACGGCGGCCCGGAAGCCGGTGAGCAGGTTGTCGGCCACCACCACGTCCCGTCCGGCCTGGATGAGCTCGTACACAGTGTGGGAACCGATATATCCGGCTCCGCCCAGAACAAGAATTGCCATAGTTTTTTCCATCCTTCCTGTGTCGGGGCGGAAAGGCCCCAAATTCGATAACAGATCGAGATTTTTTCAAATAAAAATACAAATTGAGATACAAACTGCCGCCAGGGACAGCTTGACAAGAACAAAATAGCATGTTCAGCCCCGGTTTTCAAGGGAGTGTATGCTTTTTCCATGGCACTGCGGGCAAAAAAGGACAGATTTCCCCCGGTTTCGGGTCCGGGGCGTGGTATGCTCAGAGGGAAAACAGGCAGAGAGTGGAAAAAGGACGGCTTGACAACGCCGGAGGATACCTTTATTATAATGCGTACTGAACAAACCGCAAGGGCGGTTTCTTCGGCAAGAGAGAAAACAAAAAACACAGGGAGATGGTCAGGCCGTGAACGCCGAGTATATTACCAGCCGAAAAAATCCGCTGATGACCCGCATCCGCCGCCTGACGGCCAGCCGATCCTACCGCCGGGAACAGGGGCTGTTCCTGGGGGACGGGGCAAAGCTGCTGGAGGAGGCGCTGAAGTGGGACGCACCTTTGGAGACCGTGGTGCTGACAGAGGGCGTTGATGCCCCAGAGCTGCCCGACGGGGTACGTCTGGTGCAGGTGCCCGGGGACGTGATGGCCTCTATTTCGCCCATGGAAAGTCCGCAGGGAGCCCTGTTCCTGTGCCGCACGGCAGAGACCGCCCTGCCGGAGAGATTGCTTGGGGCGCACTATCTGGTGCTGGACGGGGTGCAGGACCCGGGGAACGTGGGAACCATCTGGCGCACCGCCGACGCCCTGGGGGCGGACGGCCTGATCCTGGTCAACGGCTGCGCCGACCCCTGGAACCCCAAGACCGTGCGGGCGACGATGGGGGCCTGCTTCCGCCTGCCCGTGTATGAGAGGAATGCCGACGGTCTGGCCCAGTGGCTGGGGGAGCAAGGGATCCCACTTTACGCCACCGCCCTGCGGGAGGACACGGTGGACCTGCGGAAAGCGGAGCTATCCCGCTGCGCCGTGGTCATCGGCAGCGAGGGCCGGGGGGTGTCAGAGGGGCTGCTCTCCCAGAGCGCAAAGACCCTGAAAATTCCCATGCGGGCCCGGTGCGAATCGCTGAACGCCGCTGCCGCCGCCACCGTTGTGCTGTGGGAGATGGGCCGCTAGACCTTCTGCCGGTTTGCCCGGACATAGGCCATGCGCACCAGAACGATGGCCAGGGTGAGCAGGGCGGCGAAGAGGAGATAGGCCGGGACATAGCTGCCCGTCCGGTCGGCCAGGAGCCCGGGCACCGGGCCGAACAGAATGACTCCCACGGTATAGGCCAGGTTGATGGCCTGCACCGCCCGGGGGAAGTCCCCCGGCCCGGCCAGATCGGCGGCCCACACCGACGGGGATACGGCGGAGATGGGCAGCCCCAGGGAGAAGAACCCCACCGCCAGCACGGGCAGCAGGGGCCCCTCCCCGGCGGGGAGGCAGCACAGTGCCGTCCCCGCCATCACACCCAGATAGCAGTAGCTGTCTCCGGCTGCCGCCCCCCAGCGGTCATAGATCTGCCCGCACAGCACCTTGCCCACACAGATGCAAACGCCGGATGCGGATACCAGTCCCGCCAGGAACAGGGGGGCATAGCCCAGGGTGGCATAGTGGACCGTCAGGTGGGAAAAGCCGGGGCCGCCCACGCCGCCGATGAGAAAGCCGGCGGCCATGGCGGCCAGATAGGCCGGAGGACCGGAGGAGCTGCCGGAGTGGGGCGCGTCAGTTTTGGGTGCGGCCCCGCCCAGGGGCTCCAATCCCAGCTGGGCCGGATCGCTGCGCACCAGCAGCCACACCGCTGCGGCCAGGACGATCAGAACGGCCCCCTCCCACCAAAAGGCGGCCTGAAGCCCCTGCTTCTCCATGACATGGGCCAGCAGGGGAGAGGCAGCGATGCTGGCTACCCCGCTGCCCGCTGAGGCCAGCCCCAGGGCCAGGTTCCGGCGGAGCCGGAACCACCGGCCGATGAGCAGAGACAGAGGGACCATTCCCCCATAGCAATAGCCCAGGCCGGTGAAGGCGGCGGCCACGCAGTACTGCCAGAACGCCCGGGCTGCCCCAAAGCAGAAACAGGACAGGGCGATGAGGACCACCCCCAGGGTCATGCTCCGCCGCAGTCCCAGCCGGGCACACACCCGGTTCACTGTGAGCAGAGCGATGAGGATGAACAGACTGCGGACGGTGGTGATGAGGGAGCCCTGGGCGTTGGTAAAGTGCCGCAGGGCGATGATCTCCGGCTGGTACACGGCGAACACGTTGACCCCCAGGCCCACGGTGGACAGCAGGGTCAGCGCTCCGCCCAGGCAGACAAGCCAGGCATAGTGAGGACGGTTCATACGGGATGGCTCCTTCTCTGCCGTTTTTGCGGCAGCTTGCTTTGATACAACCATACCGTAGTGCGATGCATTTGTAAAGAAAAATCCGGTCTAATGTAAGGGGGGGCACTTTTTATGGCGGAGCTGAAATATTGGCTTTGGCTCACCAGCCGCAAAGGGATGGACTCGGTCCGGGCCCTGAAGCTGCTGGAGCGGTTCGTCACCCCGGAGCAGGTGTACTACGCCGACGAGGGGGATGTCGCCGAATTGGGCCTCTCCCCCAATCTGGAGCGGAGCCTGGCCGACAAGAGCATGGATGCCCCGGAGGCCATTCTGGGGGAGTGTGACCGGCTGGACGTGCGGGTGATGACCATTCAGGACGCGGACTATCCCATGCGCCTGCGGCAGATCGCCGACCCGCCGGCGGTGCTCTATCTCAAGGGAAGGCGGCTCCACTTTGACGAGGAGGCGGCCATCGCCGTGGTGGGGGCACGGGAGCCCACCGCCTATGGCCGCCGCTGGGCCGAGCAGTTCGGCATGGAGCTGGCCGGCGGGGGCGCGTTGGTGGTGTCCGGCATCGCCCAGGGCTTGGACACCTGCGCCGTGCGGGGGGCCCTGAAGGGCGGCGGCCCGGTGGCCTGTGTGCTGGCCGGGGGCGTGAATGTGCCCTATCCCGTGCAGAATCGGTTTCTCTATGACGATGTGGCCGCGGCGGGGGTGCTGGTGTCGGAATATCCCCCGGGGTCGCCCCACGACTGGCGGAATTTTCCCCGGCGCAATCGGATCTTAAGCGGCCTGTGCCTGGGGGTGCTGGCGGTGGAGTGCCGCCCCTTCGGCGGGACCATGAGCACGGTGAACCACGCCGTGGAGCAGGACCGGGACGTGTTTGCGGTGCCAGGGGCCCTGGATGCTCCCATGAGCGAGGGGACCAACCGCCTCATCCAGCAGGGGGCCAAGCTGGTCACCTGCGGCCGGGACATTTTGGAGGAATATTGGGGCCGCTTCCCGGACAAGCTGGGCCGGGCAGCCCCATTGACCCCGGAGGCCGCCCGGGCCCGGATGGCGGACAGCGTCCAGGCCCAGGAGCGGGAGAGAGCCGCCCAGCAGGCCGATACCGCCGCCGAGCCGGAGCCTGCCCCGGCCAAGAGCGGACGGGAGCTGATCCCCCGCAGCGAGCAGAAACGCCGCTTTACCGATGACGAGCTGGCCCTGCTGGCCGCTTTAAAAGATGGGGAGCGCACCGCCGACCAGCTGGTGGAGCTGACCCAGATCCCCGCCAAGCGGGTGCTGTCCGCTTTGACCATGCTGCAGATCCAGGCCGCCGTGGCCGAGCATCCGGGCCGGCGCTTCTCTGCCCTGGTGGAACTGGAGGAGTGACCCTCCGACGCAGCAAACAAAACACACAACAGACTTTTTTAGACTTTTTAAGATAGTTCCGGCATTTTTCGCGCCGGACAGGAAGGTGAAGGGAATTGGCGAATAAAACAGACCTGGTGATCGTAGAGTCCCCGTCCAAGGCCAAGACCATTGGAAAATATCTGGGACCGGGCTATGAAGTAAAGGCGTCCATGGGCCATGTGCGGGACCTGCCAAAAAGCAAGCTGGGCGTGGACATCGAGGGCGGCTTTGCCCCCGACTATCAGCCCATCAAGGGCAAAGAGGACGTGATCGGCGACCTGAAGAAGGCGGCCAAAAAGAGCGGCCGCGTCTATCTGGCCACCGACCCGGACCGGGAGGGGGAGGCCATCTCCTGGCACTTGAAGGAGCTGCTGGGCATCCCGGACGACAAGACCTATCGGGTGACCTTTAACGAGATCACCAAAAAGGTGGTCAACGACTCCATTGCCGCCCCCCGGGCCATCGACCAGGACCTGGTCAACGCCCAGCAGGCCCGGCGCATTCTGGACCGCATCGTGGGCTATCAGCTCTCCCCCCTGCTGTGGCGGAAGATCCGCCGGGGCCTGTCCGCCGGACGGGTGCAGTCGGTGGCCACCCGCCTGGTGGTGGAGCGGGAGGAGGAGATCCGGGCCTTCCAGCCCCAGGAGTACTGGTCCATCGAGGCCGCTCTGGCCCGGGTGGCCCCCAACCTGGGCAGCTTTAAGGCCCAGTTCTATGGCCGGGAGAAGAAGATGGAGCTGCACTCCGCTGCCCAGGCCCAGGCCGTAGTGGACGCAGTGGAGCAGGGCGACTTCTCCGTCTCCCGGGTGAAGCGGCAGGAGAAGAACCGCCAGCCTGCCCCCCCGTTTACCACCTCCACCTTGCAGCAGGAGGCCTCCCGCAAGCTGAACATGACCCCCGCCCGCACCATGTCCATCGCCCAGCAGCTGTACGAGGGCATCGACATCTCCGGCGAGGGCGCAGTGGGTCTGATCACCTATATGCGTACCGACTCCCTCCGTCTGTCGGAGGAGGCCCTGGCCGCAGCCAAGGATTTTATCCACCACCGGTATGGCCCGGAGTACTACCCCCCCGCCACCCGGCACTTCAAGACCAAGGGCAGCGCCCAGGATGCCCACGAGGCCATCCGTCCCTCCGACGTGACCCTGACCCCGGAGGACATCAAAAAGGACCTGACCGGGGAGCAGTATCGCCTGTATAAGCTGATCTGGAGCCGCTTTCTGGCCTGCCAGATGGCCAACGCCGTGTACGACAGCCTGTCCATCGAGGTGGAGAACAGCGGCTATACCTTCCGGGCCAGCCACTCCAGCCTGAAATTCTCCGGCTTTACCGCCGTGTATGAGGAGGGCAAGGACGAGGAAGAGGAGGAGCGCTCCTCCCCTCTGCCCGACCTGAAGGAGGGGGAGGCCCTGGACAGCCAGGGGCTGACCCAGAGCCAGCACTTCACCCAGCCCCCCGCCCGCTACTCCGAGGCCAGCCTGATCCGGGCCCTGGAGGAGAAGGGCATCGGGCGGCCCTCCACCTATGCCCCCACCATCTCCACCATCCTGAACCGCTATTATGTGGTGAAGGAGGGCAAGGCCCTGCGGCCCACCCCCCTGGGCGAGGTGGTCACCGGCCTGATGAAGGACAAATTCCAGGATATCGTGGACCCCACCTTCACCGCCCAGATGGAGGAGAAGCTGGACGAGGTGGAGGAGGGCAAGACCGACTGGAAAAAGGTGCTCTCCGACTTCTATCAGGACTTTGAGAAGGAACTGACCCGGGCGGAGAAGGAGCTGGACGGCGAGCGCATCAAGGTCCCCGACGAGGTGTCGGAGGAGATCTGTCCCCAGTGCGGGCGGAACCTGGTGGTGAAGATGGGCCGGTTCGGCCAGTTTTTGGCCTGCCCCGGCTGGCCGGAGTGCGACTTCACCATGCCCATGGTGATCGAGATGCCCGGCAAGTGCCCCAAGTGCGGCGGGCGGCTGCTCAAGCGCACGGGCAAGAGCCGCACCACCGGCAAGCAGTATACCTTCTACTGCTGCGAGCGGTGCAGCAGCCGGGACGAGGCCAACAAGTGCGACTTCCGCACCTGGGATGTGCCCGTGAAGGACAACTGCCCCGTGTGCGGCCAGACCATGTTCAAAAAGGCGGGCCGGGGGGCCAAAAAGCCCTTCTGCATCAACGAGAGCTGCTCCAACTTCACCCCGGAGGACAAGCGGGGCGGCTGGCAGCGCAAAC
Organism: Flintibacter faecis; assembly: GCF_014287875.1. Lineage (GTDB taxonomy): Bacteria > Bacillota > Clostridia > Oscillospirales > Oscillospiraceae > Lawsonibacter > Lawsonibacter faecis_A. Next base: position 40,879 of record NZ_JACOPN010000009.1, on the reverse strand, counting down.
CCGCCGCCGCAAAGACGGAGGATGCCGCCGCCGAGAGCGCAGAAGCCCCCAAGACCGCCAAAAAGCCCGCCGCCAAAAAGACGGCGGCGACGAAAAAGACCACCACGGCGAAAAAGACCGCTGCCGCAAAGAAAACGACCACGTCCAAGAAGACCACCGCCGCCAAGAAGGCGACCACGGCGAAAAAAACCACCGCCGCCAAAAAGACCACGACGGCGAAAAAGACGGAAGAATGATCTGACACAGGGGGGAGACCCCGAAAGGAGAACGCTATGGAACCTGTTATTGTCATCGGCGCAGGGCTGGCGGGCAGCGAGGCCGCCTGGCAGCTGGCCCGGCGGGGCATCCCCGTGGAACTGAGAGAAATGAAGCCCCAGAAGATGTCCCCCGCCCACCACACGGAATATTTTGCCGAGCTGGTGTGCTCCAACTCCCTGCGCTCTGACCAGCTGGAAAACGCCGTGGGGCTGCTGAAGGAGGAGCTGCGCCGCTGCGGCTCCCTCATCATGGCCTGTGCCGACGCACACCGGGTGGAGGCCGGCGGCGCCCTGGCGGTGGACCGGAACGCCTTTGCCGCCGCCATTACCGAGAAGATCCGCAATCACCCCAACATCACTGTGGTGGAGGGGGAGGTGACGGAGATCCCTGCCGAGGGCAACGTGATCTTCGCCACCGGGCCCCTGACCTCGGAGAACCTGTCCCAGGCCATCGGCGGGCTGTTCCCCGACAGCAAATACCTCAACTTCTTCGACGCCGCCGCACCCCTGGTCACCTTCGAGAGCGTGGACATGGACAGCGCCTGGTTTGCCTCCCGGTATGACCGGGGCACGCCGGACTACATCAACTGCCCCCTGAGCCGGGAGGAGTACGAGGCATTCTGGCAGGAGCTGACCCACGCCCAGGAGGCGGAGGTACACGGCTTTGAGGATGCCGGCGTGTTCGAGGGCTGTATGCCCGTGGAGGTCATGGCCCGCCGGGGCCTGGACACCCTGCGCTATGGCCCCCTGAAGCCCGTGGGCCTGAAGGACCCCAAGACCGGGGAGGAGCCCTATGCCGTGGTGCAGCTGCGCAAGGACAACGCCCAGGGCTCCATCTACAACATCGTGGGCTTTCAGACCCACCTGCGCTGGCCGGAGCAGAAGCGGGTATTCTCCATGATCCCCGCCCTGAAAAACGCCGAGTACATTCGATATGGCGTGATGCACCGCAATACCTTCCTGGACTCCCCCCGGCTGCTGGACCGGTATTACCGGGTGAAGGGCCAGGAGCGGCTGATGTTCTCCGGCCAGATCACCGGCGTGGAGGGCTATGTGGAGTCCACCGCCTCCGGCTGCCTGACGGCCATGGAGCTCTCACGCCGTCTGGAGGGCAAGCCCCCCATCAACTTCCCCCGGGAGACGGCCATGGGGGCCATGGCCCTGTATGTCAGCGACCCCAGCGTGGTGAACTTCCAGCCCATGAATGTGAACTTCGGCCTGATCCCCCAGCTGGGCTATCGGGTGAAGGGGAAGCGGAATAAGAACGCCGAGATATCCAAGCGTGCCCTGGAAAAGCTTGCCGAGCTGGACCTGGGCTGAGGGAAAGGACGGGATGGATATGAAGATCATTGTAGATGCCATGGGCGGAGACAACGCCCCCCAGGCCCCTGTGATGGGTGCCGTAGAGGCCAACCGGGAATATGGCGTTGGCGTTATTCTGGTGGGCCGGGGGGAGACCATCCTGAAGGTCCTGGAGGACAACGGCATCAAGGAGCTGCCCGCCGGGGTGGAGATCGCCCACGCCAGCGAGGTGGTGGAGATGTGCGACAACCCGGCCACCGCCTTCCGGGAGAAGAAGGACTCCTCCCTCACCGTGGGCCTGAACCTGCTGAAAAGCGGAGAGGGGGACGCCTTTGTCTCCGCCGGGTCCACCGGTGCCCTGCTGTCCGGGGCCACCCTGGTGGTCAAGCGCATCCGGGGCATCCGCCGGGCCGCCCTGGCCCCCGTGGTGCCCACAGGCAACGGCGGCGCAGTGCTCATCGACTGCGGGGCCAACGCCGAGTGTCCCCCAGAGTATCTGCTGCAGTTTGCCTATATGGGCTCCTACTACGCCGAGCACGTCCTGGGCCGCCCGGAGCCCCGGGTAGGTCTGCTGAACATCGGGGTGGAGCCCTCTAAGGGCACCAGTCTGCAGACCGCCGTCTATCCCATGCTGGTGGAGGCGGGAAAGGCGGGCCGCATCAACTTTGTGGGCAATGTGGAGGCGCGGGAGGCCGTGGAGGGCGCGGTGGATGTCATCGTGTGCGACGGCTACTCCGGCAATATCTTCCTGAAGACCATGGAGGGCACCGGCCTTTACCTGGTGCGGGAGCTGAAGGGCGTGTTCACCAAGAACCTGCTGACCAAGCTGGCCGCTGTGCTGGTGTCCGGCGGGCTGAAGCAGATGAAAAAGCTGCTCAGCTCCAGCGAAGTGGGGGGCACCGCCCTGGTGGGCATCTCCAAGCCCGTCATCAAGGCCCACGGCTCCTCCGATGCCTACGCCATCAAAAACGCCGTCCGTCAGGCCAAGCAGTATGTCTCCTCCGGCATCATCGAGAGCATCACCGAGAACGTGGACGTCATGCGCCTGGACCCGCCTTTAAAGGCGAAGGAGGCCGCCAAGGAAACAGCCCCCGAGCAGGCATAAGCACACCGCCCTGATTTCGGCGGGGATATTCGTGCAGTATTTCCGCCGGGAGTTTGGCCGGGAGGGGTAAAACGAAAATCCCCCGGGCGGGGGATTGCAGCGTGTCGATAAACCCTTTTCTGTCATTCCGAGGAGCGCAGCGACGTGGGAATCCGTAACCAAAAAGTCGAGAATGTGCTGATACTCGTGAGTTTTAGGAACGGATTGCCACGTCGGCCCGTTGGGCCTCCTCGCAATGACAGGCTTTTTCGACAGTCTCAAATCCCCCGGGCGGGGGATTGACAATTTACCAAATCATGTTATACTGAAATCAAAGGGAGGCGCTGCCGGTAGGACGGGAGCCCCTCCAATCATTACCTGAAGAAGTAATCGTTAGCTGGGCAAGCTAAGGCGGTTACTTCTTTTTATTGTTAACTTGCAGGAACAAGTTAATGACACCAACGACCAGAATTCCAATTTGGACCAAATCAGAATAAGTAAAAATGGCAATATTAAACAGAGCGTTGTCTGAATTTCAGACAACGCTCTGTTTTACTTTTGGTATTTAGTCCTCTTTGTTTTTCATCAGCAGGTACATAACGGCCTTTTGGGCGTGGAGCCGGTTCTCGGCCTCGTCGAAGATCTCCTGGGCGTGGGCCTCGAAGACGTCGGCGGTGATCTCCTCCCCACGGTGGGCGGGCAGGCAGTGCTGCACCATGCAGTCGGGGTGGGCCAGGTCCATCAGCTCCTGGTTGATCTGATAGCCCTCAAAGGCCTTGGCGCGGATGGCACGCTCCTCCTCCTGGCCCATGGAGGCCCACACATCGGTAAAGATCACGTCTGCGTCCACGGCGGCATCCTTGGGAGCGCGGTGGAGGGAGAAGCGGAAGCTGGGGTCGCTGCGGGCAAAGTCCAGCACCTGCTCGTCGGGCTCATAGCCCTCGGGGCAGGCCACTGCCACCTCCATGCCGCACTTCAGACCGCCCACGATGAGGGAGTTGGCCATGTTGTTGCCGTCGCCGATGTAGCACATTTTCAAGCCCTCCAGAACGGCCTTGTGCTCCCGCACGGTCATCAGGTCGGCCAGCACCTGGCAGGGGTGGCAGAAGTCGGTCAGGCCGTTGATGATGGGGATGGTGGTGAAGCGGGCCAGCTCCTCCACCTCCTCCTGGGCGAAGGTGCGGATCATAATGCCATCGCAGTAGCGGTCCAGCACCCGGGCGGTGTCCTCCACAGGCTCGCCCCGGCCAATCTGGCTCTCCTTGCCGGACAGGAACAGGGCGTGGCCGCCCAGCTGGAACATGCCCGTCTCAAAGGAGACGCGGGTGCGGGTGGAGTTCTTCTCGAAGATCATGGCCAGGGTCTTGCCATGGAGATAGTCGTGGACGATGCCGTGCTTCTGGTTATATTTCAGCTGGTCCGCCGTGTTCAGGATGTTCAGAATGTCCTCCTTGGACAGGTCCAGCAGCTTTAACAGGTCTTTCTGCATGATAAACGCCTCCCGGTGATTTTTTCAGCTTAGGACAGGGTGTTTTTGAGGATGGCCAGCCCCTTGTCCATCTCCTCCTGAGAGATGACCAGAGGGGGCAGCAGTCGCAGGCCGGGCCCGGCGGTGAGACACAGCAGGCCGTGCTCCGCCAGCGCGGCGGCCAGCTCCCGGTTGGTCCTGTCGCCCTTGACCTCGATGCCGATCATCAGGCCCATGCCCCGGGTCTTGCCCAGGCAGGGGATGTTCATGGCCTCGATCTGGGTGCGGAGATAGTCCCCCTTCTCCTTCACCTTGTCCAGAAAGTCCTGGTCGATGGTGTCCAGCACGCAGCAGGCGGCGGCGGCTCCCACGGGGTTTCCCCCGAAGGTGGTGCCGTGGGTGCCTGCGGTGAACACATTGCGGCACTTCTCGCTGGCCATCACGCCGCCGAAGGGCAGGCCTCCGGCGATGCCCTTGGCGAAGGACACCGCATCGGGAGTGATGCCGTACTGCTGGAAGGCGAACAGGGAGCCGGTGCGGCCCACGCCGGTCTGTACCTCGTCAATGAGCAGCAGCCAGTCCCGCTTTTCACACAGGTCGGCCACGGCAGAGACAAAGGCCCGGTCCAGGGGCAGCACGCCGCCCTCCCCCTGAATGAGCTCGAACATCACAGCGCACACGTCGTGACCGGCCACCGCCTCCACGCTGTCCAGGTCGTTGGCATCGGCATAGCGGAAGCCCTCGGGGAAGGGGAAGAAATAGTCGTGGAACTTGTCCTGACCGGTGGCGGTGAGGGTGGCCAGGGTGCGGCCATGGAAGGAGTTGTGCAGGGTGAGAATGGTGCCACGGCCCTTGCCGTATTTGTCATAGGAGTACTTCCGGGCCAGCTTGATCATGGCCTCGTTGCCCTCGGCCCCGGAGTTGGCGAACATCACGTTGGACATGCCCGCCCGGGTGCACAGCTTTTGGGCCACCTTGGCATAGGGCTCGGCGTAGTACAGGTTGGAGATGTGGGCCAGCTTGGCGGCCTGGGAGGACACCGCATCCACCCAGGGCTGATAGTCATAGCCCAGGGAGCACACGCCGATGCCGGCAGTAAAGTCGATATACTCTTTTCCGGCCACATCCCACACGGTGGCCCCCTTGCCGTGGTCCACGGCCACGGGGAAGCGGCTGTAGGCGGGCATCACATACTGTTCGTCCAGGGCACGGATCTCTTCAAATGTCATAAAAATTCCTCCGCTTTCAGTGTACCAGCATGGTGCCGATGCCCGCGTCGGACAGCAGCTCAATGAGGATGGAGTGGGCCACCCGGCCGTCCAGAATGATGGCGGAGTCCACGCCGGAGCGCACTGCCTCCACGCAGCAGTCCACCTTGGGGATCATGCCGCCGGAGATGACGCCCTCCCGGACGAGCGCGGGGACAGAGGACAGCTGCAGCTCGGAGATGAGGGTAGCGTCGTCCTTGGGGTCCCGCAGCAGGCCGCGCACGTCGGTGAGGAGGATGAGCTTCTCCGCCTTCAGGGCCACGGCCAGCTTGGCGGCGGCGGTGTCGGCGTTGATGTTATAGGCGCAGTCGGCATCCGTCCCCTGGGCCACGGTGGACACCACGGGGATATAGCCGTCGTCCAGGGCATCGGTGACGGGGCTGGGGTCCACATGATGGATCTCGCCCACCAGGCCCAGCTTCTCGCTGAGCTGCTTGGCCTGGAACATGCCGCCGTCCATGCCGCACAGGCCCACGGCCCGGCCGCCCATGCGGTTCAGAGTGGCCACCAGGTTCTTGTTCACCCGGCCGCACAGCACCTGCTGCACGATGTCCATGGTCTCTTCGTCGGTATAGCGCAGGCCGTCCACAAACTTGGACTCCTTGCCGATTTTGGTCAGCATCTCGTTGATCTCGGGGCCGCCGCCATGGACCACCACCACCCGGATACCCACCAGGTTCAGCAGCACGATGTCAGAGATCACGGCCCGGCGCAGGTCCTCGGAGATCATGGCGTTGCCGCCATATTTGACCACGATGGTCTTGCCGGAATATTTTTGGATATAGGGCAGCGCCTCGGCCAGCACCTGAGCGCGGTCCACCTCGTTAAAAGCCATGGGAAAGGCCCCCTTTTCAGTATGTTTGGTTTAGATTTCTTGTGAATTGCCCGATGGGCGCAGATCAGGTGCGGTAGTCGCCGTTGATCTTCACATAGTCATAGGTCAAATCGCAGCCCCAGCACTCGGCGCTCTCGTCCCCCTCGTGCAGGTCCACGTCGATGATGACCTCCTTCTCGGTGAGGATGGTCTTGGCCTTGTCCTCGTCAAAGTCCACGCCGTCGCCCTGCTTGCACACCAGGATAGACCCGGCCTGGGAGCAGAAGGACACATCCACATGCTCGGGGCGGAAGGGGGCCTTGGAATAGCCCATGGCGCACAGCACCCGGCCCCAGTTGGCATCGGCGCCGAACATGGCGGCCTTTACCAGGGAGGAGCCCACCACGGCCTTGGCCAGGCGCTCGGCGCTCTCCTCGCTGCGGGCCCCGTGCATCTTGCAGGTGACCAGCTTGCTGGCCCCCTCGCCGTCCCCGGCGATGGCGCGGGACAGATGGCGGCAGACCTCCTCCAAAGCGGCCAGGAAGGTCTCATAGTCCTGGTCCTTCCACTCAATGAGGCTGTTGCCTGCCATGCCGTTGGCCAGCACCACGCACATGTCGTTGGTGGAGGTGTCCCCGTCCACAGTGACCCGGTTGAAGGTGCGGGCGACCACCTCGTGGAGGGCATCGCTGAGCATTTCATGGGTGATGGCGCAGTCGGTGGTGACAAAGGCCAGCATGGTGCCCATGTTAGGGTGGATCATGCCGGAGCCCTTGGCGATGGCGCCCAGGCGGACCTCCTTGCCCCCGATGGTCAGGGAGACGGCGATCTCCTTCTTCACCGTGTCGGTGGTCATGATGGCGTGGGCGGCGGCATCGGAGCCGTCGGCAGACAGGGCGGCGGCGGCCTGGGGCAGCCCGGCCTGGATGGCGGAGATGTTGATGGTCTGGCCGATGACACCGGTGCTGGCCACCACAAAGTCGCCGGGCTCCCGGCCGGTGGCGGCGGCGGCGGAAGCGCTCATGGCCTCGGCGTTCTCATGGCTCTGGGGGCAGCAGGCGTTGGCGTTGCCGCTGTTGGCCACCACGCCCCAGGCCACGCCGTTTTCCAGGTGGTCCATGGTCACATACAGGGGGGCGGCCTTCACCCGGTTCATGGTATAGGTGGCGGCGGCGGCGCACTCCTTCTCCGACAGGATCAGGGCCAGGTCGTTCTTATCCGGGCTGCTGCCCGCCTTCACGCCGCAGTGGACACCGGCGGCGGTAAATCCCTTGGCGGCACACACGCCGCCGGAAATCTGATTCAGCATAGTGATCTTCCTCGCTTTCCTTAGATGACAGGGGCCGCGCCCCTGGAAGTTGTTTGGATGACTGATCAGTCCATGTTCAGCCCGGTGGTCTCCGGGAAGCCCAGCATGATGTTCATGTTCTGCACCGCTGCGCCGGAGGCACCCTTGCCCAGATTATCAAACTGGGCGGTGAGCAGGGTCTGGTCGGTGTGGCCGGATACGGTGATGGTCAGATAGTCTTTGCCCGCCAGGGCGCTGGTGGCCAGACGGGGCGTCTCGCCGCCGAAGGGCAGCACCCGCACCATCTCCTGCCCCTCGTAGTAAGAGGAGAGCATCTCGCAGATATCCTGGGCGGTGGGGGAGCCGTTGAGCAGGCGATTTTGCAGCATGACGGAGGTCATCATCCCCTGGCGAATGTCCCCCAGAATGGGGACGAACACGGGGGCGCTGTCCAGTCCGGCCAGCTTTTGCATCTCGGGCAGGTGCTTGTGGGCAAGGCCGATGGAATAGAGGCTGGGGGCATCCAGCAGGGGGCTGCGGTCGGGGGCCTCGTACTCGGCGATCATCTTCTTGCCCCCGCCGGAGTAGCCGGTGAGGGAGAAGCAGGTGACGGGATAGTCCCGGGGAAGAACACCCAGTTCGGTGAGAGGGGCGGCGGTGGACAAAAAGCCGGTGGCGTGGCAGCCGGGGTTGGCCACCCGGCCGGCGAACTTGATGCGCTGGCGCTGGCCGGGCAGCAGCTCGGCAAAGCCGTATACCCAGCCCTGGGCGGTGCGGTGGGCGGTGGAGGCGTCGATGACCCGGGTTTTGGGGTTGTCGATCAGGGTGACCGCCTCTTTGGCAGCGGCGTCAGGCAGGCAGAGGAACACCAGGTCGGCCTCGTTCAAAAACTTTCGGCGTTCCTCCAGGTCCTTGCGCTTGTCCTCGTCAATGAGCAGCAGCTGGATGTCGTCCCGGCTGCCCAGGCGCTCGTAGATCTGCAGGCCGGTGGTGCCCTCTTTCCCGTCAATATATACCTTGGGTCGATTCATACGATGATCCTCCCTTATGCGTTGCGCTGGTCTCAGCCGTTATAACCGGCAAAGCCCTCGCTTTCATTTACATTATAAAGTCCATAAAAGGACAGGGTGTCCTCCGGGCTCACTTCTTCCTTGGGGCCCTGATTGGTCCACAGGAGAAAATACTCCGGCAGGTCGGCCAGTTTGGCCCCGGGGCAGTAGAGCATGACCTCCTGGGCGTTGTCCAGACCATAGGGGTCGGTGCTGACATAGCGCATCTGGTCCCGGATGACCTCGTTGCCCGGGGTATCGTACAGGTGGATAAATTCCAGCTCCATAGAATAGATGCAGGGCCCCTGCTCCACAGGAGGGCTGAACCGGCCGCTGAAATCGCACTGGTACACGGTGGCATCATAGCCGTCCCCCGTATCCCCGGCATCGGTGTCCTCGTAGTGGCCGGTGAAGGTCCCGTCCGCCTGGATGGAAACTTGGGTGGACCAGGCCCCAGTGCCGCTGGAGAAGACAAAGATTTGGGGCAGCTGGGAGAACAGGTCCTCCTGAGGCTCCTGCGCCTGGGGTTCCGGCTGGCCCGGATCGGGCTGCTGGGACTGGTCCGGGTCCTGGGAGGGCTGGGGGGCATCCTCTTGCCCCGGAGCGCTGTCGCCGCTCCCCTCTGCCGGGGACTGAGGCGTGCTTTTGGCGGCGGCGGGCGCTTCCTCTCGGACCGCCGCAGAAGTGCTCACTGCGCTCTGTGACGGCTGAGACTGATCCAGCGGGCTCTCATCCCGGCTGCCGCATCCGGCCAGCAGCAACAGCGCCGCCGCCAGGGCCAGGGCCCGCTTTTTTATGTGATACATCGGTTCTCTTCCTTCCCGGATAAAATGCGCAGGCGGGGGCTTGCCCCCGCCGCGAAAGGCTTTTCGCCACAATCATACCCGGTCCGTGGCCCTTTTGCAACTGTTTTCCACAATGTCCTGCATTTTTGTGGATTATTTCTGGGGTCAGCAAGTGCTTTTTTAGGCTGAACGGAGAACGGCCCTCTCAGTCACGGCTTACGCCGTGCCAGCTCTCCCGCAGGGAGAGCCAAGTATGCTGCGCTGTTATTGCCAGGAGCGCAGCACCCGCAAGGGGTACGCCGCATCCGTATCCCCGTCCAACAGCAAAGGGAGGTGGCACGGGCGCAGCCCGTGACGGAAGGATTCCGGCCCCCGGAAAGCTGTCCTAAAACCGGAATCCCTCAGTCAGCTTCGCTGACAGCCCCCTTTAACAAGGGGGCCAAGGGACGGGGGTTACGGATTGCCACGTCGGCCCGTTGGGCCTCCCTATCCCTTTTGTCCCTTCGGGACATTTCCCCTTGACAAGGGGAATCGGCCTCGCAATGACAGGCTTTTTTGACAGTCTTGCCTCCCCCTTTGGGGGAGGTGTCCAGTGCGCACACTGGGCGGAGAGGGCCTGCCGCCTTACTTGGTGTGCTCGCCGACAAACTGGCGGATGAGTTCGATCTGCTTCTGCACGCTCTCCTTTGCGGGGCCGCCATAGACCTTGCGCTCGTTGACGCAGGTCTTCAGGGCCAGGGCATCGTACACGTCCTCGTCGAACAGGGAGGAGATGGCCCGGAAGTCCTTCAGGGTCAGGGTGTCCAGGGTGTCGCCGGACTTGATGCACATGTTCACCAGGCGGCCCACGATCATATAGGCCTCCCGGAAGGGCAGGCCCTTCTTGGTCAGATAGTCGGCACAGTCGGTAGCGTTGATAAAGCCGCCGGCGGCAGCCTTGGCCATGTTCTTGGGCCGGACGGTGAGGGTGTCCACCATGGCGGCGAACACGGGCAGGCACAGCTCCACGGTGTCGATGGCGTCGAAGATGGCCTCCTTGTCCTCCTGCATATCCTTGTTATAGGCCAGGGGCAGGGACTTCATCATGGTCAGCAGGGTGACCAGTGCGCCGTAGACCCGGCCCGTCTTGCCCCGGACCAGCTCGGCCACGTCGGGGTTCTTCTTCTGGGGCATGATGGAGGAGCCGGTGGAATAGGCGTCGTCCAGGTCCACATACTTAAACTCCCAGGAGCACCACAGCACGATCTCCTCAGAGAAGCGGGACAGGTGCATCATCAGGATGGACAGATCGGCCATCAGCTCGATGGCGTAGTCCCGGTCAGAGACGGAGTCCATGGAGTTGTCCGTGGGCTTGTGGAAGCCCAGGGCGTGGGCGGTCTGGAACCGGTCCACGGGATAGGTGGAGGTGGCCAGGGCCCCGGCACCCAGGGGGCACTCGTCCAGCCGCGCCAGGCAGTCCTCCAGCCGGGTCACGTCCCGCTTGAACATATTGGCATAGGCCATCATATAGTGGGCGAAGGTGGTGGGCTGGGCCCGCTGCAGATGGGTGTAGCCGGGCATCACCGTGTCCAGGTTGGCCTCGGCCTTTTTCACCAGCACCTGCTCCAGGTCCAGGACCTGCTTGATGATGGCGGGGATCTCTTCCTTTACATACAGGCGGGTATCCACGGCCACCTGGTCGTTCCGGGACCGGGCGGTGTGCAGCCGCTTGCCCGCGTCGCCGATGCGCTGGGTCAGCATGGCCTCGATGTTCATATGGATGTCCTCGTTGTCCATGGAGAACTCCACCTTGCCGTCCTCAATGTCGGCCAGAATGGCCTTCAGGCCCTCGATGATCTTCTCGGCCTCGTGCTCCTCGATGATTCCCTGCTTGCCCAGCATGGCGGCGTGGGCGATGGAGCCCCGGATGTCCTGCTGATACAGCCGGGCATCAAAGCCGATGGAGGAATTAAAGTCGTTTACCAGTGTATCGGTCTCCTTCTGAAACCGTCCAGCCCAAAGCTTCATAGCATATTCTACCTTTCATCATTCTCCCGCTTCGTCCATTGCTGTAGGGGCGGCCTGTGGCCGCCCGCAGGGAGCGAATGGCATCCCGGGCGGCCACAGGCCGCCCCTACGGGGGATCATTTAAACGCACAATTAAAATCCAATATGAAATTGAGAGTGGAGACGCGCGGGTCCCCACTCTCAAAAGCGTCTATTTGCGTCTTACTTCAGCTTGCCCTGGTCCCGCAGCGCCTGAACGGTGTCGGGCAGGCCCCACAGGTTGATAAAGCCCTGGGCGTCCTTCTGGTCATAGTCGCTCTCCTCAAAGGTGACCAGGTCCTCGGAGTACAGGGTCTCGGGGGAGGTGACGGAGGCGGTGATGATGTTGCCCTTATAGAGCTTGAGCTTCACAGTGCCGGTGACGTGCTTCTGAGTGTCCACGGCGAAGGCCTGCAGGGCCTCCCGCAGGGGGGTGAACCACTTGCCGTTGTACACCAGGTCGGCAAAGTCCACGGCCAGCTTCTGCTTCATATGCTTGGTGTCCTTATCGATGGTGATCATCTCCAGCACCTCGTGGGCGCGGTAGAGGATGGTGCCGCCGGGGGTCTCGTACACGCCCCGGTCCTTCATGCCCACCAGACGGTTCTCCACGATGTCCAGAAGGCCGATGCCGTTGTCGCCGCCCAGCTTGTTCAGCTTGCGGATGATGTCGCTGGCCTTCATCTTCTCGCCGTCGACAGCCACGGGCCAGCCCTTCTCAAAGTCCAGGGTGACATAGGTGGCCTGGTCGGGGGCCACGGCGGGGGACACGCCCATCTCCAAAAAGCCGGGCTCGTCATACTTGGGCTCGTTGGCGGGGTCCTCCAGGTCCAGACCCTCGTGGCTCAGGTGCCACAGGTTCTTATCCTTGGAGTAGTTGGTCTCACGGGAGATCTTCAGGGGCACATTGTGGGCCTCGGCATAGTCGATCTCCTCGTCACGGCCCTTGATGGACCACTCACGCCAGGGGGCGATGATCTTCATCTCGGGGGCGAAGCGCTTGATGGCCAGCTCGAACCGGACCTGGTCGTTGCCCTTGCCGGTGCAGCCGTGGCAGATGGCATCGGCGCCCTCCTTCTTGGCGATCTCCACCAGGCGCTTGGCGATGACGGGACGGGCAAAGGCGGTGCCCAGCAGATAGTCCTCGTACTTGGCGCCCATCATCATAGAGGGGATGATCACGTCGTCCACCATCTCGTCGGTCAGGTCCTCAATGTACAGCTTGGAGGCACCGGTCTTGATGGCCTTCTCCTCCAGACCGTCCAGCTCGCTGCCCTGGCCCACGTCGGCGGAGACGGCGATGATCTCGGGGTTATTGTAGTTCTCCTTCAGCCAGGGGATGATGATGGAAGTATCCAGACCGCCGGAATAGGCGAGCACAACTTTTTTCACTTCAGCCATGATGCATTTCCTCCATAAAAGACAGTTTGGAAGGGGAATTCCGCACGTTTTGCGGAAGAATGGGCCTTCCTGTTGTTTCAGTGTTGTCAGTCTATCACTCCTTGGACGGAATTGCAACCCCCTATTCGCATAGTTATCCATATTTTTTCCCGGCTTATCCGTATATTTTCACCAAAAATGAATATTATGCAGAAAATCACTGAATTTTATACATTGTCGTGCATACAGAAGCAGCCAGGGACTTGCCTTTTGGGCCGGAATGGGGTACACTGAGAAAAATTCAAACAAATAAAAAAGAGTGAATATCGAAACAAACGAGGTGCATCTTTATGCCAAGGCTCTTCTGGCAGGTTCTATCCTATTATCTCATTGCGGTGAACGTCCTGGCCTTTGTCCTCATGGGCCTGGACAAGCGCCGGGCCAAAAAGAACGCCTGGCGCATCCCGGAGAGGACCCTGTTCCTCCCAGTCATTTTCGGCGGGGCCCTGGGGGGCGTGGCGGGGATGCGCCTGTTCCGCCACAAGACCCGCCACTGGTATTTTCAATATGGCTTCCCCCTGCTGCTGCTCCTCCAGCTGGCCGGGGCGGGCTGGTGCCTTTGGCGGTTCCGGGGATAAAAAAATTTCTTCTTTCGGTATAGTTCTCCAGCGATCGGTCCAGACTATCCCCAGACCCAATGCAAAGGAGGCTTGGACCATGCAGGCAAAGCACAAGGACCGCACCCAGCGCACCCAGACCCAGGATGCCCGGCAGCCCCAGGAGCCGCAGAAGCAGCCCCAGACACAGAACAGCCGGCAGACCCCCAGCAGCCGCTGAGACGCCCGACTCATGTGCATCCTCCCGCCGCCGGACCGCAGCCACGGTCCGGCGGAATTTTTGCGTTTCACACAAAAGTTCACAAATAAAATCTTGACTGCTGGGACAAATATTATATAATTTGCTTAGAAAGCCGGAGAAAGGGGGGCTGATCCATGAAACGAAACATCGTGATCCCGGCGGCAGTGACAGCTGTCCTGCTGCTGGTCATCAGCGGCGTGCGGGAGAGCCGCTATACCTATGAGACCCAGCCCGGCGGCTGCGTGCAGGTACAGGGCGGCGGCTTTGCCGGGCGGCAGTATCCCGGCGGCATGTCCATGGGGACGGGGACCGGGGGCGGCCTGCTGTTCTGGGTGGACCAGGGCGGCCCCGAGCTGGAGCTGACAGCGGAGTTTCCCGACAGGGCCGTCCCGGTGACTGTCTCCCTGGGGGAGCTGGGCGGCACGGACGGAACGCCGGTGTTCGTCCCGGCCGACGAGAACTATTATAAGGTCTGGGTGGATGTGTCTGCCCAGGTGATGCGGACGGATGTCTATCGGGTGGACCGGCGCACCGGGATTCGGGAGCTGTGGAACAGCACCTATGCCACGGAGGAGGTCCAGGCCGTGCCGGAGGCCGTCCCGGTGGAGACATAAGAAACATAAGAGAGCAAAATTGGCCGCCGCTAGAGCCCTGAAATGGGGCTTTGGCGGCGGTCTTTAACATTTCTTAAGAAAATTCGCCCTTGCAACTTCATAACGGTGTGTTATGCTAGACACAAGAGACAAGAAATCTGATGACGCAAGGGAGAGCAGCCTATGTATACCATTTTGATCTGTGACGACGACAAGGACATCGTCTCCGCCCTGGACATCTATCTCACCAGCGAGGGCTATCGCACCCTGAAGGCCTATAACGGCCGGGAGGCCATCCGGGCTGTGGAGCAGAACGAGGTCCATCTCATCCTGATGGACGTGATGATGCCCGAGCTGGACGGCATCCGGGCCACCGCCAAGCTGCGGGAGGGGAACAACGTGCCCATCATCCTCCTCACCGCCAAGAGCGAGGACGCAGACAAGATACTGGGCCTGAACATCGGGGCGGACGACTATATCACCAAGCCCTTCAACCCCCTGGAGGTGATGGCCCGGGTGAAGTCCCAGCTGCGGCGGTATACCAGCCTGGGGGGTGCGGACAAGGGCCCCGGCCTGCTCACCGTGGGACCCATCACCATGGACGACGGGGCCAAGCGGGTGACGGTGGACGGGGAGCCGGTGGCCCTCACCCCCATCGAGTACAACGTACTCAAGCTGCTGCTGTCCCACCCGGGACAGGTGTTCTCCTCCGCCCAGATCTATGAGCAGGTGTGGAACGACCCGGCCTATGGCTCGGAGAACACGGTGGCCGTCCACATCCGCCACCTGCGGGAGAAGATCGAGATCGACCCCGCCGACCCCCGGTATTTAAAAGTGGTGTGGGGCCTGGGCTATAAGCTGGAGGAGGGC
This sequence comes from Flintibacter faecis, assembly GCF_014287875.1. GTDB lineage: Bacteria > Bacillota > Clostridia > Oscillospirales > Oscillospiraceae > Lawsonibacter > Lawsonibacter faecis_A. The sequence continues at coordinate 25,838 of NZ_JACOPN010000009.1, read as the reverse complement.
GTGCGATGAAGGAGACGAGACACGCCGGCCGCAGCGGAGTATGGGCGGCCGCAGCGGCTATGGCGGTGTGCGCCCTGCTGGCGGCCTATTTAGGACTGAGCGCCCTGTCCACTCTGGAGTGGCAGGGGGTCTATTGGCAGGACAGCCGCCAGTTTCAAACGCTGTGCCAGAGCTGGAACGACCGGGTGGCCACCTCCGTGGCCGACTCCATCGCCCTGGAGAGCGACACCATCAGCTATGTGGAGCGCCAGCAGCTGGAGGGCGCCATGGCGGAGTTTGAGGCGGATGCGGACGCCAGCCAGACCAACTATCGCTTCCGCCTGCTGGACCGGAGCGGGAAGGAGCTGTCCTCCAACCTGGGGGATGGGGAGAGCCTGCTGACCGCCGTGGATCACATCGGCTATGCCAGCTTTGTCCCCGGGGCCTACGCCGCCGAGGGGCTGGACAGCTATGTCTATTACGCCCAGTACTACGGCTGGACGCGGCAGCCCAACCAGACGGCCTCCGACCGGGAGGACGTGGCGAGAAACGGTGAGGACGCCGACGGCCAGTATATCCTGGAGTATGGCGTGGCGGCTGAGCCGCAGATCGACGACAGCTTCTACCGGCTGCGGCAGGAGATCACCCGGGCCCAGGGGCAGTTTGCCTTTCGGGTGGGGGTGGGTGCGGCGCTGCTGCTGGCGGCGCTGGCCAGCCTGGTCTGTCTGCTGTGCCTGTCGGCGGGGGAGGGCTGCGTCCCCACCTGGCAGGAGAAGATCTATCTGGAAGTCTATCTGCTGGGGGCAGGGGCTGTGGACGTTCTGCTGACAGCGGCGGCGGGAATGGCCTGTCAGGCGGCCGCTGCGGGTGAGATATGGTCAGAGCGGGCGGAGATGCAGTGGCAGGCGGACCTGGTGATCGCAGGGGGAGCTGCCGCCTTCGCCGGGGCCATGCTGTGTACAGCACTGCTGCTGCGCACGCTGGCGGTGCGCCTGCGCACGGGCACCCTGGGCCGGACCAGCCTGCTCTGCCGGGGCTGGAGCGCAGTGTATCGGGGCGTGGGGGACTTGGTCCGCCAGCTGCCCCTGACCTGGCGGACCATCGCGGGCTTTTTCGTCTATCTGCTGGCCAATGTTCTGTCTGCGGCCATGGGCTATGGCGGCGGGCTGCTGGTCATCCTGGTCAATGGGGCGGCCCTGGTGCTGCTGTGCCGGTGGACGACCAGCTTTGCCCGCCTGCGCCGGGGCAGCCGGGCCATCGCCGCCGGGGACCTGAACTATCGGGTGGACACCGCCCGGATGCCCGCCGACCTGCGGGCCTATGCCGAGGACCTGAACAACATCTCCATCGGCCTTGCCGGGGCGGTGGACGAGAAGATGAAGAGCGAGCGCTTTAAGGCCGAGCTCATCACCAACGTCTCCCACGACCTGAAGACCCCCCTTACCTCCATCATAAATTATGTAAACTTATTGAAGACCACCCAGCAGACCGACCCCAAGGCGGCGGAGTATATCGAGGTGCTGGACCGCAAGTCCCAGCGGCTGAAAAAGCTCACCGAGGACCTGGTGGAGGCCAGCAAGGCATCCACCGGCGTGCTCAGCGTCAGCCGGGAGAAGATCGGCATGTCCCAGCTGCTGGACCAGGCCCTGGGGGAGTGGACAGAGAAGCTGGAGGAGCGGAAGCTGACGGTGGTGACCACCGTGCCCGAGGGGGAGACCTGGGTCTATGCCGACGGGCGGCACCTGTGGCGGGTCATCGACAACCTGCTGTCCAACTGCGCCAAATACGCCATGGAGGGCACCCGCATCTATGTGGAGCTCTCCCGGGGGAAGGGCCAGGTGACCCTGTCGGTGAAGAACGTCTCCCGGGAGGCGCTGAACGTCCCGGCGGAGCGGCTGATGGAGCGCTTTGTCCGGGGGGAGGAGTCCCGCAGCAGCGAGGGCTCCGGCCTGGGGCTGTCCATCGCCCGCAGCCTCACCGAGCTGCAGGGGGGCGAGTTCCGGCTCACTGTGGACGGGGACCTCTTTAAAGCAGAAGTCACCCTGCCCCAGGCCAACTAAAGAGCCTGTGCGGGACTTGAAAAGAGGGCTGTTCCAGAGAAAATTGGAATAAAAATGGGAAAACAAAAAAGAAATCGCATAAAATATGAACAAACATCACTTATTTTGTTAACATTAGCACTCGCCTATTGACTCTGCCAAAATTGGTGCTATGATATAGTTGTTCCAAGAGAGAGGGGCTTGAGAGAGTCCCCCGGGAGGAACGATAAGATAACAAACAACGGTAACAAGATTCGACAACGTCCGGTTTGGCCGGACGGCCTGAGAACGGTTTCAAGTTGAATGGAGGAATAATTATGTTACCTAGCATTTTTGGTGAGAATTTGTTCGATGATTTCTTCTCTGATCCCTTCGGTATGATGAATCCCCACGGCCACGACCCCCTGTATGGCAAGCACGCCAAGAACCTGATGAAGACCGACGTGCGGGAGACCGAGAACAGCTATGAGCTGGATGTGGACCTGCCCGGCTTCAAGAAGGACGAGGTCAACGTGGATCTGAAGGACGGCTACCTGACCATCAGCGCCGCCAAGGGCGTGGACAAGGACGAGCAGGACAAGGCGGGCAAGTACATCCGTCAGGAGCGCTATGCCGGCGCCTGCAGCCGCAGCTTCTTCGTGGGCGAGGCCGTCAAGCCCGAGGAAGTCTCCGCCAAGTACGAGGACGGCATCCTGAAGCTGTCCGTGCCCAAGGCCGGGGAGAAGGCCCTGCCCAAGACCACGACCATCGCCATTGACTGACGGGTCGCCTGTCACAGGTAAACGCAGAACATAACAAACCGCCCCCGCCGCTGCAAGCAACGCAGCGGCGGGGGCGGTTTGCTGTCTTGCGGGGGAGCGCCGAAAGCCGGGTTCACCCCAGCTTCCACTGGCTGCTCTCCTGCTGGAGCTGCTCCATGTGGGCGAAGATGCCGCCGGACTGGCGCAGCTGGGCGGGGGAGCCCTCCTCGGCCACGGCGCTGTCCTTCAGCACCACGATCTTGTCCGCCCCGGCCACGGTGCGCATCCGGTGGGCGATCATCAGCACCGTCTTGTTCTGGATGAGCCGGGACAGGGAGGTCTGGATGGCGGTCTCGTTCTCCACGTCCAGGCTGGCGGTGGCCTCGTCCAGGAGGATGATGGGGGCGTCCTTTAAAAAGGCCCGGGCGATGGACACCCGCTGGCGCTCGCCGCCGGAGAGCTGACAGCCGTTCTCCCCGATGTTGGTGTCCCAGCCGTCGGGCAGCTTTTCGGCGAACTCGTCCACCTTGGCCAGGCGGGCGGCGGAGAGGACCTCCTCGTCGGTGGCGTCCTTGCGGCCGATGCGGATGTTCTCCATCAGGGTGTTGTTGAACAATGTCACGTCCTGGAACACGATGGAGTACAGGCCCATCAGGGTCTCCGGGGCGATCTGGGATACGTCCATGCCGCCCACAGTGATCCTGCCCCGGGTGGCGTCCCAGAACCGGGCGGCCAGGCGGGACACGGTGGTCTTGCCCCCGCCGGAGGGACCGACCAGGGCCGTGACCTCCCCCTGGCGGGCGGTGAAGGACACGTCCCGCAGGACGGCCTCCCCGTCGTTGTAGGCAAAGCCCACGTGGTCAAAGGTGACGTCGCAGCCGCTGTTGGTCAGCTGCTCGGCCCCGGTCTGAACGGGGCAGTCCATGATCTCGTTCATCCGCTGGATGTTGGTGCTGGTGGCGATGATGGCCGCCAGGTTTTGCAGGCTGCCCTCCAGGGGGTCATACAGCCGGGAGACGGTGAGCAGGAACAGGAAGAAGGTGAGCACGTCCAGCTCCCCCCGGGTGAGCAGCCAGGCCCCGGCCAGGGCGGTGGTGGCCATACCCAGCCGCAGCACCAGCCCGGCGGACACCACAAAGGTGGCCGTGCCGAATTCCGAGATAATGGCCCGGTGCTCCATGGCCCGGATCTTTCCGGCCAGGCCCTGGAAATAGGTATCCTGGGCGTTGTTGGCGCGCAGGTCGGCCATGGTCTCCACATACTCCTGGATGCCGTCCTCACAGGCGATGCGGGCGGCCATAGACCGGCGGGAGAAGCCCTCCTGCACCCGGGCGGCCAGGGCCACAATGGCAAAGGCCACGGGCAGGGGCCACACGGCGGCCAGAGCCATCTTCCAGTTGAAGGCCAGCAGCCCCAGGGCGATGACCACGGTGGAGACGCAGGCCCCGATGAGGGGACAGACGAAGTGGGACTGGCTGGTCTCCAGCACGGCGCAGTCGTTCATGATGGAGGCGGTGAGGTCGGCCAGGTCCTTTTTCCCGAAGAAGGACAGGGGCAGCCGCCGCAGCTGCTCGGCCAGACTGACCCGGCGCACCCCGGTCTCCACGTAGGTAGCCAAAAAAGTGCCGTTATATTGCAGCCAGGTGCTGACCACGATGAACAGGCAGCAGGCCACGCAGGCGATGAGATAGAAACCGCCCCGGCCCGCCAGGCCGCCGTTCAGCAGGTCCCGCACCAGGCAGTAGAGCAGGCCAACAGGCAGCATAAAGGCGACATTTTGCAGGGCGCAGAACAGACTTCCGCGGATGGTGTCGTCCGCCCCCTTGGAGGACAAGGCGAAGCGGCGCTGTAATTTTTGTTTCATGGTTCAAGCCTCCTTTGCCACGTTCCAGGCCACCGACTGCTGATACTCGTTCCACATGCGGCCAAACAGGCCGGGGCTCTGACTCAGCTGGGCGAAGCTGCCCTGCTGGACCAGGCGGCCCTCCTCCAGCACGAAAATTTTGTCCGCCCCGGTGACGGTGGACAGCCGGTGGGCGATCATCAGCACCGTGCGGCCCTGGGCCAGGCGAGTGAGGGCGGCCTGGACCTTCCGCTCGTTGTCCGGGTCGGCAAAGGCGGTGGCCTCGTCCAGGATGAGGACGGGGGCGTCCTTTAAAATGGCCCGGGCGATGGCGAGGCGCTGCATCTCGCCCCCGGAGAGATAGACCCCCTGGCTGCCGATGACGGTGTGGACCCCCTGGGGGAACTTTTCAATGATGTCCATGCACTGGGCCTGCTCCAGGGCGGCCATCACCTGGTCCTCGCTGGCGTCCGGGCGGCCCAGGCGCACGTTGTCCAGGATGCTGGCCTTAATGAGACGGCTGTTTTGCAGCACAAAGGACACGGTGTCCATCAGCTGGCCGGGGTCCATATCCTTCACGTTCACCCCGCCGATAGACACGGTTCCGGAGGTGGGGTCGAAGAACCGGGCGGCCAGGCTGGCCAGGGTGGACTTGCCGCCGCCGGAGGGACCGACCAGCGCCGCCGTCTCCCCCGCGCCGATGGTGAGGGAGATATCCTCCAGGGCGTTTTTCGTCCCGTCATAGCGGAAGGTGACGTGGTCAAAGACCACAGCGCTGTCCTTGGGGGACTGGGGCCGGGCCGGGCGGCTGAGGGCGGGGGCATTCAGCACCGCGTCCATGCGCTTGAGGGCGTCGGTCACCAGCATGGTGTTCTCGCTCATCAGCATCAGCTTGGACAGGGTGAGGGAGATCACCGGGGTAATGATGATGTAAAACAGCAGGTCCAGCAGCAACGCCGCCGTGACCCCCTTGCCGGAGAGCCAGAAGCCGCCCACGATCAGGAAAACGAACACGCTGTTCACCGCCAGGGTATAGGCGGTCATGGGCCCCCGCAACTGCTTGGTATAGGCGATGGTCCAGCGCTGGTAGTTGTCGATGGTGTCCTTGAACTTTTGGAAGGAGAACACCGTCTGGCCAAAGGTCTTGACCACGGGGATGCCCCGGACATACTCCACCGCCTGGTTGGACATGTCGGCCAGGGCGTTTTGATACTCGGTCATCTTCTCCTGCATGGACTTGCCCGTCATGGCGGACATGCAGGCAAAGCCCAGGGCCACGGGCAGCAGACTGAGCAGGCCCAGCCGCCAGTCAAAGGCCAGCAGCAGCACCAGCAGTCCGGCCACCGTGGCCATGGCCCGGTATTGGTCGGGGAGCTGGTGGGCCAAAAAGGTCTCCGCCGCCCCGGCGGTGTCGGCAATGGTGCGGCGGAGCTTGCCGCTGCCGGACACCTGGATCTGCCCCAGGGGCAGGCGGGCGATGTGCTCTGTGAGGGCCAGGCGCAGATTGGTGGCGATGCGGAAGGCGGCCAGGTGGGAGCACATCAGCCCCGCGATGTACAGCAGGACGGACAGCACGGCAAAGCCCACCGCCCGCCAGCCCCAGGGGACGATGTGAATGGCGGCGGCAAAGTCGGGGGCGGTCTCCAGCACCTCCTTTAAGATGCGCCAGATGTACCAGAATGGGACCAGCGCCACCAGGGCGCTGACGGCGGACAGGACCCAGGAGAGATAGGTCAGCACCCGCCGCCCCCCGGCATAGCCCAGCAGCCGGGAGAGATCGGACGATTTTTTCAAGTGGCATACCTCCTAGAAAAAGAGTGATAGCCAGTTAGTTATAACTAACCGACGGGGAAAAACTAAGGGGCAAAAGCCCCGTAGTTTGCAAAGGGAACTTACGCCTGCCCCATGATCCTGGCCCAGCCGGCGGTGAAGAAGTCGTTCAGCTCCTCCAGATAGCGCTGGGCGGCGGCGGGGGGCATGTCGTGGAGGACGATCTCGAAATAGCCCTTCATCATGGCGGTGACCAGGATGTGCTCCAGCCAGGGATCGATGGGGGGGACGGGCTGGTCCAGCTGGGCCAGGGTCTGGTAATACCGGTGGGTGGAGTCTACCTCCCGCTCCACGATCTCGTCGATGAGAAAGGCATATTTGGTGCCCTCGGCGCACCGGAGCAGCAGATGGCAGGCGTCCCGGTGGGCGAACATATATTGCAGCATGTCCTTCATGCACTGGCGGCTGATCTTGCCCATCTGCTCGGGCTGCTGCTCTAAGGGCAGACTGGCAAAGGCGTCTAAGGCGGCCTGATAGGTGGCCAGGATGGTGTCGTACACCTCCCCCACCAGGGCGCGGAACAGCTCGGCCTTGCTGCCGTAGTAGCCATAGAAGGCCCCGGTGGTCACCCTGGCGGTCTTGACGATGTTCCGCAGGGAGGCCTCCTGAAAGCCCTTCTCCAAAAACTCGTCCCGGGCGGCGGCGTGGATGCGCTCCAGGGTGGAGGGATGTTCTGCGCTCATAGGCGGGCCTCCTCTTATTTTCAGATCATTCTCAGAAATATAGCAGTGTTATATAACGGTGTTATAATAAAACAACGGGAGAAGTTTGTCAAGAAAAAACCGCCGCGCAGAAGAAAATTTCTGCGCGGCGGCGGTCAAGTTCCAATTTGCTTACAGGTTGGCCTTCAGGGCGTCCACCCGGTCGGTCTTTTCCCAGGTCAGGTCCAGGTCGTCCCGGCCGAAGTGGCCATAGGCGGCCAGCTGGCGGTAGATGGGGCGGCGGAGCTTCAGGTCCCGGATGATGGCACCGGGGCGCAGGTCAAAGGTCTTTTCCACGGCCTGTTCCAGCTGGGCATCGGACACGGTGCCGGTGCCGAAGGTGTCCACCCGGATGGAGACGGGGCGGGCCACACCGATGGCGTAGGCCAGCTGCACCTGGCAGCGCCGGGCCAGACCGGCGGCCACCACGTTCTTGGCCACCCAGCGGGCGGCATAGGCGGCGGAGCGGTCCACCTTGGTGGGGTCCTTGCCGGAGAAAGCGCCGCCGCCGTGGGGGGCGCTGCCGCCGTAGGTATCCACAATGATCTTCCGCCCGGTGAGGCCGGAGTCCCCCTGGGGGCCGCCCACCACAAAACGGCCAGTGGGGTTGACATAAATTTTAGTCTCCTCGTCCAGCAGGTCGGCGGGCAGGATGGGCTTGATGACCAGGTCGATCATGTCCCGGCGGATCTGCTCCAGATCGACCTCGGGGCCGTGCTGGGTGGATACCACCACCGCGTCGATACGCTTGGGGGTGTTGTCCTCGTTGTACTCCACGGTGACCTGGGTCTTGCCGTCGGGCCGGAGGTAGTTCACCAGACCGTCCTTGCGGACCTGGGTCAGGCGCATGGACAGCTTGTGGGCCAGGGACAGGGGCAGGGGCATCAGCTCGGGGGTCTCGTCGCAGGCATAGCCGAACATCATGCCCTGGTCGCCGGCACCGTTGTCCAGACCGTCGTCCTGCTCCCCCTCCTTGGCCTCCAGGCACTTGTCCACACCCATGGCGATGTCGGGGGACTGCTCGTCGATAGAGGTGATGACGGCGCAGGTGTCGCAGTCAAAGCCGAACTTGGCCCGGTCATAGCCGATGTCCCGCACCACCTGGCGGGCGATCTTGGGGATGTCCACATAGCAGGAGGTAGTGATCTCGCCCATCACATGGACCAGGCCGGTGGTCACTGTGGTCTCGCAGGCCACCCGGGCCTGGGGGTCCTTGGCCAGGATGGCATCCAGCACCGCGTCAGAGATCTGGTCACAGATCTTGTCGGGATGCCCCTCGGTGACGGATTCGGAAGTAAATAATCTTTTTGCCATTTTGAAATTCCTTTCTTGTCGGGAGGATGAAAAAACGCTCCGTACCAGACGGAGCGCGAACAGCCTTCACACCCTCATCTTGCGATACGCTTCGCCGGATTTGGCACCTTGCATTTAAGCAGGTTGCCGTGGTGTCATAGGGCCGGTCCCTCAACCACTCTTGATAAGGCTATTGAATTTTACATCCTGATTATATCAGTTTTTTTTCCGGTGGTCAACTGGTTTCAGAGAAAAATCCGGCTCCCAGCGAATGCTGAGAGCCGGATGCATTCTATCGGGGAAAAGAGAGACTCAGTGCTCCTCGGAGAAGTGGTGCTCACGCTGCAGCACGGGGTTGACGCCCACCTTCTTGCCGTCCTCGTAGATGTAGAAGCCGGCACCGCTCTTGCGGCCCAGGAAGCCGGCAGTGACCATCTTCCGCAGCAGCAGGGAGGGGTGATACTTCTCGCCATACTCGTGAGACAGCACGGTCATCACGTTCAGCAGAATGTCCAGACCCACCATGTCGGCCAGCTCCAGGGGGCCCATGGGGTGGTTGCAGCCCAGCTTCATGCCGTTGTCCATGTCCTCAACGCTGCCGATGAAGGAACCCACGACCACACAGGCCTCGTTCAGCATGGGCAGCAGAGCGCGGTTGACGATAAAGCCGGGCTTGTCGTCGGCCAGGATCATGGTCTTGCCCAGGCGCTCGCCCACTTCCTTGATGTCGTCCAGGACCTCCTGCTCGGTGAGCAGGCCGAAGATGACCTCGCACAGCTTCATCTTGGGCACGGGGGAGAAGAAGTGCATGCCGACCACGCGGGAGGGACGCTTCGTGGCAGCGGCCAGAGCGGTCAGGGAGATGGAGGAGGTATTGGAGGCGAAGATGGTCTTGGCGGGGCACAGGTCCTCCAGCTCGGTGAACACGGCCTGCTTGGCCTCCAGGTTCTCGTAAATGGCCTCGATGACCAGGTCGGCCTTCTTGGCACCCTCCATGCCGCTGTCCACGGTCAGATGGGTCAGAGCCTCATCCATGGCCTCCTGGGTCATGCGGCCCTTGCTGACCTCCCGGGCCAGGGCCTTTTTGATGACCACCTGGGCGCGCTCCACGGCGGCCTGCTGCTTATCATTCAGGGTGACATCAAAGCCGCTGGTGATGGCGTTCTGGGCGATACCGCTGCCCATCAGACCGGCGCCGACAACAAAGATATTCTGAATCGCCATTGCAATATCCTCTTTTCATTTTTTTGAATTTTATGTTTGGGTCTCTCATCCCGCCCTTCCAGCTGCGGAAAGAGAAACGCTCACTTACATTTGCATATCTTAGCACAGCGGCGATTTCCTGTCTTAGCGGAAATCGTCTAAAAATCGTCTTATCTTAACCTTAGATACTTGGGATACCTGGGAAGGCGGCATTAATAGCGGTTGAGCTGGGCGCTGCCGTCGTCCTGACCCTTCTCAATGGTGCGGACCACGGCGTAATAGCCATAGTCCTTGTTCACCTGCACCCAGAAGCGGTCGCCCGCCCGCTTCCCCATGAGGGCTGCCCCCATGGGGGACTCCTTGCTGATGAGGCCGTGGAGCACGTCCTGGCGCACGGTGGTCACCACCTGCCAGGTCTCCTCCTCGCCGTCCTCCTCCAGATACACTGTCACCTTGTCGTAAAGGCCCACGGTGTCGCTGGCTGAGTGGTCCTCGATGACAACGGCGGTTTTGATCATGTTTTCCAAAAAGCGAATGCGGCTCTCGTTCTTGTTCTTGTCCCGCTTGGCCGCCTTATATTCAAAGTTCTCACTCAGGTCGCCGAAGGAGCGGGCCACTTTTACCTCCTCCAGCAGCTGGGGGCGCAGGGTGATCCGGCGGTAGTCCAGCTCCTCCTGCATTTTTTTCAGGTCCATTTTGGTCAATTCGTTGTGCATGTCTGCCTCCACAAGGGGCCTGCGGCCCCACGCAAATAAACCGTCTATTTTTCGTCTGCAAACTTAAAGAAGAAAAGTGAAGAGATGAAAATGAAACGGTTTTTTAAGCCTCCCATCCGGCCAGGTAGTCCTTCTGCTCCTGAGTCAGCTGGTCGATGGCCAGGCCCATGGCAGCCAGCTTTACCCGGCCGATCTGATCGTCGATCTCGTCGGGCACCTGATAGACCTTCTTCTCCAGCGTGTCCTTGTGGCGGGCCAGCCACTCCAGGGACAGGGCCTGCACGGCGAAGGACATATCCATGATCTCCGCCGGGTGGCCGTTGCCCGCGGCCAGGTTGACCAGGCGGCCCTCTGCCAGCACGTTCAGAGTGCGGCCGTCGGCCAGGCGGTAGCCCTGGATGTTTGCCCGGCGGGGGAAGTTCTCCTGAGCCATGTCCGCCAGGGCGGCCACGTCCACCTCGCAGTCGAAGTGGCCGGAGTTGCACAGGATGGCATTGTCCTTCATCACGTCAAAGTGCCGCCGGACGATCACGTCTTTGCAGCCGGTGGCGGTGACGAAAATATCGCCCAGACGGGCGGCCTGATCCATGGGCATGACCCGGAAGTTCTCCATGGTGGCCTCCAGAGCCTTGAAAGGGTCCACCTCGGTGACGATCACGTTGGCACCCATGCCCTTGGCCCGCATGGCGATGCCCTTGCCGCACCAGCCGTAGCCGGCCACCACCACCGTCTTGCCCGCCACCATCAGATTGGTGGTGTGCATAATGGCATCCCAGGAGGACTGGCCGGTGCCGTATTTGTTGTCGTAGTAGTGCTTGGCCTTGGCATCGTTCACCGCCATCATGGGGCAGGGGAGGATGCCCGCCTTCTCCCGGGCCACCAGGCGGTGGATGCCGGTGGTGGTCTCCTCGCACCCGGCGATGAGGCGGTCGCCATACTGGGCGCACTTGCCCCCCAGCAGGGAGATGAGGTCGCCGCCGTCGTCCACGATCAGGTGGGGGCGGCACTTCAGGGTCTCCACCAGCAGATCCTCATACTCCTCCGGGGTGACACCGTGGACACCATAGGTGTCCACGCCCAGGTCGGCCATGGCGGCGGCCACGTCGTCCTGGGTGGACAGGGGGTTGCAGCCGGTGAGATGTACGTCGGCCCCGCCCTCCCGCAGTACCAGGCCCAGGTTGGCGGTTTTGGCCTCCAGGTGGACGGACACGGCGATGGTCAGCCCGGCAAAGGGCTTCTCCCGGCGAAAGCGCTCCTCGATGCCGGACAGGGCGGGCATAAAGTCCCGCACCCACTGGATCTTCTGGCGGCCGGAGGGGGCCAGACTGGGGTCTTTGACGATACTCATGGCGGATTCTCCTTATTATATAATGATATATAGTCTGCCGCCGAAAACCGGGCGGCCTGTGCTTGTCAAACTATCTTATCACATTTCCCCGGGCAAAAAAAGGCTTTCGTCCCGGAATTATTCACAGTTTAGATATAGACTTTCCAGCCTAAAGCGGGTAGAATATTTTTTAAAGTTTAATTCACAACGAGGAGGCATGTCCATGAAAGCCATCTCCCGCTGGCTGGACCGGTTCTGCTATGACCACCCCAACTTCGGCATTCCCGAACTGATGAAATACATCGCCGTCGGAAACGTCATCGTCTTTGTACTGGATATCGTTACCCGTGGCTACGCCACCATGATGCTCATGTTTTCCCCCAGTGCGGTGCTCCATGGACAGATCTGGCGGCTGTTCACCTTTATTCTGATCCCCTTGAACCGCTTTAACCCCAGTCGGCCGCTCACCCTGCTGTGGTTTGTGATGAGCACCTTTTTCTATTATTGGCTGGGTACGTCGCTGGAGCGGCAGTGGGGCACCACCCGGTTCAACGTGTTCTATTTCCTGGGCGTGGTGCTGAACCTGATCCTGGGCTTTGTCCTTAATGTGGGCGTGTCCATGTATTATGTCAACATGTCCCTGTTCTTCTCCTTCGCCACCCTTTACCCGGACATGCAGGTGCTGCTGTATGGCATCCTTCCCCTGAAGGTGAAGTGGCTGGCCTGGTTTGATGTAGCGCTGTTCGGGTATGACATCGTCAGCAATCTGCTCTCCAGGGCCTGGGCCTGGGCGCTGATGCCTGTGGTCGCCATTTTGAACTATCTCATCTTCTTCTGGGAGGACCTGGCGGGGATGCTGGGCCGCGGCCGGGAACGGGCAGCCTACCGGACCAACCACCGGACCATCCAGTTCAAAAAGGCCCAAAAGGACATCCAGCAGCGCAAGGGCTACCTCCACAAATGTGCCGTCTGCGGCATCACCGACGCCGACGACCCCAACATGGAGTTCCGCTACTGCTCCAAATGCAACGGCTATTACTGCTATTGCATGAAGCATATCAATGACCACGTGCATGTGCAGTGAGGGGATGGAGCAAAAAATTCGGCGGGCCCGAAATATGGGCGATAATCTCCGCCGCCTGCGGGGAATGCACGGCCAGTCCCAGGAGAAGTTGTGTGTCCAGCTCCAGCGCATGGGCTGCGACATTGGCCGCACCACCTACGCGAAATACGAGGCAGGGGAACTGAATATCCGCGCCAGCGTGCTCATTGCCTTAAAACAGATTTATGACTGTACCTATGACGACTTCTTTTTGGGGTTGGATGTCGTACAGGAAAAGACCGCGCTGTAAGATAACAGGGCGGTCTTTGCATTTATTCCGGCTTTTCTCTTAAAATTCCCCACTCTGGCAGGGGCAGCCTTTGCATGGCACCGAAGGTGCGCTCTTTCAGTTTGGGATAGCGGCCCTGGAGTTCGTAGATCAGGTCTTTGATCTCTTGGCGCTTGGTATAGCCGTCAGCGGGACACGGATTGTGGACCACGGGCAGCTGGAGGCGCTGGGCGGTGTGGCGGACAAGATTTTCTCCGCAGTAGAGCAGGGGGCGGATCTGGGTGATGTCGGTGCGGCTGAGATAGGTGACGGGTTGAAAGCAGGACAGCCGCCCCTCGAAAATAAGGGACATATAAAAGGTCTCCACGGCGTCGTCATAGTGGTGGCCCAGGGCGATCTTCCGAATGCCCCGCTCCTGAATGGCCTGGTGCAGGGCACCCCGGCGGAGCTTGGCGCACAGAGAGCAGGGGTTCTTCTCCTTCTTGACATCAAAAATCATGTGATGGATGTCGCTCTTCAGCAGGGTATAGGGTACGTCCAAACGTTGACAATAGTCGGCCACAGGCGTAAAGTCCATCCCCTTGCGCCCCTCTGCGTGGCCCATGTCCAGGGTGAATGCCTCCACTGTGAAGGGCACGGGGTAAAAGGTCTGCAGTTTTGCCAGTGCGGTGAGCAGGATGAGGGAGTCCTTGCCCCCGGACACCCCTACGGCTACCCGGTCACCGGGCTGTATCATGTCATAGTCGGCCACGCAGCGGCGGACCAGGGATACGATCTTATTCATGGTAAACCTCCTTGACGGAACGAAATAAGTTCCCGCAGCAGAAAAGAAAAACGAAAATTGAAATCGAGATTTAAAGAGCAAACAACAGGAAACACGAGGAATCGAGAGATTTTATCGAGATAAATCAATTTTTCTCAAAAAGACCGTTGACACCCGGCCACCATCGTACTATAATACAAAACGCTCCGATTGTACAGCGTCGGGGCGCTATCTTTGTATCCGCGACCAGAAATGGTTGAGATCATTATTTAGGATTGGAAAATGGAGGTTTCACCTATGTCCACGTTTATGGCAAACAAGGGGAACATCGTGCGTAAGTGGTATGTCCTGGACGCCGCTGGCAAGCCCCTGGGCAAGACCGCTGCCCTGGCCGCCGACCTGCTGCGCGGCAAGCGCAAGCCCGAGTACACCCCCCACGCTGACTGCGGTGACTTTGTCATCGTCATCAACGCTGAGAAGGCCGTTCTGACCGGCAAGAAGCTGGATCAGAAGTTCTATCGTACCCACTCCGGCTGGGTGGGCGGCCTGAAGGAAGTCAAGTACCGCACCCTGATGCAGAGCAAGCCCGAGCTGGCCATGAAGCTGGCCGTTCGCGGCATGATGCCCCGCAACGTCATCACCAAGGACTCCCTGTCTCGTCTGCACATCTACCGCGGCGGCGAGCATGAGCACGCCGCCCAGAAGCCCGAAGTCTGGGCCGCCGAGTAAGAGGAGGTAACGAAGCATGTATAAGAGCAAGAAGCCTTATTTCTATGGCACCGGCCGTCGGAAGTCCTCCGTGGCCCGTGTGCATCTGTTCCAGAACGGCACCGGTGCGATCACCATCAACGGCCGTGACATCGACGAGTACTTCGGTCTGGAGACCCTGAAGCTGCTGGTCCGTCAGCCCCTGGCTGCCACCGAGCAGCTGGGCAAGGTGGACATCGTTGCCACCGTCACCGGCGGCGGCGTCACCGGCCAGGCCGGCGCGATCCGCCACGGTGTTGCCCGCGCCCTGCTGCTGGTCAACGAGGAGTACCGCCCCATCCTGAAGGCCGCCGGTCTGCTGACCCGCGACCCCAGAATGAAGGAGCGCAAGAAGTACGGCCTCAAAGCCGCCCGTCGTGCGCCTCAGTTCAGCAAGCGCTGATTTATCTGGGTTACAAGCCTCAAACCCGGGAATCCCAAGGATTCCCGGGTTTTCTTTTTTGTAGACAGCCGCTGCCAGTCATTGCCGTTTTCTGTCACACGCAGCCACAAAAAGCAGCGGCACCCCGCAATTTTACCGCTTTGACCGTCCGACCCAGCCGGGATTTCCCTATATGCTGGAGTTTTTTTCCCGAAAGGGCGACATTTTTGAGAAGGAAACGGTAGGCCCGTGCGTCCCGATTCCCTTGGGGAATGAGGTCTCCAGCCCGTCATCTCCTGCCCACCATTCAGTGGGAGATGCAGGATGAAGCTGGCCCGGGTGTACAGCCATTTGAATCGCCTGGTATGAAAATGAGCTGACCAATATCGTATGTGAGGGGCGCAGCAATCCCTCTGTCCCCATTATTCTGATTGGAATAGAACCATGAAGCAAAAAAGCTCCCCCGCCCTTAGGTCCCGGATGAGACCCTTGGGCGGGGGAGCTGCTGGTTTAAGAAACTCAGGCGTTGCCGAACTCGCTGAAGAAGCGGTCGTGGATGGCCTGGACGGCGCGGTCCGCGTCCCGCTCGTCCACCAGAACGGACACCTTGATCTCGCTGGTGGAGATCATCTGGATGTTGATGCCGGCGGAGTACAGGGCCTCGAACATCTTGGAGGCCACGCCGGCGTTGTGGGCCATGCCGGCACCCACGATGGACACCTTGGCCACATGGTCATCCACCTGGATGGACTTAAAGCCGATGGACTCCTTCAGCTCCTCCAGAATGGCCTTGGCGGTCTGGGCGTCGTCCCGGGCCACAGTGAAGCTGATGTCCTTGCTCTCGTCCCGGCCGATGGACTGCAGGATGATGTCTACGTTGATGTCCTTCTTGGCCAGCAGGGAGAAAATCTTAAAGGCGATGCCGGGCTGATCGGCCAGACCCACCAGGGCCAGGCGGGCTACGTTCTTATCCTTGGCAACGCCGCTGACGTGAATTTTTTCCATGGTTTTTACAACCTCCTTGACTTTCGTGCCGGGCTTTCCGCTGAAGCTGGAAAGGACCTCCATATTGACGTTATACCGCTTTGCCATCTCTACCGAGCGGTTGTGCAGCACCTGAGCACCCAGGCTGGCCAGCTCCAGCATCTCGTCGAAGGTGATCTCGTCCAGCTTGCGGGCCCCGGTGACATGGCGGGGATCGGCGGTGTACACGCCGTCTACGTCGGTGTAGATCTGGCACAGGTCTGCGTGCAGGGCGGCGGCCAGGGCGACGGCAGAGGTGTCGGAGCCGCCGCGGCCCAGGGTGGTGATGTCGTCATACTTGTTGATGCCCTGGAAGCCGGCCACCAGCACGATCTTCTTCTTGTCCAGCTCCTTCTGGATGCGCTCGGTGCGGATACGCTTGATCCGGGCGCTGCTGTAGGAGGAGTCGGTGAGCATCCCGGCCTGCCAGCCGGTGAGAGACACGGCCTGATAGCCCATGCGCTCGATGGCCATGGCGCACAGGGAGATGGAGATCTGTTCGCCGGTGGCCAGCAGCATATCCATTTCACGCTTAGAGGCGCTGGGGTTGATCTCCTGGGCCTTTTCAATCAGGTCGTCGGTGGTGTCGCCCTGGGCGGAGAGGACAGCCACAACGCTGTGGCCCTTGCGATAGGTTTCGGTGATGATGCGGGCCACATTGCGGATGCGGTCGGCATCGGCGACGGAAGTTCCGCCGAATTTTTGTACGATCAGTGACATATGTGTCGTTCCCCCTAAAGGTCAAATCATATGAGGCGGTGAAAAGCGGATGGTCCGCTCTTCATTTTATGTCCGCGCCCCGGCGGGCGAACTTCAGTCCAGCACGCGGAAGCGGGAGCGGACATCCAGACTCTGAAGCTTATCCTTGATCTGAGGCTCGGTCATGGCCGCGGTGAGGAAAGCAACTTCACCGGCAGGTGCCCCGGCACGGGCCAGCAGCTGGATATCGCCGCAGGCCAGACGGACCTGGTCCACAGGGGCCTGGGCCCGGACATACCACCGGGAGGTGATGATGTCGGGGGAGACCACCAGATCGGTGGCACCGGGGCCCCACTCGTTGCGGTGATCCCGCTTCAGGTCCTTGGCGATGTCAATTACGTCTGCCACCACGGCGGAGGCAGTGGGCAGCTTGCCAGCCCCCCGGCCATAGAACATCACGTCACCGATGGCGTTGCCGGTGACGGCGATGGCGTTGAACACGTCCTCCACGCCGGAGAGAGGATTGCTGGCGGGCACCAGGTGGGGGGCCACAAAGGCGCACACCTTGCCCTCTGGCTGGCGGATGCAGCGGCCCAGCAGCTTGATCTTATAGCCGCAGGAGTCGGCATAGGCCACGTCCTCCAGGGTGACGTTGCGGATACCCTCGGTGGGCACCTGGTCGGGATAGACATGCTGACCGAAGGACAGGGCGGCCAGAATGCAGATCTTCCGGCAGGCATCGTGGCCGTCCACGTCGGCGGTGGGGTCCTTTTCGGCATAGCCGTTGTCCTGGGCCTCCTTCAGGGCCTGCTCAAAGGTGAGACCGGCCTTGATCATCCGGGTGAGGATATAGTTGGTGGTGCCGTTGAGAATGCCGGTGACCTGGGTCAGCTCGTTGGCCGCCAGGCAGGAGGTGAGGGGCCGCAGGATGGGGATGCCGCCGCCCACGCTGGCCTCGAACAGATAGCTCACGCCGTGCTCCTTGGCCAGCTGAAGCAGCTCATAGCCGTGGGTGGCCACCAGCTCCTTGTTGGAGGTGACCACGCTCTTGCCCGCCTTCAGGGCCCGGGTGGTAAAGTCCAGGGCGATCTTGGCACCGCCGATGGTCTCCACCACGATGTCCACCTCGGGGTCGTTCTCGATGACGGAGAAGTCCTTTACAAAGCAATCCTTATAGGGGCTGTCGGGGAAATCCCGCACGTCCAGGATGTATTTCAGGCGGAGCAGATCGTCCACCCGCTGGTCAATGAGACCGCCGTTTTTCGTCAGCACCTCGGCCACGCCGGAGCCCACAGTGCCAAAACCCAAAATCGCTACGTTTACCATTGCATTCACCTCATAGTTTCTGTCTTGCGGTCGGGCTGTCCGGCCCGCCGCCGAAAGTCGAAGATCATCCGGCCAGTATCTCGCACTTGAGCACCCCGGGGCTGGCCTTGGCATCCCCCAGGACATCCTCCAGAGAGCGGCGGAGTGTAGAGGTCTCCGCAGTCATGGTGACCACGGCGCAGCCGTTGGCGGGGATGTTCTGGTTGATGGTGAGGATGTTCACGCCCGTCCCGGCGAACACGTTCAGCACGCCGGACAGAATGCCCGGCTCATCCTTCAACAGGATCTGGAACGTGACGATGCGCCCGTGAAGCATGTCGTTGAAGGGGCGGACAGAGTCCTTATATTTATAAAAGGCGCTGCGGCTGATGCCTACGACCCGAGTGGCACTGTTTACGGTAGTTTCCTCCCCGGTCTCCAGCAGGCGTTTGGCCTCGGCCACCTTGCGGAAAATCTCGGGCATGGCGTCGGCCTCTACGATGAAATACTTTGCCGGCGTGTTCATGGCCTCTCCTCCAGTCTACTCGCCCTGCGTGTCCGTGTTGCGCGGGCATTTGTTTTCCGATGGGAACTATTGTAGCACAGGTCGGAGGAGGGCGCAACGGTTACTTTCCCCAACAAGTGTAAAAAAATTCAGCCGTATTTTTCCCCCTTCCGTCGAATTGTACAACAATACACAGAAACAGATGTTTTCGCAGAGACAACAGGGGGTATCCCCGCGGAATAAAACCAAGGCCCTCCGCCTGGGTTTCCCCAAACGGAGGGCCTTGTGTGGATAACGAAATGGGTTTGTCTCACCCGATGTCCTGAGAGGGGGGCGGCTCCGGTGTGGTGGGCTGGGTCTGTCCACCGGTGTTTCCACCGGGCTCGCTGGGAGCGGCGGGGTCGGTGCTGGAGCCGGAGGGATCGGGGGCGGGCTCGTCCGGGTCTTCCGGGTCAGCGGGGGCCGGGTCGGGGACCACAGTGCTGGAGGTGTGGACCTCACAGCTGCCGTAGGACTCCACCACGCTCTTGCGGTACATGTTGTCATTGGCGGTGGCGGTGCCGATCTGCTTGCGGTCATAGTCGGGCAGGCACATGGTGATGATGCTCTCCTCCGGGCAGTACTCCCCGGCCAGGTGATAGAGTCCGGTGGGATTGCCGTTAGAGCCCAGAATGGGGGAGTCCTTGCACATGCGCACCACACTGTCGGCGGTGTGGATGGTGCAGGCCCCGGTGGGCACGTCGCTCTGGAAGACGGAGTCGCTGGCGGCACGGCTGCCCCGGGGGTCCATGGCGCAGTACTCTGTGGCCAGCATGCCGCTGTCCAGGCAGTACTGCACGCTCTTCAGGCCGTTGGCAGAGAAGAAGGACTTGTTTTCCAGCCCCTGGTGGACCTGGCTCATCACCTTTTTCCACAGCTGGGCGGCGGGGTTGCCCGAGGTGCGCATCTTCTCGTTCTGATCATAGCCGGTCCAAACGGCAGCGGTGTAATAGGGGGTATAGCCCACGAACCACCGGTCATAGTTCTGGCTGGTAGTACCCGTCTTGCCGGCGGCGGTCATGTTGGACAGGGCGGCCTCGTAGCCCGTACCGCTGGTGACCACGTCCCGGAGCATGGAGTTCATATAATAGGCGGTGGACTCCTTGATGACGGGCTCATGCACGGTGCTGTTGTCCAGCAGGACCTTGCCCGTGCTGTCCTCCACCCGGGTATAGGTGCGGGAATAGGTGTACACGCCCTTGTTGGGGAAGGTGGCAAAGGCTTCGGCCATGTCACGGGTACACACGCCCTTGGTCAGGCCGCCCATGGCCAGAGGGGCCACGTCGATATCGCTGCTCACCTTACCGTTTTTGGAGATCATAGAGTCTACCAAATCGATGTGATACCGGTTCTGGACAAAGTTGAAGCTCTCCTGGGGGGTGACCATGTCGGCCAGCAGGCGCACGGCGATGGTGTTCACCGAGTGGGTCAGGCCGCTGCGCACCGTGGTCAGGCCCTTGTACCGGGCGGCACCCGAGTTGATGGGCCAGCCGGTGCCGTTGCTGTCGTTATAGGGGTAGTCATCCACCACCGAGATGGGGGAGACCTTGCCCAGCTCGATGGCCGGGGAATAGACAGACAGGGGCTTTAAGGACGAGCCCGGCTGCCGCTGGGCGGTGTTGGCGTAGTTATTCAGCAGGTTCTGGGTCTTTTCCCCGAACTGGCCCACAATGGCCACCACGTCGCCGGTGGAATTGTCGACGATGGTGATGGAGGACTGCATGGCGTTGCCCCGGGCGGAGGTATAGTTCAGGTTGGCCCGGTTGGAATAGACCTCCTCTGCGATGGCCTGGATCTTGGGATCGATACAGGTATAGATGCGCAGACCGCCCCGGCTGAGCAGCTGGGCCACCCGCTTGTCGGACAGGTCATACTTCTCTTTCAGATCCTGCTTCACGTCGGACAGGACGGTCTCCTCATACCAGGAATACACCTCCTGCTCGCTGGAGGCGGCGTTTTCGCCCCGGACGAAGACCAGCTCTTCGGCCACGGCCTGGTCATGCTCGGCCTGGGTGATCATGCCCTGGGCCAGCATCTGGTCCAGCACATTCTCCTGCCGCCACTTGTTCCACTGCTTGGCATCCCACACCTCGCCCTCCTTGTTTTTCACCCGGGCCAGGGAATAGGGCCCGTAGCGGGAGGGGTTGTTGGTGATGGAGATCAGGCTGGCGCACTCGGCCAGGTCCAGTTCGGACACGGACTTGCCGAAATAGGTGTAGGCGGCGGAGCCAACCCCCTCACACCGGCTGCCCAGGGGGATGACGTTGAGGTACCAGGTGATGGTGTCCTCCTTGGAGTTGTTCTGGGTGAAGCGCAGGGCCCGGACGATCTCGGTGACCTTGCGCTTGACGGTGGTCTCGTTATAGCCGGTGAGGTTTTTGATGAGCTGCTGGGTGATGGTGGACCCGCCGGAGATATCTCCGCCGGTGAACATGTCCAGAACAGCCTTGGATGTGCGCCTCCAGTCCACGCCGGAGTGGTCCCAGAACCGCTTGTCCTCAATGGCCACGGCGGCGTTGATGAGATCCTGGGGGATGTCGTCATAGTCCACCCAGATGGAGCTGGTGTCGCTGAGGAGGGTGACCAGCTCCTTGTCCTCCCCGGTGTCCGGGTCGGTGTAATACATCACGCTGTTTTGCCCCAGGGTGAAGTCGTCCAGGCTCAGGTCGGCCATGGGGAAGATCACCGTTTTGACATATACGGCGGCAAAGCAGCACAGAATGGCCCCTGTGCACAGGAATACCAGCAGCAGAGTGCCCAGGATAAAGGACAGCCGTCCGTGTTCCCGGCGCGGCCGGCGGGAGCGGCTCCGCCGCGGCGCGGCCCGGCGGTCTTCGTGGGTGTGCTCCGCCTCCCGGCTGGGATGGCGGCGGGGGGGATAGTCGCTGTTTTCATAAAGCGAGCGGTCGGAATGATACTGATCTGACACGTTGTTACCTCCAGTCGGGTGCGGCAAGCCGCCCTCGACGGTCATATTGAACGGAAAGAACGAAACTTTCCAGGGTACTTTTGTCCCAGCTGCCCAAAGCAGCAGCAAAAAGACAAATAACATTATACCATATTTTACTCGTTTGTCCACTGTAAGCTGTGACAGAGGGCGGTTTTAACGGCCCACCCTCTCAGTCACGGCTCTGTCATTGCGAGGAGACCCAGCGGGTCGACGTGGCAATCCGTAACTCTCGTCCCTTGCCCCTTTGTGAAAAGGGGCTGTCAGCGAAGCTGACTGAGGGACCCGGTTTCCTGGCAGCTTTCCTGTGGCCGGAATCCTTCCGTCACGGGCTGCGCCCGTGCCACCTAGCCCTATCCCTTTTGTCCCTTCGGGACATTTCCCCTTGATAAGGGGAATCGGCCTTTGACAAGGGAGGCTGATGTTGCAGAAAACATATCGTCCCCGCAATTGCGAAAAAGAGGAAGCCCAGAGCGGGCTTCCCCAAAAGTCGATTTTAATTGTGGCGCATGGCTTTTATCGTTTGCAGAATGGCGGCCTTTTGCGGCAGCGTCAAGTCTACCCAGCTGTCGAACAGCTCTTTCAGTTCCGGTGTCAATTCTACCATTTCTCCCTCAGCAAAGAATTGAGACAGGGAGATGCCGAATCCGGCACAGATCGCTTCCAGCGTGGTGATGGACGGAACCGTGTTGCGGTGGTAGATGTTTGCAATGGTGGAGTTGGAAAGACCGCAATTCTTGGCCAGCCGGTATTCCGACCATCCCCGCTCGTCCAATAGCTGGTGCAGCCGCTGAAGTGTATCCATCCTCTCGCCACCTTTCTGTTCTGAATCTATTTTACCGTTTTGTTGAATGACATAATACTGTTCACATGTATCGTTTGTATGACTTGATTAAACGACATGGATGATCGGAGGAATTTTACTGCCAGGATAAAGTGTACGGAAGCGGATAAGGTATGCACAAAAAAGCCGGTAAAACTGCCCAAAATTTGCTCTGCAAAAATTTACAGCCCCGGCTCTTGCATTTTTTCCGCTGACGGGGTAAAATAGGGTCATCAAAGCAAGGAGGTGCCCTCTGCATGAGTGAAGAGTTCGGCCCCGATTTTATCTCAGTCACCGACGAAGACGGCAACGAATTCGAGTTGGAGCTGATCGACACCCTGGAGCACGAGGGCGTCACCTATTATGCCATGCTTCCCGCTGTGGAAGAGGATGAGGAGACCGGAGAGCCCGTGGACGTGGATGCGGACGACGAGGAGTTCGGTCTGGTCATCATGAAGGCCATCGAGGAGAACGGCGAGGAGATCCTCTCCACCCCGGACACGGACGAGGAGCTGGATGCCATCTATAATCTGTTTATGGAGCGCTTCTTCGAGGACGAGGACGATCAATAAACGCACCACATATCTTCCTGCTCGGTGCGTGATGGGCTCTTTTAAACCCACATTTCTTAAACGGGACGCCAACTCACGGCGTGGCTTGCAGGCCTCCCGGCCCCCTTTGAGGTGCGTTGGAAGTTGGAAGCAGATAAACGGCGTGGAAGCGACCCACCTGCCATTTCGTGCAGGTTCTAAACGGGTTCACACGGCCAGAGCGGGGGATATAGAAAAAGAAATTCTTTTGGCCGCGGCGCACAGGCGCTGCGGTCCTTTCTTTTGCACGGTTTTCCGTTTATGGAGGTCAGGGCGGAAGACAAAAAATAACGTAAACAAAATGTAAATCCGTGCCACAGATGCCGCCGCCCTCTTGTCATCGGGGCGGTTTTTTAGTATAATACCCTGGAAACGCCGCCAAAGGGCAGCCATCACTTTGAGAGGACTGAACAAACCGTGAGTGAGAACAAGCACAAAAAAGCCCAGGAGGAGAAGCACAGCAACGTGAAGTACGCCGTAGTGGGCGTGCTGAGCGTGGTGTTGGTGGCTTTCCTGCTGGTTTGGAACACCGGGATCATCCAGCGCAATGCCGCTGCCGTCACCGTGGACGGGGAGAAGTACTCCGCCGCCGACGTACAGTATTACCTGCGCAGCCTGATGCTGCAAAACGGCATCAGCTCCACCTCCTCCCTGAAGTCCATGACCATGAACAGCACCACCGGGGAGACCATGTATGACTATCTGAAGAGCCAGGCTGTGGAGCGCCTGGTCACCTGCGCCGCCCTGGATAAGCAGGCCGGGGAAGAGGGCTTTGCCATGTCCGACGACACCCAGACCCAGGTGGACGACCAGCTCAAGCAGCTGGAGGAGCAGTGGGTCTCTGCCGGTTATCAGAGCCGGGATGCCTTTATCCGCGCCAACTACGGCCCCTATATGACCTATGACCGGCTGGTGGAGCTGTTCACCCGGGATATGCGGGTGAGCGAGTACTCCACCCAGTTCTCGGATGGCCTGAGCTATTCCGATGCCGACTATGAGAAGTATTACCAGGAGAACGCCAACACCCTGGACGAGTACACCCTCACTCAGTTTGTGTTCAACGCCACGGTGGACACCGTGGATGCCGACGGCAACGCCATTGAGATGACCGACGACGAGAAGACCGCCGCCCTGGAGCAGGCCAAGACCGAGAAGCAGGCCCAGGCCCAGGAGCTCCAGTCCAAGCTGGAGGCCGGGGAGGACCCCGCCCAGCTGGCCCAGGAGTACGCCGACCAGCTCACCGGCGACCCCAGCGTCTCTCAGGTCATGTCCGGCAGCAGCGTGGCCTCTGCCTCCTATGCCCAGTGGGCCCAGGACACCGCCCGCCAGAAGGAGGATGTGACCCTCAGCGAGTATGATGCCGGTCCTTCCAGCTATTATTACTATGTGGTCCGCTTCGAGGGCCGCGCCCGCAACGATGAGAACACCGCCACCGTCCGCCACATCCTGGTGGCTGCAGAGCAGGACGAGGGTGCCTCCGAGCCCACCGAGGACCAGTACGCCGCCGCCAAGACAAAGGCCGAGGAGCTGCTGGAGCAGTGGAAGTCCGGCCCCGCCACCCAGGAATCCTTTGCTGAACTGGCCAAGGCCAACAGCGCCGACACCGGTTCCGCCGCCGACGGCGGTCTCATCACCGACATCTACTCCGGCTCCGGCTATGTGTCCACCTTTACCGACTGGGCCCTGGATGCCGCCCGCCGGCCCGGCGATACCGGTATCGTTCAGAACACCGGCAGCAGCGTGAAGGGCTGGCACATCATGTATTTCGTGGGCCGGGACGGCGACCCCGTGTGGAAGCTCACCGCCAAGACCGCCATGGAGAACAATGATTACACCACCTGGCAGAACGCCGCCAAGGAAAAGGTGTCCTACACCACCGGCCTGGGCCTGAAGTTCGTCCAGTGATCTGAACCCAAACAAACACCCCGGGATGCCAGCCGTCCCGGGGTGCTTTTTGCCCCCAAACAGACCGCTGGTGAGAAAATCAGAGTTTTTTCAAAAAAACGAAAAAAACTGTTGACAAACGCTGCATCAGCAGTTATACTAATCAATGTTCTGACGAGCACGGACGATTAGCTCAGCTGGTAGAGCATCCGCTTGACGTGCGGGAGGTCACAGGTTCAAGTCCTGTATCGTCCACCAAACAGTTTGTACCCGAACCCAGTTCTTTATGAAAAGGGTTCGGGTATGTTTTTGTTCGCAGAAAGTTTTGCGAAAGGACTGCTCAGAACGGCAGACGAACAAAGGCAGGGTATCACCGTGGCGGTGGTATCCTGCCTTTTGTTCTGCGGAATCAAGTTCGCTTTGTGCGAACTTGGTCGTCATACCAGGGATGTTCTTTCCTTGGCGGATGTGGTATACTCGGCTTAGTTCAACAAAGTGGAATTGTTTTAAATCTTCTCGATTGCACCTTCTTGACCTTCGGACGAGGAGTCTCCCTCGTTCAAAGTTCTCACAAAATTTCTCTTTAACGATTTCTTTTTCCGGTATTTTCTGTCCCTCGGATTTCCTCATGATAGAAATAATCCACGATCACCGGATGTCCCTGCGGGACTCTTCCATAAGGCATTTCATTATCCACAAAGGGACAATCATACTTCTTAGCCATTTCCTCAGCTTTTACTTCAAGCGCTTCAAAGTAGCTGCGGTTATGCTTGTTATAGATCTCATCGTAAAGCGGTACAAGGTCAGGATATTTTCCGGCGATATATTCCATGATCGTCTTCTTGAAGCCGCCCCGAAGATTGAGGTTTTCGAGCCAGAACAGATCACACTGATCCTTTACCCGCTCAAAGATGGATTCAAAATCCGTGATGCCAGGGAATACCGGAGATACGAAACAGACTGTACGGATACCTGCATCATATACCTGCTTCATAGCAGCGATGCGCCGCTCAATGCTCGAAGCAGAGTCCATATCGTTCTTGAAATTTTCATCCAGTGTGTTGATCGACCATGAAACGGTCACTCGTCCAAGGTTCTTCAGCAGATCAATATCCCGTACCACAAGATC
>NZ_JACOPN010000008.1 GCF_014287875.1 Flintibacter faecis | reverse complement strand
GATCTTGTGGTACGGGATATTGATCTGCTGAAGAACCTTGGACGAGTGACCGTTTCATGGTCGATCAACACACTGGATGAAAATTTCAAGAACGATATGGACTCTGCTTCGAGCATTGAACGGCGCATCGCTGCTATGAAGGAAGTATATGATGCAGGTATCCGTACAGTCTGTTTCGTATCTCCGGTATTCCCCGGCATCACGGATTTTGAAGCAATCTTTGAGCGGGTAAAGGATCAGTGCGATCTGTTCTGGCTCGAAAATCTCAATCTTCGAGGCGGTTTCAAAAAGACAATTATGGATTATATCGCTGGAAAATATCCTGATCTTGTACCACTTTACGACGAGATCTATAACAAGCATAACCGTAGCTACTTTGAAGCACTTGAAGTAAAAGCTGAGGAAATGGCTAAGAAGTATGATTGTGTCTTTGCGGATAATGAAATGCCTTATGGCAGAGTCCCGCAGGGGCATCCGGTGATCGTAGATTATTTCTATCATGAGGAAATCCGTGGGACAGAGAATACCGGAAAAAGAAATCGCTAACTTCCAATTTAACGAACAGGAGATGTTGATCGCATGAAAATCCTATATGAACTATCTTGGTTATGGGAAATGTTGGGCATTGCACTTGTTGCTGCGGCTGTCTGCATGGCTTGCGCCGCGCTGATCTGCAAGGCAGTGAAGAAGAAACTCGGCAAAAAGGTGTTGGCGGTTATAGGGGCTGCGGCATTTGTGGGCGCAATTCTTGCGGTCATACTGATTGCCCGGACACCGATGCCGCTTTGATAAGGCAGGAGGCTTTTGCTATGGATAAGGGAAGATATTCGATTATATTCAGCAGCTTGACCGGCAACACGAAAAAACTCGCCGACACAATCCGCGCAGTGCTTCCGTCAGAAGACTGTGATTATTTCGGTGCGCCGGAAACGGCGGAATTGCACTCTGAAATGCTCTATGTCGGCTTTTGGACGGATAAGGGCAATGCGGACAGTGCTGTCTTGCAACTGCTGTCAAAGCTGAGAGGCAAAAAGATTTTTCTGTTCGGGACGGCGGGCTTCGGCGGCAGTGCGGCATATTTCCAGAAGATTCTTGATCACATCAAGCAGTCTGTTGACCCAAGCAATACTGTGGTCGGAGAATATATGTGTCAGGGGAAAATGCCGCAGTCTGTACGGGATCGCTATATGAAAATGAAGGCACAGCCGGAGCATCCGGCAAATATTGATGCGTTGATCGATAACTTTGACCGTGCGCTTTCCCATCCGGATGAGGACGATTTAGAAAGACTTAGAAAAATCATTTTGGGGTGACAGCTTTGACAGGAGAAATAGAAAAATGGTTGTACTTACCGAGCAGATAGAGATTCCGGCTTCCTATGAAAAATTAAAGGCATGGACTGCTAACTTTGAGGAAGAGTTTGTGAAATGGAGTCCCTACCACATCGAATGCAATCTCTATAACGGGAACTATCATGCTGGAAGTAAGGTCCGCTTCCGCGAGATTGTTATGGGGCTGGACTACGATGTGACAGGCACGATTACGGAATGCGAACAGGATGAGAACCACTTCTGCATTGTATTCCGGAGCGACAAGAAGACGGCGTTCATCACCTTTGAAGGAAAAAGAACGGAAACAGGATGCAATTTCTCTCACACCGAGGCTTTCGGCATGACCACGCCGGTAATTGGGGCGATCATGAACTTTCTGATCTTCAAGGTGTTTTTCAGGAAAAAGGCAAACTGGCAGCTTATCCGGGACGATATGATTCTGGATAACAGGTATTTATACGACATTCTGACCGAAGGAAAATACCCGGAACGAATCCCGCTGGACAAGCTGCTGACCGGCGCGAAGTAACCGAATGGGATGGCTTGATTATGCCGCTTCAAATCGTCAGAAATGACATCACAAAAATGAAGGTGGACGCCATCGTCAACGCTGCCAACGAGTCGCTGCTGGGTGGCGGCGGTGTGGACGGCTGCATTCATCGTGCCGCTGGATCGGAGCTGCTGGCAGAATATGAAACGCTCCATGGCTGCTGCTTTGCGGAACAGGAATTATCTTGTACTTGAGAGCGCTGTGTGGTACTATATGCTGGTATTGTTCACGATGGGAGAAATTATATGTTCTTTACGATGGATGAGGTCGCGCTAATTGACGGCCTTATTGCGACCTACTTCGTTTCGGATTCTGTATCAGAAGATGTGCGGGTCAGATATTATGAAACGCATCAACACCTCCAAGACAACCGAACCGATTATGTGGATTTGAGGAACATAAAGGAGGCCCTTTTCTTTTTGGCTCCGTTATTTCATGGGAGTATCCAATTCGAAAAGGATATTTGGTCAGTCATTGCAAAGACGCAGAGATTATTAAAAGAGAGCAGCCCTGTTGCAGAGTAAACTGCAGCAGGGCTGTTTCTTTTTCTTCCTATCTTCCTGCATAGTCAATCGTTGGAAGATTTTTATCCCGTTAGGGTGGTCAAAAGGCCCTCTTTTTCTACATTTATTCTGAAGAGCTCTTTAGTTTATGTAGAAGGAGGTCTACATGCTGAATTCGAAGTCTGGGAATATTCAGACACGGCATATGCAATGGAAAACGCACATAGAGTTAAGCATCAAACGCTCTGGAAAGGAGGGCAACAATGGAAGTATTTCTAATCTATCCCAAGTCAGAGCAAGCACAAAAGGAACTTGCCCATGAACTTGCAAAATTTCATGCAGAGCAGGCACTGAAGAACATCTTGAAGTTGCCCTGTTCCACGGAGCAAAAGTTAGAGCTGGTAGATGCAGTAGTGAAGCATTTGAAAGAACAAGCATAATAAATCCACAGGGTTCTCATGAACGCTGACCTGATAGAAAACCGAGCAGACTGATTATCAAGACCAGTCTGCTCGGTTATTCTGTATACGACAGTCACGCAGTACATTCTCATCGCAGTTAAGAGCATTTACCCTCTATTTGAAGTACTTCTCCCAAGTGGATTTGAAAAGTTGTTTTCTGTTCTGCTCCCATTGTTTGAGGTTGCAAAGGCTGATGCCTAGCCTATCAGCATACTCTCTTTGCGTTAGGCCAAGCTTCATTCGAATTGCCTTGATCTGCTTACCCTGGCCGTTTCTCAGAAAGAGATTGTAGTCATCCAGAAGTCTTTCGACTGGAACCTCGAAAAGCTGCGCGATTTTCTCCATGTGCTTCGGAGAGTAAAAGTCCTTTCCATATTCTTCATAATGAATATAAGTACTTCGGTATATACCGGCGTAGTCAGCTACGTCTCTCTGCCGCAAGCCTTTCTGGTATCGAAGCCAGCGGAGCTTGTCCGCTGTTTCAGTGATTTCGGAGAAGTCCGAGAACTGCAGATTGAACTTTTCTGCATCCTGAAACTTGTGCGGCAGTATCACCGGAAATTGAAGAATTTGTAGCGGGGCTACTTTTACTGAACCTGATATATTGGAAATCAGAATGTAGCAGCGGACTTCCACTTGCGCCAGCAGGCGCCATTTTGCACCAAAAGGTGCCTGTTTTGCTACTTCATCCTCCGATAGTTCCGCTAAGTGAGGATAGTATTTTCTATACACCTGCTGGCATAAGTCGCCAACCTCACATTTTTATCCGCTTTAAAAGTCGAAATTCCTTTGATAAGCCCGATGGTGCCGATGGAGATCAGGTCGTCCTGGTCCCCGGACTGGGAGTAGTACTTTTTCACGATGTGGGCCACCAGGCGCAGATTGTGTTCCACCAGCTTGTTGCGAGCTTCTAAATCCCCCTGGGCCCAGCGCTGCAAATATTCCCGCTCCTCCTCCGCCTTCAGGGGACGTGGAAAGGACCCGCCCCCACCTGACAGGCGCAGGGTGAAAAACAGACCGTTCAAAAGCAAATAAATGGCCGGAGACAGCATGATAACACCCCCTGTTCCAAACTATGTAAAGGATGGTCGTCCCTATGCTGGGGCCTCCTTGCAGAATTGCGGCATTTCTTTTATAATGCAAGCAGAACGCCGCACGATACCACACCAAAGAAGGAGTCACACCGTGAAACGAGATGTCGCTTACTATCACCTCCCCGGTCTATTTGAATTTTATGAACTCTACCAGGTTTTTCTGCCTCTGTTCCGGGCCCACCGGGAATACTTTTACCCCTGGTGCCGAATCGGCTCTATTTACGGCGCTCCCTCGGATTGTCTCTGGGGCGGCGGACGGGTTGGCTGCGGGGAACACGATCCCCGGGAAGTGCTGGAGCTGATGGCGGAATACGGCATCTCCGCCCGGCTGACCTTTAGCAACTCCCTCCTCCGGCCCGAGCACCTCTCCGACCCCAAGTGCAACGCCCTGGCCCGCCTGTTTGCCGAGTATGACGGCCCGCAAAACGGCATTATCGTCCACTCAGACCTGCTGCTGCACTACCTGCAGGCGGAGTATCCCGGGCTCTATTTCGTCTCCTCCACCACCAAAGTCCTCACTGCTTTTTCCCGGCTTCGGCAGGAGCTGGACCGGACAGACTTTCGCTATGTGGTGCCCGACTTCCGCCTGAATAAGGCCCTCCCCCAGCTGGATGTCCTGCCCCAGGATTTAAAAGACAAGGTGGAGTTTTTGTGCAACGAATGCTGCTTCTTCGGCTGCAAGGACCGGGCAGCCTGTTACCGGGCGGTCAGCCGGAAAAACTTGGGGGAGCCAGGCCAGGAGCACCACTGCGCCGCGCCCGATGCCGCCGGGGGCTACCGCTTTTCCAAAGCCATGGAAAACCCGGGCTTCATCGGCGTGGACGATATCCAGACCATCTATCTTCCCATGGGCTTTTCCAACTTTAAAATCGAAGGCCGCAGCCTGGGCAGCGCCCTGGTGCTGGAATTTCTGCTGCACTATCTGACCCGGCCCGAATACCAACTTCACGTGCGGGAGGAACTCTATCTGGACAATATGCTGGACCTGTTTTAACCCTTCGGCTTAAAATTCAGTTGCATTTCCCGCCCTTTCGTGGTAGCCTTTGGTCAGCAATACAGGAGGTTTTTCTATGAACAAATTTCAGTTATTCGGCGCAGTGTGTCTCTCCGCCGCCCTGCTCTCCGGCTGCGGGTCCTCTCAGGGCAGCCAGAGCTCTGACAGCGCCAGTCAGAGCGGCGGCTCTGAGTCGGCCAGCAGCTCCGCTCCGATGGACTACTCTTTCGCCCTCTCCCCGGAGAAGCAGCTCCAGGTCATGGCAGACCATGTGCAGGACTGGCAGGTGGCCGACGAGTGGGACTGGTGGGGCTATACCGTGGCCGACCTGGACCAGGATGACCGGCTGGAGCTGATCGTCTGCCAGATTCAGGGCACCGGGTCCTATACCAGCAACGCCATCTGGCAGGTCAACGCCGATGGCTCCGGCCTGAGCCAGGTCAAAACCCAGGACAGCTGCCAGCCTGTGTTCCAGCCGGATGACTTTCAGGGCACCCCCACCTCCGCGATCCGAGCCTATCAGAACCAGTCAGATGGTGTTTATACCTACATTCTGACCGACTCCAACAAGGACGGAGCCGCCCACTACTATGAGAGCAAGCGGGCCGTCTCTTTGAAGGACGGTGCGGTGAAAGGCTTCTTCCTGGGCTATCGGAACACGGAGTATGACGAAAACGGTCAGGAGCAGGTGACCTATGAGGATGCCCAGGCGCAGGCCATCCCCCAAGCGGACTATGACCAGATCGAGCAGCGTTATTTCGGTGACCTCCAGCGCTGCACCGCCACGCTCGCCTGGCTGGACTGTGTCCCCGGCACCCAGCTGGCAGGGAACGGGCTGGCCGATCAACTGGCCGAATGCTGGCAGAGTTTCACCCTGGCGGCGGACAGCTGAGCGGGTCCATATTTCCCTCTCGACATTTCCTCCGTCATCTGGTACAATAAGGTCGGTGAAAAAGGAGGTTTTTTATGTCGCATTTGCAACGCAACCAGTCAGAGCCCATTGACCGGTTATTCCAGGGCATTCTTTCGCTGGACACGGTGGACGAGTGTTACACCTTTTTCAGCGATCTGTTTACCATTCAAGAACTCACCGCCTTTGCCCAGCGCTTTCAGGTGGCCGGGCTACTGCTGGACGGCAATACCTATGAGATGGTCCGCAATCAGGTCCCGGTGAGCAGCTCTACCATCACCCGCATCAACACTGAACTGCGCTATGGCTCCGGCGGCTATCAACTGGTTCTAAACCGCCTGAAAGAGGGCGACACACAGGGCTCTGCACAGGACCCTGTCCCGGCGAAATGACCCGGACAACATAAAGCTACACTGATCTCAAAAACAAGCGTACCGTCTGACCGGCCCGGTCAAACGGTACGCTTTTTTACTCCCTGTGACCTACTTGCATCCCCTTGTCAAAAAGGACTCATACCGGTCGCATATCCTTGATTATCCGTTGCGAAAAATAAGGGCGTGCAAAGAGACTGTCGAAAAAGCCTGTCATTGCGAGGCCGATTCCCCTTATCAAGGGGAAATGTCCCAAAGGGACAAAAGGGATAGGGCTAGCTGTCAGCGAAGCTGACTGAGGGATTCCGTTTTTAGGACAGCTTTCCTGGGGTCGGAATCCTTCCGTCACGGCTGCGCAGCCGTTGGCAGCTTTGCTGCCTTACGGATGCGGCGTACCCCTTGCGGGTGCTTCGCCGTGCCACCTCCCTTTGACAAGGGAGGCTGCTGGACGGGGATACTGTGGGTGCATACGCCCTCGGCGGGCCGCTGAGGACAGCGGCCCCTACGGACAAGGTTCGTCACATTCCGTAGGGGCGGATGTCCCCATCCGCCCGCAATGCTTGCCTTGTACGCCGACGGCGGGCGGATGATATCCGCCCCTACACCTGCTTCACTGGTCTCTTGTAGGGGCGGCTATCAGCCGCCCGCCCTCTCAGTCACGGCTCACGCCGTGCCAGCTCCCCCACAGGGGGAGCCAAGGGAACGAGGGGGGCGTACCCCTTGCGGGTGCTGCGCAGCCGTTGGCAGCTTTGCTGCCTTACGGATGCGGCGTACCCCTTGCGGGTGCTGCGCAGCCGTTGGCAGCTTTGCTGCCTTACGGATGCGGCGTACCCCTTGCGGGTGCTGCGCTCCTCGGAATGACAGAAAAGGGTTTATCGACACGCTGAAAAAGCGGAAGGAGCGCTTGTGCGCTCCTTCCGCTTTTTTTGGGTCGTTCGGACGCGCCGTATGGCGTCGGTCGTCCGAGGGGAGAACAAAATCGCTTTTGCCCGTTCGGCGGATTACTGCAGCAGCTGCAGCACGCCCTGGGGCACCTGGTTGGCCTGGGCCAGCATGGCCTGAGCGGACTGCACCAGGATGTTGTTCTTGGTGTAAGCCATCATCTCGTCGGCCACGTCGGTGTCGCGGATGGTGGACTCGGCATCCTGAATGTTCTCGGTCATGACGGACAGGTTGTTCTGGGTGTGCTCCAGACGGTTCTGGATAGCGCCCAGGTCGCCGCGGGTGGAGGACACGGTGTTGATGGCATCCTTGATGGACTGGATGGCCTTGGCAGCGCCCTCCTGATCGGCGATGGTCAGGGTGTCAATGCCCAGCGCCTTGGCGTGCATATCGCCCACGTTGACCTTCATCTTGTTGAAGCGGTCAGCGGTGTCGCCGATCTGCAGGGTGAGCTTCTCACCGGTCTTTCTGTTCTGGTCGACGGTGCCGGTGGCATCATTAACGGCAGTGTCAGTAGCACTGGTGGTAGTGTCTTTACCGCTGACCTTCACATCGGCCAGCACTTGATTCAGATCAGCCGATTCATCGGCGCTCAGCTTATCCTTAACGGCATCAATGTTCGCGTGAGCAATGAGATCCTGAATGTCAGCGGCAGTGTAAGTCTTATTCTGCTGCAACTTAATTTCCAGCTCACCGTTAGCTTTAAGAGTCGCCGACGCGGCATCAGCACCAACGGCACCAAACTTGACAGTGAGGTCTACTTTGGCTCCCCCAACGCTGATCTGCTTGTCGTGGGCGATGGAAAGATCAATGGCAGCCTTATTGCCATTAGTATCAGCCGCAGCCTTAAAGTTCGTGGTCTTGAGGCCGTCCATGCTGCCGTCCAGCAGCTTCTTGCCGTTGAAGTTGGAGCTGTCGGCGATGCGGTCGATCTCGCTGCGGAGGGAGTTGACCTCCTTCTGCAGGTTCAGGCGGTCCACCTCGTTGTCGTAGGTGCCGTTGGCGGACTGGGTAGCCAGGTAGTCCATGCGGTTGAGCATGTCGTGGACTTCCTGCAGAGCGCCCTCAGCGGTCTTCACCAGGGAGACGCCGTCCTTGACGTTCTTGCTGGCGGCCTTCAGACCGGTGATCTGGGCGCGCATCTTCTCGGAAATGGCCAGACCGGCGGCATCGTCACCGGCGCGGTTGATCTTGTAGCCGGAGGACAGCTTCTCCAGGTTCTTGCTCAGGGCGGAGGTGTTGTTGTTGTAGTTGCGGTAGGCGTTCATCGCCATAATGTTGTGCTGAATACGCATGATAAAAAACTCCTTTTCAGTTTGCCGGGCAATTCCTTTTGCCCGTCTGTTTCGGTTTTTCCCCGCAGCGCCGCGCCGGCCGGCCGCTTTGCCCCGGGTGATTTGCCTTACATTTCTTATATCGGCCCGGTTTCCGGGAAATTAACCGCTTTTCCGATTTTTCGCAAAATTTTTTTCTAAAGCCGCTCCCCGGCGGGTATGATTAGCCACAGGGGGTGCGCGATGGAAACGAAATTTGCTCAATTCTGCGGGGCGGAGCCTGCCTTTTACCAGGCGCTTCGCCGCCGCGTGGACCTCTGCGGTCAGTCGGGCCGCAGCTACGAGTTTTCGCCCTGCGAGCTGCCGACAGGCTGTGCGCCCCGGTACGCGGCCCTGGGCTTTGCCCGCCGGGAGGACGGGGCGTATCTTCTCTACTGGCGGCCCGCCGTGCGCTACGGCGGCGCGGACGGCGTGCTCCGCGCGCTCTTTGCCCGCAGCGTGTGGCGCTTTGATTCCTACGAGCTGCTGTCCGCCCGCCTGCGGACGCTCCGCCCCGCGGGGGAGCTGTCCGCGGCGGTGCTTCCGGCACCGGAGCCGTCCCCTGCCCCGAGGGCGCAGCCCTCCCCCGCTCCCCAGCCGATGGGGGCGCTGTTCCCCCGCCTTGTCCGCGAGCTGGGGGCGCGGGTCCTGGGGCAGGAGCGGGCGGTGGAGGCGGCGGCGTTCCGTCTCTGCGCCCACGTCGGCAAAAGCGCCCCGGCCCGGCCCCTGTCCCTCATTCTCTACGGGCCGACAGGCGTGGGAAAATCGGAATTGGCGAAGGCGGTGGCCCCGGCGTTGGAACGGTGCGGCGGGCCCCGCTATCAAACGGTCTGGACGGAGCTGAACACCTTTACACAGCCCCATTCCGTCCACCGGCTCATCGGCGCGCCGCCGGGGTATGTGGGCTACGACGATCCGCCCATTTTCGAGGCGGTGCGGGAAAATGCCCGGACGGTGTTCCTCTTTGACGAGCTGGATAAGGCCCACCCGGAGGTGTTGAAGATGTTCCTGTCGGTTTTGGACGAGGGGCGCATCACCGCCTGCCGCCCCGGCAAGGACGGCCAGCGGGAGCTGGATTTCCGGCAGTGCATCTTTGTCTTTACCAGCAACGCCGACCTCACCGGCCGCGGCGGGCGGCGCATGGGCTTTTCCGCAGACGGCCCAAAGCAGGAAACAGCCGCCCCGGCCACGCTGGCGGAGCGGCTGTATCAGGAAAACGAATCCGCCCGCCGCGCCATGGTGCGGCAGGGGGTCTTGTCGGAGATCGCGGGGCGCTTCACAGGGCTGATCGGCTTTCAGCCCCTCACGCTCGCGGCCCGGCGGGACATCACCCGCAAGCAGCTCCGCGCCCTTGGGCGGGAATACGGCGTGGTGATCGCCGATGCCGACCCGGACACCGTCGCCGCCCTGACACCAGAGGCCGGGGGGCTGTCCGTCCGCTCGTCGGTGGCGGTTTTGGAGGGCCTGCTGGCCCCGCTGTTATCTCAGTGGGCGGGCTCCGGGGCCGCGCTTTGGCTCTCGGGCCGTCCCGATGCCCTGGGGCTCACGCCGGTTCAGGGCGCGGAGAGATCGGCCTCCTCCACCTCGTTGGTCTCCACGTTCAGCCGGTAGATGTGCCGCCGGTCGGAGGAGAGGTAGTAGTCGCCGCTGTTCTCGTTGCCGCCGGTCTGCGGGTTCTCGCGGCAGATCTTGAAGCGGAGGCAGGGCGTGCCGTTGATGAGCACCTTGCCGTCCTCCACATAGATGCGGTAGTTCTTGACCTCGTCCGTGCTGACACCCAGCAGGCTGGGGATGCAGTAGCGCATATAGCTGGTGGCCTCGGAGAGGGTCATTTCCACCGGCTGCGGCGGATCGGGCAGAGCGCCCTCCACCTTTTCGGGAACGACGGTGACGATGTCCTCTGACCACTCTACCCGGAAGGCGTAGAAGAAGCTGTCCTCCTCCGCCGCCTCCATCACCAGCTGGACGCTGCCCGCGTCGGTGTCAAATTCCGGCTGCTTCGCGGGCTGCAGCGTGCTGTCCACCGGGTAGAAGCCCACCGCCGAATCCGTCAGCAGCGTGGTGTACGCCGAGGCGACGGCCGCCGCGTTCCCCAGGCCCTCGTAGTGGAAGGCGTTCGCCACGGGGGGTGCCGACTCGGCGGGTTTTTCCTCCGGCTTTTCCTCCGGTTCCTCGTCCGATTTTTCGTCGGATTTTTCGTCCGGCTTCTCCGGGTCGGCGGTCTCCAGCACCACGGGCTGTTCTTCCTCCTCCGGGACCATGCCGGGGACCTCCTCGCGCGTCACGACGATGTCCGCGTTCAGCACCGGCAGCGCCGTGAGCTTCAAGTCGCCCAGCTCATAGAGCATGGGGGCCTCAATGGTCTCCGGCTGGACGACTTCCTCCTCCTTTCCGCCTTCTTTGCCCTTGCTGCCAAACGGCTTGAAGACGATCAGCGCCGCGACTGCCACCAGCAGGACCGCCGCTGCGATGATGATAATTTTCTTTTTCCCCTTTACGGGTGCGCTTTTCTGTTTGCGCTCCTTCTGTTTACGCTCTTTCTTTTTACGCATAGCAGATCATCACCCGGTCCCGCGGCTTGATAACATAGCGGAACCCGCACTCCTCTCCGTTGACCTCCAAGCGCACCGGCCTGTCCAGATGATCCAGATCCAGACCGGAAAATTGCAGCAGGTCCATCATGTAATAGGGCAGGCCGTTACCCTTGCCAGGCAGGGACAGCGGCTCGCCGTTGAGCTCCACTTCGATCGCCCCGCTGCTCGGCATCACCCTCACCGCGTCTTGGTCGTCCGTGAGTCCCGGTGCCACCCTCACCGCAGCTTGGTCATCCGCGCGGCTCTCCGCCGCAGCTTGGTCATCCCCGCGGCTCTCCGCCGCGTGTTCGAGCGTGAGGATCACATCTCCGCTGTGAAGGACGGTATCCGGCGACGCGTCCTGATTGTTCACCAGCACACGGCCGGTAAATTCGGGCAGCAGCTCTCCCAGCGTCCGCTGCGCGTCCGCGCCGGATCGTGCGGGGACGAAGCTCACGCTGTCTCCCGCGTGAACGATGGCGCTCAGCGCCGCCTCCTGCTCGTTCACGGTCAGCGCCGCAGGAACAGACGGCTCGCCGCGCAGAATGATACGCCGTCCGTTCAGCGTGACGGCAAGGCTCTTCCCGTTCCTGCCGAGTATGTCGGAATAGGTGTAGCCGTTCATCAGCAGAATGTCGCGCAGCGTCAGCACGCCGCTACGGAACAGCTTCGCGGGTTTCCCGTTGAGCAGGACGACAT
The DNA here is from genome assembly GCF_014287875.1 of Flintibacter faecis. Taxonomy (GTDB): domain Bacteria; phylum Bacillota; class Clostridia; order Oscillospirales; family Oscillospiraceae; genus Lawsonibacter; species Lawsonibacter faecis_A. Next base: position 167,248 of record NZ_JACOPN010000008.1, on the reverse strand, counting down.
AGCTGTCGTTCAGCAGCCCAAGCCCCGCCGAGACTGCGATGCCCAGCGGCGTGGCGTACTCGGGGTCATCCAGCTTGATGCGGTCGGCATAGACGCTCTTGGCAAAGTTGTTGCCCGCGATGGCCACCCGCTTTTCGTCCATATTCAGCTTCTCAGACACCTTTTCCTTCAGCCCGTTCAGCTTACTGCCGCCGCCGGCAAGAAACAGCGCCGAGGGCGCCGCGCCGTTGGTTTCGAGCACCTGCTCGGCAATGGCCGTGGCCAGCTTATCCATCGGCTCGTCGATCACCGCCATCGCCGATTCATAGGAGACCTCATTTTCCAGTCCCATGATGTCGGTGTAGCGAACGGACTCTCCCTCACGCAGCGTGCGCTTGACCTCCTCCGCTGTCTGGAAGTCGATCAGAAACGCGCGCATCAGCGCCTCGGTGATCTCGTCGCCCGCGATCGTCGCCATGGTATAGCCTGTAATGCTGCCGTCGCGGCAGACGGCAATATCCGTGGTGCCTGCGCCAATGTCCACCAGCGCGAGGTTCAAAAGCCGCAGCTCCGCCGGAATGGCGGCATTCATCGCCGCAATGGGCTCCAGCGTCATGCTGGAAACCTGAAGCCCCGCCGTGCGCATCACGGCATACAGGCTCTCGACCACCTCACCGGGCAAAAAGGTCGCCACCACATCAGCCTCGACCTCGATGCCGCTATGATCGAGCAGCGTCACCATGGGGTAATGGTCAAGGCGGTACTGCGTGACCGTGTAGCCCACCAGAAAAAGCCGACGGCGCTCATCGTCCTCCGTCTGCAGCGTCTCCTCCGCCGCCGACACCGCTCCCGTTTCGAGCTGGCTGACCTGCTCGACCGTGATCACGTTATTCTCCGGCAGGGAAAGTGAAAAGGTGCCCGCTTTCGTTTGCAGCGCGCGTCCCGCCGCCGCAACGCACACGCGCTCCAGAGAAACATTGAGCCGCTCCTCCAGCCGCTGCGTCACCTGCCGCACCACCTCCGCTACTTGGCGGATATTATCGATCTGACCGTCTATCATGGCGCGCTTTTTGTGCTCCGCCGCCTCCACGTCGAGTACCTTGAAGCGGTCACCGTCGGTCTGTCCGACCATACCGATCACGCTGCGAGTGCCAATGTCAAGCGCATAAATCAGATCGTTTTCCTGTGCTTTGTATTCACTCATGCGATCCCCGCTCCTCTTTACGCTTTCTCTCTTTCGCTCTCGATGGCCTTAAAGGCTCCCTGAAGCCCCTCAAGCAGTGCATCCTTGGTAAAGGGCTTGAACAAAAAGCCCTTTGCGCCCAGCTCCACCGCCCTGTCGATCATATCGTCGTAGGCCATGGAGGAAACCATGTACACATTCGCCTCAGGATAGCGCTGGCGGAGCTTTTCGCAGGTCTCCATTCCATCCATTCCCGGCATCACAATGTCCATCGTGACAAGGTCCGGCTTGGCCTCCCCAAATTTTTCAAGGGCCTCCTCGCCGCTGCGGCAGAATTCGCAGATCTCCATATCGCTGCCTTCCAGCATTTTCTTCATCTCCGCGAGAATCACGCGGGAATCATCCACTACCATAATACGCTTAGTCATCAGTATTCCTCCTCAAAATCGTGTCCACCGGTGCCGCCGTCCATGAAAACGCCGCCAGCTCCTGTTGTTCACTGATCAGATAAACCGTTTTATCCTCCGCATTCTGCCTCGGCATCCCGCGCTCCGGTGTGCGGTCATACTCCGTGGGGAAAAAGCGCGCCGAGGTCTTGGACGCCTTATACAGCTCAGAAATGAAGCGGCCGCAAAGGATGTTGAAAAACTCCATGGCGTACTCCTGCGCCTCCTCCTCGTCCGGCTCATAGCCCACCATGTTCTTTGTCAGGCGCATGAGCAGCGCCCGCTGTGCAAAAAAATGCAGTTCGATCTGAAAGTCACCGGAAACATGCCCGGTGATCATGTCGATCTCCATGCCCTCGCTCAGCCGCTCCCACGGCTCGCTCCGCCGCAGCACAATGCCGGACATCTGCTCCACGATCTCGTAGACCAGCGACTCCGCCATTTGCTCTACCCAGTCCATCGGATATTCCTTCTCCAAACGCATTTCCCTCTTTCCTCTTATCCTCTCAGGGAAAGCTCACGCAGCGTTCTGCTCTGTGCGTCGTATATGAGCTTGCACTGTCTGTGGACCTGATCCGCGACCCACTTGAGAGAGCCGAGCTGTACCACTGTCACGGGATATACCGTGACACATTCAAGCCGGCATTTCGCAGGATCGACCTGCTCCTTTAGGTCCTCGGCCTTTTTCGCAAGACGGCTCGCCTTGAGCTGCAGCAGCGGCAGACGCGCACGTCTCTCCTCCGCCTTCGCCTTGTCTCCCATGATCTCCATGCGTCTGCGCTCTCCCTCGATCATCTCGATTTCCCGTTCTATCTCATTGACGCTCTTGCGGAGCCTTTCACGCGCATATTCCGTGTAGGGCAGAACGCCGAGCGTCAGCTCCGTCTTGCGGCCGGACTGTGCGCCGATCATATTGGCGCGGATCAGCTCTCCGGCTGTAAGCGTTCCGCCGATGATGCTCCCTCGCCCCTCAACGACCTCAATGGATTGGTCGCTATATACCTCCGAGGTCATAATGCAGTCGGCATAGACGCTGCCACCGGCATAGACCCGGCTATTCTCCAAATATTTCACGCGGAAAACGCCGCCGCACTTGAGCACGGCCCGATTGTCACCCACCACGCCGCGCGTGATGGTCATATCGCCGCCCGATTCCACGCTCGCCGCCTCCACGATCCCGTCCACGGTGATCGATCCGGTCGCGCGCACGGAGAAGTTCTCGCGCACATCGCCGGCGATCTGCACGTCGCCGATGAAATCTATATTTCCCGTGGAGTAGTCCACATCGCCGCGGATCTCCAGCACCGGCCGCACATAAAACGCACCGTTGGAATACTCAAGGTGTCCGTCCATCGTGGCGATGAGCCGGAGGCCATCCTCCGTCAGCGTGGTGTTCAGACCGCACGGCACCTTTGCCGCCTGCACAGTGCGCGGCATGATGGGCTTTCCGTCCAACCGCATTCCCGGCGTTCCCTCGACAGGCGGCGTGATCTCACAGATCACGCTGTCCTTCTTGATGAGCTGCACATAGTTCATCGCCCGATAGTCCGCGACACCGTGCTCGTCGATCACGACCTCGCGCGACAGCTCGCGGGGATACTTCTCGGTCACATAGCCGTCCTTGCCCTCGGTCTCCGGCTGGCCGAATGCCACGGGGATCAAGCGCAGATAACGCACCTGCCGAAAAATCTCCACCATGCTCTGTGGATCGATCCCCGTATTGACGCCCGCCTTCTCCAGCGCGCAGGCAAGCATCGCACTGTTCATCTCCTCGCCGCCTGCATAGGGCGGAAAGGCAAAGCACCATGCCACAAGCTTATCCTTAGACACGTAGACATGGCAGACCGCGTCCAGCGGTCTCTCTCCGTTCTCGCCCTCCCGTGCGCGGCGAAGCTCTTCGAGCCGCTTCTTCGCGTCCTTCTCAAGCTGCGCGGTAAGGCGGACTCGCTCAAACTCCAGCTTCTTTCCTGTCAGATGAAGCATCTCTGCCTTTTCCTCGTCCAGCAGCCGCACACGCGGCGGCGTCAACTCACCGTCGCTGAACTCCTTCCAAAGCTCCAGCAGCGAGCCATGCATCTCAAGGTACTGCGTTTGCGTCAGCTCCGGCGCGGGCTTCTCCTCCGCGACGGCGGGCGCGGGCGCAGGATCCGCTTCCCCCGGAGCATCCGCATCGCCCCGCGGAGCCGAGCCTTCCTCCGTGATCAGGTTCTTGATCAGCGCTCCTACCTTCCATTTTTTCACCATGTGCTATCCCTCCAAACCCGCTGCTCTCCCAAGCGGCTTACCGCCTGTATCGCTCCACCCTCCGCGAAGCCTAAAAAAAGCGTGCCAGAGGGCGGATATTCAGCCGCCCTCTGGCACGCAAAAAGAAAAATTTACCAGTTTCAGACAGCCCATTGCTATATCGCAGGGGGGCATAGCGCTCCGCCTCAGAGCGGAAAGCGCTATGCCCTAAGATCCCCTTTGGGTTGGGGCGGTCGATTGCGCCCCTCCACGACCTTAATACTTGCTGAACGAATTGGCAGCAGCGCGGTGCCCCGAAGCGCTGTCCGCAGCATAGCTCTCGGTCGAAGCATCGGCGGGAGCATCGGCACGAGAGCTCGTGGTGCCGTAGCTCTTGTCGCTGCGGAGCGTGAACTTCATCATCAGCTCCTTCATCAAGCTCGCCTGGCTGGACAGCTCCTCGCTGGCAGCGGCAGACTCCTCGCTCGTGGCGGAGTTGGTCTGGACGACGGCGGAGATCTGGTCGATGCCCTCGGTCACCTGAGCGATGGACTCGGCCTCGGCCTCCACAGCCTTGGTGATCTCCTGCAGGGAGTTCATGGAGAGGTTGGAGGCCTCCACGGTCTTAGACAGCGCCTCGGAGACCTTCTTGACGATCTCGTTGCCGCCCTGAACGGACTCGATGGAGTGGTCGATCAGCTCCTTGGTGGCCTTGGCAGCCTGATCGGACTTGGTGGCCAGGTTACGGACCTCGTCGGCGACCACGGCAAAGCCCTTGCCCGCGCTGCCGGCGCGTGCGGCCTCGACGGCTGCGTTCAGCGCCAGAATGTTGGTCTGGAAGGCGATGTTCTCGATGGTGGAAATGATGCGGCCGATCTCCTGAGAGGACTGGGAAATGTTGCCCATGGCCTCCACCATTTCCTCCATGTACTTGGAGCTCTCGGAAACCAGGCTGCCGGCCTCCTGAGACTGGCGCATGGCCATCTCGCCATTTTCGGCGTTCTTCTTGGCGTTGTCGGAGATCTCGGTGATGGTAGCGGACAGCTCCTCCACGGCGCTGGCCTGCTCGGTGGCACCCTGAGCCAGAGCCTGGGCGCCGGTGGACACCTGCTCGGAGCCGGAGGACACCTGCTCGGCGCTCATGTCGATCTGAGCCAGGGTGTCGCTCAGGTTGCTGTTGATCTTGCGGATGGACTCCAGAACAGCGCCCAGAGCACCCACATACTTGTCGGTAGCGCGGCTGCGGACATCGAAGTTGCCGTTGGCCATCTCGCCCAACAGGTAGCAGATGTCTTCAATCACAGCGGAGAGCGTATCCTGGCTGCTGCGCAGCGCATTGCACATATCGCCCAGCTCGTTCTTGCTCTCGTAATTCACGGGGATGTCCAGCTCGCCCTTGCTGAAGCCCATGAGGGCCTTGCGGACCTCCTCGGTCGGCTCCATGATGCCCTTGACCAGCTTGAAGGCGGTGCCCAGAACCAGGATGATAGCTACGGCCATCACCGCGAGGATCACACCGAGGGAGATCAGGCTGCTGCGCTCCTGAGCCTTCACAGCATCGTCCTGTGCCTGCGAGAGCAGATCGTTGATCGCTTCGGCCTTGGTCGCCATAGCATTGAGCTGAGGGGTGCAGCTATTCTTGATTAGGCTGACCGCAGTCGCACCGTCGCCGCGGTTGATGGCGTTAAGAATGGCGGGCAGCTCATCGCCCCACTTGTTGACAGTGGTGATATAGTCCTGCAGCTGGGCCTGATCCAGCGGATAGATATCCTCCAGCTCCTTGAGCTGGGCATCCATATCCGAAAGGAGCTCGTTGACCCGGCTCTCCAGCTCGGAATTGCTGCTGTCGCCGGGTTTCAGAGCCATATCGCGGACGTTCCGGGCGGCAATGTTGGCGTTCAATCGGATTTCTGTGAGGAGGTCATTGGCGGCGACCTCATACTTCAGAATGTCATTGTAGTTTGCTCTCTGCGCGTTCATTTGCATCAGTGCTGCAATGATGATCGCCACAGAAATAACGATGACGAACAGAAATCCGCTGATCAGTCTTTTCTTGATCTTCATGTCTTTCATCTGATATTCTCTCCTTGTGGTATGTAATGAATGGATTTTCTATCTATCTTTATCGGCGATGTGTTTTACTATATCACATCTCCGTACTTTCCCTTCTGCACGTCGCCAAGGATCTGCCCATCCACGAGCGTCACAACGCGGCGGCGCATGATGTTGACATATCGGCTCGCATGCGTTGCCATGATAACGGTGGTCCCCCTCCGGTTGATCTCGGTCAGCAGGTGAAAAATGTCCCATATACTGTCGTCATCCAGATTGGCGGTGATCTCGTCAAGCACAAGGATCGGCGGGCTGTTGATCAACGCCCGCGCCAGCTCGACGCAGCGGTATTCCCCGACGGACATTTCCACGGGGTAGCGCCTTTCCATGCCGGAAAAACCCACAAGACCGAGCACCTTTTTTAGGCGCTCCTTCATCTCCTTCTCGCTCTCAAAGCGCCTGCGCCCCACGCGAGCCGCCAACAGCAGGTTTTCCTCCACCGTCATCTTTCGGATCAGCGTGTGCTCCTGCGCCACATTTCCGAACAGCGGCGCGATGCGCTCACGGTGCCACGGCAAAATACGCGCCGTGTTTACGCCGTCGAGCAGCACTCTGCCGCGGTCGGGCTTGAGCCGCCCCGATATCAGGCCGAGCAGGGTGCTCTTCCCCGCTCCGCTGCTGCCGGTGATGAAAACGAACTCGCCCTGCCCGATGGTGAGATTTATATTCTCAACACCGACCTCATAACGATTTCCGGCGCCGCTGCGCCGTTTGTTTTTGTAGTATTTTGATACATTTTCCAATGTGATCGTGGACATAGGCTGCGTTCCTGTTCCTCTCACTTTCCCACCGCTTGCAATGCCGACAGGATATGCTATAATAATCATATCTCATTTCTGCGTTTTTACAAGAGGTGAAACGGTGAAAAAGCAAAAAATCTCTACTCATAGGGGGCGCATGGTTTTTCTGCTTTCCATGCTCGCAGTTCTTTGCATCGGCGCTGCCGAGCTCACTGCCAGCTATTTTCTCGCGCCCGAGCTGTTCGCTCGTGTCACAGCCCCGCTTCGCAGTGGGGCAAGGGCGGCCGCGGACTGGTTTGACCGCACTGCCGAGCAATGGTCGGCACTGACCGCCAAGGCGGAGGAGCTTTCCAGCGCAGACGAGCAGACAGCCGGCGAGCCGATGCTCTCTGACAGGGATATGCTCATCGACCCCTCGCTCACAGAGCTCCGGTCGGTCAACGGCGAGGAGATCCTCACTGGCGGCACGATCCCGCTCGTTTACTTCAACCAAAGCGACCCCGAATGGGCGGATAAGCCCTACGGCAGCGACAACATCGGCCGCTACGGCTGCGGGCCGACTGCCATGGCAATGGTCGTCTCCAGTCTGTGCGACGAGCCCGTCACCCCCTCCGAGATGGCGGCCCTCGCCGCCAAGCAGGGCTACTGCGCCAAGGGGCACGGCTCGTATCTCTCCATCGTCAACGGCATCGCGCGCGCTTACGGCCTTGAGTCCAAGGCGATCGGTGCGCTGACGGTCGATGCAGTCTATGACACGCTGCTCGCGGGCAATATGCTCGTAGCGCTTGTCGGTCCCGGTCACTTCACCGGCGGCGGACACTTCATCGTGCTCCGAGGCGTTACGCTGACGGGCAAGCTCCTCGTCGCCGACCCCGTCAGTGATGAGCGCAGTCTCATGGAATGGGACCCTCAGCTCATCCTTGATGAGCTGTCCGCCAGTCGGAACAACGGCGCGCCCCTATGGGTGATCTCGCCGCCGACGGAAAAATAAAAGGCTTTGCATGGGTGCGCTCCGCAAGGGGCGCACCCATGTTCCTTATTGGTAAACCGACTTCTCCCGTGTCACCTTTTTGTTGACGCGCTTGTCCAGCTCCACAAGCTGACCGAGTAAGCGGCGGTTGGTCCCCACCTGTCCGCTCAGAGCGTTTTCCTCCTGCCGCTGGGCCTGCGCACCGGAGAGCAACTCCGCCAGCCGCCGGCCATCCTCCTCAGAGAGGGACGAGCGCTGCCGGGTCAGGTTTTTCTCCACCTGCCGCATTTGGGCCAGCGGGCCCTCCCGCATGGAGAGCAGCATTTGTATCGTGACCTCGTCGTTCCGATCCACAGCCTCGGCTAACTGCTTTGTGAGGTCAAACAGCTCGCTGAGCAGCGCATAGCGCCGTTTTTCCTGCACCTGCGCATCCAAAAGCTGCGCCCCGGTCATTCGGCCGCCTGCTTTCCCGCGCCGCTGGTTTTCTGCGCCTCACGGAAGGATTCCCGCAGCTCGCCGGCCATGGTCTTAACATGGGCCAGCGGCTCCAGATGCCGTCCGATCTTCGCCCGACCAAGCTCGTAGATCATGTACTCATAGAGCCGGTCAAGCTCGTGACTGATCTCGTATTGCGGGTCAAGGGTGTCGCTGAGGTACTGCGTGATGTCGATGCCCCGCTGAACGGAGTCTTCAAACAACTCGTAGCTTTGCTTATTCAGCGCCAGCTCCGCCTGCGTGAGACGCTTGACGAGCTCATCGTAAAGCAACAGCAGCAATTCCCCTTGGGTCATGGTGTTGACGCTTTGCTCCTTATACTGCTGAAAGCCGCGCATATCCATTGTTTTCCGTCACCGCCTTTTAGCCGTTGGAGCCTAAGAAGCTGGCAAGGGCAGAGCTCTGAGAGTTCATCTGCGAGATCAGCTTTTCCAGCGCCGTGAACTTAGAGGTATAGCGGTCGACCTGATCCGCCATTTTATCCTGCCACTTTTCGATCTGTGTGTCAATATCATCTAGCTTATTTTGCAAAGTATTTTTGTAAAGCGTGCTGGGAGCCAGGGTCGAACCGGCCTTCTGCACCAGAATACCCTTGGTGCCCTGCGTCTTGCTGTACATATCCAGCGGGCTCTTGAGGGCCTGCATCAGTCCGTTGGAAGAGGAACCGCTGGCCACGCTCTTGGAGAACACGTCCCGCACCTTGTCCGGGTCGGTCTCCAGCGCGGCGCGGAGCTTTTCCTCGTTCAGGCTCAGGGTAGTCAGGCCGTTGCTGTAATTGCTGGTGATGCCGATGGCCTTGAGATCCGCGCCGTCCTTTCCGCTCATGGAAATGGCGCTGGTGAGCTGGGTGTAAAGGGCCGAGAGGTCCCGGTCCGCGAACAGGAGGCCCTGCTTGGCCTTTTCCTCATAGGCCTTGATGCTGCTCTCGGACATATCCGCCTTGTCCTCCTCAGTCAGCGGCTCGTAGTACTTGCCGTTGGACTTCTGCTGAGGCATGGTGGAGTAGGCGTTCTTGATCTCCGTGACCATGGCGTTGTAATCCTCCACCATGGACTTGATGGTGTCTACGATCTTGTCCGCGTCGGAGCTGGAGGTAAAGCTGACGGCATCGGCCTCTGTGGCCGTGAAAGTGCCCTTCAGGCTGACGCTCATGCCGTCCACGTCAAAGGTATTGCTGCTGCGGGAAATACCGTCCAGCTCCTGGCCGTTGACTTTCATGGAGAAGATGGCGTCCAGTCCATCCTCTTTGGTGCCGCCGCCGAACAGGGCCTTGGCGAGGCCGTCGCCCATGTCGAGGCTGCCCGCGCCGGTTTCCCTGGCGGTGAATTGGAACTGGTTGGTGGTCTTGGAGTAGCTCACCTTCACGCCCACGTCGGCGTTGCCGTTGATGGAGGTCAGCACGGTCTCCAGCGCGGTATCCTTATTGAAAGCGCCCACGAGCTTACCGTTGATCTTGAACTCACGCAGAAACTCGCCCTTGTCATCCACCCGGTAATACGTCTTGCCACCGTCTTCCGATTTCACTCGGTTGCCCTTGGAGTCGATGTAATAGTCAACGTCGCTGCTGCCTTTCTTGTTCACAGGCTTGACATCGCCCTCTGCCTCCACCTTGTCGAAGGCGTTCCAAACATCCGCTTTATCCCCCAGCAGCTCGCCCAGGGTCTTGGAGGTGTTCACATAGGTGGCCGCCTTATCCAGCCCCAGCGCCTTGGCGGCGTCGCCGGAGACGGACAGGGTGGAGCCGGCCTGGGTGGTGGAGAACTTCAGGGAGAAACTCTTTCCATCGGCAGCGCCGACCTTTTCCAGCGCGACCTTGCCCGCGCCGAAGGCCTCGTTGATCTTGGTCTGGAGGGCCGTTGTATATGCGTCATTACTCAAGGCGGTGCCGTCTTTCTTGTACTCCGGCAGCTTGATCTTCTTGGTCACGCCGTCAAGGGTCAGCGTAAGCTCCTTTCCGGAGAGGTAGTCGCCCAGAGTGGAGGATTTATCCACCAACTCAACGTCCTTGGTATTGAGCGTGGACTCCGTCCCGTCAGCGGTGATCTTGAGGGTATCCTTGATCTTCCCGGTGGCGCCGCTGATGGTCACGGCGTTGCCGGCGCCGCCCTTTTCGGAAAACTCGATGTTTCCCTCGTCGTTCACCTTCACGTCGATCTTTTCGCTGGCCTTTACGGAGGTGCCGTCGCTGAGGGTCATGGTCTGCTCGCCCAGCTTGCTTCGGATGGCCTCAGCCAGCTTATCGGCATTCTCATAAATATCCAACTCGCCAAAGTCGAGCGTAAAGGATCGGTCGCCACCGTATTTGATGGTCAGGGAGCCGGAGACGTTGCTCAGCTCCTTCTTCACGCTCAGATCCACCGCGCTGCCGGTAAATTCCGGCTTGTCCGCGGTCTTGCCGCCGATGCCGGAGACGGTGTAGGTGGCCGCCCTCGCCAGCTGCTTGACACCGAGGATCTGCACGCTGCTGCTGGTCTTGCCGCTGGCGCTGACCATATCGGCGTACTTGCCCGTGGCGGTGACCTTCACGGCCTGATTGAAAAAGCCGCTGGAGAGCAGGTTCGTGGAGGATGCGTAGGAGGTATATTTGTCCGAAAAGGACGACATTTTGCCGATGATGCTGCGGTAGACCTCCTGCTGCCACTCCACCTTGGTGCGCTTTTGCTGAAGCGTGGAGATCTTGGTCTTGTAGCCGGATACCGCGTTTTCGATCATGGACTCGGTGTCCATGCCGCTGGCAAGACCGCTGATCACATTCCTATTGCCGTAAATGCTGCTGGAGCTGCTCCTCACACTGCTGACAGATGCCATAATTGATTACTCCTTTCACAGGTAATTGCTCTTCCGACGGGCAAAACCTGTCGGGGCGTCAAATTCCGCAGAAAAAATATTCATTCCTCTATCTTTTTTTATCGACATATAGTATAATAAAAATAAGAGGTCACTTTCTCATTTTTGCCGGAGGAGGAATTTTTTTGTCACAGATCATTACCGTCACAAATCAAAAGGGCGGTGTTGGAAAAACCACGGTAGCCGCCGCTCTGGTCTGCGGGCTGCACCGGCGCGGTGCCCGCGTGCTTGGTGTGGACATTGACCCCCAAGGCAACCTCGGCTTTACACTGGGTCTTGACATTGGCAGCGGCCACACCGTTTATGATGTGCTCAAGGGCGCATGCTCCATCGAGTCGGCCATTGTTCCTACGGAATACGGGGACGTGCTGCCGTCGGACATTATGCTCTCTATCGCTGATGTGGAATTTACCGCCCCTCAGCGGGAATTCATGCTGGCCCACCAGCTGAGCTTTCTGGGCGACCGCTATGATTTCATCATCATCGACACGCCGCCCTCTCTCAACCTGCTGACCATCAACGCCTACGTCGCCTCAACGGGCCTGATCATCCCGATGGAGGCGGAAGTGCTCAGTCTCGTCGGCATTTCCCAAATTCAGGATACGATAGACACCGTGCGCAATTCGTTCAACGCGGAGCTGAAGGTTCTCGGCATCCTGCTCAACAAGTTTAATCCTCGTTTGACCCTCTCAAAAGATATTCTGGATCTTGCCGAACAGATCGCCGAGCAGCTTAACAGTCATGTTTTCCCCACCAAGATCCGCCGCAGCGTCAGTGTGGCCATGGCCCCGGCCCACGGGCAGAGTGTGCTGACATACAGTCCGTCCTCCAAGCCCGCGCTCGATCTTCAAGACATTGTCAGCATCGTGGCAGGCGACCGCTTTCCCCTCCCCAAGCAAGCATAAGGCGCAGCGCCTTGTTCAAGACAGGTAAGGAGATTTTTTATGTCCGCATCCAAAGAGTCCAATTCCAGTAAAACTGCCCATGTAATGAACCTGCTCAGCCGGACCCGCGCCAACCCGGCGGCGGAAGCGGCGGCGCAGGAAAAAGCCGTCCAACCGGCGGAGGCTGCCGTTCCGCCGACACCGACAGCGGCTGCCGTTCCGCCGACACCGGCAGCGGCTGCTCCCGCCCCGGTGCCCGCGCCGGCAGAGAGTGCTCCCCAGTCCACGCCGCCCACCTCGCCGATCATCGCCTCTCTCAGCAGCGACCACGCCATTTCCTCCCAGATCAAGGACGCTCTGGCATCCTCTTTGGAGGAGCTTGCGGGATCGGAACCGGCAGCGGAAACGCCCCCCGCCCCTGTCGTTGAGGAAGTCCCCCAACCCAAGTCCGTGGCGGAAGAACCCGCCGCACCGGTTATTGAGGAAGTTCCCCAGCCGGAACCCGTGGTGGAAACGCCCCCCGCACCCGTGGTCGAGGAAGTCCCCCAACCCAAGTCCGTGGCGGAAGAACCCGCCGCACCGGTTATTGAGGAAGTTCCCCAGCCGGAACCCGTGGTGGAAACACCCCCCGCCCCTGTCGCGGTGGACTCCGCCGCTGAGAAGCCCGACGAGGAGGAGGTCATCTGCGCCAACATCATGGAGATCCTTGTGGAGCGCAAGGCCGAGACCTACATGGAGCTCTTCGGCCTGTGCTGCTGCGACCGCTGCAAGATGGATGTGCAGGCCCTCGCCCTGACGGAGCTTCCCGCCAAATATGTCGTCATGGCAAAAAATGAGCTGCCGCTGCGTCTCTCCCTTTATGAAGGCAGGATGAATACCGCCGTCACCGCCCAGATCCTGCGGGCGTGTAAGGTGGTTTTAGCGGAGCCCCGTCACAAGCTATTTCCGTTATGATCCCGTTTTGCACAGAAAGCATGGCGTTTTATGCCATGCTTTCTGTTTTTTATACATTTATTTGCTTTCCTCGCTGGCTTCGCCATTCTCCGCGGGAGCGGGGGCAGACGCGTCCTGTTCGCTGTAAGCGTTGGTCAACTGCTCCCAGAGCACATTGACATTCTCCATACAGATGAAGTACACGCTGGTGAGGATCTGGTTGGGAATCCCCAGCTCCTCCGCCAGACGGGTGATCTCGTTCCAGTTGCCCGCCTCGTAGCTGAGCACCAGCTCGTAAAGCTGACCGCAGCGGCCTTCCTTGCGCAGCAGCGCCGCCTTGATCTCGTCGGAAACGGGGACTTCCTCCAAAATTTCCTCCAGCGGCGCATCGATCAGATGATTCAGCGTGGAGAACATACCCATCAGGTATGCCTCGGACTTGGAGATGGGCATATCCTTGGCATACTTCATCAGCTCGCTGCAGAAGTTGGCCCGCATGAAGGAAAGCTTGAGGAATTCCTCCGTGCTGGCATCCATCTCCTGTCCCGCATTGCTGGCGCTGAGCAGGTAGATCCACTGCTTGAGCTGGCCGAGGCCAAGGGTCACGATGGCCTGATGGATCGTCGTGGCGCGGTGGCGCAGGGCAAAATAGACGGAGTTGGCCATTTTCAGCACACCGTAGCTCAGGCTGGCGTCCATGGAGATCAGCCGCTCGATCTCGTCGATGTCCGGATCGTCCTGCGTCACAGCCACCATCAAGCGGAAGAAGTTGCTCTGGAGATAGGCGCCGGAATGGGCCTTCGTCATCAGACGCTCCGCTACAAAGGTTCCCTCCATCGCGTCGGCACCCAGCGATATCGCTTTCTGATAGTCCGCCTCGCTGTCGATGTTGGTGATGATGCACTTTTTATTCATGCTGTGACCAATTTCGATGGTATTCTTCATGGCGGTATCCGCCGTAGTCTTGATGTTCAGCTTGATGTAATCAATGGTATCCAGCAGGGCCAGATAGCGGGGGGCGAACTGGAACTCATTGACGGCGATCCGATAGCCCTCCTTCACATACTGCTGAACGAAGTGCATGGAAAGTGGGTGGATGATGACGCTGTCGTCGATCTGGATGACCAGCTCCGAGCGGTCAAACAGGCGGGGTGTCTTTTTCATCAGCAAAATCGTGGTGAAGGTCATGAAATTCAGAGACCCGCGCAGCGCCTTGGTGCTGTTCTGTGTCAGGAAGCTGTAAATCGTGTCCGCGGCGGCGTATTCGTTCTGAGAGGCCACGTCGCCGGTGAAGGCCTGATTCTCACCGTGGTAGAGGATCTCATGGCCCCAAATTTTTCCCTGCGCATCCTTAATCGGCTGGCGCACGATATATTTATTGCTCATACTCTCCTCCGTTCCGTATTTATCCGTTTTCCTGCCCGAGCAGATGGTCGATCACCTTCACGAGATGGCCGATCTCCGGCTTGCTCATCTGCTCGTCCGCGCCCAGCTCCTTGCCCTTGCGGCGCATTTCCTCGGTAATAAGGGACGAGAAGATGATGACGGGCAGCTGCTTGAGTTCCTTATCGTCCTTGATGAGCTTGGTCAAGCGGTGGCCATCCATCTGGGGCATCTCAATATCCGTGATGACCAGCGCCACCTTGCTGCGCAGGTCGTCGCTCCCCCGCAGACCAGAAAGATAGTTCCAAAGCTCCTGTCCGTTGGGGAACATTTTCGTGTTCACATAGCCTGACTTGTGGAGGGCCTCCTCGATCATCTTGCTTAGGAGCACAGAGTCCTCCGCCACGACGATGACCGACTCGTTGCGCTCCCGCTTGCCCAGACGGTCGATCTCGGACATCTGAATGGACGTCTCGGGGGCGATCTCCGCCACGATCTTCTCAAAGTCAAGAATCGTGACCAGATCGTCGCCGCACTGGGCAATGCCCGTGGCAATGCCCTCGTCGCCGCTGGAAACGGTCTTGTCAGGCTTCTGAATGGCCCCCCAGGAGATGCGGCTGATGCCGACCACCGTGTGAACACGGAAGGCGATGTTCATTTTATTGAAGCTGGTGATGATGAAAAGGTCCTTCGGCCCCTTCTCCCCGGACTGGCCAAACAGGTATTTGGGCAGGTCTACCACGGTGATGACCGTATCACGGGGCTTGAAAATACCCTCCACGGACGGGTGGGCATGGGGCATGGGCTTGACCGGCTCAGAAACCAGAATTTCCTTGACCTTTGCCACATTGATGCCGTAAAGGCTGTCGAAGATCGTGAATTCCATGACCTCGATCTCATTTGTGCCGGATTCCAGCAAGATCCCGCGCTTATCTTCCTCCAACATAACTCAGGGTCTCCTTCCCTTCATTCAAAATCAAATTATCAAATAATCAGCTCGGGCCTGCCGTAGCAGCGGACGCAGGCCATCCCGTTTGAAGGGTCAAACAGCAGCGTGCGGGCCACCGAGCCGCCCACATCCTCCTTCAAAAGGCGGATGCCCTCTTTTTTCAAGTTCAAGTGAACGCTGTCAATGTTCCGCTGGCCGATGTTGCCCAGCGAGCCGCCATTGACCTCGAACATCTTTGCGCCGCCGGCGATCTTCGCCACGATGCGGGCACGGGAGGCACCCTTTGCCTCCATCTGCTTGAGCGTCTCACGGATGCCGGTGTCGGCGTACTTCATGGTGTTCTGCCGGCCGGCCTCCATATTCAGCGGGAGCATAATGTGAATCATTGCTGCCAGCTTGATCAAGGGATCGTACAGGCAGATACCGATACAGGAGCCAAGCGCGTAGGTGATGAGCATTCCGCTGCCCTTGGCCATTTTCATATCTGCGATGCCGATGGTCAGTTTAGTCTCCACTGCTGACCCCCAGCTTTCTCAGCAGCGTATTCAAAGAGCGGATGTCCGGGGAGAGCAGCAACCGGCAGGGAACCGCCTTCCCGTCGTGGACAAAGTTGCCGCCGATGGTCATGATGTAGTCCGACTGACCGCCGTAGGCCGCCATCGGCACCGCCATAATGGCACCCTGCATATCCACGGTGAAGGCAGGGACCGTCAAGTCGACCTTGATGTCCGCTAGGCCGCTGAGGGCGTTGATGAAGGTGGAGATCATAATGTTGCCGACCTCGATGAGGGCGGAGCACTCCATCTCGTGCAGCCCCATATAGTCCTCGACCGTTTTGCCAAGCATACTATTGAGAATAAGATTCACAAAATCGAGCTGCTGCACGGAGAGCATGATGCCGTCGATCTGACCGCTCATCTTCACCAGCACGCCGGCCGTGATCTCCTCTGGGCCGCCGATCCACTCGATCGCCTCGTTATATTCCATGATGCGGACCTCCGGCAGCTCGATGCGCACCTCCTCCCCGATCAAAGCGGAGAGCGCTGTGGCTGCGTTGCCGGTGCCGATGCTGCCAACCTCCCGAAGCGTGTCCAGCTCCAGGGAGTTCAGTTCGTTATAATTCTTGATCCTCATTGCTCGCTATCCTCCCCTTCATCCTCTCAGATTATTGATGGTGGTCTCGATCTCATCTGAAGTCTGCACCATTTTAAGCGCCATGCCGTAGGCCCGCTGAGACTCGATCACCTTGGTCATTTCCTCCGCCAGGTCCACATTGGACATTTCCAGCATACCGCTCATCGCGGTGCCTGTGCCCAGACGAAGATCTCCGTTTTTCTCCACGGCGAGAAAGCGGGTGCCTTCCACATGCTCCATGCCGTTATAGCTGATGTGGTCGAATACGCCCACAGGCTGCTGTACATTGCGGTCTGTGACCTCGATCATGCCGCCGGTGGTGCTCAGCACGAAACGGCCCTGACCGTCCGACAGGTACATCACCGTCTCCATGATGGGCTGGCCGTTCTCGTCCACTTTCTCCGTGGGCCGCTGCAATTCAGAAACCTGAAACGCGCCGTTGCGGGTGAGGGAGATCTCTCCGGTCTTCAGATCGGCCAGCGCGAAAAAGCCCTCGCCCGAGATGGCGTAGTCCTGCACCCGACCCGTCTGCGCCGTGGCAGCGGAGGCGAAATCTGTATCCGTCGTCCACATGGCCGCCCCCGTGCCCACGGGGAGCTGCCGATCCCCGATGGCGCGGATGTCCGCATGCATCAGGGATGCAAAGCGCCCACGCTCGGCCTTGAAGCCGTAGGTGTTGACATTGGCGATGTTGTTGCCCTGCACGTTCAGGTTCTTCATCTGCTGGTGCGCGCCAACCGCGCCGATAAAAAAGGACTGGTTCATCCTGTTTCTCCCTCCCCCTTACATCCTGCCGATGTCCGTGGTGGCCTTGGTCATCAGCTGATCGTACATCTTTGAGGTCTGGGCTGCGCTTTGCAGCGCCCGCTGATAGGTGATCATTTCCGTCATTTGCTTGATAATATCCGTGTTGGAGCGCTCCACATAGCCGTTGAGCACCTTGGGCGTATCCATCAGCGTAGGCTGACCGCCTGTAAACAGGCCGCGGTCGTTCCGCTCCAACGCCTCCAGATCCGCAAAGGAGAAGACGCCCAGTCGGGCCAAGGGCGTGCCGCCGTAATAGAGGATACCCGCCTCATCGCCGGTGATCTTGTCCGTGCCAAGCTGAATGGGCCGGTTTTGGCTGTCGAGCACCTGTCCGAAGCCGGGCAGACAGAGGTATCCCTCGTCGTCGAGGGAGAAATTGCCCTCGCGGGTATAGCCAGTGGTTCCGTCTGCAAGCTGCACGGCAAAGAAGCCGTCGCCGTTGATGGCAAAATCCAGTGGAAGTCCCGTCGGCTCAAGCGTTCCCTGGGTGTAATCCGTATCAATGTCGCTGGCGGCCCGGATGTAGCTCTGGCGGCCGATCTCCTCGCCTCTGTTGTATTTGTTGCCCACGCGGCTGTACATCACCTCGTCAAAGGTGCTGGCCGTATATCGATCCTGCTTGTAGCCCGCTGTGGAAACATTTATCATATTGTTCGCTATAACATTCAGATTCTGCTGGTGCGTCAGCATAGCAGACGTCAGATTGTAAAAGCCCTTGAACATGACTCCTCACCCCTTCTTTCTATTGGCAGGGGGGATATCCCCCCGATAATACTGCTCCATATGGTTTTTCAGCTTTTGGATCGCGCGCGCGTGGATCTGCGAGATGCGCGGGCCGCTGAGGTTCATGACCTGTGCGATCTCCTTCATGTGCAAATTCTTCTCATAGTAGAGCGAGAGAACGATCTGCTCGTTTTTTTGCAGTGAGGCGATCCCGTCCGCCAGCGTTTTTTGTAGCTCCTGCCGCTCCAGCGTGGCCTCCGGCTGTGTGCTCATGTCGCTCGACGGCACCTCGATGCGGCAATCGTCCGATTCCCGCACATCCATGAGCATATCCAGCGAGAGCAGGTCGCTCAGCGCGATGCTCGCCATATCCTTTTGATACCGCTCCCTGCTCACGCCCATGCGCTCAATGACCTCGTCATCCGTCGGGTAGCGCCCGAGATCGGTGGACAGTTCGACCACCGTATTGTCGATCTCCTTCGCGCGCTGGCGGAGATTGCGGGGGATCCAGTCCTGCTTGCGCGCCAGATCGACCACCATGCCGCGGATACGCTTGGAAATATATGTATCGAACTTTACGCCCTTATCAGGATCAAAGCGGTCGATGGCCTTGAGCAGCGTCAAAATGCCCTCGTTGACGATGTCATCCACTTGAGCAAAGCCGCTGTAAACGCCGCGGACCTGCAGTGCCACACTTTTGATCAGTCCCTCGTAACGCAGGACGATCGCCCACTTGAGCGCCTCGTCCCCATCTTTTTTATAACGCTCCAAAAGCTCCTGTGTGCTGAGGCTCTGAATGTCCTCTCCCAAGCCGAGGTCGCTTAGCTCTGCCGCTGTGCTCATGTCCCTACCGCCTTTCGCACGGGTGCCTCCTGCGTAATGTTGCCGATGGCCTGAATCTGCACGGAGCTTGTAACCTCATTGAAGGAGAGCACATACACATTGGGATAGAACTGCGTGATCATGCGGCTGAAATAGCCGCGGATGACCTGACTGACCAGAAGAATGGGGGGCTGGGAAAGCTCGTTGAACTTACGGACGTAGTCCGCGACCTGCGTGATGATCTGCTGCATCAGGTCTGAGCCAAGGGCCAGATACACGCCCTGCTCGCTGCGGGTGAGGGACGAGATGATCTTCCGCTCCACCTCCGCGTCCAGCGTGACGACACGAAGCTGTCCGTCCTCGCAGAAACGACGGGTGATGGTTCGGGCCAGCGCCCCGCGCACCTGCTCGGTAGCGGCGTCGATGTCCCGGTTCTGGCCAAGCGCGTCGGCCAGCGTTTCGAGGATGATGCCAAGGTCCCGAATGGGGACTCCCTCCTTCAGAAGGCTTCGCAGCACCTTTTCCAGCGTAGC
The DNA here is from genome assembly GCF_014287875.1 of Flintibacter faecis. GTDB lineage: Bacteria > Bacillota > Clostridia > Oscillospirales > Oscillospiraceae > Lawsonibacter > Lawsonibacter faecis_A. The sequence continues at coordinate 148,085 of NZ_JACOPN010000008.1, read as the reverse complement.
GTAGCTGACCACGTTTGGCACCACCTCCTCCACCAGTTCAGGGGAGGTGCGCTTGAGGTTCTCCACCAGCCGCATGGTCTCGGCGCGGTTGAGCAGCTCGTAAGCGTAGCGCTTGACGGTTTCGGAGAGATGCGTCAGCATCACCGACAGAGGGTCGATGACATTGTAGCCGTAGATCTCCGCCATTTCCTTGTTTTCCGGCAAAATCCAGCGGGAGGGGATGCCATAGGCCGGCTCCACGGTCTCGATGCCGTCGATCTCACCCAGCGGGTTGCTGGGCTCCAGCGCAAGGTAATAGTCCACAAGGATCTCGCCGCGGGCGACCTCCTCTCCGCGAATGCGGATCACATACTGATTTGTCCCCAGAGAGGACGCATCGTGCAGGCGGATGGACGGGATGACGAAGCCCATATCCTGCGCGTACTGGCGGCGGAAAATGACGATGCGATTGATCAGCTTGCCGCCGCGGTTCTCGTCCACCAGCGGAATGAGGCTGTATCCAAACTCCATTTCGATCGGTTCGACCGTTAGGAGAGAGTACACATTGTTGATGTCCTTGTAGTAATCGCTTTCGTTCGGCGCGGTCTCCTCGGCAGGCTTTTGCTCCTCCGCCACGGCGGCCGCCGCAGCCTCGCTTTTCATGTGGCGCTCAATAAGATAGCCGCCGCCGATGAGCACGCTACCGCCCATAAAGAGCGCAAGATGCGGCGTGTTGGGGATCAGCGCGAGGAAAATGAGGATGATGCCGGTGGTCAGGATCGCTCTCGGCTGGGCCTTGAACTGGGCCACCACATCCTTATTGAGGCTCCCCTCGGAGACGGAGCGGGTGACGATCATGCCCGTAGCGGTGGAGATCATCAGCGCGGGGAGCTGGGAAACAAGGCCGTCACCGATGGTGACGATGGAATACTTCTGAAGCACGGTGGAGAAGTCTCCCCCGCCCATGACCATGCCGATGATGACGCCGCCCACGAAGTTGATGAGCGTAATGAGCAGGGACATCACCGCGTCGCCCTTGACGATCTTCGTGGCACCGTCCATAGCGCCGTAGAAGTCGGCCTCTTTCTGGATCTTACCCCGGCGGAGGCGGGCCGTCTGCTCGTCGATCAGTCCTGAGGAGAGATCCGCGTCAATGGCCATCTGCTTGCCGGGCATGGCGTCCAGCGTAAAGCGGGCGGCCACCTCGGCCACGCGCTCGGCACCCTTGGTGATGACGATGAACTGCACCAGCACGATGATGAGGAAGATCACCACGCCGACGACGATGTTGCCGCCGGTGATGAGGTTGCCGAAGTTCTGAATGACCTCACCGGCGTAGCCCTTGTAGAGGATCGCCCGGGTACTCGATACGTTCAGACCCAGCCGGAACAACGTCGTGACCAACAAAAGCGAAGGGAAAATGGAAAACTCCAGCGTTTCGGAAATGTTCATCGTGATCATCAGGATCATGATGGAAAGGCCGATGTTGATGATGAGCAGGAAGTCCAGCAGTTCCGTCCTGATGGGGATAATGAGAAAGAGGACGATGATCACAACGCCCAGCGATATTGCATTGTCGATGGCCTTGCCGAAAACCTTCTTCACGCCTGTTTCTCCTTCTCCGCTCTGTATCCTGAACGCTCCGGGCCGCCGTCACAGGCGGCTCAAAGCTGCTTTTTTGACAATTTGAAAATGTAGACGAGAACCTCCGCCACCGCGCCGTACAACTCCGGCGGGATCTCCCGATCCAGTTCCGCCTGGGCGTAGAGCGCCCGGGCCAGCGGCACGTTCTCTACGACCTCCACCTTGTTTTCCTCCGCCACCCGGACGATCCGCAGCGCCAGCTCGTCCTGCCCCTTGGCCAGAACGATGGGCGCGTTGTCGCGGTCGGGGTCGTAGCGCAGGGCTACGGCGAAGTGGGTCGGGTTTCGGATGACCACGTCGGCCTTGGGCACCTGCTGCATCATGCGCCGCTGTGCCATCTTCCGCTGGTTCTCCTTGATCTTGCCCTTGATCTGAGGGTCGCCCTCAGTCTGCTTGTATTCCTCCTTGATCTCCTGCTTGCTCATGCGCAGCTGACGCTCGTAGTCCCACCACTGGTAGAAGTAGTCCAGCGCGGCCACCACGGCGAAGGCCAGCACGATACACAGCACCATGTTCTTTCCGCTCTCAAAAATGTGGCGGCTGGCCATATCAAGGTCTGTGTAGAGATACTTGGAGCTTTCCAGAAACCGATCACACAGACAGCTGAAGATAATGATCATCAGCAGCGTGATCTTGAGGATCCCCTTGAACGCGTCCACCACGCTCTTGAGGGAAAAGAGCCGCTTGACGCCCTGAAGGGGGTTGATGCGGCTGAATTTCGGCTTGAGCAGCTCACCGCTGACAAGGAGCCTTGTCTGGGCGAAGGTCACGGCGATGGCGCACAGCGCCGTCACCGCCAGCAGCGGAAGGGCTGTTTTCACCAGCACAACGCCGGCCTGCCGTCCGATCTCCATCCACGCGTCGGCGGCTGTGCCGACTGGACGCGCGCAGGAGCGGACGCAAAATACGATGAACTCCCCAAGCCGCGCCGCGATGCCGTCCGCCATGGCGATGAGCAAACAGGCGGAGGTCAGCAGCGTCGCTACGGAAACAGCGTCCTGACTGAGGAAAACGTTACCCTTCTTTCGCTCGTCCCGTCGCTTTTTTGGGGTTGCTTTTTCGGTTTTCGATCCGTCCGCCACGCTTCATCCCCCCTTTTGGCAGCCGCGAGGCGCGGCGTATTACACGGTCAGTGCTAGAAGCTCCCGCAGGCGGTCAAACATGGTCAGCTCCGCTTGCAGCAGAAACTCGCTGAACGGGGAGATCAGCAACAGCAGTAAAATCAGTCCGATCAGCACCTTCAATTCGATGTTGATGGAAAAAACGTTGATCTGCGGGATAGCCTTCATCAAAACGCCCATGCCCACCTGCCCCAGCAGCTCGGCGGCAAGAATCGGCATACACAGCTTGATCCCCAGCACCGTACATTCCACGAACAGGGACAGCATGGCGTTGGCCGCGGCGCTGCTCAACGCGGCCTCCCCGAAGGGAACCACCTCGCCGGAGGTCATCACGATCCGCAGCAGCGTATGGTGGCCATTTCCCGCGAAAAAGAGCAGCAGCAGCAGCACGTTCAGCACGCCGCCCGTCACCGACAGGTTGGCCTGGGCCCCCGCGTCGTAGATCTGGTTCATGGTCATACCCATCTGGGTATCCACCACAAGGCCCGCCAGCTGCGGGATGTAGAGAAAGCAGCTCACCGCCATGCCCAGCAGGAACCCCACCGACAGCTCCAGCAGCAGCCGCACGGCCAGCTCCGCCGTCCCCACCGGGACGGGGGCGCGCTGTCCGCTCATTTCAAAGACAAAAACCGCCAGCACCAGCGCCAGACCCGCCCGGAAGATGCCCGGGATGCTGCGCCGGCCGAAAATGGGGTCGAACAGCACGAAACCGCTCATGCGGGCCGTGATATAGAGGAAAAGCGTCAAAGCCTGCCAATCGATCATAGCCGCTCTCCGTTACGCCGCGATCAGCGCGAAGATCTCTTTTGTGTAATCCTGCAAGGTCGTCAGCATCCACGACCCGCCGATGAGCAGGACCAGGATGACCACGATCAGCTTGAGCATAAAGGAGATCGTCTGCTCGTGGATCTGGGTGACCGCCTGAAAAATGGCGATCACCACGCCCACCAGCATACTTAAGATCAGCATGGGGCCGCCCAGCTCCAGCGCAACGCTTACCGCCTCCCGCAGAACGTCGATCACAGTCGTTGTGTCCATTTCTCACAGCCCCCCTGTCACTTGAAGCTCTGCACAAGGCTGGAAAACAGCAGTTCCCAGCCGTTTACCGTGACGAACAGCAGCAGCTTGAATGGCATGGAGATCATCGACGGCGGCAGCATGATCATACCCATCGACATCAGCGTGGAGGATACCACAATGTCGATCAGCATGAAGGGAATGTAGAGCAGCAGACCGATCTCAAAGGCCCGTTGCAGCTCGCAGGTCATAAACGAGGGCACCACCACCCGCAAGGGCAGCTTCACGGCCTCCTTCATGTTCACATTCTCCGGCAGCTCCACCTTCGCCAGATCGCAGAACATATTCAGCGTACTGGTTTTCGTGTTGCGGAGCATGAATTCCTTGAGGGGAACCTGCGCCCGGTCCAGAAATTCCTCCTGCGAGATCTCCTCCTGCTTATACGGCTCGTAGGCCTCCGTTTGGATCTGTGTCACCACAGGTGCCATGGTAAACAGCGTCAGAAACAGCGCCATGCCCACCAAAACCATGTTGGGCGGGGTCTGCTGGGTGCCGATGGCGGAGCGGAGAAAGGAAAAGGAGATGATGTAGCGGGTAAAGGAGGTCATCATCACCAGCAGCGAGGGCAGGAGGGTGATCATGGTGGTGAGGAATAAGATCTCCAGCGCCTGCACATTTTCGCCGTTGACATTGATCAGACTTTCAGTCACGATGCTCTCCCCTCTGTACCTTCTGCTTTAAAAGCTCGCTCATAGCGTCCCGAAAGGGCCTTTGCTCTGTGGAGCTCTTCTCCTCCCGGCGTGTCATCCACGCCGCCGCTTCCTCCTCCGTCAGCTCCGTCAGCAGGGAAACGCTCCCCGCCGCGCAGCCGAGAAGAAAGCAGCGCTTTCCCACCGCGGCCACCACTAAGGATTGGTCCTTGCCCAGCAGGACGCGGGATAGCACCTCAAGCCGCCCCTCACGGGGAATCCCCCCGGCATAGCGGCTGAACGCCGGCAGACAGTTGAGCCGCCGCGTCACATAGTAGCACAGCGCCAGCACCGCCACGGTGCACACCAGCACCCACAGCACGGAGAGGATCTCTTCTCCCGGCATCCTTGCTTAACCGCCGAGGATCGTGGTGACGGTCTTGAGCACGCGGTCGGGCTTAAAGGGCTTGACGATGAAGTCCTTGGCACCGGAGCGCACCGCGTCCATGACCATGCTCTCCTGACCCATGGCGGAGCACATGACCACATTGGCGCTGCCGTCCTTGCCGCGGATGGCCTTGAGGGCCTCCAGCCCGTCCATGTTGGGCATGGTGATGTCCATGATGACCAGATCGGGCTTCAGCTCGTCGTACTTCTCTACGGCATCGGCACCGTCCACCGCCTCATAAAGATCGGTGTAGCCGTTTTTACTCAGGGTATCCTTGAGCATCTTTCGCATGAACGCGGCGTCGTCAACCAGTAAAATCTTCTTAGCCATAATCGTTTTCCATCCTTTTCATACTGTTATTGATGATTGCAGTTTTTTCATTTATGGATCCGTCTCTCGCTGGGAGAGCCTGTGGATCACTCGCCGGTCTGTTCCTCCAGACCAGGCTTTTGCACGATCTCGGTAATGCGGACACCGAAGTTATCGTCGATGACCACCACATCGCCCTTGGCAATGCACTTGCCGTTGACGAACAGATCCACCTGATCGCCTGCCAGCTTGTCCAGCACCAGCAGCGAACCCTTGGAGAACTCAAGGATCTCCTGTACCTTGCGCTGCGTGCGGCCGATCTCGACCGTCACCTGCAGCGGCACGCCCAAAATAAGTTCGAGGTTCTGTGCCTGCTCCTTACCCAGAGCATTGACAGGGTCCATCTCCTGCAGCGACACGGGCTTGGTATTGATGACCTTCGGCTCAGGCGGCGTAGGCATCCCCTGTGGCGGATAGCCGTAGGGATAGGGGTAATTGGGATAATACATGGGCGGTGGATACCCCATATAGCCGCCTGCTGGCATCCCCTCCGGCGTGGGCGCCGCCACGGGAGGCTGCTGCGGCATCGCCGCCGCGGCAGGCTGTGCCTGCGGCTGCGGCGCGGCGGCCGGAGCCGGTGCGGCAGCAGGGGCAGGAGCCGGCTCCGCAGCGGGCGCGCCTCCGGCGTTTCCCGCCATCAGCGCTTCGATCTCCGCCTGTGAAAGCTGTCTGCCGCCGCCGCTTTCCGCAGCGGGTGCGGGCTCCGGTGCGGGAGCGGGTGCGGCGTCTCCACCGCCCGCGTTCCCCGCCATCAGCGCCTCGATCTCCGCCTGTGAGAGCTTCCGTCCGCCGCCGCTGCCCTCGTCGGGCGCGGGGGCAGGCGCGGGTTCGGGAGCCGGCGGGGGGGGCGCTTCCTCCTCGTCCTCGTCTCCCAGGCCCAGTCCGTGCAGCAGCTCCTTGGCAAGCGATACGCTCATCACGTTCATAAACTCGCTCTCAAGGGCGTTCTCGATCTTGAGCGCGAAGCGCACGACCACAACATCTTCCACACCCTGCGGCAGATGCGTCCTCTTGAATTCATCAAGATCCTCCAGCTCGAAGGGCTCGGGCGTGGAGATATTGACCGGATAGCCGAGGAAGTCCGACAGGGCGGTCGCCGCCGCGCCCATCATCTGATTCATCACCTCGCACACGGCGCTGATGGTCAGATCATCAAGCTCAAACTCTTCCTCCGGCGTCTCGGTGCCCATAAGGATATCAACGATGACCTTGATGTCGCTCTTGCGCAGCAGCATGATGTTGCTGCCCTCAAGCCCCTCTACATACTTGATCTCCACGCCCATCGCGGGTTCGAGCTTGCCGATGGTGAAATCCTTGACTGCCACGACGGAAACCGTAGGTGTCGTGATGTCCACACGGTGATCGAGCATATTCGATACGGCCGTTGCCGAGGAGCCAAGGCTGATGTTCATCATTTCCCCAATGGCATCTATTTCCATTGGGTTAAACAGTTCTTTCTCCATTCGCCTATTCACTCCTTTGTTCGGCCTGATAGCACACGTTGTCTATCTTCACAGCCATATTTTTCTTATGTGTTCCGATTTTTCCGGTAAACCAGTGATAACCGCCGATATCGAGGTAGATCGACGAATCCTTCGTGCAGCCGAGGTCGATCACATCTCCGACATTGAGGTGGTATACGTCATTGAGCGAGAGCCTCGTCTCTCCGAGGATCGAGACGATCTCAAGGCTGGAATCGCGGAGCTTATCAAAGATCTCCTCTGATTTGTCCTCCGTGGTCAGCTTGCGGACGGGATTCTCCCGGCTGATCTCCGCAAAGATATTCGTCAGCATCTCACCCGGCAGACAAATACTCATGCGCCCCGCCATATTGGGGAACTGCATTTTCATGTCCACGATAACAACGATCTCGTCCAAACCGATGATCTGGCTGAGCGTTGGGTTGACGTCTGTTTTGCTGTATGCAAATTCAATGGGAATGTAATTCTCCCAGCTGCCGCCCATCACGGAGACCATATCGCTCACGAGGTCCTCGTAAAGCTGAAGCTCCAGATTTGTGTAGGTATAATCCACCGGAAGCGACTCGTCCGAGGAACCCTCGCCGCCCATCAGCCGGTCCATCATACTCAGGGCCGTCGGCGTGGAGAGGTAGAACAGGAGCGGAACGTCCTGCTCCTTGTTCTTCACTGTCACATTCACCAGCGCCAGCACGTCGCTCTCCGTCAAGGCGTTGGAAAATTCGTAGTATCGCTGCTCCTCGATGCTCTCCACGGTGATCTCGCAGTTGGCGCGCAGCCGCGCGTTGAGGCGCGAGTTGATGATGCGCGAATAATTGTCGAAAATGCCGTTGAGCATTTTGATGCGGTCCTTGGTGAATTTCCTCGGGCTGCTGAAGTCATATTTTCGGTATTTCTTTTCCTGCTCCACCGCAGGCTCGTTCAGATCCTTCTCTCCGCTTTGCACCGCGTGGAGCAAGGCGTCGATCTGACTTTGTGATAATACTTCTGCCATGCAAATCCCTCATACTCTGCCGAGAGGATATACCCACACCCTCCCAACAGCTTCAAAGTGCCATTGTGTGGCCGTATCCTCAGGTTTCAAACTGCTGGATGCCGTTTTTCAGCTCCTCTTCAATGTTCCGCCCGCTGACGATCATCTCTACGCGGCGGTTTTTCGCCCGTCCCTCGCTGGTGCTGTTGTCCGCAATGGGCCGCCACTGGCCAATGCCCTCGCTCACGAGCCGCGCGGGGTCAAGGGTGGAGTGCTCCTGCACATAAATGACAACGTTGGTGGCACGCTGGCTGGAAAGGGTGCGATCCGTTTTCGGGTTGTTGATGGCGTTGGGGCTGGCTTGCGCCGTGTGGCCCAGCACCCGCACCTCGTCGATGGCATCGGACGCCGCACTGAGCATTTCGCTCACCGCGTCCAGCACTGGGAGGCTCTCCTCCCGCAGCACGGGGCTGTCTCCATCGAAAAACACGGACTGGTTAAAGGCGACGAACACCTTGCCGTCGCCGCGGGTGACGGAGATCTCACCCTGCGTCCCCTGCTGCGAGGAGACATATTCCTTCAGCTTCTCGTAAAGGTCGTCGATCTGCGCGTCCACCTGCGCCTGATCCATCTCCAGCATACCCTCGCCCTGCTCGGGGTCGGCGCTGGGACCGTCTCCGCCCAACGTTGCCGTGGGCGTTTCCACCGCGTTGGGGTTGAAGCTCAGCACGATGGCCTTATATTTTTCCTCGCTGATGGTGGACATGGAATAGAGCAGCACGAAAAAGCAAAGCAGGAGCGTCACCATGTCGCCATAGGTGTCCATCCAGTTTGCACCGCCGCCGCCCTTTGACTTTTTTTTCAAGCTACTTCCTCCATTCCCCGAGGCACGCCTCGGGTATGTGTTATTCCTCTTCGCCGCCCTTGTCGGCGCCCTTGCCCTTTCCGGAGCCCTCCCGCTGCTTCTGCGCCATATAGGTCAGCAGACGGTCACGCAGGAACTTGGGGTTCTCGCCCGCCTGAATGGACATGATGCCCTCCACAATGATCATCTTGCAGAGGACCTCCTCCTCGTCGCGGTTGCGCAGCAGCGTGGCGATGGGGCCGAATACCATGTGCGCGAGGATACAGCCGTAGAGCGTGGTGATCAGCGCCGTACCCATGTCCGAGCCGATGTTGGAGGCACCGTCGCCATCCAGACTCATGCCCTTGAGCATATTGATAAGGCCCACCAGCGTACCCACCATACCGAAGGCCGGGGCCACGGAAGAGGCTTTATCGTACATGGCCGCCGCGTCCTCGTGGCGGGCGGACATACACTCGATGTCGTTTTCCAAAATGCTCCGCACCTTGTCCTGATCATAGGCATCCACGATGAGCATGATGGCCTGCTTGAAGAAGGGGTCTTCTTGACTGTTGGCCTTCTCCTCCAGCGCCAGCAGACCGTTTTTACGGGCGATCTGGGCGAGATCCACCAGCTGGTCGATGTACTTGCCGGGGTCGTAGAGCTTGTTGTTCAGGATGATCTTAAAGTGCTTGGGCATCGCCTTGAGCATCTTCCCCGGGAAGCTGGCCACAACGATGAAGATCGTACATCCGATGACGATGAGGATACTGGCCGGGTCAAAGAAGTTTATGATATTCGCAAAATTGATGGTGATCGGCGGTGTGGCGCCCAGCTTGACGCTGGTGACCATACCGAAGATACAGACCAAAGCGGCGCCAACCAGACCGATAATATAATTTAGGTTCATATTCTCTCGCTCCCCTTGGCGGAGCACTCTTCCCTCCTGTTGTTCTTTTCTTTTTATCTGTTCAACGCTTGTCCGTCACCGTGATCTCACGGTGAATGTCCTGGACCTTGGCGTTGTAATTCGCAATTTTATCAATGATCTCCTCCACGCTCTCGCGCACAAGGAAGAAATCGTGGTTCATCATGGTGATCTTCACCTCGGGAATGCTCTCGATGCACTCGATCTGCGTGTGGTTCAGCAGAAATTTCTCTTGACTTCTTTTCGTTAAAAGGATCATGGCATTCTCGCTTTCCCGCGGGGCGGCGGGACGGCTGCACGTCCCGTCGCCCGCGTATCGTTATAAATTAGGTTCGCTGCTTACCGCTTCATGTTCACCAGTTCTTCGAGCATGGAGTCCGTCACGGTGATGATGCGGGTGTTGGCCTGATAGCCCCGCTGGGTGGTGATCATTTCAGAGATCTCGGTGGCGAGATCCACGTTGGAGCCCTCCAGACCGCCGGTGTAGAGAGTGGTGGAGCCGGCGGAGCCGATGGCGGCCTTGGCGTTGGGGGTAAAGTCCGCGTCCGCCTTATCCCCCTTGTCCAGATGACCATTGACATGGGTGATGCCCAGATCCGCGGCCACGCCGCCCAGCATGGTGACCTTCAGATCGCCGGCGCCGTCGCTGCAAGAGTAATAGGACTCGCCCTCGTGGGTCACGCCGTCGGGGTTGGTGGGGTTGCCCACGGCCAGATAGCCGATGGTGACAACCGTGTCCGTATCCTTCACGGTTCCGGAAATGCGGCCGCTCTTGGTGTCGATGCTGATGCTGTCCAAAGAGGCGAAGGGCAGCTCCACCTCTGCTGATGTATCATCGTCCGGCTTCTCGTGTCCCACGGCGTCCTTCAGCGCGATGTACTTGCCATCCTTATCCTTTTCCACCGCGTACTTGATCGTCTTGCCGTCCACCTTGGGCAGGCGGATGGGCACCAGCTGGTCGCTGATCTGCGGGTTGCCATCCTTGTCCACGCCGGTGTTCATAAAGCCGTAGACGGGGTTGCCCTTGCCGTCCACCAGATAGCCGTCTGCGCCGAAGCGGAAGTCGCCCACCCGGGTGAGCTTGAGGGCCTTAAAAGTGGCGGGGTTCGTGCCGGTGATGGACGCAGCAGTGGTCTTGTTGCCCACCAGGAAGAAGCCGTCGCCATAGAGCATACAGTCCATGGTGTTGCCGGGAGAATAGTTGCCCGTGGTCATGTTCAGATCGATGCTGGACACCTGAGAGCCGTAGCCGATCTGAGAGGGGTTCTTACTGCCGGTGGTGGTGGTACCATTCGAGCCGCCGCTGTACATGGTGTACAGCGCGTCACGGAAAACCGTGCGCTGGGATTTATAGCCGTTTGTATTGACGTTGGCGATGTTGTTGCCCACCACATTCAGCTTGCTCATGTGGGTTTTCAGGCCCGCGATCGCCGCATACATTGCTCCGGTCATATCTTCTGCTGATCTCCTTTCGGTTCTGACGCCGCGCCGCGCGCCATCAATCGGACGGTGCGCGACAGCCTCCGTAAACCGGTCCTGCTGTCTGTTATCATAATATTACAGGAACACGGCGCCGTCAATATTTGTGAATACGCTTTCTCTCATTTCTTCCTGTGTAATGGCGGTGATGACCTTGGCATTGGGCACATTGATGATAAACGCCTTTTCCGCGTCCATGGCCAAAATGTTGGTCGCGCCCTTGGCCTGTGCCCGGATCATACTGCCCTTGAGCTGGTCGATCAGGTTGGGGGTGATCTCAATGCCCCGCTGCTCAGCCCGCGAGATCGCGTGCTTGGAGAATGCGACCTCCCTCGTCTGCTCGCTCCGTTGCAGCTCCTGTTGCAGCGCCGCGTGGAAATCGCCGCCCTGCCGCGTTTGCTGCCCGGACCGTACCGGCTCCTGTGGGGCGATCACGCCGCCATATATCCGGTTGACCATAGGTTCCTTCCTTTCTTACAGTTCCGGTTCCTCCGTTTTGGGTTCCTCCGGCTGGGTCTCGTCCGGCTTGTCCACCTTCGGCGGCGTCTCGCCCGGTTTGGTCTCCTCCGGCTTTTCCACCTTGGGAGGCAGGGTGCCTACCGCCAGAATTTCGCTGAGGGGGTAGTACTTGTCGCCCACGAACACCACCTGGCTGCCGTTGTAGGTGCCGGTGCCGGTGACGGTGCCAACGACCTCCTGGAGCTTGCCGTCGCTGTCGTACTGGCCCACGGTGACCTGCTTGCCCACAAGAGACGCGGCATAGCTCATCACGGAGGCGTCCGTCATGTTCACCAGCGCCTGCACCATCTGCATCTGCACCATCTGGTTGAGCATATCCGAGGTGTCCGCCGTCTGGTCGATGCTCTGGTTGGTCAGCTCCGCTACCATCAGCTTGAGGAAGGAGGTCATATCCAGCCCTATGCTGTCGCTTTTCGACTTCACCTTCAGGTCCGCGGGAAGCTGATTTCCGGAGCCGATGGAGCCGAGGTTGGAAATATCGCCCATATAGCTGCCCATTGTTTCACTTCCTTTCTCTTAGGAGACTTCTTCCGCCGGGATCAGTCCCAGCCGAAGCTGATGCAGGAAATCCTGTCCGCTGTGGCGGCTGCTCTGCCGCTGCTCCTGCTGGTGATGCTGCTGTCCGCCGTTCTGACGGCCATCGTCAAAGCTCTGACGGGGGGCCTCCTGTTCACGAGGCAGCTCGACCTTGACCTCCTGCTGGGTCTCGCGGCCAAGAAGTGTCTGCAAGCTGGCCATGTCCTTTTCCAGAAGGCTCTGGGTGCGGGCGCTTTCGGCGTGAAGGATCACGTGCAGCGCGCCATCGTCGCTCCAGCGCATTTCCACCCGGATGCGGCCCAACTCAGCGGGCTGTAATTGCAGCTCCAGCCGGTTCTCGCCCCGGTCGATGGCCTGGGTCAGCGTGTCGCCAAGATCCTTGAGCTCCACCCCGTTCTCCACGGTCGGCTCTGCCTGGTACACCTCGCCTACCTTGACGGGTACGGCCTTGATGTCCCGGAATACCGGATGGGGCTCCACGTCGGCCTGCTCGGTGCGGGTCTCCGCGTGTAGCTCCTCCATCGGCAGCTCGCTGCCACGGCTCTCGCCGCTGTCAGCCTTGCCCGTTTCGGTCTGGGGCGCGTCCTGCGTCAGTTCCACGGCCTGCAGCTGCGGGGTCTCCTGCGCTGCCGGGGCCTCTGTTTCCACATCAAGGGTTGGGGCCACGCTCTGCTGGGGCGCCTGCTCCGTCTGAATGGGCACAAGCTCCATCGCCGCGCCGCTCTTCTGAACCTCCGGCTGGACGTCCTGCACGATCACGACAGGATTCTGGGCCAGCGCCATTGCTGCCAGCAGCATCTGCTGCTCCAGTCCGTCCAGATCGACGGTTGGCTCGGCCTCCGCCGTGTCGGCGGCCTTCACCGTGTTCTGCGCCGTTCCGGCGGTTTTGTCCGCCGTCTGGCGGTCACGCAGCATGGTGCCGAAGTCCTTGGCGTTTTCGTCCTTCCCGGTTCGATTCCCGGATTCGGCTCGCTGGGATCTCCCCGCCGTGACCATCTGCATCATGCTGAGCACCGCCTGATTCATCTGTTCCATGTTCGTTTTCCTCCTTTCTATTTGAGCATGTATATTCCAAAACGGCGGTCACCCGCCGGATCGGACTCTTTTTTATTACGCCTGCTGCCGCGCCCGGACGGCGCTGATGAATTCCTCCACCGCAAGCTCCTCGCTTTTGGAGAACGCCTTGTTGTACTCGCCCAGCTTTTTCTCCTTCAGCTTCTCAAGGGAGGCCGTTTCCTTCCGGGCCTCCACCACTGCCTGACGCTTTTCCTCCGCCTGCTCCTGAAGCTGCTTGAGCTGCTTCTCGCCCTCCTCGATCTCCCGCTCGAAAGCCCGCAGGCGGCCCTGATAGGCCAGCGCCTCAAGGATGGCAAGGCCCGCCCCGCAGGCCGCGGTGTACTCCGCGCCGCAGTCCCGGTACGCCTGCCGGAGCGCCTCAAGGGTCTCCTCCTGCTCCCGCACACGGGCCAGCGCCGCGCTGTATTCACTTTGCAGGGAATCCTCGATCTGCTGCTTGTAGGCCAGCACGGTATTCAGGGGAAATCGGAATTTCTGCATAGCTTTCCTTCCTATTCAGTCTCTCAGGCAAGGATGGCGCGCATCTGCTCGATGCACTGGTCATAGGTGAACGACTCGTCCACCTCCTGGGTGAGAAAGCCGTTGACCGCGTCGATTTTAGAGAGGGCGAAGTCCAGCTTTCGGTTGCTGCCCGGCTTGTAAGCGCCGATGGCGATCAAGTCCGCGTTTTTTTCATAAACGCTCAAAATATCCCGGATGCGGGAGGCCAGCTGCCGGTGCTCCGGCGAAACGATTTCGTTCATCAGACGGGAAATACTGGCGCTCACGTCGATAGCGGGATAATGGTTGCTGTTGGCCAAGGCCCGGGAGAGGACGATGTGGCCGTCCAAAATGCCGCGCACGGTGTCGGCGATGGGCTCGTTGGTATCGTCGCCCTCCACCAGCACGGTATAAACGCCGGTGATGGAGCCACGCTCAAAGTTGCCGCTGCGTTCAAGGAGCTTGGGCAGCTCCGCGTAGATGGAGGGCGTGTAGCCTCGCGCCACCGGCGGCTCTCCCACCGCCAGACCGATCTCTCGCTGGGCCATGGCGAAACGGGTCAGGGAATCCATCATCAGCAAAACATGGCAGCCCTGATCCCGGAAATATTCCGCGATGCCGGTGGCCACGCCGGGGCACTTCATTCGCAGCATGGCGGGCTGATCCGAGGTGGCCACCACCAGAACGGAGCGGCGCATACCCTCCTCGCCCAGATCCTTCTGCACAAATTCCAGCACCTCCCGGCCTCGCTCGCCTACCAGCGCGATGACGTTGATGTCCGCCTGCACGTTCTTGGCGATCATGCCCATGAGGGTGCTCTTGCCCACGCCGGAACCGGCGAAGATGCCGATACGCTGACCCTTGCCGATGGTCAGCATCCCGTCGATGGCCTTCACACCGAAGTCCATCCGCTCCCGGATGGGGGGGCGGTCAAGGGGGTTGATCTGCTTGCCACTGACGCAGAAAAGCTCTCCGTCGGAAAAGTCCCCCCGGCCATCGATGGGCTGGCCCAGGGCGTTGATGATCCGGCCCCGCAGGAACTCGCCCATTTTCAGCGTCAGCTGGCGGCCGGTGTTGCGCACGAAATTGCCGGCGGAAATGCCGCTCATGTCGGCGTAGGGCATCAGCAGGATGCGGTCGTTCTTAAAGCCCACCACCTCGGCGTTGATCTGCTTGCCGGTCTCGCCGTTGTAAATGCGGCAGATGTCGCCCACGGCGGCGTGGCCGCCGGAGGCCTCGATGGACATACCCACGATGTTTTCGATCTTGCCGGTGAGGCTGTAAGTCTGCGCGTTATAAACCTGTCGAATCATATTGCGGAACACGCCCCGGCCCGCCTCCTCCGATTTCAAACTTCTGCCGCGGCGCGTCCGCGGGAACGTCGGCGACTATGCCGCGGATATTGCTTAACTGGGTAGACGCGCTGGCATCAATGATCTCGTCGGGCATTTCGATGATGCAGGTGCCCGACTCGTCGTCCGCCACCGGCACGATCCGCACCTGATCGGAAAGGGATGCCAGCGCCGCCGCCAGGGGCGGCGAGATGGGCTGGAGCCGCTTGGCGTCACATTCTGCCAGATAGATACGCACCCATTCCCGGCGCTTGCGCTTGTCGATGGCCGTGTGGATCATCTTTCCAATGACCTCGGAGCTGCTTTTCAGGCTGACGCTGACCACCTTTTCCGCCACCGCGATGGCAAGGTCCCGCATCTCGCCCACATTCCGCTCCAGTTGCTGCTCCAGCGCGTCGCTGGCGCGCTCCAAAAACCGGCTGACCTCGGCGGACAGGGCGTCGCAGCGCTCCTGATAGCGCTGGCGGCCCTCTGCCTCGGCCTTGGCCGCGCCGTCCTTCTCCCCTTCGGAGAAGCCTGCGTCGTAGCCCTCCTTGCGGGCCTGCTCCCGCAGCTCCGCGAGCTGCTGCTCCGCCTCCCGCTTCGCCTGCTCCCGAATGGCCTCCGCCTGACGCTTGGCGTCCCGCAGGAGCCGGTCGGCCTGTACCTCGGCGTAACGGAGGGTATCCGTGCTTTCAGACGGCTCCTCCGACAGCGCCGCTTCCTCCTCCGGCAGAGGCTCCGCGTCCTCAGCAGTCTCGGAGGAAGGCATCTGCGGCTCGTCGGTCAAAAGCTCCGCCGCCTCAGTGAACTGATACGGCTCCGCCTTCGGATGGGCAATGTATTTCCATAGGTTAGGCAATGATATCGTCCTTTCCGCCCTTCATGATGACAATAACACCCTTTTCCTCCAGGTCGCGGATAACATCCACGATCCTCTGCTGCGCCTCCTCCACGTCGCGCATACGGACATTGGTGGTGATCTCCAGATCGTCCTTGATGTTCTGCACCATACGGGTAGACATATTGCTGAACAGCTTGTTGGCCACATCGGAATTGGCGGCCTTGAGGGAGAGCACCACGTCTCTCGGGTCGCAATCCCGCAGGAAGCGCTGCACGGAGCGGTCGTCCATGGTGATGATGTCCTCGAACACGAACATCCGCTTGCGGATCTCGTCCGCGAGAACCTGATCGCGATCAGAGAGGCCGTCGAAGATGTTCTTCTCGCTGGCGCGGTCGATGTTGTTCATAATGGCGGCCACATAGTCGATGCCGCCGACCTTGACATTGGCACTGGTGATGATGCTGGAGAACTTCTTGCTCATCTCTGCCTCAACGATTTTGATCGCGGCAGGCGAGACGCTTTCGATCCTCGCAATATTCTCAACCACCTGAACCTGCTTGCTCTCTTCAAGCTGGGCCACCACGCCGGCAGCCTTTTCCGCCTCCACATAGGAGAGCACCAGCGCAATCGTCTGGGGCCGCTCGTTTTGCAGCGCGGAATAGAGGGACTTGACATCGGCCTTGTTCATGAAGGCAAATTCACGGTTTTTGAGCGTCCTTGTCACCTTGTTCAAGAGGTCGTCGGCCGCCTGCTCACCGTAGGCCTTTTCCAAAACGGAACGCGCATACTCCAGCCCTCCCTCTGTGACGGCCTTATTGGTCATGCACATTTGGGTAAACTCAGTGAGTACATCCTCGGTCTGCTCAGCGTTCAGATAGCCGAGCCGCGCGACCTCAAGCGTGAGCTGCTCCACGTCCTCCGGGTCCATGTACTTATAGAGGTTGGATGCCTTTTCCGCACCCAGTGCGATGATCACCGCCGCCGCCTTCTGCGGACCGGTCAGCTCCGGCAGGGGCTTCTTGGGACTCTTCTGTTGTACCGCCTGCGCGGGTGCCGCTGCCTCACTCATTGTCATCGCCCCCTCTCATCCAACCGCGGATCAGCTGCGCGGCAAGCTCGGGATTGTCGTTCGCGAACTGCCGTACCTCCTTACGCAGCTCCATGCTCTTTTCGGTCTGGAGGGTCATCACGTCGGCGCCCTCAGTCGGTGCCGCTGCCTGCGGCAAGCCGGCAGAGGCAAGCAGCTCGTCGAGCTCCCTTTCCTTCTCGGCCTTATTTTTCCGCTTCTTGCGGAGCCGCAGGATCACGATCAGCAGGATCAGGAACAGCAGCAGTCCACCCGCCGCCGCGTAGAGCATCCACGCCGGCACCGGGATACCGGTATTCGGCAGGATGACCTCCGGCGAGTAGAATTTGTTCGTAACAACAGAGATCTTGTCGGCAAGATATTCCTCGCCAGTGGCGGGGTCCACGGTGCCGACAATGCCGGCGGCCCGGGCCACATGGGTGCGGATGGTGTCCGCGTCCATGTCGCCGGCGGCATCCGCGTTGACGCTGACGGCCACCGTGCAGTCCTTCAAATAGCCCGCCGTGTAGATGACGGAGGTCTCCGTCCACGGGTTATCGTAGTCGGTCTGGCCGCTGCCGCTGATCTCTACCTCCGTACCGTCGGTATCGGTCTTTTTCTCCACATATTCCGGCAGGTCGCTGTTGGTGGTGGAGCCCACCACGCCGCCAGCGGTCTCGTTTCCGGGACGGCCCACATAATATTCATATATTCTTGAACCAATGATGCCCTTGCCGCCGGTGCTGCCGTCCTGCGCCCACTCCGGGAGCTGCACGTCCCGGGAGTTCACCGTGCGCTGGCTGACCTCCACTTGACAGTTCACGCTCACTCGGACATTGTCCTCGCCGAAAAACGGCGTGAGCGCCTGCAAGACGTCAGTACGGATCTTATTCTGGTATTCCTCCTCCAGCTGCAGCTTGAGGGCGGAGGAATCGCTGTTGGAATATCCGTCGGTGGCGGTGTAGGTGTTGCCCATCGTGTCGGTGATGACCACAGAGCCGATCTTCAGCCCCTGCACGGCGTGGGCGACCAGATTTCGGATGGCCTCGGCCTGCTGGCTCGACAGCTTCGCCGCGCCGTTCATGGTCACCTGCACCGCGGCCGTGGCATCCACCACGTTTCCGCTGTCCAGCACGTAGCCACGGTCCTCGCCCCGGGTGATGAACACCTTGGCGTCCTTCACATTGTCGAAATTGCGAATGACGTTGCTGATGCTCTCCTGTAAAAACAGGAGATAGGCGTTGTTGCGCTCCGACTCCGTGGAGAGAGAGCCAACATGGTCATAATAGGTCGAATAGGCATAGCCGGACTGGGGGTAGCCCTCCATCACCAGCCGTGCCTTCAGCGCGTCTTCCTTCCCCTTGGGGACCAGAATGGTATCGTTATTCTCAACTTTATAATCCGTGATCCCCTGTCCCTCCAGGAAGGACAGAATGGACGACGCCTCGCTGGAACTCACGCCCGTAAACAACACGCTGTAGGGCTTATTGTTCAACGCGAAGGCCAGTGCGGCGGCCAGCACGACCACAACGATGCCGATGATAATGTACGCTTTTTTCGACACCTTTTTCAGGCGTTCCTTCGTCGTTTCCCAAAGCTTCTTTATCTTCTCGCTCAACCGGGGTTGCCTCCTCCATCAATGCTCACGACGGACGCGGCGAAATTCGCCGCGTCCGTTATATCCCGTTACAGGCTGATCCTCGTCAACTCAGAATAGGCGTCCAGCGCCTTATTGCGCAACTGTACCAGCAGGCTCACCGCGATCTCGTTCTTAGTCGAGGCGATGGTCAGCGCGGCGGGATTGTCCAGCTGACCGGTGGCAAGGAGATATTGCGCCTGTGTTTTTTCCGCGTCCGTCTGGCGGACATTTTCAATGGCAGAACGGAAGATGTTGCCGAAAGCGCCCTGCGCTCCCGAAGCGTCGACCTTTTCCGCGCTCCGCGCCTCAGGGACAATACTCGTGATCTGTTCAATAGGCGTGATCATATGCTAATTCCTCCTGTTCCGGCATCAGCCGCCGATCTCAAGGCCCTTGGCGATCACGCTTTTCAGCGTGTTGAACGCCGTGACGTTGGCCGAATACGCCTGCGTTGCCGCCATGGCGTCCGTGATCTCCTTGACCGTGTCCACATTGGGCATTTCCACATAGCCCTCCTCGTTGGCGTCGGGGTGGGTCGGGTCGTAGACCAGCTTCAGGGGGGACGGGTCGTCCATGATCTGCGTCACCCGAACGCCGCCGGCGTTGGCGCCGTTGTCCCGGTTCGCCACCGCCTTGCCCGCCGCCTTCGCCATGGCGCTGCGGAAGTCCTCCCGCCCGGACTGGGCCTCAAACACCACCATCTTGCGGCGGTAGGCCCCGCCATCGTTTTCCGTGCGGGTGGTGGTGGAATTGGTAATATTCTCGGACACCACGTCCAGCCGAAGCTGCTGGGCGGTCAGTCCGGAACCGATGACATTGATCGAGCTTAAAAAGGCCATTGTGTCTCTCTCCTTTTATTCTCCGTTACGCGCCGGTCATCCCTGGATCGCGGCTTTGAGTACGGTCAGGTCGCTGTTGATGGATTTCATCACATATTGTAACTGATAAGCGTTGCGGATCATTTCCACGCTCTGCTCGGTAACATTCACGCCGTTGTCGTCCATACGGGTGGACACCGGCTTCTCCTTCACGGAATATTCCGCGGAGCGGATCGCCGCGCGGGTCTCCTTTCGGGGACAATCCTTTTCCTGCGCCCGCTGAAGCCTTTCCCGCAGGATCTCCTCAAAGGTGACCACCTTGGGCTTATAGTTGGGGGTCTCTGCGTTGCTGATATTGTCTAAAATGGCCGCCTGCTTGGCCCACAGGAATTCCATGGACTTCTCCATCATCAGGAACGAGTTGCTTGACAAAAGTTCCATCCGTTTCCCCTCCGTTTTTGGTACTTTTTCCCTGTATTTTCCCCAAAATATCTCAGAAGTCTACACAGTTCGACAAATTCGCCAAAATATCTTATATTATACATTGCGATCGCGGGGATTTCAAGTAGAATTTCTCTTCACATCGTCTTTCAGCCTCCCTTGTTTCAAAATTGCGGCAAAAAATTCTTAATTTTAGGGAAATTTTGTCTCATCCAGCATTTTCTTCCCCCGCCATATTTTTCTCCCTAAAAAAGAAAAGAGGAGCCTTTCGGCTCCTTCTTTTCAAGCGTAGGTATCAATGAGCTGTCCCTTTTGGACGACCGGTGGTGTGGCCGGCAGCATATTGAGCAGCTCCTGTGCAGCAAGTTCCTGGGTATCCATGACCTTTTTGGTCACTGCAATCGAATATTCCGCGGCAAGCTGCGCGGACTTCATATCCATGGCAGCGCCGGCGATCGCTTCCATCATACCGATCCCTCCTTTTCTGTCTCACCGTTTGGTTTCATAAAAAGCGCTCCGTGCTCCGTCATGCCGTCCAGCAGCGCCAGCAGCGCCTTGGGATCAGATTCCTCCTTGGCGGAATCCCGATTGGCCGCTCTGGCGGCCACCAGCTCGCTTCTCAGAATGGACACCTCCGGCGGGGCCGAGATGGCCAGCCGCACGCGCTCGCCGTCCACCGACGCCACCGTGATAGAAATGTCCTCGCCGATGAGCAGCGTTTCTCCGCGCTTGCGTTGCAGGATCAGCATTTCTCCGCCCCCTCGCGTTTAAACTCTGAGAGCGGGTGGCGCATCCCGTAACGATCCGTTTCCAGAATGATCTGACGGGCCTCGCCGCTCCGGGGATCCACCACCACTGGGCACTTGAGATTGACCGTGCTGGCGGAGACGGGGTTCTTCACCGCGCAAAGCACATAAAAGCACAGCTTTGAGATGTCCTCCGCGCCGAACTGCTCCAGCTCCGCCGCGCTCAGCTCCGGGCTGTACTCTCCGTCCAAAGAGAAGGGGTCCAGCAGCACAAAGGCCAGCGGGCCGGTGGCGGTGCTTTGCAGGCAGAGCATCGTCCCGCCGCTCCCCTCGAAGGGAAGGAGCAAAAAGCTCCGCTCCTCCTCAAAGCCGAACAGCCCGTTGGGGAAGGTCAGAGCCTGGGACGGCTCATAGTCGATCTCGCCGAAATACTTGGTCTGAAGCTTCATGTTGCTCCTCTTCTCAATCAGGCGTGTACGTCCACCGGCTCATAATCCGGGTCGGAGGACGGCGGAACGTAGATCGGCCCGCCGATGTACTTGATGATCACGTCGGGACGCTGCTTCACGGAGATCTCAATGTCGCCGGGGACGAACTCGAAGTTCCCCTTGGACTGTCTCCAGTCAAAATTCAGCTTATCCATCTCAAAGCGAATGTTCATCTCGCCGGGATCGCAGGTGATCTCCGGGCCGACGGTGGGCAGAAACTGAATCCCCACGTTGGTCTTCAGATCCTTGTTCATCGCGTCCTGGGCGAACTGCGTCACCAGCTCCTCGCCCACCTGGGCCTTCAGCAAGAGCTGGCCCTGCTGGGCGTAGGTAGCCGTGGCCTGATAGGCCGCCTCCTGTCCCAGCTGAGCGTTTTGCTTGGTGGCCCGCATGGGTGATGGTACGATGGAATTGCGGGCCTCAAAGGTGTCGATGTTCAAATGAATGGGTCTGCTCTTGATGCTCAGTCCGCCCTTGGCGCGGGAAATTTCCAAATCCGCCGTGGCCCGGGTATATTCCAGCCGAGCGTGAGAGACCTTCATTTCGATCTCGATGGGTACGCTCTGTATCTCGATCAGGGGCATCATAGCCGTCACGCATCTCCTTCCGATCGTCAAAAATATTTATCCTTCACTCCGGCGTTTCGCCGGAAAAAGAAGTCAAAGCCAGGGAAATCAAGTGTTCATATAATCCATCAGACTCTGGGAGAGGATGCTGTTGCCCACCTTGAGCGAAGCATTATAGCAGTACTGCGCCCAAGAGAAGGAGGTGATGGCATCCGCCAGGTCCACTTGCTCGATGCCCAGGATCTGCTCCTGCAAGGTGTCGGTGTTGGCCTTGAGCTGATCCTGATTGCTCTTGATAAAGGCGGCCTGGGTGTCCATCTCCGTGTGCTTGTCGGTCAGCTGCGAGGCGGCATCCTCGAATTTTTTGGCCAGACGGGAAAACTCCTCTTTGTCAGCCGCGCTGGCCCAATTGCCGCTGTCGGGGTCGCAGCGGCGGAGCAGCGTGCCCATCCGGTCGGCGATGGAGACGATGTTCTTGGGGTCGCCGTCTGCATCCTTGCCATAGCCGAGGAATGTGATGCCCTGAAGGCCCACGTTGGCCACGCTGGAGCCGATGATGTTGCCATTCTCGTCCTCCTGCATACCAAAGCCCAGGTCGGCGTTCTTGCGCTCATTTGCCATGTATTCCAGAGCTTCCAGCTCCTTCGGGTCCTGTGTATCCACGGGGATACCCCGGTAGCAGAGCTTGCGGTCATCGCCCTCGCCCTGCCATTCAAAGGGGACGTTCAGGCCGTCCGCCCCGGCAAAGACGAAGTTCTCGCCGTACCGGCAGTTCATGCTCTGGACGATGCCTGTGGCCAGAGTTCGCATAGACTGGCCCAGCGCCACCGCGCCGGAGCCGATGGTGTCGCTCTTGCCCTGTAGGATCATGGCGAAGGCGGAGTCGCTCTTGCGGTTGTTCACATCCTGCACCACGGATTCCAGCGTATTCCAGGCCACCTCGTACTTGTGCTTGACGGAATCGCCCACATTGTACTGGCTGTCGGTGCGCTGGAGGGAGCGGCGCAGCTGGAATGCCTTGGCCGCGGCGGCGGGGTCCTCGGCGAAGGAGTTGAACTGCCGCTGGGTCTGCACGGTCTCCCGGGCCTTATTCATGGTGTAGCTTGAGCGCTGTAAACTGTAGCGATAGGTTTTCAGAGTGCCGTTTGTGGTTGAACGGATCATGGGAGCGTTCCTCCTTCTTTATCAAGCGCCCGTGCCGTTGATGAGCTTATCCAGCACCGAATCGATGGTGGTCATCAGGCGGCAGGCAGCGCTATAGGATTTGGAATATTGCATCAGGTTCATGGCCTCGTCGTTGAAGTCCACGCTGGAAACGGAATCCCGGCTGGTGTCCAGCGAGACGGAGGAGGCGTAGTAGGCATCCAGCAGCGTGGAGGTCACCTTCATATCGTTGCCCAGCACGGAGCCGATGTTGGACCACATCTCCTGGAAGGAACCGGTGAACATGGTGACATCCTTGCCCTTGGCGTCGTCTTGAATCGTGCCGGGCTTGTAGTCCTGCTTCTTTTCAAAGAGGTAGATCATGTGGTCGATGTTGCTGCTCTCCGTGGAGGGGATCTTGTCCATGGCGCTGGGCAGCTGGAAGGAGCGCACGATCTGCGGGCCTTCGGCCCACTTCGCAGAGATGGAGATGTTGGCGGCGGTAATGCCGTCCGTATCGTTCCGGTCGCCCCGGTTGCTGAACAGGGGCGCGCCCATCGAAATGCCCTTGTTGCCCTTGAGATAGTCCTCTACGGAATTGGCGCCGCCCATCTGCTTCTTTGCCCAATCAGGGAGCTTGTCCCATGTGTCGTTTCGGTTGAGGGTGTGCGTCTCGGCATTATTTTGGGGATTTACAAATGTAAAAGAACTGGGGTTGTCTCTTGTGATCTTGCCGTCGGCATCCATCGTGCCCTTGACATAATTGCCCTTCTCGTCGTAAACATAGCCCTGATTGGCATCATTCAGCGTCTGGGCAAACTGCCGCGCCAGCAGATCCAAAGACTTCTGGTAGTAGGGGATGCCTCGCTGACTGGCGGCATTGGGGTCGCGGTCGATGTCCTCCTGCGTGGAGAACTCGCCGGATCTGGTCAGCAGCTCACGCTGGGACTGGAGCGCGCCGTAGAGGTCGTTGTCCGCCAGATCCACCGCCTTGGATTCTTTGCCGTCCTTATCCTTCATCACCGCGCCCTTGCGGTCAGTCAGGGCGGAGACAGTCAGACCGAGGTTGGGGTCGTCGTACTTCGCGGCATCCTCTTCCTTCTCTGTGGCATTGCCCTTTGCGTCAAGATACCACTGATTTGTTGGGCCGTTCGGTTGATTCAAGTCTGCGGCAGGGTTCATAGTGAGCAGCTGCGTGGTGGAGAGCTGTGCGCCGTACACGCCGTCGATCAGCGTGGTGGTGTCCGTTCCGCCGGCCTTGCCGTCGGGGTTGGCATCTCCCAGCTTGATGACCAGCTTTTCCACCCACTGTCCCCCGCCGATGTCCTCGGTGGTGTAGGTCACGTCCACCTTCATGTACTGGGAGAGCTGGTCGATGAGCACGTTCCGCTCGTCCCGCAGCTCCAGGGAGTTGTCGCCGTGGATCTCGTTCTTGCGGATGGTGGCGTTCAGGTCCCGGATGTTGGTGAGGATGCCGTTGACCTTGGAAACGTCCTGCTGATAGGACGCCATGTTGTTCTTATAGACCTCCTGCAGGCGGCTGGCGTAGGCGTTGAGCTGCTTGGTCAGGGTGTCCGCCGAGGCCCGCACCTGAATGTCGTACAGGCTGTGGCCGGTCTGGTCGGAAAGCTGACGCAGCTTGGCCACCATGTCGGAGAGCTGTGCCTCGATGATGCCGAAGGCGTCATCGCCCTTGCCCACCTCGTCCAGCACCGCCTGAATATTCTCCAAGCCGCCTAATTTGGCATCCATGCTGCCCACGTTGGCCATCTCACCCCGATAGCGGATGTCCAAATAGGGGTCGCGGAGCTGCGTGAGGCCGGTGCACAGAACACCGTTGCCCACCCGCGAATCAAAGCTGGAATAATACCGATCCGCGCCGCTGGCGCCAAAGCTGGACTGCTCCAGCCGCTGGCGGGTGTAGCCGGTGGTATTGACGTTTGCGATATTGTTGCCCGTCACGCTCAGGCCCTTATGCGCCGCGTAGATCGCCAGGCGTGCCTGTGTGAACGAACCGAATGTACCGATGGAACCCATATCGTATCTCCTTTGTCTCTCAGGCGCGGAAATCTGTTTTCATCGTCTGGGGCGGCTCGGCCTCCGGCGGGGCATAGCCCGGCCCGGAAATGCCCTCGGGCCCGCCGCCCAGCATATCGAGCACGTGCTCGACCTCCCGCAGGTTGCTCTCCAGCGCGTTCCGCGCCACGGCGCTGTTGGCCTGATAGACGCGGTAGCTGTCCTTCACGCCGTCCACGGCCCTTTGGGCAGCCTCCCGCCGCTCAGACGGGAAATGCGCCGGAAGGTCGGACAGGGGCACGGCGGTCAGTCCCAGAGCGGCAAGAAGCTGGCCCCGCTTCTGCTCCAAGCCTCGGAATTGGAGGGCGATAGCCTGTTCCTGCCGCATGACGCCGTCCAGAGCCATCAGGTCATCGCCGCACACGGCCTCGTTTTTCTTCCGCGCAAGGGCGGCGAGGCGGTCCAGCTCCTCCTTCAGCGTCTCCAGAAGGGCGATATATTCTTCAAATTGGTCTTTCATACTCGTTTGCTCCTTACGGGCGCTTATTCCCCGGCCATGTAAAGGAGCCGTCCGGCAATGGCCATGCAGTCGGGCGTATAGGTGCCCGCGCTCACCTGTGCCCGCAGCGCCTGAATGTCACCGGTCGAGTTGGCTGTGCGAACCTCGTTTGCCAGTCGGCTGACAAGGCAGCGGCGAAAATCGCTTTCACCGCCCTCGGTGGTAAATTCTGCGCTGTCATAGCTGCGTCCATCCGTTTCCCTGGCTGGTGCGCCGTGCTTTACCTCTACATAATAGGAACCCGGTGCCCTCGCAGAAGAAACGCCGCCGGTCAAAAAAGTCAGCATGAAGCCTCACATCCTTCTCTACTTGGAAATCAGAAAACAATCCATATGTTTTCTACGATACTACATTATTTATATCGGCAGTCCACCTATTAAAAATAAGAACTTTCTCCGCACTTTTCTTACAAAAAAGAAAAAACGCTGCCACGAGGCTTTTCGCGTCTCGTGGCAGCAGCTTTATCCATGTGGTCATCCGTTCTCACGCAAGCCCCTTCAAATGTCGGATGAGAACACCTGCGATGTCTTCGCAGGAGGCCTGCGTACAGACCGCACCGATGTCGTGAGCCACCATGGGCATCCCGTAGACTACGCTGGAGGCCTTGTCCTGACCAATGGTGTAGGCACCCTTTTTCCGCATGGCCAGCAGTCCGGCGGCGCCGTCCTGCCCCATGCCGGTCATGATAATGCCCACCATTTTGCACCGCACGGTCTCCGACATAGATTGGAACATGGCATCCACCGACGGGCGGTGTCCGCTGACCTTCTCCCCCGGCACGCAGGAGAGCGTGTACCGATTTCCGATCCGCACCACCCGCGCCTGTAAGTCCGCGGGAGCCACCAGTGCAAGACCGCGGTGGATCTCGTCGCCGTTTCGCGCCTCCCGCACCTCCATTTTGCAAAGGCGGTTCAAGCGCTCGGCATACATCTTCGTAAAGCCCGGCGGCATGTGCTGCACGATGACCATACCGGGGATGTCCTCCGGCAGACGCTTCATCACCTCCAGCGTGGCCTCGGTACCGCCGGTGGAGGCGCCCAGTCCGATCAGGACATTGTTCAGCGCGGGGTTGGCACCCAAGGGCGGAAAGGGCTTCGCGCCGGCTGCGTCCACAGCAGTCGGCGCGGCGGGCCGTGCCATCCGCACCTTGGCGGTGGCGGCAACGAGCACCTTCTGGGCCAGCGCCGTGATGAAGGCATCCCGATCTCCATGGTTCTGTGGTTTTTGGATAAAGTCCACCGCGCCGGCGTCCAGCGCGTCGAACACCCGAAGGTTCAAAGAGGAAACCAAAATCACGGGGACCGGGTGCTGGGGGATGTATTCCCGCAAAAACTCCGGGCCGCTCTTGCCCGGCATCTCCACATCCATAGTGACGACATCCGGCTTGAGGGCCGCGATCTTCGCCTTGGCATCCATGGTGTTGATGGCGCAGCCGATGATCTCAATGCGGGGATGGGTTGAAAGGCCCTGCATGATCATGCTGCGAGCCACCATGGAATCATCCACCACCAGCACGCGGATCTTTTGATTGATAATAGGCATAACTTGCCTCCAGTCTCCTTTGGCTATTTCTGGAATGTTGCCGTAGCCAGTCTGCGATAGGGCATATTGGGGCTCAGGTTCTCCGAGTAGCTGATGAGCAGATAGCCCCCGGGTACCGTAGCGTCGTAAAAACGGCGAACCAAAGCGTCCTTGGTCGGCTGGTCGAAGTAGATCATCACATTTCGGCAGAAGATCAGGTCGAACTTCCGGCGGAATGCGATGGGGTCCATCAGGTTAAAGGGCCGGAAGATCACATTGTTCCGCACGGCGGGGGCAACGGTGTAGCTGCCGTCCTTGTTGGCGGTAAAATACTTCTTCTTCCAATCCGAAGGGATCGTGTCGGGCAGGTCGTAAACGCCCTTCTGCGCCTTAGAGAGAGCCTGAGCGGAAATATCCGTGGCCAAAATCCTCGTGTCCCAGTCCTTAGCCTGATTGCCGAGGTAGTCGAACAGCAGCATGGAGATGTTGTACGGCTCCTCGCCGCTCGAACAGCCTGCGGACCAGATAGAGAGCACCTTGTCCCGCTGATGGCGGCGGACCAGCGCTGGAATGATGCTCTTATAGAAATAGTCCAGATGTTCCTGCTCGCGCATGAAAAACGTATAGTTGGTGGTCAGCTTGTTGATGACCAGCGTGACCTCGGATTCGTCCCGCTTTTCCAGCAGATGATTGACAAATTCGGAAAAGCTCTTATAGCCAAGCTTGCGGATGGTGGGGGAAAGCCGTCCCGTGATGAGCTGTTTTTTCTGCGACAGGTCGATGCCGTAAGAGGATTTGATGAAATCCACCATCCGTCGGAAATCCCCGTCGGAGATCGACATGGGGCCGAACGCCGCGCTCACGCCCGTTTCCTCAAGCACTTTGTCTTTATTCTTGTTCAGTTCGATCATACGCCGCTTCACTCGTTCCGCAAGAGCTGTCCGCAATCCAGCACCAGCATGGTGCCGGAGCCGTCCGGAATGGTGCACATTCCGGACACGAAGCGCTGCATACTCTGTGCCGGCATCGGAAGAATGCTCTCATCGTCGATCTCAACCATTTGATCGACCGCATCCACCAAAACGCCGATCTGCATATTGTCGTAATTGAGCACGATGAGCAGATTCTCTCCCTCGTTGTCGCTCTTGCCGAGGCGGCGGCGGATATTCAGCACGGGGATGATCTGTCCGCGCATATTAAAGATGCCGCAGACGTAGCTCGGCACCAGCGGCAGCGCCGTAGCGGTATGGCTGCTGAGGATCTCCACCACAAATTCGGCGTCCACGCCCAGCTTGAGATCGTCAATGACGAAGATGAGATACCGTCTTCCCTTGTCCTCCATTTCCTGCGTGGAGGTATCGCCCGCCTCGCCCTCGGGGCCGGCCATAACGGCGGTCTCTTTTTCGGTGTTCAAGTTCTTCACCCCATTTACTTAGTATCGGTTTTGCATCGCGGAGTACAGGTTGCCCACGTCGAGGATCAGACTGATGTTTCCGTCGCCGCGAATGCTGCATCCGGCAATGCCGTATTTTTTCATGTCAAAGTTATTCACATAAGCCGGCAGAGGCTTGACCACGATCTGCTGCTCGCCAAGCAGCTCGTCGACAAACAGGCAATAGGAATTGCCGCCGGACTCCAGCCAGAGCAGGATGCCCTCGTCGATATTGTCCGTTCCGCCCTCGATCTGGTAAAAGCGCCGCGCACGGATGACGGGATAATAGTTGTCCATCACCTTGATCATCTCGCCCTCGACGGAATCGTGCAGGATATCCGCCTCGGAAACCTTAAAGCTCTGGTTGATGTTCTTGATGGGAATGGTGAAGATGGTCTCGCCCACGGAGACCTCCATGCCGTCCATGATGGCCATGGTCAGCGGAATGTGGATGGTGGTGGTCATGCCCTTGCCCAGTTCGCTGGTGATGGACACGTTGCCGCCCAGATCCTCGATGCCCTTTTTCACCACGTCCATGCCCACGCCGCGGCCGGAGAACTCCGTCACCTCGGTGTTGGTGGAGAAGCCGGGCATCATCAAGAAGTTCAGGATGTCCCGGTGGGAATACTCCACATCGGGAGAGGCAATGCCGCTTTTGATGGCCTTCTTGAGCACCTTTTCATCGTTCACGCCCTGACCGTCGTCCTGAATGACGATGATGACCTCGCTGCCAGTGTCCTGGGCGGAGAGGATGATCTCGCCCACCGCGGGCTTTCCGGCGGCAATACGCTCCTCCTCGGTGTCCTCGATGCCGTGATCCATGGAGTTGCGGATCATGTGCATGATGGGATCGCCGATGCTGTCCACGATGGTCTTGTCCACCTCGGTGTCCTCACCGATCAGGGTGAGCTTCGCCTGCTTGTTGAGCTTTTTGCTCATGTCGCGGACGATGCGGTTCATCTTCTGGAAGGTGCTGGACACGGGGATCATTCGCAGGGACATGGAGATGTCCTGCAATTCATCCGTCAGCTTGCGGAGCTGGCGGGCGTTCTTGGAGAACGCGTCCAGATGCAACCCCTTCAGATCCGGAGAGGACGTGACCATCGACTCGGTAATGACGATCTCGCCCACAATAGCGGAGAGCTGGTCCAGCTTGCTGAGGTTGACGCTGATGAGGCTCTCCTTCTGGTGCTGCTGTGCTGCCGCTGCGGCCACAGGCGCGGACGCGCCGGGAGCAGGCGCCGCCGAGGCGGCAGGAGCGGCGGTTCGAGGCTCTTCTTTCTCCTCCACCTGCTTCGGCGGCTCATAGTCGTGCGGCTGATATGAGCGCACGGAGCCGGACGAGCGCACGGCCGGGATCGCCTTCTCACGATCCTCCGCGTGCTTGAACATGAGCAGGAAACCGTTTTCGATCACCTGCTCAGCGGTGGAGGCGTCATTTTCAATGCCCGCGGGCACAAAGAGGAAGTCGGATTCCGCGCAGAAGTCTCGAATCGCGGTGACGAGCATGAAGGCGCGGAGGTTTTCCATGCCGCAGCCCTCGTCGAAAAAGACGCGCAGGGCATAGGGGAAGTCCGCATTCCCGTCCTCCGTCGAGCCCGCCGGCACAGCCTCGCCCTTCTTTTCGGCAGGCGCGGCGGCCGCAGGAGCGGGCGACTGTTCGGCCCCCTCCGGCTCGCCCTTAATTTTGGCGATCAGACTATTAATATTTGCAAGGAAGCTGTCGATATTTTTATCAAGGGGCTGTCCCGCCTCGATCTTATCGATCTCCGCCCGGAAGTAGTCGATGGACTGGAACATCAAGTCGAACAGCGCGGGACGGTTTTCCTCCGACACGACGGACATCGTGTTCTCTCTTATGATAAAGAAAAGATCCTCGATGCGGTGAGAGATCGTCGTGAGCGTATCAAACTCCATCATGGCTGAGGAGCCCTTGATGGTGTGCATGATGCGGAAGATCTCGTTCACATTGTCTTGAGAAAAGGTGTCCGCCTTTTCCGCTTCGAGAACAATGCTTTCGAGCTGCTCAAGCAGCGTATTGGTTTCGTAGATATAAGTATCAAGGATGTCGTTTCCACTACCCATGGTCTATATAGCACCGCCTTTTTAACTTTTTTAACTTTCTTATTTATATCGACTAGAAAAGGCAAAAAGATAAGTGCCGTCGTCAACTTTTTTTGCGAGGTGAAGAAAAATGCCCGATCTCTTGGGCGCGACCAACCCCGTGCCCGGTTATGATAAATCCCTAAACAACAACCGTATACCCCAAACAGCGCCGGAAAACCCCCATATTCAAAACGCGCCGGACCTGAGCAAGGTCAACCGCGCCGATCGGCGGACTGACCGGCAGGACAGCAATTTGCAGGGCGACGGTCCCATTCGCTACGACTCGAATTTCCAGACCTTCCTCCAGCGGCTTCGCGCCGCTCCCTCCATGTCCGAAAGTCTCTCCCGCCTGTTCGCCGGTGAGCGGACGGTGGTGCTCTCCGGCATGAGCGAGGGCGTGGCCGCCGAGATGTCCAAAGCCTTTGAGCTGCTGGAGATGGATGAGGGGCAGCTTCTTGAGTTTCTCAAGGGGCAGATGCGCGCGGGCACCCGCTTCGGCGGCGCGCTGTTCGCGCTGCTGCGGGGGGCCTACGCCCGCGCCTCGTCTGATGCCGTGCAGACCGACATCCTCAAGTTTCTCAAAAGCTACGCCGACTTTTCCTCCACCGCCCATATCGAGGGCAACCTCCTGCGGGAACTGCGGGGCATGGCCGACACCATGCCCGCCAGT
Organism: Flintibacter faecis; assembly: GCF_014287875.1. Lineage (GTDB taxonomy): Bacteria > Bacillota > Clostridia > Oscillospirales > Oscillospiraceae > Lawsonibacter > Lawsonibacter faecis_A. Next base: position 117,117 of record NZ_JACOPN010000008.1, on the reverse strand, counting down.
TGGGGAGCCAAGCTCCACGAGCTGCTGGCCCAGCTGGAAAACGGCATCGCCGCAGGCGACCGCGAGGGGAATTTGGCGCTGCTGCAAAAGGGCGTGATCCCCTATATGTCGGAATATGTAGAGCGCACCCACGATATGGGAACGCCCCGTGAGCTTTTGACCATGCTGACGCTGAATGTGGCCCGCTACCAGAACGGCTCTGTGGAAAATCTTCTGGAGCTGTTCCACCAGTTGGGCGGCTACGGTACGCTGAAGGGCCAGCTTGAAGGCATCGACGACCAGTCCCTTCTCATGCTGCTGAAGGGCGGCGCGGGCCGGGACGCCCGGGCCGTGCAGTTCGCGGATCACCTCTCCGCCGCCGCGGCTGCCGCCCTCCGGGGCGAGGGCAGCGCCGACGTGCAGCAGATCTTCCGCAACCTCGTCAGCGCCATGCTGGTCAACGAGAGCGTGTATATGCCCATCAACCACTACCTGCTCCCCTTGGAATGGAACGGGCGGATGCTCTTTTCCGAGCTGTGGGTGGACCCCGACGCGGAAAACGACCGCGGAGACGGCTCCGGCCGGAAGGAGCGCGGCATGAAGCTGCTCTTTAAGATCGATGTGCAGTCTCTCGGCTTTTTCGACGTGATCCTCACCACTCGGGGCAGCGAGGTGGAGGTGCAGGTGGGCTGTCCCGCCCGGGCGCTCCCCTTTGCCCAGCGCATCGAGCAGTCCCTGACCGACATCGTCCGCCGCAACGACCTGACCCCCGCCAAGGTTACGGTGCGACGCATGGATAAGCCCGTCACGCTGACGGAGGTATTCCCCAAGATCTTTGAGAAAAGGAGCGGTGTGAATGTCAGAGCGTGATCCTGCCTCCAGACCGGCCAAGCGGGCCGTCGCCCTGCATTACGGCGAGAGCGACACCGCGCCGGTCATTGTGGCCTCCGGCATGGGCTATCTTGCCGAAAAGATCGTGGAGGCCGCCGCCGACAGCGGCGTACCCATTTACGAGGACAATTCTCTTGCCACCATCCTCTCCCAGCTTCAGCTGGGGCAGGAGATCCCAGAGAGCTTATATCAGGTGATCGTCGAGATCTACGTCTACTTCCTCCAGTTCGACCCGGAGAAGCCGGACGGGGACGGCGCGCCGCCGCAGACTTGAGCCGGGAGGGCCGCGATTCATGGAAAATTTTCTGAAAAACAACAACGTGCTTTTGCTGGACAGCGTAAACGAAACGCTGGGCAGCGCAAATCTGCTGACGCCCTCAAGCGGCGAGACGCTTGAGATCCAAGTGCTGGGCGGAAAGGAAGACGAGGTGGCCAAGCACGAGGTTTTTAACCTCGTGGAGGTGGCGGGCAGCCAGCTCTCCCTCCAGTGCCGCCTGCTGCGCCGGTCCGGGGACCGCTTCGTGCTGGAGCGCATCGCCCTGCTGGACAAGTCCTACTGGCGCAACCTGCGGGTGCCCATCCGCTTCGCCAGCTTTATCTATCCCCTTCCCGGTGCCCAGTGGCAGGGCCGCCGGGCCATCAGCTCCATCGACCTCAGCTGCGGCGGCGTGGCCTTTTACTGCGCCCCGACGCTTCAGGTGGGAGACTGCTGCGAGATCGTCATTCCCGTAACGGTCCAGCCCGTTATCCTTAAATGCCAGATCCTACGCAGAAACGATCTGAGCGGAGAGCGCTGTCTCTACGCCGCGAAATTCATCGAAATGTGCCACGCGGAGGAGACCTTCGTGCGGGAGGCCGTCTTTCGCGTGCAGCTCAGAAGCCGTCCCCGCAAGGACAGCGCCAACGAAAACACGAAGGGAGAACAGGTATGAAAAGACCCCATATCCTCACCCGCATCACCAACGCCGCACGGCGCGCGGCAAGCCTTTGGCTGTGCCTCGCCGTTCTCTTTGGCGTTTCACTAACGCTCACCCAAACGGCGAAGGCCGCCTCATGGATGGACCCCTACCTCAACCAGATGAAGGAATGGGGCGTGATGAAGGGCGATGCCAACGGCAATCTGCACGGTGAGCGAGCGATCACCCGGGCGGAATTTGTCGTCATGCTCAACCGCGCCTTTGGCTATCAGGAGATGGGCGCAAATCCTTTCACCGACGTGCCGGACGACGCATGGTACGCCGATGACATCCGCATTTCCTATAAGGCGGGCTGTTTGCAGGGTACCTCCGCTACCACCGCCTCCCCGAATGCCCCTGTGACCCGTGAGCAGGCCGTTGCCCTTGTCGGACGCAGTCTGCGTCTGAAAAACACGCCCGGCTCCACGCAGAATTATCGAGACGAAAATCGCATCAGCACATGGGGCCGCGGCGTCATCCGTCAGGCGACCGACATGGGCATCATCAACGGCTATCCGGACGGTACCTTCCGCCCGCAGGCGCCGATTTCCCGCGGGCAGGCCGCGACCGTTCTCTCAAACGCCATCGGAACGCTGGTAAACCGCTCCGGCGATCATAAGGTTGGTAACGTTTACGGCAACCTCACCATCACCGTTCCCGGTGTCACCTTGAGCAACACCATTGTCACCGGCAACCTCTACCTCACCGGCGGCATCGGCCTTGACGATGTGGTGCTCAACAACGTCACCGTGGGCGGCAAGATCGTGGTCTGCGGCACCGGCTCCAGCCAGAAGGGCGAGAGCAGCGTGATCCTGCGGAACGTGACGGCAAACGGTCTGGAGATCGACAGCATGACCAACCAGTTCCTCAGCGTTCGGGCCGAGGGCCTCACCAGCATCAAGGATACCACCGTCCGCACCTCCGGCTATATCGAGGATCGGACGACGGACGGCAAAGGCCTTGCCCTCATCAAGCTGGACGGCGCGGAGGGCGCTCAATTCCAGCTGGCCGGCAACATCAAGGAGGTCATCAACCGCTCCCCCGCCTCCTTCCTGGGCATCGGCGGCGGCGTGGCCAATAAGGTGACGGTGGACGAGCGGGCCACCGGCTCCACCCTGAACATCGGCATCAACGGCACCGTCCGGGATCTGAATCTGGACACTGCCGCCACCGTGACCGGCAAGGGCGACATCACCAGCGCCACGGTCAACGCCAGCGGCTCCACCATCCCCATGCTGCCCGATACCATTGTGGTGCGCCCCGGCGTGACCGGCAACATCGGCGGCGCGGTGATGGACTCCGCCGCCGCCATCGAATCCTCCGAGGACCCCCGCCTGCTGGCGGGCTATCCTGCGGCGCGGAACGTGGCCCCCACCTCGGCGGACACCGTGTTCAGCGCCAACAAGAGCGGCACGATCTACTGGGCCGTCACCGCCCTGACGGACGGCTCCGTGAATGAGACCGTCCTGCTGAACCCCGCCACCTCTCATTCCGTGGTCAAGAGCGGCAATATCAAGGTCGCGGCCTCCAAGACGGAGCTGACCGCCAAGCTCTCCGGTCTCACCAAGGACGGCTCCTACTACATTTCCGCCATGCTGGTGGACGCCCGCGGACGGCACAGTCCCGTGAAGGTCACGGCCTTCACCACCCCGGATGACACGGTCCCCGCCTTCGCCGCCGGCTATCCCTACACCAACATGACCTTCTCCAAAACGGACACCGCCGGCAAGGAGCAGATCGTACAGGCCATGGTCATGCCCACCAAGGACTGCCGCCTCTATTACGCGCTGCTGCCCAAGGGTTCTGCCGCGCCTACGGCGGCCAACTTCAAGACCGGCTCCATCACCGGCAATCTGGGCTACGGCGTGATGGACGTGAAGAAGAACACGCCGCTGCTGATCCCCCGGGTGAACACCGCCTATCTGGCGGAGGAGACCACCTACGACCTCTACCTCTGGCTCAACGATGCCGACAACGGCAAGAGCTCCGCGGTGAAGAAGCTCTCCGTCACCACACTGGATACGACGCCCCCCGTCCTTCAGAGCATCCGGGTGTCCGACGTGGCGGCCCGCTCCGCCTCCGTGACCTTCTCGGTGAACGAGCCTGCCACCCTCTATTGGGCGGTGGTCAAGCACGGCGCGGACTTCTTTGCCAACGGCATCACAGACAAGGAGACTCTGGCTGCGAAGATCCAGATCGAAACCGGTCTGGGGGCCCTGAAAAAGGGCAGTGCCAACGCCTCCAAGGCCGCTGCCGATGTAAAATTCACCGTCAGCGGTTTGGAGGGGCAGACCTCCTACGACCTCTACTATGTGGTCAAGGACAAGGCGGGCAACTACAACGTCTACACCGGGGAATTTGGATTCCCCCTGCTCCTGAACACGCTGGACAACGAGCCGCCCACCGTCAAGCAGGAGTTCACCCACGACGGCACGGACAGCGGCAAGCTCCCCACCCCCTATCCCGACACCTCCATCCGCCTTGTGTTCTCCGAAAGCGTGAAGGGCAAGACCCAGGACGGCAGCGGCAAGCCCGTCTACAACGATTTCAAAAAGCTCTATGATGATACGCTCTCGGCCCCCGCGGATAAAAAGGCCGCCGCCCGGGAGGCGCTGGCGAACGCCCTGAGATCTCACATCAAGCTCTACTACCGGCCCGTCAGCGGCCAGCCTGCCCTGGTGGCAGAAAAGACCACCACTGCCGCCGACAACACCAACTGGGTCATCGACTACCGCTACGCCACCGTCACGCTGGACGCGGACAGCGGCGAGATGATCGTCACCTTCCCTTACAACAAGGATAAGCCCAAGGAGAGTGCCATCAACCTCTCCAGCGGCGTGACGTACTACTTCGAGCTCAGCGGCATCGTGGATACCTCCGTGGCGGAAAACGCCATGGCGGGCAGCCGGGGCGTGACCAAGCTGCCGGAATTCACCACCATCGACGCGCAGCTGGTGTTCTCCGCCGTGCAAAACAGCGGACAGCTCCCGGATACCAAGGGTGACCCGGATATGACCTTCCGTCTCTCCCCCGTCACTGCCGCCAGCGTCAACGAAAATGTCCTGTGGGACATGGTGATCTGGTCGAACAAGAGTCTCTCCTTTGAGCTCTATTCGCGCAAAGTCGGCACGACTAATTGGGAGCAGGTCAGCGGAACCAAGAATACGGTAGAGATCAAAACCAACACCTTCAACCCGCAGGTGGGCGTCACCCTCGCCGGCTCTCTCGGTCTTGATTGGCAGAAGCTCAAGGCGTTCACCGAAGACCGGGAATTTGCCATCAAGATCACCAAGCTGGAATCCTCCGAAGTGCGTGATAACTGGAGTGGCAGCGTATCCCTGTCCATCACGCCGGTGACCGGCACCGCGGAATCCCTGCGGAATCTGTCCAACACCCCCTTCCTGACACCGGACAGCTACAAGGAGTTCCAAAACAGCATTTATGCCGTCAAGGAGATCGGCGTCCCCGCGAAATATACGGTCTCCTGCAGCTTCCGGGATCAGAATGCCCCCACCTTCGACAACGGCACTCCCATCTTTACCGTCGGCGATTCCAGCGCCAGTATTGACATTCAGCTCAACCGTCCCAACACGCGGTTCTATTATGTGGTCACCCAGGTAGGAAAAATCTCCACCACTCTGAATGATAAGACCGTCATCACCGCCGACAACGGCAACTGGGACAAGCTGCCGAAAAACGGCGAAGGGTTGACGGCAGGCAACGTGGAGCTCCCCCGCGCCGATGCGATCACCAGCGGCACCTATCTGAACAAGGCGCCCACCTATATCGCCGGCATCGGCCGCTACGATGGTAGTCTGCAAACTGTCAAGATCTCCGGACTGGCAGCCAGCACGAAATACATTGCCTACTTTGTCCTGCAAGGCGAATCTGAGGAGTCTACCTCCGGCGTTTACGCTTTCCGCTTTGAGACTGCTGAGGTGGTGCGGCCCATTCTCTCTATCAGCGTGGCCACAACCACTGCCACCATCAAGGCGGATCGGGACGCGAATGTAAACTATATGGCCTTTACTGCGGCCAAGGCCGGAACGCCCTTCACAGATAAGTTGGAAACTCATTTGATAGGCGATGCGGAAAAGCACGATAAATGGTCACCCACTTATAAGAATCTCACACTTCTTGAGGCCATGCGCGAGAACGTCATGAACGGAAGCGTTTCCCTTGGCTCCGTGTTTGATTTCTTTGCGGATCAGTCTACCAAGGATCAAATTGCCGGCATCATCGCCTCCGGTCAAACCATCAGCTATAGCGTTGCCAGCGGCGATCTTACTCTGAAAGCCGGCAGCCTAACATCGAAGCCCATCGACTTCTCAAAGTATATGCTGCCAGGCGGTCGCTATTGGGTCGTGGCCGTTGGCAAGAGTCCCTTAGGCTCCGGCTACGCATTCAGCGCCAACGCCCCCCTCTACGCGGTGGATAACCAGCCCCCCAGAGTGCGGGCCATCAGCACCACCATCACCACCACCAGCGTATATAAGACTTGGGATGAAGCTGCAAACGCCAAATACAGCGGAACGCTTAAAATCGACTTTGACGAGAATCTGTATTTCCTCACAGAGGACAGTGATAAGCTATTGCAGGTCGTTGATAAGCCGTTGGCTGATGTGGATAAATTCGGCAGCTACACCAGCAGCACCACGATCATTGGCGCTCTTGACCCAAGAGCGCTGACGCAGAGGTATTTAGGCAGCAGCGACACTGCTCCATGCAGTTCACTGACCTTTGATTTTACCGACATCAAACGCGAAACCTCCATCACCTTCAATTCCGGTATTGCGGACAAGTCCAGCAACAGCGGCAAAGGAATGGGTACCCTAATCATTCGCCTAAATATCGTTGAGGATAACGGCTTCTACACCGCTAAATTCCTGATCGCCAACGGTGCTACCGAGTGGGACGCCACCGGCGGGAAGCTGACCTACGATCCCAAAAAATGATTTTCCCCAAATGATTTTCCCCAACGGGGGCGGGCGTCACCGCCCGCCCCCATGCTTTATTTCTGAAAGGAGTGCTTTTCTCCCCATGAGACGAACCACGCTCATGCGTCTGCGCGCCCTTGTTCTCGCGCTGGCGCTGCTTTGCGCCCTGACCCTGCCGGTGTATGCCGAGGACCCCGTTTCTCCCACGCCTACACCCACGCCTACACCCACGCCCACGCCCACGGTCTCCGCCGTGACGATCGACCCGTCCACGCCCGCTGCGCTGGATGTGGGCAAGAACCTGACGCTCACGGCATCCGTGACCTACGATACAGACACCACCGGTCCCTATAATACCACGCTGGATCGCACTGTCACCTGGACGAGCGCCAGCCCCTCCATCGCCACAGTAGACGACAAGGGCGTCGTCTCCGCCGTCGCGCCGGGTAAGGCCAAAATCACCGCTGTCTCAAACGCGAACAAGGAAAAGTCTGCCCAGTGCGAGGTGACGGTCTCCGGCATCACCCTCAGCAAAACCAGCCTCACGCTGCTGGTGGGCCGCACCGAGAGCCTGACCTACTCCGCCTTCGGCACCGCCGCAGACAAGGGCATCGTGTGGACGACCAGCAACCCCTCCGTGGCGGAGGTGTTCGGCGGCAGCATTTCCGCCCACTATGAGGGCACCGCCACCATCACCGCCACCGCCAATGGCACCGGCTACACCGCCGAGTGCAGCGTCACCGTGAAAAAGGACGAGGCCGAGGCCATCCGCTCCTCTGTGGACGGCACCGAACCCCTTGCCTTCTCCTCCTTCCTCTCCACCCTGCGCAGCCGCTGCACCGAAAAGACCGGCGGCTCGCTCAGCTATCTCAGCAGCATTTCCGTCTCCCCCAAGCAGGGCGTTTTGTACTATGGCTATGTCTCCGCCGACGCACCGGGCCACGGCGTAGGCGGCTCGGAGAAGTACTATTACGCCCCAGGCAGCGGGCAGGAGGGCATTTCCGACATTTCCTTTGTGGCCGCATCGGATTTCAACGGCACGGCGGAGATCGCCTACACCGGCTACGCCTCCAACGGCGGCTCCTTCCACGGCACGGTCCTCGTGAACGTCAGCGGCGACAGCGATGTGACCTACACCGCCTCCGCAGGTCGGGCGCTGACCTTCACCAGCGAGGAATTTATCGCCGTGTGCCAGTCCCGGACGGGCCGCAGCATCAGCTATCTCACCTTTGACCAGCCCAGATCCTATCAGGGTGCGCTGTATTACGATTACAGCACGGCCGCGCCCTTCTCTCAGCAGGTGAGCAGCGACACCCGCTACTATGTCACCAGCAGCCCCTCTCTGGACCGCATCAGCTTCGTCCCTGCCGACGGGTTTACCGGCACCGTGACGGTACCCTACCGCTGCACAGACAGCTCCGGCGGCACCTACAACGGCAGGGTGACCATTCGGGTCTCCGCCGCCAACGGCTCCACCGGCAGCACCGATGTGAGCTACACTACCTCCGTTGGCCGCAGCGTCTCCTTCAAGCCCAAGGACTTTAATGCCGCCAGTATTGACTATAACGGCACAAGCCTGGATTATGTCAAATTCGATCTGCCCGCCGCCTCAGAGGGTGTCCTCTATTATAACTACACGGACTCCGGCAGCTACTCCAGCCGCGTGGGCAGCACTACGCGCTATTACCGCAGCGGTTCCTCCCCGCGCATTTCGGGCATCACCTTTGTTCCCGCTGCCGGCTTCTCCGGCACCGTGACCATCCCCTATACCGGTTATCAAGACTCCGGCAGCTTTACCGGCCGCGTAGTCATCCGCGTTTCCGGCGACGACGGCGTTGTCAGCTACACCACCACGCGGGGCAAGACAGTATACTTTGAAGCCGCGGACTTCAACGATCTCTGCCGCCGCGATCGTGGGCGCAGCTTCAGCCGCATCCGCTTTGACCTACCCTCCTCCTCGCAGGGCACGCTGTATTATAATTACGATAGCGCTTACAGCAGTTCAAAGGTCTCTGCATCGACCAACTATTACCGCAGCGACAGTCCCGGTGTCTCCGATGTGTGCTTTGTCCCTGCCAGCGGCTTTACCGGCGTGGTGTCCATCCCCTTCCGCGGCTATGACGACGGCGGCTCCCGTTGGTCCGGCACAGTACGCATTGCGGTGGACAGCGCTTACGGTGCGGAGGTCGTGCGCTATTCGATCTCGCGGGACGGCTATATTCGCTTTGACGCGGACGACTTCAACGATGCCTGCCGTTCTATCGTCGGTGAACGCCTGAACTATGTCCGCTTTGAGCAGCCCTCCGCGCGCCGCGGCACGCTGTACTCCCAATACAGCGCCTACGGCAAAGGCAATGTCGAGCTCTCCTCCTCGGTAAACTGCTATCGCAGCGGAAGCGGCCGCCTGATCGACGATGTGACCTTTGCCGCAGCCACCGGCTTTTCCGGAACGGTCACCATCGACTATACCGGCCGCAGCACAAACGGCAGGACCTATACCGGAACGGTGGAGATCACCGTCGGCACCAGTGCCTCAGCACCGGGCTTCCCCCTCACCTTCAGCGATGTCAGCCCGACAGACTATTACTACGAGCCCATTCGTTGGGCCGTCTATAACGGCATTGCCGAGGGCGTGAGCCAAACGCGCTTCGGCGTAAACGAGCCATGCTCACGGGGGCAGATCGTGACCTACCTTTGGCGCGCCGCCGGCAGTCCGACGCCGCGCAGTACAGGCAGTCCCTTTGTGGACGTGCTCCCGGGCAGCCAATACTATCAAGCTGTGCTCTGGGCGTTCGAGCGTGGGATCACAAGCGGCACCGGTGCCAATACCTTCTCTCCCGAGATGACCGTCAGCCGGGCGCAGGCCATGACCTACCTGCACCGCAGCGCCGGCCTCGTTTCCTCCAGCTATTCTATGTCTTTTTCCGACGTGAGCAACGATGCCTACTACGCTCCCGCGATCCGCTGGGCGCTCTCCCGCGGCATCACCAGCGGAACCAGCGCCACCACCTTCTCCCCCAATGCGCCGTGTACCCGTGCGCAGATCGTCACCTTCCTTTACAGATCCAGCCTCCGCTAACGGGATGCCGGAGTGAACGCCAAAAAGGCTTCGCTGTATATTGACATTTTTCATGGACGGTGATAGACTCGGTCTTGTGGAACAGCGAATCTAGCGTTGCGTCTGCTTGCGGTTGCCCCGCGCGCAAGGGTGCATATCTGCAAGCTGTTTGACCGATTAACAACAGAGAAAGGAACTGTGTACTATGAAATACGAATTGACAAAAGAATTGGAAACCGGAAACTCAATCATCGACGGAGAGCATCGGGAACTGTTTCGCGCCGTCAATAACTTGATGGATGCCTGCGGAAAAGGGCAGGGGCGCGCCGCTCTGGATCCTACCATTAAATTTCTGCTGGACTATGTGGACAAGCATTTCGCCCATGAGGAGCAGCTCCAGGCTAAGAGCAATTATCCTGGCATTACCGCACATAAACAGTTTCACGCGGCTTATAAGACGAAGCTGCGTGAAATTGCCAACAAGATTCCGGCTGCCGGCCCCAGCATCGCGGACTTGGGCGCGCTGAACGGCCATATTGCCGTTTTGGTGAACCATATCAAATCCGAAGACAAGCGGCTGGGCGCTTTCTTGAACAAGTAAGTCCGGCGAAGCCACTTTTTCGACAAGCTGACAGCATTGTAACCACCGGAATGACTGGTGGTTACAATGCTGTTTATTTCACTTCCTGATTGATGCGTTTTCCCTGAAAATCCGCGGAGGTCATCGCCGTGCCCTCCCGATTTATGATCTGGAAGCTGACCGTAAAGATATTGTCCTTGAACGCTATCGAAAAGTCGTTCCCGATCTTCAACCCCTCTGGGTATCACTCCAAATCGGCGCCGCTCTGTCCTCCCGCGTCGGGGCACAAAAAACGTTCCTCCGGGAAGCGCGACCGCTCGGCAGTTTTACCAAAATTCAAGGCTTGAACGGCAGCACTTTTTCTAAATATAGACAGAATACTACTATTTAAAGCTCATATTATGCAAGAAAATAATCGAAAAGTCAAGAAATTTTATTCGTCAATCTGTCCAATATACGATTGGACAGATTGGCGATATTTACACAAATTTGAGGAAAAACCCTTGACATATCCGCTTCACTGATATATATATATATATATATGAGACTGTCAAAAAAGCCTGTCATTGCGAGGCCGATTCCCCTTGTCAAGGGGAAATGTCCCGAAGGGACAAAAGGGATAGGGCTAGCTGTCAGCGAAGCTGACTGAGGGATTCCGTTCTTAGGACAGCTTTCTTGTGGTCGGAATCCTTCCGTCACGGGCTGCGCCCGTGCCACCTCCCTTTCACAAGGGAGGCTGCTGGATGGGGATGCGGCGTACCCCTTGCGGGTGCTGCGCTCCTCGGAATGACAGAAATGGGTTTATTGACACGCTGATATATATATAACGTAATGTGCAGTGACCAACGCTGCCCATTTTTTTGCCCTTTTTTACGGCGAAGGCGGACGGCTCGCTTGATGCCGAACGATACGACAGGGCTGTCGTTTTTAGAGGCCGGAGGAGGAGACCGAACGGAAATGGCCAAATCAAGAAATGTCTGTCAATTTTTCCAAAATTTAGATGAGCTTGTGTACGCGGCGGATATCGAGACCCACGAGCTTGTCTACCTGAATCAAAAGGCACTGGATGCCTTCGGGCTGAAGTCGCTGGACGAGATCAAGGGTAAAAATTGCTACGAGGTGCTGCAAAACAGCGCCATCCCCTGCGGGGTCTGCAACAACGACAGGCTATGTGTCGGGCAGTTCGAGGAGTGGCGTTACTATAACCCTGTCATCGAAAAATACTTTATCCTGAAGGACACGCTGATCGAGGACTCGGAAACGAAGCGGAAGTACCGGATCGAGATCGCAGTCGATATTACGAAGGAGCGTGTGCAGGATCAGGTCATCCAGCTCTATCGGGATATTGAGGCCTTGGCCAACGAGGGTCTGAAAAAGGCCATCGCCGCAGAGTCGCCGGACGAGAGCATCAATATCATCTTAGAGCATCTGGGAAAGGCGCTCAGCGGCGAGCGGACCTACATTTTCGAGAAAAACGAAAACGGCGGCGACGACAACACCTACGAATGGTGCGCGCCGGGCATCCATCCCGAGAAGGATAACCTGCAAAACCTACCGCCGGATGTCTGCGCCAACTGGTACAGCAACTTTGAGGACGGAAAGGCCATCATGATCCCCGATCTGGAGGAGACAAAGGAGACTGACCCGCTGCAATACGAAAACCTCAAGCGGCAGGGCATCCATTCTACTGTGATCGTCCCCCTGTACGACAAGGGAAAGGTCATTGGCTTCTGCGGCGTGGACAATCCGCCGCCGAAATTTTTGGAATACTCCCACGATATGCTCCAGATCGCGGCAGCCTTCCTGCTCTCCTGTCTCAAGCGGAGAAAGCTGCTGAATAAGCTGCTGGAGCTGAGCTATAAGGACGCGCTCACCAAGCTCGGCAACCGCTTCGCCCTGACCGACTTTGTCAATCAGCTGGATCCGACGCAGAGCGTTGCCGTTGTGTACTGTGACGTTACGGGCCTCAAGCAGATGAACGACACGCAGGGGCATGAGGCGGGCGACGCGCTGATCCTCGATGCCTGCGAATGTCTCAAACAGGTATTCGATAGCAGTTGCCTGTTCCGCATCGGCGGCGACGAGCTGCTGGCAGTTTGCCCGAACGTTACTCAGGCAGACACCGATGCGCTGGCGGCACAGCTGCGGGAGGTCACGAGGAAGCATTCCGTGAATTTGGCGATTGGCTCAGTCCGGATGGAGACACTGGGTGACGACCTGTTCCGCGCCGTGACGGAGGCGGAACAGCTGATGTATGCGGACAAGGCGGAATATTACAAAAAGAGCGGCATCGATCGCAGACGGCGCTGAGCCCCTCGACCGGCCCAACGGAAATAAAGCGGGTGGGAGCAAGGAATTCCTTGCTCCCACCCGTTTGCTTTTTGTTTCAGAGAACGGCGCTGTTATCGGCCGTTCCTGCGGCGGATCTCGTCGCGCTGCATCAGAAAAATCTCCCGCACCATCCGCTCCTGCTCCTTCCTGCCGAGGTCGATGAAGCGGCAGCCGTGAAAGTATCTGCCGTCCTGCTCGCTTGCCCGCAGGACCTTGCACCGCAGGAAAAAGGGCAGGTGATCCGGATAAAACCGGATCTCTCCCAGCTGCACGGTGGCATTGACGGGAAAGCGATGGTCGCAGCAGAACAGCACGCCGCCGATGCTGATGTTCACCACCGCGCACTGCTCCGTGCCGACGGCCACACATTCCTCCTCCGTCTCCTCCTCCGGCTCCTCCCCCGGCCTATTCGGCAGGCGGCGGGCCGTCGTCACGATGGCGACGGGATGGCGGTAATTTTCCCGCTTGTTGAAAATACTGAATTCCGAGATCTGCCCGATCTTCCAGAACAGCGGCGTGCTGCCGAGCACCGTGCCGCAGAGTATGAGGATGTTATCATCCTTCTTGTACCCCTTCAGCCGCACGCGGCTGTTGTAAACGACCGGCGGCACCTCGCTGCCCTCCGCGTGGGAGACCCAAATACATTCATCGTCCTTCTTGCTGATAACGCCTTTGAAAAGCGGCGTTTGGTTCTCTGAAAGCATCTCCAGCCGCATACCGACCTTCAGCTCCGAACTCACCCAATTATGCTCCGCCAGCGCCGAGCACCCCCCTGATCAGCTTGTTTTTACGCAGCGTGAGCGCTCGCTCCTACGCCGCAAAAACATAAATGCTTATTTTACTGCATATTATACTCCCTTTCGCCCGCTTTTTCAAGAGGGAGCGAAAGGGAGTATGTGTAACGAAACCGCCGTCGGCCAACGCGCTACTTCGTCAGCTCCGACAGGATACGAAATAGGAGCTTCACATCAAGCGGCTTGGCGATGTGGCCGTTCATACCGGCGCTCATCGCGCTCTTCTTGTCCTCCTCAAAGGCGTTTGCCGACACGGCTACGATGGGAACGCCCGCCTTTTCCTTGTCCGCAAGCGCGCGGATGCGGCGCGTGGCCTCGTAGCCGTCCATCTCCGGCATCTGAATATCCATCAGAACCAAATCGTACCAGTTGGGGGCGGCGGCCTCCACCTTCTCAACGGCGACGCGGCCGTTCTCCGCCGTCTCCACCGTAAAGCCCGCCTCCTCCAAAATGGTAGTGGCGATCTCCAAATTCAGCTCGTTGTCCTCCACCACCAGCAGCCGCTTTCCGCTAAAGTCACGCTTCGGCTGTGCGGCGTCCTTCTCTTCCGTGCCAAACGGCTTTGCCAGCACATCCCGCAGCTCGGACATGAAAAGCGGCTTGGCGCAGAAGGCCGTCACGCCTGCCTCCCTCGCCTCTGCCTCCATATCGGTCCAGTCGTAGGCGGTCAGGATGATGATGGGCGTATCGTCTCCCACGACCCGCCGCACCTGACGCACCACCTCCACGCCGTTCATATCGGGGAGCAGCCAGTCGATGAGGTAAACGCTGAAAGCGTCGCCCTGCTCCATCGCGTCTCTCGCACGGATGACCACCTCCTTGCCGGAGATGGTCCATTCGGGCCGCATCCCGATGGAGCGCAGCATTTTGCTGACATTCAGGCAGGTGTTGGTGCTGTCGTCCGCCACCAGCGCGCGAAGGCCCTCCAGCTGCGCGATCTGCCGCGGCTCCCACTTCTCCCCGCTGATGGGGAAGCGCAGAGCGACCACAAATTCCGTGCCCTTATCCGGCTCGCTCTCCACGGAGATGGTGCCTCCCATCATCTCCACAAGGCTCTTTACAATGGACATACCCAGACCGCTGCCCTGAATTTTGCTGACGGTGGTGGATTTCTCTCTGGAAAACTGCTCGAAAATGTGCCGGCGGAATTCCTCGCTCATGCCGATGCCGTTGTCGCGGATATGGAACTCATAGTCCGCCAAGCCCTTGGGCGAGGCGGGCTTCTGCTCGATCCGCAGGCTGACGGTGCCGCCGGCGGGCGTGTATTTCACGGCGTTGGACAAAAGATTCAGCAGGATCTGATTGAGCCGCATAGGATCGGCGATCACATCCTCGTCCACAACGTCAACGGTGTCGATGAACAGAGACATCCGCTTGGCGGCCACACTTCCCTGCACGATATCACGAATATCGTGTACCAGCTCCGGCAGATGCACCGTCTTCGTTTCCAGCGTGGTCCGGCCGCTTTCGATGCGGCTCATATCCAGCACATTGTTGATGAGGGAGAGCAGATGCCGGCTGGCGGTGGAGATCTTTTTCAGGTGCTCCATCACCTGCTCCTTGTTATCGATGTGCGCGGCGGCCAGCGAGGTAAAGCCGATGATGGCGTTCATCGGCGTTCGGATGTCGTGAGACATATTGAACAGAAATTCCCGCTTGGCCTGATTTGCCGCCGTCTCGTGCTGGACAGCCAGCTCCAGCTCGGCGTTCTTTTGCTCCAAAGACAGTCGGTAGGCCCGCTCGGCGTTTGCCTGCTGCATTTGGTACTTTCTTGCGGAGCGCCATTGCAGCAGATAGACCATCGCCAGCACCACAAGGTAGGCAATGAGGGTCACCGTCACACTGGAGGGCGTGACCTTATAAATCTGGTCCACGGGCAGATAGACATAGAGATAATAGTCCCGCCCGTGGCTGTACATTCCGTAACAGCGGGTGCCGTTCTCATCAAGCCCCGCGTCCACCAGCTCGTCCGGCCTTCCGCTCTCCCGAATGGCGAGAAGCAGCGGATCATCCGCCAGCTCCGTATTCAGCAGCTGAGGGTCATTGGCAGCCACCACCCGTTTCCCCTCCACCAGCACCACCGTCCCCGCCAGCCTGCGCCCATAGCCCCGCAGCAGGGTCTGCACGGAGATCGTGGACTTATCCGCAAACTCCGCTCTGGTGTGGCAGTAGGCGACGACGATGCCGCGTTCGTCCGAGGAGCGTTGGATGGCGGTATCGGCATAGGAGCCGTCCGCCAGATAGATCCGCTTGATGTAGGTGTTCTGCGGATAGGCCAGCACATTCGCCAGCCGCTCCGGCGCGATACCGGTGCGAAGCTCCTCGTAGCCCACGCCGTCTGTGGTGTACTCGCACAGCAGCTCGCACTGTGCGTCGAGCACCGAAATGCCCGTGACCAACACATCCTCGGCGCGCCGGTGAAGCGTCTCCTCATCGCAGTCCATGGGGATGCCCGCCAGCCGCGTAAGCGCGCTGGCTTCCCACACGAGCGCCTTTGCCATGGCGATTTTATTGTATTTCGAGTAGCTGCCGGCCTGCTCCTTGACGAACTCCACGGTCATGCTCATTCGACGCTCGCAGCTGCCCAGATCCGACCGACGGGCAAAGAAGTACACGGCGGTCAAAAGAAGAACACCCACCGTAATGCAGATCAGCCAAAACGCCCCCTTGGTAATAGGCTGGTTCTTCTCAGCGTCCAAGGGTCTCCACCTCCAAATAGCTCTCCGGATGCTCTATGTATTTGCTCACGATCGCAAGCATTGTGCCGTCCTGCCGCATTTCTGCCAGCGTTTTGGTCAGCTCCCCCGCCAGCCCGCGGGTATCGTTGTTGGAAAACGCCACGCCGATCCCCGCGGTCAGCAGCGGCGGAGCCAAAAAGCGGAAATCCGCGCCGTAATCCTCCATATACTGTGTGATCGCCTCCTCATGGGCGGCGATGGCATCCACATAGCCGCTCTCCAGCGCGGCGTACTGCACGCTGCGGTCCTCAAGGCTGAATACCGCCTTCACCTCTGGAATATCGTCGGTGGGACGGGTGAGAAAAAGCTCCTCCGGCTTGGTGGTGGCCTGCACGGCAATGCTCCTGCCCGCAAGGTCCTCGATGGCTTGGATGTCGCTGTGCCGATTGACCGCGACCACCTGCCGGCTGACCATGTAGGGTCCGGCCCATCGGTAGTCCTCCTCCCTTCCGTTCATGGAAAAGCAGCCCCAGATGCAGTCGATCTCTCCGGCGTCCACCAACGCTTTTTTACGCTCCCAGTCGATGGAGGTAAATTCCGCCTCATACCCCATGCGGCGGAAGGCCTCTCGGGCAAGCTCCACATCAAGGCCGGTGATGTCGCCGTTGTCGTCCATATAGACATAGGGCGGATAGGTATCGCTGCCGATGAGGAGCTTGGGCAGCGAGGTGTCCGGCTGCCGCGCGCCGCAGCCGCAAAGCGCTCCCACGGCTATGAGACATGCTAAAACCAATATCACACGGCGTTTCATTCGTTTCCCGCCCCCGATCTTTATTTATCCTTACTCCCTCCGCTCAGGTCGGATCAAATTTTCCGATGCGTCCATATCATTTGAAGCCGCTTTTAGCTCCGCAGGGCGCCCGCACCCGCTCTCGCGCGATGCTTCTCCTTGTCCTCATACATCAGGCAATCCGCCTGCCGGACGGCCTCCCCCAGGGGATGCACACCGCTGACGCCGCCGAAGCTGACGGACAGGTGCAGCTCCGGATACTCCGGAAGCGCAATATGCTTGACCGCATCTTGAATTTCGGTCTTCTTTCTCTCCAAAACCTGCTTGTTCATCTGCGAGAACAGGAGCAAAAATTCATCGTCGTTATACCGAATCAGGATATCCGTATTGCGGATGCAGGCATGGATCGTCGCAGCGACCCCCTTCAGCGCGGCGTCGCCCGCCTGATGGCCGAAGGTGTCGTTCACCTGCTTGAAGTTGTCTACATCCACGATAGCCACACAGCCCATGCCCTCCAAATCGGAGCGGTGTGTCTCAAAGTACTGTCTGGAATAGGCCTTGGTAAGGGGGTCCATGAACAGCTCCATGTTTTCCCCTCGACCGCAGTCGAGCAGAAGCCGGCTGCCGTCGGCGTCGATCCAGCGCCCGTCCTTCAATTTTGAAAACATCTCCAGAACGCAGGGAACGCCATTCAGGCTCAGATACTTGGAAATAACAAAGTATACGTCCGTGTCGGTGAATTCGAGCTTATTCAAGGTGGTCTTTTGTGCGAACGCCCGATTGGAAATGCAGTTTGCGCAGCCGATGCCGCAGTTGCCCCAAAATGCCGCACAGCTGCCGCCCGTCGGATGGAGCCTGCCCTGCTTGTCCAATTCCAGCACAGAATGGGAGATGGGGTCCACCAGCCGAATGGCATCGAAAATCGTTTTCAGCCGCCGAATCTCCTCCGCAATGCGCGAAGCCCCCTCTGCCGCCGCGCCCGCGTTTGTATCGGTCACCATCAGCGGCTGCTTTGCGGAAAGCTGCGGATCGGTCAGTTGTCCCACGGCGCCCACATAGTGGTCTGGGCGGCGCTCGGACCACAATGTCCGCACCCGCAGATCGCACCAGTGCTTCTCCTCTCCGCAGGGCAGGAACATACTCATGGTGAACTCCGGGTTTTCCTTCGTCGTTTTCTCCATAGCCTCCTGCAGGCGGCCGATGTCCTTTCTGCCCATGAGCTGGAATTCCTCTAAATGAGAAACATTCTTCACAGAACGGCGGTACTGGGGCGGCTTGTCCCAGTCGGTAATATCCACCAGACCGGAAATCGCATCATATTCAAACTCGATCCCGCCGTTGCACGAAGCGAAAAAGTCGATGCGCTCCTGCATGGATTCCAGCAGACGCTGCATCCGCTCGTTTTTCGGCATATCGGCCTGAGAGAGGACCTCGTCGGACAGACGGCTGGCCTCAGACCAGTAGGGATACGCCTCCGCAGGACGACGCGCGGTCGTGCGAAGCTGCGGTGCGATCTCCGTCAGGCATTCCAGCAGCAGCGGGTTGAACGCGCCGCACTCGCCGTTGAGGATCATCTTGATCGCCGTATCCTGCTCGATGGCTTTTTTGTAGCACCGCTCGTTTGTCAGGGCGTCGTAGACGTCCGCCAGCGACACTACCTGCGCGGAAATGGGGATCTGCTCTCCCCACAGCCCGTCAGGATAGCCGTGTCCGTCCCAGCGCTCATGGTGCCAGTGGCAGATCTCCAGCGCGTAGCGGAAGAGCGGCTTGTCCTGCCCATAGGGCATATCCTCCAGTATCCGCGCGCCGGCGGCCGCGTGATCCTTCATGATCTCAAATTCCTCTGCCGTCAGCTTGCCGGGCTTGTTCAAAATCTCCTCGGGCGTGGTGATCTTGCCGATGTCATGCAGTGCGGCAGCCGTCTTGATCATGGTGATATTCTCCTCGGAGAGAGGATAAATATCGGTCTTCTGCACCAGCTTATGAAGCAGCAGCTCCGTAATGGTGCGGACATTGCGAACATGCTCTCCGCTCTCGTGGTTGCGGAATTCCACCACGCGGCTGAGGATCTCGATCATCAGATCGTTGCTTTCCTCTTTTTCATATATCTGCGCGGAAACCAGATTCATCAGCCGCTTCTGGTTGGCGTAGAGCCTGAGCGTGTTTTCTACTCGGTGGCGCACGATAAAGGCGTCAAAGGGTCTGCGGATAAAATCCGTGACCCCTAACATATATGCCCGCTCGGTAGCCTCCTTGCGCTCCTCCGCGGAGATCATGATGACGGGGACCTCCTTGATCCAGCGGAAGCGGTCCATCTGTTCGAGCACCTGAAAGCCGTCCATCTCTGGCATGTGGATATCCAGCAGCATCAGATCGACCGTCAGATCCTTTTCCAGCAGTCGGATCGCCTGCCGCCCGTCGGTAGCCTCAATGTAATGATACTGATCTCCCAAAATGTCCATCAGCATCATTCGATTGAGCTCTGAATCATCAACGATCATTAGCGTCTGCTGTTCCACGCTGCTATCCCCTCCTGCTATTTCCGCCTGTAACGAAAATGCATCTTTTATTCCCCCGCTTCCCGCTTCTCTCTGCCGCATTCGGAAAGCGGTGTCTGTCGCGGCGCAGGGTCAAACATTATTTTGCTTTTTATTATACTCCCTCTCATCCCTTTTTTCAACAAGAGGAAACGAAAAGTAGGCGGCGCACCTGCAAACAATTTTGCACATAAATCTTGACGGGACCCATGTTCTTTCCTCCATTTTCTGAAAAATTTGAAGGTTCCAAATTTCAGAAGCCGGAGGCGGGCCGCGGCAGCGGGGAATGACATGGCTATGAAAAAGAGCATCGCCGCGGTATGACATACCAACAGCGATGCTCTCGTTTTCTATGCGATTGTACTTGCACATGGCAAGGCGGCGGGGCGGCCACAGGACTGTGCGCCCCGCTATCTTGCCGTGGTTTAGAAGAAGCCGGCCGCCCTTGCGGGCAATGCAGATGCCCTCGCTTTACAGCTTTGCCTGACCGAGATTTATCTCGTCGGGCGGTCCTTACGGCCCATTTGACCGCGCACAGAGGCGGAGAGGGAGACAATCGAATTCATCCGATATCCCATCATAAGTGCCCTCCGATTCGTCCTTGTGAAAGCTGCTTTGATGGGAAGAGGGTTTGTTTACTGTGCGTTCTGGATAAACCGCGCCATCATGGCGGCGACCTGCGCGCGCTCGGCGTTGGCTTTCGGGCCAATGCGCCCGTCTCCGTAGCCGTTGAGGATGCCGTTTTGCGTTGCCCAAATGAGGGCGTTCTGCGCGTAATCGCTCACGCTGTCCGCATCGGAGAACGGCAGAGAGCCGCTCACGGCGGGAGACCCGGCATAGCGATAGAGCATGGTGGCAAGCTGCTCACGGGTGACATTGCCGTTGGGGTTCGTTCCATCGGACACGCCGTTTTCCCGCGCCCACGCGACGCCCTTATCGTACCAGTTCTGCCCGGCAGCGGAGGTGGTGTCCACACCGGCCAGCCGCGCCAGCACGGTATTCACCATGCCGCGCGTCATGGGATGCCCCACGCCAAACTGGTTGTCGCCCACGCCCTGGAACAGTTCACGGGCGGCAACGAAGTTCACCTGATCTCTCGACCAGTGCTCACGGGTGTCGATGAAGTCCTTGGAATTGTCCACGATTTTCACCGTGGCGCCGCCGTTGACGGTGAGCTGGATGCCGTCCTCGGTGGGCAGGGAGTTCTTGATGATCTCCTCGGTGCCATCAGGATGGACGAGGACGGCCACAGTGCCGGGCTTCACATTGGTGACCGGGATCTCCACCTTGGTCTCGCCTGCACTCTTGGGTACTTCGATGTTCACCACGGGCGCGGTAATGGAATTCCGGGTGGCCTCCACCTCCACAGGGGCCTTCACCGCCTCACCGTTCTTCTTGGCGGTCTCGACGGCCTTGCTGCTGAGAGCGGTCTCCGCCGTGGTCTGACCGTTCTTGTCGGTCTTCACCGTGCCGGTGGAGCCATCGGCGGCCTTGTTCTCGGTGACGGAGCTGCCGTTGGGGTTGGTGGTAGTCTTGGAAGTGCTGCCGTCCTTGGCGGTGGTGGTCTCCACCTTGGTGCCGTCGGCCTTGGTCTCGGTCTGGACGGTGGTGCCGTTGGGCTTGGTGGTGGTCTCCACCTTGCCGGAGCTGCTGGAGCCGCCAGAGGAAGAACCGCCGCCGGAGCTGCCGGAGCCGCCGGAGGAAGATCCGCCACCGGAGGAAGATCCGCCACCGGAGGAAGATCCGCCACCGGACTGAGAGGGATTTGTAATGGTAATGGTGACCGAATTGCTGACGACCTCGTTGTACGTCTCGTCACCAGCTTTGCTGGCTGTGATCGTCACCGTTCCCGCTTTCGTCGCGGTCAGGGTGCTGCCAGTGATGTTGACAGCCCCATCGCCAGAGACCTTGTAAACCGCGTTGTGGTTGGTGGAGCCGCCCACAGCCGACAGCGTCAGCACTTCTCCCACGACGAGGCGGGTTTTGCTGGCGCTGAGCACCAGCGCGGCCTGATTTTTCTTCGCGGGCTTTTCAGGCTCGGGCTTCGGTTCTGGCTTCGGCTCGGGATTCGGTTCCGGGTTCTTGGCGTTCACAGTGATCGCCTGCGTGGTGGTTGCTGTTTGGTTGCCCTCGGTGTAGCTGACGGTAATGCTTGTATCAGATGAGGTCAGCGCTCTTGTAGGCTCGAAGGTGTAATTGGACACGACCTGCTCGCTACGATCACTGTAATGGGCCGTGACCTCCATGCCAGCGGGATCAAAGTTCTCACCCGCAACATATTTCGTCTTTGTGGGCGGCGCGGTGATAGTGATGTGGGAGAGGGTCTTTTCGATGGGCTGGGGCTTATTCCCATAGCCGCACACGGTACAGGGGGAACCACTATGCGCCTCCCGGATCTCCGTTCCGCCCGCGCAGTTGGCCCAATGCTGCGTCTCAGAGGTCTGGAACTTGGCATCGGCTGGATACTGATGCTTGATGCGGATCGGATTTTCGGCGATCTGCTTATCGGTCGCAATATCAGTATTCTTCTGATAGAATTTGTTTTCGATAGAGCAGGTATTGCCTTGGGGATAGTTCTTGTCCTTCGTCTTCCAGTCGTCCGTGTGTATGCCATTCTGGTTGAATTCCGCGTCATTGAGCATAAAATAGTCGTGATGGACGCTTGGATTAGCTCCGAGGCCGCGATCCCATGTGGTATCCACATGGAAATAGTGGCCGTCAAACAAGACCAGATTCCATGCGTGAGGCTCCGTCGAGGTCTTTGCGTTCACGCGGATGCTTTCGATACCGACCTGCTCCAACAGGAATTTGTAGCAATCCGCGTATCCCGCGCAAACTGCGGATCGATTCGCGAGGGCACCCACGGCAAAATCCGCGTTCCCCTTACCCATACCGTAAGACACATTCTTGACGATCCAATCATGGAGTTTCAGAATTTTCGCGAAGTCTCCATCATCCGGCTGAATCAGTTTCATAGCCTCATCATAAGCCGCAATGGCGCGTTTGACAAAATCCAGTGTCCAAGACGGGCCGTACTGAACCTTCACCGTCGCGATCTTGCCGTTGCTCTTATAAGTAAATTTCGGGTACGATCCGTACTGAGTTGAAACGTCCGAGTGGAAGAGGTTTTGCTTGATGAGCCATCTTGTCGCGTATTCTCCCGTCACTGGGCCGGTAGCAGTGGTGTATTTAATATCTTCTGGAGAAATATCAATGTCGGACACATCGATCTCCGTATCCAGATAGAGCATCCGGTTCATGACCCTTGCCAGGAACTTCTCCTGCTTACTGCTATCCTTCGGATTGAAAAGATCGTGGATGCCTTCGGGCTGCTGGGGCTTGTTTTCCTCTCCGTCCGTGACGGTGAGGGTGAAGGTGTCCGAGACTGTGCTATTGGCAGTCGGAGCGGTGACGGTGAAGTTGTAGATGCCTGCGGCAATGGTGGAATTATTGTCTTTTTTCCCAATATAGAAGTCTGCTACACCGGGGTCATTCGTATCGGATACAGTAAGCGCAATGTTTCCGGCTACATATCCATAAAAGGAATCGTATTGTGCCGGCTGGTTGTTTACCGTAAAGGTAAGCGGAACATCTTGCAGCGCGTCGTGATTTCCAATCAGCACCTTGATCTCTGCGCCGCCGTTGATCTCGTCATTGATCTCCGCTGCGGTTTTGGTGATGTTCTTGCTGGCGGGATCAATTTCAAGCTTTTCAACGTATTTTTTGCTCTCCGGCGCCTTAGATGTTACCCACGCAAACTCGCCGTTTTCCGTATTCTTATTCAGCGTCAGGAAACCCTTCTGCGATTCATAGGGTGTAAAATTGACGGTCGCATCACCACTCGCCGCTGTGATGTATGTATGATTCGCATTCGCAAGGCCAGACTGTCCATTCGTCCCGCCGGTGGTTTCAAAGACATGGGTGCCATTAAACGCGCTGGTGATGGTCAGCTTGTCCTCCTTGCCAAGAACGATCTTGCCGTTACCGGACAGGCTGTTAACGGTTTTTGATCCCGCAAAGCTGATGGTGGCATTGTTGTTGAGCGTCACATCAGCCGTTTCATTGATCGCCGCGACGGCAGCCGTGCCGCCGTTGATCGTCAGGCTTTTCAGATCGGCAAGGCTGAGCTTCTTGCTTTCGACAGCCGTGTTAATGGTCAAGGAGGTGTCGCTCGAACCGTTTCCATTTACGGAAACGGTATATGCCTCGCCCACCGTGGACGCGCCATCAACAGTAATATTCACCGGGCCGGAGACTGTATAATTAGAATTGGCTGTCGGAGCGGGAGACTCCGTGGTGTCGAACCAGTTTCCACCTGGAACACTTTCATTAGCGCCGCTGCCGTAGATGGTGCCTACCGTGCCCTTTTCCACTGTTACTGAGACGGCACCGGTATAGCCAGCCGCTACGCCACCGGCGTAGATATTACCAAACGTGCTGTTTTGCAGATTAAGAACCGCGGAATTACCGGATGCGGGAAGGTTTACCGATGCCGATTGAGCAACCTGACCAATTCCACCGGCAAACAGATGTACCTCGCGGAAGCCATGTCCTCGCGTGACATTTTCGGCGGTAAAGCTGTGACCGTTCACAAAAATGGCGTTATGATATCTGTTTGCCAGTTCTAACACCACATTCTTCATGGTCACATCCGCGCCAAGGACGATACCGCCAGACCGGATATTGAAAGAGGCGTTACCTTCACTGTTCTGCTCAGTGCGGCCCTCAATGGTGACCGGCTTGTTGATGATCAGGGGGGCGCTTTGGCCCGAGGTTCCGCCCGCCGTGTCGTTTTGATAGGCCTTGCCTAAAATAACGATGGTATCACCAGTTTCTGCCTTGTTCAGGGCGTCTTCAAAGAACTTGAAGGGATCTGCCTGTGTGCCACTACCCATTGAACTATTAGAAGAAACATAGCGGGTATAAATCGTATTCTTGTTCTCGCCCTCTGCCATCACCGCCGTTGGCAGCAGCGTCAGCAGCAGGGCTAACGTGAGGAAGGAGCTTAAGAGCCTTTTCTTCATAGTCATTCTCCTATCTTTTTTGTAGGTTTTTCTATTCGCGCATGTCATTTAATTATACCATATTGCGCTCCCGCTGTATACTCCCGTCTTGTATGAAATATGGGGGCAAAATCATGAGGACGATATACAACGTGATCGCCAGCGCGCCGGTCTGTGTCGCTTGCCGCAGGCAGGCTCGGCTATCAGCCTTGCGGCATCGTCCGCGCGAACCGATCCCTATATATCTTCCCACATACCGGGCCGCTTGCTCTTTGCGGCGGGAGCGCTCCGCAACCATGCCTGTTCTTCTCGTTTACGCCTTAAAATCTCCTCGCAGTAAGACTCGAAAATGCCCTTATACTTGTTCCATCTTCAAGCTCATCGCGAAAACGCCATAGGAATGCTGGGTACCCATAATACAGGAAGCAACAATTTTGCGCATAAATCTCGACGGCACCACCATGGGAACAAGGAATACGCCGAGCGGAAAGCAAAACAGCAGACCGAGCAACAGAAACAGGCATAACAGAGGCGGGAGCATCTCAACCGATGCTCCCGCCTTTCATCATTGGCTCGACAAGCTAAAATTGACTTACTTCTTATCTCCCAAAAGCATGATAGAATTTGCTAAAATAGATATGATGACACAAATCCATAACGCTTTGCTCATAGAGGGCAATATATCCATAAGACCGCCCCAATCCTCATTGATAACTCGCATGGCGGCATCCGAATAAAATGAGCATGCAGTTAATGCTGTCAACGATAAACTTATAAAACCAAAGCATTTTGAATTTTTCTGTTTAGATGTCCAAACCAAATTTAGGATTGCAAAAACAATGGCACCAAAACCCATTACTAACCACATATTTTAACCTCCTATCATTTTGCGAAAAATGGCCCATAATGCCCATAATATTGTACCTAATATTGTTCCTATAAACATGGCGCCAAATGCTAAAAAACCGGCCATCGCACTGCTCATCATAAAGTCTGGTTCAAATAACCCAGGATACGGGAGGTTCCAAGCCCGATCTGCAAGGTACCCATATCCCGCAAAAGATAAAAATGCAAACGGAAGAATCCCGATGCAAAACCTCATTTTTTTACCAGCCAGCAAACAGATGGTAAACTGCACAATAGCAGGCACAAGGATCAAGAGCGGGAAAAAGTCGATATCGAGTCGAAACATACAGACCCCCCTGCTGCATTTCTTCACCACAAAATGGGCATTTCATGAAAACCACCTTTATCAATTTAATGATAGCAGATAAAGGCAAAAAAACAAGGGCAGGAATGAATTCCTACCCTTGTTCAATTCATAGAATATTTTCAATAGAAATCATAACTCCGAACTACATCACCCACTTGAATCATGTAGTTCGGATTATCATTGTGTGGTCGGAATTTAATACTAGGCCTTGGGAAAATCCGGCCTTATCAATGGTTTTAGCATCGTAAGCACGAGGTTTTATCTCATTAGATGCGATAATCAGAAAGATCATCCGGCATTTCGGCAAATAATTTTGTCTGATTGGCTTCTTTTTCAAATTGCGCCTTGATTTGCTCGTTCACGCATGCGTCAAGGATTCGCACGACTTCCAAATCTTCTTCTTTGATGCTGATCTCAGCAATATCATCCTTCTCGCCGCATTGTGGAAAATTGACCAGCCAATAGCCTTTGACGCATTTGGGATAGCAAATCAACCCATACATACCTTTATGAACGCCATCTCGTGAATAGGTTTCTTTTTCAACGGTGACTCTTACGTTATCCATTTCTTGCATATGATTTGCCTCCATAGGGTGTTGTCATCCTCAATTTTCCGCCTGGCTCCACCATCCAACCGGTAATGAAAGAAACCTCTCCAGTTCCATCTCTTCTTGGATGGGTGATGCGGACAAGGTGAGTTTTTTCTCTACCCCAACTATCGACGTAGAACCGAAAATAAGCAAAAACTGCACGTTTCCGTACAACTATCACAGAACAATTTGGAAAATAAAAAACGGAGTATCCCGAAAGATACTCCGATTGGAGTGTGTTGACAAAAAAGATGCGGGCGCAAAGCTTTGTGCCGCAAGGGTTTGCAGGCTTTTGAGGCTCGATTGTCCGTTTTGCAATTCGAACACCCAGCATCTTGTGATGACGGATGAATGATCTGTAAATGTGCGCGTGAATCTGTAAATTAAGTATACGTGAAAATACATAAAACGTCAATTCCAATAGACCAATTTTACGAGCCTTTTTTCTGTTTTTTTACCGGATGTTAATTTCCCCACAAGCGGCTCAACACCCGCTCAGATCCCCATGTGGGGGGACTCCTTGGGTTGCCTGTAAAAAGCCTACACGTCGGCTCACAGGGGCAAACACGGCGGAACGATGGGAGTCGCCCACTGCGGGGCGGCTCTGTTATAGGGAGAGCTCAGTTTGTCAGCCCCATCCATGCCTGCTTTTCCTTCGGTGCCTGCACGATCCAGTCCAGAAGGTTTTGGCTGTCCTCCAGACACTTTGCCATTTCGAACATCTTTGTTCTGGCTTGCATACTGTCCATGCGCAGGCTCGTTTCGAACAGGTCTCAGATGTTGCCCAGCGTTTCCAAGCCGGTGGCATTCATCGGGAGTTCATCCTCCGGCAACACATGCGCTACCGTGCCACCTTCGCCTGCGGCGCGGATCGCATCCAGCTTACGATCCAGAAAAGAGCAAAATACCACTACTGGCTGTTCGGCCGCTACCAAGACAACAAAGCCATTGGTGAAAAGCACATTCTGCTCTGGGAACAGATCATGCGGGTTATATAAGATAAGGCCGCAAAGGAAAGGACGGCAGACTTGCCGTTTTTTCCTTTGTGACCTTAAAATAATGAACCTTTTACAGAACCAAAGAGGGCGCTGTATAGACTCTGGCAGCCAACTCCTGATTGAGCATATACAAACTCTTGGGGTCAGTGCCGAATAACTCCATCTTGGAAATAAGATCGTTTGCGTTCGTTTCTTCCTCGCCCTGTTCCTTTACAAACCAGTCAAGGAACTGCATGGTGCGAAAGTCTTTCACATCATAGGCGGCACTGTAAATATTATTGATGAGGCCAGTCACATATTCTTCGTGCGTCAGCCCGGCTTTCAGGACATCCATGTGGCAGGAAATCGAAGGATCTGGCTTATCAATAGATTCCAATGTCACAGTCTGATTTTGATTTTGAAGATAGGTATAGAACAGCATAGCATGATCCCGTTCCTCTTGCGCCTGAATCATGTACCAGTTGGCGAAGCCATCAAGTCCCTTGGATTTGAAATAATTAGAAAACTCCAGATAGAGATATGCGGAGTAGAACTCCTTGTTGATCTGCTGATTCAGCAGCTTATGTACCGTTTTGTCCATTATGGATTTCCTCCCGTATTTTATGATTTTGAATTGCTCATAGAATAAAGCAATTACTAAAATCCTTATACCACCATTCTTGACCTGTGTCAATCCTGTAAAATTCCGCTCCCTTTTACCTTTTGTGTGATAGGGTAGAACTTCGGTGATTTCACTAAATCACGCACTTGACCGGTACTGGATACCGAAAAGAGCCGAAGGCAACTTCGGCATCTTTTCATGCCCAAATTGTAGAACATTGTGGTATTATGGGATAGAAAAACATTTGAAAAAATGTGTGAGATTTGAGTTCAAAAGTTGTGTATATATGTGAAAGAGTAAATTATGGAAAAGACAGATCAGGCGGAACGCCGAAACTGTTTGGCAGAACGGTAGGAGTGAGAGCCGTGCAGAACGGCGGCCAACGCAACCGCCAGGGCGGAGATGTGGGCCAGTGTATTGAGGTTTGCCGCGCTTGTGCCGTTGCGCACCCACAGCCGTTCCTGACCTGTGGATTTGAACCGGGAATTGTAACGCTCACACTCTGTACGCAAGGCGTATGTCCTCTTGAATGGCACAACGCAGTCGGGAGAGCTATTCGTGACCCCGGACAAAGATTTATGCCTGATCTTGTGAAAAACTTACTTAAATAAAAAGTGGAGACACATTAGCCAATCGCCAGTGCGCCTCCATTCATCATTTCAGTCGGATAATCTTCTTATAGAGCATTACGAACTCTTTCTCTACCACCATGTTTTCGTGGTAGTGTCCGAAAAACCAGTATTGGAATCGGCATCGCTCTCGAACCTCATCGAGAAAGTCTGTCAGGGCATCCCGTTGGAACAGCCCGCCGCTGAATGTGTCCTGAATGCTGCTGGGGCAGCAGTGGGTGATGATGTAGTCCACGTCCCAACCTGTTTTGTCCAGTGCTTCTCTTGCGGTCCGGTATTCGTCCTCGCCGGGCAGTTCCTCTTTCCACCAGGAGCGGTGGTTGATTCGGTAGAGAGCCCCTGCGGCGTTGAGCTGCCGGAGCTTTCCCTCGTAGTTCGGATCGTCTGGTTCCAGAATGCCGTCCCGAATGTCGTGACTGCTGGCCCCGCCCATGGTAAAGATTTTCTTTCCGCAGATCTCGTAGAGCTGCCCTCGCATCAGGTGCAGAACGCTGGGACGGATCGGCTGCACCAGTCCGCCGTGCCACACACTTGTCGGGTAGCTGCGGAGCAGATCATAGTTTTCGTGATTCCCACTGACGAACAGGGTGGTGAATGACCTGTCTTCCAGCCAGTCGAGCCATTGTTGTTCAATCTCACTGCCATCCCAGACGCCGCCAAAGTCGCCACAGATGATGAGGTAATCGTCTTTGGTCAGGCCCCCTTGCTCGCGGAATGCCACAGGGCGGAGCCTGCTGAAATCACCGTGGGTGTCACCGGTCATAAAAATTGCCATCTTTTTTCGCCTTTCCTTTTTATTGTAATCCTTGCTCGATCACCACATTGGAGTCTCTAAACTGGATGTGGATCGTGTCGGCATCCTCGACCGTGATCTTCTGAATGATCTGCCGGATGAACTCATCGTCGAACTCCGTGTAGCCCTCGCTGCATTCGATTAGGCTGTCCCACATTTGCTGGCGCTTGGCAACTTGTTCTTCCAGACCGACTTCTTCCTGCTGGGCCTCTAAAATTTGTTCCTTGAGAGACGCTTTCTCATCCGTCAGGGCTTTCATTCTGGAGTTCAGATCAGCGTCGGCCATGTTGGACAGCAGCATGTCCAGCAGATCAGCCTGCTCATGGCTGACTTCGTCGAGGCGGCGCTTCAGCGTCAGCAGTTTTGTACCAGCCTCAGTCAGCGCCTGCTTGGCTTCCTCCACCATCGCCAACACATCGGGGCAGACCTCCTGCCGGATGGCCGCATACTCGTTCATGGCGTTGAGGATGGCACTGTGGAGCTTGCCTTCATCCAGCGTAGGCGAGGCATGGCAGTATTTTGTACCGAACTCCAGCCGGGAGACACACCGCCAGACGATGCGCTTTTTTCCGTCTCTGGCCCATGTCACCCGCTTGTAGGGGGAACCGCACTCACCGCACACCAGCAGTTCCGTCAGGGCGTATTTGCCGGAATATTTCCCGAGTTCCGTCTTGCCGCTCTTTTGCAGCACCTTTCGCTTACTGGAGCGGCGCGTCATTTCTTTCCGCACCAGATCGAATGCCTCTCTTGAGATGATGGCGGGGTGGTTGTTTTCAACATAGTACATGACGCGCTCACCGCGGTTTTTTCGAACCTTCTTGGAGAGGCAGTCCGTAACATAGGTTTTCTGCAGCAGAGCATCCCCAATGTACTTTTCGTTGGTCAGAATGTTATGGATGATGGCGGGTGACCAGCACTCCACACCCTGGGCTGTGGGAATGCCGTCTTCGTCCAACTCTCGCCTGATCTTGCCTAACGTGCAGCCGTCCAGATACCTGCGATAGATGCGGCGGACGATTGCGGCTTCCTCCGGCACAATCTCCGGCTGGCCGTCCTCACCCTTGCGGTATCCCAACATTTTCTTGTATTGAAAGTGGACATTGCCTGCCTTTGCGCTTTTCTCTTTGCCCCATGCAACATTTTTGCTGAGTGACTCAGACTCTGCCTGGGCAAAGCCGCTGAACAGGGTGACCAGGAACTCACTGGATTCCGTAAGAGTATTGATATTCTCCTTTTCAAAGTACACGCCGATGCCATTGGCTTTAAGAAGTCGGACCGTATCCAGACAATCCACCGTGTTTCGGGCAAAGCGGGAGAGGGACTTCGTGATGATGAAGTCGATGCGGCCACGCTTGCAGGCGGTGATCATCTTATTGAACTCCGCTCTCTTTTTGAGGCTGGTTCCGGAGATGCCCTCATCTGCGTAAATGCCCGCCATCTCCCAATCAGGGTTGTCCTGAATCTTCTGGGTGTAGTAGGTCTTTTGGGCTTCATAGCTGTTGAGCTGTTCCTCGCTGTCGGTGGATACACGGCAGTAGGCGGCGACACGCAGGTGCTCCGGCACAAGCGCGTTTGGTTCAATCACTTTCACCGTGGCCATCAGCGTTCCTCCCGCTGGTGGGCAGCCATCGCTTCGCTGCGGTTCACGCAGCCATGCAGGTCTTCGATAAAGGTGTTCAGGGCAGACGGGCTGTCAAACCCGTTGATGTAAACAACGCCGTCATTCTGCGTGTACTTGTCACCGTCCCGATACCCCAGCTTTTCCGCCTGTGCCGCTTCAAGGATGTCGATCCAAACAGAACCGTCTTTGCGGTAAATTTGTTTTAAATAATACTGGTATTCCACACTGTGTCCTCCTTGCATCTTTTTTGGCAACACACAAGCTACCACACTATCCGCGGAATAGCCAGCACTATTCCCGAACAGTCTGCGGGGCGTATTTTTCTCTGGCGAGTCCCTTGGCATAAGCCAGTTCCTTTGCTGACAGAAGGCCCTTCTCGGATAAGTGCTCCAGCATCCGGATGGCCAGCCGGTACTGCAATTCCTTCTTGGCGTCGATCATGCGCACACCTCAAAATAGCTTTCTGGCTTCAGCTCCCGCAGGAACTTCGTTACAGCCCGCAGGCTGCTCGTGGTGCGCATGTCCGGCAGAGCCTCCCGCATGGCTGCGTAGTAGCGGCGGCCATGGCTTGCGCGCTCGTCCAAGATGGAGATGACGCAGGTGTCGGTCTCTGTGCGGATGGCCCGTCCAAAGCCCTGACGCAGCTTAATCTGCATCTCAGGCACGGCCACATTCTGAATAAACTGGCGAAGGGATACGTATTCCTCCCGCTCTTTTTCCTTCAGTGCGTCCGGATAGGCGAAGGGCAGGCGGGGGATCACCAGCAGGGATACGCAGTCGCCGGGGAAATCAAAGCCTTCCCATGCCGCGCCTGTGGCCAGCAGTACAGCCCCCGGTGTTTGCCGAAACCGCTCCGTCATGTGTATGGCGTTTCTGCCCAAGGTAAATAACGGGAAGCTGAGTTCCCGCTCCCGCAGCCTATCCTTTACCGCTGACATGGCGGCGTAGGAGGTGAACAGCACCAGCGCATGGCCCCAGGCCGCACGGATGAGTTCCGCAATTTCATCTGTCAATCCATCATAGTATGCTTCCGAACTTTGGCTCGGTGGAAGCTGCGGCAAGTACAGCAGGCAATTCCGCTTATAGTCAAAGGGAGAAAGAGAAACCGACTCCGTTACGCGCCGCCCGTCCATCAATCCAGTCTGCGAACGAAAACGGTGAAAGTCATCCCCTACAGCCAAAGTCCCAGAGGCCAGCACAAAAGCGTGTTCCGGCCTCCACAGGACCTGGCGCATCTGTTCCGTCAAATCTGAAACGGTGGCGCACAGCATGGTTCCGCCATCGCCGTCATCCGCTGTGTAGAGGATCATATTCGTTCTCGGGCTGCTCAAGAGAGACACCGTGCCGCGCAGCTTTTCCAGCTGCCTGCGCCCCTGCGCCGACAGCAGCCTGCCGACCTGCTTCTCAATAACAAGAAGAGAACGGCTGGGGATCGTCAGTAAGCGAAGGTACGCATCCAGGGGTTCGGTTTCCTCTCTGGGCTGCGTGAGCTTGCGGAGCAATGGCCCCATCGTGTCTGTCAGTACATCCGCTGCCAGCAGATAGCGTTCCGCGCGGAGCTGGTGGATCATGCTTTGGATGTCACCGGCAGTCAGCGTCATGCCGAACATCTCCCGTGCCGCTTCCGGCAGCTTATGGGCTTCATCTACGATGATGACGCTATGCTCCGGGAAAATGGGTCGTTTGCCCTGACTGCGGTGGATGGCGTCCGCCAGCAAAAGATTATGGTTGCAGATTTGAAACACATATCGATCCGCATCGCAGCGTTTCAGAAAGCGCTTATACCTGCAATCCTGATGGTCGCAGTCGCAGAACTGCGGAACGCAGACACGTTCCCGGTCATAACCGCTGAGATGGGGGACATTGTCCATGTCCAGCGTTCCCTTCAGCGCGCGAAGGGCGTCGGCGGCTGCCGGATCTTTCTTTTGAAAGTTCACCTGACGAAGCCGCCTTTGCAGGCGTTCGTCGCAAACATAATGGCCTTTGCCTTTGCGGATCACAGAGAGTAGTGGGCGGTCGATCTGTCCGTCTGCCAGCAAGGTGCAGGACAGCAGCGGAAGGTATTCTGTCTGCACAGCGTTCTGCAAGGCGATGCTGGAAGTGGAGATAATGACAGGCTTGTTCACCGGCCCCGTGTCAGA
Organism: Flintibacter faecis; assembly: GCF_014287875.1. GTDB lineage: Bacteria > Bacillota > Clostridia > Oscillospirales > Oscillospiraceae > Lawsonibacter > Lawsonibacter faecis_A. The sequence goes on along the minus strand of NZ_JACOPN010000008.1, from coordinate 83,997 downwards.
CCGGTTGGCCGCTGCGGCAGCTGCCAGATAAGCGTAGGTCTTGCCGATGCCGGTGCCTGCGTCGCACAGGGCGATGCCGCCGTTCAGCATGGTATCCAACATTCGGTGGCTGAGTTTGATCTGCTCGGAACGCTCCACCATGCCCTGGGCAGGCAGCAGGTCTTTGAAAATATGGTCGATCATGGCGTGGGCTTTCTGCCTGTTTGTATCATTTGTATTCATCCGTGGATTTCCCCAATCATGATAAAAAGTATTTTTGTCATTCGTTTCACCGTATTTGCAGCTCGCGCCCCGGTGGATAAAGGGAACAGTACGGGCAGAAGGCGGCTACCTTCTCACGGGCGTATTCCTGGGGTCTCTACTGCTTTCAACCCCAGGGCAGCCCAGCCTCATCATGCTGGCCAGTGCTTTGTGTCTCATTATCAGCCCGAACAGAGTCAATGCCAGCCGACTTTTCCAAAGTCGGCCCGTCACAGGTTTTATCGCTCGCCGGATACATTCCCTCCGGGTCATGGCGCACACTGCGCGAATGCTCGTCTGTCCGGGCGGTTGCCCGTACTGCTGATATGCACTTTTCAAGGAACAGCGAGGGATCTCCTTTGGGGTCCCTCACTGTCCTCCCGAAAAAGGCTGCGGGTGAATACCCTTAATTTGAAAAATTCTCAAAATATTTTTTCAGATCCCGCAGAATGCGGTCCCGGCGTTTGATGACCGCCCTCTGGGTAATTCCGATCCGCGCCGCATAGTCTCTGGTGGATGCGCCGTCGAAGAACAATGCGTTGATCAACTCCCGATCCGCGTCATTCAGAGACAGCATGGCCAACAGCAACATCTCCTTTCGTTCCGCAAGGCTCTGTGCCTGCCATTCCAGTGCTTCTTCCTCCGCGCTTGGGGCTGTTTCCGCGCCGACATAGTCCGAAAGCAGGTCGTCCTCCGCCATCTGCTCCAACGAGAGGATCTTCCCAGAAAACTGTTCCTCCCGCACATACCGCTCCCGGCGGTCCGCCTGGGAGTAGGCCAGATACACACCCTCCGCCACTTCCACATCCACACCATCCACGGTGATGGTATTGGCGATCACTTCACCAGCTTCGTTATAAATGCGTCTATAATTGCGTTCTTCCTGCCATTTTTTCATTTTTCGTGACTCCAATCTCAGATTTTTTTGAAAGTTCTGAGATCGGGTCACGGGTATTTGGCGACATAGGTCTGCCAACGCTGGAGCATACAAGTCCTTTCCGCCATTCAACAATGCGAAAAGGGCGCAAAAAAAAGAGCCTTACGCATAGCTGAAAAGCTACTTGTAAGGCTCCTAACTCAATACTTCCCGCTTACGTCTGATTCGACGCTGGGTAGTTGGTGCGCTTGACGAAGTTATATATTGTTTTGTTTTTTCTTAATTCAGGCCCATGCCGTATCTCTACAGAGAGTGGGCACGATGATCGGCGGCTCAGTCCTGTGCCGCACGGTGATCCCCACCTGCATACCGCACCTTGGACACTTTGCGATAATATCAGCTGGTTCATCCCCTACCATGGCAAACAGTCGATATTGGGAAAGGGCCGCCCCCGCTGGGGCATCCGCGATCCGTCCCTTCTCGCAGATGGGACAGCGAAGGATCTTGCGTATTTCTTGTTCCATGGCGCCTCGCTTTCTCTGTTCTCTTTTTTGAGAACAGCTTCCTAAAATTTTTTCACAGCAGATGATGATTCTCCAGCCGGATACGCATGGCTTGCTTGGAGACTTGAAAAATGCCGGCCATATCCGCGACTAATTGCTGACGGTCCCTGCCAGACTGGAGCTGGTAAAAGCATCGTTTTACTTGAGGCAGCGGCATCAGAAGGATGGACCCCAGCAGATTCGCCTGCATTTCCAATGCGCTGTTCTGCGTTCTGACGATGTTTGTTCCTGTCATCATGGCTGCACTCTCGCCGGTTCCGCTGTACAGTCTCTTATGCAGCAGCCAGTGTGCCAGCTCATGAGCGCAGGTAAAGCGCAGTCGGCCTGTGGAGGAATCCTCTCTGCAGAGGGAGCTATCGATGAGTATGGTGCCGCCCTTGACCGCAATGACGGTATATCCTGGGATATCGTAATCATAGATAATGGCGCCGCCATCATCAAAAATCGTTTCGCCAAGGCACACCCGGTTTTCCGCAGGCACTGATATTCCAGCGTGATCCCCTGTGCTTCGATGATGTCCTCGATAGGGATCATTCTGGGAACGCCATAGTAGAGATTCGGATCATAGGCGGTGATGACTTCGCGGGCGATCCCCTCCAGAGCCTGTTCCCTATAATATGGTGTTCTCATGCCTTGGTATCACTGTCCTCTCCTGATGATCTCATGCGCCGGTTGATCCGGTCGATAAAATCCTGCCACTCCTGGTCGGTGGCATCTGCCTCCCTGGCTGTGCGCAATGCAGCCCGGACGATCTCTCGATCCATGATGTAGTCCGGAAGGTCTGCGGATACCCGATTTTGCTTGGATTTTGCCGCAAGGTCAAGCATCCATTCCCGTTCTGGCTTGTCCAACTGCAGCAGCAGGGCCATCCGTTCCAGATATTCCTGCGAAGGAGCCGCGCGGCGGTCATTCTCAATATTGCTCATATAGACCGGCGACAGGTCCAGCTTTGCCGCCATGCCTCGGAGCGTCAGGCCGCGCGCTATACGCTTCTCCCGAAGGAAGCTGCCAAAGGTCTGTTCCACACGTTTCACCTCCTCGTGTGTTCTCTCGATTGGAAACACTGTCAGTATAGCAAACATTTGTTCGATTTACAAGATGAGAAAACAGAGGTGTCCCCCGCAAGGAACACCTCTGCTGGATCATTGCAGCCATGCGGCCATACCGCGCATTTCGTCCAGCACCTCTTCGGGGCCGAGGATTCGGATCTTGCCGCAGAAGGTGAACACCCATGCAAAAAATGGTGGACTGGGCGCTACCTCCACGATGGCCTTGAAATGGCCGTCATCTGCTGTCACCGTTGAGACATCTTCGCTAAAGCGGTCTATCACGCTGCGCATGACCTCGTTATCGCACAGCAGTTCCACCGTACACAGATCGTCCGGGTACATTCCGAATATTTTCCGCACATACTCAGCCGGGTCGAAGTCCGGCTTACAAACAGCTGCCTGATCGGATGATTCCACAGCCACCATTCGATCCACTCGGAACTGTGCCAGCTTCCCGTGCTTTTCCGACCAGCCCACTGCGTAATAACAATCCCGGCTCCAGATAAGGGCATACGGGCTGAACTGATAGCGGTAGCCGTTATGCTTGAGTATCTTTTCTTTCTGCGGGGTGTATTCGTAATACTGAAAGGTGATCTGCCGTTTTTCCTGAATGGCGTTATGGATCTCATCCACGCTGTAATAGATGCACTCATTCTCCGGTTTGGCGGTGCCGTCCATATAAATATGCCGCTCCAACTGGCGGGCATGAGATTCACTGGTGAGCTTACCCAACTTTTCAATAAGCCGCTCGCTCTTTTTGGCCGTAATGAAGCGGGAGGATTCCACCGCGTCCACCAGCAATTTTAACTCCGGCAGTTCAAATAACCGTTCTCCTACGAAGTATCGGTTCTGGGTGCTTTTGACACAGACGATGTCCATGCCGTTGCTTTGCAAGACTTCAATAGCGGAATATACGCTCTTGCGCCCTGCCTGAATGCCATGTTCCCGCCAGAAGGCAAGAATATCCGCTACGGAAGCTGGATGCTGATCATCCGTATGCTCATACAGATACTGCTGTAAGAGCAGCAGACCGTATTGGGATTCATTAGCAGCGCCGCGCCGATTTTCTCAAATTATGTGACGCCGTCACAGTAAAACCGCTTGTCACGCGGTATACTATGCATAAAAGCACAGCCGCAGAGTACATCTGTGGCTGTGTTTTGTGTTCAGTTGCTCACTGTTGCGTGGACTGGACATGGAGAGACAACATATCTCCCGATCTTACATGGATTATCTTATCTGCCATCACTCTGGCAGTTTGCCTTGCAGATATGTCGGCATCCCCACTGCGGTCGTATCCGGCCTGACCTTAAACATGGCTTTTTCAATCTATCTCCCTTATCGGTTTTCCGCGATATATTCCTCCGCCATGTGGACTGCCACCGCGCCGTCCGCCACGGCGGTGACCACCTGCCGGAGTGGCTTCGTCCGCACATCGCCCACGGCGTAAACGCCGGGAACGCTGGTCTCCGTGGTCTCTCCGGCCACGATATAGCCGCCCTTGTCCAGCGATAGCTGACCCGCCGCCAGCGCCGTGGCGGGCTGTCGGCCCACGCTGACAAACACGCCGTCGCAGTCCACCACGCTTTCCTCACCGGTGATGGTGTCCCGCAGGCGGACGCCGGTCAGCCTGTCCCCGGAAAGCAGCGCGGAAACGGTGCTGTTCCAGCGGAATTCCACGTTTTCGGCCTGTGCCAGCGGCTCGTGATAGATTTTGGTGGCCCGCAGGGCGTCTCTGCGGTGGACGAGGATCACTTTTTTCGCCACGCGGCTGAGAAGGAGGGCGTCCGCCGCGGCGGAATTTCCGCCGCCCACCACGACCACCGTTTTGCCCTTGTAAAACATCCCATCGCAGGCGGCGCAGTAGGCCACGCCCCGGCCCACCAGCTCCGCCTCTCCGGCAACGCCCAGCGTTCTGGGGTCCGCACCGGTGGCCAGCACCACGGTTTTCCCCCGGAAGATCCCCTCGCTGGTCTCCACGAGCTTGGGAACCGCCGTCAGATCCATGCGGAGAACTTCCGCGTATTCGCTGCGTGCCCCAAAACGCTCCGCCTGCTTTTGCATCTTCTCCGCCAGAGAGAAGCCGTCGATCCCGTCCTCGAAGCCGGGGTAGTTGTCGATCTGCTCGGTCAGGGCCATCTGCCCGCCGGCAGACAGCTTTTCCAGCACGACGGTGTCCAGCCCCGCCCGTGCCGCGTACAGGGCGGCGGTGTAGCCGCCCGGGCCGCCGCCCACCACGAGCATATCATAAACACGATTGTTGTTCATATCTGAACCCTCCGTTATTTCGCCAAGGCTCCCTGAATGAAGCGGTCGATCTCTGCCTTTGAGCCGGGCGCGGTGATGGAATCCACGGCCTTTCCGTTCCGGTACAGCACCAGTGTCGGGATCACCTCGATCCCCTCGGCCCCCGCCAGCCGCGGCTCCTCGTCAATGTTGATCTTGCCGACGGCGAGGCTGTCCGCGTATTCCTCTCCGATCTTCTCATACGCGGGGCCGATCCTCCGGCAGTAGCCGCACCAGGGCGCCCAGAAATCCACCAAAACGGGCTTTTCCTCCCGGATCGCCTGCTCAAACTGCTCCTGATTCATGTTCATAGCTGCCATATCTGCCAGCTCCTTTCCTTTGTTTGGGTATTCTCAAGACTCCGGTCTCGCCCCACACCACATCGTGACCTCAACCTGAGATGACGGTACTCTGCCCTTGGGACATAAAGCAGATGAGTAAGACCATCATCTGTACGAGAATAGCTGCAATAGCTGCGGTTTGTTGCAGCTTATTCCGCGCAGAGTTCAGCCACCAGAGCGTCCATCTGCGCTTCACTGGTTTGGTTCAATGCACTACGCAGAGACACTACCGTTTCGTAAAGGTGGATATCCTTCATCTCCTCCAATTTGGCGCGCATCAGCCGCGCAGCGGCAGGGGCCCATGAGCCGTTTTCCATGAGGCCGATCCGGCGGTTTCGGAATCCCTTTGTCTGTAAATGATCCAAAAAGGCCTTCATGGGCGGGAACAGTCCTCCGTCATAAGTGGAGCAGGCCAACACCAGTTTCCCACAGTAGAATGCGCTGGTCACGGCATAGGAAAGGTCTGTTGTCGTCAGATCGCACATGGTGACTTGCGCACCTTTTCCCTCCAGCTTGCTCTTGAGGGCCTCCGATGCATATGCGGTATTTCCATGGATGGACGCGTGAGCGATCAGGATGCCCTCCGGTTCTTCCGGTTTCCATTGTGCCCAGAGATCATAGAGCCGCAGATACTCCCCCAAGTCTTCTGTGAGCATGGGGCCATGGAGTGGGCAGATCGTTTTGATCTCCAGTGCGGAGATTTTTTTCAGCAGCGCCTGCACCTGTGCGCCATACTTTCCGATGATGTTGTAATAATACCGCCGGGCCTGCGGCGCCCAGGGGGCACGGACAGTCCGTTCCAGTGAACCGAAGCGGCCGAAGGCATCCGCCGAGAACAGGATCTTTTCCTCCTCTTCATACGCTGCCATCACCTCCGGCCAGTGTACCATCGGTGCCAGCAGGAAGCGCAGCCGGTGTGAGCCCAGAGAGATCGTGCTGCCCTCGCCAACCTCCAGCATACGGTCTTCCGAAAATGCACCTGTGCCGAAGAACTGCTTGATCAGGGTAAATGTTTTTGCGTTTCCCACGATCTTCATCTCCGGGTACTTTTGTGCCAGCCGCATGAGGCTGCCGGAATGATCCGGCTCCATGTGTGTGACCACAAGATAGTCGGGGCTGCGCCCCTCCAACACCCGCGCCACATTGGAAAGCCATTCTTCCGCCGCCCGTGCGTCCACGCTGTCCATCACGGCGATCTTCTCATCCAGAATGACATAGGAGTTGTAGCTCACTCCCATAGGCTGGACGGGGTACTGGTTTTCAAAGAGTGCCAATGTGTTATCATCCACCCCTACATAGCGGATGGCATCTGTTACCGTTCGGATAGCCATATAAAAAACACCTCCTATTCTGATGTCTTTGGTTTTCTTATAAATCGTCTATCAGTGCGGTGCTCTTGGCGTAGGCGGTACTGCGTGCCTCAAAGAAATCGGTCTTGACCATGTTGGCGTCGGCGTACTGGCTGACCCATTCCATGCTCTCCGGTTCGCTCTCAAAGCCCGGATACAATGCGGGATAGCCAAGGCTCGTCCAGCGAAGATTGCCGAGATAGCGGATGTAATCGCTGATCATCTGCCGGGTCAGCCCGGGGATGTCGTCGCCGATCACATAATGCCCCCATGCGATCTCCTGCTCCACGCCCTCACGCATCATCTCACGCAGTGCTTGTACGCTCTCGGCGGTGAACAACTCCGGCTGCTCCTTTTGCAGCTCCGTGATGATATTGCGGAACAGCCACAAGTGCGTGTTCTCATCGCGGTTGATGTAGCGGATCTCCTGCGCCGAACCGGACATCTTCCCATTTCGGGAGAGATTGTAGAAGAACATAAAGCCACTGTAAAAATAGATGCCCTCCAAAATATAGTTCGCCATCATCACGCGCAGCAGCGTGGGAGCGTCCTTCCGCTCCTGAAACTCGTTGTAGCAGTCCCCAATGAAGGTGTTGCGGCGCAGCAGATGCTCGTCCGTTTTCCATTGGTAGAGGATGTCATTGCGCTCCACAGGAGAGCAGATGGTGTCGAGCATATAGCTGTAGCTCTGTGAGTGGACACACTCCTGAAACGCCTGAATGGACAGGCAGAGATTGACCTCGTTGGCGGTGATGTAGGCGCCGATATTGGGCAGGTTCGCTGTCTGAATGGAATCCAAAAAGACAAGAAAACTCAGAATTTTATCGTAGGCGCTGCGCTCGGCTGACAGCAGGCGGGGATAGTCCTTCACATCCTGCGAGAGATTGATCTCCTCAGGGATCCAAAAGTTGTTCATGGCCTGCCGGTACCAGTCGCTGACCCAAGCGTACTTCATATTGTTGAAGTCGTTGAGGTTGGTGGTATTGCCGCCGATCATGCGCCGCAGGCGTACATCAGTGTCGCCCTCCGGGTTAAAGAGGGGCTTTTTCTTCAGTTCCGTCATGCTATCCTCCTTATGACGAGCAGCTTTCGCAGTCCTCGACCTCAAGGGCCTTGCTGCGGACATAGTAAATGGTCTTGACGCCGGCCCTCCACGCCTCCAAATACAGTCTGAGCACCTGACGCATGGAATAGTCGTTGGTGATATAGAGATTCATGCTCTGCGCCTGGTCAATATGTCTCTGGCGAAGGCCCGCGGCGCGTACCGACCAGCTTTGGTCGATCAGATGCGCCGCCTTATAGTACCACCATGTATCCATAGAAAGCTCCGGCGCAACGCGGGGCAGCATGCTGCCCTTTTTCTCCTCTAAGAAGAATTTCTTCATAATTGGATCGATGCCCGCCGACGTGCCGGAGAGGATAGATGTGCTGGAGGTCGGTGCGACCGCCAGCAGATAGGCGTTGCGCATTCCATGCACCGCCACCGTTTTCGCAAGCGCCTGCCACTTTTCGGAGGTATAACCCCGCTTTTCAAAATACGCGCCCGTCTGCCAGTCACTGCCCTCAAAGAGCGCGTAACGACCCTTTTCCCGTGCCAGTGCTGTGTCCGCCTTGACGGCGGCGTAGTTGATGTGCTCGAACACCGCGTCGGTGAAGGCAAGGTGCTCCTCGCTCTCCCAGCGGATGCCGCGCTTTGCCAGCATGTGGTGGTAGCCGCTGATGCCCAGGCCGATGCTGCGGTACTTCTGATTGGTAAGCCGCGCGTATTCCAACGGGTAGAAGTTGAGGTCGATCACATTATCCAGTGCGCGGATGGCCGTTTCCACCGCGCGTTCCATATAGGCCTCGTCCTCCACCGGCAGATTACCGAGAGACAGACTCGCCAGGTTGCAGACCACAAACTCACCTGGGCGTGTGGCCGTCACCACCACTGTGTCGCCGTTCTCCGTGTGCACCTCAGTGCTGATATGCTCGATGGGCGCCATGTTCTGCGCGATCTCCGTGCAGAGATTGGAGCAATAGATCATTCCCGTGTGGCCGTTTGGGTTCATACGATTTACGCTGTCGCGGTTGAAGGCGAAGGGCGTGCCGGTCTCCACTGCCGAGCGAAGCACCAGCCGCACGATGTCCTTGACGGTGACGCTGCGCTTTTCGATGCGCGGGTCATTGACGCAGTCCAGATACCGCTTCTCCCATTCCGTACCCCAGTAATCCTCCAGAGCGTAGCCCTTGACCGTGAGGATCTCATGCGGACACATGAGATGCCACGGCGCGTCTATGTTCTCCTCCGCCAGTCGCCAGAAGAGATCCGGATAGCACACGGCGGGAAACACATCATGTGCCTTCATGCGGTCGTCGCCGTTGTTAGTGCGCAGTTGAAGGAATTCCGGCAGATCCCGGTGCCATGCGTCTAAATAAACCGCCACAGCGCCCTGCCGCATCCCCAACTGATCCACCGCCACGGCGGTGTCGTTGACCAGCCGGATCCAGCGGATAACACCGCCCGCCGCCCCTTGAAAGCCGCGGATGGTGCTGCCTGCAGCGCGCACCTTACCGAAGTACATGCCCATTCCACCGCCGAATTTAGAGACCTTTGCAAAGTTGTCCAGCGAGCGGTAGATGCCGTCCAGACTGTCCGGCACAGTGTCCACAAAGCAGCTTGAAAGCTGATGGTAGGGCTTTCGTGCGTTGGACATGGTAGGTGTCGCCATCGTGACCTCCATACGGCTGAGCATATCGTAAAAGCGTTTTACCCACCCCATGCGGTCAGAGCCTTCGTTCATAGCAAGATGCAGCGCGATACCCAAAAACATCTCCTGCGGTGTTTCCAGCGGCACGCGGCTCCGTGTCTGGATCACATAGCGTTTGAGCAGCAGGTCAAGGCCGGAGTAGGTGAACAGCTCGTCCCGTTCCGGGCAGAGAAAGTCCTCCGCCATGGCGATCTCCTCGTGGGTATAGTGGGCAAGAATATAGTCACCGTAGAGTCCCTTATCCGTCAGATAGCGAAGCCTGCCATAGAGGTCGCCGACGCCGCGCCTCTCCCATTCCTGTGCGTTGCGACAGCGAAAGGAGTGGTTCAGAAGCCGCGCCGCGATGAACTCCCACTTGGGTGCCTCTGCCGTAGTCAGCTCTACCGCTGCCTTGGTCAGTGCCTCAGCCCGCTCATCCTCCGTCATGCCCGGGCGACAGAAGCTCTCAAACTTCATTTGAAGCGCCGCGAGGGAGTAGACTTCCTCGGTAAAATCCATCTGGATGCGGCGCAGCACCTCGTCAAGCGAGTTATCCCCCACCGTCTGCGCGATGGTATGCCGTACGCGGCGCAGCGCAGACCGCTTTTCACGATAGAGGATGTACGCCTTTGCCACCTCATAGTATCCGCGCTCCATGAGCGTCCGCTCCACCTCGTCCTGCACACGTTCCACGGTGAGCGGCGCTGCGGCGGCGAGGTTGTCGAGAACGGCGGCGAGGATCTCATTCAGCTCTCTGCTCCCAATCTCCCTTTCCTGTCCATCAAACGCTTTTTTCATGGCGTTGAAAATTTTCTCCTGTTGAAAGGGAACAGACTTCCCGTTTCGTTTTCTGATCTCCATTTCGATCCTCTCATCTTCTCCGGTCACTTCTCATGTCCTTTTGGGCAAAGAGCGGGCAAGCGCAGTATCACGCTTGCCCGCTCTGTTTTTGAAAGCCGGTTTTTCTGCAGCCGACGCGGCGGGGCTGTTTGTTGTCTGTTGTCTTGGTTTTGGCTTCCCTGCCAATCACTTCATAGATTCCAGAATGGCGTCCGCCAGTGCTTCCAGCTCAGTGCGCTTGTCCGTGCCCATGGACGAGGCGAGGCTGAGCCGCTCGTTGAGCACCGTCATGTTCTTAAGCTCATCGTTGACGAATTTCTGCATGAGGTCGCCGGACTTCACCGCCCATGAGCCGTTTTCAATGATGGCAAAGGTGCGGTTTTGCAGATTCAGTGCCTTCATATCCATGAGGAAGTCATGCATGGCGGGGTAGATGCCGAGGTTGTAGGTCACAGAGGCCAGGACAATGTGACTGTACTTAAACGCCTCGGAGATCAGCTGGGAGACATGAGTGGAGGACACATCGTACATCGCCACCTTGCTCATGCCCTTATCGCAGAGCGACGCCGCCAGCGCCTGCGCCGCGTTCTCCGTGTTGCCGTACATAGAGGCGTAGACGATGAGCACGCCCTGGGTCTCAGGGGCATAGCGGCTCCATGTGTCGTACTTTTCGATGAACCAGCCCAGATCCTTGCGCCACACGGGGCCGTGGAGCGGGCAGATGTACTTGATCTGATCCAAAACGCCGCCGGCCTTTTTCAGCAGGAGCTGGATGTGGGGGCCGTACTTGCCCACGATGTTGGTGAGGTAGCGGCGGGCGTCGTCCAGCCAGTCCCGCTCGAAGTCCACCTCGTCGGCGAACAGCTTGCCGTCCAGCGCGCCGAAGGTGCCGAAGGCGTCGGCGGAAAAGAGGACGCCGTCGGTGACGTCGAGGGTCACCATGGCCTCCGGCCAGTGAACCATAGGCGCGCCCACAAAGGTGACGGTGTGCTTGCCGAAGGAGAAGGTGTCGCCCTCCTTCACCTCGATGCACTCATGTCCGTCCACATGGAAGCCGAACTGCCGCATGAGCATGAATGCCTTCTCGTTGGAGATCAGTTTCACCTTGGGATGGCGCAGCAGGATCTCCTCGATGCAGGCGGCGTGATCCGGCTCCAGATGGTTGACCAGCAGGTAGTCCAGCTCGCGGCCATCCAGCACATACGCCAGATTTTCCAAAAGCTGGCGGCAGGCAGACCAGTCCACCGTGTCAAAGAGCACCGTCTTTTCATCCAGCAGGCAGTAGGAGTTGTAGCTTACGCCCCGGGGAATGGGGAAGCAGTTTTCAAACAGGGCCAGGCGATGGTCGTTGGCGCCCACCCAGTAGAGGTCGTTCGTTACTTTACGCACGCAATACATCTTATCTTACCTCCTTCACGGCTCAAGCCTTTACAAATTGATCCTTCGTCTCCGCGCACTCGGGACACACCCACTCGGCGGGAAGCTGCTCAAAGAGCGTACCCGGCGCGATCTCGCCGTCCTCGTCGCCCAACTCCGGCACATACTCGTAGCCGCAGCCGCTGCAGACGTAGCGGTCGCCGATGGGGGCGGGCTTCGGCGGCGTGGGCCGCTTCATCTTTACCATGGGCGGCGCGGGCAGCTTTTCGCCGCTATCCAGCGCAGCGGTGAGCAGGGGCAGGATCTCCGCCACATCGCCCACGATGCCGTAGTCGCAGTTCTTGAAGATAGGCGCGTTACCGTTCTTATTGATGGCCACGATGGTGGAGGCGTCCTTGATGCCCTTAAGGTGCTGGGATGCGCCGGAGATGCCGCAGGCGATGTACAGATTGCCGGTGAACTTCTGACCGGACATACCCACATAGCGGTTCAGCGGCAGATATTTGAGAGTCTCCGCCACAGGGCGGGAAGAACCGATGGCCGCGCCGGCGGCCTTGGCCAGCGCCTCTACCAGCTTCATGTTCTTTTTCTCTCCGATGCCCTTGCCTGCGGAGACCACCCGTTCCGCCTGCGGGATGGGCGTATCCATGGGGATGCCCACGGAGAAGTCGTGACCGTCCTTCTTCAGCGCTGCCACAAGGTCGGCCACCTGCTGGGCGGCATCCCCCTCCCGGAAGATGGTCTTTTTGCGGATGCCGGTGATGGGCGCGGGCTTCTTGGCCGCCGAGCGGCTCTCGCCGCCGGAGCTCTTGCCCAGCCTGCCCACCAGATGAGAGGCGATGACCACCCGCTGGATCTCGTTGGTACCCTCGTAGATGGTGGTGATCTTGGCGTCACGGTAGGCCCGCTCCACCTCCATGCCCTTGAGGAAACCGCTGCCGCCGTGGATCTGCAAGGCGTCGTTGGTGACCTCCAGCGCAATGTCCGAGGCGTACATCTTCGCCATGGCAGACTCCATGCCGTAGGGCGCGTGCTGCTCCTTCAGCTCCGCCGCGGAGTAGATGAGGAACCGGGCGCAGCGCAGCTTGGTGGCCATATCTGCCAGCTTGAAAGCGATGCTCTGCTGGGCCGCGATGGGCTTTCCGAACTGAATACGCTCCTTGGAATAGCTCAGCGCGTGCTCAAACGCGCCCTGGGCGATGCCCAGCGCCTGCGCGGCGATGCCGATGCGTCCGCCGTCCAGCGTGGACATGGCGATCTTGAAGCCCTCGCCCTCCTTGCCCAATAGGTTTTCCTTGGGGACCTTCACGTCGTTGAAGATCAGCTCCGCCGTGGAGGAGGAGCGAATACCCATCTTGTCATAGTGGTCGCCGAACTCAAAGCCCTTCCAGCCCTTCTCCACGATGAAAGCGGAGATGCCCCGGGTGCCGATGTCCGGCGTGGTGACGGCGAAAACCACATAGGTGTCCGCCTTAGGGGCGTTGGTAATGAAGATCTTGCCGCCGTTGAGGAGGTAGTAGTCCCCCTTGTCCAGCGCCGTGGTCTCCGTGCCGCCGGCGTCAGATCCAGCGTTGGGCTCCGTGAGACCAAAGGCGCCGATCTTCTCGCCCTTGGCCAGCGGAACCAGATATTTCTTCTTCTGCTCCTCGGTGCCATAGGCGAAAATGGGCCATGAGCCGAGGGAGACGTGGGCGGAGAGGATTACGCCCGCGCCGCCGTCCACACGAGCCAGCTCCTCCACCGCGATGGCGTAGCTCAGGGCATCCAGACCGGCACCGCCGTACTCCTTGGGGTAGGGAATGCCCATCCAGCCCAGCTTCCCCAGCTTCTTGACAGCCTCCTCGGGAAACTCATTGTTCTGATCCATTAAAAATGCGAGGGGCTTGATCTCCTCCTCCGCAAAACTCCGGATCTTCGCGCGCAGCTCTTCGTGCGCCGCCGTGGTTTGAAACAGCATACGGGTACCTCCTCTTAAAATTTTACAGCTCGCTTGTATCTTGGGGATTGGATCCGCCGGTCAGCAGCCTGCGCAGGCTCACGGCACGGAACGCCTCGTCCTGCTTTCGCTGCAAGGCCGCCAGCTGACAGTGGATGGCGCACCGCCCATGCTTGTCCTGCCAGCGGCATTCATATCCAGGCTCCATGCAGGCGCACAGGATGCCCCGCTCCCCCATGACCCCCATGAGATCGTAGAGGGAGGTCGCGTCCAGGTCACAGGACAGCACGCCGCCGCCGAGGGCGCCGCGGCTCACCCGCACCAAATTGCCGGCGGAGAGCTTGCGCAGGATCTGGTAGGCAAACTGATTGGGGATCAATTCCGTTTCCGACATCTCGGCCACCGAATGCTTCTCCCCGTCCAGCAGCACCCGCAAAATGCGCAGTGCGTAGTCCGTCTCTTTGGTGATGATCATGCTCCGCATCCTCTTTTCGCTTGCTTGTTAGTGCCATCATATCAATCTTGATAAGTTTTGTCAAGATAATTTCCAAAAAATTATCGCTTTAACACAGACCGCCCCAGCCCGGGTCAGCTTCGCTTTCCATTCAGCGAAAAGCCATGTTCCTTACAATTATAGAAGCCGAAAAAGCTGTGCCGTGGCAGTCCGCCGAAAGCAGAAAAGACTATGACTGAAAACCAGAAAGCGGAGAAATTGGTTGGGGCTCGCAGGGGTCGCCCACCCAAGGCGGATGAGGCGATTCCTGACAAGCCTAAGCCATCCAACCGAAACAAGCAATAAAGTGCGTGCTTTTCATTTTATATTAGTTCGACCGCTTGAGACTGGTGTCGTAGGTCACAAAAGTTACATTTTGTTGTTCAGCTATTCATCTATCTTTCGTGTGCAGATGAAATTCTACTGTTTTTGAGCATTAAACGTGCTTTGAGCTTGCAGCAAGGCTCAAAAAAACAGCCCCGCAGCAGGGGGAAAATATAGATTATTTTATCATGCCGATCATTCTGGGGAGACAGTAGAAAAATTTCCATTGTTATTGACATGATGTGCGTTACAGAGTAAAGTATTCATCAAGACTGATTCGCAATAAAGAATATCATGGTCGTTCCGTGATCGAGGTCGTTATGATAAAAGGAAATGTAAAAATAGATCACAAAAATCTCATCAGCATCCTGCAAAGCTGCCTTGTGCTGATTTTGGTGATCCTTGTCACTCTGATGATGGTCGAGATCGGCAACCTGAAGGGCACGGCCCGCGTCATCAATTATGCCGGGCTGGTGCGCGGAGCCACGCAGCGGGCGGTAAAGCTGGAGATCACAGGCACCCGAAACGATGAGTTGATCGCGTATTTAGACGATATTTTAAGCGATCTGACATCCGGGGATGGGCACTACGAATTGGTAAAGCTCAAGGACGCGGCCTATCAGGAAAGGCTGGACATCCAGCGTGCCTACTGGGAGCGGCTCAAGGCGGAGGTCGCGGTGGCCAGACAGCGTGGATATGAGAACACCCAAATCGTTGCCATGAGCGAGACCTATTTTAAAATGGCGGACGAAACGGTGTCTGCCGCGGAACACTATTCAGAAAAGATCGCCATGAAGATCCGCACCATTGAGATCCTCTCGGCGCTGGATATGCTGTGCCTGGTGATCCTGGTCATGTTCCAGACCGCCATGGCACTGAAAATGGCCCGGAAAAACCGACTGCTGGAGCAGAAGGCATACATCGACATCCATACCGGCCTGCCCAACAAAGGCTCCTGCGAGGAGCTTCTCAACAACAGGGAAATTCTCCGGGAGCCTACGGCCTGCATCATGTTTGACCTGAACAATCTAAAAACCGTCAACGATACGATGGGTCATTCGGCGGGTGACCAACTGATCCTGAGCTTTGTACGGCTTTTACGCCGGGTGATCCCGGAAAAGCATTTCGTGGGCAGATACGGCGGTGACGAATTTATGGCGGTCATTTACCACACGGACCGGCAGGAGGTGGAGGGCATACTGGACAGTCTGCGCAGGGAAGCCGACGCTGCAAACCGTGACGGCAATCAGCTTCCTCTCAACTACGCCTACGGTTGGGCGATCTCCGCCGATTATGAAGGCTGCGTCATGCAAACGCTGCTGGACAAGGCCGACTATTGCATGTACGAAAATAAGCGAGCCTACTACGCCACCCACGACCGGAGAGTGCCCAGGTCATAAGGCTCTTTTCAAACGAAAAACAGCAAGAACGAATTCGTTGCCATTATTGCGAAAAAAGCCTGGCCTGACGAAGAAAGGACAGGGAGGCGGCACTGAACGTCCACGTCGCAGTTGTGATGGAGGTACTGAAGGCTGGTGGCAGCGTGCAGTTCATCAGCTTCGTTAGCTTTGAGGTGAAGGGGTGCGCTGCCCGATCTGCCGGTTCGATGGTTTGCTGTACAGGAAACTCACCAGCAGGTACTTTACGATGAACGCTGGGGCGAGGGGCGGACGACTATCTTCTTTGCTGCACAACTGCACCATTTTCTCATACACGGACGATAGATCCAGCACTGCCTCACATTCCCGGAGGATGGTCTCCTGCTGCATTAGATACTCGATTAATCCGCCAAGTTGATCTGGCCATTGCTGTAACGATACATAGTTGCCCTCCAGGTACAAGGTTTTTGCTGTTTTTTTGCCAGTTCTCTTGCTCCAATTATACCACAGATTGGCCTCTATGGATTGAAGATTCGATAGGGACGTCTTCCGCGGGCTTTCGGGAGAATAAAGCGGGTTTTCCGCAGAATTTCATCGCCCGTAGATACGCTTTTCTCCGTTGTTTCCGCCCCGGTTTTTCTGTTCGTGGGTCACGGCGTGGGTCAACTGGAGATTTCCGTTCCTGTTCACATGTCACATTTTGCGTCGCTGGAATCAATAAGACCTTTCTCGAAAAAGTAATAGCTTTCTACCAGCAGTTGTGGTATGTGTTGTGGTTGCCAAAAAGGAGGTGCCGCAATGTATGACTACATGAAAGCCCTGCAAAAGCGTTTCGACCGTCAGGAACACAGTGAATTGGACAAGCAGGTCGAATACGCGCAGGAGGAACTGCGGCGGGACATGGACGCCGCGGGGCGCGGAAAACTGCTGCGGCTGTTGGACGCACAAAACACATTGCTGGTTGAATCCAAGCTGATGAGCTTCACGGCGGGCTTCAAGCTGGCGTGGGGCATGGCAAAAGAGTTGGAGGCAGACGGGCTCTACTCCTTCGAACGGGAGGAAGAAGAACACATCTGCCATCCAGCGGAACAGGAGGACTAAAATGAGCTACGCCCCTGTATGGAATTATCTATGGATCGTCCCTGCAACCTTTTTCTTTTTTTATCAATATATTGCTTACAACATTACGGGCTATGACGAGTTTATCCGCAGCAAAGAGGTCCTGGACTTCCAGGCGCTGTGAGAGGTCCCCTCGCTGATTTCCCCTAAAAGCAAACATTCCGGCCGGTCGTGCGCTGCACGGTCGGCCGGACTTGTCTTTTTGGTTCCCACGGAGGTGCGCTCATTCGCTTTTCTCCTCTGCGAAGAGCTTATTGGGAGGATATCCCACATATTTCTTATAGACCTTACTGAAATATTTGTAGTCGGAGAAGCCAACCATTTCCGCGATCTCATAGAGCTTTTTATCTCCCTCCTGCTGAAACTCCACCGCTTTACTGATGCGGTAGTAATTCAGAAAATCGTGGAAGGTGTGGCCGGTCTCGGCCTTGAACTTTGCATTCAGGTGGGTACAGGAGATATTGAGCTGCTGGCTGAGCTCGGTGAGGGAAATGCGCTCGCTGTAGTGCTCTTGAATGTAGCGGAGCATCTCCTTGGCGTATGGGTTCTTGATCCCGCTCCCGTCCAGCTCCTCCATGGTCATGGGGGTGACGGGCGAGGCCTCCTTGGGGTCGCTTTGTGCGGCGGCCTTTAAAAGACAGCTGCGCAGGGCATTCATATCCACCGGCTTGAGCAGGTACTCCAGCACCCCCAGGCGGATGGCTTTCTGTGCGTAGTCAAATTCACTGTACCCCGACAGAATGATACTGCGGAAGGAGCAGATCTCCTGTCCCCTGCGGATCATGTCCAATCCGTCCATGTCCTGCATCCGAATGTCGGTGATTACAATGTCGGGGTGCAGGGCTTCGATCTGTTCCAGGCCCTCCTCCCCGCTGGCGGCCTCCCCCACCAGCACACAGCCCACGTCGGTCCAATTCATTTGGAACGCCAGCCCCCGTCGAATGAGGTTTTCATCCTCTACCAGAAGCACTTTCAGCATGATGATTCCTCCATTTCATAGGGCATACGCAGCTCCACCCGGGTCCCAACGCCCAGCTCACTTTCGATTTTCAGC
Source organism: Flintibacter faecis (assembly GCF_014287875.1). Classification (GTDB taxonomy): domain Bacteria; phylum Bacillota; class Clostridia; order Oscillospirales; family Oscillospiraceae; genus Lawsonibacter; species Lawsonibacter faecis_A. The sequence goes on along the minus strand of NZ_JACOPN010000008.1, from coordinate 66,041 downwards.
CCATAGCTGGCTCCGTAGAGCAGCGAGAGCATTTTATGGATGTTGTATAGACCGATGTGCCGCACGATACCGGAGTCCAGCTCCAGGGAAAAGCTCTCGTTCAGTGCGGCCAGCCGGTCCGGAGCGATCCCGGCCCCGTTGTCCCGGATCACAAAGACCAGGTCCTCCCCCTCCTGCCGGGCCTCCACCGACAGCTCCAGCACCTTACCGGGCCGGGACCCGTGGCGGATGCTGTTTTCAATGATGGGCTGCAACAGCAACTTTGGGATCTGGCAGTCGAGCAGCTCGTCCGGGATCTGGAATTCATAGTGCAGACAGTTGTTGTAGCGGATCTTTTGCAGGAGCAGATAGTCGTTGACATACTCCACGTCCGTTTCCAGGGGCACCTTCGCGTCGGCGTGTTCGATGCTGTACCGCATGAGGTTCGCAAAGGAGAGCAGCATCTCCGATGCGGTCTCCGGGTCCTCCCCGATCTGATAGCGCACCGTCTCCATCACGTTGAACACAAAATGGGGGTTGAACTGCTCCTCCAGATGCCGGATCTCCATCCGTCTGCGGCGGTTTTGCAGCTCATTGTTGTGCCGGATCAGCTCCCGGAAGCGGAGATAGAGCTGCTGGGCCTCCTCCGACGCCTGGAGGGAGAGGGCCGGGGCCATGTCGTCCGGCTCCATCACTTCCACCGCCCGGGTCAGCTCGTCGATCTCCTGCGCATTGCGCCGGGCAAAGGTCCGGGTCAGCATCGCCACGATCCCGGCCAGCAGGACCAGCAAAATGGCAAACATGGTCAAATCGGAGAAAAAGGTCCGGAACTGGACCTCCAGCGGGGTCAGTGTATAGAGATTCCAGCCGTCTTTTGTGACCTGCTGCAAAAATATGTAGTAATGTGCACCGTTCAGGATGCGGAACCCGCTCTGCCGGATATCGACGGCGTACTTTCCCGAGGGCTGCTTATCCATGGGGTCCATCTGGGCATCCAGTGAGGTGTAGATGATATTATCGTAGGGATCGGTGAGCAGGATGGCTCGCCCGGCCTGATGCTCGAAGGCCCGGAAAAACTCTTTGCGGAGATTAAAAAACAGATAGCCGATGGCCTCCCCCTCCTCGTCCGTCACCGCGCGGCAAAATGTGAGCGCACATTCCTGGGCGCTGGTCAGGGGGGCGGTGCAGACGAAGGTAAGGGTCTTGTCCGGAGCGCGCTGGAGCCGGGAAATGACACTTCCCACAAAGGGGGAGTCGGCAAAGAAATGCTGGTTTTCCTTGCAGAAGTTGGAACAGACCACCTGGCGTTCCGGGGTCATCAGGACAAAATAAGCTCGAAAGTCCTGCTCATTGACAAACTGGTAGAGGATGCGGTTGAGATCTGCCGTCGCTCCCACCGAATTTTGGGTCAGCACGGCCCTCGTTTCCGGGCACCGGGCCAGGGCATCGCTCCCCTCCTCGTAGTTCCGATACTGGTCGGCGAGGGTGTCCGCCATGGCGCGGTTGTTCTCCTGGTTTCCCACAATCACACCCGTATAAAAATTGAGGGCATAGCCCCCCAGGTAAAGGACCAGCGTCACCGAGATGATGACCACCACATACCCAATAAAGGAGCGCCGCAGCTGGGTCTGGAACGAAGATCGGTTCATAGGAATCCCCTCTTGCACAAAAACTGCCGCTTTTCTTTTTATTATAACACACTATCCCACCCATTTTCAAAGGCGGTGCGCCCTGTGGACGCACCGCCTTTTGTCGGTTATACGCTCAGGTCCTTGCTCCCCGATACCTTGAAGAAGATCAACAGAGAGACGATGGAGGTGAGGGTCAGGATGGTGGAGTAGGCCGCCGCATTTCCGAAGTTACTGCGGATGACCTCCGAGTAGATGGCCACCGTCAGCGTAGAGGTGCGGCTGGTGTACAGGATCACCGAGGAGCTCAGCTCACTAATCAGGGTAATCCAGCTCATGATGGCGCCGGACAGTACGCCGGGCAGCATCATGGGCACGGTGATTTGAAGGAAGGTCTTGACCTGGGAGGCTCCCAGGCTAATGGACGCCTCCTCAATGCTGGGGCTGATCTGTCCGATGATGGCCGTACTGGAGCGAATGGTGTACGGCATACGGCGGATCGAAAGCGCAATGATCATAATGATCACCGTGCCGCCCAGCAGGAAGGGAGGGCCGTTAAACGCATAGAGGAACGAAATACCCAGAACCGAACCGGGGATGATGTACGGGAACATGGTCAGCACGTCCAGCACTCCAGTGAGCGTGTTCTTTTTCCGCACGCTCAGGTAGGAAATGAGGATGCCGCAGACGATGACCACCACAATGGCCTCCAGGCCAAACAGATAGGTATTGCGAATGGCAACGGTATTGCCCTTGGAGAAGATGTTCCGGTAGTTGTCCAGCGTGAACTCCCCGGTGAACAGGGAGCCGTTGATGGTCCCGATAAAGGAGGTGATGATAACGGTGATCTGGGGCAGCGCGGCCACCAGCGTGACCAGATAGACCGCCAGATGGGCGCAGACCTTCCGCCAGCCCTCCGCCTCCTGGGCCTGCATGGGCTTCAAGGCGGTCATGGAGTAGGTGAACTTCTGGCCCAGCAGCTTCTGGATGAAGAAGAACATCAGCGCAATCACGATGACGATCACGCACATGGTGGCTGCAAAGCCGTCGTTTGTGCCCACCTCGCCCATGAATTGGGTATAAAGCATGACAGGGAAGGTCTTGTAGCCCTCGCCGATGATCATAGGCGTACCAAAATCGGAGAAGACCCGCATGAACACCAGCAGCATACCGGCCAGCAGCGAGGGCAGAACCAGCGGGAAAATAACCTTGGTCACCCGCTGGAAGGCGTTGCAGCCCAAGCTCTCCGCCGCTTCGTTCAGAGAGTTGTCCAGGTTCTTCATGGCGCCGGACACGTACATATAGATCAGCGGGAAGGACTGGAGCGAGAACACCAGCACGATACCGGCAAAGCCATAGATACCGTGGAGCTTCACATGGAAGAGCGCATTTAAGATTCGGGTGATAAAGCCGTTTCGGCCCAGCAGCTGAATCCACGCATAGGCGCCGATAAAGGGGGGCGAGAGGTAAGAAATGACGATGAGGATGTTCAAAAACTCAGAGCCACGGATCTTGACGCTCCGCAGCAGGTAGGCCATGGGCACTCCGATGAGGCAGGCCAACAGGGTGGAGAGCACTGTGACCTTGAAGCTGTTCACTAAGGTCACCCAGTAGTACTTTTTGGAAAAAAACTTCACAAAGTAGCTCAGGTCCACCTTGCCGCCCACAAAGAGGCTCTTGACGATCAGCATCCCGATGGGATAAATCACGAACAGCAGGAAGAGCGCCAACAGGATCAGGGTGAGAGCGGTCCAAACATTAAAGCGTTTTTCTCCGGCATATCTCATAGCAATTCCTCCCGAACCACCAGCGGAGTACTGCCATCCCGGGAAAATACGTTGATTTTCTTCTCTTTCACGCCCAGTCTGACCGCAGTTCCGTTGGGGATGATCTCCCACACATCCGAATCCTGAATGGCCTCGACCTCACTGCCGTCCCCCAGCTCCAGGAAGTAGTGGGTGGTATTTCCCAGGAAAATGCTGCTCCGCACCACCGCCGGGATTCCTTCCAGCTCGGTACTGCGCATCTCAAACTCCTCCGGGCGGACTGCCACCAGCACCTGCGTTCCGTCCTCCAGATCGGGGCGCAGATTGGTCATCCCAACCCGGTAGCCCCCCTCGGGGAACAGGATGGACAGCTCCTCCCCCTTCCGGCTCACAGAGGCGGGCAGGAAGTTGGAAAGGCCGATGAAGTTGGCCACAAACTGGTTTGCAGGCCGCTGATATACCCGGGCGGGGGTGTCGATCTGCTGAATGATGCCCCCGTTCATCACGGCGATCCGGTCGGAGACCGCCAGGGCCTCCTCCTGGTCGTGGGTGACGTAGACGGTGGTAATGCCGATCTGCTGCTGGATGCGCTTGATGGCGTTGCGCATCTCCACGCGCAGCTTGGCGTCCAGATTGGAGAGGGGCTCATCCATCAGCAGGATGGCGGGCTCGATCACGATTGCTCTTGCCAGGGCCACGCGCTGCTGCTGGCCGCCGGACAGCTTGGCCGGCATCCGGTCTTTCAGATGGTCGATCTTGACCACCTTCAAGATCTCATCCACCCGCCGCTGGATCTCCTCTTTCGGGACTTTCCGGTTCTTCAGACCAAATGCCACGTTGTCAAACACGGACATATGGGGAAAAACCGCGTAATTCTGAAACACCATGCCGATGTTCCGCTTGTTGGTGGGAATGTTATTGATGACCTGGTCATCAATCTTGAACGTGCCTCCCTCCACGGAGTTGAATCCAATAATCATCCGCAGGAGGGTGGTCTTTCCGCAGCCGGACGGGCCGAGCAGGGTGAAAAATTCCCCCGGCCGGACCTCCAGCGACAGGTCATTGATAATGGTATCCTTTCCATACCGCTTGACCGCGTGCTCAATGGTGATAGTTGCACCCATAGAAATCTCTCCTTCTCTTCAACGGTCTCCATTTAATCAAGCAGGCCTGCGATATCAACCGCAGGCCTGTCGTTGTTGCTGTTGTGCAGATCAGCCGCCGAAATTCTCCAGATATTCGCTGTATTTCTCGGTGATAGAGGCCTTGTTGGCGGCAACCCACTCACCATCGTAGCTGTCCAGAGGAACGATGTTGTCCCAGGGGGTCAGGCTGTCGTTCAGCTCGGCATCGGCGCGCAGAGGCCGGACGGTAAGGTTCTTACCCACGTAGCTCTGGCACTTCTCACCCAGCATATAGTCCACAAACTTCTTGGCATTGTCCATGTGGGGCGCACCCTTGATGATGGAGACGCACTGACCGGACATGATGGCGCCCTCCTCGGGGAACACGACCTTAACGGAAACACCGTCACGGACGTAGGCGGCAGCGGGATCTTCCCAGGTGAGGCCCACATAGTACTCGCCCTCGGCAACGCCCTTGTAGACCTGAGAGGAGCTGCTCAGGCTGACGCCGTCCAGGTTGGCGATGAAGCCCTCGGCCCACTTCCAGGCGTCCTCAGACATGGGGTCGCCGTGTCCCATACCGTACAGACCGGCAATGAGGCACTGGAAGGCAGAGCTAGAGTTCACAGGATCACCGGCGGCGATCTTGCCCTTCAGAGCGGGATTCAGCAAATCTTCAAAGCCGTTGATCTCAATATCCCCGGCCAGATCGGTGTTGACGATGAACACGGTGGGGTCACAGAAGGCAGGAGCGGACACGCCGCTCTTGTTCTTGTAGTTGTCCAGCATCTTCTCGTCCTCGGGGGAGACGTAGGGCTCGAAGTACTCGGCATAGTCCTTCAGCATGGACTCGTCCGCCGCCCAGCAGATATCGCCCTGGGGATTGGCAGACTCAGACTTGACGCGCTTGAGGACCTCGCCGGTGCCGCCGGTCACCACATCCACATGGATGCCGGTGTCCGCTTCAAAGTTCTCGATCACCGCATTGTTGAGGCTCTCACTCCGGGCGGTGTAGACCACCAGAGTGTCGTTGTTGGAGGGGCTGTTCGACTTGGAGGACGTACCTCCTTCTCCCTTCTTATCGCAGCCCACAAGCAGGGTAAGTGCCAGAGCGCTGGCAGTTGCAAGAGCAAGAATCCTTTTCATGGTTAAACCTCCTAAACCTTTTTTAGATTCCCATGCTCTTATTATACATTTTATCCATAGAATGAAAATCCCACAAAAGACAACTTTAGTCGTAATATATATAACTCGGTGTGCTTTTTTGCCCCCGGCCGATCATGCGCTATAGTTTTCAGAAATTCATCTGTTGAACCCCCATACCCGCCGGCGGACAACGCAGCACGGTGGGCAGCGTGATCATAGTTTATGTGATTGATCTACAGGATAAATTCTCGATACATTATTCCCCCTCTACATAAATTGATAATAACTCTCAGTTGGCGGTACTGTGAAAAGGGACGGGTTTTGTACACTCCTTCAGCAGTGTCAATTTTGTCAGCAGGGGTAATATTGATATTAGCTTGATAGTTCCGCTGTCTTTTGCAACCGTATAAACAAGTAGAGTTGCGCAGCCCAGCGGGGCCGAGACGCCTTCGGGAGCACCCCCGACCAAGGCCCAAAAGCGGCAAAGTTTGCCGTTCTACCCCCTGGCCACGCAGGGTTTCCGAAACGTGAGGAACGCTCCGAGTGCTGGGTAAAACGCAGGCCGAAGTCAAGGAGAAACTCAAGACCGCGATCAGTGAAAGTCAGCGGCTGGACGTATCCAAAGCTGGCAACTATACTGTTGCGTCATGGGTGCGGACGTGGTACGAGGTCTACGCCGAACCCCGCATCCGGCCCAACACAAAATCCTACTACACCAACTACATCGAGAACCACATCATCCCCGGAATTGGGGACGTCCCGCTGGACAAGCTGACCACCATCCAGATCCAGCGGTTTTACAACAACCTCCAAAAGAGCGGACGAGTCCAGCGCAAAAATTTTCCTGAACTCAAGGACAAAAGTCTCAGCCCCAGAGTGGTTCGCGGCGTCCACACACTACTGCACAACTGCCTGGAGCAGGCGGTGGCGGAGCGGCTCATCCTCAGCAATCCCGCCCAGGGCTGCAAGCTGCCGCAGCTTGAGAAACGTGAAATGAGAATTCTGCCGCAGGAGAAAATCGGGATGTACCTTGCGGAAGCGGAGCGCCGAGGCCTTCTCGCAGCTTTCTACTTGGAGCTGACCACCGGCCTGCGGAGAGGGGAGCTGCTGGCCCTCCAATGGACGGACTTGGATGTGGAGAGCAAAACGCTTTCTATCACAAAGCAGGTAAATCGAATCAACGGGGAACTGGTGGTCAGTCCGCCGAAAACTCGCAACTCCGTGCGAACGCTGGCTCTCCCTCAGCAGGCAGTCGACCTGCTGATCGCCGAACATCAAAAGCACCCTCGCAATCCGTATCTGTTCCCATCGCCCAAAACCGGAACCATGTATGACCCGGATGCCTTCCGGAGAACCCATGACAAAATTTTGAAAGCCATCGGTGCGGAGCACATTCGGTTCCATGATCTCAGACACACCTTCGCCACGCTGTCGCTGAAAAGCGGGGTAGACGTAAAGACGCTGTCCGGCGCGCTGGGCCACTATTCGGCGGGGTTCACCCTGAACACCTACACCCACGCCACGGCCCAGATGAAACAGGACGCTGCCGATGCCATCGGTGGGGTCATTAGCCAGCAGATGCGCTGAAAAAAACAGGGCCAGACAGGAAAAATTCTGTCTGGCCCTGTCCGGTACTTTCCGCGCCTTTCCCCGTGTGGGTCAGCGTGTGAGTCTTGAAGAAACGCCAAAAATTAAGTGCCGCAAAAAGTTGCGGATTACGAAAGAAAATCACCGGAATCAAGTGATTCCGGTGATTTTTGGTGGAGACTACTGGACTCGAACCAGTGGCCTCATGCGTGTGAAGATTCGATAGGGATGCCTTCTGCCGAATTTTGAGAGAATAAAGCGGGTTTGCCGCAAGGTTTCATCCCCCGCAGATACGCTTTGTTCCGTTGTTTTCGCCCCGGTTTTTCTGTTCGTGGGTCACGGCGTGGGTCAAAACGCGATCCTCGCCGGAAAAACAAGCTGGAGCCTGATGGAGAAATTCAACAGTGACAACGATAAGATCAATGTGGGGTCGAAGGAGCGCAACTGCTGATTTGAATTCAGCAGCAACGCTGATGGCAGCAATATGGATAACTACTCGCTAACCTCTTCCGGCAAGTCGCTACTGGCAATGATTTAGCAAGAGAGCAGATGCAACACTGACTTTTTCGCGCGTGATTACACCACGGCATCGTCTTCATCGACCCATCCAGCGGCAATTGTCGGGCCGATGGTAGCAACTCTGGATCATAGAACAGTACAACATAAAGCAAAATCCATTTTAAAAAAGCAATTTCTGTTCTGCTCATTTACACAAAAAAAGCCGATTAACGCCTTGCACTTCTGTCGCAATTGCAAAATCATTCTTGAGAATGTTGAAAAAAGGGTTATAATGTAAGTACCACATTTCTGTGGGGAAATATTCAGAAAAAATATCTATAAAAGGATGTGGGTACTGTGCGCCGAATAAGAAATAAGCCGTGCTGAATTAAGGAAGAAAGCAGAGCTTTCTTCTGCCACCTTCATAAAGTTAGGCAAAAACCAGACAGTAAACCTGCCTGGTTTACTGCATATTGCAGAGAATGAACTATAATGCTGGTGACATAATGGACTCTATCAAAGAGAGTAATTCCACAGCTATAGATATGAAAGAATGATGGCAGGATTGAGGTGATCATACATGCCCTTAACTCATGTATGTGTATGGGACGGAAAAGCTGGATATCGTCGTGTATCAATAGAAGAAGCTTGCTCCATGTACCCTTATACAGTCGCAGCTAATAGCGAAATTTTTGTTTGCTCCCTGTGTGCGCAAAGTGTTGGACTAACGGCTCCCGGTGCCAATGTACGACATTTTCGTCATACATCCGCTGCGCAGAAAAAAGAGTGTGAAGATCGTGCGCAAGCATATGCACGGGTCAGCACGGGATATAACTGTCATCCGATGCCGCTTCGTATTAAAGTAGTTCACGGAGACTACTTATTGGAATTAGGCTTTTTTCGTACACCATCTTCTGCTACAGGCTGTACCTGGTGCCAAAAAATCACAATTACAGATGATAACAAGAAACAATACATTTACTCATTTGAGAGGCTTTCTTCAGAAGGCGTTACCTATCTTAATGTAGGGAATACGCCCAGCACCGAATACCATCTTTCATATAATCGCCCATCATCAAATTTGGATAGATATTGGCCATCTAAAACGGCAGGTGTCAATAGCAGGGGTTCATTTTTTGATTGTTCTACCGGGAAAATATTGTATTCTGGCAGCAAAGCATATCCTTATCAAGATTACTATCTCCTTCAGCACAAGTCCATTGAACATGAAGTACCGCATGGCATATCGTATGAGCGCATCGCTGAAACCAGAACAGGCTCCTTTACGACTTGGTATTTATATAAAATCCATGTGCAAGACTTCTCTGCCTCAGTTGCCCGATTTTTCTTGAAGAGGTCGATTTTCTTAACGGAAAAACCAGTAGCTTTTTATCCGGTTTGGCCACCGTATGTTGAAGATCCTTATTTCTTATATCATCATGACCCAAGAATGTACTTTTATATGCAGGGGGAAGATGCCGAACTTAGCATTTATCCAGCTACTATATATGCTCAGCATCAAAATCTTGATGACGGGAAACTGTATAGGGTTTATGCAGCATCAAAAGAGCAGTTATTATCACTGGGGCAGTCGGGGGCAATTGGTTTTTCTTACCTTATGACAAAGCCTCTGGATATGGTTGCATTATTTCCAGAGGTACAGATCAAAAGTATTGATGGAAAGTTGATTGCAGAAGATTTCTGCAATCAACTTCCGAAGGGGAAACAAGTTACAATTCAAACGCCTTTCGACGGAAAGGTTATCCTCCTTAAAAATAATAAGATCTCAGAAATACGACATATTGTTGCTGAGGAAATACTCACCGTAGATGGGCTTTCGTTTGGGTGTGAGATTCGAATTTTCCAGAGTTGCGATGTGATTCGAAATATAAAATTCGAAAAGTCAAAGGAAAACAAAAATTACGCTGATCTTGATCAAGAAATGACTCTAAAACTAAACAATTGCAATGGACCTGCGATGGCTGTCCCCCATAGTGTAGGTGTGATAGCAAAGAGTCTTTCGAATTTCCCGCAATCAAAAAAATGGTTATATCGAATGATTCGGAAAGGAAATATTCCTGTAGATGCTTTTAAACTCATGGCATCTTATCAAAACAGAAAGAAGGGGGCTGTGAAACGTGACTGATGATATGGTGGAGTTTGTTTCAGTATGCCGTATTTCGGAAGATCATAATGGACGTATTTGGCTAACTCGAATTGCTGACATCAACGATCAGCAACTATCGATTCCTTACAAATCCAATCGAAGTACAACCTATTTTGAAAACCGTGATAGATTATATCGTAATGATGGCCCCTCTCAGGTGGACACGATAGGCGTATGGCGCTGGACAGCAACGCCTAATCTTAACGATCCGGCAACCGACTACGTGCAATCTTTTTTTGTGTCGGATATTTTGCCGATACGTGTAGTGGTTAGTCAAGACGTAAAGTACAGTTTACAAGGGACTACACAGAGTAGGTATCTGACGGGAGGTGTTCCGCCCGTCAGATTTTCCATGTGATATTCAAGCTGTCGCTTGTGGCGGCTATGGTGGTAATCATCAAATCCACCACCCGCCGCTTGTCGTCAAAGGATACATTCTCCCAAGTGTCGAGGTAGCCGGAAATCTGGCTGACCTGTTCCGGGCTAATGGCTTCCACCGTCAGTTCCGCTATCCTCGCCAGAAGTTCCTGCTTGTGTCCGTCCAGTTCCGCTATCTTCACATTCACATAGGAGAGCAGGACATTGTTTGCACCCGTCAGACTGTCCACCAGCTTTTCAATCTCGCTGTCCACATGGGCAAGCTCCACTTGCAGGGCGGCGATTTTCGGGTTTGCCTTTGCCGCTTTCTTTCTGCCTGTCAGAGTCTTGTAGCTTGCCAGTTTCTTTACCATCTGCTGATAAACAACAGCTTCCAGTTCCGAAGTAATGATTTTCCCGCACCCCGGACAACTCTTGTTATCCAGCCGTTTCGTACAGCGAAGGTATTGCTTGCCGGAGGGATTGAAGATACTCATAAGGGCATACCCGCAATTCCCGCATTTGATTTTTCCCGCCAGCCATGTATGGGTGGCTTTCCGGGCAGACTGGATTTTCATGTTGTTCATCAGCTTCTTACGGCAGGTCAGCCAGATGTCGGAGGGGACAATGCCCTCATGGGGAGCCAGTACCAGCATTTGGTCTTTCAAGTCGTTCTTTTTGCTGGGCTTCACATCTCGCCCTTGATACAGATAGCAGCCGTTCATGCCTGTAAAATCGGCAGCGTCATTGACAATGACTGTCCCTTGACTTTTGAAAAACTCGTACACATCAAGGTCTGCCTGCACATAGACAGGATTGCGTAACATCTGCGCCAGCGTGGGGCGTATCAGCTCTTTGCCATGAAATAAAATCCCCTGTTCGGCAAAGTGCCGGGTAATGTCCCCGTAGGAGGTAGTGGGCTGGGCGTACATCTCAAACATCAGCCGGATATTTGCCGCTTCATCTGGATTTACCACCAGCTTTTTCGTGTTGATACCGTCCATCTTAATCGGCTCTGTATGGAAGCCGTAAGGGGCTTTCCCACCCATCTTGAAGCCCCGCTGGCTGCGGGAATAGTAAGCGTCCGTTACTCGCTTCTGTATGGTTTCCCTTTCAAGCTGGGCGAACACGATACAGATATTTAACATCGCCCGCCCCATCGGGGTGGAGGTATCAAACTTTTCCGTAGAGGACACAAACTCTACATTGTACTGTTGAAACAGCTCCATCATGTTGGCAAAGTCCAGAATGGAACGGCTGATACGGTCGAGCTTGTAAACCACGACCTTTGCAATCAGCCCCCGCTTGATGTCCCGCACCAGTTCTTGAAACTTCGGACGGTCTGTGTTCTTGCCGCTGTACCCTTTGTCTGTGTATTCCTTGCAGTTACCGCCTTTCAACTCGTATTTGCAAAATTCAATCTGGCTTTCAATGGAAATGCTGCCCTTTTTGTCTACCGATTGCCTTGCATAGATTGCGTCTATTCGATTATTCATATTGTCGCTCCTTTTCTAAAAAAGAAACGGAGCTACTGACACCTTTATTATACCGTCAGCAGCTCCGCAAATCAACGATGGCTTCGGAAAATCTTATGCCCCGGCTTCCTCACTCTGCCGCTTGTCGGCATACTTGCGGAACACCTCATAAAGCTGCTGTTCCAGCTCCCGGCGTTTTGCCGCTTCCTGCTCCGGCGTGAACACCGGGGAGAGATTTTCCAGCGTGATTTCCTTTCCCTGAAAAGTCACGACTTCGGTTTCTTTCTTGTATCTGATATGCTCCATAGTACCTCCGTATTTAATTTTCAAAGTGCAGTGCCGCCATGCTGCGGCGTGAAATGTTTTCTGTCATTGATCACCGTTCCCTTGTGTGTCGCTGTTGCCGTTTCAATTCTGCCAGCACCTCCGGCGGGATACGGTCTACCAGCCGCTGAATGTCTTTCAGCTCGCTTTCCAGCTTTGCCCGTTCCATCGTATCTTTCATCTTGCCTTTTTCACTGGCTTTGGCTCTGGCTTCCAACTGTTCATTTTCTGCTAAAAGGTCGTTTATTGTGACCTTATATTTTTTGAGCTGACCGGAGAAGTTCTCCATCTGCGGAAACCACTTTTTCAGCAGGGAGAGGGCTTCCTCTTTCTTCTTTCCGGCATTGAACGGGGTAATACCGTCCAGCGTGGCTTCAATGGCTCTTGCCTGTTTGGAGAGATTGACCGCCTGCTTGAACAGACGGGTGGGGATATGCTTCCTGCCTGTCTTGCTGGCACTTTCCCCACGCTCCAAGTCGGGATATTTCTCCACCATATAAGCGTGAAAATCGTCCTGCCATTTTGTGAGGTTGGCTCTATTCCCTATAATCTCCTTTGCACACAGGCGGTTGTCCTCTGTCAGCGGGACAAAGACCAAATGCAGGTGGGGCGTTTTCTCGTCCATGTGTACCACCGCCGATACGATATTTTCTTTCCCTACCCGCCCGATTAAGAAATCAGCCGCCCTCTGGAAAAATTCCTGTATCTCCTTTGGGGACTTCTTCTTGAAAAACTCCGGGCTGGCGGTAATCAGCGTATCCACAAACCGGGTGCTGTCCCTGCGGGTGCGACAGCCTGCCTGTTCAATGCGGTTTTGAATGAAGTGGTAGTACCTGTCCTCTGGCTTGACGATGTGGAAATTGTACTTGCTCCGGCTGGTGTCAATGTCGGGATTGCTGGCGTACTGTTCCTTTTGCCGTTCGTGGTGGGCTTCCAGCGGTCTTGCCGGGTTGCCCTTGTGCTTTTCAAATCGCAAAATTGCGTGTTGTGCCATGAAACTCCTTTCCCCATTCCATTCCTTTCCGGGACTTTTCCACAGGAAAATCCCGCAGAAAATATCTCGGATAGGAAGGGAATGGATAAGATATAAATAAATCGTTTTAATCTCTGTATTTCTATATACCGTCCGGTTTTCGTACTTCAAGAGGATTGATTATCGTACTCATCGAGTGCGGTTTTCAGTCCTCCGGCGTTCCATAACCGGATTTCTTGAAGTCGGTGTTTGGAACCGCTTCATAGGATTTTGGGTAAATGCGGTTGGGTTTTCCACAGCCCTGCTTCTGGATCTCCACAAGCCCTACATACTGCAATTCCCGTAGGGTATTGACGGCTTTCTGCCGCCCACAGCGGAGCAGCTCCACTACCTCATTGATGGGATAGTAGAGGTAAATCCGCCCATATTCATCTGCCCAGCCATTTTTCCGGGACAGGTCTGTCCGGCGCAGGATAAAGGAATACAGCACCTTTGCTTCGTTGGACAGGGGCGTGAATGTGGGGGCTTCAAAAAGGAAATTCGGAAGCCGGGTAAAGCTGGCCGCCTTTTCCGGCTGATGGATATAAATGGTGTTTGTCATATCGTGTTTGTGGACGGTTAGAAGCCTGTTTCCGGGGGCAGACGGTAGTTTCTATTGCCTGCTCCTGTTCTGTGCTTGCAAAGCCTTGTAAATCAAGGACTTTTCAGCTCCTAACTGTCCACACAAGACCTCCTTTTCCGTTCACTTTCTGTTTTCTGCCGCCTGTGAACTCTGGCGGCACAGTCGGGACAGTATTTCGCCCGGTTGGACTTTGGGACGAACACTCTGCCGCAGACCGCACAGCGTTTTAGCTCCTTATTCCGGAAAATCTCTGCTTCCAGCGTTCCGATTTGCGGCAAGACCGACCAGCGGAACCACTTACAGCAGACCGAGAAAGAAATAGTTTGGGGACAGGTGTGGGTGTCCCCATCGTCAAGGAGCATACAGTTCCCGTCCTCATAACAGCAGCACTCCCGGCGGATCAGGGCGTTTGCCTGTTTCCTCTGTGCCGGTGTCATGCGGTAAAGGGAACCATCCTGCCTGCGCTCTATGGGCGGCAGTCGTTTATATGGATTCTCTCTCATGTGTTCCCTCCATTTTTCCTTTGCCGTTCTCCCCGAAAAAGCTTCCTGCCCCATTTCTGCGGCGTGTTCCGGCGTTGGCACGCTCCCCGGACTTCGGGACATTTTGTCCCGAAGTGGCTCGTTGCGGTGCTTCCCCTGCCTGGGTATTCCTTTTCGGACGGTCATTCATTTTTCAAGGTGCAGCTCATCGATGAACTACCCTAAGTCTACACCTAAAAGACCGCCCGCCCCGTATATCCATAAGGTCGGAAATCAGCTCGGAAAACTCTCTATTTCCACGCTCTCGGAATTGTGGTAAAATGAAAGTACTTGGATGGCAATTAAAGTTTGAAAGGAGTGGCGATATGATTTCAACGAAAAATTTGTCTGGATTACCTGATGTAAATCGCCTAAAGGCTTTCTGCAAAGGGCTTGCAGCTTTGGACATCATCATGTTAGAGAAGGAATGGAGTTTCATCCGTCACTATACATACAATCCCATATGGAGAAAGGGAAAAGAAACATTTTGGGCTACCGATGGCAGTGAGCAAAGCATGATTATCATGTTCACATCTGAAGGCTGTGTTATCAATGGTGTAGATTCTGAACTTTACGATTGGGAAGAAAAACTCCCTCGGATAGAGGATTTGACAAATGGGATGCCTTCCGCTTTGCAAAAGCTCATGAATAGCAGAGAAGTCAAAAAGATGAAAAGCACTTTTTGCGTCTGGACGGAAGATGGCGTTGTTTGGCACTGTAATCCTATGGCTGGTGAGGACGCTTCCAAGGATTTACTCTCTATGATTGATGGTAATCCGCAGACCTATGTGGAATACGGGAAGTGGTTTTATCCCGCCGACCTGCCTTTGGAAGTTGTGCGCCAGCTTGCAGACGGGGTGCCGGTGACAAAAGAGATGATTGTTGCATTAAACCCCAAGCGTAGTGAATGGGACGAGATTAAGGCAGAATTAGATGAAATCGGGTATCTGAACAAACTTTGATATAACAGGTAACATAAACAGACAAGGAGGGGGAGTGCATGGAACTATCCATACAAGAACGATTGAAAGACCTGCGTGTGGAGCGTGGGTTGACGCTGGAACAGCTTGCGGAGCAGACGCACCTCTCCAAGTCTGCGTTGGGCAGTTATGAGGGGGATAATTTCAAGGACATCAGCCATTATGCCCTTATTGAGTTGGCAAAGTTTTATGAAGTGACTGTTGATTATCTGCTGGGGCGTTCTCAAACAAAAAATCACCCAAACGCCGATCTTGCAGACCTGCGTTTGAGCGATGATATGATTGAACTATTGAAAAGTGGGCGGGTGGATAATTCCCTCTTGTGTGAGCTGGCGGCACACCCGGATTTCCCCCGGCTCATGGCTGACCTTGAAATCTATGTAAACGGTATCGCTGGCAAACAGGTGCAGAGTGCAAACGCCATTGTAGACGCTGTGAGTACAACCATTATGAAGCAGCACAATCCCGGCTTGACCGACCCGCAGTTAAGACAGCTTATCGCCGCCCATATTGATGATGATAGTTTTTGCCGCTATGTGATACAGCAGGACATAAACAAGATAGCTCTTGACCTGCGGGAAGCGCATAAGGACGATTTTTTCAGCGTCCCGGAGGACAACCCACTGGAAGATTTCTTGCAGACCGTTGACGAAGCTGCCAGCCCAGACAGCGACCCGGAGCAAGCTGCTTTGGCGTTCATTTGCAAGCGGCTCAAATTGAATTTGAAGAAGCTATCTGAAGAAGAAAAGAAGTGGCTGAAAAAGATTGCACAGAAGTCGGACTTGCTGAAAAATCCAAAGCCACAGCGGGGGAGAAAATAGAGAACGAGAAATTGGAGGGAGTAAAGGTGCAGGAGGCAATTATAAAATTGAAACTTCTCGGTCAAATGCCAGACGCAGTGAAAGATGACCCTACAGTAGAAACCATCAACATGTATGACGAATTGCTCTCCAATGTAAAAACGCCATTGACAAGAGAAGAAGTAGGCGTATTGATTGACATTTTCCCCGAAGGTGGAATGTATGGAGTAGAGTGGGATTTGCTAAAGTTGGTAGAGTCTTATTTGATAGAAGCACCATCAAGTGAAGAGTATCGAAAATTGATTACTGCTTGTCCAAGTGAAGAATGGCGAGAAACTATGCAAGCCCGTTTAGATAATTGGGAAAACAACAAACAATAACTTGTTGGGGAGATAGCAAAGCCAGTCGAGCCAGTCAACGGCGGCGCATTTCATGCGCCGCCGTTGACAGCCCCGCCCGTCTTTGCTAATGGGCAATCAAGGCGGGAAAGCCCTAAAATGGCTTCCCGCCCATTTCTAAGAACTGATAAGTCAGATTTGCTGAAAAATCCAAATCCACAGCGGGGACGGAAGTAGAGAACAATAAATAAGAATTTACAGGAGGAAAATCAATGGAGAACTTGATTAAGTTTTTAGAAGATAAGATAACGGATAAAATGTCTGTGGAAGAAATAGTTGATGTTTTTGAGCAGATGTGCAGCACACCGCTTGAAGAAGATATGGTTTTATTTGAAACCGGAACATTTACTGCTTTTTCAAAAGAACCATTTTTTCAAATTTCATTAGTTCGACAGTTTTCAAATGATGATGAAGAGTTTTATCAAATCCATGTAGTCATCTTGTATAAGCCAACCGCTGAAAATAAAATTTTCAGCGAAACAACATGGGACGAAGATTTAGACGAAAATATATTTGACTATATCAGAAAATCAGCGTCGTTTGCTTATGCAAGAAATCATGAATACATCGAGGTAAAAATATATATGGACGAAACTTAACTTCTCATTTATCAGGGAGATAGCAAAGCCCTAAAATGGCTTCCCCGCCCATTCCAATTTTGAGAGAAAAATCTGTTTGCTTTTTGTGAGTGTGTCCACAAGTTCGGGACATTTTGTCCCGAAGTCCGGCGTGGGACGAGGAACGGGGGCTTTCATATACGCCCTGTCTGCTGACGAAACCAGCCCTGCGCTTGCGGCTCCACGACACGCAATCACAGCCCTGTTTTCCTGCTGCTTCAAATGCCCTTGCCCGACCCGGCGGCAACCTCATTTTCGCAGCAACGCCGACAGAGCGTATAACACACTACACTTTGCAAGCAAAGTCGTGTGCCAAGGGGCAAGCCCCTTTGGAAACCCCGGACAACAAAACAGGCTGAATATCTCGCACTTTTTCGGTGCTTGATACTCAGCCTTTATTTGTTGTCAGCAGCCCCCGTTTCGTGGTCTGCGTGTAGTTCCTTGTAAACTGACCTAAAATCCACACAAAAACTAATTGAATCATTAAAAGACGGTTCAGTTTGGACAAAGCCGTATATTTGTGACACGTTATTTTGCTACGAAAGATCATGGGGCAATTTCACAGGAGTTCTGTGCCGTCCTGAAGAGTTTGTTGTCTGCAACCAATATGCAAAGATTAAGGATACTACCTATTCACTCCCTTGTTTTTCCTTCCAGAGCAACGACATTTACAATTGGGATGATAAGAATCTACGCTTTATGAGGCGTATAAGATTGGGAGAACCTGAAAAGTATATCCCTGTTGCTAATGTCGATGAATTGATTCGGACTACAATTTCAGATCGCATGTCATGGAAGCTTTATAAAGATTGTATTGGGAAAACTAAAGCTGAATGGCGAGATTGTAAAACACTTTTTGACCGAGCGTGTATGGAGTCTCTGTGTGAAGAAGTTTCAGAAAAACTTGGTTGTCCCCTGGAAATTGCCAGTGAAAACGTTGAACGATTTGTAAAGAGAGCTGGCAGCCTTATTCAGGAGGGTGACATTGATTCTGATGTTTTAGCACAAATTGCATTAAATCACGATGCATTGCGTACTCAATGTGAAGCCGCTGTTAAAAGTCAATGGCTGGCTACTCATGCTGAAGAAATTGCTACAGCTCAGTCTGAAATTGATCAAAAACATAAGGATGCGGCTGATGCTGAAGCCGCCTATAAAAAACTGCTTGCGGATACATCAAAAGCACAATCAAAGCTTGATAGCATTTTAAAGAAAATCGAAGAGTATGAGGCATTAGGTGCTAATACTGTTCAGGCAATTCGTGACAAAATTGGTTTAGCGCAACAGGACATGACCGGCTTTATTGCAGAATTATCCACCTTTATGCCCCAGCAATCTGTGCAGGGCGGTTCGGCAAACCGATGGACATTTACCCCTGGTGAGGTGTGCCATAGTATGGATAACCTGGAAGGATGCAGCAGCTGGAAGGATACTTTCGAACTGCTGTGTGACAACCTTCAGCTTGCGGGTATCGGATCGCAATGGACAACTATGCTTTCGTCCTTCCTATACTCTTCATATCTGAATCGTATGCCGCTGCTACTGGCCGGTCCCAACGCCAAAGCCATTGCAGATGCCTTGTCCATGACGATCTGTGGTCAAAAAGTCGACCTGCTTAAATGCTACGGTGAACAAGATTCTGAAGCAATTTCCAGCTTTGTGGAATCAGACATGGTTGCGGTGCAAAATCCGTTCCACCCAGACTGGGTTTCCTGTATCTCTCATCCCAACAACGGTTTTGCCTTGTGGCTACATCCGTTCACCGAAGACCTCCAGATCGAGCCTCGCAGCTTGTACCATTATGCTTATCCCGTTTTTACGGAATGCTTTGTTGATCAGCTTCCCTCTGCAGAAAATATGGACGCTGGTCAGGAAACAGTTAAATACGATGAATTCAAGCCAGATCCAAAGTATCGAGCTAAGGTGGGGCCAGTCAAAAAGCTGGGCTTGAGTCGACTGATGCTGAACCGCCTGGAAAAGGTTTTGGCAGACGCCAAGTGTATGGGTGCCATTTCTGATACCAGCATGGAATGCCTGTTTGGAATGTTGCCCATGTGTGTTTTAAGTGGTAAACAGGAAGCTCTGGCGGAGCTGCTGGATAGTGAGAAAAATATAAAATCAGAAGTCCAGGCGGAGCTTCAGCGTTACATAGAAGAGTGATATTATGAAAGATCAACTGATTTCTGAAATATCAAAACAGCTAAATATTGCAGAAACTGCTGGCACAGAAAGCCTCTGTAAAGCAATTTATAGTACAACAGGTAAGATGGCTCTTGCATCAATTTGGGACCATCCCGAAGATGAAAAATTCGTCTCTATTCAGCACTTTAAGAAGAGAGCGGCTCAGGTTTTGGACGCATATCTTTCCATTTACCCAGAGGCTGGGCATCGCTTCCCATTGGATCGAAGCGGTATCATTGAGGATATATACGAAACCTACAGAAGGAACGGATTTTTCTACCATTCCTCCCATCGACTGTATCCTGCGGCGCCAAGTACCGGAGGGATGGGACAATGTGCTTTGTACCGGGGAGTCCCGCCCGAGAAGCCATGTTACATGAGCGGATTGGGGCTGTATGGTGTTACAAAAGCTGCGGAGCATAGTCAATCTGCGGCGGAGATGTTTGAGATGCAGAAGCAGCCCCTTTCCGACTATTTACAGGAAGTTCTGGCAAGCAATGATTGGAACGAAGTGGAATGGCCCGATGATACGGAATTTTTGCGTTTGAAGCCACCATTTTCCAGAGGATATTGGCAGGAAAAACCGGACAAGGTTGAAACGCCCTCAATGGCCCGTTACGGAGCCCCAAACAAGTTATATGCCTTTTACCGCTGTCTTAACGGTCATTTTGAACAAAAGGCGATTCCTACCTGGAGGGTAGACGATTTCAGAACCATTGGACAGCCTGGCTATGGAGAGTATCGGCGCATCGCCTGTGGGCTCTTAGAGGCTGCACAGCAGCTCCCACCAGTGGCCGTTAAATTCTCTCCCAATCATATTGTATCAATTAAATTGGGATATCGTCTGCCCCCTGCAGAGGAGGACTTCTTCAAGCTATACAGTTGGCCGATCAACTATGATATTACACAGAAAACACCACAAGTGTTTCAGCGTGAAATGTCCAAAATTGTGTATCCAGTGTTCAAGCAGCATCTGGAGTCCATCGGATACCGCTTTGTGGAGGAATAAACCATGGCAAATGGAGCAAATGCCGTACATTTGCAGCTGCGGCAAGCCTTGGAAAACTATATAAAATCCCAGTATTTCGGGAAGTCTCCCATTCTGCTTTCTGCGCTGCAGGGAAAGCTGGACCAAGAAGGGGTTTTATATCAGAAACCTTATATTGAATCCTCGCCTGCCTATAAGAGCAAGGAAAACGGAATACAATCTTCCGACGACTTGCCTGACTGGCTGAAAAAATATTTTACCCAACTGTCAATTGCAGATCTGGGCATATATCCTGCACCCTTCTGCCATCAGATTTCTGCTCTGGAGGCAGCCTTCAATGGGGATGATTTGTTTGTGTCCACCGGTACAGGCTCCGGTAAAACCGAATGTTTTATGTGGCCCTTGATGGCAAAACTTGCTGATGAGGCCAGAAACCGAACAGACAGTTGGGCACTTCGTGGTGTTCGCACGGTTATCATGTATCCCATGAATGCTCTGGTTTCTGATCAGGTGAGCCGTCTTCGCAGACTGATCGGCGACCCAGGGCATCGTTTTGTGAAAATCTTCCGAGAGACTTGCGGAAATGATGTCCGCCGCCCGCAGTTTGGTATGTATACAGGACGTACCCCTTATGCGGGGCCAGAGCCCAGAAGGGACGCTGACCATCGATTAGAAAACACTTATGCCAAAATGGTTCACCCAGAAACGGATGAGGGGGAAGATTTTCTGCGTCAGTTGACGAAGGAAGGTAAGATTCCATCCAAGGAGAACTTTGACGCTTTTTTAGAAAAATTGCACAACAGCAAGCATATTCCGGATGCAGAAGATGCAGAATTGGTCACTCGTTTTGAAATGCAGCAGTTCTGCCCCGATATTCTAATTATCAACTATTCCATGCTGGAGTATATGCTTCTGCGTCCCAGGGAGAAAAAAATCTGGGACAGTACCAAAAGATGGTTAGATAGTGACCCTAAAAATAAGCTCTTGTTCGTCATTGACGAAGCACATATGTATCGTGGTTCTGCAGGTGGAGAAGTTTCGTTGTTGATTCGGAGACTGTTTCACCGTTTAGGAATTGACCGGAGTCGGGTCCAATTTATCCTGACTACCGCCAGTATGCCCAACAATGACGAAGAGGATCGTAGGGCGGTTCGGGAATTCGCCAATGCGCTGACAGCCTCGGATGATAATCATCCGTTCTGCTATCTGACTGGCGAAAAAGAAGATCTTGGTGCAGAGCGTTGCAATGACCTCCCGCTATCTCATTTTGTTGGGATGGAAGCCGAACCGTTTGAAGGCGATGACCCCCAGCGTTTGGATGCATTGAATCATTTCTGGTCGGGTATTCCGGGCGCACCAGTTCCCTTTGTAGATGTGGATTGCGCATGTCGCTGGCTATATAATCATCTCGTTGAGTATAAACCCTTCCGCAAGATGTTTCAGCTTTGCCGGGGAACCGCCGTTTCCTTACAGGAATTGGCGGACTCCATTTTCCCGGAAGGCGAAAAAGAGGATGCGATTCGTGCTGTGAGTGTTATGCTGGCGATTGCCCCCTTGGCCCGCAGTGAAGAAGGCAGTGTTCTGTTTCCCGCCCGAATGCACATGCTGTTTCGTGGAATCAAAGGTGTTTATGCCTGCACAAACCCGAATTGCCCCCATTGTCACTCTGAAAACGGGTTGACCTTGGGAGAAATCTATTTTACTGATGGCAGAATGACCTGCAAGGAATGCGGCAGTGCAGTTTACGAGCTTTATAACGACCGTCGCTGCGGCAGTATCTTTATCAAGGGGTATGTTTTAACCGCCGATTTTGAAAATCGCAGAAGAACTTATTTGTGGCACCAACCCGGAATTGTCAATGAGGATGAAGTAAAAGAAATCCACCTGTTCTTGCCGGATGCAGATTATCGGCTTCCCCAAAAACAGAGCGAGAGCAAAATATTCCCCTGCTATCTGGATATTGAAAGCGGATTCGTTGATTTCACAGATGATTCTTTGGATGGCAAGCCCGGAATTAGAAAACTCTATTACAGTGATTTTAGTGCGAAGGGACGCCCAAACATCCTGACATTTTCCAAATGCCCCCATTGTCGGCATGAACTTTCCAAAATGCAGTTGACTTCTTTCAGCACCAGAGGAAACCTTTCATTTTTCAATCTGATTAAAGCACAGTTCCAAGCACAGCCTCCCGTTCCAAAGAAAATGGGCTACCCAGATCAGTTGCCGAATGAAGGAAGAAAGGTCCTTCTCTTTTCTGATAGCCGTCAAAGGGCCGCAAAACTGGCTCGGGATATGTCGGATGCCTCGGATATGACCGCAGCAAGACAGTTAACCGCTCTGGCAATCCACCGAATGGAACAGGGGCCGAAAGAGTACTCATTAAATTCGTTGTATGACTTCTTTGCTATGGCTGCTGCTGAGAATCATGTGCACTTGTTCCAGGAACAGCAGCAAGAGGTTCTTCTTGAGCATGGGCGGCAGGCTATCAAGAGCTATCAGAAGAGTCAAAAGCAACGTAGAGATTATGAGCCGCGGTTTTCAATAACAGAACATGCTCCCAGTCAGATGAAGGAGCAACTCCTGCGCCTGTATTGCGGCGGATATAATACGTTGATAGATTCCGCCATCAGTTGGATTGAGCCGACCGACTCCGCAAAATGG
Source organism: Flintibacter faecis (assembly GCF_014287875.1). Classification (GTDB taxonomy): domain Bacteria; phylum Bacillota; class Clostridia; order Oscillospirales; family Oscillospiraceae; genus Lawsonibacter; species Lawsonibacter faecis_A. The sequence goes on along the minus strand of NZ_JACOPN010000008.1, from coordinate 43,249 downwards.
GATGCAATCGATGCGCTGGAGGAAGCTGGGATTGATGTTGAGGAAGATGCTTTTCTTGAGTTATTTAACGCCTGGATTTTATGGGCCTGCGATTCCTTTGTCGTGCTTGGACAAACAATTTCCAAAGATGTACGACTCAAGGTTCGTCCCAACTACGCTGGCTATGGTATGGACAAGGACTGGCATTTTTCTAATACGCTCAAAGGGTTGATGGGGTGGACGGACAACGATTCAGAAGAAGCGATATGGGTGCGGGTCCTTCGTGAAACCTTCATGGCGGAGGGACAACTCGACGAAGGCAAATACTATGTTGATCTTTCTCGTGTAAAGCCTCGGTTTGACTTAAATCATTCGTGGTACCGCTGTGAACGTTGCTCTGAATTGACAGCATATCCTATGCACGGAAAATGCCCCAGCTGTCAATGTGAGCAGGTTCATCCTATGACACAAGACGAAATTGATGCGCTGGATTTCTGGAGATCTCCGATCACAGCCGCAATGAACGGAGAGACCATTCGTGTCATCGACACAGAAGAGCATACTGCTCAGCTATCTCATAAGGATCAGCGAGATGAATTGTGGTCAAAAACAGAGCAGTATGAACTGCGCTTTCAGGACTTTCTTCAAGCTGGCCAGGCACCTGTGGATATCCTCAGTAGTACAACCACTATGGAAGTTGGTATCGATATTGGATCTCTGGTGGCAGTCGGTCTGCGAAATATTCCTCCTATGCGAGAGAACTACCAACAGCGTGCTGGCCGTGCTGGCCGTCGAGGTTCCAGCCTGTCCACCATTGTGACGTTCTGCGAAGATGGCCCACATGATGCTCTGTACTTTGCTAATCCTGTTCCCATGTTCAGGGGAGACCCTCGCAGGCCATGGGTGGATACCAGTAGTGAAAAAATCGTGCAGCGTCACTTAGGAATGGTTGCACTGCAAAGCTACTTAAAATTGAAATCTGAGAGTTTGGATGCGATTCCGGCGATTGCCTTCTTGGACGATCATTTGAAATCGTTTGGAGCGTACCTAACAACCTACCAGATTTCCGACAATGATATTCTGATTCCTGCCCAGGCCAAGCAGGCGTTGAATAGCTACAAGGATGCGCTCTCAACGGCTTTGGCGCAGCTAAAGTTGAAGCGAGACAAACACCCCGAGCTGTTTGAAACAGATAACGGAAGCGAATCAGGAAGAAAGTCTATGCTGGACGCACTTTATGAAGAAGGCATTATTCCTACATATTCTTTTCCTAAAAATGTGGTCAGCACCTATATTTCTAAGCCAAACGAACAACTGAAATATCAGGTTGAACGAGGACTTGATATGGCTGTCGGAGAATATGCTCCCGGCAGAGCCATTGTTGTGGACAAAACGACCTATCAGATCGGTGGTTTCTACCATCCCGGCGGAGATCAGACAGAAGCAACTGCAGCCTCTCCTGCACGACCTTTTATTCAAGACGCTAACTATCGCAAGAGTGTTTTGAACTGCGAGAAGTGCGGATGGTTTGGTTTGCGGGAAGATCATATGGATCAGTGTCCCTTCTGCGGCAATCCTACACTGACCTCCATGCGTGAAATGCTACGTCCTTGGGGATTTGCACCCAAGGACGCCAGATCTATTGAAACGGCTCAGTTGAATGAAGAATACTCTGCTACCCAGCAGCCGCTATACTCCACGTTGCCGGAGGCGGATGATGTATCCGAGGTTAATGGCTGTGCCAATATTCGAATGGCAGTCCGTGCGAACCAGAGAATTGTTATGCTGAATAAAGGTGTGGGTAATAAGGGGTTTATGGTCTGTTGTGACTGTGGTGCCGCCATGCCCGGTGATGACGAAAGCGTTCTGAAGAATGTTATGCGGCCTTATCACTCCAAATTTAATCGGACCCGATGCAAGCACACGGATACTATCAATGTGAATTTGGGATACGATTTTATCACCGATATGTTGGTTCTGGAATTCGAACTGGATAGGACAAAGGTGGATGTCAACGCAGAAAAGAGCTCCTGGTTAAATCGTGCCGGTCAATCTTTGGCAGAAGCCTTGCGGCTTGCCGCATGCCAGGAGTTGGATGTGGAATTTACGGAACTGGTAACGGGGTATCGTATCCGTCAAAATTCCAGCGGTGATTACGTGGACATCTATCTGTACGACAGTCTTTCCAGCGGTGCCGGTTATGCAGTCAGCATGGAATCTCAGATCCAGACACTGCTCTCAAAGGCCAGAGAACTGTTAGAGGGATGTACCTGTGAAAGTGCCTGTCATAAGTGCCTGAAGCACTATCGAAATCAATTTGTTCACGGAATGTTAGATCGAAAAGCGGCACTGAATTTGCTGGACTGGGGCGAACAAACAAGGTTACCGGAAGAACTGAGTCCCGTCCGGCAGAAAGAGATTATGGCTCCGATGATACGCATTCTCCAGCGTTCAGGTATTTCTGTTGATTTTGATGGACATCGCATAACTGCGCATGGGAAATGGGCCAGCAAGAAACTGGTAATATATCCGGCAATGTGGGCTAAGCCGAGAGAATCTGATACGATTTTCATTAGTGATGCTCAAATCAAATATGCCAAGCCGATTGTACTAAAAGAAATCATAGGAGATATATAAAAATCAAGAAATGAACCAGCTCATGAATCGAATGAATTTTTTGTCATCGGCACATTGGTAGCAGAACTACGCAGCCCAGCGGGGCCGCGGCGCCTCGGAACAGCGACACGCATGGGCGCATCGCTGTTCCGAAGGCTCTCTGCGTTCTTCGGGAGCGCCCCTCGACCAAGGCCCAAAAGCGGCAAAGTTTGCCGTTCTGACACCCGGCCACGCAGGGTTTCCGAACCGCGCAAAACGGTCCGAGGGTAGAGATAGCGCCCCCGTCGGAAACGCCCCTGTTTCGCCGTGTGAGCCGTTGTGTGCGATCCTGTTGGCGAAGGCGAGTGTGTACCCGCTTTCGTGAGTGAGAGCGAACGTGGGCCGTTTGTGAGAGAAGTTGAAAATCGGGATGAAAGATGGTCTGAGATAGAGCTGTTGCGGATAGTGGGGGTTCACAGAGAACCGGGAAATGTATGTATATAAAAGCGCGGCAGAATCAAGGGTTACAAATGCGGTATTCAGAGCAATTTTGCTGGCAGCACAAGACTGCGCTGTGACCGAGGGAGGGAAGACCCCTGTTTCGGCGTGTAAGCCGCTGTGTACGATCTTTCTCCGAAAGCTGGGTGGTGTACCCACTTTCGCCTGTAAAAGCGAACGTGGGCCGTTTGTGGGAGAAGTTGAAAAACGCGATGAAAAGCGATTTGGAGCAGCGTTGTGACGGTAACTTTTTGGCGATATTCGTGGGAATGGGTTTGGACGAAAAGCCGAACTTTTTAAGCCGGATTTTTGGATGAGGAAGGCCGTTCGATAAAAGCACAGACCGGCTATAATTTGTCAAGCCGAAATCTCATTTGGGATATAGGGCGTGTAGGCCTTGTTGTCTCTCATAACGGCGTAAATGATGGAGACCATCTTCCTGCAGGCGTGGCCCACGGACGCCATGTAGGGCTTCCCTTCATCTCGTTTTTTCTGAAAATAAAGCTTCAGCGCCGGATCATGAAGTACTGCTGATGAAGCCGCCAGCCAAATGGCGTGCCGCAAATAAGGCGAGCCTCGTTTGGACATGCGGTTCCTGACACCGTTGTATTCACCGGACTGTCGCATGGTGGGATCTATTCCTGCGTAGGCAGCAAGCTTTGCCGATGAGGAGAAGCGATTGATGTCCCCAATCTCGCTGAGGATGTACGCGCCAAGGGTCGGACCGATGCCGGTGATGGTGGTGATCGGTGTGTCCAGGGTATCCATAATCTCAGCGATTTTGCGGTCCATTTCTTGAACCTGCTGTTTCAAGAAAACGAGGTGCTTTGCATAGAGTCGGATCATCGTGCTGAAAACATCGCCGGCCATGGCGAAGCCGAAGGAACTGCGCGCAAGTTCCTGAAGCTCCTGCGCTTTCACCATGCGGAAGCGCTTGTGGCTGGAGACTTCGATGAGATGGCAAAGCTCCTCAAGAGGCATCTCGGATAATTCCTTTGGTGTAGGACAGGTTTGCAAAATCGCCATGGAGGTGTCGCTAAACATATTGGTAAAAGCTGTTTCGTATTCAGGAAAGACCTGATCCAGCAGGGCAACAACCTTTCGCTTAACATCTGCCTGCATGGAAACGATGGCGTGCCGTCCACGGCACAGCTCTCTCAGTTCATAAATGTTTTCCGGGTGCAGGGTAGACTCGGAGAAGTGTCCGAAACGAATCACCTCCGCGATCAGCAGGGCGTCCCTCGGATCTGTTTTAGCCTGACGGATGTAGAAGTTGCGAATGGAGTTGGTCTGCACCGGATTGATGACCTGAACACGGAAGCCCTCCTTCTGAAGTCTGGTAAAAAGAGCGAGCCAGTAGTGTCCGGTGGCCTCCATTGCAAAGGAAACCTCGTCAAGTGGCAGCTTGGCCTTGGCGAGCATGGCCAGCAGCCGATTGTACCCGGAGCAGTTGTTGGTGAAGGAAAATGGCTTGATGATGACGGTGCCCTCGCCGTCAATCACCGCTGCCTCGTGCTTCCTCTTGGCGATGTCGATCCCAACGATGTACATAGTGCAGGCTCCTCTCATGTTCAAATTACGGACATTCCTCGTGCTGCTGAAGGTCACAACCTGTTGCGAGATTAGAAGAAAGCGATCCATCGCCCCGACATCCGGCTCATAAGTGACATCCCACAGGGCAGAGGTTCCAGTCTGTGCGCAGTAGACTTGGCTACAAAGATAGAAGCAGGAAATTCTCTGTCCGCATGAGGATATTATATCATCGCTCCCTCAAGGGGCGTTGATACCGGTTTTGAAGGTGTTTTGTGGGGTGATATCCCCGTTCGAAAATATAACAAGATAAAGGGCCGCAGTCGCAAGCGCCCGCAGCCCGCCCACAAAGCCCCGCAGTGCGGGGCTTTCCGAGGTTTTGAAACCGCAGTCTAATGTGCACCTTGAGAGGTGTTTTCGCGGTCTTGGGTGAACGTTGGACACGGCAAATGCCTGTGGCAACAGACTTTTCAAGGTGGCCGTTCCGTAGGCGGTTGAGGAAATCGCCGTTTTTTACCGCTCAAAAAAGTGATTTCTGCAAAGCGGCGATTTTCGGAGGAAAACGTGTATATTTTGCGCCGTTGTAGTCAATAAAAAGGACTTCTCAGCCGTTCGAAAATCGCACCGCTGTAACTAAAGAGAACGTCCCCGGCAGCGCAGAAATTGCGCCGCCATAGACAAAGATAGGGCGGCACGGCTCCGAGGGGCAAATGATAACTTTTTGATAACAGTCCGGTTTTCCGATAGCTTTGTTCCCTTGGTTACGGTATTGTTCGTTGTCGAAAGGGGCTGATACCATGCCAAAACGACGAGCAAACGGAGAGGGGAATATCCAAAAACGAAAGGATGGCCGCTGTGAGGGTCGGTACACCGCGGGCTATGACCAAACTGGAAAACGGATCATCAAGAACGTGCTGGGTAAAACGCAGGCCGAAGTCAAGGAGAAACTCAAGACCGCGATCAGTGAAAGTCAGCGGCTGGACGTATCCAAAGCTGGCAACTATACTGTTGCGTCATGGGTGCGGACGTGGTACGAGGTCTACGCCGAACCCCGCATCCGGCCCAACACAAAATCCTACTACACCAACTACATCGAGAACCACATCATCCCCGGAATTGGGGACGTCCCGCTGGACAAGCTGACCACCAGCCTGCGGAGAGGGGAGCTGCTGGCCCTCCAATGGACGGACTTGGATGTGGAGAGCAAAACGCTTTCTATCACAAAGAAGATAAATCGAATCAACGGGGAACTGGTGGTCAGTCCGCCGAAAACTCGCAACTCCGTGCGAACGCTGGCTCTCCCTCAGCAGGCAGTCGACCTGCTGATCGCCGAACATCAGAAGCACCCTCGCAATCCATATCTGTTCCCATCGCCCAAAACCGGAACCATGTATGACCCGGATGCCTTCCGGAGAACCCATGACAAAATTTTGAAACCCATCGGTGCGGAGCACATTCGGTTCCATGATCTCAGACACACCTTCGCCACGCTGTCGCTGAAAAGCGGGGTAGACGTAAAGACGCTGTCCGGCGCGCTGGGCCACTATTCGGCGGGGTTCACCCTGAACACCTACACCCACGCCACGGCCCAGATGAAACAGGACGCTGCCGATGCCATCGGTGGGGTCATCAACCAGCAGATGCGGTAAATATGGCAAAAAAATACAGGGCCAGTCAGGAAAAATCCTGTCTGGCCCTGTCCAGTACTTTCCGGCCCTTTCCCCGTGTGGGTCAGTGTGTGAGTCTTGAAGAAACGCCAAAAATTAAGCACCCCAAAAAGTTGCGGATTACGAAAGAAAATCACCGGAATCAAGCGATTCCGGTGATTTTTGGTGGAGACTACTGGACTCGAACCAGTGGCCTCATGCGTGTGAAATATAAGGCTTTTTCTTTTATTCAGTGCATATTAAGTTAGGATGTGCAGTAGATTCTCCATTTTACCATCCCACTCTCTGCTGGAAGCGGCGCACTCTTTCAGTTCAGTTTCGATTTCAGTATTTATCGGCAGATTTTTCTTATAGCGGATGGTGTGCTCAAGGCTTGCCCAGAAGTCCATAGCGATTGTACGGAGTTGTATCTCCACCGGTACATGGATCTCTTTTTCCGCAAAGAATACCGGCAGCTGGATCGTCAGGTGCAGACTGCGGTAGCCGTTGGGCTTTGGGTTGGAAATGTAGTCCTTCTCTGTGACTATCTCAATATCAGACTGATCTTTTAAGCACTTTGCCAAAAAGAACACATCCTCCTCAAAAGAGCAGATCACACGCACACCGGCAATATCCATGATATTTGCCTGCATGGTCGGAAAATCCAGAGAAAGTCCGCGCTTGTGCATCTTATTCATAATGCTGGACGGCGACTTCAAGCGGCTTTTCATACTTTCTATCGGATTGCGATCGTGCTGCAATGAAAACTCTTCGTTCAGAATTTCCAACCTGCTTTCAAGTGCTTTCAGCGCACATCGGTATTGCAGCATGACCTCCTGATATTTGCGGTTCTCACTCAAAAGCCGCTGGCATTGCAGGTCATCCAAGCCTTTATCTGCCGCAACCGTCAAACCAAATAAATTTTCACTCATAGCTTCTCCATTCCGCAGGGATAGGCGCTCTGCGCTGTCTGCTGCTCTTTTGTTACGACCTGATAAAAACTGTATCCGCCGGAGAGATGGGAGCAAGAGAAACCGTACTGCGTCAAAAGCCGACAGGCCAGATAACTGCGAAGCCCTGTCTGGCAATTCACATAAACAGGCTTACTCCGGTCTAACTCGTCCAAATGCTCCCGAAGATCGTCCAAGGGAATGTTCCGAAAGCCGTCCAAATGGCCCCGCTGATACTCCCACTCCGTCCGGACGTCCAGCAGCGTCGCATTGCCATCGCAAGGCAAGTCCTCAACCTCATTCCAATGGAACTGCCGTACCTTCCCGCTCTCCAAATCCTCGATCATAAAGCCTGCCATATTGACCGGATCCTTAGCGGAGGAATAAGGCGGCGCATAGGAAAGGTCAAGCTCAGTCAATTCCAAAGCTGTCATTTTTGCGCGAATGGCCGTTGCCAGTACGTCAATGCGCTTGTCCACGCCGTCGCCGCCAACGATCTGCGCACCCAGCAGCCTCAGGCTTTCTTTTTCATACAGCACCTTCATTGCCATAGACTGTGCGCCGGGATAATAGGCAGCGTGGGATGCCGGGAAAAGTACGACTTTGTCGTAAGCGACCCCTGCTGTCTGCGCCGCCTTTTCATTGATCCCCGTGGAGGCCGCTGTCAAGCCAAACAGCTTCAGAACAGACGAACCCTGAGAGCCGTGAAAGCGGCTGTTGCCGCCGCAGATATTGTCGGCGGCAATGCGTCCCTGCTTGTTGGCCGGTCCTGCCAGAGAGATCAACGCTTTCTGGCCGGTCACGAAATGGGTGACCTCTACGGCATCGCCCACGGCGTAGATGTCCGGCATGGAGGTTTCCATCCGCTCGTTGACAGCGATGCTGCCACGAATACCAAGCCTGAGTCCGGCATCTTTTGCCAAATGCGTATCCGGGGTAACACCGATGGCCAGCAGCACCATATCCGAATGCAGTGGTTCACTTTCTTCCAACAGTGTCAGCACGGAATCTCCGTCCTGTCGGAATCCGGTGACGGTTTCACCCAACCGCAGAACTACGCCATGTCTGCGTATTTCCGCATGGACAAAGCTCGCCATATCCGCATCCAGCGGCGCTAATAGCTGCTTCGGACGCTGAACGATGGTAACCGAAACGCCCATCTCCACAAGGTTTTCCGCCATTTCCAGGCCGATAAAACCGCCGCCAGCCAAAACAGCGGTTTTCGGCTTCTGATCCTCTACAAAGCGCCGAATGCGGAGGGTGTCTTCCACGGTGCGCAGCGTGAAAACACGCTCACTGCTGACTCCGGAAAGCGCAGGAACCGTCGGCTTTGCGCCGGGTGCGAGGAGCAGTTTGTCATAGGTTTCCGTGTAGACCTTTCCACTATCCAATGCGTGAACGGTGACGGTTTTTTCTGCTGGATTGATCACAGTTACTTCCTGCCGTACCCGCACATCAATGCGAAAGCGATCCCAAAAGCTCTCCGGAGTTTGCAGCGTCAGTTCTTCTTGCTCCTTGATCACACCGCCCACATAATACGGCAGGCCGCAGTTGGCATAGGATACATAGCCGCTGCGCTCGATCATCACGATCTGCGCGTGTTCATCCAAACGGCGGATGCGGGCAGCGGCAGACGCGCCGCCGGCCACGCCGCCTACGATCACAACTTTCATCTTGCGCCCTCCACCATGGCGGCGATCTCCGCCTTGGACCGGTAGCCCACGGATTTGGCAACGGCCTTTCCATCCTTGAATACGACAAGCATCGGGATACTGGATACCTGAAAACGCATCGCCAGCTCCATCTGCTCGTCCACATTGACCTTGCCCACCTTGAGTGTGTCGGCGTTTTTCTCCGTGCGCTCCACGCGGCAGGGGCAGTACCCGCTGGTGCGCTTGAGACCCTCACGGATGGTGTCCACGACCTCCTGATCGGAATTGAGCTTGATTTTCATATCGGTTCCCTCTTTCCTTTGTTCTTTGTGATGGCCCTATCATAGCAAACTCCGCCCTGCCTTTCTGTAACAAGGTCACATTACAAAAATTTTCGCGGCAACAGAAAAAGCTGTGAAGCGGCAGTTCACATACCGCTTCACAGCTTTCGCCTATCTCGTTATTCAGGCAAAGCAGGCGTTCACCTGTTCGACGATCGCCCGATCCAACCAGCCCTTTTCAGCCATATCCAGAAGAATAGAGCAGGCTTTTTCGTGAGACATTCCAGCTTTGTAAGGACGATTTTCGGTCAGGGCCTGATAAATATCCACGCAAGCCATGATACGCTCCTGCGTATTTAACTCGGACTCGTTTTTTCCGAAGGGATACCCCGTCCCATCCAGATGCTCGTGATGAAACGCGGCCCAATCGCGCAGCTCCGCAAAGTCCTGGACTTCCGATAGGACGTAATATGTATAGGCAGCGTGATGCTTCATTTCCGCATATTCGCTGTCGGTCAGGCGTCCCGGCTTTTCCAGTATTTTATTGTCTATCGCTACCTTTCCGATGTCATGGAGTGCGCCGGCAAGATACATTTTCTGGGCGGTGTCCTCGTCAAATCCCATAAACCGGGCCAGACATTCCGCATCGTCGGCCACACCCAGAGAATGTGTACTGGTAAAGGGCGATTTGTAGTCTACAATTTTCGCAAAGAATTTTGCCAGAGCTTTTACCTGCGCAAAATCAAGCTGCTGCTTGGTACGCGGCACCTTGCTCCACAGGCGCTCCTCCAGCCCCCTGCCGCCAAGAGAGCAAAAATGCTGTTCTGAAAAAGCGCGAAGAAACGCGTCCGCGCATTCCTCATCCACGATCCTGCCGCGTACCCGAGTAAGGAATGCGTTCGCACGCTCCCACACATCCGGCGTAAAGACATCGGCGCGGCAGAAAGCATCCAGCAGATCGCACAGACGGATAATACGGGCGCCCAGCGGGATATCCTGCCATGTTTTTCCGAAGGGGCCGCTGCCATCCGCGTTTTCGTGGTGGTAAAGGATGATATTTTCTACATTTGTATGAAACGGAAGCGCGGATATGTTCTCCTCGCCCATAACGCAGTGAGCGCCGAGATGCGGCAGCTCCGGTAAACATTCCGCGGCAGAGCTGTCACCACGAAATTCTTCGTGCAGATACTGCGTCAGAGCATTGTCGTGCAATAGGGCACAGACGGCAAGATCCTGCAGTGCTTCGCCGGAAACGCCAAACTGTTCGGCCGTACACACACTCATATACGCCACGCGCTTGGCGTGGAACGTTGTCACATGAACCAGTTCCGCCTCTACGCAATCCAGAGCATAGGAGCAGGCACCAAGCAAGCCTAATACATCAAGTTCCATGTGCGGAGCGGTCACGCTTTCCAAAGGCTGTGGAGGTTGCAGTAGGCGTAGACCGCCTCGATCTCGTCGCCCTCGCAGAGAGCGAAGCAGACCTCCGGCTTTTCGCCGGGATGCAGTTCCTTACGCTGATTGCCCTGCTTGGTGTGAAGGGACACCCACTCGATGTAGTGCTCCGGCAGCATGGGATGCTCCACGGAGCCGACCTTGACATGGACGATGCCGTTTTCCACTGTCCAGACAGGGACATGCTTTTCAACCGCCGCGTCGGTCGTGCCGGGAACGATCTCGCTCATCGGCTCGCCGCAGCAGATGACGGGAACGCCCGTGTCCTTGACCTTGGCAATGATGTTGCCGCAATGCTTGCAAATGTAAAACTTCTGCTCCATGATAATTCTCCTTTTCTTTCTTTAATAGTTTTCTGCGTGAATTTCAAAATAGCTCTGGGGATGGTTGCAGGCGGGGCAAACCTCCGGGGCCTTCTCGCCCACGACGATGTGACCGCAGTTGCGGCACTCCCATACCTTGACCTCGCTCTTGGCAAAGACCTCCGCCATCTCCACATTGTGCAGCAGGGCACGGTAGCGCTCCTCATGGTGCTTTTCAATGGCGGCTACCAGGCGGAAACGCTGGGCCAGCTCGTGAAAGCCCTCCTCGTCAGCAGTCTTGGCAAAGCCGTCGTACATATCCGTCCACTCGTAGTTCTCGCCCTCAGCAGCGGCGAGAAGATTTTCGGCAGTGTCGCCAATGCCGTTCAGCTCTTTGAACCACAGCTTTGCGTGTTCCTTCTCATTATCAGCAGTCTTGAGGAACAGCGCCGCGATCTGCTCGTAGCCTTCCTTCTTGGCCTTGGATGCAAAATAGGTGTACTTGTTGCGTGCCTCGGACTCACCGGCAAAGGCAGCCATCAGATTTTTTTCGGTTTGAGTACCTGCGTATTTCGTTTCTTTCATGGTCGATGCTCCTTTCAGCTTTTCTGCTTTTATTGTACCAAATTTATGATTTCTTTCTGTGACAAGGTCACATTTCTTTTTATTTTAGGCGATTTAGTCTGTTCTTATCCCGCAACGTGATTGCGCCTCGTCTTAGCTCCACAAGCCCGTCCTCCGAGAAGCCTTTGAGCATCCGTGCCACCGCCTCCCGCGCCGAGCTGATGTGCTGGGCGATCTGCTCATGGGTCATGCGTATCGTGTCGGAGCCGGTACGCTCCGCTTCGGCAAGGAGAAATTCTGCCAGCCGCCGATCCAATCCCTTGAACATGATCTGCTGCATCGCCCACATCACATCAGAAAACCGTTTCGTTGCCAGTTCATAGAGAAAACAGCGGACATGGAAATTTTTCTCCTTGAGCGCAGCGATGACAGTTGCAGGGATAATCAGAACCTCCGTATCCATTCCTGCGGTCATTTGCGTATCAAAGGTAATCTGACTGATCACACAGGAGGCAGAAAGCACGCATAATTCGCCCGGATACAGGCGGAACAGCGTTACCTCCCGCCCCTCCTCGGAGAGAAGATAGGTGCGGATCTCGCCGGAAAGAACAAACAGCATTCCGAGACATTCGGTGTCGCTGCTGTGTATGAACGCGCCCTTTTCATAATGACGGACAAAGGCACTTCGGCGCAGCGTTTCTTGCTCCTGTTCGGTCAAGGATGACCAGAACGGAAGTTGTGTCAGTGTGCGTTCCATATCAATGGCAGCTATGCTTGCCGCAGCCGTGGTCACCGCAAGTGTGACATTCCTCGCCATGCTTGTGGTCATAGTGGTCACAGTGAACATTGGGATCATGGCCCAGATTTCCGCTGAGCAATGCGTTCACCGCTGCTTCAGCGTCCCCGCTGACACCGCCGTAGAGCTTGATACCTGCTTCGGCCAGAGCTGCCTGCGCACCGCCGCCGATGCCTCCGCAAACCAGAGTGTCCACACCGTGCTGCATCAAAAAGCCTGCCAGTGCGCCGTGACCACTGCCGTTGGTGTCAACGACTTCCGCATGAGTGATTTTGCCGTCCGCAGCTTCATAAAGCTTGAACTGTTCAGTGTGGCCGAAATGCTGAAAAATCTGACCGTTTTCATAGGTAACTGCAATTTTTATAATGGAATCTCCTTTGCAATTTTTGTTGGATTTTTCTGTGTTGGCTCTCTGCATCCGGCAGCAGCGGCCGCAGTGGGCTGCCTCCTGTCCTCCGCAGATGCGGTAGTTTCCCCCGGTAATGTGCAGCGGTTTTCCGTGGACAAGACACGCTGCGATCTTGCGCCGTGCGCTTTCGTAAATCTCCTGCACGGTAGATCGGGAAATGTCCATTTGCGTGGCACACTGCTCGTGGGTTTGCTGCTCCAGGTCAACCAACCGAATGACCTCGTACTCGTCCAGTGTCAGCAGGATCGGCTCGGTATCCTTGCCCCCGTTAGGGCAGAATGCATCAAACTTTGGTGTACCACAATCCGACGGCTCGCGGTAGCCTTAGCATAGACACTTTGTTTTTGTTACATATCGATTATAGCGCTTTGGCCTCAGAAAAATCAATATTCATTTCAAAAATCACTGCAATCTCCATCCTTGTATGCTTCATCACATCGTTCCGTCAAGGGAGTCACGTTCCCTTACACCGCCGCCTGAGGCACTGTTATTTGAGAAGCTGTTTCAAATCCTCCTCCGGGGTGGTGATGGGAGCAATGCCGAAATTCTCTACAAGGTAGTTCAACACATTGGGCGAAACGAACGCCGGCAGCGTGGGGCCAAGGCGAATATTCTTGATCCCCAGATACAGCAGCGTCAGCAAAATGCACACCGCCTTCTGCTCATACCACGAAAGAACCATGGACAAGGGCAAATCGTTCACGCCGCAGCCGAACGCCTCCGCCAAGGCCAACGCGATTTTGACAGCTCCGTAAGCGTCGTTGCACTGGCCCACGTCCATGAGCCGAGGCAGGCCGCCAATGGTTCCGAGGTCAAGGTCGTTGAAGCGGTATTTGCCGCAGGCCAGCGTCAGCACTACGGTGTCGGCGGGTGTCTGCTTGACAAACTCGGTGTAGTAATTCCGTCCGGGTCGGGCACCGTCACAGCCGCCGACCAGGAAAAAGTGTCGGATCGCGCCGCTCTTTACCGCCTCGATCACCTGATCCGCCACGCCAAGCACCGCGCCATGACCGAAGCCGGTCATGACCGTGCCGCCGCCGTTGATACCGGTGAACGGCTTGTCCTCGTTGTAGCCGCCAAGCTCCAATGCCTTTTCGATGACAGGGGTAAAGTCCTTATCCTCGCCGATGTGCGTCAGTTCCGGGTAGGATACCAACGCCGTGGTGAACACGCGGTCGGCGTAGCTTGCTTTCGGCGGCATCAGGCAGTTGGTGGTAAACAGCACCGGCGCGGGGATGTCGGCAAATTCTCTTTGCTGATTCTGCCACGCCGTGCCGAAATTGCCCTTGAGATGGGCATATTTTTTCAGTTCAGGATAGCCGTGGGCGGGCAGCATTTCGCCGTGGGTGTAGATGTTGACGCCTTTGCCCTCGGTCTGCTCCAGCAGCAGCTTCAAATCGTGGAGGTCGTGGCCTGTGATGACGATGAACGGTCCCTTCTCCACCGTCAGCGGGACGGTGGCAGGCGCGGGCGTACCGTAGCTTTCGGTGTTGGCCTTATCCAGAAGCGCCATGCACTTAAGGTTTTTCTCGCCCACCTCCATTACGATGGGCAGCAGCGCGTCCATACCCCAGTCCTCGCCCACAGCAAAAAGAGCCTTGGCGAAAAAGCGGTTCACTTCCTCGTCGGCATAACCCAGCATCATCGCGTGATGGGCGTAGGCCGCCATGCCGCGCACGCCGAAGAGGATCAGGGATTTGAGGCTGCGAATATCCTCCTGCGCGTTCCAGAGCAAGTTCATATCATAATCATCGTTTCGCCCACAGCGGGAGCCGCATCCGGAGCAACCGGGAACAAGGCGGGCCTTTTCCTCGTGTACCTGATCGATCAGCTCCCTAATGGTCTTTTCGTTGAAGCTCACATTGGTGACGGTGGTGAACAACCCCTCGATCATCAGCCGCCAAGTCCCCTCATTCACATCCGGAGCATTATCTACCGCACGGGACAGTCCAACCAGAGCGCCAGTCAGCTGATCCTGAAGCTCCGCCACCTCAGCGGTTTTTCCGCAGACGCCGGTTTTTCCGGTACAACCGGCGCAGCCAGCCGTCTGCTCACACTGAAAGCAAAACATTTTATGATCCATTATCGTTTTCCTCCTATTCTCCTATTTTGGTTCAGATCATGTCCTTTTTATCAGAAGCTCACGCCTCCTCGAAGGACTCCTTGCCCACATTGCACAGGGGGCACTCAAAATCCTCCGGCACCTCGCTCCAGGGCGTACCGGGGGCGATGCCGCCCTCCGGGTAACCTGCGCTCTCGTCGTATTCCCAGCCGCAAACGCTGCATACATACTTCATCGTGCTTCTTCCTTTCTTTTTCTAATGATTTTGTTATTCTTCCACCAACCGGCCGTCCACCGTCACGGTGACCACCTGCCACGGGATGAACTTCCCGCTCTGCTGGAGTGCCTTTTTCGCCGCCAGTTCCAGCCCGCCGCAGCAGGGTACCTCCATGCGGACGATGGTGACGCTTTTGATGTCGTTCTCCCGGATGATCTCCGTCAGCTTTTCGGAATAGTCCACGCCGTCCAGCTTAGGGCAGCCCACCAGCGTGATGTGTCCCTTGATGAACCTCTCGTGGAAGGCGGCGTAGGCGTAGGCGGTGCAGTCGGCGGCAATGAGCAGCCGCGCCCCGTCAAAATACGGGGCGTTTACCGGCACCAGCTTGATCTGCACCGGCCACTGGGAAAGGCGGCTCGTCTGCTGGGCTTGCGGCGTTTCCACGGCGGGCACGTCCTGACGCTGAATATTCCGGGACTGGCTGCCGGGGCATCCAAAGGGCAGGGTCATGCCCTCTTTCCGCATTTTCCGCTGCTTATTTTCCATGACGGCCTGCTCGTCATAGGCCGCCGCCTCCCGCTCCACAAAGGTAATGGCCCCGGTTGGGCAGGTGGGCAGGCAGTCGCCCAAACCGTCGCAGTAATCGTCCCGCATGAGCCGCGCCTTGCCGTCCACCATGGCGATGGCGCCCTCGTGACAGGCGGCGGCGCAGGCGCCGCAGCCGTTGCACTTATTATCGTCGATCTCGATGATCCGTCGTTTCATCTTCGGTCCTCCTGTTGCTTTTGTGCGTTCATTGTACTATACTAAAAGCAACAAGTCGGTTGAATTTTCAACGAAAGAGGACTTTTTATGAAAGAATTTTTTCCGGTGCTCCACACCGCGGCGCTTTTCTCCGGCATTTCCGACGATGAGCTTGCCGCCATGCTCTCCTGCCTTGGGGCGAGGATCGACACCTTCCCCAAAGGCTCCCGCCTGCTCCGCGCCGGGGAGGCAGTGGAGGAGGTGGGTCTTGTGCTGGCGGGCAGCGCCCTCATCGTGCAGGAGGATATCTGGGGAAACCGCAGCATCCTCTCCAAAATCGGGCCGGGGCAGACCTTCGCGGAGGTGTTCGCCTGTGCGCCGGGGTCGGTACTGAATGTGAGCGTGGAGGCAGAGAGCGCGGTGACGGTGATGTTTCTGCATATAAGACGCGTTTTGAATGTGTGCCCCTCCGCCTGCTCCCACCATAGCCAGATCATTCGCAACCTGCTGGGCGAGTTAGCGGAGAAGAACCTGCGGCTCAACGAAAAGCTCACCCACATGGGCCAGCGCACGACGCGGGCAAAGCTGATGTCCTATTTTTCCGCCGAGGCGCAGCGGCGCAGCGTCTATGAGTTCGACATTCCGTTTTCAAGGCAGCAGCTTGCGGATTACCTCGGTGTGGAGCGCAGCGGGCTGTCCGTGGAGCTTGGAAAAATGCGGGATGAGGGCCTGCTCGACTTTCACAAAAGCCATTTTATTTTGAAGGTGTGACAGTTTATCCAGCGTACATCTATAACAGATAAAAAGTAGCCCCGATTTTTCATACTGTTTGCCCACTTTGCGAAGGGTTTTTATGTGCAATGGCTCAAAATGAGAGGGTCCCCACTGAAATTCAAGTGAATTTCAGTGGGGACCCTCTCATTTTCGTTTTTACACTTTCGCGCAGAAATCCCAAAGGCTTTTTGCGGCTCCGGGCAGAGCAGGTGCTTCAATTCCTGAAGCCTCAGTGGTGGACGGAGCGGGAAGATCACCGTGCGCTGGCTGCACTTTTACTGAAAGCGCAATCATTGATCCGGGCAACACGGTAGACTTAAACGGGCGGGCAGCTATACAGCTGCCCGCCCACTTTTAATCTTTAGACGCATCCAGCGCGCTCCGAATCATGGAAGTAATCATTGTAATTTGCCTTGGTGTGGCAGTCTGCCACAACTCTAAAAGCACATCCATGTTTTGAAGCTCCATGCTGGGTAAAACTTCTGCCAACAAATAGGTTGGCGAGACTTTCAATGCTTCACACAGCAAAACAAATACTTGTAGACTTGGAACTTTTGCCCCTGATTCGATTTGCCGGAGATAGGTTGCATTAATGTTGCAGGCTTCTGACAGACGCTCACTCGTCCAGCCCCGTTCCTTGCGTGCGATATTGATTCGCTTTCCGAGTAGCTTCTTATCCATGTGTTCGCCTCCACTTGTGCGCTATAAGTATTTATTTTGTATGCTTATAGCTTACATTCCTGTTGACGCGAAAAATAGCTGCTGTTAGAATACAAATTGTAAGCCAATAGACTACATAAAAGCTGGTGGGAATATGGAAAAAGAGTACCGTTGCGCGATCATAGGCCAGCATCCCATGCGATTTCCGTGGGGGTTTGACGAGGAAGACACCCAATGCCGCCGAATGAAACTGGAACTGGCTCAGTGTATTATGGAACTGCGTCAATGTGGAGTGACAGAATTTCAAGTTGCCTGTGACCCCGGCGTGGGATTGTACGCCGGGGAAATCGTCAATATCACGAAGCAGAATGACGAGGCCATGCGCCTTGTTTGCGTAACCCCTTTTGAGGAACAAGCTACCAAGTGGACGCCGCAGCTGCGGGAACGCTATTTCGATATGCTGGCGGACTGCACCGACCTTTCATGTATTGATTATCAGGAGAAGCCCAACGCGCAGTTTTTGGCCTATCAGCGGATTATCAAACAGTCTGATATGCTGGTGGCCGTATATGACCCTGAACTTGCCAGCGGTAGCGCAGAGGATAAGGCTATGGCCTATGCTCTTGCGTTGGGGAAGCCAACCCTGCTGATCCACTCTAACACATGGAAAAAGAAATGGCTGAATGTTGTAAAACGTGAAGGCGAGTAGCATATTCAAAAATTTTATCCATCCTCATGCTTTAGAACGATTTACATTTTGCAAAAATGCGAATATAATTATTATGAATTAGTATGAAGCGAAAAACTTATGATGAGGGGCGCGCCCCTCATCCCGTGTATACACGGGATGATAAGGCCGAGTTCGGCGATGTGCTCACCGATAGCTATTATGCGAACGCGGTGGCCTGGGCCGTGGAGAACGGCATCACCAACGGCATTGGTGATGGCCTGTTCGGGCCGGACAATAGCTGCACCCGCGCACAAATCGTCACTTTCCTTTACAGAGCCTATCAGGGGAAGTAAGAACCCAAGCGGCAGGGAGCCTCTATTGAGGCTCCCTGCCTTTCTCTGTATATCATGGAGCATGATAGCAATCAACTATGAACACATCTCCATGCGCACATTTCTCAATCCGCAAAATACTCGGGCCTGCCAATCGAGGTGAAGCCGCTTTTCCCCGTCACCACCACATTATTCTCGCTGCTGGCACAGTGGATGACCATGATATTACCGCTGCTGTCAAAGCCGCAGACAATACCGACATGGCTGTCACCTGGATAAAAGACAAGGTCTCCCGGCTGGGCATCGCTCCAGCTGATGGGTGTGCAGTAGCTGTGCTGGGCAGAGGCGCCGCCGCCATGGCCGATGATATAGCTGCCGCCAGACTGGTTGTAGAATACCCAATCGACGAATCCCGAACAATCTAAGCCGAACGGGCGCACGGTCCCGCTGCTTGAGCTGCCTGCCGCTGTCACCTCCATAGGCGTTCCCCAGCGAGAGTCCCATCCAAGCACAAGGCTCTTTCCACCCCAGAAGTAATTGACCTTTCCCAAGAGCTGATACGCAGTCAATACCACCTGCTTGCGCTCCTCGCTGAGATCGGTGGGGAGCTTATTGATGATCTCCTGGATCTCCTCCGGAGACAGGTCGATATCCTGATAACTGCCGGTAAGCGCCATGAACAGCTCCTGATACTCCGGCTGCATCAGTTCCTCCAACAGCTTGCGCTGCTCGGTGTTGAACCGATACTCGTCCGCCATTTGCAGATGATCCTTGACTGTGACAGTGATGTGCAGGATGACGGTATCGCTTTCATCCTCGTCGCCCGAGATGGTTTCCACCCAATAAGAGATGGCGTTCATATCCCAGAAGATCTGACGCAGGATGTCCAGTTTTTCTGCCGTCAGCGTGGCGACCTCATCCGGCGAGGTATCATCCGTAGTCGTCCGCACAGCATAGATGGCCAGCACATCCTGCCAGTTAGCAATCATCGCCGCACTGCCGGCGTTGTCCATATCCAGTTCGTCATATGGGTTCTCCGCTTTGATTTGCTCGATTCGGTCAGTAAACTCTCCATTCAATGTACGGACAGCTTCCGGCATGGTATAGCCGGTGCCGCTGTCCTCACCAGAGAAGAAAATGCCGAAGGGTGATGCGATCAAAAGCCCTATGAGGCAGATCACCAGCACCATAGACACCACCATACTGCCGCCTGCCATCATGGCGGCAAGCAGACTGCGGGCGGCGGCGAGGATCGCGCGAAGCGCCCTGCCTGCCGCCTGCGCGGTCTTCTGCACCGCGGTTTGCGCCGCCTTTGCCGTTTGCTGATATCGTGCCGCCTGCGCGGCGGCTTCCTTGGCGCTCTGCACTGCGCCTCGCGCTGCGGCGGACTGTGCGGCAGCCCGGGTCGTCTGATCGGCCAATCGTCCGATGCCCCGGCTGGCCACACGGATCTTCTGCACGGAATGTTCAGCCTGCCCGTCTTTCTTCAAAAGCGCTTTTTGAGAAGCTTTTGGAAACGGAATACTGGTCCTCTCTTTAATACTTTTGCGTGAAAGATCCTCCGCATTTTGCGCTGTACTGATCGTTTCCGAAGTGCCGAGACCTGGTGATGTATTCCGAAGCCGTCTGTTCTGCTCCGTCTGCCGAAGCCTCGTCTGCCGCATCGCCTTGCACCCCTGTTCTCGGACGAATGCCCGCTGTCCTTGCCGCTGCGGCTCCGGTGCTGCTGTGACACTGGTTTTCGCCTGTGTTTCGATATAGGTGTCCTTCGTCTTGACGGCTGCCGCTTTCTGCATCGCAGCGCGACGCGCTTGTGCCTGGGGCGCTGCAGCAGGCGTTTGGGTCTCTACAAACTCTGTATCTTTGGTTCGGATGATAGGGCTTTCATTCCTGCGTGCATCCGGTGCTGACGCGCTATTCCGGGCGGGATCGCTCGGCTGCTCTGTGGCTTTCTGCTTGCGCTGTTTCAACAGTTCCGCGGCGGCTCGCTTGGAGCCGCTGACCGCGGTATCCTCGATATCGTCGCCGCCATACTCATCCCGTTGTCCTTGCTGCGCTGTATCCCGGAGCTGGGTCCGCAGGCGTTCAGCACCGTCATCCAGCCCCTTGTGCAGCAATTCCTTTGGCGCGGAAACTACTTTTTCTTTGATGCGCTCGGATCGCGCCGGTTTTTCCTTGATCTTCTCCATATTGGATCACGATGCCAGGTCCGAGGGTTTGGTGGTCATCATCTGGTACAGTTTGTTCTTGGGGAAATGATCCACGAAAGGCACGATGGCGCTGCCGCACTTGATGAGGCCGCGGCCGGAGTCTACATTGGTGATGTAGGAGAGCTGGTTGTCCGAGATGTTCAGCAGATGCGCCAGTTCCTCCCGATCCGTCGCCGCCTGATTTAACAGGACGAGGAACTCAGAGTTCGCCAGCATGGTCCTTGCCGTGTGGGACTGGAGCAGGTCCTCAATATTCTGACTGATCCCGGTCCCGCAAGCCTGATACTTTCTCATGCGTTTCCAGAGTGTGAACAGGAAATTGGCGCTGTACTCATGCTGGAACAGCAGGTGGGCTAAACTATAGACGCCTTACCGCCTCGCGGCGGCGGGTTTTCCATAGCTCGCCCCCGAACCGTACTTACACCTCTCGATGTATACGGCTCTCTATTTATCCACCCTACGAATTTGTGATTGTTTTGTAGCAGTCCTCGCACACAATCAGCGTCTTGCGGCGCTTTTTCAACATAAATTGTTCCCAGGGCTCGTTGCCGGAAAGACTTTTCAGGTTCTTCACCTGGTAAATCATAACCGGGAGTTCATTTTTACAGCACAGCTCACAGTATCCGGTCATAAATCTGGCAATGACTTCCTTGGGTCGGATGGAGTATCTATAGTCCGGCGTTGTGTCCATGTCTAATTTAGACGGCGCACTTTTCCGGAAACCGTTATGGTAGAACTCGGCCCGTTTTATCCCGTGTTTTGTTTCGTATTCTATGCCAAATATGCGGTCTCTCGTATATTTCTTCTTGACTTTCGCTGCGGAGCACCGCATTTTCCTTGCGATAGTCTTATACATGCTGTACTCCATGACATAGCAAAACTTGTTCAGGACAGATACATTCCGTGCCAGACGATAATAGTTGTAGATACCCCGGATTTCTCCGTTGAATTGTGCGAGGATTTCAATAGGTTCTTTGTTTTGCAAGCCGTTCCTTGCCACAGGCATCCAAATTTCTTTCCCCGTGCCATCCTTTTGTATATTAAGCGCCCTATACTCTTGCAGTTTACCCATCCATTTTTCCTTTGGAAGCAGGAGGACAACGCGCCCATTATAGGCTCGCTTTACGCCGCCCTTTGTCTTTTTGACCGCCTGATTCTTGCTGATGGTGATGTCGTATCCCAGGAATCTTGCCTTGTCATGTCCGTGGGTAATCAGGGTTTTCTCAGGCGACATGGTGAGGTTCAATTCCTGTTTCAGAAATTCACTGACGGCGGTCTTGATTTGTTCGGCGTCCGCTTTATTTCCAATCACGCCAATTAGAAAATCATCGGCGTAACGGACATATAGAACTCTGCGATAGTTGGGGTCCATTGGCTCCCGACTGGGGGTAGATAGCAGGATTGCCTGTAATTTCTTCTGCATGACTTTGGCGTCTTTCCGTTCTTCTTCGCTCATGGTGTTCCATTTTTTGGCGTTTCGTTCTCTGGTTCGCGCATAGTGGTGGTTGGCATTGACATAGTCGTTGCTGAACCGCCGCTTGTCGCCCTTGCCGAATTGCGCCCGGAGCTTTTCCATGAACAGGTCCAGCTCGTTCATATAGATATTCGCCAAGAGTGGACTTACCCCGGAGCCCTGCGGCGTGCCACTGTAGGTCTGGTGCTTCATCCAGTCCTCCAGATACCCGGCCCGGAGCAGCTTCCAAATCAGGTCTATGAAAGCCTCGTCCTTTATCCTTCGTTTCAGAATGTTGACCAGGATGTGGTGGTCGATGTTGTCGAAACACCCTTTGATGTCGCCCTCCACAAACCAGCTGACGCCGGTGAAGGTTTTCTGTATCTGCGACAGGGCGGTATGACAGCTTTTTCCGGGCCGAAAACCATGAGATGTGCTTTGAAAGGTCGGTTCATAGATGCTTTCTAAAATCATGCGAACGGCTTCTTGTACCAGTTTGTCGTCTGCCGCCGGGATACCCAGCGGGCGCAGCCCGTTTCCACTTTTCTTGGGGATGTACTGCCTCCTGGCGGGGTGGGGTTGATAACTGCGGTCCCGCAGTTTTTTAATCAGGGACTCAATTCGCTTCAGGCTCATACCGCTGAGGGTAGCGCCATCTGCTCCAGCCGTCGTACTCCCCTTGTTCGCATATAGGTTCTGATAGGCCAGAAGGTAGAGCTGAGGGTTATACAGGTTGCGGTAAAGACGCTCATACTGGTAATGCGCTTTCTGCGCGTGCTTTCGTAGGGTTTCCAATACTGTCTGTGGACTTCTCATAGTGCCTCACGCACCTTTCCTTTTCAGTATCAGGGGATAAACTGCCACCCTTCGCCATGTGGACGCCATTAACGCCCTCGGACTACTATGGTGGCTCCGTGACCGTGCCGGATATTCAGGCCCAGGCCATAGCTGTTTCCAGCGTTCCGGTTTAGGTCATCTCCGGTTAGAACTATGCAAATTGGCCTGTTCTGCTGTCGGATGCGACTTCCGTCATTTCCCGCTGACTGCGGGCGGCTGATATGGATGTGTACGCATTTGGCGATTTACCTTCACCACTTGCCCATATCACACGGCGCATATAGTCATCTTTTCGCCGTGGCGGACGATAACGCTCCTCTGACTATCGTTCAGGCAGTTTGGCTTTCATCCTCATGCAGAACTTTTCATCTTGGCACTCAGTCGCAGCGTGATGACTGGCTGACTTATGCCTTTTCCGGCGTGCTGTGTTCCCCTTGGGATTTCTCTTGCGGGTAAGCCGGATGATGACAGGGTTTCAGATTTCACATTTTCCCTTCCACTTGCCAAAGGTGGAATTTGCATAGTCCCGCGCTGCCTGCGTTGCTTCAGGCGGCTTCCGGACGCACGTAGATCTCGTCGATATAGATCCAGGTGTTGCGCTTCAGCCCGCGGTTGCGGATGATGCGGTTGAAGATACTGTCCAGCACTACCAGCATACCTACCGGCAGGAGCTGCTTGCCAAGATCCCGGATATCATAGCAGAGGATGCGGGCGTTGGTATCCACGTTGGTGGGTTTTGCAAAGGTGTTCAAGCTGCCCTCGGTAAACAACTCGATGGCCAGAGCCACATCGGCGGCCTCCTTTTCCGGCTGGCGGAGCAGCTCCGCGTGGAAGTCCTGCAGGGTCGGAGCCTGCCCCTGATACCCGCCGCGGATATAGTCCCGATAGACCTGGGCGGTGCATCGGTCAATGATAGACTTTTCCTTGGCGGACAGCTTCCCGGCGCCGATGAGCTGCTCACAAAGAGACAACAGGAACTCGGATTTCAGCACCACAGGATTCTCGCCATCACCGTAGCCCTGCTCCATATCCATGGCGTTGATGTGGTTGGGCGAGGTGGCGGAAATGTTGATGACCTGCCCGCCAAGACCTTCTACCAGCGGACGGTACTCGGCTTCCGGATCGATGATGATGATATCGTCATCGGTAGACAGTGCCAGCGACACCATCTCCTTCTTGGCGCTGAACGATTTGCCGGAGCCGGAAACACCCAAGATAAAGGCGTTGCCATTGAGCAGCTGTTTCCGGTCTGCTACGATGAGATTTTTACTGATTGCGTTCTGTCCGTAGTACACGCCGCCCCGGTCCCAGATCTCCTGCGCCTTGAATGGCATCAGCACAGCTAACGCCTCGGTGGTGAGCGTGCGGAGGGCATCGATGCGGCGCAGACCGAGGGGCAGCGCCGTCACCAGGCCGTCCGCCTGCTGCCAGTTCAGGGTCGTGAGCTGACAGAGGTGCTTGCGCGCTGTGGACTGGAGCAGCTCCGTGTCACTGTCCAGTTCCTCTTTGCTGTCTGCCAGATGCACCAGCGTCACTACGGCAAACATCATCCGCTGATCACGGGAAGTGAGATCGTCCAGCATCTCACGGGTCTCCTTGCGCTGCTGCTCCAGATCATAAGGCACCACAGCAGAGAAATTGTTGTTGCTGTTCTGCCGGCGCTGCCAGTTGGTCACATTGGTCTCCACGCCCAGCAGACGGTTCTGCATCTCCCTCACTGCCTCGTCCGTGGGAACGGGGATGATGTCGATGGACAGCATGAGGCTGCGATTCAGGCTGGTCAGTTCGTTGATCATGGAGTCTTTGATGTAGCTGGCGTACTCCTTCAGGAACAGCACCCGGCCATACTTATTGCCCATGACAAAGTGATCCTTTTTGAATTCCATGCTGTCCGGGCAGATGGCATCCTTGAAGAAACGCCCATTCTTCATGCAGTCCGCCAGATCCAACCGGAACTGCGTTTCCTCGCCGACCCGATAGAAGTCGTGGAGGATGCGGAGCCTCTCCACAGCGTCCAGTTCCTCGCAGCGGGAGTCCATATGGTTCAGGCGAGAGACCGCGTCGCCCATCGTGCGGTCGAAGAAGGTGCGCGCTTCCTCGATGTTCTTCTTGTGTGCGGACAGCGTGATGTACCTCTCCTGCACGACACTGTTGGAGGAGTCGGTCACCTTGTCCAGCAGCATGGCATTGTACTCTGCCCGTCCGCCATCCAGAAAATCTCCCTGGGGTGGGATGAGGATCTCCTGCTCAAAATTGTGGCGGTTGATCCGCTTGTTGTTGATGGTGATCTTGGTGGTGGATCCGGTATCCAGTGCGTTCAGCAGCTCGGAGTAGCTGAGAAACATCGCCGTCTTATCCTCCTTGGAGGCGATGGCGTAGTTGATGTCACTGAAGCGAATGGTCTTGGAATACTTGCTGCCAAATTGAAAGATCCCATCCGGCCAGAGGCGGCGGATGGGAATGATGTCTTGTACGGATCTCGGTACCTTGAACCGTTCTTTGTCCTGCTTGAGTGTGGTTTGCAGAGTTTTAATCAAGTTTTAGCGCCTCCTTCATCGATGTGTGTTCCATCAGTTTTGCATATATATTTTCCGATTTGAACACAAGCCGTTTTGGGGTGAGAAATTCTGAGCGAAAAAACGCCAATAAAAATTGTTCCAGATTCATGCCGTTGTACTGGAAAAAACCGCCCAAGGCAAATGGGAACGCGGCCAGAATGCAGACCCAGCCGATCTCGCCGTTTCCCAGCACCGGGCGCAGGAAAAAGTAAACGACAACTGCCACAGCCACCGCCAGCAGCGCGAATAGGAATTGCCGCAGGGACAGTCCGAAAAACAAGCTTTCCTGATAATTTCGTACTTCTTTGTTGATGCGTACCTCCAATGTACCACCTCCGATATCTTCTGAGTTTTCCCGAACAGATACTTGCTTTTTCTGCCCGTTTATGTTACCATCTGCCAAACTTGATAAGGAGGTCATGGCAAATGATGTTTTGGATGATCGGCGCAGGACTCGGCGTCCTGGCGCTCCTGTTCCGCCTTGCCGCACTGACCCGGCTGACGATCCCGCTGCTGTACACGGTGTCCATGCTGACCGTTTTTCATGGCTGGTATCAGACACATACGGCGTTGGCGGACAATATCCTGTTCGTGCTGGTCGGTCTGGTCGTTCTGTCCTGGCTGTTTTCTTTGTTGGGGCGGGTCTGGAGCTTCATTCAGGAGAAGCAGGATGACCGAGCCGCCGTAGAATATTTCAAATATCGCGTCCGCAAGGCAAGAGAGAACGGCGAGGACACCATCAGCACCGAGGGGCTGTGGCGTTGAATCAGCCCAGCCCCATCAGTTCCCGGATGATCCGGTCGCTCATCTTGATCGCGCCCACCAGCACCAGCATATTGAAGATCAGTTCGCCTACATAGTTCCACACGATGGTGGCTGCGGCCAGCGTATCGTCCGCGATGGCGGGCGGCGAGGACGCGAACGCCGAAAAGATCACACAAGCCAATACGATGACGCAGCCCTCCAGACAGATGGCGGCATAGCTTTTCAAAAAGGCTACGCCAATACTGCTGGAGGGCTGTCCTGCAAAGCTGGCCAAGGGCACAGGCGCGATAGCCGTCGCAATGTAGAGCTTGAAAAAACGGCTGTACACCGTTAGGATCATCACAAGGGACAGCACCCAGATAAAAAGCGAGCCCAGCAGTGTCACTGCCCACAGCGGGATGGAGTCGATAAATCCCACATCCTCGATGATGCTCACCATCTCGTCCGGCAGTGCGGTGGCCGACATGGCACTCAGTCCAGACGAGTCGATGATCGTGGTCACCATGCCCTGGGCTACCCGGAAAGCTCCTGTCATCAGCTCCATGCCCCAGCTTACCGCAGCCTGCGCCAACACAAAGCGGATAAAGCATTTGAACGCCATCTCCGGTTTCTTCATCTCCGCAAAGCTGCCGCAGGTCTTGACTACGCCCATGACGAAGAACAACACCAGCAGCGCATAGCCGACCGCCTTCAACCCATCGTTGATATTGACGATAACGTTCCAGATACCGCCGCCCTTAAAGTTTTCCGGCGAGGTGGTAATAAGCTGCCAGATCTCCGCCAGTCTGCCGTTCCACATCTCCAGTGCGGAGTTCAGGTTGTCTACGATCCAGTTTCCACTTCCCATTCAAAATCACCTCCTACGGGAAGAACAGGGTGAACGGTATCACGCCGTTCACCCTGCCGCGTTTTTCAGCCGGTGATGAGAGTGAGGATCTCCTTGGTGAAGGTGATGACGATGCCGCCTGCCACAGTGAGCATACCGTTGGCGCGCTGGGAGGGATCGTGACTCTTGAGGGACAGACCCACCTGCAGGATGCCGAAGCCCAGCAGGATGAGTCCAATGGCACGGATGAGTGAGAAAATAAACTCACTCAGATTGTTGACTACCGTCAGTGGGTCATCTGCAGCCAATGCAGGAACAGCGGTGACCATCATCACCATCGCAGTGCAGGCAAGGACGGCGTAGACGCGCTTTGCCTTTCTTTCAAAGTTCTTGGTTTTCAGATCGTGTTTCATTACGCAGCGTTCTCCTTTTCATTGTTAGAATAAAATTGGAACAGCGGTTCTCCCGTCAGGGCCGGTGCGGCTGTCCCGTGATGGATATAGGGCGGCGCTCCGCCGTCCATCGTGTAGCGGATCGCAGGATGCTCCATCAGTTCGTACTTCAAATCCAGAACTGGTCTTGCGCCTCGGATGAACAGGATGCAGTATCGGTTATCCAGCATCCGCACCTCGTCCGGGGTCAGCAGCTCTCTGCCGCTCATCTGGAAGTTGGTGGAGTAGGAGCCGGAGCGTCCCTTCGTCTGCCCATGGGTCTTGGTGTCGATGGTGGACTTGCCCAGGGCCTCTGAGATGTACTTATGGGTGCTTGCCTCGTTGCCACCGAGATAGAGCAGCGTGTCCGAGTTGCCGGGGATGGTTTCCCAGGAATCCTTGTAAAGTTCCTTGATCTGCGCCATGTTCTGGATGATCGTGCTGCACGAAATGTTGCGGGAACGCATGGTCGCCAGTTCCCTTGGGAGCCCAGGCAGGTTGACGGACGGCGCTTCGTCGAGGATGAAGTGGACATGACACGGCAGTGCGCCATGGTGCAGCTGGTCTGCACAGTAGTAAAGCGTCTGGAATATCTGGGAGTACAGCAGGCTTACCAAAAAGTTGAAGGTCGTATCATTGTCCGGGATCACGGCATAGAGGGCGCACTTTTTCTCGCCCAGTGTGTACAGGTCCATATCGTCATGGTCCGTGATTGCCTTGATCTGCGGCAGGTTGAAGGGAGCCAGCCGCACAGCGGCACTCACCAAAATGGATTTTGCAGTTTTGCCGGCGGCCTGCTTGAATACCCGGTATTGCCGCAGCGCGACGCTCTCCGGATCTTCATGCTCTATGGCACGAAATAGCAGATCCAGCGGCGAAATGTACTCGTCGTCATCCTCTCGGACCTCAGCATATTCCAGCACCCGCATGACCATAGAGAAATTCTGTTCATACTCCGGTGCCTCCTGGTGCAGCATGAGGATGATAGCTTGCAAAAGTGCCGTTTCGGATTTCGTCCAGAACGGGTCCGACTCATGGCTGCCCTTGGGCGTGGTCGCCTGGATCAGCGTGTTCACCAGCTTCAGCGCGTCTTTTTCATCCCGCAGGTAGCGGAATGGGTTATAGCCATCGGACTGATCCAAATTGACGAGGTTCAGTACCCGGACATCGTATCCCTGCTGTTTGAGGTAGCCTCCGGTATCTGTCAGCACCTCCATCTTCGGGTTTTGTCAATAAGGATAGAGAAAAAAGTAAATTATTTTTATGAGGTTACAACATCGGATTGAATAAGGCGCAGTACCTTGTCGGTAAAGGTTTCCCGGCTGGTCTGGCTGAAATGGAAATAAATATCAAAGGTCGTACCGCCAACGGTCTTTACCATATCGGGTGGCGGTACGTCCGGGGCGGGTGAAGCGTTGCCGCCCGCCATCACGGGCAGGGGGATGGCCTTGCCCTCTCTGCTGGTGCTGTCGCTCCCCTCCGGGGCGGGGATGGTGCTGGTGATCGTCATGCTGGGGTCGTAGGTCATAGGCTCTCCTTTCATCATTCATCAAAGTTAATCCACGTGAGCGCCATTTTGCCGCCCACGTTGGAGTGGGGGAAGGGGAATGTATTAGTCCCCCTTTGAGGACTGTCCACAAGCCCCCTGATTGCAAGGCTTTTCAGCCTCTAAATGTCCACGCCTGCGGCGTTCCCGTTCGCTGGCAGCTTTCTTTCTCCGGCGCACATTGGCGGCGCACTCGTCACAGTATTTGCCCCGATTGGAGCGCGGCACGAACATCGCCCCGCACTCGGCACAGGGCCGCGCCTGTCCTCGGTGGAGCAAGGCGGCACACAACCCCTTGTCTGTTGGCAGGACGGCGGCGCGGAACCATTTACAGACCAGGGAATAGGTGATACTCTGGACGCAGACACAAGGCTCCCAGCCGTCATCAAGAGCAAGACAGTTGCCGCCGTCATAATTGCAGCAGTCATGCACCAGCCGCCGGACGGCTCGGTACTGCTGGTAGGTCAGTCGGGGAATGCCGTTCACCGCTCCACCTCCCGGCGTTTCTGCTGGGTCTGCTCCTGCTGGTGTATGGCAGCATCGGCGTTCCGCTTCACCTGTTGAAGCCGCCGCAAATCGTCTTGGATAGGCTTGTACTGCTCATACTCGGCTGTGTACTCCTGGTGAAGCCTCGCCTGTTCCTGTTCCCACGCATGAACGGGGATTTTACCAGCAGGGGAACGGTGCTTGTCCAGCTTCCGGCGGGCCATGTGGAACGTCCTCAACTCGTTCTCATGCTCCCTCTCGAATTTTTCCCGCTTGCCCTTCCACTTGATACCCTGCAACTCGTCATAGACGGGCTTGGTGTCTCGGTAGAGGTCAACAAGGCGAAGCAGTTCCTTCAATTCGTTCAGACGGTCACGCTTCGCTTTCATGGATGTGTTGATGGCCTCCGTTCGTTCACTCTGGGCGGCGATATGGGTCTCTAAATCTTCCAGCGTAGCGATGCCCCTCTCGGTCAGAAAATTGATGGCCTCGGCAAAACCTTTAAGATTTCCAATCCTGGCGTTGCGGCTCCATGCTCCGGCGTTCCGGCCCTCATAGTAGTCGGTCAGCAGGGCGGCAAGGGTCGGGGCCTGGGGCTTGCTCAATTCTTCTTTTATGGCCTTAATCCAATCCGTCAGGCCGGCGATTTTCTTCCGAATATCCCGCAGAATGTTGTTGGCCTTTTTTATCCAGCGGTTCAGATCGCCCTTGTCGGTGGGGATGCCCTTGGCCTCCATCTGGCGGACGGCCACGCCCTCATGGACGGTGGGCAGCAGGTCAAGGCCCTGACGCTCATAGGAGCGGTGGTCGATGCGGCAGGTCAGCCCCTTTTCCTCAAACTTGGCGTTCACCATAGCGGCCCACGCCTCCCGCCAATGTTCCAGTGTTTCCGGGCTTCCCCAGTCGGTAGTGGGAACAGCGTCAAAGAGGGGCTTGCCGTCCTCTCCCATAATGCGGTTCCCGTCCTCGTCCAGACGGTAGCGGCGGCGCTGCTTGCACCCCCATTTGCCGTCTGGCTCAATGGGCCGGATGGGGCAGAGAACATGAAAGTGCGGGTTAGGAATACCGCCGTCCTCCTTGTCCGGCTGGTGGATGGCAAAGTCGGCAATCATGCCCCGGCCCACAAGCTGCTCCGAAACAAATTGCCTTGCAAGAGCGATGTTTTCCTCCAATGAAAACTCGTTCTGCAAGGCAATGTCAAAGCTATATGCAAGCTGGGCTTTCTTGCCGCGCTCGGCCTTCTCCACGGCGTTCCAGAGGGTGGCGCGGTCTTGGTACTGGTTGGGGGCCTGGGGCGGCAGGAGAATGTCTGTGCAGACCACGCCGCCCTTGTGGGTGTAGTCGCTGACCTCGCCATAGTATTCGCTATACAATTTCTCCCCGGCTCGGTAGGCGGCGGACGTGACAACAGACTGTCCCGCGCTCCGTTTGACCTGGGTAACGTGGAGATGGAACAGGGCCAATTATCCGCTTTCCTGCTGGTCAGTGGCTTGGCTCACCAGGGCGGCAACTTCCGGCAGGGAAAAGACCTTTTCCATCAAAAGAAAAAAGGCCCTTTCGCTCATGCCGCGCACCTCCGGGGCGATACTCTCCACCGCTCCGCCACGGGTGATAAGTCGGTGGTTTCGCTTCTTCCTTTCGCCTTGGGTGTAGTAGCGGATGCGGTTCTCATACCGCTGGCCTCTGTGCTGGTACTGCTCCAACTTAGCGGTGGCCTCAGCATACTCTTTCTCTAATTCTTCGCGTGACTTGTCCATCGTGTTTGACCTCCTTCTTGGCAAAACAAAAGACCGTCTACCTGCTGTGTCGGGTAAACGGTCAAGGGTAACGGTATTCGGTTTTAGCCTCGCTGGAAAGGTGCAGACGCAGAGCGGATGTACCTTTCCAGCGAGGGCGCAGGGATAGCCGCAAAGCGGCGCAAGGGGCGCAGCCCCTTGTACGGAGCGGAGCGACGCAAACGGCCCGGACTTTCGGAAGTCCGGGCCGTAGCCTCGCAGAGCGCACGATACATGGTCGCAGACCATGTATAGAAGTGCGCCCTTTGTTCCAAAGGGATTTTATAAGTCCATCATTGATGGGAGAATTTTGTTGAACATATGGCGCACCTTATCAATCCGGGTGTTTGGGCGGCGTGGCTGAAAAACTGGTTCGCCGCTGGCGATTTGATACCCCTTCAATTCTGTTAAACAAACGCTTCTCCCGTTTGTATAAAAGGTGAGGTCATTGCGGTACTCTTGCACACAGCGGGCAGGGATTTCGCCAGTAAAAATCACCTCGCTGTTTTTAACCTGGGTCGTTTCAATACTCGCGCAATATTTTGGTGCGTCATGATAAGCTCTGGAGAGATATTCCTGCGGCGCATAGAGTGTAAAAGAAAGATATGGTTCCAATAGCTGCGTCCCCGCCTTTTTCAACACCTGCTCCAATACAATAGGTGCCAATGACCGAAAGTCTGCGGGAGTGCTGACCGGACTATAATAAAGCCCATACTCAAAACAGATTTTACAGTCCGTTACCTTCCATCCATACACGCCTTGTTCCAGACCGTAGCGGATACCATCCAATACAGCGTTTTGAAAACTCTGATTCAAGTATCCAACGGAAACTTTGCTCTCATACTGCACTCCGGTGCCAAGGGGGAGAGGGGTGACGGACAGCCCGATGGACGCCCAGAATGGATTGGGCGGCACTTCGATATGAATGGTGTGACTTACCGCTTTCAATGGCCTCTCCATATAGATGACGGTAGGTTCTTTTGCAGTTGTGTTGAGCTGATATTTTTCCACCAGAAGATCAGAGATAATTTCCAATTGTACCCGGCCCAAAAAGGAGAGAATGATCTCATGGGTCACAGCGTCTACTTCATAGCGCAGAAGCGGGTCGGTATCCGCAATTTCTGTCAAGGCGTTTAACAAGCGTTCCCTCTGTTCTGGTT
Source organism: Flintibacter faecis (assembly GCF_014287875.1). GTDB lineage: Bacteria > Bacillota > Clostridia > Oscillospirales > Oscillospiraceae > Lawsonibacter > Lawsonibacter faecis_A. The sequence continues at coordinate 11,086 of NZ_JACOPN010000008.1, read as the reverse complement.
TCTCTGGTGCAATTGTTGTCCGCAGCAAAGGGAGAGGATTGTCGCTCCACGTTTCACGGGGCAGCAGCAGTTTGTTTCCCAGCACATCATTCAGCCGCAAACTGTCGCAGGGTACAATGACGATCTCGCCCGCATGGGCAATCTCTGTTCGGACAATCTCACCCTTTGAGGGGATACGCATTTCCGTAATTTTCAGTTTTTCTTTCCCTGCCAAGGCTACGGAATCCCGCAAATGAAGCGTACCGCTATACAACCGCAGATAGGCAAGGCGTTGGCTCTGGTTTGCGTACTCAACTTTGAACACAGTTCCGCACAATTCAGAGCTGTTCTGCCCGGTGGGTGATTGGAATGTATCTGTGACCGCTTCAATGAGTTGTCGGATTCCCAAGTTTACCTTGGCACTGCCATGATAGACCGGAAACAGAGAGACGCTTTGGATTCTCCTGTTTTCCTCCCGCAGAAGTTCTTCTTTGTCCATTGGTTCTCCGGCAATATATTTCTCCAACAATTCATCACAGTCCGCAATCACGGTATCCCAATTCTCCAGCCCCATGTTTTCCATGATGGATATATCCGGGGAAAGCTGCACGTTCTGCTTAATAATCATATTTGCGGAGAGCTTATCTCGGATAGACTGATACACACCTGGCAGGTCAATCCCGTCCTGGTCGATTTTGTTAATAAAGATAACAGTTGGGATTTTCATTACTTGCAGAGCATGAAACAGAATACGGGTCTGCGCCTGAACGCCGTCTTTTGCAGAAACAACCAAAATCGCTCCGTCAAGAATGGCAAGGGAGCGATAGACCTCCGCTAAGAAATCCATATGCCCAGGAGTATCCACAATGTTGACCTTACAATCGTGCCACTGAAAGGAAGTGACCGCCGTTTGAATGGTGATTCCACGCTGCCGCTCTAAAAACATGGTGTCCGTTCTCGTTGTTCCCTGATCCACACTGCCGGGCGCCTCGATTGCTCCGCTGGTATATAACAGGCTCTCCGTCAAGGTCGTCTTACCTGCGTCTACATGAGCAAGAATGCCAATATTGATGATTTTCATATGATTGTCCTCCATACAAGGCCCAGAAGGGCGCAAAAATCCCCAGCGACAAATACTTTTACCGCTGGGGATGATAGGTAGGACACACATGAAAACTGCGGCCAAGGCTGGCCGTTGTCTATCACGATATGAAATGAAAAGGCAAAAGTATTCTTAAATTGGGTACAAAAACCAAGCCCTCTCCTTGAGGACGTTTGTCTTTGTTCCCATTATCAAATTTTATTTAAGAATACCTTGCCGCATATTGATAAACTCCTTTGCTTGGATTTTTATAGTATAGCATATCAAATTCCCAAAAGCAACCCTGTTAAGATAAATTTTTTCTGTCACTGCACCTCCATATCTCTCTCGTGTATACGCCATACGCAACTCTTTTCAAAAAAGAAGTGGACGCGCTGGCAAAGCTGTGGTAGAATGAAACGAAAGAAGGTGAGGATGGTGGAGCTCAAAACGACAATCGCCCAGGGACTGCACGTCACAGATGACAGCGCGGGTTATGATGCCGCCTGTAAGCGTGTCCTGTCTGAAAAGGCAATCCTGGCGCGGATTATGAAGTCCTGCCTGGAAGAATACAAGGATTGCGATGTCAATGATATTGCCGAGAAGTACATTGAGGGCCAACCCCAGGTGTCCGCCGTCCCGGTGCTGCCGGACGAGGGTGGCACAGTCATCAGCGGCATGGACACCGAGGACAAATCGGTGCGCGAGGGGACAGTCACCTATGACATTCGCTTCCGCGCCATCGTTCCCGACTCCGAGGAACAAATTGCCCTCATCATCAACGTGGAGGCCCAGAACGATTTTTACCCCGGCTATCCGCTGATAAAGCGTGGCATATACTACTGTTGCCGCATGATTTCTTCCCAGTACGGCAGGGAGTTCACTGGCTCCCATTATGAGAAAATCAAGAAGGTCTACTCCATCTGGATTTGCATGAAACCGCCGCAGTATCGAGAGAACACCATTACCCGGTATCGGCTGGTGGAAGAATATCTGGTCGGCGAGGGCAAAGAACCCATCAGGAATTATGATTTGCTGTCCATCATCATGCTGTGCCTTGGCGGGCCGGATGGGTCAAATTATGACGGCGTATTGCGGATGCTGGATGTGCTTCTCTCCAACGAAACCAGCGAGGCGGAAAAGCGGAAAATTTTGCAGGACGATTACGACATTCAAATGACGCAGACAATGGAAAGGGAGGTGTCGGTCATGTGTAATTTGAGCAAGGGCGTTGAGGAAAAAGGCGTTGCTAAAGGTATCTTGTCCTCTATCAAAAACCTCATGGAAACGATGGGGCTGACCATTGAACAGGCTATGGCGGCGCTGAAAGTCCCGGAGGGCGAACGTCAGAAATATATGGATTTGCTGGAACGGCAGTAATGACAAAAACGCCACGGACTATCGTTGTCCCTGGCGTTTTCTGTATCTACGTTAGCTGACTTGAGCAGCTTCGGCTTCTGCCTGTTTCTTCCTGTGGTAGTTCTCCCGCCTCGCGGCAAGCATACGTTCATACCGGGCCTGGGCTTCGGGATCTCCGGCGGCAGCGTCCGCATACATTTTCTGACGGGACTTCTTTACCGCTTCTGACTGTTGCGCTCTCTGCTGCGCCAACTCTGCCGCCGCTACCGGGTCGGTTTCGGCGCGGGCTTTCAAATCCTGCAAAGCCGCCTTTTTCCGATTGCGATGGGCTTCCAGCCGTTCCGCTTCTTCTAGGGTGAGAGGCAAACCTGCCTCGGCACATCTGGCAAGTTCTTTCAACGTCCGCTGTTGGGGCTTCGGGGGCTGTGCGGACTTCTGCCTGTCACGCCACGCTTTGTGCTGCTCGGCTTTCTTCTGGCGGTGCGCCGCAAGCCGCTCCGCTTCCTCCGGGGTGAGATCGGCTCCATCCAGCTTGGCGAGTTCCTTCAGTGAGCGTTTGCGAGGCTTCTCTGGCTGACTGGCCTTTTTCTTGTCGCGTTGCTTCTGCTGATAGGCCCGATTGCGCTCTAACCGCCGTTCTTCCTCCGCCTGTTCCTCCGGGGTCAACAGGCCCGCCCGCTTCCTCGCGGTAAACTCCCGGCGCTCCTGCTTGTACCTCTCATACCGAACCTGGGCAAGCACCTGGGAGCGTTCCTCTTTCTCTGCCTGTTCCTCCTGCTGGCGGCGTTCTTCCTCCTGCTCCATCGGGGTCACAATGTCGGCGGGAACCTCAAACGCGCCAATGAAATTGAAATAGAAATCTAACCGCTGACGGCGCTGCTTTCCCCGTCCGTTGCCCTCATGGACAACGATTTTCTCGATAAACTCATTGAGAATGGGCGTAGTCAGTTCCGAAAAATCGGTGTACCGCTTGGCAAGGTCGATAAACTCCGTCATTCTCACCCGGTCGGCGTTCCAGTTGTCCAGCAAGCCCTGCCACTCCGTCATGGAGGCTTCCAGCGCGGCCTGTTCCTCGTCATACTCGGCAAGGAGACGGCTGAAATGCTTATCCGGCAGCTTGCCCGTGGCGTTGGCCTCGTACAGCTTCTTCACCAGTCCGTCCAGTTCGGCGTGGCGCTTCTTCGCCTGGACAATCTGTTTCCGGCAATCCTTGACTGCTTCCTCCTGGCGCAGACTGGATGCCTTTCGAACCCGCTGAACAAACTCCTGCTCGTTGTTGCGGACATACCAGCTTATCCGCTGGATGGCGGAGAGGATCGCCGCTTCCAGCTTTTGCGTGGCAACATAGTGAATGGTGCAATCCTCCATAGGTGCCCGGTATCTGGAACAGGTGAAAGCATCGTCAATGTACTTGCCTTGGACAAGACTGTTGTGGTGGGTCAGCTTTGCGCCGCAGTCGGCACAGTAGAGCAGTCCGGTTAAACGGTTAGGGGCATTACTCCGCTTGGGTGTCCGGCGCTTGGTTTCCCGCAAACGCTGAACATTGTGCCACGTTTCTTCGTCAATGATGGCGGGGACGGCTCCCTCAAATACAAATTGTTCCTCTGGCATTGTCCTGCGGGTGCTTTTAGTCTTGTAGTTCTCACAGACAGTCTTGCCCAGCACCTTGCGCCCCAGGTACTCCGGCCTTTTAAGAATATAACCCAGGGTGGTGGCAGACCATGCGTAGGGGTCGCGGTAGCTGTTGGCTCGAACAGGACAGCCGATACGCTTCCAGTGTTCGGAAGGGATGGGGATTTGCTCGGCCCGCAGCGTTCGGGCGATGCCGTTGACGCTCTGACCGTCCATGACCATCTGAAAGATGCGGCGCACAACGGCGGCAGCTTCCTCGTCGATCACCCACTCGCCCTTTTCTTCTTTTGAGGCGAGATAGCCATAGGGGACGGCCCCCGAACAGCGCAGGCCCTTTTCCATTCTGGACTTGAAAACGGTCTTGATTTTGCGGCTGGTGTCAGCAACGTACCACTCATTTATCACATCCCGGAAGATGGACATAATATCAAATCCATTGGCGGTGTCCAGGTTGTCATTGGCGGCGATAAAGCGGACGTTGTACTCGTCAAAGGTGCGTTTGAGCAAGCCGACCTCCACCACGTCACGGCCTATTCTGCTCTGGTCTTTGACAATGACGGTAGCCACATTTCCGGCCCGTATCTCGTCCACCATAGCGTCCAGGCCGGGCCGCTTGAAGGTCGTTCCCCGCACCCCGTCATCGGTGAAGTGGCGGACATTAGTGAAGCCATTTTTTCGGGCGTAGTCCTCCAGGATGCGCTTTTGATTTTCTACGGACACGCTCTCGTCAGACCGCCCATCGTCGTGAGATAACCTTTCGTACAATGCTGTGATTTTACCCTTTTGCTCCTGCTTCCTCATGTGTGTAACCTCCTGTTTTGTATTTTCACGACCTTTCTATCCTTATTATAGTGACCCTTTCGGATCTGTAATGACATAGTTCGTGTTTGCCTCCAAGATGTTGGGTTTCACATAGCCGCGGGTCTTGGCCGCGCCGCTGCCGCCAATGACCAGCACATTGAGGGATCGTCGATGTTTATGTGTGTCCAGCCCCAGCCGGACATGGCGGGTCAGGATCTTATTCTGCTTTTGGCAGAACTGTGCGTTGACCTGTTTGGGAGAGCCCCACATGGCAGAACCATGTTCCTCGCCGTCTCGCGTCCTTCTCCCCTCCGCGTCATACAGACACAGACCCATAATGTAAGCGCCAGTGCAAATGAGGATGGACAGCAAACTCTTGTCCGTCCATTGGATTTGGAATGGATGCTCCAGCGCGGCGGTCAGCTTAGACAGCAGCCCCGGCAAGCCGCCGCCCATCGACTGCGCAATGAGTAGCGCTGCCCAGACGACCGGGATGTAGAGGGAAAGGCGAAAGATCAGGTCGCTTTGCTTGGATGTTTGTTTCAGGCGATCCACCTCCGAGAGAACAAAATAGCAGTCCCATCGGCGGTACACGATCCGCCGATGAGACTGCTTTGGGTGATCTATAATGCTTATTTCACTTTACCGTTTTTGCTCTTTTGCCGATTTTTCGTTCTGGTCGGGGCAGACTTCTGCTGCTGATCCAGCTGAGTCTTATAGCGCTCCAGGAGTTCCAGCACAGAAGGGCGTTCCTCACTCATCGTCCGGCTCTCGCCTTTGGACGAGGTCGAGCTGGGCGCGGTAGCGGGCGAGTCGTGTCCCGACCGAGATCCTTTTTTTGACGGCACCTCCTGCCGCTGGTCCACAGGCGGCGTTACGGGGGCTTTGGTCTGCGGATGGTGATCCTGTTCGACCTGGGGTGCCCCCTGCGCTGTACGGGTCTCTCTGTCCTTGGACGGTGCCTCTCGCTGTGGTTCCTGCTGCTCCTGCTGTACCTGCTCCGGTCGGCCGAGGTATTGGATGCGGCCAAAGATCAGATTGGCGCGGTCGATCTCTGTGACCGGCATGATGACATCCACCACCTTACCGTGGCCGTCTGTATCCCGAATGGCGGAAAACAGGAGTTTCTGCTTTCCGGCTCGTTTTCGGAACTCCTGGTATTGCTCCGGGGACATGGTAAACTTGCGCACATCGCGGGTCTCTCTCAGCATCTTCGCAAGATTGACCTTTCCGGAGATCGTCTTGTGGTTCTTCGCCAGCGCCATGCTCAACGCCAGCACATTTTTGAGGGCGGAGCCGCTCAGTCGGACAGCTACCTCGCTGCCGGATAGCATCATGCGTACCAACTGGTCCGCCGCTTCACCGCCTCCGATGTTCATGTTCCTGCACCTCCTTCTGGTGTTCATCTGTGTTCTGGATGTCCTGCTCCATAGCAGGCATTTGCTGTCTGATCTCCTGACAGAGCTTCAGTTTCCGGCGCTCCGCCCGGATCTCACGATTCAGGCTCGCCAGCTGCTCATAGATCTCGGCTTTTTCTTCTGTCAGCCGTTCCGCGGAAATGCCGCATTTCTCCAACTGCTTTACAGCTTCCATGTATTTCTCGAACTCCGCTTCCATACCGGTGAGCCCTTCTTCGTAGAGCGCCTTGCTGGGAGCCAGCGCCTCTGCGTCTGCCAGTGCCGTGTATAGGTGCTGCCGCTTCTTTTTCCGCACATTGAGGATGGTACGCTGCTTCATAAGATCGGCCAGCGATTGCTCTGTGCTGGACTGAACGGCATCCATATCCGCCTGTGTGACGATGTTGTTTTCCCGCAGGAAGGCAAACTGTACCTGATACTGTTCAAAGCGCATGACCTCTTGTCGGAGATGGTGTGTCATGCGAGGTGGATACTGTCGCTGCCCGATCTTGCCCAGCAGGTAGAGGTAATGGACATAGAGTGCGAGAAAACCGGTGTACTTGGGATGCTTTCGGTAGGGGCGATACTGCGGCCGCTGAATGACCGCAGGGCGATTGCCAGATTCGATCTCCGCAAGTTCCCTCGAATGGCGGCACGGATACCATCTTCGGTGAACAAAGGGTCCCGTCTGCCGGGATACATGAAACGCTCCTGCCCGCGCAGGCGAAAACCCAAACGATCCCCGTGGTGTATCTCATATCCCATATGCTCCATGAGCAGGAAAAAGTGTCCGAGATCGTTTGCGTCCTGGATTGCTGTCCGGAGGTCCGCTTCCAGCATGGAGCGAAAGGTCGGCTGTCCTTTGGACTGCCGAAGCCACTCGATATAACTGACTGCTTTCGACGGCTCTCCTGTCATGATAACGGACAGTCCATGCTCCCGGCACAGTCTATCCGAGATGCCCCGGATCTGCTGATAGTAGCTTCGGGCGTTGCTGTGATATTTTTCTCCGGTGAGCTGGTTGACGGAATTGAATACGATATGGGCGTGGATGTGTTCCCGGTCTGTATGGATGCCGATGACCGCCTGGTATCCCGGCAGATGCTCCCGCGTAAATTCCTGTGCGATCTCCAGTGCCAGTTCCGGTGACAGCTCACCGGGGCGAAAGGATTGGATGACATGGTAAAGCTGCACTCCGTCCGTCTTATTCCAACGCTGCTTGACCGCAGCCATGTCATGGCAAGCTGTTGACGTGAGACAGCCCTGTGCCGCCGTGAGGATCTGTTCTTCCGTCTTATCCCCGTTGAGAACATACGCAATGGCCTGGGATAGTCCGCCGCGGCGGGCGAGTATCTTTGTGACCGCCACTACTGCTCCGCCACCTTTGCCATTTTCTGTTCAATGGCTTTCATCAAAAACAGCAGCTCTCTCATATCATCTTTCGTCGCAAAGCCGGCGTTGGCTTTGCGGGCGATCTGATTGATGTTATTGCCGATGCGGTTGATCTCCACATACAGGTCGTGGAGCTCCTGCGGCGGCCGCTGACGGATGGTAACGCCGCCGATCATCTCCCGGATCGCCGCGCTGACCGGCAGGCCGGAAACGGCGCAGATCTGCGACAGCTTCCTGCGCTCCGCGTCGGTCAGCCGGACGGAGATCATGTGTGTTCTTCCGGGCATATCGCCCTCCTTTCCTGCGGCGCTGCCGCAAAATCTTCCGCCCGCAGGCGGCATTGGGGACTGGGGATGCCCCCAGCAAGCGCGTTTGTCATACAAACGCTATGCTTGCGCCAGCGCCGCCCACGGCGGCGTTGGCTTTCGCCCCGCTGCGCGGGGCTTTGTTTGCAAGCGGTATGGTGATTGCAATATTGGGCGGGCGCTGCCCGCTTCCTCGTAAAAAGAAATCAGCGTTCCGGGACAGAACGCTGGCGAAGGCATTTTTCATTTGCGTGTTCTACCGGGATGCCGTCCAGCACGAGAGCTTTCTTTTCGGGGATAAAGGCCGCGTACCTGGCATATCCAAAACCTTCGGACTCCACCAGCACGCCGGTGTTCGCATCCCGGCAGGTGACGAACAGGCAGAGGAATGTTTCTGTTTTCCCATCGAACCTCATATCCTCCACGTTCCGGGATATGAAGGAAACATCCCGCAAAAGCTCGTTCATGTAGCGGTGGTACTGCTTGGCTGGCAGTTCGATCACCTTCGTAATTTGAAACCGCGCTTTTTCAGGAAAAGGTGCTTTATCTACCAACTCCCGCACACTGCTTGCTTTCCGATAAAAACTTGCAAAATTTTCTGACATACTTCTCTCCTTGTGGCAGGGTGTTTTCTAAACACCCTCATAGAAAAAACAGGGTGTCAAAATGACACCCTGCCAGTCGCTGTTTGGCCATTAGCCCAACACTGGTATTTATCTGGATCGGTCCTGCTTTTCATGATAGTTTCTGTTCTTATTATATCGATTTTCTCATATCATAGCAAGTTTTTTGACCGATAGCATGGCGGTCATGCGGCTCTCTCCCGCCCTGAACGCTCCCTTTCTCCGGCTCACTCAGCATAGGTGGCAGGAAAGAGTCTTTTTAAATAGTTGTTGGATTCCACTTTACATCTGTGCTAATATGGGTTATCATATTAGCACAGATCGAGGTGATGATATGAATGCTTATCAAATCTTAGATGCCCTGGTGCAACATGAAAACGGACTCCTGCGGACAGCGGATGCAGCTTCGGCTCATATTTCCCGAACCACATTTGCTCAGTATGTGCGCCTGCGTGGCATGGAGCGAGTCGGGAACGGGATCTATTTGTCGCCGGATGCATGGAAAGACGGGATGCGGCTGCTGCAGCTGCGCTGTCCGCAGGTGATCTTTTCCCATGACACAGCGTTATTTCTACATGGTCTGACAGACAGGGAGCCTCTTGCCTATACCGTCACTGTGAAAACTGGCTATAACCCGCATCGGCTGCATGGAGATGGCATCACCGTGTACACCATCAAAAAAGAGTTTTATGATCTTGGCCTCTCGCAGGCAGAAACGCCGTTTGGGAACACCGTTGCTGTCTACGATCCGGAGCGCACGATTTGTGATGTGATCCGCAGCCGAAATCGGATGGAGATGCAGACGATCCGAGATGCACTCAGACAATATACAGCCCGAAAACACAAGGATCTGCGTCGATTGATGCGTTACGCACAGGCGCTGCACATCGAAACCGTTCTGCGAAATTACCTGGAGGTACTACTATGATAAAAACAGCCCGACAGCTCAAGGATCTGATCAATAACCTCTCCAGAAAAAATGCGGCAGACGCACAGCTTCTCATGCGGAACTATATGATGGAACGGTTCTTGGAGCGTGTTTCTCTCTCGCTCTACAAAGACAAATTCATTTTGAAAGGCGGTATGTTGGTCGCCGCTATGGTAGGTCTTGATGCCCGATCCACCATGGATATCGACGCAACGATCCAAGGTACGACCGTCGATGTAGACCAAGTCAGTGATATCGTGTCGGAGATCATTTCTGTCCATGTAGACGATGGTGTTTCTTTTTCCTTAAAAAGTGTTTCGGAGATCATGGATGAGGCGGAGTATCCCGGCGTCAGGGTAGCGCTGGATGCTCTCTTCGACAAAGTTCGTACCCCGTTCAAAATCGACATTTCGACCGGAGATGCGATCACCCCCAGGGAGATCCGCTATATCTTCCGGTTGATGTTCGAGGACAGATCCATCGAAGTCTTAGCTTACAATCTCGAAACTGTTCTTGCCGAGAAGCTGGAGACCGTTATTTCCCGCGCCTCTACAAACACAAGGATGCGAGATTTTTACGATATCCGCGTCTTACTGCAGCTTTATGGACCGACGCTGGACACGAACACACTGTCTGCTGCCTTATATGCAACGGCTCGAAAGTGCGGATCTGTCCAATTGCTGTCGGAAACAGAAGATGTCCTTGTCGAGTTGCTGAGCAACACTTATATGAAAGAACTTTGGGAGCGCTATCACAACAAATTCCAGTATGCTTCCGATCTGTCCTGGGATGCCGTTATGGATGCTGTACGCGGCCTTTGTGTAAAAGCAGGACTGGCAGTCGAACCTCCGAAGGATATTTCTTTGATCAAGCAGGCTCCCAAAGGAAAATCACATAGTGTTCCAGAACGGTGATTTAAGCCATCGATCCTACCGCAGCATCGATCCGATCCCTGGCCAGCTTGGCATAGGCATCGGTCACCTCAACGCCAGTGGCGGAGTAGCCTTCCAGCACGGCCGCCAGCACCGTTGTCCCGGAACCGGCAAAGGGGTCCAGGATATGGCCGCCCGGCTCTGTGATCTTCACGATGTCCTGCATGAGCTGCAGAGGCTTTTCCGTGAGATGGATGCGGTTCTGCGGATTTCCGTACTTGAACACACCGGGCAGACAAGGTACCGGACGGTTGATGGGCATATCTCCGTTGGAGCCCCAGACGATGTACTCTGCCTGCTGGCGGAAGCGCCCCTTCTGCGGGCGGCTGTTGCCCTTATCCCAAACTGCGGTGCCTCGCCAGATCCAACCGGCCCACTGGAGAGCGTCTGTCGCCGCGGGAAGCTGCCGCCAGTCGATGAACATACACACTGGGGCACCGAGCTTGCAGACCTTTCGCGCTTCATACAGCCACTCAGCTGCCCAGCGGGTCCAGGAGCGCTGGTCCTTGGCGTCCCCGTCAAAGGGAGGCGGAGCATTTGTATAGTGCAATAAGATAGTTTACACATCAGGCAACCACATGGTTTACAGTTTTGATACACTAGAGCCATATCGAGGCAGGAAAGGAAGAACGATATGGCCTGGGAAGAAAGGACTGT
>NZ_JACOPN010000007.1 GCF_014287875.1 Flintibacter faecis | reverse complement strand
TCTCTCATCCATTATGGAGTAAGGCTCGACGTAGACTATGTCGTTGATAGGTCGGAGGTGGAAGTGCCGTGAGGCATGGAGCTGACCGATACTAATAAGCCGAGGGCTTGACCTACAAAAGCTATGAAGAAATACGCAGGCGCTTGTAAGCGATGGAAAGGTTTGTTTCACTGTTCGGTTTTCAGGGTGCAGGATCGCGCATCCCAAACTCAAATCAGAGCCCAGCGAAGCGAGTCTGATTTGAAGAGGAAGCACAACGAAATGAGTGAGCTTTCACCGGAGGTGGAAGCGAAGGATATGGAGTTTGTGCTGACGACGCGCCTTTAGCTCAGTTGGTAGAGCAACTGACTCTTAATCAGTGGGTCCCGGGTTCGAATCCCTGAAGGCGCACCATCTGGCCCGTTGGTCAAGCGGTTAAGACGGCGGCCTCTCACGCCGCAAACATGGGTTCGATTCCCGTACGGGTCACCAGTCGAAAACAAGCTATGGATCGCTCGCTTCCGTGTAAACACGAAAGCTCGCTCCCACCGCTGTTTTCTCGTTTCAAATTTCAAACGCTGCGCTGGTTTGAAATTTGAGTAAGTAAGACAAAGCGCAAAAAATTAAGTTGGTATTGATTAGGGCGAGGGTCCACCCGTTCCCATTCCGAACACGGAAGTTAAGCTCGCTTCTGCCGAAAATACTTGCCTGGAGACGGGCCGGAAAGATAGGTAATGCCAACACAAGGGTCTGGTCGACCAGGCCGGACCCTTTCACATTCCTCAATAGCTCAGTCGGTAGAGCATGCGGCTGTTAACCGCAGGGTCGTTGGTTCGAGTCCAACTTGGGGAGCCAAAGCGGCTTGTCGCCAGAACGACGGCAAGCCGCTCTTTCAAGAAATAAGTTTGAACGGTTTGGGCCTTTAGCTCAGTTGGTTAGAGCAGCCGGCTCATAACCGGTCGGTCCACGGTTCGAGCCCGTGAAGGCCCACCACATAGGGGTATAGCTCAGCTGGTAGAGCAGCGGTCTCCAAAACCGCGTGCCGAGGGTTCGATTCCTTCTGCCCCTGCCATTGTAAATTACGGTTCTTCCGTTTTCATAGATTTAAATGGCTCGGTAGTTCAGTTGGTTAGAACGCCGGCCTGTCACGCCGGAGGTCGAGGGTTCAAGTCCCTTCCGAGTCGCCATTTATTTGCTGCTATAGCTCAGTCGGTAGAGCGCATCCTTGGTAAGGATGAGGTCGGCAGTTCGAATCTGCCTAGCAGCTCCACAAAAACCTTGAAGTCATTTGGCTTCAAGGTTTTTCTTTGGTTCTACGTCAATAGTTGGGGTAGAGAAAAAGTAAATCATCTCAAGCAGTGTCGGGAGGATTCCCGGCACTGCTTTCATGCGTGGCAAAACAGGATGCGTCTTCTGAAATTGGAGAAATTACGCATACCAAAGCAAACACGTTTCAGGACCTTTGTTTTGTTGTTGCATCCTTCGATGAAACCGTTTGACCAAGGGACATCCATGGAGTTCAAAATCTCGTGGAACCAGTTGCGATATGCTTTGGCACAATCGGAAAATTCGGGCAGATCCATTGCCTCAACGGTTCCCAGCCAATCAATGAGTTTCGGTTTTCCTTCCACAGATGATTTAGATCGTATCCCGTCAAGAAACTCATTTTTCAGTCGGTACGCATCCGCAAGCCTGGGCGCAATTTCAAACATCAGGGCCAGCCGCTCCATTTCTTCTGTCGAGAGTTTTTCCATTGGTTTCATCAGAAGACATCTGGATTTTTTGAAGTATTTTCGGAATCTGGAGGAGAGTCTCTTTTGTTCGTTTTTTCTGACACGTTCCATGGCCCAATAGACCTGGCAGCGTCCAGTTTGTGACTTGGGAGTGGGACTTCGACCGAGAGGGCGTCCATCACGGACATTATTTTCAGGACGACTACGAAGCCGCCAAGCGGGATTTCACCGTCCGCAGCAATCTCGTTCCAAAAGGCGCCCTTTTCGAGCCGGAGCAGCTTACGGAGATCTACCGCGCGCTGGCGTTCGTCCGCGAGCAAGACGAAACCCTTTCGTGCGGACGGGATCAGGAGCTGGCGGAGCTCATGGACCAGGTCGGCGGACTGCTGCCCCCGACTACGGCAAGTACATGATCCGCCAGTCCGGTCACTTCGACTATGACGAAAATCTCGACGCTTTTTATGACTATGAGAAGTACGGCACGGAGCGCATGAATGAGGAGGACGGGATGTTCACTGACCGTGGCTATGTTGCCTACAAGGGCTTTTTTCGCATGGAAGAAGTGATGAACGGCAGCCAGAGCAGCCGCATGGCGATGGGAGGGCTTTCACGATGATCATTCGGGCGGAACTGAAGTGTAAGCAGACCGGGTGCGAGGCAGACCCCTGTGCCGTGGATATTGATAGCTGTGTTTATTAGTTTGGGAGCGTTGAAGTTTATTGTATAAGTTTATAGGTTGCGCACACGGTCACCTCGTACCTCAATTTGCTTCATTGTTTTTTCTCCATTACTCTGTTTATTTATCTGTTTGCATGCAGGAAATTCTATATTTTTGAATCATCTTGAAAAGCATGGATAAAAATTCATCTTTTCCATGTGTCAGGAATTTGAAACTGATCTTGTAAGTACCTTCCCGTGTGTACAGCCGCAGCTTCATCCATTCCGCTTTTTCCGTTTTTTTCACTGCAGCCATTTCGATTCTTTGGATGTTTCTCCAGTAAAGTTCACGTTTTCTGTGCAGTGGGTATTTGATGGTCATTTTTTCCTGTGAATACCGGATATTTGTATTGAGCATCACGACCAGGAACACGATACTGATGACTCCGCAGACAGGTGCAAACCAAAGCGCAAACCTCTGGGAGAAATCACCCTGCAGAAACTGCTGTATGATGCTGTTCTCCGCTGCTGCGGGCACCAGAATTGCCATATAAATCAGGAGAATGCCGATGCCCATAGCTGCCAGAAGATAATACTCGGAGCCATAGCGCAGAATACATTTTTGCGGTTCTTCGTACATATGGGAACGATAGTATCGTCCGATTCCGCGAAGTACAAAGGTGCGTCCTGCGTACAGGGTATCAAATATGCCGACCAAAACCGCCAGAAACGGAAAAAGCCCTGTGCCGCGTTCAATACGCAGCACAGAGCTTTCCTATGTCTCATTTCAGATATTCCTCAAAGAACGCTTTCAGCTTTCCAAACGGAATGATGTCCATCTGATCGTAAAGGTCAGTGTGATTTGCACCGGGGATCATGAGCAATTCCTTGTTATCGCCGGTCAACTTGCTGTATGCTGTCTCACTGAAATAGCGGGAGTGCGCCTTTTCCCCGTGTACCAGCAGCACGGCAGAGCGGATCTCGCTGCTGTATTGCAGGATCGGCATATTCAGGAACGACAGCGAAGACGTCACATTCCAGCCGCCGTTGGAGTTTAAGCTGCGGGGATGGTAGCCTCGGGGCGTCTTATAGTAGGCGTAATAGTCCTTCACAAACTGCGGCGCATCCTCCGGCAGCGGATCAACTACGCCACCCGCCAGCGCGTAGCTGCCGTTTTTATAGTCCTCGGTGCGCTGCGTATTCAGCGCTTTTCGCTTTTCAAAACGTGCCTGCTCAGAATCCTCACTGTCAAAGTAGCCGGTGGCAGTCGCACGGGTCAAGTCGTACATGGTCATAGCCGCAGTCGCCTTGATGCGGGTGTCAATGGCAGCGGCGTTGATCGCCATGCCGCCCCAGCCGCAGATACCGATGATACCGATGTGCTCAGCGTCCACATTCTCCTGCACGGAGAGGAAGTCCACCGCTGCGCAGAAGTCCTCGGTGTTGATGTCCGGCGATGCGACATAGCGGGGCATACCGCCGCTTTCGCCGGTGAAGGACGGGTCGAAGGCAATCGTCAAAAAGCCAAATTCCGCCATTTTCTGCGCATACAGGCCGGAGGACTGCTCCTTCACCGCACCGAACGGACCACTGACGGCAATAGCGGGCAGCTTGCCCTCTGCGCCCTTCGGCGTGTACAGATCCGCCGCCAGTGTGATGCCGTAGCGGTTATGAAAGGTCACTTTTTTGTGATCCACCTTGTCGCTTTTCGGGAACACCTTGTCCCATTCCTGTGTCAGATTCAGTTTTTCCATATTCAGACCTCCTTGGCTGTTGCCTTAAAATATGCTGTATTGTCCACGGCTTCCAACCATTCATTGGAGGTTTCGTCCCCCGGAACCTCTGCCGCCAGATGAGAGAACCAGCTATCCGGTGCAGCGCCGTGCCAGTGCTTTACGCCAACAGGGATATTTACCACATCGCCGGGGCGCAGCTCCTGTGCCGGTTTGCCCCATTCCTGATAGTAACCATGCCCGGCTACGCAGACGAGGATCTGTCCGCCGCCGCTTTTGGCGTGATGAATATGCCAGTTGTTACGGCAGCCCGGTTCAAAGGTCACATTGTAAATACCGACCTGTTGCGTAGAAAGAGGTGCGAGATAACTTTGTCCGATAAAGTATTTCGCAAAGGCGTCATTGGGTGCGCCGATGGGAAAGACCATTTCATTCTGATGCTTGGCTTTTGCATCGGTGGCATCGTTCTCTGCCCATACCTCCTTTGCCATACGGAAGGCCGCCCACGCCTTGGGCCAGCCCGCATAAAATGCCGCGTGGGTCAGGATCTCCGCAATTTCCATTTTGGTCACACCGTTGTTCTTTGCAGTTGTCAGGTGGTACTGAAAGGACGAATCCGTCAACCCCTGCGCCATCAGCGCCACCACTGTTACAATGCTGCGGTCCCGCAGGGAAAGCTTGTCTTCCCGGCTCCACACCTGCCCGAACAGCACATCATCATTCAATTCCGCAAATTTGGGAGCAAATGCCCCCAGAGCCTCTCTGCCTGCCGTTTGTTTGACTGCCATGGCTCACACCTCCTTGCCCATCTGATAAGCCTGCTCCAGCGCAGGATGTCCGGCGATCTCACCAGCGCCGTTCACACCGCCTGCAAACACTGTGCCAACCAGCGCACAGCGGGGGAAACAGTCCACCCAGCCCTGCACAGCCTTCTCTGTGCCCGCAAAAGTCTCCGGTGCGTCCTCTGCCGCCGTTGCAAGCAGATAGGCTTTCTTAAAGGCGTAGTCCGTATCGAACAGCGGGTTGGCACGGTCCAGCATCGTCTTGAGCTGACCGCTGACGCAGTAATAGTAGACAGGCGTTGCGAACACCAACACATCCACATCGTGCATTTTGGCGGCAATTTCCACGGCATCGTCCTGGATGACGCAGTGCCCCAGCTTCAGGCAGGCAAGACAGCCCTTGCAGAAGCCAACCTGCTTTTCCCGCAGAAACACAGTCTCTACCTGATGACCAGCTTCCTGCGCACCCTTGGCAAAGGCTGCCGCCAACGTCTCCGAATTCCCACCCTTGCGGGGACTGGACGATATGATCAGAACCCTCTTACTCATAGTAAGCTCCTTTTCCTCTTGAAAATATTTGTTTTTCTGCTATACTGAGTACGATAAGACATGAACCTAACTTTAGGTCAAGAGTTTTTTAAAAAATTTTTTAGGAGCATTTTATGTACATGATCGGACAGGTGGCAGAGATGTTTGATCTGCCCATTTCCACACTACGCTATTATGACAAACAGGGGCTTTTTCCGAACATGGAGCGGGTGTCCGGCATCCGCAGATTCAGCGATCAGGAGATTGAGGCGCTCCGAGTCATCGAGTGTCTGAAAAAGGCCGGCATGGAGATCAAGGACATTCGGCAGTTCATGGACTGGTGTGCAGAAGGGCCGACCACCTATCCCCAGCGCAAAGCCATGTTTGAGGAGCGGAAAGCCCACATGGAAGCAGAGATCGCGCACATGAACCGGGCGCTGGATATGCTGAAATTCAAATGCTGGTACTATGAACAGGCGATCCAAGACGGCAGCGAGGACAGACTAAAGGCACTGATTCCTGACCGCTTGCCGGAGGGGATCCGAAAAGCATACGAAAACGCGCATCGCTAAAATAGATGGATAATTTATGGAGCCAATAATTCTTTCTTTTGAAATTATTTCATTGGCGCGTGAATTTTCTCGATAACGGATAACCCAACAACGGCAAACGATGTCTTGCAGAGTGGTTGCTAAACGGCGGCAGAAAAAAGTGAAAAAACGGCCTTACAAAAGAAAACCGAAATCAACTCTGACCGCCTATGAAAAAGAGCCACACTCTGATGTGCTGGATCGCCCAGTCATCGGAATGTGGCTTTTTCGATTTCTAATTGTCTGCACCGCTGTTTTTCTTGTCATGCTTTATGCAAGGTTGTCATTGGAGCGTACAGAGTATGATCAAGATACTTTTCCTCTGTCACGGCAATATTTGCAGAAGCCCGATGGCCGAGTTTATTATGAAAGATTTGGTGAAGAAGGTAGGTTTAGAACAGAAAATCATTATCGAATCGGCAGCTACCAGCACCGAAGAGATTGGAAATCCTGTCTATCCACCGGCCCGCCGCAAGCTGGCCGAGCATGGGATCGACTGCTCTGGCAAGAGGGCACGCCAGCTTCAGAACAGCGACTATGAGAAATATGATCTGCTGATCGGGATGGATCGCGCCAATCTACGGGATATGTATCGGATCTGCGGCGGCGATTTTGCTGACAAAATGCATCTGCTAATGGACTTCACCGACCACCCCGGCGAAGTGGCTGATCCATGGTACACTGATGATTTCGATACAACTTGGCGGGATGTGGAGGAAGGATGCCGAGGGGTGCTTTCCCAAATTATTCACAAGGTATTGATATGCGGATAAGCTGATTATCAAGAAAAATTAGTGAGACAAAATACATTGAAATATAATTTGCACATAGAAATTAGTTGTAAGATGTGGATATATTCAGATTTCCAGAATAGAATAGGAATCAGTATTCTGATGTGTTATGCTTTTCTACATTGACTTTTGAAGAGATTATGTTATTATTTTGACAACCTTTAACCGTTTCTAATGGAAACAAGAGCCGCACCACACCAGAATCTGAGCAGAGCAGGTGAATCACAATGGACGGATCTAATTTTTATGACCAACCAACCGAAATTTTCCGGCTATTTTCAGGCCTTCCTTGCCGCGCTGATGACATTCACCTGCGGCATGAGCGCCTTCATCCGCCAGTGGTTCATTGACAAGCGGGAATCCATCCTGGGCGTGGCCATCGCCTGCATCGGGTTTGGCGGCGCTGCTGGCACCTGGCTGTTCGGCGTGCTGCTGCTGCCCACCCTGGCCGAGCAGCAGGGGGACTGGACCGTGCCCCTGCTGCTGGCCATCGGCATGATGGTGGTGGCCATTATCATGGGCCTGCTGGCCATGCAGCTGGCCCCCATGCGCAAGCTGCACGGGGAAGATGCCAACGCCTGAGCGGGGCAGACCACTCAGAAAACCCATTGCCGCGCATCCCATGGATGCGCGGCAATTTTAAACTCCGGACAGGGCCCGGTTCAGGGCTGCACCGGGAAAGAAGAAATGAGGTTTATATGGAAGCGTTGTTAGAAGAACTTTTGGAGCAGTGCCGCCCCTACGCCCGCCAGGGAAAGGTGGCCACCTACATCCCCGAACTGGCCAAGGCCAATCTGGACGACCTGGGCATCTACGTGCTGCGCAGCGACGGGCAGCACTTTCACGCCGGAGACTGGAACAAGCCCTTTGCCATCCAGAGTGTTATCAAGCCCATCCTGCTGCTGCTGGCCCTGATGGACAACGGGGAGGAGTATGTCCGCTCCCGGGTGGGGGTGGAGGCCACCGGCAAGCCCTTTGACGCCATCAATGTGACCGACCAGACCCTGCTCAGCGACCACCTGAACCCCATGGTGAACATGGGGGCCATCGCCATCTGCGGGCTCATTCATGGGGCCAGCTATGAGGAGAAGTTCCAGCGTCTGCTGGAGCTGACCCGGAAGCTGGCGGGAAACCCGGACATCCAGCTGGACCAGGACGTGTACCTGTCGGAAAAGCACACCGGCTACAAAAACCGGGCCCTGGCCTTTCTGCTGAAAACCTACGGAATGCTGGAGGACGACGTGGAGGAGGTGCTGGACTTCTACTTCAAGGCCTGCTCCATCTCGGTGACCAGCCAGGATCTGGCGGTGATCGGGTCGGTGCTGTCCAGCCACGGCACCCTGCCCGACTCCGAGGAGCGGGTCTTTGACCGGGAGTACGGCAACTACGTCAACGCCATCCTCATGACCTGCGGTATGTACGACGGGTCGGGGGCCTTCGCAGTGAACGTGGGCGTCCCCGCCAAAAGCGGCGTGGGAGGCGGCATCATGGCGGTGGTGCCCACCCGGATGGGCATTGGCATCTTCTCCCCCGGCCTGGACGAGAAGGGAAACAGTCTGGCGGGGATCCAGCTGCTGGAGCGTTTATCTAATCGGCTTTACCTAAGTATTTTTTAGAGTTTGGTAATTCAAAATTGTTTGTTACTAGCCTGTGCGTCACGTAAATGGAACCCGTTTTTCGAACATTTTTATCGAAAAAGATAGTACAAATTATCTGCATAACGAAGGTGAAGCAAACCATGAAAAATGAGGTAAGCAAGCTGGAGGGTCACTAAGAAGATCCTTGTATTAGAGGAAAAGAACAGATGCCGTCCAAGCAGCCAAAGGAACTCTGGAAGCATAGCAGTTTATGCCCTGCAACTTGAAGTTCGTTTCTATTCGTACGAAGGAAACTTCTATTTTCAGGATGATGAATACGTCCCCGATATAGCGGGGCAGATAAGGCAAAAGAGAAACGTACAGCATTGTCTGAAGTGACCCCGAAAAGTTAGACAATATTTTGAAGTTTCTTGACAGACTCCAACAATTCAGGCTTCTTAAATGACATTGCCCCTGCGACAGCGTATGGAACGCTCTGCCGCAGGGGCGTTTCCGTTTTATTTGGGTTCCGCCTAAAGGATTGCCTCTACCAGCCCTTGCAATACCTTGTCAACGCTGGCTTGATAGCGGATGTCCAGGTGCTGTATCTTGCCGACTGTCTCATTCCAGGCCCCGGCATCTACAGACCGTCCATACAGGAGATAATCGCTGCTGCACGACAGGACCCGGCATACTGTCATCAGGGAATCCAGGCTGAACGTGGAATCGCCCAGCTCAATATTGGCGAGAAAGCGGGGACTGAGGGAACATAGTTCCCCCAACTGCTCTCTGGTATATCCCGCCTGCTCCCGCTTTTCCCGGAGCCTGCGGCCGATCTGGGTTTTCACGGCATCAGTCAAGAATATCACCTCAGAGCGGCCTGGCGGTGAATCTGTACGGGCCGCCGGGCACAGGCAAGACCATGGCCGCCCACGCCATCACCAGCGCCCTGGAGAAGCAGATGATCTGCGTGGACTATGCGGAGATCGAGTCAAAGTACGTGGGGGAGACCTCCAAAAATTTAAGCCGCCTGTTTCAAACGGCGAAGGAGCAGGACACGGTCATCTTTTTTAAGGAAGGGCAACTGCTGCCTTATTCCGGGCAGGGAGAGGAGCAGCGCTATCTCACCGGGACCTTCGTCACGGGCTGCGAGGCGCTCTTTTTGCAGGAGGGCGCGGCGACGAAGCAGGAATTTGCCCAGGTATGTGCCCAGGCGGACGCGGTCCGCAGACTGGGCCTGAGCGGACGGCGGCTGGCATCTCTGGTCCTGGAGCGGCTGCTGGCCAGGGGCGAGGTGGAGAAGGTGGAGCTGGCTGACCTGGGGGAGGACCTGTACGTGGCCAAAAACCAGCGGAGCGACGCAAAAATGACCCGCCGGGAGATCAGCCTGGACTAGTGCCAATTTATCCTTGCCACCGCCATCCCGACAGATTATAATGTGGAAAAAGACCATATTGGGAGGGCGGACCATGAAGAAAGTTTTTGCGGCGGCTGCGGCGCTGGCCCTGTGTACCGGGCTTTTGGCGGGATGCGGAGAGAAGAGCAGCGGGGAGAGGATCGACGGCGGACTGGCGGACAGTCTGCCCATCGACCTGGAGTTTTCCAGCGGCGTGGGGGCCTGGGGCACGGGTCTGACCCTGGCGGCGGACGGCTCCTTCTCTGGGGAGTACCACGATTCTGACATGGGGGACAGCGGGGACGACTACCCCGACGGGACCGTGTACCTGTGCAATTTTTCCGGGAAGTTTACGGATATCAAGCAGCTGGACGACCACAGCTATTCCCTGACCTTGGAGGAGCTCTCCAGCGACTATGAGCAGGGCAAGGAGTGGGTGGAGGACGGCGTGCGCTACGTCTCCTCGGAACCCTATGGTGTGGAGCAGGGAAAGGATTTCATTCTCTATCTGCCCGACACACCCACAGATGGCCTGAACGAGGAGTTCCTCTCCTGGTGGCCCGGCCAGTATCAGGAGGATCAGGCGGACACGCTGGACTTCTATGGCCTCTATAACGTGGATATGGGCTACGGCTTCTTCGGCTGACAGACAACAAACGCCCCCGGCTCACCGGTTTCGGGACCAGTGAGCCGGGGGTGCTTTTGCAAAATCTTCTTGCAACTTCCCACAGGATACAGTAAAATGATTGCGCTGTTTACAAGATACAAAAGCGAGATCGTTTTTCAACGGATGGGACAGAAAGGGGGAGCACCATGACGGCCTATTACAGCGCGATGATCTATCTCACCTGCTTTGCCATGGGCATCATGGCCCTGATCGTCCAAAGCAGTGACTGGCTGGACCGGGAGAAGCAGCGGCAGTTTCAGGTGATTTTTGCCACAGTGGTGGCCGCTGCCGGGGCGGAGTGGCTGACCGTGCTTCTGGACGGCAGCGGCCCCGGGCTGCGGTGGCTGCACCTGGGGGTGAAGGTGCTGGAGCTGTCTATCGCCCCCTTTGTGGCGGTGGAATTTCTCCGGGCCCTGGACGCGGAGGGCCGGGCCAGGCAGCTGAAATGGCTGCTCATCGTCCACGTAGCGGTGGAGCTGGCCGCCGCCCCCTTCGGCCTGATCGTGGCCTTTGACGAGCGCAATGCCTATTACCACGGGGAGCTTTATTGGATCTACGTGGCGGTCTATTTCACCGCCGCCCTGGTGTTCATCTGGGAGGGGGTGTGCTTTAGCCGCCGGAACCAGGCCGCCGGGGGCAATATCATGGCCCTGATCCTGCTGTTTTTTGTCAGTGGGGTGGGAATGCGCCTGTGCAACCGGCAGATCCGGGCGGACTATCCCTGCCTGGCCTTTGCGGTGATGTTCACCTATTTATATTACTCCGGCGTGGTGCAGAACACCGATGCCCTTACCGGGCTGCGCAACCGCCGGGGCTATGACAGCCGGCTGGCCCGCCTCCGCTGCCCGGTGACCCTGCTGATGATGGACGTGAATCGCTTTAAAGAAGTGAACGACCACTATGGGCACCAGCGGGGGGATCAGGTGCTCCAGACCATCGCCCGGGCCATGCACCAGGCCTATGGCCGGGAGGGCCAATGCTACCGCATCGGCGGGGACGAGTTCTGCGTCATCTTTGACGGGAACCGGACACAAGCCCAGGCCCGGACAGAGCAGTTCAAGACCCTGCTGGCGGCGGAGCGGGAGAAGCTGCCCTGTCTGCCCGATGTGGCCGTGGGAATGACCCCCTTCGACCCGGCAGAGACCGACGCGGGCAGCGCCATCAAACGGGCCGACCGGGAGATGTATGAAAATAAGACCGCCGGAAAATAAGCAAACAGGGTGCCGCGCTGAGGCGGCACCCTGTTTTTGTGATGGGGATAAAGGGGAAAACGTTCAGAAGATGATCCCATATTTGCGGATGCGGTATTGCAGGCTCTGGCGGAGGATGCCCAGGGCCTGGGCGGTCTGGGAGATGTTATAGCCGCAGCGGTCCAGGGCCTGGGTGATGACCTCCTTCTCATAGTCGTCCATCAGGGCCTGGAGAGAGGTGTGGGAGAAGTCGATATGGCCGGAGGGGGTGAGAGGAGCGCTCTGCCGGGGAGCGGGGGCCTGGTTCTTGCGGAGATAGGCGGGCAGATGCTCCACCGTCATCACATCGCTGTCGGCCACGTTCTGGGCGTAGTCCAGCACATGGAACAGCTCCCGCACGTTGCCCGGCCAGCGATAGGCCCGCAGCAGCTGATAGACCTGGGGCTGGATGCGGGTGATGCGGTGGACATACTGAAAGGCGGTCTGCTCCAGGTGGTACCAGGTCAGCTGCTCCAGGTCCTCCAGGTGCTCCCGCAGGGGGGGCAGCTCAATGATGACGGAGGACAGGCGGTAGAACAGGTCCCGGCGGAACTTGTTCTCCTCCACCGTCTGGAAGGGGTCCTCGTTGCAGGAGGAGATGATGCGCACGTCCAGCTCCAGATCTTTTTTGCCGCCCACCCGGCGGAAGGTGCGCTCCTGCAGCACCCGCAGCAGCTTGGACTGCATGACCAGACTCATGGAATTCAGCTCGTCCAGAAACAGGGTGCCGCCGCTGGCCTCCTCAAAATAGCCGGCCTTGTCCTCGCTGCCGGTGAAGCTGCCCTTGGCCGTGCCGAAGAGCAGGCTTTCGATGAGGGTCTCCGGGATGGCAGCGCAGTTGATGGCCACGAATTTTTTCCCCGCCCGGGGGCTGGAGCGGTGGATGCTCTGGGCGAAGATCTCTTTCCCCGTGCCCGTTTCTCCCACCAGCATGACGGGGCTGTTCTGGGGGGCCACCCGCTGGGCCAGCTCTGCGGCGGAGCGGAGCTTTTCGCTGCCGCCGATGACGTTTTCAAAGGTATAGCCGGAGAAGCGGACGGGGGCGGCGCTGCCGGAGAAGTGCTTCAGCGCCTGGCGGGTGTCCTGGATGCTCTGATAATATTTTTGAATGGTCTCTTCCGTATGCTCAAACGTCACCGCACCGGACAGCTGACCGTTTTGAAAAATGGGGTAGGAGGTGTTAGCGCTGGCAATAAACGTGCCGTTGTCCACCGAGAACTGGTCCACCCGGTCGATGACCGGGGACTGGGTGCGCAGGGCGGTCATGGTGGTGCTCACCGTCTCCTCCAGGTCATACATGTCCAGCAGGTGCCGCCCGGTGATGTTCACGCCGCTGGGAATGTGGGAGATCTCCCGGCTGGCCTGATTGAAATAGACGGCGTGGGTGTTCTTGTCATAGATCTGCACGCCGAAGGGGAGCTGATCCAGGGCCCGGGTGTACAGAAACTCCGTGTTGGCGTTCCAGGACAGCAGCAGATATTGCTTTCCCTCCGGGGCGGGCAGCAGCAGATAGGCCAGCTGCTCCCCGTTCCACACCAGACTGCCGCCGGGGCGCTGGTCGGGCAGGGGCAGCACCTCAAAAATTTTGTGGCGCTGCTCCACCCAGTGCTCACACATGGGGCGATAGGGCAGGGCGGCGTGCTCCCCGCCCCAGGTCAGGCTGAGAAATTCCTCCCGGGGCCCGATGGTGAACAAGACATCAAATAAGTACAAGGGGCATCCTCCTTTGACACAGGGCCAGACGAGACAGAGCATTTTATGATAGAATTATATAGCGCGCGCCCCTGTTCGTCAAGAAAATGCAATTTATTTTTGCATACTGCAAAAACAAATTGCACATAAGAACGAACAGCGAAAAAGGACGGAGATGACGGGGAATGTGTCCCCACGAAACAAAGGGAGCAAGGTGGCAAGAAACTGGCGAATATGTACAGAATAGAATGCGCGGAATTGTATAAAATAAATAAAAAGAAAAAATTCAGGTGATTTTTTAAGAAATGGCACGGGAATTGCTGTATTTATAAAGCGTGTGGATAACACAGAAAGGAGAGTGTATGTAGGACGCGGCTGCGGCTTACATACGGGTGACACAACATGAAACATGAAACCAATCAGAAGCCGATCCGCTGGGATGTATTTATTCCCTGCTTTGCGGTCATCGGCGGCGCTGCCATTCTGGGCATCGTCAACAACGAGTGGCTGACCTCTGTGACCAACGCCATCTTCGGCTGGTCCCTGAGTACCTTCGGCTGGCTGTATCAGGTGGTGGCCATGGTCACGCTGGTCCTGGCCTGTATGCTGACCTTCAGCAAGGTGGGCAAGATCCGCTTCGGCGGCCCCGAGGCCAAGGCCAAGTACTCCTTCGGTTCCTGGTTCGCCATGACCCTGACCGGCGGTATCGCCACCGGCCTGATCACCTATGGCGTGAACGAGGTGCTGATCTACTTCGGCAACATCTACGGCGAGCTGGACGGCTATGGCATCGAGGCCCTGTCTGACGAGGCCGCCTGGTTTGCCATGGGCCGCTGCTTCTATAACTGGACCGTGATCCCCTATGCCATGTACGCCCTGTCCGGCGTGCTCATCGCCTATATGTACTTCAACCGCAAAAAGGACCTGACCGTGGCCGCCTCCCTCACCCCCCTGTTCGGCGACAAGGTCACCAAGGGCATCTGGGTGGTGCTCATCGATGTGCTGTCCGTGCTGGCCATCGCTCTGGGTCTGGCCGCCTCTCTGGGTGCCGGCCTGGCGCTGATCGGCACCGGTCTGTATGCCGCCTATGGCGTGGCCCAGGGCCCTGTGGTGTGGATCGTCCTCACCGCCATCATCACCGCCACCTTTACCATCGCCTCCGTGACCGGCATGGACAAGGGCATCAAGTGGCTGGCCGGTCTGACCTCCAAGATCTTCTATGTGCTGCTGATCCTGCTGTTCATCATCGGGCCCACCGTGTATATCCTGAACATGGCCAACGTGGGCCTGGGCTATTGGCTGGACCGCTTCTGGATGTGGGGCTTTGATCCCTATGTGGTGGGCGGCTCCGCCCTGGTCACCTGGTGGACCATGTATGACTGGGCCATCTGGATCGCCTACGCCCCCCTGATGGGCATCTTCTTCGCCATGATCGCCTATGGCCGCACCGTGCGCCAGTTCATGACCGTAAACTTCCTGCTGCCCGCCGGCTTTGGCTTTGTGTGGTTTGCCGTTTGGGGCAGCACCGCCCTGGACTGGCAGATCAGCGGCAAGGCCGACATCATTGCCGCCATCCAGGACGGCGGCGCTGTGGCCGGTATCTGGGAGTTCCTGAAGCATGTGCCGCTGGGCGCGATCATCATCCCCGTGGTCATCATCTCCCTCATCGCCGCCTTCTCTACCACCGCTGACACCATGTCCACCACCATCGCCGCCCTGTGCACCAAGGGCGCCCGCCACGACGAGGAGCCCGCTATGTGGCAGAAGATCGTCTGGGGCGTGTCCATCGGCGCCATTGCCTGCATCATGGTGGCCTTCGGCGGCGGCGCCCAGGGCGTGGACGGCGTGAAGTATCTGGCTGCCTGCGGCGGCGCGGTGGTCCTGATCGTGTTCATCCTTCAGGTGGCTGCCGCCATCAAGGTATTCTTCCTGGACCCCGAGACCAAGAAGGATATCGTGGACAGCGTGGACCAGATCGAGCAGTAAGTTTGGAGCATTGAAGTTAAGAAGTTGCTGTGCCGCCGCCTGGGAGAATGTGCTCCCGGGCGGGGGAGCACAGTGTGGAGGTACGTTGTGAACACGGAAAAGAAAACCATCGTGCTGGGTGAGCCCGTCACCATGGAGCAGTTTATCGCTGTGTGCCGGGAGGGCGCACAGGTGGAGTTCTCCCACGACTATTGCCGGCGGGTGGACAAGTCCCGCCAGCTGGTGGAGCGCTGGGTGGACGAGGAGAAGGTGATGTACGGTGTCACCACCGGCTTTGGCGCCCTGTGTACCAAGGCCATCAGCAAGGAGGAGACGGCCAAGCTGCAGGAGAACATCATCCTGTCCCACTCCGTCTCCCTGGGCGAGCCCCTGAGCATCGAGCGGGTGCGGGGCATCATGCTGATGATCCTGCAGAACCTGGGCCAGGGCTACAGCGGCGTGCGGCTGGAGCTGCTGGAGCAGTACCGCCAGTTCCTGAACCGGGGTCTGACCCCCTGGGCCCCCGGGGACGGCAGCGTGGGCTATCTGTCCCCCGAGGCCCACATGGCCCTGGTGCTCATCGGCCGGGGCAAGGCCTATTACCAGGGCGAGCTGCTGCCCGGCGACCAGGCCCTGAAAAAGGCCGGTCTGGAGCCCATCACCCTCAGCTCGAAGGAGGGCCTGGCCCTGGTGTCCGGCACCACCTCCGCCACCGCCATGGCCGCTTTGGGCCTTTACGACTTCCAGAAGGCCGCCAAGTCCGCAGACATCGTCGGGGCCATGTCGCTGGAGGCCCTGAAGGGCGTGATGAACGCCTTTGACGCGCGGGTGATGCAGGTGCGCCCCCACGCTGACCAGGGGGACACCGCCGAGAACGTCCGCCGCATCCTGGCCGGTTCCGGCATCATCGAGAAGTACCAGGGCCACCGGGTGCAGGATGCCCTGTCCCTGCGGTGCATCCCCCAGCTCCACGGTGCGGCCAAAAAGACCTTCCGGGATGCCAAAGAGACCATCGAGATCGAGATGAACTCCTGCTGTGACAACCCCATCCTGTGGCCCGAGGAGGGCAGCCAGGACGTGATCTCTGCCTGCAACCCCGACTCCGCCTATGTGGGCATGGAGATGGATTCCGCCTGCATCGCCGCCGTCTCTCTGGCCAAGATGTCTGAGCGGCGGAACAACCGGATCATCGACGAGTCCCTGTCCGGCTACCCCAGCTTCTGCATTGCGAGCCCCGGCCTGAACTCCGGCCTGATGATCCCCCAGTATACCCAGGCGGGCCTCATCAACGAGATGCGCGGCCTGGCCACCCCCGCCACCATCGACAACACCCCCACCTGCTGCAACCAGGAGGACTATGTGGCCATGGGCTATCTGGCCTGCAAGAAGTCCGGCCCCATGGCGGAGAAGCTGGAGTATGTGCTGGCCATCGAGCTGCTGTCCGCCTATCAGGTGCAGCAGTTCGTGGACCCGGAGGTGAAGCGCAGCCCCGCCACCCAGGCCGTGCTGGACGAGATCGCCAAGCATGTGCCCGTGCTGAAGCAGGACGACTTTCTGTATCCCTATATCGTGTATCTGAAGGACTTTATCCACTCCGGCGGTCTGATCCGCACGGTGGAATCTGTGACTGGAGCGTTGAAGTAATATGAAAAAGCAAGTGGAGATCGATCTGAAGAAAATTTTTCTTACGCCCCCCAACACCCGGATGGAGAAGATCACCCTGCTGGTGATGATGGTGGTGGTGTTCGTCATGTTTTTCGGACCCATCTGCTTTTCCGAGATCCACCCGGTGAAGGCCGTTTTGCTGGCCTGTCTGCCCACCCTGTCTATCTCCTGGGGCTGGATCGTGCTGCTCCGCTCGCTGTTTCGGAAATCGGAATTCTGCAAATAAGCTAACCCCCGCCGGACACCCGGCGGGGGGTTCTCTTGCTTCCCCTGGGGGAAGGCGAATAGACTTTTTTATTTCCAACTCTCCCACACGTCCGGGCAATACCCCACCGTGGCCTGGCGGCCGTTGCGGACGATGGGGGTGCGCAGGAGGGTGGGGTCCTCCAGAATGTGCTGGACCTTCGCCTGACTGTCGGCCAGATAGCCCAGCAGGGCGGCGTCCGGGTGCCCCGGGTCCACCAGAGCGTCCAGACCCACGGCGGAGATGACGCTGGTCAGCTCCCCCCGGCTGATGCCGATCTTCTTCAAGTCGATATCCTGAACCTTCACCCGGCGCTCCTTGAAATAGCGCTGGGCTTTTTTCGTGTCAAAGCACTTTTTCACACCAAAGATCTGAATGTTCATCGTCGTCCTCCCGCACCGTCTGGTTTCCCCTATGATACCAGGTTTTTCTCCCCGGGACAAGGCGGTTTTCAGCCATACTAACGTCAGGTTATCCACAGAAGGGGGCGAACATGTGGAAAAATTGGCGCAGCTGGGTTTTGTGCTGGCCCGCCGGGGGAGAGTGGGCCTGGCCCGGACCCCGGACGGGGCGGGGGAGGATCTTGTGAGAGCCTGCGCCGGGGGCGTGGCGGCGGCGGGGGGCCGGGCGGAGCTCTTCCCCAATTTAACCAGCCCGGTGGAGGGGAGCTGGGCGGCCCGGCGGTGGGGCCTGCCCGCCCTGTTGTTTTTTGACACGGAGGGCCCGCCCCGGCTCCACCTGTTCGACCGCCTGGGGCTGCCCTTTGCCCCGGAGGCCCTGGGGCGGTTAAAGGAGGCCCTGTCCCAGCCCCCGGCGGCAGGAGCGGAGGGGGGAGCCTGGACCGTCCGCCATATTCCCGAAGGGCTGTGGGCGGGGGAGACCGCCCGGCAGCTGGCCCTGGGGCGGAGCGGCCCTCCCTGGCGGCATCGGCAGGCGGCGGTGCCCGGAGACCGGGGGGCGGACCGGGACTTGGGCCGGGTGCTCTCCGCCCTGGGCTGGCAGGTGGAGGAGCGGTGGCGGCCCGGCATTCCCGCTTTTTTCACCGCCCGGGGCGGCTTTTGCCTGCTGGCCCAGGACGAGACGGGAGCGCCCATCCCCCCGGAGCGCCTGCTGGCCCTGGTGGCCCTGATCGAGATGGAAAACGGCGGGGGGATCGTCGCCCTGCCCTCGGTCCGGGCCCCGTGGGCGGCCCCGGCAGCGCTGTGCTATGGGGGGCAGGTGCTGGCCCTGGAGCGGGACGGGGAGCGGGCCCGCCGACTGTACGCCGCCCGCCCCTGGCTGTGGTCCGCCCCCGCCGCCGCCGGCCGCATCTGCGCAAGAATGGCCGCCTCGGGGGAGAGATTGAGCACGCTGGCTGGGCTGGTACCGCAGCGGGCGGGAACAAAATGATCGGTTCCCGCCCGCTTGTTAGAACATATTTCAGACTGTCAAAAAAGCCTGTCATTGCGAGGAGGCCCAACGGGCCGACGTGGCAATCCGTTCCTAAAACTCACGAGTATCAGCACATTTCCGACTTTTGGGTTACGGATTCCCACGTCGCTTCGCTCCTCGGAATGACAGAAACGGGTTTATTGACACGCTGCATATTTACTTGGGGGATAAATACGTTACATCCCAGGAAGCGTAAAGAAACAGCCCAAATTCTGCGCAGGATACAAGGAGCGAAACCAACGGGTCCATGGTTGAAAATACGCGAAACAGCAGGCACAGCAGTAAACCAAACCAGATGACGGCTTGCCCCCAAGGGGAGATAGGCCGCTCTCCAGGCGGAGAACAGGAAGCGCGGGGAAAGCGAAGAAGCATCGCAGCAAAAAAACAGACAATGGCTATTTTCCCCACAAACAGGCCAAGCCCCCAAAGCTGATGCCACATCAGATAGAAGATATGGATGTCCAGATACCAGCTTCCGGCTAGGAATACGCCATACAGCAGAAGAAACCATGGGAACCATGACCTGCGCCGCTCAGGTGTTCCATCCGTTCCATAGGAAAAGAGAAAACGAACACCGAGCCAAGGCATGAAAATCGCAAAGGGGAACAATTCTTCTATGGCAAAACCGTAGCCGGAGGTCGAAGTTTTCCAGAGGAAAGCACATGCCTCCAGGATCAAGGAAAGGGAAAGCCAGCGATGGAGAAAGAAAAACGCGCGATGCCAACGAGAATTAGAGTTCATATCCGGTTTCACAGGTGAGAATAGATGTTTTAGCTTCATAAAAAACCGCTCTTTTTCGTTTTTACAGAAAATCATCTACTTCAATATCAGAAAGAGATAGGGACATGATACATTTCGCTTGCCCATCACTTTCAAAAGGATTACTCGTGTTGGGGTCCATGGTGCGCTTTCCATTTCACAAAGGTTACTGTGGTAAGCCCGCACACCACACAGGAGTATCAACCCTGTCATGGCTTCTATATGGGTATTTGCTGAACCCCCAGCCGGCAGCTCCCGGCCAAGACGCTCTGGGCCTAATCACTCTTTACCCTCGCCCAGACGAGCATCGAATCCTGCTGCAGCACTCAGCTGACACCGACCGCAGCTCCACAAAAACACTATACTAATCCATTCTCATACTGCCATAAATAAACGAGGAAATCAACAACATACGTAGAAAAATAACTGTATAACGGTTTACCCGTTTATATATAAACGGGTAAACCGTTATAAAATGTCTGTTTCAAAATGCAGTCTTCAGACCCAAGCGGAAAATGTTTGCATTATAAAAGTTAGCGGGAACCGCCGCTTTGACAGTTCCCGCTAACTTTGTCTTTAATCTGATTTTTCAAAATTCTATTTTGCAACAGTCCATTTTGATTTCTTAATTAAGACTTCTTCCAATTTCCTATTAAATTCACCAAATTTAGAATCAAGAGCATTCCTAACACAAAACAACTATAATACTTTGTCTCTCCATCAAATACAAAAACTGCATAGGCCAGAGCAAAAACATTAATTATTAGCAAGCTTATCCACGCCAATTTACTTACATTTTTCATCCTACTTAGGCCGGCTTCCACGCACTCACTCTTACACTTTTCATGCTCCCATAAAGTAATCTGAACATTTCCAAAGCATAATCGTTATCCCTATTTCTATACGAAGCCGGTACATAGAAAAAGTCGTCTTTATATTCTGTCTTTCCCGCAGTTTTCTCAGTAATTATATAACGATCTCCAGTGAACATAGTATATCGATTGCTGTCCTCATCATCCTGTAGTCTCCAATGGTAAGATGTCTTCTGGCAATTAAGAATAGTACCTTGGGGGATAACAAATGGACCAACCGTAGCTGTAAGACCCAATCCCCAAATAAGCCACTGAACCGCTTGGCTTGCAATTGCGCCTGGAATACTAAATATTAAAGTTACAATCCCTGCTAAAGTCGCAAGATTCTTATATTCGCCATACATATCATACTTTGCATTAGGCTCATATCTACTCATATACCCCAAATGCATCAATCGAGTTACCTCGCTTGTATAACTAATAGGAATACACCTATACTCAATTGCTCCCACATATGTGTAGTCTGGAGCCGCCAGCGTAGCACTCTCTTCTTCATAACTTGCTTTTACAGGAACAAATGTCTGCTCTGTTTTTATCTGTTTATCTTGCTCCATATGAATAGACGTTAGTTTATTCATCTGACGATCTACAAAAACTGTATCTGTTACGTTTCCATTTTCAATCTGTTTAAAGACTACATCCCCATTTTCATAGTCTTCTGCTACTAACGTAATATCTTCTGAAATCTCCAATTCAGTAACATTTTTCTCATTTGTTTTATATGTTGTGAGGTTTGTATCAACTGCAAAAGTAGGCGCTATTATAGATGTAGAAATACTAAAAAATAGTATAATGCTTATCACTCGTTTCATAATATCTGACCTCCATTCTACAATTAATCAGTTTTTTATCAAACCATTTTCTTAATAATTTACATATCCAGAAACATTGATAGTTTCAGAAGAATTGTTTTTTACTGCAAAATAATAACGCCCTCTTTGGCTTACTTTGATGGCCTTATCAAAGCTTCCTGTTGTTGTATTTAGCCCATAGAACAAACCATCTGGTGCAATCAGGCCAAAGTCAACACTTGCAGTCTGCGGAGAATATACAGCATTGATAGCTACCGTCTCTCCAATCTCTAACGGAAACTCCTTGTCTGCTTTTACCGTAGAGTTTCCTGGCACTTCCATATCGAAGTGTCCAGTCGCTCTCATAAAACTAAATGCTCTTTAATCGGGTAGTTCTGCTGCATATGTCGAAACTGTACAACAACTCACTGTCACTACAAGCATCAATAAACTCGTCACTATTTTTCTAAGTTTCAATCATGCACCTCTTTCCTAATTTGGTATTTGTGATATTTTCAAACTAAGTTGTCTTAGTAAGAAACAGTACATGAGACCTGGACAGTCGTGCTGGAATTGTTACGAATCGCAAGATAATACTTATCTGCCTTTGGAACTTTAACGGTGGCCTTAATTCGTCCGTTGCCGGAATTTATATAATAAAAGGTCCCGTCGGACGAGATAAGGCCAAAGTCAACACTGGAGCCGGTGGGGGTGTAGGTGCCGTTGAAGGTGACAGTTTCATTCGCATCTAAAGAAAACGTGGTGCTGGCCCTTTTCATGTTATTGGGAGAAATACTCCAATTGAGGCGGTTGGTGGCTCTGGCCGAATGATTGGTCCAAGCCAAAACGTCAAACTCCAAATCAGAGATTTCGGTCACACTGTTGGTCGGAATGACGATGGTGCATTCTTGAGAAAGTGCCGATGCCGGGATATTTACGCTGTTTAAAAGTAAGACGCACAACAGCGCACTGCAAAGATGTTTTAGCTTCATAAAAAACCTCTCTTTTCGTTTTTACAGAAAATCATCTACTTCAATATCAGAAAGAGAAACTTGCTCGGAATCCAAATCATACAAATCAATGGCCCTGGGTTCCCTTGCCCAAAGTACGAACAATGTTGCCGCAACAGCAATCACAACGACCAAGAGAATGGTAAGCAGATAGATCAGTATGATTGCTTTTCGTTTATTTGGATGGATTATTTTACTGCTTGTATTTGTATGTTCTAATTCCGAGGGCGCTTCTTCTTGTTTCTCGACCTCCTTTTCAGCAACCAGGGCTTGCGGCAGGTCCATGTCATCGTTTAACAGATGATCTACCGGAACCTGATACAGGCGGCTGAGCGCTTTCAGACTGTCCGTGGATGGGAGCACTGCGCCTGTCTCCCAGGTGGAGATGGCCTGGCGGGAGACATTCAGCGCTTCGGCTGCCTGGGCCTGGTTTAATTTTTGGGCTTTTCGCAGAGAGACCAATTTTTCGTTCAGTTTCATGTTTTCACCTGTTGTCACTGCTAGTTTAGCCTGAAGTCTGTGAGAAAGTAAACCACATTCAGCTGACATCTGCGCAAATATAGTTTACATCTGCCTTTTTTTAACGCTTTTTCAACAAAATGGGCCGCTTTTCAGCTTTCACTGCGCCTGCTGGTCCAACTGGATGGCCCAGGGTAGATCACCTCAAATTTACTTTGCTCCTCCTCTGTTTCGATCATTTGCAAATAAATCAGCAAGTTCATCCATCCTCCGGCGGAAAATCTGTCATTATCATATCAGACGTACAGAGAGAAGTCCAGAGATGGAATATCCTGCGTATCTCCCCACAAAGCGACCTTCTTTTCTGAAAGTCATGGTATACTTTTATCGGCGGGTGTGTTATACTGTTAGCATTGATTGACTTGGATTTATGCGCACGGGGGCGGCTGACGCGACCTTTTGCCCCCTCGGCGTTTAAATATTCCGTTTGCCAAAGCCGCGATCACAGGCGGGGACGGCGTGCGGAAAGACAGCGAAAGAGACCAGACCAAAGGGACCCCAGGGCGGCCCTCTCCCCGGCGAGGCAGGGCCGGTGAGACCGGCCGAACAGGGTCTTGCGCCGTGCCAGGAGCACGGCTGTTTTGGCATGGGCTTTTTCGAGATAACAGGAATTTACTGATATAATTTTGATAGTAAAGGAGCTATTATGGCAGAAAAACTGAAAATTATTTCCCTGGGCGGACTGAACGAGATCGGGAAGAACCTGACCGTCTATGAGTACGGCGGCGACATCATCGTGGTGGACTGCGGCATGGGCTTCCCGGATGACGATATGTATGGCATCGACGTGGTCATTCCCGACGTGAGCTATCTCATCAAGAACCAGAGCAAGATCCGGGGCATCTTCATCACCCACGGACACGAGGACCACATCGGGGCCCTGCCCTATGTGCTGCGCTCCATCAACGCCCCCATCTATGCCACCCGCATGAGCATGGGCCTGATCCGCTTGAAGCTGGAGGAGCACCGCCTGCTGTCCAAGACCAAGCTCATCACCTGCGAGGCCGGGGACGTGGTGAAGGCGGGCAAGTTCAGCGTGGAGTTCATCCATGTGAACCACTCCATCGCCGACGCAGTGGCCTTTGCCATCAAGTGCCCCGTGGGCACCTGCGTCCACACCGGCGACTTCAAGATCGACTCCACCCCCATCCAGGGAGGGATGATGGACCTGGCCCGCCTGGGCGAGCTGGGCAAGGAGGGGGTGCTGGCCCTGCTGGCCGACTCCACCAACGTGGAGCGCTCCGGCTTTACCCGCAGCGAGCGCAGCGTGGGCGCCTCCTTCGATGCCCTGTTCCGGGGCTGCCAGGAGCGCATCATCGTCACCACCTTCGCCTCCAACGTGGACCGCATCCAGCAGATCATCGACGTGGCCGCCCGCTATGGCAGAAAGGTGGCCGTCACCGGCCGGTCCATGGAGAACATCATGAAGGTGTCCACCGAGCTGGGCTATATGAATGTGCCGGACGGGGTGCTGATGGACTTGAACCACATCAAATCCCTGCCCAAGCACAAGGTGTGCATCATCACCACCGGCAGCCAGGGCGAGACCATGTCCGCCCTGACCCGCATGGCCTTTAACACCCACCGTCAGGTGGACCTGATGCCCGGGGACCGGGTGATCATCTCCGCCTCCGCCATCCCGGGCAACGAAAACGCCATTGGCAACGTGGTCAACGAGCTCTACCGCAAGGGGGCCGAGGTGATGAACGAGCGGGAGCTGGCCCTCCATGTCTCCGGCCACGCCTGCCAGGAGGAGCTGAAGATCGTCCACGCCCTGGTCAAGCCCAAGTTCTTCATCCCCGTCCACGGCGAGCAGCGGATGCTGCAGATCCACGCCCGTCTGGCCCAGGGCATGGGCATGGACCCCAACCATGTGCTGGTCAGCGACATCGGCCGGGTCATGGAGCTCACCCCCAACTCCGCCCGCCTGGCGGGCACCGTCACCGCCGGTCAGGTCTTTGTGGACGGCTACGGCGTGGGCGACGTGGGCAGCGTGGTCCTGCGGGACCGCCGCCACCTGGCCCAGGACGGCATGATCGTGGTGGTGCTGTCCATGTCCGGGGAGGACGGAGCCCTGGTCTCCGGCCCGGACATCATCACCCGGGGCTTTGTATATGTAAAGGAGTCGGAGGGCCTGATGGAGGAGCTGCGCCAGGTGGCCATGGAGGCCATCCAGAGCGTGGACACCCGCTATGCCACCGACTGGTCCGCCATCAAGAGCACCATCAAGGGCGACCTGTCCAACTACCTGTACAAAAAGACAAAACGCTCCCCCATGATCCTGCCTGTCATCATGGAGGTGTAAAACAAAAACATGGCTCTCCCGAAAAATGGGAGGGCCATGTTTTTTCTTGCTATATTTTGAATAATATGGTATAATGACCATGGCGCATGGATATGCGCTGGCGCTGCCAGTAGCGGTAGGCGGGGGCCCCTCATTCGCAATGTCCCTTGAGGAGGCCGGACTTCTTTGACAAAAGCCTCCTCTTTTCTGAGGGGAGGTGGTACATATGGTAACTTATTCGGATCTGATTTTGATCGGACAGCTCATTGTGGCCGTCTTGAATTTGTTTGTCCATATCTACAATAATAAGAAGAAGTGACCGCCCCAATAAGCCCCCAAGCTTAGCGATCACTTCTTACTTAGTGTAAGGGCTCCCGTCTACCGGCAGCGCCTTCCTCTTGTCTTTATTCTACTGTAAAAAAGAGGATTTGTCAATCCCCCGGCGTGGGCCGGGGGATGCGCTTTCCTATCCTGTCTCAATCGTTTGCCGTGGCCTGCTGGGCGATGGCGATGAAGCGCTCGCCGAAGTGGGACAGGGGGCGGTCCAGGCGATAGCCGGCGATGAGACAGCTGAAGGTGGACGGGTCGGTGAGGGGGAAGAAGTCCACTCCGGCGGAGGAGGCGGAGGCGGCGGGGATGGCCCGCAGGAACAGCTCCGGGCAGATGGTGATGCCCACCCCCGCCTGGGCCATGGCCAGAGTGGTGACGGTGTTCTCCGTCTCCAGAATCAGTTTGGGCTTGAAGTAATACCGGCTGAAATATTGGTCCACGATGCTGCGGGTGCGGTTGCCCCGCTTGATGAGCACAAAGGGCATGGACTGGAATGCTCCGATGTCCGCTCCGTTGGAAAACTGCTCCCGGACCACATCCGCCTGGGCCCCAAAGAGCTGGTTGGTGAATGCCTTCGGCACCACCATCATCAGCCGCTGCTGGGTGAGGGAGACGGTCTCCACCCCGTCGAGCATAATGGGCTGAAAGCAGATGACCAGGTCCACCCTGCCGTGGGACAGCTCGTCCTCCAACTGGTTGGAGTTGCCCTCGTACAGGGAAAAGTCCACCATGGGGAACTCCTCCCGGAAGCGGGGCAGGATGTCAGGCAGCAGAGCCAGACCACAGGTGTGGGAGATGCCCACCCGCAGCACCCCCAGATAGTGGCGGTTGATGTCCCCCACCTTGCTGAGATATTGGCTGTACAGGTCGATGATCTGGGTGGCCGTCTGCACCAGCTGGTCCCCGGCATAGGTGAGGGCCAGCTTGGGGGAGCGGGTAAACAGCTTCACGTTCAGCTCACGCTCCATGTTGCTGATGTGGCTGGACAGGGACTGCTGGGAGATGTAAAGCCGTTCGGCAGCCCGGGTGATGTTCAGCTCCTCGGCCACCATCAGAAAGTATTTCAGGTGTAAAAAATTCACGGATGCCTCCTCATCATGACAAGGGGTGAAGCCGGAAAGTCCCGCAGAGCGGGCCCGGCGGGTATGCTGGAAGGTCTGTTACCAGCATTGTATCACAATCAAAAGCCTGTGGCAACCCACGGGAAAAAGCTGGTGTTCCCAAAAGAATATCCGTGGCATAATAGAGCCATAGATCACTGCGCTGAAAGGGATGTGTTCGCCCGGACGGCGCTGCCTGCACAGAACATAGATGGATCATAATTTTTAATAAGGAAGGATGTTTTCACTATGAAGTGCCTTATCATCGATGTTGTCCACGAGGCCATTGCCCAGGAGCTGGGCAAGTACATGGAGGTCAAGGTCAGCGAGAAGCTGCCCCCCGCCAAGGACGAGCTGAAGGCCATGATCGGGGATGTGGACGTGCTGATCATGCGCGTTGACCCCATGATCGACAAGGAGGTCCTGGATGCCGCCAAGAACCTGAAGGTCATCGGCGTGTGCTCCGTGGGTCTGAACCACATCGACACCAAGTATGCCGAGGAGAAGGGCATCAAGGTGTTCAACGCCCCCGGCCTGAACGGCAACGCCGTGGCCGAGCTGACCATCTGCAAGATGCTGGAGCTGTCCCGCCACACCATCCCCGCTCACCGGGACGTGACTGTGAACCAGAAGTGGGACAAGTACGCCTTCGTGGGCCGCGAGCTGCGGGGCAAGACCCTGGGCGTGCTGGGCTTTGGCCGCATCGGCCAGCGCGTGGGCGAGATCGCCCGGGTGTTCGGCATGAAGGTCGTGGCCTATGACCCCTATCTGCCCGCCGAGATCTTCACCAAGAACGAGGCCACCTCTATGAGCATCGCCCAGGTGTGCGAGGTCGCCGACTTCGTTACCATCCACATGCCCCTGAACGACGAGACCCGCAACCTGTTCAACGCCACCTCCATCGCCGAGATGAAGCCCGACGCCGTTGTGCTGAACATGGCCCGCGGCGGCATCGTCAACGAGAAGGACATGTATGAAGCCCTGAAGGCCGGCAAGATCGGCGGCTATGCCACCGACGTGCTGGAGAACGAGGTCGCCGGCGACGGCCTGACCGAGGACTCCCGCTTCTACTCCCCCCTGTTCGACCTGGACAACTTCGTGGTCTCCCCCCACATCGGCGCTCAGACCGTGGACGCCTCCCGGGACATCGGCCAGCACATCATCGCCAAGGTGAAGGAAGCTCTGAACCTGGGCTGATGTTAGCCGAACTATCCGCATAGATCAAAATGCCCCCGCTCCCAACAGGAGCGGGGGTTTTTGCGCACAAAAAAGCTCGCCGCCCCGGTCGGGCGGCGAGCTTGCGTTTTCACTGTATTTGGCGTTGACGTGTGGGGAGGCTTTAGTACGCCACGCCCCAGTAGATCATGTGCTTGGCGGGCTTGCCGCAGCAGACGCACACATCGCCCACCTTGTCCTGCTTCAGGGGCATGCAGCGGGAGGTGACA
Source organism: Flintibacter faecis (assembly GCF_014287875.1). Lineage (GTDB taxonomy): Bacteria > Bacillota > Clostridia > Oscillospirales > Oscillospiraceae > Lawsonibacter > Lawsonibacter faecis_A. Next base: position 159,614 of record NZ_JACOPN010000007.1, on the reverse strand, counting down.
CCGGCCTGCTCCTTCATCTTCAGCTCGCAGTCCAGCTCGCCGCACCACATGGTCTTGGCAAAGCCGCCCTCGGTGTCCATGAACTGCTTCACCTCGTCCAGGGTGTGGCACACCTTGGTGTGGTCCTCCAGATTCTTCTTGGCCCGCTCGTACAGGCCGTTGTGGACGGAGTCCAGCAGCTCCTGGACGCGGGTCTCCAGCTCGTCCAGGCTGACGAAGACCTTCTCGCCGGAGTCCCGGCGGCAGATGCAGCACTGGTTCTTCTCCATGTCCTTGGGGCCGATCTCCACCCGCAGGGGCACGCCCTTCATCTCGTACTGGGCGGCCTTCCAGCCCATGGACTGGTCGCTGTCGTCCATCTGGGCCCGGACACCGGCGGCCTTCAGGCGCTCCAGCAGGGCGGCGGCGGCGTCCAGCACGCCGGGCTTGTGCATGGCCACGGGGATGACCATGGCCTGGATGGGGGCGATGCGGGGGGGCAGGACCAGACCGCTGTTGTCGCCGTGGGTCATGATGATGCCGCCGATCATGCGGGTGGACACGCCCCAGCTGGTCTGGTGGGGGTGGTGGAGCTGGTTGTCCTTGCCGGTGAAGGTGATGTCAAACGCACGGGCAAAGCCGTCGCCGAAATAGTGGCTGGTGCCGGACTGGAGGGCCTTGCGGTCGTGCATCATGCACTCCACGGTATAGGTCTCCTCGGCACCGTTGAACTTCTCCTTATCCGTCTTGCGGCCCCGGACCACGGGCATGGCCAGCACGTTCTCCAGGAAATCGGCATAGACGTTCAGCATCCGCATGGTCTCTTCCCGGGCCTCCTCGGCGGTGGCGTGCATGGTGTGGCCCTCCTGCCACAGGAATTCCCGGTGGCGCAGGAAGGGGCGGCTGGTCTTCTCCCAGCGCAGGACGGAGCACCACTGGTTATACAGCTTGGGCAGGTCCCGGTGGGAGTGGATGACGTTTTTATAGTGCTCGCAGAACAGGGTCTCACTGGTGGGACGGATGCAGTAGCGCTCCTCCAGCTTCTCGCTGCCGCCCATGGTGACCCAGGCGCACTCGGGGGCAAAGCCCTCCACATGGTCCTTCTCCTTCTGGAGCAGGGACTCGGGGATGAGCATGGGCAGATATACGTTCTCGTGCCCGGTCTCCTTGAACTTCTGGTCCAGGGCGTGCTGGATGTTCTCCCAGATGGCGTAGCCATAGGGGCGATAGATGAACATACCCTTGATGGAGGAGTAGTCGATGAGCTCTGCCTTCTTGCACACGTCGGTGTACCACTGGGCAAAGTCCACCTCCATGTCGGTGATCTGCTCCACCTGCTTCTTGTTGGAGTTCTGAGCCATAGTATTTCAGTCCTTTATAAATAAGAATCATCGAAAAAACTCGTGTCCTTTATTGTATGGAATCAGGTGGAAAAAGTCAAGCGCCTGGGGCAAGTTCGGCGGGGATTTTCCCTCTTGTTTGAAGGGGAGAGGCGTGGTATACTTCGGTCATGACATCTCATTTGACACGAAAAGGGGGAGCGCATATGGACGCGCAGGAGAGAAGGCAGGCCATCGCACGGCGGCTGGAGGGGGCCAGCGGGCCGGTGAGTGCCGCCGTTTTGGCCCGGGAGCACTCCGTCAGCCGCCAGATCATCGTGGGGGACATCGCCCTGCTGCGGGCGGGGGGGATGGACATTGCCGCCACCCCCAGGGGCTATGTGCTGCCCGCCCCCGCCGCCGGACTGGTGCGCACCCTGGCCTGCCGCCACCGGGCCGACCAGATGGAGGAGGAGCTCAACGCCATGGTGGACCAGGGCTGCACCGTGCTGGACGTGATCGTGGAGCACCCCATCTATGGCCAGCTCACCGGCCAACTGCAAATTTCCAACCGGTATGACGTGGGCCAGTTTGTCCAGCGCTGCCGCCGCCAGGAGGCCGCCCCCCTGTCCCAACTCACCGAGGGCATCCACCTCCACACCGTCGCCTGCCCCAGCCAGGAGGCCTATGACCGGGTGAAGGAGAGCTTGAGTAAGCTGGGGTTTTTGCTGGAGGAGAAGTAAACCCCTGGGGCAGCCCTCTCAGTCGCGGCTGCGCCGCGCCAGCTCTCCCACAGGGAGAGCCAAGTAGGGGCGGATGTCCCCATCCGCCCGATAGCCAAGGGCCGCTGGGGACAGCGGCCCCTACTGTCATTGCGAGAAGCGAAGCGACGCGGCAATCCGTTCCCAACGTCTCCCTTGCCTCCCCCTGTGGGGGAGGTGCCCAGTGCGCACACTGGGCGGAGAGGGCCTCGCCCCCAAAATAAAACGCTTGACAAATTTTCATAGGCGTGTAAAATGTGGTAGACATGTGTCTTGACACGTGTCTACCATGTTTTGAAATGAGTGTGTGTAAATGGAGAAGCTGAAAGCCTTTCTGAAGCGAAAAAACATTGTCATCTCCGCCAAGCGCTATGGCATCGACGCCCTGGGGGCTATGGCCCAGGGTCTGTTCTGCTCCCTGCTCATCGGGACCATCATCAACACCATTGGCACCCAGTTCCACATCCCCTTCCTGACCCAAGTGGTGGCCACCCTGGGCAGCGGGGACCACACCATCAGCTATACCGTGGGCGGCCTGGCCTCGGCCATGAGCGGCCCGGCCATGGCGGTGGCCATCGGCTATGCCCTGCAGGCCCCGCCCCTGGTGCTGTTCTCCCTGGCCACGGTGGGCTTTGCCTCCAACACCCTGGGTGGAGCGGGAGGCCCTCTGGCTGTGCTGTTCATCGCCATCATCGCCGCCGAGCTGGGCAAGGCGGTGTCTAAGGAGACCAAAGTGGACATCCTGGTCACCCCCCTGGTGACCATCTTCGCCGGTGTGGCCCTGGCGGCCTGGTGGGCCCCGGCCATCGGCAAGGCGGCCGCACAGGTGGGCGCGCTGATCCGCTGGGCCACCGAGCTGCAGCCCTTCTGGATGGGCATCATCGTCTCCGTGGTCATCGGCATTGCCCTGACCCTGCCCATCTCCTCCGCCGCCATCTGCGCCGCCCTGACCCTCACGGGCCTGGCCGGGGGTGCGGCGGTGGCCGGCTGCTGCGCCAACATGGTGGGTTTTGCGGTGCTGTCCTTTAAGGAGAACGGCTGGGGCGGCCTGGTGAGCCAGGGCATCGGCACCTCCATGCTCCAGATGCCCAACATCGTGAAGAACCCCCGCATCTGGCTGCCCGCTATCCTCACCTCCGCCATCACCGGGCCCATGGCCACCTGCCTGTTCCACCTGCAGATGAACGACCCCGCCGGCGGTGTGGCCTCCGGCATGGGCACCTGCGGCCTGGTGGGCCAGATCGGCGTGTATGCCGGCTGGGTCAACGACGTGGCCACCGGCGTGAAGGCCGCCATCACCCCCATGGACTGGGTGGGCATGGCCCTCATCTGCTTCATCCTGCCCGCCGTGCTGTGCTGGCTGTTCGGGCAGCTGTTCCGCAAGATGGGCTGGATCGGCGAGGGGGATCTGACCCTGCCGCAGTAACGGCCCTCTCCGCCCAGTGTGCGCACTGGGTACCTCCCTTTGACAAGGGAGGCTGCCCTCTCAGTCACGGCTGACGCCGTGCCAGCTCCCCCACAGGGGGAGCCAAGGCGGTCAAAAAACCTGTCATTGCGAGGAGGGGCATCGCCCCGACGTGGCAATCCGTAACCCCCGTCCCTTGGCCCCCTTGTTAAAGGGAGGCTGCTGGACGGGGTTACTGTGGGTGCATACGCCCCCGGCGGGCCGCTGAGGACAGCGGCCCCTACGGACAAGGTTCGTCAGATTCCGTAGGGGCGGATGTCCCCATCCGCCCGGAAAGCTTTGTGCGCCGACGACGGGCGGCTGATAGCCGCCCCTACAGGAGACCGGTGGAGCAGGTGTAGGGGCGGATATCATCCGCCCGGAATCCCCTGCCCCTTGGCTCCCACCCTGGGGGAGCTGGTACGGCGCAGCCGTGACTGAGAGGGCTGCCCGCAAAAAAATCAAAAAAACCCTTGACGGGCAGGGGCTTGGCGTGGTATAGTTGCTATACCTGTGAAAGGGGCTTTTTTGTTGTGCGCATTTTTACGGTGTTTGACGCATGACCCCCTCCCGCATTGGACGGACACAGGGAGGCAGATCGCCGGAGCCCACCGTATCGCGCTGACGTGATTTTTTGCGTTTGTTTCGCTGGGTCCGGCCAAAGAGCCGGACCCGGCGTTTTGCTTTTTCAGGCGGCGTTCGTGTGCGGTCCAAACGAAGCGGTTCCCCGGGACCGCCACACCAAAAGGAGGTGCCGACAAATGGCAAAGGCAGGCGCGCGCATCAAGATCACCCTTCGGTGCTCTGAGTGCAAGCAGAGAAACTACAACACCATGAAGAACAAGAAGAATACCCCCGACCGTCTTGAGCTGAACAAGTATTGCCCCTTCTGCAGAAAGCACACTGTCCACAATGAGACCAAGTAATTGCGTCTTTCAGGATGTAAGGAAAGAAGGGTAACGCAAATGGCTGAGAACGAAAAGCTGGAGCAGGCTGCCCAGGCCGGTTCCGACAAGGTGAAGAAGGACAAGAAGGCCGACAAAAAGGCCAAGCCCAGTCTGTTCGCCCGGGTCGGCAGATGGCTGAAGGATATGAAGAGCGAGCTGAAGAAGGTCCAGTGGCCCACCCGCAAGCAGACCATCAACAACACGCTGATCGTCATCGCCTGCGTCATCGTGGTCGGCGTGTTCATCTGGATCTTTGACTATATCGCCGGCAGCGCCATCGACGTGCTCCTCACTCTCCTGAGGTAACGGAATGGCTGACAATGCGAATTGGTATGTGGTCCACACCTATTCCGGCTATGAGAATACGGTGAAGGCGACCATCGAGAAGTACGTGGAAAACCGCGGGATGCAGGACCTCATCCACGAGATCAGCATTCCCCTGGAGACCGTGACCGAGATCACGGACAACGGCCCCAAGGAAGTGGAGCGCAAGGTGTTCCCCGGCTATGTGCTGGTGAAGATGGTCATGAACGACGAGACCTGGCATGTGGTGCGGAACATCCGCGGCGTCACTGGATTTTTGGGCGAGGGCAACAAGGCCATCCCCCTGTCCGAGGCCGATGTGGCCGCCCTTGGCGTGGAAAAGCGCGAGGTGGTGGTCAGCTATCAGGAGGGCGACACCGTTCGGATCACCGACGGCGCGCTGGAGTCCTTCCTGGGCACGGTGGAGGAGATCGACCTGGACCGCAGCAAGGTCCGCGTGGTGGTGTCCATGTTTGGACGCGAGACCCCCGTGGAGCTGGAGCTGGACCAGGTGGAACCCGCCAACGACTGATTTTCCCGGCAGTCCCCTTTTTAAGAGGGGACAGGCGCGGCAGCCGTAAATGCCCCGCCGAAACGTGGGAGGGACGCCGGAAACGTCCCGCCAAACTGGGCAGAGAACGCCCAACCCAACCACATTTTTTCAATGGAGGTGCTCTTTCGTGGCACAGAAAGTAACTGGATATGTAAAGCTTCAGATCCCCGCCGGCAAGGCGACTCCCGCCCCCCCTGTTGGTCCTGCCCTGGGTCAGCACGGCGTGAACATTGCCGCTTTTACCAAGGAGTTTAACGAGCGCACCAAGAACGACGTGGGCATGATCATCCCCGTCATCATCACCGTGTACGCCGACCGCTCCTTCACCTTTGTGACCAAGACCCCCCCCGCGGCCGTTCTCATCAAGAAGGCCTGCAACATCGAGTCTGGCTCTGGTGTGCCCAACAAGACCAAGGTCGCCACCATCAGCAAGGAAGATGTGCGCAAGATCGCTGAGACCAAGATGCCCGACCTGAACGCCGCCAGCGTCGAGGCCGCCATGAGCATGATCGCCGGTACTGCCCGCTCCATGGGCGTTGTCGTGGGCGAGTAAGGAGGGGTAGAGAATGTTTAGAGGCAAGAAGTATCAGGATAGCGCCAAGAAGATCGACAAGAACGCGCAGTATGATGCCAACGAGGCCATGGGCCTGGTCGTTGAGACCGCTACCGCTAAGTTCGACGAGACCGTCGAGCTGCACGTGAAGCTGGGTGTTGACTCCCGCCACGCTGACCAGCAGGTCCGCGGCGCCATCGTCCTGCCCCACGGCACCGGCAAGACCCAGCGCGTGCTGGTGTTCGCCAAGGCCGCCAAGGCCGACGAGGCCCGTGCCGCCGGCGCTGACTATGTGGGCGAGATGGACCTGGTGGAGAAGATCCAGAAGGAGAACTGGTTCGACTTCGACGTGGTCGTGGCTACCCCCGACATGATGGGCGTTGTGGGCCGTCTGGGTAAGGTCCTGGGCCCCAAGGGCCTGATGCCCTCCCCCAAGGCCGGCACCGTGACCATGGACGTGACCAAGGCCGTCCACGAGATCAAGGCCGGTAAGGTGGAGTATCGTCTGGACAAGACCAACATCATCCACTGCCCCATCGGCAAGGTGTCCTTCGGTGCCGAGAAGCTGGCTGAGAACTTTAACGCCATCATGGGCGCGATCATCAAGGCCAAGCCCTCCGCTTCCAAGGGCCAGTATGTGAGAAGCTGCACCGTGGCCGCCACCATGGGCCCCGGCATCAAGATCAACGGCGCTAAGCTGGTCTGAGCTTGACAAAGGCAGCGTTCCTGACATCAGTCGGGAGCACAAATTTGTTTCTCTCACCGGGACAGGTTTTGCTTGACAAAGCCTGTCCCGGATGATAGAATATTCTAGCGTTCAAAGACAGCAGGTGCCCCAGTCGGGCGTAATCCCTGCCGAGAGTGCATTCAACGACATAGTTTGAATGGTACTGTCCTCCTGTCTTTTGACGCGGAGGATTTTTATTTTGTTGGAGGTGAATCCAAAATGCCTAACGCAAAGGTTCTTTCCGAGAAGCAGGCCGTGGTGGCCGCGCTGACCGAGCAGCTGAAGAACGCTTCCAGCGGCGTGCTGGTGGACTATAAGGGTATCACCGTGGCCGAGGACACCGCCCTTCGTACCGAGCTGCGCCAGAACGAGGTGCAGTACGGCGTGGTGAAGAACACCCTGGTCCGTTTTGCGCTGAACAACGTGGGCCTGGAGGGTCTGGATGACGTGCTCAACGGCACCACTTCTCTGGCCACCAGCGCCGGCGATCCCATCGCCCCCATGCGTGTCGTCAATAAGTACGTCAAGCAGCTCAACGGTAAGTTTGAGATCAAGGGCGGCTTTATGGACGGCAAGGTGATCTCCCTGGAGGAGATCCAGGCTCTGGCCGAGCTGCCCTCTAAGGAGGTCCTGCAGGCTCAGGCTCTGGGCATGATGCTGGCTCCCATTACCAGCCTGGCTATCGTCCTGAAGGCCATCGCCGAGAAGAATGGCGAGCCCGCCGAGGCCGAGGCCTCCGCTGCCGAGTAAATTTTCCCGGCACACGGCGCTTAAAAAAGCGCACATTTAAATTTTAAAAAAACCAATTTTAGGAGGTATTTCACCATGGCTAGCGAGAAGATTACCGCTATGATCGAGGAAGTGAAGGCCCTGACCGTTCTGGAGCTGTCCGAGCTGGTTAAGGCTCTGGAGGAGGAGTTCGGCGTTTCCGCCGCCGCTATGGCCGCTCCCGCCGCCGGCGGCGCTGCTGCTGAGGCTGCTGAGGAGAAGACCGAGTTTGACGTTGTCCTGGCTGGCTTCGATGCCGCTGCCAAGATCAAGGTCATCAAGGCTGTCCGCGAGATCACCGGCCTGGGCCTGGCTGAGGCCAAGGGCGTGGTCGAGGGCGCTCCCAAGACCCTGAAGGAGGCCGTGTCCAAGGACGAGGCCGAGGAGATGAAGAAGAAGCTGGAAGAGGCCGGCGCCAAGGTCGAGCTGAAGTAAGCTTTTTCCCCCATATGTGCTTAAACCCCCCGAGGAAAATGCCCCGGGGGGTTTCTATATTGGGAATAATCATACAGAATAAATGAAAAACATTGCATACAGCCGAGAGAAATGCTATCATTGCCGTGCGTATGCAAAAATTCTAAGTGCGGCGGAGAACTTAAAGCATGGAACTATATGATGTGTTGGATCAGATCGACCAGGTGATCTATCTCAGTGATTTAGATACCTGCGAAGTCATATTTGTCAATCGCTGCGGGAAGAAGCAGTATGGCCCGGTGACACCCGGGGTAAAATGCTATGAATATCTGCAGGGCGTGGATGCCCCCTGTGCCTTCTGTACCAACCAGCGCCTGCGGGAGGACCCGGACCACCGCTATACCTGGCACCGGAAACTGCCGGGCATAGGTCATCTGCTGCTCCACGACAGCATCGTCACGGTGAATGGCCGCCCCTGCCGCATGGAGCTGGCGGTGAATGTGACCCGCTATGCCCACATCTTTGAGGCGGAGCTGAGTCTGGCCACAGAGCAGAAGCTGGTGGAGTGCATTGACAAGCTGGTGCTGTCTGACGACTTTGATGCCGCCATGGACCAGGTGCTGGAGATCATCCGCCAGCAGTATCAGGCGGCCCGGGCCTATGTGTTCCGCATCGACTGGGATAAGGGGACGGCCACCAACACCTATGAGGTGTGCGCCCCCGGGGTCACGTCGGAGATCCAGAATCTCCAGGCCGTGCCCCTGGAGAACATGCGGGAATGGCTGGAGGTGCTGAAGGAACGGAAGGGCAAGCTGATGACCATCCACAGCATTGAGGCCCTGAAAGATATTCCGGGCCGCCAGGAGGAGTATGCGTGTCTGTCCGCCCAGGGCATCCAGGCGGTGGCCGAGGTGCCCATCTTCTGCAAGGACAAGCTCTATGGCTTTTTGGGCGTGGACGACCCGCAGGGGGGCATGGAGTCCACCGAGCTGCTGACCCACATCGCCTATTTCATCTCTGACGAGGTACAAAAGCGGGAGTTGCACGCCCGGCTGCTGGCCAACAGCTATACCGACACCCTCACCGGTCTGCCCAACCGCCTGTCCTATGACGAGACCATCGACAGCCTGCAGGGCAGAGAACTGCCCACCGGCGTGGGCTATCTGGACATCAACGGCCTGAAATGGGTGAACGACCACCTGGGTCACGCCTATGGCAACCAGGTGATCTTAAAGGCCTGCCAGGTCATGTGCCGGTTCTTTCCCAAGAAGCAGATCTATCGGGTCAGCGGGGACGAATTTGTGATAATCTGCTCCGACATGGGCTACCGCCCCTTTTGGTCTGCCTGCCGGGCCATGGAAAAGGAACTGAAAAACAGCCAGGAGGGCCTGGCCACCTTTGGCTATGCCTGGGGGTCGGAGACAGAGGACTTAAACGAGCTGCTCCACAAAGCGGAGCAGGTGATGTATGCCCAGCGGCGAAAATACGCCATGCGGGGGGACAGCAGCCCCCGCCGCCCGGGCCGCCCGGAGTATCTGGACGGGCTGCTGCGGGAGTTCCGCCAGAGCAAGTTCGTAGTCTATCTCCAGCCCCTGTATGGGGTGGAGCAGGGGGCGGTCATCGGGGCGGAGGCCCTGGTGCGGAGGATCGGTGAGGACGGCAGTGTCTGCGCCCCCTTTGAATTTGTCCACATGATGGAGGAGGAAAACCTGATCTCCGTGGTGGACTATGAGATGCTGGAGCAGTCCTGCCGCCTGCTGAGGGACGTGGGGCAGAGGTGGCCCGGCTTTCAGCTCGCATGCAACATGTCCCGGAACACCCTGGCGGAGCTGGATTACTTAGACCGCATCGACGATATTCTGACGCGCACCGGCGTGGACCACAGCCAGCTTATCTTCGAGGTGACCGAGTCCTCCCGGGGGCTGCAGCTGGAGAGCATTGAGGACCGGCTGAACGCCCTGAAGGCCCGGGGCATCGCCGTGGCCGTGGACGACATGGGCACGGAGTGCTCCTGCCTGGAGATGCTCTATCTGCCCCAGCTGGACCTGGTCAAGATCGACCGGAGCCTGATCTCCAAAGCCGACCACGGCCCCCGGGAACAGGCGGTCATCGGCTCCCTCATCGACCTGTGCCACAAGCTGGGCCTGGGCTGTGTCGCCGAGGGCATCGAGACAAAGGAACAGGGCCAGCTGCTGAAAAGCCTGGGCTGTGACCGCCTGCAGGGCTATTACTTCGGCCGCCCCATGCCCCCCGAGGAGTTCTTCTCCCGGTTTGGGCCGGGGATGCAGGAGCACCGGATATGATCATTTTGTGATCCATATGACCCCCGCCTGTGATGGAACAGGCGGGGGTTTTCCACATTCTGCGCCGGGATCGTGGGAAGTTTTCAGAAAGTTTAGATTTTATGGTTTCGCCGTTTATCCTTTTGCATTACAATAGGGGCAGAACGAGAAAACACGGCCCTGCAAGGGGCGAGACGGTGGGATACGATGCAGAAGAAGCTGTTTTTCTTTCATACCTTTGCCCTGGTCACGGCCATGGCCATCACCCAGGCGGTGACCGGGGACTATGACCTGATTTTGCTGGATCTGATGCTGCCCGGGTGCAGCGGCTATGACGTGTGCCGGGTCATCCGGGACAAGACCGACGTGCCCATTTTGATGGTCACCGCCCGGACGGAGTCGGTGGACAAGATCCGGGGCCTGGGGCTGGGGGCGGACGACTATGTGGCCAAGCCCTTTGACCCGGCGGAGCTGGTGGCCCGGGTGAAGGCCCACCTGGCCCGGTATCAGCGCCTGACCCAGGGCGGTCAAAGGGCGGAAAACGGCCAGGTCATCCGGGTGGCCGATGTGGAGATCTATCCCCAGAGCTGGAAGGTGTATAAGGCCGGGCGGGAGCTCAAAATGCCCAACCGGGAGTTTGAGCTTTTAAAGTTCCTGGCCGAGCATCCCAACATCGTCTTTTCCAAGGACCGCTTGTTCGAGACCATCTGGGGCTTTGACTATGTGGGCGACAGCGCCACTGTCACCGTCCACGTGGGCCGCATCCGGGACAAGATCGAGGACGACCCCTCCAAGCCCCGCATCATCGAGACCGTGTGGGGCGCAGGGTATCGGCTGAATGCAAAGGGGTAAAAAATAAGCCTTCCCCTGGGGGAAGGTGCCCCAGTGCGCACACTGGGGCGGATGAGGGGAACGCCGAAGGGCAGTGAGTTCTCGCGTTAGAACGAGTAGAGCCTTCCCCCTCCCAGGGGGAAGGTGGTCCCGAAGGGACCGGATAAGGGTGGGTATCGTGGGTGCGGTGGTCATCGTGGGCGGACCTCCGTGTCCGCCCGTCGACAACGGATGCACCCACGTGGTCCCCCTCATCCGTCATGGCTGCGCCATGCCACCTTCTCCCCTGCGGGGCGAAGGCTAGACCTGTTCTGACGGGAATGCTCGGATATCGCAACCCTTCCCCTCATCCGTCACGGCTGCGCCGCGCCACCTTCCCCCAGGGGAAGGCTAAAAAAGCTCCGCCACGTCGGCGGAGCTTTTTGCTGTCTATTACTGTTCGCCGTGGTACCGCTTGGCGGCGGCGATGAAGTCCCGGAACAGGGGGTGGGCCTTGTTGGGGCGGCTCTTCAGCTCGGGGTGGAACTGGACGCCCACGAACCAGGGGTGGTCGGGCAGCTCCACGATCTCCACCAGGCGCTCGTCGGGGGAGAGGCCGGCCAGCTTCAACCCGGCCTGGGTCAGCTCCTGGCGGTAGTCGTTGTTGAACTCATAGCGGTGGCGGTGGCGCTCGGCGATCTCGTCTGCGCCATAGGCCCGATAGGTAAAGCTGTCATGGTCGGTGATGCAGCAGGGATAGGCCCCCAGGCGCATGGTGCCGCCCTTGTCCGTCACGCCCCGCTGGTCGGGCATCAGGTCGATGACCGGGTGGGTGGTGGTCTGAGACAGCTCGCTGGAGTGGGCGTCGGCCATGCCGCACACATGGCGGGCAAACTCCACCACGGCCATCTGCATCCCCAGGCAGATGCCCAGGAAGGGGACTTGATTCTCCCGGGCAAAGCGCACGGCGGAGATCTTGCCCTCGATGCCCCGGTCGCCAAAGCCGCCGGGAACCAGCACGCCGTCTGCCCCCGCCAGCAGCTGGGCGGCGTTCTCGTCGGTGACGGTCTCGGAGTCCACCCAGCGGATCTTCACCTTCTGCTGGTTTTCAATGCCGCCGTGGGTCAGGGCCTCCACCACGGAGAGATAGGCGTCGTGGAGGGCCACATACTTGCCCACCAGGGCGATCTCCACCGTGCCGGTGGGGTGCTTGGCCCGATGGACCATGGTGGCCCACTCGGTGAGGTCGGGCATGTGGCAGATGAGCCCCAGGCGGCGGACCACCACGTCGGCCAGCCCCTCCCGCTCCAGCATCAGGGGGACCTCATACAGGATGTCCGCCGTCAGGTTGGGGATGGCGTTCTCCACGGGGATGTTGCAGAAGAGGGAGATCTTCTCCAGGATGTCCCGGGGCACGGGGGAATCGCTGCGGCAGATGATCACGTCGGGCTGGATGCCCAGGGACAGCAGCTCCTTGGCCGAGTGCTGGGTGGGCTTGCTCTTCAGCTCGCCGGTGCCGGGGATGGACACGATGAGGGAGACGTGGAGGAACATCACGTTCTGGCGGCCCCGCTCGGCGGCCACCTGGCGGATGGACTCCAAAAAGGGCTGAGACTCGATGTCGCCCACGGTGCCGCCGATCTCCACGATGGCCACGTCGGTGTCGGGGGTGTCCAGGGAGTAGATGTTCCGCTTGATCTCGTTGGTGATGTGGGGGATGATCTGCACGGTGCCCCCCAGATAGTCCCCCCGGCGCTCCCGGTTGAGCACGTTCCAATAGACCTTGCCGGAGGAGACGGAGGAGTTGAAGGTCAGGTTCTCGTCGATGAACCGCTCGTAGTGGCCCAGGTCCAGGTCGGTCTCCGCCCCGTCGTCGGTGACGAACACCTCCCCGTGCTGATAGGGGCTCATGGTGCCGGGGTCCACGTTGAGATAGGGGTCCAGCTTCTGGACCTTGACCCGCAGGCCCCGCTGCTTCAGCAGACGGCCCAGGCTGGCCGCCGTAATGCCCTTGCCCAAGCCGGACACCACACCGCCGGTGACGAAAATATACTTGACTGCCATATAGATTCCTCCGTTTTAGAATTGGAATAATAAAATTAGAGACCGTATGAAAGCCTTCTCCTGGGAGAAGGTGGCGCAGCACAGCTGCGACGGATGAGGGGAACGCTGCCGATGAGCAAGCATTTTCGACGGAAGAGCGGAAAGCCCTTTGGCGTTCCCCTCATCCGCCCCCTTCGGGGGCACCTTCCCCCAGGGGAAGGCAAAACATTACCCCCCCAAAAAAGGGGAGGGGCACCCCTGGGAGAACCTTCTCCCAACGGGCGCCCCATTGCGCTTATCTGTGATAGAGTTTGTTGGTCTGATACTGGGGCTCGCAGGTGAGCTGCAGTCCCAGCTTGCGGTAGGTGATCTCGTCCGCCGGAGACAGGATGACGGAGCAGTGGGCCTGGCAGCCCTTTAAATCGGCCAGGGCCCGCAGGGCCTCGGCGGCCTTGGGCTCCGCGTTGGCGGAGGAGGCCAGGGCGATGAGCACCTCGTCGCTGTGCAGGCGGGGGTTGTTGGAGCCCAGGTATTTCACCTTCACCGTCTGGATGGGCTCGATGGCCGACTGGGCGATGAGGTGGACCCCGTGTCCCCCGGCCCCGGAGAGTTTTTTCAGGGCGTTGAGCAGGGCGGCGGCGGAGCAGCCCATCAGGTCAGAGGTCTTGCCGCACACCAGGCTGCCGTCGGGCAGTTCGATGGCCATGGCGGGCTCGCCGGTCTCCCGGGCCACCCGGTTGGCCTCGGTGACCACGGGGCGGATGTCGGCGGTAACGCCGGCCTGCTGCATGAGCAGCTCCAGCTTATAGACGGCGCTGTCGCTGCCCTTGCCCTGGCGGCGCTCGCACAGGGCGTCGTAATACCGGCGGATGATCTCCTGCCGGGCGGCCTGCTGACAGGCCTGGTCGTCCACGATGCAGTTGCCCGCCATGTTTACCCCCATGTCGGTGGGGGACTGATAGGGGCAGCGGCCCAGGATCTGCTGGAACATGGCGGACAGGACGGGGAAGACCTCCACGTCCCGGTTATAGTTCACCGTGGTCTCCCCATAGGCCTGGAGGTGGAAGGGGTCGATCATGTTCACGTCGTCCAGGTCGGCGGTGGCCGCCTCGTAGGCCAGGTTCACCGGGTGCTTCAGGGGCAGGTTCCAGATGGGGAAGGTCTCGAACTTGGCGTAGCCCGCCACCACGCCCCGCTTGTGGTCGTGGTAGAGTTGGCTCAAGCAGGTGGCCATTTTGCCGCTGCCCGGGCCGGGGGCGGTGACCACCACCAGGGGGCGGCTGGTCTCCAGATACTCGTTTTTGCCAAAGCCCTCGTCGCTGACGATCTTGGAGATGTTGTGGGGATAGCCCTCGATGGGATAGTGGCGGCAGACCTTGATGCCCAGGCCCTCCAGCCGGGCCTGGAACAGGTCGGCGGCGGGCTGGCCGGTATAGCGGGTGACCACCACGCCGCCCACCGGCAGGCCCCGGCTGCGGAAGATGTCGATGAGCCGCAGCACGTCGCTGTCATAGGTGATGCCCAGGTCGCCCCGGACCTTGTTCTTCTCGATGTCTCCGGCGTTGATGGCGATGATGATCTCCGCCTTGTCCTTCAGCTGCTCCAGCATGCGGATCTTACTGTCAGGCTCGAACCCGGGCAGCACCCGGGAGGCGTGGTAGTCGTCAAACAGCTTTCCGCCGAACTCCAGATACAGCTTTCCGCCGAACTTAGAGATGCGGTCCCGGATGTGCTGAGACTGCATTTGCAGGTACTGTTGGTTGTCAAAGCCGACTTTTGCCAAGGCGATCTCCCCCTCTTAACAAAAAACTACACAATCATCAAATATTTTACCCCGCCTGGAGAACAGCGTCAAGAGGTTTTCCGCCGGGCGGCGGCCAAAGTCCGGCGGAATTTCCGGGAAAATTTCGATGATTTTTCTGTTTTCCTCTTTACTGTTGGTAATGCTTTCAGGTATACTATACCAAGTGTATTGCAAACTTTTGAGGTGACTGCTTGTGAATGAAGAATTTTCCCGCACCCTGTCCCTGCTGCGGCAGGAGAAGGGGGTCAGTCAGCGCGCCGCCGCGGGGGTGCTGGGCATCTCCCAGGCGCTGCTGTCTCACTATGAAAACGGCATCCGGGAGCCGGGTCTGTCCTTTGTGGTAAAGGCCTGCGACTACTACGGGGTGTCCGCCGACTTTTTGCTGGGCCGCACCCTCAGCCGCCAGGGCACCACCATCGCCCCGGAGGAGCTGTATGACCTGAGCGACGAGAAGGACAACTCCGTGCGGGGGGGCGTGCTGGCCCTGCTGTCCAAAAAGCTGCTGGTGAACTCGGTGGGCGCTCTGTTCGACCTGCTGGCCAAAACGGGCAGCCGGGATGCCATCCGTACCGCCTCCAACTATCTGTCCACCGCCCTGTATGTGGTCTATCGCCACCTATATCAGGCCAACCCGGACAACAACCCGGACTTTTTCTCTGTCTCCCCCCAGCAATTCCACGCCGGTCTGGCCGATGCGGACATGAAGTGCTCCCTGGCCGAGCTGGAGGATGCCCTGGCCGCCCGGGTGAAGGAGAAGGGCCCAATGCCGTCTATGTCCAACAATGACCTGGTGAAGAGCTGCCCCACCCTCTACCCCTCCCTGCTCCAGGTGGTCCACAGCGCCGGAGAGCGGGTGGCCGCCCTGCTGCCCCCCCGACAGAGCGGCAAAAAGTAAGACCGCAAGATATGCGGAGCCTGTTTTAACTTCTGGAGGATATCTATGACCGAACGAGATAAGATCAGAAATTTCAGCATCATCGCCCACATCGACCACGGCAAGTCCACCCTGTCCGACCGGCTGATCGAGCAGTGCCACGCCGTGGAGCAGCGGCAGATGGAGTCCCAGCTGCTGGACAACATGGACCTGGAGCGGGAGCGGGGCATCACCATCAAGGCCCGGGCCGTCCGCCTGGAATATAAGGCCCAGGACGGGGAGACCTATCACCTGAACCTCATCGACACCCCGGGCCATGTGGACTTTAACTATGAGGTGTCCCGGTCCCTGGCCGCCTGCGAGGGCGCGGTGCTCATCGTGGATGCCAGCCAGGGCATCGAGGCCCAGACTCTGGCCAACACCTATCTGGCCATGGAGCACGACCTGGAGATCCTGCCTGTGCTCAACAAGATCGACCTGCCCGCCGCCGACCCCCAGCGGGTGAAGGACGAGATCGAGAACATTTTAGCCCTGCCCGCCCAGGACGCCCCAGAGATCTCCGCCAAGCAGGGCATCAACATCCCCGCCGTGCTGGAGGACATCGTGCAGAACATCCCCGCCCCGGAGGGGGACCCCAGCGCCCCATTAGAAGCCCTGATCTTCGACAGCCAGTATGACCCCTATCAGGGTGTCATCGTCTATTTCCGGGTGATGAACGGCACCATCCAAAAGGGCATGAACGTGAAGATGATGGCCTCCGGCGCTGCGTATCAGGTGCTGGACTGCGGCTATCTGCGGCCCTTGGGCATGGAGTCCTCCGGCCAGCTCACCGCTGGAGAGGTGGGCTGGTTCACCGCCTCCATCAAAAACGTGAAGGACACCCGGGTGGGCGACACCATCACCGGCGTGGAGGACCCGGCGGCCCAGCCCCTGCCCGGCTATCGCCCCGCCCAGGCCATGGTCTATTGCGGCATCTACACCGAGGACGGCAGCAAATACCCCGACCTGCGGGACGCTTTGGAGAAGCTGCAGCTGAACGACGCGTCGTTGTCCTTTGAGCCGGAGTCCTCCGTGGCCCTGGGCTTCGGCTTCCGATGCGGCTTTTTGGGGATGCTCCACATGGAGATCATCCAGGAGCGGCTGGAGCGGGAGTTTGACCTGGACCTGGTGACCACCCTGCCCTCTGTCATCTACGAGGTGACCAAGACCGACGGCGAGGTGGTTCGGGTGGACAACCCCCACAACTACCCCGACCCCGGTGCCATCTCCGAGGCACGGGAGCCCTTTGCCAAGGTGACCATCATCGCCCCGCCCGACTATGTGGGCAATATCATGCCCATGTGCCAGGACCGCCGGGGCGTGTTCAAGGACATGCAGTATCTGGACACCAACCTGGTGGAGCTGCACTACTCCATGCCCATCGGGGAGATCATCTATGACTTCTTCGATGCCCTGAAGGCCAATACCAAGGGCTATGCCAGCCTGGATTACGAGCTGGAGGGCTATCAGCCCAGCCAGCTGGTGAAGGTGGACCTGCTGCTCAACGGCGAGCAGGTGGATGCCCTGTCCTTCATCGTCCACAAGGACAAGGCCTATGCCCGGGCCCGGCGCATCTGCGAAAAGCTGAAGGAGAACATCCCCCGCCAGCTGTTCGAGGTGCCCGTCCAGGCCGCCATCGGCGGCAAGGTCATCGCCCGGGAGACGGTGAAGGCCATGCGCAAGGACGTGCTGGCCAAGTGCTATGGCGGCGACATCAGCCGAAAGAAAAAGCTGCTGGAGAAGCAGAAAGAGGGCAAGAAGAAAATGCGCTCTCTGGGGTCCGTCCAGCTGCCCACCGAGGCATTTATGGCGGTGCTCAAACTGGACGAGGAGTAACTGCATTTTCTTTTGGCCCTCTGGGGCCCCATCGCAGATGGGGCGGTGCGATAAGCACCGTAAATTCGCAGCGCAGCGGAGAATTTGCGCAGGGCGAATTCACTTCGTCCGAGCATTGAAAAAAGAGGGACCCCGCCCGGCAGGGCCGGGTGGGAGCGGCAAAAAGAAAATGCGCTCTCTGGGCTCTGTCCAGCTGCCCACCGAGGCATTCATGGCGGTGCTCAAACTGGACGAGGAGTAACTGCATTTTCTTTTGGCCCTCTGGGGCCCCATCGCAGATGGGGCGGTGCGATAAGCACCGTAAATTCGCAGCGCAGCGGAGAATTTGCGCAGGGCGAATTCACTTCGCCCGAGCATTGAAAAAAGAGGGAGCCCGCCCGGCAGGGCCGGGTGGGAGCGGCAAAAAGAAAATGCGCTCTCTGGGCTCTGTCCAGCTGCCCACCGAGGCATTTATGGCGGTGCTCAAACTGGACGAGGAGTGAGACCTATAACCCCCTCAGTCGCCTGGGGCGGCTGAGGGGGTTAGAAAAGAAGATACCCTGCCGGGGGATTGACAATTTTCCAAATCATGTTATACTGAGCACAAAGAGGGGCGCTGCCGGTAGACGGGAGTCCCCGCGATTACAAGAAGTAACCGTTAGCCGGGAAAGCTTTGGCGGTTACTTCTTTTTATTGATCTGGAGGACCAGAGAAATGATGCTGACGATCAAAATGCCGAGCTGGAACAGGTCGGAATAAGTGACCATGACATCACCCCCCTCCGATGTAGTGGAGGAGGTACAAAGAAGAGCGGCCTCCTCCCGAAGAAGGGGCCTCCCGCCTACCGTGTACTGGCAGCGCCAGCGCATACCCATGCGCCATGAGAATTATAGCATAATATGTATGGATTGGCAAGAAAATCCTTTTGGAAAAGGTGCCTTGCAAGATTAAAAAATTCCCGGATGCTGGGGAAGCATCCGGGAATCTTTTTTGTCGATATTACTTGGCGTATTCGATGGCCTTGGTCTCGCGGAGAAGGTGGACCTTGATCTGGCCGGGGTACTCCAGCTCGTCCTCGATCTTCTTGGCGATGTCCCGGGCCAGCAGGACCATCTGGTCCTCGCTGATGACCTCGGGCTTGACCATGATGCGCACCTCGCGGCCGGCCTGGATGGCGAAGGACTTCTCCACGCCGGGGAAGGAGGAGGTGATCTCCTCCAGCATCTCCAGCCGCTTGATATAGTTTTCCACGTTCTCCCGCCGGGCACCGGGACGGGCGGCGGAGATGGCATCGGCGGCCTGGACCAGGCAGGCCACGATGGTCCGGGGCTCCACATCGTTGTGGTGGGCCTGGATGGCGTGGATGATGTTCTCGCTCTCATGGTACTTCCGGGCCAGCTCCACGCCGATCTGGACGTGGGAGCCCTCCACCTCGTGGTCCACCGACTTGCCCAGGTCGTGGAGCAGGCCGGCCCGCTTGGCCTCGGCCACATTGGCACCGATCTCGGCGGCCAGCAGCCCGGCGATGTGGGAGACCTCGATGGAGTGGTTGAGCACGTTTTGGCCATAGCTGGTGCGGTAGCGCATCCGGCCCAGCAGCTTGACCAGCTCCGGGTGCAGGCCGTGGACGTTGGTCTCGAAGATGGCGCGCTCGCCCTCGGACTTGATGACGGCATCCACCTCGCGCTTGGCCTTCTCCACCATCTCCTCGATGCGGGCGGGGTGGATGCGGCCGTCCAGGATGAGCTTCTCCAGGGCCAGCCGGGCGATCTCCCGGCGGACGGGGTCGAAGCAGGAGACGGTGATGGCCTCGGGCGTGTCGTCGATGATCAGGTCCACGCCGGTAAGGGTCTCCAGGGTGCGGATGTTCCGGCCCTCACGGCCAATGATCCGGCCCTTCATCTCGTCGTTGGGCAGGGGGACCACAGACACGGTGGCCTCGGCCACATGGTCGGCGGCATAGCGCTGGATGGCCAGGGAGATGATCTCCCGGGCCTTGGTATCCGCCTCGTCCTTAAAGCGGGCCTCGATCTCTTTGATCTTCATGGCGGACTCGTGGGTCACGTCCTGCTCCAGCTGCTGGAGCAGATAGTTCTTGGCCTCGTCGGCGGTGAAACCGGAGATGCGCTCCAGCATCTCCAGCTGGTTCTGCTTGGCCTGCTCGGCCTCGGCCTGGGTACTCTCCAGCTTGGCCAGGCGGGCGGTGAGCTGCTCTTCTTTTTTCTCGATATTGTCGGTCTTGCGGTCCAGGGTCTCTTCCTTCTGCTGAAGGCGGTGCTCCTGGCGCTGCAGGTCGGCCCGGCGCTCCTTCACCTCGCGCTCGTGCTCGTTGCG
Organism: Flintibacter faecis; assembly: GCF_014287875.1. Lineage (GTDB taxonomy): Bacteria > Bacillota > Clostridia > Oscillospirales > Oscillospiraceae > Lawsonibacter > Lawsonibacter faecis_A. Next base: position 139,845 of record NZ_JACOPN010000007.1, on the reverse strand, counting down.
GGCCTTGAGGATCTCCTCCTTTGCTTCCACCATGGCCTCGCGCTTTTTGCTCTCGGCGCTTTTATACGCCTCGTTGATGATGCGCTTGGCCTCGTCCTCTGCCGAGCCGATCTCCCGCTCGGCAGATTTCTTCCGCTGCTGGATGCCAACAGGGACCCCCACCGCCAGACCGATCACGATACCGATGATCGCTCCGATAAGATAGGGAAACATCGCGTTATTTACACCTCCAGAAAAATTTAGCTGGGGCGGACCGCCCCAGCGCCCGTGTGTGGACAACATCCCCCACGGGGCTTGTACATAAAAATGAGCCGCAAGCGACGATGCGCCCCCGCGGCCGCTGAAAAACATCCCCAGGTTTTTCATCTTTTGTCCTAATATATATTTTAAGGGCACGGGGCATTTCTGTCAAGGACAATTCCCGGGTAAAGCCGCCGCCAGAGCGGAAAAAACCGGGCAGTTTTCCCCCAAAAACCACCCGGTTCGTTCTGTATTCAAAAACAATGGCGCTGCCCGCTCAGACCTGCCGGGGCAGGGAGTCGTCCTCCTGGATCCAGTCCTCCACCTGGACCACGGAGTATTCCCGCTGGGTGTTGCGGATGACCACCCGGGCCACGCCCGCGTTGATGATGACCCGGCGGCACATGGAGCAGGAGGTGGCATCGTGGAGGAGGCTGCCGTCCTTGGCCTCCCGCCCGGCCAGATAGAGGGTGGAGCCCAGGGTGTCCCGCCGGGCGGCGGAGATGATGGCGTTCATCTCCGCGTGGACGGAGCGGCACAGCTCGTACCGCTGGCCGGAGGGGACGTTCATGGCCTCCCGGGCGCAATAGCCCAGGTCCATGCAGTTTTTTCGGCCCCGGGGCGCGCCGTTATAGCCGGTGGAGACGATCTCGTCGTTCTTGACGATGATGGCCCCATAGCACCGGCGCAGGCAGGTGGAGCGCTCCAGCACCGTTTCGGCGATGTCCAGATAGTAATTCTCTTTGTCGATGCGGTCCATTCGCTTTATCATGAAAAATACTCCTTTCCCGGAACGAATTTTTGATTGAGACCAGTATAGCCCATCTTTCTCCCAGGCGCAACGGGGAGATGGGGGTGAATTTACATTTTGTTTACGAATGTCTCCTTGACGCATTCCGGGGAACGCGCTATCATTATTCTAGTATTTCGGCAGGCGTATCTCGCCTGCCGCTCTTCACTAGAGGGGGCCCTTTTTATGATCCGAAACGCCATCCGGCGATTTATGTATGGCCGATATGGAAACGACCAGCTGAACCTGTTTTTGATCGTTTTATATCTGGCGCTCTATCTGCTCTTTGCCGCCACCCGCTTTGTGCCCCTTTACTGGCTGACGGTGGTGCTGATTCTCGCGGCCCTGTTCCGTACCCTGTCCCGGAACCTGACCCGCCGCCGGGAGGAGAACGACAGGTTTCTGTGTCTCGTCGACCCCGCCGTGCGCTGGCTGCGGCTGCACCGTACCATCCGCCGGGACAAGGAGCACCGATATTTCAAGTGCCCCAACTGCGGCCAGATGCTGCGGGTGCCCCGGGGAAAGGGCAAGATCACCGTCACTTGCCGGGGCTGCGGGGCCAGCTTTCAGGAAAACAGCTGAATTTCCGATCATTTTACAAAGAACCGCCGTGCGGCGCTTGGAAAAGCGGGGCACGGCGGCTCTTTTCTGCCTGCGGGGCTTCCTTTTTGCGGGAACTTGTGCTATGCTTAACCTGTGTTGTTGTGGGCATTCGTCCCAAACGGCGCACCGTGTTTCCAAATGAGATTTGAGGAGGAGTTCCCTTACATGAGCCCCAATTATGATGTTGTCATCCTGGGCTGCGGCGAGGCCGGTATCTTCGCCGCCTACGAGCTGACCCACCTGCACCCCGGATTGAAGGTCCTGGCCCTGGACCAGGGTCAGGATATCTATCACCGCAGCTGCCCCATTGTGGCGGGCAAGGTGAAGGAGTGCATCCACTGCCCCGTGTGCCACACCATGTGCGGCTTCGGCGGCGCGGGTGCCTTTTCCGATGGCAAGTTCAACTTTACCACCCAGTTCGGCGGCTGGCTCACCGATTTTATTGAGCCCAAGGAAGTGATGGACCTCATCGACTATGTGGACTCCATCAATGTGGCCCACGGGGCCACCACCCAGTGCTTCTCCACCGCCACCCCCGAGGCCAAGGCCCTGGAGCGCCGGGCCCTGGCATACGATCTGCACCTGCTTCAGGCCCGGTGCAAGCACCTGGGCACTGAGAACAACCTGCGCATCCTCACCAACATCTATGAGGGGCTGCGGGACAAGCTGGAGTTCCGCTTTAACACCGAGGTGACCCACATCGCCCAGGCCGACGGGGGCTATCGCCTGACCACCGCCAGCGGGGAAGAAATTTCCTGCCGCTACCTCATCGCCGCCCCCGGCCGCTCCGGTGCGGAGTGGTTCTCCAACCAGTGCAAGGAGCTGGGTCTGGAGCTGCTGAACAACCAGGTGGACATCGGCGTGCGGGTGGAGCTGCCCGCCAGCGTGTTCGAGCACATCACCGATGTGGTCTATGAGTCCAAGCTGGTCTACCGCACCAAGCAGTATGGCGACCAGGTGCGCACCTTCTGCATGAACCCCTATGGCCACGTGGTGGCCGAGAACGTGGAGGGCATCAACACGGTGAACGGCCACTCCTATGCCGACCCCGCCCTCCGCTCGGAGAATACCAACTTCGCCCTGCTGGTGAGCAACCGCTTCACCAAGCCCTTTAACGAGCCCTACCGCTACGGCAAGCATGTGGCCTCCCTGTCCAACATGCTGGCCGGGGGCGTGCTGGTCCAGCGCTTTGGCGACCTGGTGGGGGGCCGCCGCACCAACGAGCACCGGATGAGCAAGTCCTTCGTCCGGCCCACCCTCACCGCCGCCGTCCCCGGCGACCTGTCCCTGACCCTGCCCAAGCGCCAGCTGGACAACATCATCGAGATGATCTATCAGCTGGACAAGATCGCCCCGGGCACGGCTAACTACGACACCCTGCTCTACGGGGCGGAGGTGAAGTTCTACTCTGCCCGCCTGCAGCTCTCCGCCGAGCTGGAGACCGCCCTGCCCGGCTTCTTCGCCGCCGGTGACGGCGCAGGCGTCACCCGTGGCCTGGCCCAGGCCGGAGCCTCCGGCGTTCAGGCCGCCCGGGCGGTGGTCCGCCGCATGGGCTGACCGGGATAAGTCCCTTCGGCGCGCCGCCCCGTCCATCCCCGGCGGGGCGGCGCATCTGCATTTTTTCCGTCATTTTCGACGGGCGGGTTTCTCTCCTTCAGAACGCGCCCCGGTTTTGTTTCCGGGGGCTATGCAACTTTACCATCGTCCCCGGCGGAAAAATGTTCAGGTGAAATGCGCCCTGTTTGCAACGGTTATCCACATTTTCCACAGGGTTTTCCACAGCACGTTATGTCAACGGAAATACAACTTTACCCGCTCTTAACCGTTTCATTACATTTGTCAAGGGTGAAAATTCGACAAACTTTGACTGGCCCCTTTTTTGCAGGACGGTCCCGGCCCGCCGTCGAAATTCTCCCTTGAGATCGGAGGTCATTATGTCTCTGCCCGCTGATACCATCGCCGCCATCTCCACCCCCCCGGGCCCCGGGGCCATCGGCATTCTGCGCCTGTCCGGCCCCCGGGCCGTGGAGGTGGCCCAGGCCAGCTTCCGCCCCTTGAACAAAATGCCCCTCAGCCAGCACCGCCCCCACGAGCTGGTGTACGGCGACCTGCTGGACCGGGATGGCCAGCCCATCGACCGGGTGCTGTGTACCTTCAGCCGGGGCCCGGTGAGCTACACCGGGGAGGACACGGCAGAATTTCAGTGCCACGGCTCCCCCATGGTGCTGTCCCTGGGGCTGGAGGCCCTGTTCTCCCGGGGGGCCCGCCAGGCCCGGGCCGGGGAATTTACCCGCCGGGCCTTTCTCAACGGCAAGCTGGACCTGGCCCAGGCCGAGGCGGTGGGCGACCTGCTGGAGGCCCGCAGCCGGGAGGGAGCCCGCCACGCCGCCGGTCAGCTCACCGGGGCCCTGTCCCGGCGCATTGCCGGGGTCTACTCCGCCCTGGTGGATATCATGGCCCACTTCCACGCCGTGCTGGACTACCCTGACGAGGACATCGACCCCTTCCGCATGGAGGAACTGAGCGGGCAGCTGTCCCGGCAGGAGGCCGCCCTCCGCGCCCTGGCGGGGAGCTATCGCCGGGGGCAGTATATCCGGGACGGGGTGCCCTGCGCCATCGTGGGCCGCCCCAATGCGGGCAAGTCCTCCCTGCTCAACGCCCTGGTGGGCTTTGACCGGGCCATCGTCACCAACATCCCCGGCACCACCCGGGACACGGTGGAGGAGCGGGCAGAGCTGGGGGGCGTGACCTTGCGGCTCATCGACACCGCCGGCCTGCGGGACTCGGACGACCCCATCGAGCAGCTGGGGGTGGAGCGCAGCCGGGCCGCCATGGAGGAGGCCGCCCTGGTGCTGCTGGTGGTGGACGGCACAGAGAAGGCCACCCGGGAGGACGCCGCCCTGGCCCGGGCCATCGCCGGGACGGGCAAGCCCTGGGTCCTGGTCCGCTCCAAGGGGGACCTCGCCGGGGAGAACGCCGACGATCTGGCCGCCCTGGCTGAGGGTGCGCCCCTGGTCTCCCTCAGCGCCAGAACGGGGGAGGGCCTGGACGAGCTGGGCCGGGCGGTGGAAGAGCTGTTCCCCCAGGGGAGCGAGGACAAGGCCGGGGAGCTCATCACCAACGCCCGCCAGGCCGAGGCGGCGGGCCGTGCCCTGGACTGCGTGGTCCGGGCGGGTCAGGCTCTGACCGACGGAGTGACCCCCGACGCCCTCCTTACCGACGTGGAGGAGGCCCTGGAGGCCCTGGGCGAGCTCACCGGCCAGTCCGTCCGGGAGGACGTGACCGACCGCATCTTCTCCAAATTCTGCGTGGGGAAATAACATGTAAACGGGCGGGCCGCCTGGCCCGCCCGCTTTTTCGCCTTCCCCTGGGGGAAGGTGACCCGCAGGGCCGGATGAGGGTGAGTATCGTGGATGCGGTGGTCATCGTGGGCGGACACAGAGGTCCGCCCCTACAGACGACCTACGTGACACGCCGTAGGGGCCGACCTCCGTGTCGGCCCGTCGTTGACATGTGCGCCCCCGTGGTCCCCCTCATCCGTCATGGCTGCGCCATGCCACCTTCCCCCCTGCGGGGGGAAGGCCAGGCTGTCGAAAAAGTCCTTCCAGCCGAAGGATTCGGAGGGAGGGATAGTTGGAAAGGGAACCGTCAGGGTTCCCTTTCCTTGAAATCAACAACATTTTAACGCAGTTAAAATGTTTGCAGCTTGGCAAAAAAGCGGCGAAGCCACTTTTTCGACAAGCTGGGCTTTATTTTTATCACGATGCTTCACCACAATTCCTCCACCGCCGTTCCGGTATAATACCAGGTTAGGATCTCCCGAAAGCCCTTCCCCTCTTTGGCCAGGGCGTTGGCCCCATACTGGCTCATACCCACCCCGTGGCCATAGCCGGTGACGGAGAAGGTGAACTTGCTCCCGTCCCAGGATACGGTGAAGGCCGCCGAGCGCAGGGAGAACAGGCCGCGCACCTGGCTTCCGGTGAGGGTTATGCCTCCCAGGGGGATAGAGCGCACCGTGCCACCCGCGTCCCGGTCTGCCGGGCCGAACCAGCCCGATGGGTCCCCGGATAGGTCGGCCCCGGGATAGGCATCCAGCACCGCCCGGTGTACCTCCTGGGCCGTCTTGTCCACCTGGGTGTGGTAGTTGGGCACCTCCTCCCCCTCGGGGCTGTCCACCCCGGTGAGATAGTCCACCCGGCTGCCCCACACCGCCGCCGCATCCACGGTCCGCCCGGGGGAGGAGGAGAAGAACAGAGCCTGGATGGGTTCCCCGCCATAGGTCACCCCCAGGCCGTCGGTGTCCGCCACGGCCCGGGCGATCTTCTCGCTGTAGCTCTGGGCGTTCAGCCCCCACCGGGCCTGGGCATCCGAGCGTTCGATGTAGGCCTGACAGCAGGTGCTGTCGGCGCAGATGTCCGCGTCCGGGTGCTTGTGCCCGGCGCTCTTTTGCAGCACGGCGGTGTAGGTCCGGGCGGCGCAGGTCTGGGCCTTCAGCGCCTCCTCCTCAAAGGAGGCGGGCATCTCCGCCGCCACCACGCCCCACAGATAGTCGGCCATGGTCAGCTCCTCCACCGTGCCGTCCTTCTTCAGCAGCCGCACCGTCCGCCCCCCGTCCCGTTTTCCTGTTGGGACAGCGGTCGTTGTGCCAGACGGGGCGCTCTCCCCGCTGACGGCGGACTGTCCGTCCCCCTTGGCCTCCGGCCCCGGCACCAGCAGACCGGGCAGCAGAAACAGCAGCCCCGTCACCGCCAGGGCCGCCGCCGCCCCCCGGACGGCGCTCCCGGCCCCGCCCCCTGTCTTCTTTCGTTCCGCTCCCATGGCCATACCCTCCCTGTCCAGATGGTACAGGGTATGCGGGGGCGGGGCGGGCTATTCCCCGCCCCAGAGGATGTTCTCAGAAATTTCACTTAGGGCCTGGGCGGCCTCCATGTCGTAGCGGTGGCTGCGGGCCAGGTCGGCCAGGGAGAGCATCCCCACCAGCCGCCCCTCCTCCACCACGGGCAGGCGGCGGACCTGCTGCTTTGACATGAGCCGGGCGGCCTGGCGGCAGTCGGCGTGGGGGGAGACGGCGGTGCAGCTGCGGGTCATGATGTCCCGCACCATGGTCTGGGCCGGGTCCTCCTCCGCCGCCACGCACCGCAGCACGATGTCCCGGTCCGTCACCATCCCCCGCAGCCGTCCGTCTCCGGCGCACACGGGCAGGGCCCCCAGATTGTGGCGGCTGAGCAGCCGGGCGGCCAGGGCGGCGGTGGCCGTGGGCTCCACCCACACCACGCCGGGGTTCATCAGTTCCTTTACTTCCATAAAAAATCACCCCTCCGGTTTGGAACGTCTTCTGCGTTCAGTGTGCCCGGAGGGGCGCTTTTTTATGCGGGTCTCATCGGCCAAGCCAGGCGGAATAGTCGGCGGCGGTCTTTACCCGGCCCACGGCGGACAGGGAGGCCAGGTCCATCTGGAAGATATTTTGCGCCAGGTCCCGGAGCTGCTGCCGGGTGACGGCATCGTATTGGGCGAGCAGCTCGTCCATCTCCCGCACCCGGCCATACAGCAGGACGGAGGCCCCCAGCTGGCTCATGCGGCTTTGGATGGACTCAGAGCCCATGAGCAGGTTGGCCTTGGCCTGCTCCCGCACCCGGTCCAGCTCCTCCTGGGTGGGGCCGTGGTCGGCCAGCTCGCACACCAGATTCCGCATGGCATCCAGGGCCTGGCCCTCCTGCTCCCGATTCAGGGCGGCGTACACCCCCAAAAAGCCGGCATCGGCGTGGTCGGACACATAGGAGTATACGGTATAGCACAGACCCCGCTTTTCCCGCAGCTCCTGGAACAGGCGGGAGGAGCAGCCCCCGCCCAGCAGGGCGTTGAGCAGCAGCAGCTGGGGCCGCCGGGCATCCAGATAGGTGAGAGAGGGGAAGGCCAGGATCAGGTGGTTTTGCTCGATGGCCTTCTTCCGGGCGGTGACGGCGGGGCGATAGGCCGCAGGCTTGGTCTGGGCCACGGGGCCGGGCTCCAGCTGGGCCAGGCAGTCCTTTAGGCGGTCCACCTGCCCCTGGGTAAAGCTGCCCGCCAGGGCGGCCACCAGGGCCCCGGGGCGGTAGTGCTCCCGCTGCCATTGGGCCAGCCACTCCCCGGTCATGGGGGTCAGGGTGGCCTGGGTGCCCAGAATGGGCCGGGCCAGGGGGCTGCCCTTGTACACGGCGGCGGCCAGCCGCTCGGACACCAGGTCCTCCGGGCTGTCCTCGTACATGCCGATCTCCTCCAGCACCACGCCCCGCTCGGTCTCCACGTCCCCCTGGTCAAAGCGGGAGTGGAACAGCATGTCGGACAGGATATCCAGGCTGATGTCCAGGTGTTTGTCCAGACTGCGGGCGTAAAAACAGGTGTGCTCCTTGGTGGTATAGGCGTTCACCTGGCCGCCGATGGCGTCCATATCCCGGGCCAGCTGGGCGGTGGAGCGCCGCTGGGTGCCCTTGAAGAGCATGTGCTCGATAAAGTGGGCCGCGCCGTTCTCCCGCTGGCGCTCGTGGCGGGAGCCCACCCCCACAAAAAAGCCCAGAGCGGCGGAGCGGGCCCCGGGGACCTCCTCCGTGAGCAGCCGCGCGCCGTTGGGCAGAGTGATCTGCTGATACATGATAAAAACCTCCAATGGGGCCATTCACAGGCCCGTCCAGGTCAGCATAGCACAAATGCGGGGCTCCGTCCAGAACAGGGGGAGCTTTCGGCGGCGAAAAAGTTTTCCAAGGGGGTATAGTTCGCCCGGTGGGCGGACAAACTTTCACCACGGAGGTGGTTTTCCCGTGAAAAAACGAAGCAGGCTGGAACAGCTGGGCGACTTTGTGCTGGGGAAGGGCTTTTACATCGTCCTTTTGCTGTGCGTCGCCACCATTGGCGTTTCGGGCTATGCCCTGATCCACAATTTTACCGCCAAACCGGCGGCATCCTCCCCGGCAGGGGGGAGCGCGTCGGTGGTCCTGCCCGATCTGCCCGAGATACCGGAAGAGCCTGCACCGGTGGTCAAGCCGGATACCCAGGCCAGGCAGCCGGACCCGGCTCCCGCTCCCGCAGCTGGTTCAGACGACCCGGAACCCGCGGCCAGGGGACAGGAGCCGGTGGTGTACACCCGCCCGGTGAAGGGGGAGGTGCTGCGGCCCTTCAGTGTGGAGGCGCTGACCCTGGACCCGACGTTAGGGGACTGGCGCACCCACGGCGGGGTGGACCTGGCCGCCGCCATTGGGACCGAGGTGCTGGCCATGGGCCCGGGCACAGTGGCTGAAATCAAACAGGACGGCCTGATGGGTACCACGGTGGTGGTGGACCAGGGGGACGGCCTGCGCACGACCTATGCAAATCTGGCTGCCAAGCCCACGGTGAAGGAGGGGGACACGGTGCGCACCGGGGATATTCTGGGCGCGGTGGGGGACACCGCCATCGCCGAGAGCGGCCTGGCCCCCCACCTCCATCTGGAGACCCGCATGGACGGCCAGCCCATGGACCCGGCCAGCTTTTTGGACCAGGCGTGAATACCCGGGCGGACGGCCGCTCTTGACAGTTCCACGTCCGGCGGGATATGATTCCGGTATCAGAAGAATGCAGGAGGATATCCCATGGACATGGAGACAGAGACGGCACAGGTAAAGGTCATCGCCCACATCCGCAGCGATTTTTCTACAAAATTCGGGATTCCAAGGCAGAGCGGCCTGGTGGACGAGCTGACGGCCCGGATCGTATTTACCCCGCCCTATCGCAGCCAGGCGGCCCTGCGGGGGCTGGAGGGCTTTTCCCACCTGTGGATCATCTGGGAGTTTTCAAAAGCCCGGCGGGAGGACTGGTCCCCCACGGTGCGGCCCCCCCGGCTGGGGGGCAACCAGCGGCTGGGGGTGTTCGCCACCCGGTCCCCCTTCCGGCCCAATCCCATCGGGCTGAGCTGTGTGCGTCTGGCGGGTATCGACCTGCACACCCCGGAGGGGCCGGTGATCACCGTGGCGGGGGCCGACCTGATGGACGGCACCCCCATCTATGACATCAAGCCCTATCTGCCCTATGCCGACTGCCGCCCGGAGGCGCTGGGGGGCTTTGCCCCCGCCCCCGCCGGGGCCCGGCTGGCGGTGGACATCCCCCCGGAGCTGCTGGAGCGGGTGCCGGAGGACAAGCGAGCCGCCCTGGCCGGGGTGCTCAGTCAGGACCCCCGCCCCTCCTATCAGCACGACCCGGAGCGGGTGTATGGCATGGCCTTTGCCGGGATGGAGGTGCGCTTTCAGGTGCAGGGCGACCGGCTGCGGGTGGTCAGCGTGGAGCGGGAGCCTTGAAACAAGAAAAAATGATCCACAAAAGCCGAGGCTTTTGTGGATCATTTTTTTAGAATTGGGGGGACGGATCGCCACGTCGGGCTTCGCCCACCTCGCAATGACAGAATTTGATCGCCGGTGATATGACTTATTTCTTGGTAGCCACTAAGATGCGGATGCGGCCGCCGGCGGAGGCCCCCTGGTTGTCGTACCAGCCCACGAGGGAGTAGTCCGTGCTGTTGACGGCGGACAGGGTGGTGGGGTAATAGCCCTGCTGGCTGCCGTCCCGCAGGAGGACGGTCACGTCCTCGGCCAGGGCGTATTTGCTACTGCCCGCTGTGGCGGTGAGACTGGTGAGGCCGGTGAGGTTCACCGAGGACAGCTGGCGCATCCCCTTCAGGGAGCCGTTGTCCGAGAAGGTCAGCCGGGCCCCGCCCACCTTCACGCTGTAGGTCTGCTGGCCGCTGACCGAGTGGCTCTGGCCGTTCTGGAGATAGGTGTAGCTGCCGGAGAGGCTGTTGCCGTCTGTCTTGCTGGTGGCCTGGGTGACGAAGGCGTAGGTATAGGTGTCCCCGGTGGCCTCGTCCAGAATGAGGCAGTCGATGCTTCCGGTGCTGTCCAGGGAATAGAACAGCACGTCGTCGTCGGTGAGGGAATACCCCGCCAGGCGGGAGGGGTAGATGCGGGCATAGCCGCCGTCGCCGTCCGTGTCCAGGATCTCCACATTGTCGGCAAAGCTGTATCCGGCGAAGCGGGTGCCGGCGGAGTTCACCGTGCCGGACAGGCTGCGCCTGGGGATGGCGGACAGGGTCGTGCCCGACTGGGTGACGGCGACGGACACCAGCTTGCCCACGGACTGGGCCCCGCCGCTGTGATAGAAGGTGCGCACGGTGCCGTCGCTGCAGGCCACCTGGGTCTGGGCCTGGGCGGAAGTGGTGGAGGAGCTGGAGGTGGACGAGGAGGAGGCCGCCTTGGTGCTGGCGATCACCACGCCGTAGTAAGTGGTCTCGCTGTTCTGGGCGGAGACCACGTCCACAATGTCCCCGTCCATACCCAGCAGCACCGTGACCACGTCGCCCTGGCTGAACTGGCCCTGACTGGACAGCTTATAGCTGGCGGTGGAGCTGCCGATGGAGTAGGTCACGCCCGCCACGGTGGCGGAGGTGGGGGCCGTTTTGCTGGGGGAGAGGTCGGTGAGGGTGCCGGTGGCCCGGTCGGTGTACACCCACACGGTGCGCAGGCCGGAGTTGTAGTAGTACACGTCATACTGCTTCACCTGGCTCTGGCCGGACAGAGCGCCGTCCACATAGACGGCGGTGGGGGTGAAGGGGAGGGTGAGCCCGCCGCCGTTGTCGGCCACATAGGGGCCCTTGGTGTCGGCGCTGACCACGGCGGCGGTGGCGCTCTGGTCGGTGGACAGGCCGCCGGGGTTGGTCACGGCGATGGTGACGGTGCGCACCTGCACGTTGCCGGAGCGGACCTCGGTGTTGCCGTTCACTTTGGTGATGGTGCCGGACAGGGTCTCGAAGGTGCTGTCCAGGGTGACGGCGGCGCTCTGGCCCAGGGAGAAACCCGCTGCGTCATCGGCGGGGAAGGGGACCTTCAGCTCCATGGTGGCGGAGTCCCGGATGGTGGCCACCGTCTGGCCGGCCTGGATCTCGTCCCCCACCTCCACGTCCACCGACCACACCTGACCGGCGGCGGTGGCGGCCACGTTCAGGTCGGCCTGGTCCTCCAGCTGGCTGCTGTAGCTGCGCTGGGCCTGCTGAAGGGAGATCTCCGACTGCTCCAGGGAGCTGTCTGCGTCGGAGGAGTCCAGGGTGTACAGCACCGTGCCCTCCTCCACCTGGTCGCCCTCCTCAAAGTTGGCGGTGAGGATGGTGTCCTCCAGCAGGGTGGTGACGTTGTAGGAGTCGGCGGCCTCTAACGTGCCGCTGCCGGTGATGGCGGCGGTCACGTCCCGGCGGGTCACCTGGGCGGTGGTATAGCCGCCGTCGCCTGTTTTGGCGGCCTGGGCTCCGCCGCCCAGCAGGGTGCGGCCGCCCAGACCGATGACCAGGGCCGCCGCTGCGGCCAGAGCGAGGAGCTTTTTCAGGGACGGGCGCTTCTTTTTTGCGGCGCTGGGTTCCCCTGCGGCAGAGGGGGCGGACCGCTTGAGAAGGGGCAGTTTCATGTTGGGACCATCCTTTCCGTTTGAAACGAGTGATATCGTCCCCTATTGTAGCGGCAGACTTTAAACGAACCACGGCCAAAATCGAAACATTTTCAAAACAGCGGCAAAACTTTTTCCGGCGGAGAACAGAAAAACTCCCGCCGCCCCGGAAAAACCGGGGGAGCGGGAGAGATTTTTGGGAAAACTCAGTTCAGATGCCAGATGTCCTCGTTGTACTGACGGATGGTGCGGTCGGAGGAGAAGTAGCCGGATCTTGCGATGTTCACAAGCATCTTTTCGGCCCAGGCGGTGCGGCACTCATAGTCCCGGAGCGCCTCGGCCTTGGTACGGATATAGTCCTCCACGTCCAGCAGGGCCATAAACCAGTCCTTGCTCTTCATGTCGTGCCACAGGGTGGACAGGCTGGCCGGGTCGCCGATGGCCAGCAGCTCCGGCGAGACCAAAAAGTCCACCAGCCGTTCCACCTGGGGCCGGTGATAACAGGCGCGGGGATCATAGCTCCGGTCCCGGTACAGGGCGATGACCTGGTCGCTGGAGGCCCCGAAGGTGTAGATGTTCTCCTCCCCCACCAGCCCGGCGATCTCTACATTGGCCCCGTCCATGGTGCCCAGGGTCACGGCCCCGTTGGCCATGAACTTCATGTTTCCGGTGCCGCTGGCCTCTTTGGAGGCCAGGGAGATCTGCTCGGAGAGGTCGCAGGCGGGGATGAGGGCCTCGGCCCAGGTGACGTTATAGTTTTCCACCATGGCCACCCGCAGCCAGGGCCGGACCTGGGGGTCCTGCTCGATGAGCTTCTGCAGGCACAGGATCAGGTGGATGATGTGCTTGGCCATCACATAGGCGGGGGCGGCCTTGCCGCCGAAGAGCACCGTCACCGGGCGCTGGGGCAAACGGCCGGCCTTGATCTCCAGATACTGATGGATGACGGCCAGGGCGTTCATCTGCTGGCGCTTATACTCGTGGAAGCGCTTGATCTGCACGTCGAACACCGAGGAGGGGTCCAGGTCCAGCCCCTGCTCGGACCACAGCAGGCGGCACAGGCGGTCCTTGTTCTGCTGCTTCACCTCCAGCAGACGGGAGAGCACCGCCGGGTCGTGCTGAAATTGCAGCAGCCCCTCCAGCTTTTGGGCATCCCGCCGCCAGTCCGGGCCGATGCAGTCGTCGATGAGGGAGACCAGGGGCTGGTCGCAGGTCTCCAGCCACCGGCGGAAGGTGACGCCGTTGGTCTTGTTGGAGAACTTTTGGGGATAGATGTCGCAGAAGGGCTTCAGCTCGGTGTGTTTCAGGATGTCGGTGTGCAGCTGGGCCACGCCGTTGACAGAGAAGCCGTAGTGGATGTCCAGGTGGGCCATGTGGACCCGGTCCTCCCCGTCCAGAATGGCCACCCTGGGATCGGGGTGGGCGGCCTTGGCCCGCTGGTCCAGACGGCGGAGGATGGGCACCAGCTGGGGAGCGGCGGTCTGGATATAGGACATGGGCCAGGTCTCCAGGGCCTCGGCCAGAATGGTGTGGTTGGTGTAGGCGCAGGCCGCCGTCACCTGGTCCGCCGCCCGGTCAAAGGTCAGGCCACGGTCCATGAGCAGCCGCACCAGCTCCGGGATGACCATGGAGGGGTGGGTGTCGTTGATCTGGATGACCACATGGTCGGCCAGGGTGTCCGGGGCAAAGCCCCGCTCCTCCAGCTCCGCCAGAATGAGCTGGGCCCCGGCGGACACCAGGAAATACTGCTGATACACCCGCAGCAGCCGCCCTGCCCGGTCGCTGTCATCGGGGTAGAGGAAGGAGGTCAGGTTGTGGGCGATGTCCCCCTTGTCAAAGTCGATGCCCACCCAGGGGGCGTGGGCGGGGTCGGCCAGGTCGAACAGATGCAGGCGGTTTGCACAGCCGCTGCCCGCCCCGGGGATGGCGATGTCATACATGACAGCCGTCACCTGGGTGTTTCCCAGGGAGACGGGGAAGGCGCGCCGGGTGGGGATGAGCCAGCCGTCGGGCTGGAGCCAGGGGTCCGGCTCCTCCGTCTGCTTGCACCGGGAGAACACCTGGCGGAACAGGCCGAAGTGATAGTTCAGGCCCACGCCGTCTCCGGGCAGTCCCAGGGCGGCGATGGAGTCCAGAAAGCAGGCGGCCAGGCGGCCCAGACCGCCGTTGCCCAAGGAGGGCTCCGGCTCCATGGACTCCAGCACCCCCAGGTCCCGGCCCATTCCGGCCAGATAGTCCTTCACCGGCTGATACAGCCCCAGGGCCAGCAGCTGGTTGGACAGCAGCTTGCCCAGCAAAAACTCCGCCGAGAAGTAATAGAGCTTCCGCTCCCCCGTGGGAGCGGGGCGCTCCCCGGCCCGCTGCCGGGCCAGGATGAGCAGGGCCTGATACAGCTGCCGGTCGTCGCACTGGTCGGGGGCCCGGCCAAAGTGCTGTTGGGTCAGCTGGAAAATTTCTTCACTTAGTTGCATGTCAGTTCACTCCTCGTTCTTTGCTGCGCCGCCCCGGGGCAGACGCTGATAGGCGGCGGCCTCCCGGTACAGCCGCCGGGCCAGGCCGGCGCTCATCGCCTCCGGCAGTGCCCGCCACTGCCAGTTGCCCCCCAGGGTGGAGGGGGTGTTCATCCGGGCGCGGCGGTCAAGGCCAAGCAGGTCCTGCATCTGCACCACGGTCAGCTGGGCGGGGCTGGCCCAGAGAGAACGCAGCACGCCCCAGTGCAGCCCCTCCCGGCGGGACAGGCGGAGGTAGTGCCGGGCGAACTTCGCCTGCTCCGGGGTCAGGCTGTCCAGCCAGCCCAGAATGGTGTCGTTGTCGTGGGTGCCGGGATAGGCCACGCTGTGGACGGGGTAGTTGTGGGGCAGGTATTCGCTGTCCTCCCCCGGGTCGCCAAAGCCGAACTCCAGCACCTTCATGCCGGGAAAGCCCGTGTCCGCCAGCAGCTGGTACACCTCCGGGGTGAGAAAGCCCAGGTCCTCGGCAATGATGGGCCGGGGGCCCAGGCTGCGGCGGAGGGCCCGGAAGAAGTCCATCCCAGGCCCGGGCAGCCACTGGCCGTTCCGGGCGGTCTTCTCCCCGTAGGGGATGGCGTAATAGGATTCAAAGCCCCGGAAGTGGTCCAGCCGCAGCACGTCGTAAATTTTGAACTGAAAGGCCACCCGGTCCAGCCACCAGGCGTAGCCGTCCTGTTTCATCCGGTCCCACCGGAACAGAGGGTTGCCCCACAGCTGGCCGTCGGCGGAGTAGTCGTCCGGGGGCACCCCGGCCACCAGGGTGGGGCGGCCCTGGTCGTCCAGCAGGAACTGCTCCGGGGCGGCCCACACGTCGGCGCTGTCCCCGGCGACATAGATGGGCAGGTCGCCCACGATGGAGATGCCCTTTCCGTTGACATAGGACTTGAATTCCTGCCACTGGCCAAAGAAGAGGTACTGCACCCCCTGCCAGAAGCGGATGTCGTCCTCCAGCTCTTTTTTCGCCCGGGCCATGGCCCGGGGGCGGCGGAGGCGGATGTCCTCCGGCCACTCCAGCCAGGGGGTGCCGCCGTACCGCTCTTTCAGGGCCATAAACAGGGCATAGTCATCCAGCCAGGCCTGGTGGAGCAGACAGAACCGGTCAAAGGCCGCCGGGGAGCGGGAGAGCAGCCGGTCGCAGGCACGCCGCAGCACAGGCAGCCGCAGGCGGTAGAGGGTCTGATAGTCCACCCGCTCCGGGTCGTCCCCCCAGGGGAGGGAGGCGTACTCCTCCCGCTCCAGCAGCCCCTGCTGCTCCAGCTCGTCCAGGTCGATGAGATAGGGGTTGCCCGCCCGGGAGGAGAAGGACTGATAGGGGGAGTCCCCATATCCCGTGGGGCCGATGGGCAGGATCTGCCAATGGCTCTGCCCGCTCCGGGCCAAAAAGTCCGCAAATTCCCGGGCCTGCCGCCCCAGGGTGCCCACCCCGTAGGGGGAGGGGAGGGAGAAAATGGGCATCAGAACGCCCGAGCTCCGCACAGACATGGATACCGCCGCCTTTCCAAAGCGCTTGCAGCGCGCCTGACTGGATCTGTTTCTATGGGTTTATCATACCCGCTCTGCCGCCGTGATGCAAGGGCTGGAGGGATTTTATGAACTGTTCCGAAAATCACCGCCCTTCGGCCACGAAAAATTACCCGAAATGCCGGAAAAAGGGACAGATTTTCGTTGTCATTTTTCAAGCGGTCCGCTATAATATATGAAAACCGGGCTGCGCCCGGCAACTGGTATCAGCAGGAGGAAATCGCATGAGCAACTATGTCATCTCTATCAGCCGGGAATTTGGCAGCGGCGGCCGTCTGATCGGAAAGCAGCTGGCGGCCCGCCTGGGCATCCCCTGCTATGACCGGACCCTGATCTTGAAGACGGCGGAGAAGAGCGGCCTGTCCCCGGACTTTATCGCCCGGGCGGAGGAGCGGGCCCGCAGCCGCTTTCACATGTCCATCGCCCCCATCGGCATCGGGGCCCCCACCATGTCCAGCCACGGCATCCCCGTCAGCCACCAGGCATTCTTTGCCCAGTCCGATGTGATAAGGGAGCTGGCCGACCAAGGTCCCTGCGTCATCGTGGGGCGGTGCAGCGACTATGTGCTGGGGGACCGGGACAACTGCCTGAAGGTGTTCATCCACGCCGACCTGGCCAGCCGGGTGCGCCGGTGTGTGGAGGAGTATCACATTCCCCAGGACGACATGGAGCGCCGGGTGGTGCAGATGGACCGGGGCCGGGCCAACTATTATAACTACTACACCGGCCACAGCTGGGGCGAGATGCGCCGGTATGACCTGACCATCAACTCCACCACCGTGGGGGTGGAGGGGGCCGTGGACCTGATCGCAGACATGGTCCGCCACCGGGAGGCCCAGCATGTCTGAGCCAAGGCCCCGCATCCAGCTCTCCTGTGAGCGGGGGGCCTCTGCCGCCTATGCCGATGCGGTGACGGCGGCGGGGGGCATCCCCTGCCCGGGCCATTCCCCGGAACCGGACCTGTCCTGTGCGGGGCTGGTGCTGTGCGGCGGCGGGGACCTGGACCCCGAGCTGTTCGGCTGGCCCCAGGCGGGGGGCGATCCCCCGGACCGGGAGCGGGACGTGGCGGAGCTGGCGCTCTTCCGGGCCTTCCATCAGGCGGGACGGCCCATTCTGGGCATCTGCCGGGGGATGCAGGTCATTGCCGCCGCTTTAGGAGGCGGGCTGATCCAGGACCTGCCCCCGGAACAGGGCATCTTCCACAGGGGGACCCGGCGGGACGATGCCCGGCACCCGGTGCGCACCCGGGAAGGGTCATGGCTGGCGGGGCTGTATGGCTCCATTCTCCACACCAACAGCTTTCACCACCAGGCGGTGGCCGATCCGGGCTTCGGCATGGTCATCACCGCATGGAGCGAGGGGGGCGTGGCCGAGGCCATGGAGCATGAGCGCCTGCCCATCCTGGGGGTGCAGTTCCACCCCGAGCGCATGGCCTATACCCGCCGCCGCCCCGACTGCGACGGCGGCGAAGCCATTTGGGAATATTTTTTGGAGCGGTGCCGGGAGGTGGCCCATGGAGAACACAGATAAAATCGGTGGCCCCATCAGGAACGCCAGGGAGCTGGAGTTTGCTGTCTTCTGTGTGGAGAGTGTGGCCGCCCGCTTGGGCGTGAGCGGTCAGCAGGTCTATCGGGCCTTCACCGAACGGAGCGACATTCTAAACGGCTATATCGTGCCCGAGTACGAGATGCTCCACACCCAGAGCAAGGACTATATCGTCAACGACATCCTGGAGCTGATGCGGGAAAGAGATGTGACTGTATGAAGGCAAACCCCATTCTCCTGCAAAAGAAATATGCTCGGGTCATCGCCTGCTTTGCAAAAAAGACGGGGATCTCCCTCGGCGGGGCGATGGACCTGTTTTATCGCTCCCAGCTATACTGCCTGATGCGGGACGGCGTGTCCGATCTGCACTGCATGAGCGATGACTATTTGGCGGACGAGCTGTCTGCCGAGTATCAAACGAAAGCGCATCACTCCTAACCCATCTCTCTTTGTAACCCCCTGGAGGTCTTTTCAGCATGTCCACATATTCTAAGCGTATTCTGGCCGGGGCGTTGTCCCTGGCCCTGTGTTTGTCCCCGGCGGCGCTGGCCGCCAAAACGGAGGAGCCGCCCCTGGTGGCGGCGGTGGAGGGGCTGTCCCCTCTGCTCTATGAGCCGGACCCGGCCGCTGGTTATCACGCCGCCCTGGCGGAGCTGGCGGGATTGGGCTATTCTGAGCAGCAGGCGGAGCAGCTGTGGGCCCGGCTGGGGGAGCGGGCCATGGGGCTGGCACCCCGGCTGCTGGATTGTCTGGCGCTGGAAAACAGCCGCTTGGACCGGGAGGCCCGCTATCTGGCCTATGTCCAGGCCCACCCGGAGGCGGAGACGGCAGAGATCGTCACCCAGGTCAACCTGGATCTGGACCTCACCCCCTATGACGATGCCCGGCCCATCGATGACCCGGCGGACCCCCTGGTGCTGGTGAACAAGTACCACGGCCTGTCTGAGACCTATGTGCCGGAGCTGGAGAAGCTGGGCGGGCGCTATGGCGTGGGCAGCATGGTCCCCGAAGCGGCGGCGGCCTTTCGGGCCATGGCCGACGCGGCCAAGCAGGACGGTATCTCCCTGCGCAGCGTGTCCGCCTACCGCTCCTATCAGACCCAGCAGGGGCTGTATCAACATTATGTGTCCATAGACGGCAAGGCCAATGCCGAGCGGTACTCCGCCCGCCCCGGCTACTCCGAGCACCAGACCGGCCTGGCCCTGGACATCAACACCGCCAGCATCAGCGCCCACTTCGAGAACACGGCGGAATATGCCTGGCTCCGGGCCAACTGTGCCCGGTTCGGCTTTCTGCTGCGCTATCCCCGGGAGAAGGAGTCCATCACCGGCTATCGCTATGAGCCCTGGCACTACCGCTATGTGGGACAGGACATCGCCCGGACCTGCATGGACCGGGGGCTGACCTATGAGGAGTATCTGGCCGCCCAGACCCAGCCGGGGGAGAATCAGGCCCCCGCCCTGTTCTGGCAGGGACAGGCCCTGGACCTGGGGGACAGAGTGACCCGGCTGTCCGGCGTGACCTATGTGGATGCAGCCGCTCTGGCCGCCGCCCTGGGCTGGACGGGGGAGACGGGGGAGGACGGGGTGCTCCGCCTGTCTGACGGCCTGCACAAGATCGAGCTGCCCGTGGGCCGCCGGGCCCTGCTGGACGGAATGCTGGTGCGCCTGTCCGGCCCCACGGTGGAGCGCAGCGGCGGGCGCTGTCTGCCCCTGAGCGACCTGTGCCCCCTGCTGGGGGTACAGGCCACGGTGACGGACCAGGGGGTGGAGCTGGCCCCCAGGCAGGCCGCCCTGTAACACCAAAGGCTCCGCAGTCCGTGCAAATCGGCGGCGGGGCGTCTGGAGGAGAGAGAAATGGAGACTGAGTGGGACTATCGGCGTAAGCGCCTGTTCGAGATCATCGAGATCGGGCTGCCCGGCGACGTAGCCAGCCAGGTGTATGACGCCTTTAACATTCTGTCTATCGTGATCAATCTGGTGGTCAGCGTGATGAATACCTTCGACGATCTCCATGCCAGATTCGGCCCCTGGCTGGTGACGATAGAGGCGGTCACGGTGGCCTTCTTCGCCGCAGACTTTGCCATGCGGCTGTGGACGGCCAAGTTTCTGCGGCCCAGCCTGACGGAACCCCGTGCGGTGCTGCGGTATATCTTCTCCTTCAGCGGCCTGGTGGATCTGCTGTCCTTTCTGCCCTATTATCTGCCGGTGTTCTTCCCCAGCGGGGCGGTGGCCTTCCGCATGTTCCGGGTGGCCCGGGTGTTCCGCCTGTTCCGGGTGAACGCCTATTACGACTCCCTGGGTGTTATCACCCAGGTCATCTCCAGCAAGCGGCAGCAGCTATTCTCCTCGGTGTTCATCCTGCTGGTGCTTATGCTGGCCTCCAGCCTGTGCATGTACAGCCTGGAGCACGATGCCCAGCCGGAGGTGTTCTCCAACGCCTTTTCCGGCATCTGGTGGTCGGTGTCCACCCTGCTGACCATCGGCTATGGCGACATCTATCCCGTTACGACGATGGGAAAAATATTCAGCATCTTCATTACGTTTTTGGGCGTGGGCATGGTGGCCATTCCAACGGGTATTATTTCCGCCGGATTTGTGGATCAGTATACCCGCATCAAGCGCATCAGCGAGTATGCCGACGAGGACGAGGTCCACTTCATCCGGGTGGCCCTCACCGAGCACGACAGCTGGTCGGGCAAGACCATCCAGCAGCTGGGCCTGCCCCACGGCGTTATCGTGGTGGCCATCCAGCGGGGGCACGAGGTGGTGGTCCCCCGGGGCAGCGTGAAGCTGATGGACAACGACGTGCTGGTGCTGGGGGCCGAGTCGGTGGGCAGCAGCGACCAGCACCATATCGAGCTGAAGGAACTGGAGCTGCGCCAGCACAATCCCTGGAACGGCCAGCGTATCCGGGACCTGGATATCTCCCGCCAGACCCTGATCGTCATCGTCAAGCGCAAGGGCCGGATGCTCATCCCCAACGGCGATCTGACCCTGCACCAGGGGGACCGGGTCATCCTGTACACCCGCACCCGCATGGCCCACGCAAGCAGCATCTGGCTGTGAGAAAGGAAATGCGCAGGGGCTGCTGTCCCCGGCGGCCTGCCCTCTCAGTCAGCTTCGCTGACAGCTCCCCCATAGGGGGAGCCAAGATGACAGAAACGGGCTTATTGACACGCAAAAAAGTCCTGATTTCGTAAGAAATCAGGACTTTTTTGCACTTTTGCGTCCATTGATTTCAGAGGTACAAAATGCGCTTGACAGGATTGGTCTATTTATGATAGACTTCAAGCACAGGGAAGTCTATCATAAATAGACCAATAAAAAGGGGGACGCATCCATGGACGATTACAAACTGGGCGTTGTTGAGACGCATTTTGCAGAACTCATCTGGCGGCACGAGCCGCTGACCTCCGGCGAGCTGGTGAAGCTGTGCCAGCAGGAGCTGCAATGGAAAAAATCCACGACCTACACGGTTTTGAAGAAACTCTGCCAGCACGGTATTTTTCAGAACGAAAACGGCACGGTCACTTCCCTTCTCTCGCAGGAGGACTATAACGCCGTACAGAGTGAGAAATTTGTGGAGGACACCTTCGACGGCTCTCTCCCCGCTTTTCTGGCGGCGTTCACCACAAGAAAATCCCTTTCAGAGAAGGACATTGCGGAAATTCAGTGCATGATCGACCGCTGCGGAAAGGAGTGAGCCTATGGCCGCCGTCTTTTTGAAGCTCTTGAATTTGAGCATCTCCGCAAGCTGGCTGGTGCTGGCCGTGCTGGTGCTGCGCCTGGGATCAAAGCGTTCGCCCAAGTGGATGAACGTCCTGCTCTGGGGCATCGTCGCACTGCGGCTGGTCCTGCCGTTTTCCATCGAAAGCGCATTGAGCCTGATCCCCAGTGCCGAAACGGTCAGTCCCGCAGCCGTACAGTTTGACCCTGCGCCGACCATCACCAGCGGCGTGAGCGTCATCGACAACGCTGTGAATCCCTCCCTCAGCGAGCACTTTGCCGCCGTGCCGGGAATGAGCGTCAACCCACTCTATGTCTGGACGGAGATCGCAGGCTGGGTGTGGCTCATCGGCTTTGGAGCCATGCTGCTCTATGCGCTGGTGAGCTATCTTCGGCTGCGCCGGCGTGTGAGCGTATCGCTCCCCATTCAGGAAAACATTTATCTTTGCGACGGTATTTCCTCGCCGTTCATCCTCGGTATCGTAAAACCACGCATCTATCTGCCCTCCGGGCTGGACGAGGTGCAGCGGCAGAACGTACTGGCCCATGAGAGGGCACATCTCGCACGGTATGACCACTGGTGGAAGCTGCTGGGCTTCGTGCTGCTAGCCGTCTACTGGTTCAACCCGCTGCTGTGGCTGGCCTATGCGCTGCTCTGCCGTGACATTGAGCTGGCCTGCGATGAGCGGGTGATCCGCACGATGGACGCAAGCGCCGTCAAAACCTATTCCACGGTGCTGCTTGCGTGCAGTATGCCGCACAAGGCGGTCATCTCCTGCCCGCTGGCGTTCGGGGAAGTCGGCGTCAAGGAGCGTGTGCGGAATGCGCTTCACTACAAAAAGCCCGCATTCTGGATCGTCGCGGCGTCAGCCATTGTGTGCATCGCTGTGGCGGTGTGCTTTCTGACAAATCCGGAACACGAAACGATGAAGTGGGCGAAAAATCTGCGCGTGGATGATGTGGTGCGGGTTGAATTGACGATTATGCCGCAGGTGACCGACAAGCAGTATAAAGACTTCAATGCAGACGAAATTGCCCAGGCGGTCGCGCTCATCAACAAAAGCGGCGGCCGGTATGTCCGCAGTATGGAGCCGCTTAACGGCGGCAGCACCGAGCTCTATGTCACCACGACGGACGGTGTGCGGCACACGGTCGTGAACAACGGCAACGTCTACCTCTGCATTGACGGCGACGCCTACCGGAATTTCTACGTCACTTGGCCGTACACCGAGGGAGATTCCCCTCTGCCTGACAGTTTTCAGGTCGGTGATACGCAAGCTGCCGATGCCGACCGCTTCTATGAGGATGATTGGAGCATCTGCATTGTTGGTCCATGGCTGCACAGCGCCGGAACATGCGAGTGGTGGTCTGACAGCAGCGATGCCTACCTTAACGTTGTGAAGCAGGACAGCCTTGCAGATGAGCTGGCCGGTCTGCAAAACGCCGGTCACGCCGTAGAAGAGTTGGACGGATACTACCGCTGCGTCACGCAGGAAGGGTTAAGCAGCACGATCGTCTACCTCTATCCCGTGCCCTCCCATGAATCCTGCTGCTGGGTAGAAACTCATTGGAGCTACGACAATGCAGACGAGTCAGAGGTTGAATTGCAGGCGAAACAGCTTCGCATGATGGCCGAAAGCTTCCGTGTGGAAAATGGGAGCAGTACGATCCTCCCCAGCCGGGATGAGATCGACGATCTGCACGGCGATACGGCACCGGAGAAGTTTAGTATCAGCGGCACCGTCTTTTCCTACGGGGATGAAAGCTGGGATCTTGCGGAGCAAAGTCCCGCCATCACGTCTCTCCTCGACTGCGACGCAGTGGGGCAGTATGTGGTAATCACTGGCCACGGCGGGCCGAAAAACGCCCGTTACTTCATCTTTGATACAGAAAGCCGCAGCTTCTCCAACACTTTCATCGGCACCCACCTCGTCTGGCAGTACGATGATCTTTCCACCGCCGCCTACGTTGATGGCAGCAGCATTCTCTCGATCGAAGGGCGCACACTTGCCGAATTGGACCTTGCGGAAAATGAGTCCGTCTATGACCTTTCCTATTCACAGGATGGCACAGTGCTGACCGCGACCATCGTAAGCAGTGAAGAAACGGAACGAATGGTCCGTCTCACTCTCCCCTAATCATATTACACCACGTTTCAGGAAAATTTTCTTTTATTTGCTCTGATTACATGGTATATTTATGTTATCAAGGGGGTGGTTTTATGGCACCATACAGCATTGAAGAACTCCGTAATATTGTTTCCCCCATCGCGCGGGCCCACGGTGTGGCAAGCGTATCCCTTTTCGGCTCTTACGCCAAAGGCTTGGCGGATGCTGGCAGCGACGTGGATCTCAAAATCGACAAGGGTGCTCTGCGCTCCCTGTTCCAGCTCTGCGGGTTCCGTTTGGCGGTAGAGGATGCCTTAAAGCTGCCGGTGGATCTGGTGACAAGCGACTCCTCCGACAAATCGTTCTTGGACATGATCCAGAAAGACGAGGTGGTGCTCTATCGAAATGCGTGACCGACTTATTTTGCAAAAAATCGTTCTCTATTGCCAGCGCATTGCTGACAATTTAGAGCGCTACCATCACGACTTTTCCGCTTTTGAGCAGGACTATCTCTTTCAGGACGCCTGTTGCATGTGCGTTGTTCAGATCGGCGAGTTGGTTTCGCAGCTCTCTGACGATGTCAAGGCTCAGAATAAGGCAATTCCATGGCGTATCATTAAGGACACCCGGAATTTCTATGTCCACGCCTATGGTGCGATCGATATCCCCTCTGTATGGGACACGCTGTTGCATGATATTCCCGCATTGAAAACCGCCTGTGAAGCGATCCTGACCCACGTTTGATCCAGAACAGGATCGGAGCGGGCAGGTCTGGACGGAAACAACGGAAACTCCGCCGAACGAACGGCAGCAAAAAGCACAAATCGGAGCCGAAACAGCTCCGATTTGTGCTTTTTCATCCTCAAAGGAGGATCGTCATTTCACTTTCTCCACAGAGATCACCGTGCCCTCAAAGGGATCGACCTCGGACAGGGTGCCGGTGTAGGTCACGGTAACGGAATCCCCCTCGGCCACGTCGTCATAGCCCTCGGGCGCAGCGGAGGAGTCGATGGAAAACTGGTAGGAAACATCGTCGTCGTCGGTCACGACAAACATAAAGTCCTTCTTCTCATCCAGCTTGCCGGTCAAGGTGCTGGACTCCTGCTGCTGGGTGCCGGACGTTCCGCCGTCGGAGCCGGAGCCTGCGCTAGACACCGGGCCGCCGCAGGCGGCAGCCAGCGTCAGGATCGACACAGCTGCGAGTAAAATAAGCAGTTTCTTCTTCATTGCGATCAACCTTTCTGATATTTCTCTTTTAAGAGGCTTTGATAGATGTTTTTCTCCATCGTGAATTCCGGCATACCCATCGAGCCCGCCGCAATGCCATATTCATCGAAAACCAGAACCAGATTTCCCTCTGCGTCGAAATAGAAATTCTGCTCCGGGTCGATTCCGTCAAAATCATCCGGGAAATAGGCAAGGGTCCGATCTGCGGACAGCTGTGTCTCCATCTGCCGGCGCACCTCGTCAGACAGTACCGCCGTATACTCTGCCCCATCACGGAAGAGGTCCCCCAGGGAGACCACCTGTCCCGTCGCCTTGTCGATGTGATAGAATCGGCTGAAGGCATAGCTGCTGGCCTCTGTCTGTGTTGCGTCGATCCGAAGGGTGAACCAGGTGTCCGTATTGGCAAGCACCACGCTGGATACGCGCAGGTCCTGATAGCCGTCTCCCACCCTTTCGCAGTCCCGATAGAACTGTGTCAGCAGCTCGTCGGTATAGGTTCGGACCTCCTGATTTACTGCATTGGCTGCGTCGCTGCCGGACAGCTCCGGCACAAGGATGTCCATAGAGCTGTGACCGTCGTCGTAGGAATAGCTGCGGAAGGTGATCACCTTTACCAAGGCACCCAGCCCCGGGATCTCCGTCATCGCCGCTGCGGCCGAGGTGGACACGTTGGGAAGGGCAATGAACAGCGCCAGCGCTGCGGCGAGCCATCTGCCCCAGTGGCGGTGATGTATCTTCTGCGGTGCTTCGCTTAACGCCGCACAGGCTTGAAACACCCGGCCAGCATAGTCGCTTGGGATCGGAACGGGTTCCTCTGCCGCGCGCTGGCGGAGCAGCTTGTCAAATTGATCCATAAAACCCTCCTGATTCATCAGCCAGCAGAAGGCGCAGCTGGTTTCTGCTGCGGGACAGCCTGGACTTTACGGCTGCGTCGCTGATCCCCAAAATACGGCTGATCTCACGAATGGAAAAGCCGTCATAATAGAACAGGGTCACAACACAGCGCATCTCCGGTTTTAACGTCAGCACGGCCTCCCACAGGGACAGATGTACGGTCAGATCGGGATCATTGGCCGGCAAACAGTCCTGCACGTCCGCCAGATCCACAGTGGGCCGATATTTCCGGCACAGATCATAGCAGTTGTTCACTACGATCCGCAAGATCCACGGTTTGAATTTTTCAGGCTCCCGCAGGGTATCCCGCTTTGTAAACGCAGTGCAGATGGCATTCTGCACCGCATCCTCTGCGTCCTCGTCGGTTGTCACGATGGCCCGGGCAGCTCGAAACATGGCCGTCTGATTCTGTAGCACCAGACGGGTGAAGTCCTCTTTATTCAAGGTTTTTTCCACATCTGACGGCCTCCTGCTCCGGTTCTTCGCTCTCCGGTCATTATAATAGATGCTTTGGATCCCCAAAAGGTTGCAGCATTTAAAAATTTTTCTGCCTCTGCACGGCACCGTTGATAAAACCGTATTATCCTACTCCCCCCGCCATAAGTCAACCAAATCATCATCACCCCCTCATTTTAAAGTCCGACTGACACTCCTCTGTCCAAAGTGTAAAAAAACTGTGAACTCCCTTGCATTTTTGTGGGGAACGCGCTATCATAACATTAGCACTCATATAAATAGAGTGCTAGAATTGTTTATCAAACAGCTTTGTTTTACATAGGAGGTATTTACCATGGCAAAGAAGCAATTCAAGGCCGAGTCCAAGCGGCTGCTGGACCTGATGATCAACTCCATCTACACCCACAAGGAGATCTTCCTGCGTGAGCTCATCTCCAACGCCAGCGACGCCGAGGACAAGCTGGCCTACAAGTCCCTCACCGACGACTCCATGGGGGTCAGCCGGGCCGACCTGAAGATCACCATCGTCCCCGACAAGGAGAAGCGCACCCTCACCGTGTCCGACAACGGCATCGGCATGACCCGTGAGGATCTGGAATCCAACCTGGGCACCATCGCCCACAGCGGCTCCGGTCAGTTCAAGGCCGGCCTGGCCCAGGACGACAAGGCCGCCGAGGACATCGACGTCATCGGCCAGTTCGGCGTGGGCTTCTACTCCGCCTTTATGGTGGCCGATGCCGTCACCGTCATTACCAGGGCCTGGGGCAGCGACGAGGCCTGGATGTGGCAGTCCGACGGGGCCGACGGCTATACCATCACCGCCTGCGAGAAGGAGCACCCCGGCACCGACATCATCATGCACCTGAAGGCCAACGCCGACGAGGAGAACTACGACCAGTATCTGGAGACCTTTAAATTACAGGAGCTCATCAAGAAATACTCCGACTATATCCGCTATCCCATCACCATGGAGGTGGAGGACTACCGCCAGAAGCCCAAGCCCGCCGACGCCGGGGAGGACGATAAGCCCGAGTGGGAGACGGTGAAGGAGTGGAAGACCATCAACTCCCAGATCCCCCTGTGGCAGCGCCAGAAGTCCAAGGTGAAGCCCGAGGAGTACAACGCCTTCTACAAGGAGAAGTTCGGCGACTGGCAGGACCCCCTGGCCGTCATCCACACCAGCGCCGAGGGCGCTGTGACCTACAAGGCCATGCTGTATATCCCCGCCCAGACCCCCTATGACTTCTACACCCGGGAGTATCAGAAGGGCCTGCAGCTCTACTCCTCCGGCGTGATGATCATGGACAAGTGCGCCGACCTGCTGCCCGACTGCTTCCGCTTTGTGAAGGGCGTGGTGGATTCCCCCGACTTCTCCCTGAACATCAGCCGGGAGATCCTGCAGCACGACCGCCAGCTGAAGGTCATCGCCACCGCCCTGGAAAAGAAGATCAAGTCCGAGCTGCTGAAGATGCAGAAGGACGACAAGGAGAAATACGAAAAGTTCTGGCATGCCTTCGGCACCCAGCTGAAATACGGCGTGGTGGCCGACTACGGGGCCAAGAAGGACCTGCTGCAGGACCTGCTGCTGTTCTGGTCCTCCAAGGAGAACACTTACACCACTCTGGCCGCCTATCAAGACCGGATGCCCGAGGACCAGAAGTTCGTCTATTACGCCTGCGGCGAGGACCCGGAGAAGATCGCCAAGCTGCCCCAGGTGGAGCGCATCCTGGACAAGGGCTATGAAATTTTGTACTGCACCGAGGACGTGGACGACTTTGTGATGAAGGCCCTGGCCGAGCTGAACGGCAAGCAGTTCAAGTCGGTGGCCGACGAGGACGCCCTGCCCCAGACCGAGGAGGAGAAGAAGGCCGCCCAGGAGAAGGCCGAGGCCGGAAAGCCCGTGCTGGAGGCCGTGAAAGAGGCTCTGGGCGACCAGGTGAAGGAGGTCCGCATCTCCTCCATCCTCAAGTCCGGCGCCTGCTGCCTCACCGCCGACGGCCCCGTCTCCCTGGAGATGGAGAAGTATATGAACAAGGTGGAGGGCGGCCAGCACATGAAGGCCGACCGGGTGCTGGAGCTCAACGCCGACTCCGCCCCCTTCGCCGCCCTGAAAAAGGCCGTGGACACCGGGGACAAGGACACCGTGAGCAAGTATGCCGCCCTGCTCTATGACCAGGCCCTGCTGCTGGCCGGTCTGCCCCTGGAGGACCCCGCCGGCTTCGCCCAGATGGTCTCGTCGCTGATGGTGTAATGGAACGCGAAATCAAATAGCCCTCCCCCACAAAAAACTGACCCCCGCCTGTCCGAATCGCGCCGGACGGGCGGGGGTCTTGCTGTTTCTGTGCGGATTTACACGCCCTCCCGGGCCTTCAGCTGCTCCAGCTGGGCCCGCCACAGGGTGGCGCAGGCATCGCTGGGCATTCTCCAGTCCCCCCGGGGGGACAGGGTGACGGAGCCCACCTTGGGGCCGTCAGGCAGGCAGGAGCGCTTGAACTGCTGGGCGAAGAAGCGGCGGTAGAAGTTGTCCAGCCAGCGCAGCAGGGTGGCGTTGTCATAGGTATCCCCCAGGGCGTATTGGGCCAAGCGATAGATCTTCCCGGGGGTAAAGCCCCAGCGCACGGCGTAGTACAGGAAGAAATCGTGGAGCTCGTAGGGCCCCACCAGCTCCTCGGTGCGCTGGGCGATCTCCCCGTCCTTGGGGGGCAGCAGCTCGGGGGAGACGGGGGTGTCCAGAATGTCCCGCAGGACGGCGGACAGCTTGGGGTCCCGGGTTTCGGCCTCGTCGGCCACATAGGCCACCAGGTGGCGCACCAGGGTCTTGGGGATGCCGGCGTTCACGGCGTACATGGACATGTGGTCCCCGTTATAGGTGGCCCAGCCCAGAGCCAGCTCGCTCAGGTCCCCGGTGCCGATGACCATGCCGCCGGTGCGGTTGGCCAGGTCCATCAGCACCTGGGTCCGCTCCCGGGCCTGGCCGTTTTCAAAGGTGACGGACAGGTCGTCCATGGACTGGCCGATGTCCCGGAAGTGGACCTTCACCGCATCGCCGATGTCCACGGTGTCAAAGGTGGTGCCGATGCGCTCGGCCAGAATTTCGGCATTGGACTTGGTGCGGCTGGTGGTGCCGAAGCAGGGCATGGTCACGGCCAGAATGTCCGTCATGGGCCGGTCCAGCATGGCCATGGCCCGGGCGGTGATGAGCAGGGCCAGGGTGGAGTCCAGTCCGCCGGACAGCCCCACCACCGCCGTTCTGGCCCCGGTGTGGGCCAGGCGCTTTTTCAGGCCCAGGGCGGCCAGGGTGAGAATTTCCTGACACCGGGCGGCCCGGTCCCCGTGGTCGGCGGGGACGAAGGGATTTTTGGCCACGGGCCGGGTGAGCGTTGTCTCCGCCACATTCAGCCGGAAATACTGGGGGAACAGGTCGGGGGCATCCGCCGGGAAGGTGGACATACGCTGGCGCTCGTGGCAGAGCTTCTCCAGGTCCAGCTCGGTGACGGTGAGTCCCGTCTCAAACCGGCGCTGGGCCAAAATCGTCCCGTTCTCTGCGATGAGACTGTGCCCGGCGTAGATGAGGTCGGTGGACGACTCCCCCCAGCCCGCGTCGGCGTAGACATAGCCGCAGACCAGCCGCCCGGAGGTGGCGGAGAGGAGGGTGCGGCGATAGTCGTCCTTGCACACCGTCTCGTCGCTGGCGGAGGGGTTCAGCATCAGGGTCGCGCCCCCCTGGGCCAGACGGGTGGAGGGGGTGTCTGCCACCCACAGGTCCTCGCAGATCTCCACGCCTATGCACAGCTGGGGCAGGTCCGCACAGCGGAAGATCAGCCCGGGGGAGAACTCCACGTTCTCCTGCCCGGCGAAGGGGATACAGAAGTCGCTGCCCAGCAGCGCCCGGCCGGAGGTGAACCAGCGCCCCTCATAGAACTCGGTGTAGTTGGGCAGGTTCAGCTTGGGCACCAGGCCCAGCAGCTCTCCCCGGCACAGGACGGCGGCGCAGTTGAACAGCTTGCCGTGGTAGCGCACGGGCACGCCCAGGGCCGTCACCAGGTCCAGGTCCTTTGTCTCCCTTATGATATGGGCCAGGGCATCCTCCGCCCCCTGCAGCAGGCTCTCCTGCAAAAACAGGTCGCCGCAGGTGTAGCCCGTCAGGCACAGCTCGGGCAGGCACAGCACCTTTACGCCCTGGTCCGCCGCCTGACGCATCAGCGTCAGGCACTGCTGCGCGTTGTAGGTGCAGTCGGCCACCCGGATCTCCGGGGTGCCGGCGGCCACCTTGATAAATCCGTCCCGCATGGTCGTCTTCTCTCCTTTGCGTTGCGCAGACGCTTACACGTCCAGTTTCTCGGCCACGTCGGCCAGATAGTTGGTCTCCAGCGTCTCCATCTTCCCCGCATCAAAGGCGGCGGCCACGGTGGGGTCCATGGGCAGGCGGGCTAAGATGGGCACCTCCAGCTGCTGGGCCACCTGGTCCAGATGGCTCTCGCCAAAGATGGCGTGGCGCTTGCCGCAGTCGGGGCACTGGAAATAGCTGTAGTTCTCCACCAGGCCCAGCACGGGCACGTCCATCATCTTGGCCATGTTCACGGCCTTGGTCACGATCATGGATACCAGGTCCTGGGGGGAGGTGACAACGACGGCCCCGTCCACAGGCAGGGACTGGAACACGGTGAGGGGTACGTCGCCAGTGCCCGGGGGCATATCCACGAACATATAGTCCACATCGCCCCACACCACGTCCTGCCAGAACTGGGTGACCACCCCGGCGATCACCGGGCCCCGCCAGATGACGGGGGCGGTCTCCTCGGCGGAGAGCAGGTTCAGGGACATGAGCTTGATGCCGCCGGGGGTGACGGCGGGGTCGATGCCCTCGTCGGTGCCGGTGGCCCGCTGGTGGATGCCGAAGGCGGTGGGGATGGAGGGGCCGGTGATGTCCGCATCCAGCACGGCCACCTTTTTGCCCCGGCGGGCCATGGCCACGGCCAGAGAGGCGGTGACGGTGCTCTTGCCCACGCCGCCCTTGCCGCTGACCACGGCGATGACGTGCTTGATGCTGGACTTGGCGTTGGCCGGGACTCTCAGGTCCCGGGAGGAACAGTCGCTTTTGCAGGTGGAACAATCATGGGTACACTCAGACATAGTTAGGCATCTCCTTGAATTTGAAATTTTAACGGTCGCTGCGGGAAGGGCGAAGCCCTTGCGGGTGCTGCGCTCCTCGGAATGACAAATATTATAGCATGTTGTCAACGGGTCAGGGTATTCTCGGTGGGCACCTCGTCCTGGCTGTCCTTGGCAGAGAAGTAATAGGACAGAATATCGGCGGCCATGGCACCCAGCTCCGAGCCGCTGCCGCCGTGCTCCACCACGATGGCCATGGCGATCTCCGGCTTGTCATAGGGGGCGAAGCAGACGAACACGGCGTTGGACTCGGTCTGGGCGCTGATCTGGGCCGAGCCCGTCTTTGCGCCCACCTTTACGCCTAGGTTCTGGAAATAGCGGCTCACCGAGCCGTCGGAGGTCAGGGCCAGCATACCGGCCTTCACCGCCTCCAGATTTTTGGGCTGGATGTCGATGGTGCTGAGCACCTGGGGCTGGTAGCTGTATTCCACGCTGGTGAAGTCGCTGGCTTTCACCTCTTTCAGCAGGTGGGTGGAGTAGCGGGTGCCCCCGTTGACCAGGGTGGCGATATAGTTGGCCAGCTGGATGGGGGTGAAGGCGCTGTTCTCCTGGCCGATGGCCACGGACAGGGTGTTGCCGTCGTACCACTTCTGGCCCCGGGACTCGGTGTACTCCCGGCTGGCCATGACACCGGGCTTCTCCCCCAGCTCGATGCCCGTCTTCTGACCCAGACCGAAGCGGGTGGCGTAGTCCACCAGCCGGTCGATGCCCAGGCGGCGGCCCACGTCATAGAAGAAGTAGTTGCAGGAGACCTTGATGGCCTCGCTCACATTCACCAGGCCGTGGGTGGTGCCATGCTGGCGGTAGATCCAACATTTGGGGGGCGTGCCGGGGTAATAGGTGTAGGCACCCTTGTCGAGGATCTTGGTGGAGGGGGTGATGATGCCCTCCTCCAGTCCGGCGATGGCTGTGACCATCTTAAAGGTGGAACCCGGGGGATAGGTGCCCGTCAGGGCCCGGTTTGTCAGGGGCTTTAGGGGGTTGGAGCTGTTTTGGGCGATGTCCTGGCCGTAGGTGGCCAGGCTGAAGGTGGGGTAGGAGGCGGAGGCCAGCACGTCCCCGTTGTTCACGTCCAAGATCACGCAGGCCGCACCCTCCACCTCTTTACTGGACAGTTTGGGGATGGAATTGGCCAGCACGTCCTCCACCGTGGATTGCAGGTCCAGGTCGATGGTGAGGACCACGTTGTTTCCAGGTTTGGGGTCGGTGAGCCAGGTCTCGGACACCACCTTTCCGCTGGTGTTCCGCTCTAGGGCCCGCACGCCGGAGGAGCCCCGGAGATAGTTCTCAAAGGCCCGCTCCGCCCCCTCCTTGCCCACGGTGTCGTTCATCTGATAGTCGGGCTCCCCGTCCCCGTCGATGTCCGCCGTCTTATAGTAGGACGTCCACTCATCCGGGTCGATGGCGGCCACCCGGCCCAGGAGGTGGGCGGCGTAGGTGGTGTGATACTGGCGGGTGGTGGTGGCCTCGATGACCACGCCGGGGATGGACAGCTCCTTCACCCGGGAGATGAAGTCGATGTTCACGTCGGCGGCAAAGCGATAGGCCGTCTGGTTCACGCCCTTGGTGCGCAGCAGCTGTTCATACAGCACCCCAGCCGCGTCCCGCACCTGGTCCTGTCCCAGGCCGCCCAGGTCCAGCTGGGACAGGGCGGTGGTCTGGTTGGCGCTCTGACTGTCCTCCGGCTGCTCGGCCAGGTCAAAGTACAGGCACAGGCGGCCCAGCAGCTGCTCCGCCGTGGGCAGAGCGGTGTCCTCCTCTTTTTCCTGGGGGGCGGACTGATCGGATGCGCTGTTCCCGCCGGAGAAGATCGACTTGAGCTTGTCAAAAAAGCCCTGCTTCTGGGGGGCGGTCTCCTCGTCAGAGACGGGCTCCGGGTCCTTTGTCGGGTCCTGGATCCACTTCATCTTCACGCACAGCTTGCCCAGGCGGGTGAGGGTGCGGGACTGGGAGCCGTCCTCGTTGTCGGTGAGGGCGTAATAGGGGTTGTCGGTGGTGAAGGTGAAGGGGGCCTGGCGGGAGATGGGCAGGGTGTCCTCCCACTCCGTGCCCGTGGCCTGGGCCACCTGGAGCAGGGAGAGAATCGCCTGGTTGCGCTCCGGGGCCTTGCCCATGAGGGCGGTGTTCAGCTTCACCTGGTACACCGCCTTGTCCGACACCAGCACCCGGCCGTTCCGGTCCAGGATCTGGCCCCGTCCGGCCTCCACCGTTTCGGTCTCGGCAATTTTATATTGGGATTGACGGCGATAGGCCTCGCCGTTGTTGATCTGAAGGTCATACAGCACCGAGCCCAGCCCGGTGAGCAACAGGGCCATCAGCACCACTACGGCCAGCACCCGCCGCTGAAATTGTTTGGTATCTATGAGGGGGCCTCCTTTCTGAGGCGAGGGGTGGGAGAGTTAGGAGTTAGGAGTTAGGAGTGATGAGTTAGGAGTTGGCCTTTCACAAGGGGGCCTAATGGTGCGGTATATCAGCCCCCTTTGTGAAAGGGGGGAGGGCCGCAAAGCGGCGGGGGGATTCTGTCGAAGGCGATCAATGGTCGCCAGCCTTCCCCTCATCCGTCATGGCTGCGCCATGCCACCTTCCCCCGAGGGGAAGGCTTAGGGACGGGGGGACGGATTGCCACGTCGCTGCGCTCCTCGCAATGACAGGAGCGGCAAACTTGGCTCCCCCTATGGGGGAGCTGGCACGGCGCAGCCGTGACTGAGAGGGAAAACGCTCACGCCAGCTTATCCCCGCCCACCTTCCGATACACCGCCCGGAACAGCAGATAGATCAGCGGCATCCATGCCAGGGACAGCAGGCACTCGGGGACGGCCACCTCCAGCAGGGCGGGCAGATCGCCCCGGTCAGAGATCAGGGCCCCGGCGATGCGCAGGCCGTCCAGCACGGCCAGCAGCCCCGCTCCGCACAGCATACAGCCGGGGAGGGACTGGGACAGCACATATTGGGACACGCTTCCGATGGCCGCCCCGGCCAGGGTCATGCCGATCACTGCGCCGCCCCAGCCCAGGGGATAGGACAGGGTCCACACCAGGCCCACTGCCAGACCGAAGCCGCCCCCGGCCCCGGAGCCCTCCAGCACGGCCACCGCTGTCAGCGCCAGGGGCAGCAGCATGGGGGTGATCCCGAACAGGGGGAACCGGGGCAGGATGCAGCTGTCCAGCAGCCACACGGGCAGCAGGGCCAGGGCATACACCGCCCACTTATGGATCAGGTCTTGTCTTGTCATAATTTACTCCACGGGATCATTCCACAATGTCAAAGTCCTTGATGACGAACACTTCCACCAGGCTGTCCAGCTTCACGTCGGGCAGCACCACGGCATAGCGGGTCATGCCCGAGGGGTCGGTGAACACGCCCTCCACCTGGCCCACCACCAGGCCGGAGGGGTACACGTCCCCCTTGCCGGAGGTGACCACCTCGTCCCCGGAGACCAGCCGGGCATCCTCGGGCAGATAGCTCAGCTTCAGGCGGCCCTGGCTCATCAGGTCAAAGCTGCCCTCCAGGATCCCGGCGGAATAGGTGCGGGTGACGATGCCGCCCATCTCGATGTCGGTGTTCAGCACGGTGGACACGGTGGACCAGTTCAGCCCCACCTGGGAGACCACGCCCACCAGGACCCCCGTCTCGGTGATGACGCAGTTGCCCAACGCCACCCCGGCGGCGGAGCCCTTGGACAGGGTGAGGGTGGACTCCCAGTTGGAGGTGGAGCGGGTGGTCACCCGGGCGGACTCGAAGGTGAAGTCCCGGCGCTTGGCCTGGAGCTGCAGCAGCTGGCGCAGCTGCTCGTTCTCCCGGCTGGCCTCCTCCCCCTGGCGGACCTGCTCCTCCAGCTGGCTCACCTTCACCTGCAGGTCGCTGAGCTGGTCGTGGAGCTCCTGATAGTGGAACACGTAGGTATAGACCCCCTCCGCCCAGTCCATCACGGCGGACACGCCCCCCCGGATGGGGGAGGCCACCGTGTTCACCACGTTGGACAGCGGGTCGGTATTGCCCCCCAGCAGGGCCGAGCCCACGCCGATGAGGATGGACAGCAGCAGGGCGATGAGCGCCAGCAGCAGTCCGTTTTGCCGGAAAAAGTTTTTCACGTCAGCGCTCCTTTTCGACGCACGTTTCGGCGCACCGGGCCAGGGCGTCCTCCCCCACCTGAGCCAGCATCCGGCCCAGGCGGCAGATGGGCAGCCCCACCACGTTGAAATAGTCCCCACGGATGCCCTCTACCAGCAGGGCACCATAGCCCTGAATGCCATAGCCGCCCGCCTTGTCCATGGGCTCGCCGGTCTGGATATACAGGTGGATCTCCCGCTGGGTCAGGGGGCGGAAGCGGACAAGGGTGGCCTCGTGCTCCACCAGCAGCTTCTCCCCCCGCTTTACCGCCACGCCGGTGTACACCGTGTGCTCCCTGCCGGACAGGGCGGAGAGCATCTCTGCCGCGTGGGCGCGATCCCGGGGCTTGCCCAGGACGGTCCCGTCGACGGCCACCACCGTGTCGGCGGCCACCACCACGTCGTCTGCATCGGCCCCGGCGGAGACCTCCAGGGCCTTCTGCCGGGCCAGCTCCTCCACCAGTTGGGCGGGGGTCAGCTCCGGGTGGGGCAGCTCCTCGCCCCGGGCGGGCCGGACGGTGAAGGAAAATCCCATCTGCCCCAGCAGCTCCCGCCGCCGGGGGGACTGGGATGCCAGTATCATTGCCATGCCGTCACCTCGTTTTGTCTCACGCGCCGGTGGAGCCGAAGCCTCCGGCTCCCCGGGCGGTCTCGTCCAGCTGGTCCACCAGCTCCACCTGAGCCTGGATCACCGGGGCGATCATCAGCTGGGCGATGCGGTCGGCGGGCTGGATGACATAGTCCTCCTTGCCGGAGTTTTGCAGCCCCACCATGATCTCCCCCCGGTAGTCGCTGTCGATAACGCCCACGCAGTTGGCGGGGGCCACGCCGTGCTTCACCCC
This sequence comes from Flintibacter faecis, assembly GCF_014287875.1. Classification (GTDB taxonomy): domain Bacteria; phylum Bacillota; class Clostridia; order Oscillospirales; family Oscillospiraceae; genus Lawsonibacter; species Lawsonibacter faecis_A. The sequence continues at coordinate 103,666 of NZ_JACOPN010000007.1, read as the reverse complement.
CAGGCCGCTGCGGGCATACACCAGGGCCACATAGTCGGCGCTGGGCAGGGCGATGGCGATGCCCGTGGGGATCATCCGCCGCTCCCCGGCGGGGATGGTCACGGCATCGTCCATACAGGCGTGCAGGTCCATGGCCGCCGCCCCGGCGCTGGCATAAAAGGGTGCGGGTATCTCCTGCCCGATCTTGGGAGAAAGGGCCTTGATCTTCAGTTTCATGTCGTTGTCCTCGCTTTGATTTGAAATTAGCCTTCCCCCTCCCAGGGGGAAGGTGCCCCCGCAGGGGGCGGATGAGGGTGGGTATCGGTGGTGCACCGGTCATCGCGGGCGGACACAGAGGTCCGCCCCTACGGCGTTGAACGGGAATTTGCCCGTTTCTTATTCCACATCCCGGTAATACAGCCCCCGGGTATAGTCGCCGGGCTGCCAGCCCCGCTGGCCCTGATAGCGGCGGAGGATGCGCACGCAGTCCTCCGGGCTCTCGGTGGTGAACACCAGCCGGGCCCCCCACAGACCCAATCGGGCGTAGTCGCCGGACTTGTCCGCCAGAAACAGGGTCTTGGCGTTGAGGATCTCGTTCCGGCAGCCCCAGGCCTTGACCACGGGGAAACGGGCCCCCTTCCGGTCCACCAGGCGCAGCCCGTCGCCGCAGACGTGCTGGCCGGCGTGGTTATAGACGATGCAGTTCTCTGTGATCATCAGGGGCAGGCGGCCATAGGCGATGAGCTCCATGGACACCGCCTTGGACAGGTCCCGGATCTGGGCCAGCTTCAGCTCGAAGGAGGCGGTAGCCCCGGCAAAGCCCAGGCGTTTCAGCTCCTTCAGGCTCTGGCTGTTGTACACCCCCAGGCCGTAGTCGCCCCAAACCGTGAAGCCGAGCTCCGTGGCCTGCTGAGCCACGCCCAGCGTCCCGGCCAGGGCGACGTTCACGCCCCGCTCTTTCAAGGCGGCCAGCTGGCCGGCCAAAGTGTCCCGCTCCCGGTCCCAGCAGATGCGGGGCAGGAGGACGGCGGGCTCCACGCCGGCCTTTTGGCAGCGCTCCACCACCTCCGGGTGGGCCGCCCCCACGTCGGCGGGGAGATAGATCCGGGCGGGCCCGGCCTGCAGCAGCTCGTCGGTCACCTGTTCCGCACCGCTGACGGACAGGGTGAGACAGGGGGGCTGCTTGGGATTTTCATACCGCACCCCCGTATGGAAGGGCAGGACCCGCCGCTCCGGCGGAGCGACCCGCTGCTCGCTCAAGGCGGCCAGGGCCTGGCGGCGCAGATCGTTCAGGGCGGACAGGGGGAGGGACAGTCCCTCCTCCACCCGGGCGGCGGTCATCTCGCAGGCGAAGGGGGTGCCGCCGGTGCGGGAGAGCTGGCCCTCCACCTTCTCCCGGGTGAGGGGCACGTTCCGGGCCGGTTCGGGCACCGGGCCCTCCACCCGGGCCACATGGCCCTCCCGGTCCTCCACCGCCACCTGGGCGGGCTGGTCCGGGCGGATCATGGCGTACATGCGCACGGGCTCCTTCCGGTGCTCCCCGTTCTCATAGGTGGCCCGGGCCTGGGCATACAGCTCCCGGGGCTCTTTCCCCTCCTGGCGCACGCCGAACATGTCCGGCCCCTTCCGGTCCAGGTAATAGCCCTGGGTAAAGCCCTGGCGGGAGAAGGCCTGCTCCAGCTGCTCCAGCTCCTCCGGCGTGGGTTCCCGGTTTTCCCGCAGGGCCCGGGAGTAGATGCCGGTGACGATGGCCACATACTCGGGCCGCTTCATCCGGCCCTCCAGCTTTAAGCAGGCCACGCCCATGTCCTGCAGTTCCTTCAGATGTCCCGCCAGAGAGGCATCCTTCAGGGACAGGGGATAGCTGTCCGCCCGGTTCCCCCAGCCGTATTTCAGGCGGCAGGGCTGGGCGCACAGCCCCCGGTTGCCGCTGCGTCCCCCGATGACGGAGGAGAAGAAGCACTGGCCGGAGTAGCACATGCACAGGGCCCCGTGGCCGAATACCTCGATCTCGATGGGGGAGCGCTGGCAGATGGATTCGATCTGATCCCGGGACAGCTCCCGGGACAGCACCACCCGGCTGGCCCCCAGGTCGGCGCACCGCTTTACCCCGTCCAACGAGTGGATGGTCATCTGGGTGGAGGCGTGGATGGGCAGATCGGGGACCGTCTGGCGCAGCATGCGCATCACGCCCAGGTCCTGGACGATGACCGCATCCACGCCGATGGCGCTGGCGTGGGCCGCCACTTCGGCGGCTCCGGCCAGCTCCCGGTCGGTGAGCAGGGTGTTCAGGGTCAGATGGACCCTGCACCCCCGCAGATGGCAATAAGAAACCGCCGCCGCAGCCTCCTCCTCTGAGAAGTTCTTCGCATTGCGGCGGGCGTTGAAATCTCCGTATCCAAAATAGACCGCGTCCGCTCCGTTTTGAACGGCGGCGGTGATCGACTCCATGGAGCCGGCAGGGGCTAATAGCTCCAGCATGTTTTCTGTTCCTCCCCGGGGCCGTTTTGGGCGTACCGGTCCCTTTCCGGTCTGCCCGGCCCGTATTTTCCCGGCTTACTTCCGGTTCTGCAGCTTGAAGATCTCCCGCTTGGCCTCGGACAGCTCCATTTTCAGCTGGTTGACCTCCTCCAGGTTATCCTTGATCTGGCGGCGCAGGTTCTCCGCCGCATCCTGCTCCCGGAAATACTGGTCGGCGATGTTCATGGCCGCCAGCACGGCGGCGTCCGCCTGGGAGATGCGGCTGTTGGCGATCTCCCGCAGCTGCTGGTCCACGTGCTGGGCACACTTGCGCACATAGTTCTCGTCCTCCACGGCCACCATGGTATAGTCCCGGTCGGCGATGGTCACGACCACTTTATTTTTCATCAGGTTTCCCTCCCTGTCAGATATCCTCGGTTTCGCAAAGGGCAGATTTGCCCAACTTTACCCCATATTATAGCACAGGCGGACGGGTTTGAAAAATAAAATATCCATGAAATATCCATGAATTTTTCCGGCGGCGGTCCGCCCCGAAACTGGCCGTGAGACAGGCCAATAATAATGCTTGTTTTTTTCCAGAGAATCGAATAAAATATAAGCTGTATATCTGTGAAGTTTCCCATCCTCAGCGAAAGGAAGGTATCGACCTATGAAACTGCAAAACGATTTGGGCGAGATCCGCATCAGCAGCGAGGTGTTCACCGCCGTCACCGGCAGCGCCGCCACCAACTGCTATGGCGTGAAGGGCATGGCGGTCCGCTCCACCACCGACGGACTGGTCCATCTTCTCAAGCGGGAATCCATGGCCAAGGGCGTGAAGGTTTATTATAACGACGACGGCACCGTGGCCATCGAGCTGCACATTATCGTGGAAAACGGCGTGAACCTGACAGCGGTGTGCCACTCCATCATGAGCCAGGTCCGCTATGTGGTCAGCAGCACCACCGGGGTGGACGTGTCCACGGTGGACGTATATGTGGACTCCGTGCGGTTTTAACCATCCGTAGAAAGGAACAATGCCAACTATGATTCAGACGATAGACGCGGCGGCATTTCAGCGAGCGGTCATCCACGCTTACGCCGCCATCAATGCCCAGAAGCAGGCCATCAACGACCTGAATGTGTTCCCCGTCCCTGACGGAGATACGGGCACCAACATGACCCTGACCATCGGGGCCGCCGCCCAGGACATGAAGAAAAAGCAGTATGATGGGGTGGGCCAGGCGGCCAACGCCGCCGCCTCCGCCCTGCTGCGGGGAGCCCGGGGCAATTCCGGCGTCATCCTGTCCCTGCTGTTCCGCGGCTTTGCCAAGGCGGTGCGGGACAAGACCACCATGGACGGGGCCGACCTGGCCATGGCCCTGGACTTTGGCGTGGCCGCCGCCTATAAGGCGGTGATGAAGCCTGCTGAGGGCACCATCCTCACCGTCTCCCGCATGGCCGCCGCCCGGGCCGCCGGAGCCGCCCGGGAGAACGCTGACCTGGAATCTGTCCTCCAGGCCGCCATTGAAGAGGGCTCCGCTGCCCTGGACCACACCATCGACCAGAACCCCGTGCTGAAAAAGGCGGGGGTGGTGGATGCCGGCGGCAAGGGCTTTTTGGTCATTCTGCAGGGTATGCTGGACGAGCTGCAGGGCAAGCCCATGCCCGAGACCGAGGAGGAGCAGTCCGCCCCCGCCGACAAGGCCGACTTTGAGATGATGGCCGCCGAGGAGATCACCTTCGCCTTTGACACGGTGTATATCGTGCGGAAAAAGGCCGCCGATGTGGACCTGGAGCCCCTGCGCCGCTACCTCAACAGCATCGGCGACAGCCTGGTCATCGGCGAGGACGACGAGGCCTTTAAGGTCCACGTCCACACCAACATCCCCGGCCAGGCCCTCACCGAGTCCCAGAAATACGGCACCCTGGAGCTGGCCAAGATCGAGAACATGCGCACCCAGGCCGACGACCTGGCCGCGGGCAAGCATGTCCAGAGCACCGACGACCTGGCCGCCATCGAGGAGGAGCTGGAGCGGGGCGAGACTGCCCGGCAGCCTGTCAAGGCCGCGCCGGAGAAGAAGTTCGGCTATGTGGCCGTGTGTGCCGGCCGGGGCCTGGAGGACGTGTTCCGGGACCTGGGTGTGGACGGCCTGGTGGGAGGCGGCCAGACCATGAACCCCTCCACCGAGGACATCCTCAAGGCGGTGGAGGCCACCCCGGCGGAGATCGTCTATATCCTGCCCAATAACAAGAATATCATCATGGCCGCCCAGCAGTGCGTCCCCCTGTGCGAGGACAAAAAGGTGGTCATCCTGCCCACCAAAACGGTGCCCCAGGGCGTGGCCGCCATGCTGGTGGCCGACCCGGAGGCGGAGGAGGAAGTGAACACCGCTGCCATGACCGAGGCATTCCAAAAGGTGCGCACCAGCGAGATCACCTATGCCGCCCGGGACTCCGACTTCGACGGCTTTGCCATCCACCAGGGGGACTATCTGGCCCTGGAGGAGCACCAGCTCTTCGGCACCGACCAGGACCTGGATGCCCTGCTGGACCGGCTGGCCCGGTCTGACACCCACCAGAGCGCGGAGTTCATCTCTATCTTCTATGGCGAGGATGTCACCGAGGAGCAGGGGCAAAAGGCCGAGGCCATCTTTGCCGCCGCCTGCCCCAACGCGGAGGTCAGCCTCCTCCCCGGCGGCCAGCCCGTGTACTACTATATGATCTCGGCGGAGTGACAGGCGGAGAGACAGCGGTGCAGTTCCATCTTGACAGAACGCACCGCTGTTTTTATGCGAAAGATTGTTGAAAATTGCTGCATGTTCTCCTTGCATTTTGGATGCAGATGTTCATAATAGAAGATGCCGAAAAGGGAAAGTTTGTGTGAGGATTTTCGGAATTTTTAGGAGGGAGCAGTAGTATGATCAGTTTTATTTTATGTCTGTTGTTATTGATCGCCGGGTATCTGACCTATGGTAAGATCGTAGACAACACCTTCGGTCCTGACGACCGCGAGACCCCGGCAGTGCGGATAAATGATGGGGTCGATTATGTTGTCATGCCGCAGTGGAAGCTCTTCCTGGTGCAGCTGCTGAATATTGCAGGCCTTGGCCCGATCTTCGGCGCGCTTCAGGGTGCGCTGTGGGGGCCGGTGGTATTCCTGTGGATCACCTTTGGTACCATCCTTGCCGGCGGTGTACATGATTACTTCTCCGGCATGATCAGCGAGCGAAACGACGGCGCATCCATCGCAGAGGTCACGGGCAAATATCTGGGCCACACGATGCAGAATGTGATGCGCGTGTTCTCGGTGGTGCTGCTGATCATGGTGGGCACGGTGTTTGCAGTGGGCCCCGCCGGCCTGATCGTTACGCTGTGTAAGAACAGCGGGGTCTCCGGCCTGCTGTGCACCACGCTGTTCTGGCTGATCCTCATTCTGGTGTATTACTTTATTGCGACCTTCATCTCCATCGATAAGATCATCGGCAAGGTATACCCCCTGTTTGGTATGTGCCTGATCATCATGGCGGTGGGCGTGATCATCGGCATCTATACAAATCCGAACTACACGATCCCGGAGATCTGGACCCATCTGTATAACATGCACCCGTCCGGGACCCCCATCTGGAGCTTTATGTTCATCACGGTTGCGTGCGGCGCTATTTCCGGCTTCCACTCCACCCAGTCGCCGCTGATGGCTCGCTGCCTGAAAAATGAGAAGCAGGGGCACTTTGTGTTCTACGGCGCAATGGTAGCAGAGGGCATCATCGCCCTGATCTGGGCGGCCGCAGGCTGTGCGCTGTACGAGGTCACCGGCGGGCTGAACACCGGCCTGGCCGAAGTGCTTGCAGGCGGTCAGTCCGCTGCGATCTACGATGTCTGCTCCAAGACGATGGGCGGTGTGGGCATCGCCCTGGCCATGATCGGCGTGGTGATCTGCCCCATCACCTCGGGTGATACGGCGTTCCGTTCCGCCCGCCTGACCCTGTCCGACTGGTTCCACATCGATCAGGGCCCGTATGTAAACCGCCTGAAGCTGTGCATCCCGGTCCTGGGCGTGGGTGCCATTTTGGGCATCGGCAATGCGACCGGCTTTATCAACTATACCGTGATCTGGCGTTACTTCAGCTGGACGAACCAGACGCTGGCTATGATCGTCCTGTGGGCGGCAGCCATGTATCTGTTCACCGAGAAGAAGAACTATTGGATCGCTGCCGTTCCGGCGACGTTTATGAGCGCCGTTTCCAGCACCTATTTCATCCTGGCACCGGAGTGCCTGGGCGGGCTGCTCAACAGCAAAACCGCAGACGGCGCTGTGATCTACAACACGGCGCTGGCCTATCCCATCGGCATTTTGTTTGCGGCGCTGCTGCTGGCGCTCTTTATCCGCGCCACCAAGAAGCACGCTGCCCAAAAAGCTGCCTGACCGTGTCATGAGTATGTGAATCCTATCTACAGCCGGCCGTTCGCTCCGTTCGGCCGGCTGTAATCGTCTACGATCGAGGTGACAGGAAATGTTGAGACCTTATCCGCTCAGTGCGGTGCGCATCGAAGCTGCGGCGCTTGCGGAGGACAAAAAACGCTGCCGGAAAATCGGCCCGTGCGGGGTTGGGAAGCAGGCGCTTTATCTGAACAGCTATTTCCTTGACCGCCGTTACTATATCCCATTTTCCGCAGTAGACCGCGTTTACAAGCGCATTGCAATGAGTAAGGGCGGCTTTTCGGGAAAAGGTATTTTTGCCACCCTGGCCTATCTGGTCGTTGTGTTTGACGGCGGGCGTGAAAAGGCGTTTCAGTTCAAGTATGAGGCGCAGATCGACGAACTTTTGGCCGTTGTCCGCGAGACATATCCTGATATCCCTTGCGTGAGCGCGGCGGCTGAAAAGCGGATCGAGGAAGCGCGCATACGCCGGGAGACAGAGAGAAAAAACCGCCCGCCAATGAGCGAACCGGCGAAAAAGACCGTCCGGGCCCTGAATCGGGCGATCGACTATCTCCAGCAGCGCCCTGAATTGGCAGAGCATCTGAGTTCTGCCGCAAAGCGCCGCCGCAATTACCAGTGTACAAGCGGAAGCTATCGCTGGGCGGCCATGGCGATCACACTGCTCGGCTTTGCCGCGCTGGTCTATGGGGTGCTCTCCTTCCTGCGCGGCGGCACGTTTGCGATCTATTTCACCCTGTTCGGTCTGGCGGCCATCTTCACCTTCGCCGGCTTCAGTGTGCTCCCCACTGCGCGGAATAACCGCACTGCGGTAATGGAAAATGATGCACGGGCCCAGGAGAATATGCAGCGGTATCTCTCCGCCGCCATAAACTTTCCGCTGCCGGCCCGCTACGCACACCCGGCCGTGCTGCGCCGCATGCAGCGGGTCATTGAAGAGGGGCGGGCCGTGACTGCGGAGCAGGCGCTTGAGGTTGTAAAAGCCGATCTGAAAGCCCTGAATGCCGATGTGGAAGTTTCGCAGGAAGAATACGACGAGGTCGTTGCCATCAAACCCATGTTTCTAAACGCAGAGTATCAATAAACCATGCGTCCAGGGAAAAACACGCTGCTGAAGCGGCGGCCTGGACAGACCGCGGGGCGGACCGAAGTTATTCGGTCCGCCCCGCTTCTGTTTGGAAAGAGGACAGGATTCTGTTTAAAAACGGGCCAGAGCATTGGCAAAGGCCCCCTTGGCGGCCTCCTCCTTATACACCCGGCGGGTGTTGCCCTTAAAGGTCTCGCCCAGCCGGGGACCCAGCTCTGGGTCAGGGCGGTTGCCCCGCAGGATGTTTTCGGCGGCGGGCAGACGGTAGGGCACAGGCTTGATAGCGCCTACGATCACCCGGGCATCCTGGATGATGCCGCACTCGTCCTGAAGGATGGCAATGGACATGCCGATGCGGGAGATGGTCACTTGGGAGCGGTGGCCCAGTTTATAGAATACGGTGCGCCAGCCCTTCAGGGCGGTGCGGTCGATGAGAAAGCGGACCAGCACCTCGTTCCGGGCCAGGATCGTGGCGGGTTTGGCGCCGGTGGGCAGCTCCTGTATGGGGATGACCCGAGTGGCACCTCCGGGCCCCATGATCTCCACCTGGGCGTTCAGCAGCCACAGTACAGGGGGCAGGTCGGCGGCGGGGGAGGCGTTGGCCACGTTGCCGCCGATGGTACCCTTGTTGCGGATCTGGGGGGAACCCACATCACTGGCGGCGTGGGCCAGGGCCTGCAGGTCCTCCAGCCCATCGGTGGCGGCGACCACCTGGGCCATGGTGGCCATGGCCCCGATGCTGGCAAGCTCCGGGGTGATGACGATCTGCCGCAGCTCCTCCACGTCGCTGAGGGACAGCAGGGCCTGGGGCCGCATGTGGCGGCTGTGCATATGGATGACCAGATCGGTGCCCCCAGCCAGGATCAGGCTGTCCTCGGGCAGCCGGGCCAGGTCCCGGCCCAGCTCCTCCAGAGTTTTGGGGATAAAAGAAGTCGTCATTTCTTTGCCGCCTCCAGTTCCCGGGCGGCCCGCTGGACCGCCTTGATGATCTGCACATAGCCCGAGCAGCGGCACAGGTTGCCTGACAGGGCCACACGGATCTCCTCCTCGCTGGGGTGGGGGTTCTGCAGCAGCAGCGCTTTGGCGGACATGATCATGCCCGTGGTGCAAAAGCCGCACTGGATGGCGATCTCCTCCACGAAGCAGCGCTGGAGAATGTCCAGCTCGCCGTTTTTCTCCAGCCCCTCGATGGTGACCACCTGGCGGCCCTCAAGCTGAGCGGCTAAAGTGAGACAGGAGTGGACAGCCAGGCCGTCCAGCAGCACGGTGCATGCGCCGCACTCCCCCTCGGAGCAGCCCTCCTTGGTGCCGGTGAGCCCTAAATCCTCCCGCAGGATGTCCAGCAGCCGGCGCTGGGGTTCAGTTTCCAAAGTGACGGGATGGTCATTCACATAAAATTCAAGCAGCATTACGCTTCCCCCCTCTTGGCGATGTATTCCAGCACCCGGTCCGGGTCCATGGGGATGACCTGCAGATCGGCATCCAGGGCCTGGTTCACAGCCCCGGCCACGGCGGCGGCCACGGGGGCCATGCCGATCTCGCCGATGGACTTGGCTCCGAAGGGCCCCTCCTGAGAGCGGCCGTCCTGGATGAGCTCCACACGGATGTCGGGCAGGTCTGGGGCATTCATCAGGTGGTATTTGGACAGGCTGGAGACCGGGCGGCCCTTTGCGTCATAAGTGTACTGCTCCCGCAGGGCCGCACCGCAGCCCATCTGCACCGCACCTTGGGTCTGGGCGATGCACAAAGCGGGGTTGATGGCCTGGCCCACGTCATGCAGGGCCAGATAGTCCAGCACCTTGGTCAGGCCGGTCCAGGTATCCACCTCCACCTGGACAAAGTGGGTCCCGGTGACGGTGGGGTTGGTCAGATTGTGATAGCGGGCATCGGCAAAGAGCTCCTGCCGCCGGTTGAGAATAGCCCACTGGGAGATGTCCGCATAGGTCAGGCATATGTTGTCATAGTCCCGCCGCTTCACGGTCCCCCGATCGACATAAAGCTGATCTGCCGGGATGTGGAGCATCTGGGAGGCGGTGTTCAGGATCTCCCGCTTTAGATTTTTGCCGCACTCCTGCACAGCCCGTCCCAGGACAAAGGTGCTGCGGCTGGAGAAGCAGCCGTAGTCATAGGGGGTGTGGCCGGTGTCTGCCTCTTTCATGCGGATGAGGTCGGTGGGCAGGTCCAGTTCCTCCCCCAGGATCATTTTAAAGGCCTGCACAGTGCCGCAGCCGTGGTCGTGGATGGACACGTTGGCCTGGACGGTGCCGTCGTCGCACATGCGGGCCTCCACTCCGGCAAAGTCGTTGAAGCGGGAATAATAGGTGTTGGTGTGGCCGGCGCAGCCCACGGCGGTGCCCCGCTTATAGCGGGTGCTTTTGGCGTTGAAGGCGGCATCCTCTGCCCGGCGCTGCTTCCAGCGGAAGTGCTCCGCCCCCTGGAGCAGACACTCTTTCGTGCGGGCCTCCTCCACAGGCAGCTGCATCTTGATGTCCTGCTCCCCGGGCAGCAGCACGTTTTTCACCCGCAGCTCCACCGGGTCGAGGTTCAGTTGGCGGGCGGCGGTGTTCATCAGGTGCTCCATGAACACATAGTATTCGGCCACGCCCCAGCTGCGGAAGGCACCGGAGGGGGTGGTGTTGGTGGAGACCACCCGGGAGTGCAGGGTGGCGAAGGGAACACGGTAACACCGGAAGAATTTGCCGAAGGGGGCCCGGACATAGTCCAGGGAGTTGCCGATGTAGGCCCCCGCATCCAAAAGAATATCCAGATCCAGACGCAGTAGGGTGCCGTCCCTGCGGAACACGCCCCGCAGGTCGCCCCGCATGGCGCTGCGGCAATAGGTGGAGCGCATGGTCTCCTCCCGATTATAGACCAGCTTTACCGGCCGCTTTAATACACGAGCGGCCACGGCGCACACCGGCTCCAGCATCCATTCCTGCTTGCCGCCGAAGGAACCGCCCATGGTGGTTTTGACCACCCGCACCCGGTTATAGGGCATGCCCAGCATGTCGGCGATGACGGTACGGATGCCGAACACGGCCTGGTTGGGGCTTTGGATGGTCAGTTCATCCTCATCCGGGTCATATTCGGCCAGACAGGCGTGGGTCTCCATGGCCGCATGGTGCAGGCGGCTGAGTTCGTTGTGGACGGTAACGACCACGCCGGCCTCCTCGTCGGGCTGGTGCTCGCCCACGGTGAGGGTCCCCTCATCCACCACGGGATTTTCGCCCGGCTTGCAGTGTTTGCCCGCCAGGGCATCGTCAAAATCCACGGCGAAGGGCAGCTCCTCATAGGTCACCTTTACCAGAGCGGCGGCCCGCCTGGCCGTCTCCTCGTCCTTGGCGGCCACCACAGCCACCCGGTCGCCGATGAAGCGGACATAGCGCTGGAGCACGCACTCCTCCGGGGGCAGGGGCTGGGCCTGCTGGAACTGGGTGCGGTAGTGGTTGAAGCGGTACTCCGGGGTGTTGAAGGCGTGGAGCACGGCGTAGACTCCCTCCACAGCCAGGGCCGCCGAGTCATCAATGGCGGTGACATAGCCGTGGGGGATGGTGCTGAACACCATGGCCAGGTGAGCCATATTCTGCAGATTCATGTCGCAGGCAAAGCGCAGACGCCCCGTGGCTTTTCCCCGGGCATCATGAATGGGCTGCGCTGTTCCGACCAGCTTCATAATCGCTTCCTCCTCCCGTGGAAGGCCCGTTTTTCGGCTTCCTTCCTCTGTTTATAGATAAGATAGCATATCAGCATTGAAAAAACGTTGAACGGCCCCAAAAGCTTCTTTGACGATTTTTCAACGGCGATATGTTAATGTCTGAACAACGAATTTGAGGAGGAGGCTGTTCCATGTCCACCGCCGCTGTGATCGCCGCTGCCGGGCTGTCATCCCGAATGCGGGACTTCAAGCCCCTGCTCTGCCTGGGCAGCTCCACTGTCATCGGCCACACCATCGACGCACTGCGTACTGCAGGGGCCGCCCCCATTGTGGTGGTCACCGGGTATCAAAGCACTGTCCTGGAGCGGCATCTGCGCTATAGCGGCGTTATGTTTCAAAAAAACGAGCGCTTTGCCCAGACGGACATGCTCGCCTCTCTCCAACTGGGGCTGGCAGCCCTGCCGCCGGAGGCGGACCAGGTGTTCGTCACCCCGGCGGATGTGCCCCTGGTGTCCCCTGACACGCTCAAACGCATGCTGACGCAGCCGGGGGACGTGATCCGGCCCCTGTGCCATGGTCGGGGGGGCCACCCGCTGCTGCTGCGCCGCCCGGCGATAGGGCGGGCCATGACCTGGCGGGGCCCCGGCGGATTGAAGGGACTTTTACAGCAGGGAGTGCTGGATGTGGCCGGGGTAGAGACCGGCGACCCCGCCGTACTCATGGATGCGGATACGCCGGAGGACTATCGCCGCCTGCTGCACTATCAAACCCGTCTGCGGGGCCACGGGGAGCTGCGGCTGGACCTGCAGCTGAACATCGGCATGACGGAGCTGTTTCTCACCACCGAGAGCGTGCAGCTGCTGGATATGATCGGGCAGACGGGTTCGCTTCAGGCGGCCTGCGCCTGTATGCACATCTCCTACTCCAAGGGGTGGAAGATGATCAACACTATGGAGCGGGAGTTGGGATTTCCCGTGGCCCTGCGCCGGCCCGGCGGGGCGGATGGGGGAGGCTCGTCTCTCACCATCCGGGGGGCGGAGCTGCTGGCCTGTTACCGCCGATTTCACGAGACCGTGTCCCAGCAGGCCAGGGTACTGTTTGACCAGGTGTTTCCGGAGTATCTGCGCAGCCCCACGGGGGCGAAGGAGGAACGATGAAAAAACTTCTTGCTGTGTTGGAACAGGTCCTGTCCGCCGGACAGGATGCCGTGCTGGTGACGGTGATCGCCAGCTCCGGCTCTACTCCCCGGGGAGCGGGGGCCAGAATGCTGGTGACGGACCGGGGCTGGGCGGCCGGGACCATCGGCGGCGGGGCGGTGGAGGACCGGTGCATCCGGCTGGCCCGGCAGCGCCTGGGCGGCACACCCTGCTGCGACAGCTTTGACCTGAGCCCCGAGGACAAGGCGGGGCTGGGTATGGTGTGCGGCGGGGCGGTGGAGATGCATTTTCTGCCGCTTTCCGGCGGGGATGAGGCCGTGCTGGCCCTGTGCCGGGACAGCGCCCAGCGCTTTGCATCGGGCACGCCCTTCTGGCTGCTTACGCCTCTGGACGGTGCGGGCACCTTGACCTTGTGGCCCCGGGGCCGGGGGGAGAGCCCCTGCACGCCCCCCGCCGCCGTCATCTCGGCTCTGGGGCAGCCTCCCCGGGTGCTGGGCCGGACGGGAGAGCGTTGGTTCTGCGAGCAGGTCCAGCACGCGGGCACGGTGTATCTCTTCGGCGGGGGCCATGTGGCCCAGGCTCTGGTGCCGGTGCTGGTCCCCCTGGACTTCCCCAGCGTCATCGTGGAGGACCGGGAGGAGTTTGCAGACCCCGCTCTGTTCCCGCTTGCCCGGGGGACCAGGTGCTTTCCCATGGACCGCATCCGGCAGGAGCTGGACATCACCGCCGATGACTATGTGTGCATCATGACCCGGGGGCACCAGAACGACCTGCTGGTCCAGCAGCAGGTGCTGCACACCCCGGCACGATATATCGGCCTCATCGGCAGCACCCGCAAGTCCGCCGCCGCCTTTGCCAGTCTGCGGAGAATGGGCTATTCGGAACAGCAGCTGCGGCGCATCGTCACCCCTATTGGCCTGCCCATCGGGGGCCGGACCCCGGCGGAGATCGCCATCTCCATCGCCGGGCAGCTCATCGAATACCGGGCCGGAGGCAGACGGGACTGGCAGGAGGGAGACGAACTGTAACCATGAAGCTGATCGACACGAAAAACGCCGTGGGGCATGTGCTGTGCCACGACCTGACCCAAATCATCCCCGGCGTGACAAAAGATGCCCGCTTCCGCAAGGGGCATATCGTCACGGAGGAGGACGTGCCCGTACTGCTGTCCATGGGCAAGGAGCACCTGTATGTATGGGAGAAGATCCCTGGGATGCTTCACGAGGACGAGGCCGCCCTGCGGCTGCTGGCCCTGTGCAGAAATGGCAATATGCGCCCTACCCAAGTGAAGGAGGGCAAGATTGAGCTGCTGGCGGAGAGGGACGGCCTGTTCCGGGTGGACGTGGAGCGGCTGAACGCCGTGAACGACGAGGACGAGATCATCATCGCCACCCGGCACAACAACTCCGCCGTGTGCGCCGGGGATAAGCTGGCGGGTATGCGTATCATTCCCCTGGTCATCGAGGAGAAAAAGCTGAAGGCGGCGGAGGAGAAGGCGGGCGGTACACCCATCCTGTCCATCCACCCCTGGAAGCGCAAGACCTGCGGTCTGGTGACCACGGGCAGCGAGGTGGCAAACGGCCTTATTCAGGATGCCTTTACCCCCGTGGTGCGGCAGAAGCTGGCGGAGTACAGCTGTAAGATCGTCCGCCAGTGCTGTCCCGGAGATGACAGGGAGGCCATCACCGCAGCCATCCGTCAGTTCCACGCCGCTGGAGTGGACATGATTTTGTGTACCGGAGGCATGAGCGTGGACCCGGATGACCGGACCCCCGCCGCCATCGCCGCCGCCGGGGTGAACGTGGTGTCCTATGGAGCACCGGTGCTGCCCGGAGCCATGTTCCTGGTGAGCTATTTTGCCGACGGGACCCCGGTGCTGGGCCTGCCCGGCTGCGTGATGTATGCCAAGGCCACCATTTTCGACCTGCTGCTGCCCCGCATCGTGGCCGACGTGCCCATCACCCGGCGGGAGATCAAACGTCTGGGCAACGGCGGCCTGTGCCTGGGCTGCGGCCAGTGCCACTATCCCATCTGTCCCTTCGGCAAGGGCGACTGAAATAACGCAGAAGAGGAGGCGGGATCATGCAGTCCCAACTGAACCATTTTGATGAACAGGGCAACGTCGTGATGGTGGATGTGTCCGCCAAAAACGCCACGCTGCGCACGGCCACGGCCCAGGGGAGGATCACCGTGTCTGCGGATGTGCTCCGGGCCATTGTCCAGGGGACCGCTGCAAAAGGCGACGTGCTGGGGGTGGCCCGGGTGGCGGGCATCATGGCGGCTAAGCGCACCTGGGAGCTTATCCCCTTGTGCCACCCCCTGGCCCTGTCCCATCTGTCGGTGGACTTCACCATTCTGGAGCAGGAGAGCGCCGTCCTGGCCCAATGCACCGCCCAGCTGTGGGGACAGACCGGGGTGGAGATGGAGGCCCTCACCGGCGTGACCACCGCCCTGCTGACCATTTACGACATGTGCAAGGCCATGGACCGGGGTATGGAGCTGTCTGACATCCACCTGGTGTATAAAGACGGGGGAAAGTCCGGCCAATACCGCCGGGAGGAGGAACAGACATGACCGACTGCTGGGGAAGAGACATCCACTATCTGCGCCTGTCGGTGACGGACCGGTGCAACCTGCGTTGCCGCTATTGCATGCCGGAGGAGGGCGTGACTCCGGTGCCCCATGACCAGGTGCTGACTTACGAGGAGATGCTGGAGATCGTCCGGGCGCTGGCTGGATTGGGCATCGACCGGGTGCGTATCACCGGGGGCGAGCCCCTGGTCCGCCGGGACCTGACGTACCTGGTGGCGGGACTGAAGGCCATCCCAGGGATTCGTTGGGTGGGGTTGACCACCAATGGAATTTTGCTCTCCGACCAGCTGTCCGGTCTGATGCAGGCGGGACTGGACGGGGTGAACATCAGCCTGGATGCCTTGGAGCCCCAGGTATATCAGACAATCACCCGCCGGGACGAGCTGGTCCGGGCCCTGGCCGGGCTGGAGGCCGCCCGGGATACCCCGGGCCTGAAAGTAAAGGTGAATTGCGTACCCACCAGGGAGAACCGCAGCCAGTGGGTCCCCCTGGCCCAACTGGCCCAGAGCGGCCCGCCCCTGGACGTGCGCTTTATCCAGCTGATGCCCATTGGCTGCGGCCGGGATATGGACGGGGCCGACCCGCAGGAGGTGTATACCGCCTTGGAGCGGGCCTTCGGTCCGGCATCCCCCGTGGAGACGGCGGGACAGGAGGGGCCGGCCCGACTGGTCGCCTTCCCCGGCTTCGCCGGGCGGGTGGGCTTTATCAGCGCCGTCAGCCAGCCCTTCTGCGAGGGCTGCAACCGCATTCGCATCACCCCGGAGGGAGTGGTAAAGCCCTGTCTGCAGTATGACTCAGACCTGAGTGTGCGTGGACTGGTGCGCAGCGGCATGGGGGGCTTTCTCCTCCAGGCCGTACTACAGGAGGCCATCTATCAAAAGCCTAGGGGACACCACTTCTCTCGGCCGGATGCCCCGGGGGACGAGCATCGCACCATGAGCGAGATTGGAGGTTGAAGCCATGGGACGGGTAGCCGCCGTGTGTATCAGCGAGAAAAAAGGGACCCAGAAGCAGGACGTGGGCCGGGCGGAATTTGTGGCCGACTGGGGCATCCGGGGGGATGCTCACGCAGGGAAATGGCACCGCCAGGTGTCGCTGCTGTCTCTGGACCGGGTGGAGGAGTTCCGGGCCCGGGGGGCCCAAGTGGAGGCCGGGGCCTTTGGGGAGAACCTGCTGGTGGACGGCTTCGACTTTAAGACCCTCCCTGTGGGCAGCCGCTTCCGCTGCGGCCAGGTGGAACTGGAGATGACCCAGGTCGGCAAGCAGTGCCACGCCCACTGCGCCATCTATCACCAGGTGGGCGACTGCATCATGCCCCGGGAGGGCGTGTTCGCCCGGGTGCTCCACGGGGGGACCATCTCCGTGGGGGACGAACTGATTTTATTAAAGGAGGGCGGCGAGACATGAGAGTGGCCGTTATCACCCTCAGCGACTCCGGCTATGCGGGCAAGCGGGCCGACTTGAGCGGCCCCGCCATTCAGGAGATGGTGGAGGAGCGGGGCTGGACGGTGGTCCAGACAACTTTGCTGCCCGACGGGCGTGAGATGCTGGAGAGAGAGCTGCGCCGCCTGTGTGACGGCGGCCTGGCCGATCTGATCCTCACCACCGGCGGCACCGGCTTTTCCCCAACCGACGTGACCCCCGAGGCCACCATGGCGGTGGTGGAGCGCCCCACCCCCGGCATCCCGGAGGCCATGCGCTATTACTCCCTTCAGATCACCCCCAGGGCCATGCTGTCCCGGGCGGCGGCGGGCATCCGGGGCAGGACCCTGATCGTCAATCTGCCTGGCAGTCCAAAGGCTGTTCGGGAGTGCCTGCAGGCCATCCTGCCCGCCCTGGACCATGGACTGGAGATTTTGAAGGGAACCGGAGGAAACTGCGCCCGGTGAATAAAACTGCGTCAAAAAAGCGGACGTCCGTTTTTTGAATGAACCGCCCGCTTTGGCAGAATTTGTTGGAAAGGAGCAACTTCCTATGAAAAGACTGCTTTCCCTGGCCCTGGCTGCCGCCATGGCCCTGTCCCTGACCGCCTGCGGCGACGGGGCCCCCGCCAACGGCTCTGCCTCTGGCAGCGGCAGCCAGTCCGGCGGCCGGACTGAGCTGGTGGTCTTTGCCGCCGCCTCCATGACCGAGACGCTGGCCCAGATCGCAGAGCAGTATCAGACTGTGGACCCCGGTGTAAAGCTGGTGTTCAACTTTGCCTCCTCCGGCGACCTGCTCACTCAGATCAAGGAGGGCGCAGTGTGCGACCTATTCATCTCCGCCGCCCCCAAGCAGATGAATGCCCTGGACGGCACCCTGGCCCAGGATGCCGAGAAGAACCCTGACGGCCTGGATATGCTGGCCGAGGGCAGCCGCATGGACCTGCTGCAGAACAAGGTGACCCTGGCCGTGCCCGAGGGCAATCCCAAGGGGGTGGAAAACTTTGACCAGCTTGCCGATTTGCTCCGCTCCGGTGACGTGCTGCTGGCTGTGGGCAACAGCGACGTACCCGTGGGCCAGTACAGCCAGAAAATTTTTGCCTATTACGGTCTGGATCAGGCCCAGATGGATGCTGCCGGGGTACTGACCTATGGCTCCAATGTGAAGGAAGTCACCACCGCCGTCAGCGAAGGCACCGTGGACTGCGGCATTATCTATGCCACCGACGCCTATTCCGCCGGGCTGACTGCCGTGGATGCTGCTACGTCTGACATGTGTGGTCAGGTCATCTATCCCGCCGCCGTGCTGAAGGACAGCCAGAACCAGGAGAAGGCCCAGGCTCTGCTGGACTATCTGAACGGCGACGAGGCCACCGCTATCTTCGAGAGCGTTGGCTTCTCCAAGCCCTGACGGACCAAGAGACCTGCTAGGCGGGTGGGGGCCGTACTCCCGCCCGCCTTATTTTGATAGGAGGGGTCTTGTGGATTGGTTCCCACTTTATAATTCGCTGCGTATTGCGGCTGTCTCTACGGTGCTCATCTTTTTCCTCGGCATCGCTGCAGCTTATTATGTAGCCAGAACGCCTCGGTGGATCAAGGGACTGTTGGATGTACTGTTCACCCTGCCTCTGGTGCTGCCCCCCACGGTGGTGGGTTATCTGCTGCTGCGCCTACTGGGGCCCAAGCGCATTGTGGGGGCCTGGGTCCTGAAACAGTTCGGCCTGCGGCTGACCATGACCTGGTGGTCGGCCATCTTTGCCACCGCAGTGGTCATCTTCCCCCTGATGTACCGCACCGCCCGGGGGGCCTTTGAGAGCTTTGACGAGACCCTCTCCCAGGCGGGGCAGACCCTGGGCCGGTCCAACACCTGGATATTTTGGCGGGTGCGGATGCCCTGCTGCCGCCAGGGCATCCTGGCGGGCACGGTGCTGGCCTTTGCCCGTGCCCTGGGGGAGTATGGAGCCACGTCCATGATCGCCGGATACACCCCGGGCCGGACGGCCACCATCTCCACCACCGTCTATCAGCTGTGGCGCACCAACGACGATGCCATGGCCTTTCGGTGGGTGATGGTGAACGTGGTCATCTCCGCCGTGGTGCTGTTGGCGGTGAACATGCTGGAGAAAAAAGACCGCCATGCCCGCCGGGCAGGAAAGGAGGGAAGCTGAATTGGAATTGATCGTGGACATCAAGAAGTACCTGAGGGACTTCACCCTGGAGAGCCGGTTTTCTGCCGGGGAGGGGGTCACAGGTCTGTTGGGAGCCTCCGGCTGCGGCAAGAGCCTGACCCTCAAGTGTATTGCGGGGGTGGAGCGCCCAGATGAGGGGTACATCGAACTGGACGGCCGGGTGCTGTTTGACTCAGCCAAGGGGGTGGACCTGCTCCCCCAGAAGCGGCAGGTGGGCTATCTGTTTCAAAGCTATGCTCTGTTCCCCAACATGACGGTGGAGCAGAACATCGCCGCTGGGGCGGCGGACCGGAAAAACCGCCGGGAGGAGGCCCGCCACCTGGCAGAGACCTTTGGACTGACCCCGTGTTTGGAACGCTATCCCAGACAGATTTCCGGCGGCCAGCAGCAGCGGACTGCCCTGGCCCGTATTTTGGCCAGCCGCCCCAGAGCTCTGCTGCTGGACGAGCCCTTCTCCGCCTTGGACAGCTATTTGAAATGGCAGATCGAGATGGACCTGATGAGTCGTCTGGACCGGTTCGGCGGCCCGGTGCTGCTGGTGACCCACAGCCGGGACGAGGTGTGCCGCCAGTGCTGCCGGGTGTGTGTGATGGACCGGGGGCGCTCCCAGCCCATGCAGTCGGCAGAGCAGCTGCTCCGGGCCCCGCAGACCCTGTCTGCTGCCCGACTGTCCGGCTGCGAGAACCTGACTCCCGTCCGTCTGGGGGAGGACGGCAGCCTGCTGGTCCCGGATTGGGGCCTGGCTCTGCGTCAGACCGCCCCCCTGCCTGAGAAGACGGCCTATCTGGGGGTGCGGGCCGGGCAGCTGCGTCTGGCCGACGGTCCGGGGGAAGATTGCTTTTTGTGTCGGGTGCTTCGCCGGGTAGCGGGGCAGGGGGCGGACACCCTGCTGCTGCGGCCGACAGGTGCGGCGGCAGATGCCGTTTCGCTGCGGATGGAGATGTCCATAGGGACGGAGAAAGACGCAGAATTGGGTGCGGCGCTTTGGGTCCGGCTGCCCGAGGAGAGCCGACTGTTTTTGCGGGACGAATAAAGAGTCGCCGAAAAAAGCGGAAATTTCCGGACAAATGCAGGGGAATGGCTCCCTTGCCCGATGTTTGTCGTTCGTTGTCTTTTTTAAAACATAACGTCGAAATCCTTCAACGCTTTTTCAACTTCGTTTTGCTAATATGATATCAAGCTGAGGGAGAAAACCGGAAAAGCCTCACGGAGTGCGTCACGGCATAAGGCAAAGCCGCCGGAACGCAGATCATTTCATTTTAGGGGGTATCCATATGAAAGAGAGTACCGGCACCAAACTGAAACGGATCCTGCTGCACCCATTTGTTATCCTCTTCCTGCTACTTATCATTATGACGGCGATGACCTGGGTCTTGCCCGCCAGCCAGTATGATGCCGTTACCGTCAACGGTGTGAACACCATCGACCCGGCCAGCTATCACTATGTTGACAATACGCCCGTAAGCATTTTCTCCATGTTTAAGGCCATTCCCCAGGGCGTGCAGACCACCATCTCGCTTATCTGCATGATGCTGACCATCGGCGCTGCCGTCCATATGGTGGACGAGACGGGTGCTATCCGTTCTGCTCTGATGGCCCTGACCCACAAGACCGGCGAGAAGAATACCAAGTTCGTCCTGGCCGGTGCCATGATCTTCTTTATGTTCATTGGTGCCTTCCCCTCTATGTTTGAGGCATGTATTCCCTTTATGCCCATTGTAGTCCCGGTGTGTCTGCTGTTGGGCTATGACGTGGTGACGGCCGTGTGTATCGTGGTCATCGGCGATATTATCGGCTGGACTGCCGGACCCACCAACCTGTACACCGTGGGCAATTCCCAGAATATCGGCGGCCTGCCCATGTTCTCCGGAATCGGCTATCGTCTCATCGTGTTGGTGGTGCTGGGCGCAGTGGCCCTGTGGTATGTCATTCGTTATGCCGAGCGGGTGAAGAAGGACCCCAGCAAGAGCCTGGTAGCCGGGCAGGACTACTCTGATCTGCGGGGCAATGTAGAGGATATGGAGTTCACCGCCACCCGCAAGCTGATCCTGGGCGTGTTCATCGCCACCGTCATCCTGGTGGTGTACGGCAGCCTGAACTGGGGCTGGGGCACCCTGGATATGGCTGCGACCTATCTCATCTGCGCCATGATCTGCGCCATCATTGCCCGGTATACCCCGGATAAGGCCGCTGATGTCATGCTGGACGGTGCGTCCTCCATGTTCGTGGCCGCCATGGTCATCGGCATCGCCCGGGGCCTGTCCGTCATCATGGATGCCGGTCAGATCACATATACCATCGTCCACGCTCTGGCCTCTATGCTCTCCGGCATGCCCCCGGCGGTCACGGCTGTCGGCATGATGGCAGTCGTCGTGGTGCTGAACTTCTTCATGCCCTCCGGCAGCAGCAAGGCCCTGATCCTGATGCCCATTTTGATGCCTATGGCCGAGATCATCGGCTTGAGCAAGCAGATCACCATCCTGGCCTATCAGTTCGGCGACGGCATCAGCAATCTGGCCTTCCCCACAGTGGCCTTGCTGGTGGCCTGCCTGTCCTACACCCGGGTCTCCTTTGATAAGTGGTTTAAATTCATCCTCCCCTTTGAGGGCATTGTCTATGCTGTGTGCGTGGTGCTGCTGGTCATCGCCAGCGCCATGGGCTATTAAGCGGCTTCGGACACATATCCAAAGTTCCCGGAACAGGGTCTGGGCCGTTGATACGGTCCGGACCCTGTTTTTTTCGTGCCCCTTGTCTGACAGGAAAGGATACGGTAAAATGAAGGAAAATGTCCTATCGGCAGAGAAGTGACCAAGAGGAGGAGGAGCGAATGGCGAAGCTGACAGCAAAGCTGCTGGGTAGTCCGGCAGTCTTTTTAGATGGGAAAAAGGTTGCGTTCTCCTATCGAAAAGCGGATGCGCTGCTCTATTATGTGCTGATCCGCCGCCGGGCCGCCCGGGGGGAGGCCGCCGGTCTGCTGTGGGAGGAGGTGGATACCGCCGCCGCCCTGAAGAATCTGCGCCATGCGGTGTATACCATCCGAAAGGGCCTGGGCTTTGACATATTCACCCCGGGACAGAACGCCGCCTTGGAGCTGGACCCGGCCGTGGACATCCGATGCGACGTGTGGGATCTGCTGGAGCAGGGGGATCTGTCGGCCTACGCCGGGGAGTTTTTAGAGGGCTTCTCCATCCCACATGCCGGGATGTTTGACGATTGGCTGCAGGAGCAGCGCGGCTTGCTCCAGACCCAGTATCTGAAAAATCTGCTTGCCCAGGAAAGAGAGGCCCTGGCCCAGGGGGACCTGACCCGGGCGGAGAGTCTGGGGACGAAGTATGTCCATCTGGATCCCCTGGAGGAGAGCGCCGCCGCCGCCCTGATGGAGGTATATAGTGCACAGAAAAAATACCGCAAGGCCATCGGGGTATACCACGACCTGTGCAAAAGCCTGTCAGAGGAGCTGAGTATCGCCCCCCTGAAGGAGACCACCGCCCTGTATTACCGCATTGTCAACGAGTGGAACTCCTCCACCTATCGGATGGAGGAGCAGTCCTATCGCCTTTTGCTGGGCAAAGATACCGCTCTGCGCCGGCTGCTGGCCCTGTGCAACGGTTCTCCCGCCATGCGCCGGACCCCCTGTGCCCTGGTTGAGGGGGAGGCCGGGGTGGGCAAGACCTATCTGCTGGACCACATCCTCTCCTCCTATGACTTCTCCGATTGGGCGGTGTGCCGGGGGGCGTGCTACCCCTCGGAGAGCCATATGCCCTTTGCTGCCTGGAACTCGGTGATGATGGATCTGGCCGGAGAGCTGCAGACCCGGCAGATCAGCGTCCCCGGCATCTATCTAACGGCTGCCGCCAGCATTTTCCCCTGCTTGTCTGTGGGGGCGGACCGAGGCAGCGGGGCGGAGTGGGACTATCGGGTGCAGCGGGACTATCATGCGGCCCAGGAGAGCGCCCTGATGATCCTGTCTGCGGCGGCCAAGCGGGCCCCTCTGCTGCTGGTATTTGAGGACCTGCATTGGATGGACAAGAACAGCATGGAGCTGCTCTCTGCCCTGCTGCGCCGGCTGCGGGGGATGAACCTGATGGTGCTGTGTACCAAGCGGGTGAACGCCCCGGATGAGATACAGAATTTTGTCTCTGCCGCCCTGCGGGACGGGGTGATGGAACGCTATCCCATTCGGGGCTTTACCCGGGAGGAGACGGAGCAGTTCATCCGCCACCATCTGCAGCAGGAGCCCGGGGCGAGTTTTATCGATCAGCTGTATGAAAATACAGGAGGAAACGCCCTGCTGCTGGTGCAGCTGCTGAATACCATTCAGGAGCGCCCCGGTCTGCGCAGTCTACCTGAGGACCTGGACGGGGCCATCCGCTATCGTCTGGAGGACCTGGACACAGAGCAGCGGCGGCTGCTGGACCTGATCGCCGCCTTCCCGGACTGGGCCCCTTTCCAGGCCCTGGCCGCCATCTTAAAGCGGGATGCTTTGGAACTGATCTATCAGTGCGGCGAGCTGAAGCAGCGGATGCTCATCGTTCAGGGGGAGCGGGAGGGCACGCTGTGCTATGCCACGGCCCACGAGCGTATCCGCGCCGCTGTGACCGCCCAGCTGGAGGGGCGGGCCGGGCGCATCGTCTATCTTCGGGTGGCCCAATATCTGGAGGACCAGGCCCAGACGGGCTCCTTCGCCCTGTATGAACGACTGATCCGCTGCTATGCCGCTGCGGGGGACAGATTTAAAGAGTTCCAATACCGTGTGCTGTCCCTGGACCAATACACCGGAATGTATTATGCCGTATTGCCAACCCTGACGGGAGACGCAGCGGCGGCGGAGGAGCGGGATGTTCCGGGCTATTTCCGCCATCTGGAGGAGGAACTGGCCGTGCTGCGGGTCTGTGACACGCCCCAGGACCAGCTGGACCCCCTGGAGGACACCCTGCTGCTGGACCAGGCCTGCTGCTGCATCTACGAGGGACAGTATGACCAGGGACTGGCTGCCCTGGACCGACTGTTGAGGCAGGGACAGCGGGAACGGGACATCGGACTGCTGGCCCGGGCCCACCTGCAATACATCTATTACGGCATCCAGACGTGGAACCTGTCGGTGATCCGGGAACACCTCCGGGCAGGTATGACTCTGCTGACGGACCGGGAAAATACGGAGGAATTTGGCATCTATCTGCGCATGGAGGGGGTGCTGCACATGATGGAGGGGGCATATGAGTCCTCTCGGCAAGTTCTGCGCCGGTCCATCCAGGTATTTCAGCGTCTGCCCCGCCGGGGAGAGAACTGCTATGACATCCATGTGGCCGGAGCCTATAACTACATGGCCGAGGATGACCGGATGGAGGGAAACTATGACCAGGCATTTTTAAACTATGACCAGGCCATCCGCCATAACCGCAGCTTGGGACTCTATCCCGGATCGGCAGTGTTCTACACTTACTATGGTGTGGCTGCCGCCCAAAAGGGGGAGGACCGCATTGCACGCAGTCTGTTTACCTATGCCGCCGAGCTGTACCGCTCCTCCCGGGAGTTCAGCTGCCGTCCAATCGCCATGAGCTGGCTGGCCTATTACCAGGCCGAGGACGGGGACTATGACGGGGCGGCCCTGGCCCTGAAGGATGCCTTTCAGGTGTGCGGACGCATCGGCTCCCCCTGGTGGCTGGGCGTGGCCCTGTATCAGTGCTGGCGCATCCGGGTCCTGTTGGACGGGCGGGGAGAGGACCAGCCCCGCCTGCGGGCCCTGTGGCCGGAGTCGAAACGGGAACACTGCGTTCAATGTCTGGCGCAGCTGAATCGTCTGCAGCCCACAGTAGAACGCACGGAGATGGAGCAGGCCCTGGCGCAGCTTTCCACATAAGAATAGGACAATGGGGAAATTTCCCCGGAGGACAGAAAGCGGCCGCCCTGTAGGACGGCCGTTTTTACATTCGGTTTCCATGATTCACCGGGAATTTGTGATACTTCACCCCCGCCTGTGGAGACACGCCCCGCAGGGCGGCCAGCTGTTCCACGGTGACGAAAGTGAACCCTCGGGCGGTCAGATCATCGGCAATGGCCAATGCGGCATCCACCGAGCTGTCGTAGATGTCGTGGAGGAGGATGATGTCCCCGTCCTTCACATGCTCGGTGACGGCGGAGACGATGCGGTGGATATCCCGGTCCCTCCAGTCCTCTGGGTCCACCGACCACAGGACCAGGGGACTGCCCGCCCACTGCTCCGCCGCCCGGTCGGTGATGCCATAGGGGGGCCGGAGCCAATAATCTCCCGGCCCGGCGATCCGGCCCAGCAGAGCCCGGGTGCGGCCCACCTGGGCGTCGTAATCCCGGCGGGACAGGTCGGTGAGCATCACGTGGTCAAAGGTGTGTACCCCGATCTGGTGGCCCTCCGCCGCCATGCGCCGGACCAGAGCCTGCCCTTCCGGGTCGCCCGCCAGGCGGGAGCCCACCAGAAAAAAGGTGGCGGGGAGTTCCCGCAGGGCCAGACCGTCCAGCAGCCGCCCGGTGGTGGCGGGCCGGGGCCCGTCGTCAAAGGTGAGGGCCACCAGTCCGCCCTCTTCCGGCAGCTCCACCGAAGCCGCGCCCCCGGCGGGCAGTGCCTCTCCGCCGCCGGGGAGCATGAGCGCCAGTGCCGCCGCCAGCAGGGCCGGGACCCACCATCTCTGTCCGCCCATGACGCACCTCCCGTTTTTGTTCACAGTTCCTATTCAGTATGTGCAGAACTGCGAGGCAAAGCGCAGGAAAATTTTTGTTATGTATCAAACACCCGGCGCTTTTCCAGCCGGATGACCAGGGCGGTGCGGTCGTCGGTGGCCCCCTGTGGGCTTTGGGTGATGAGCTCCCGGGCCAGGTCCTTTGGGCTGGCCCCGTCAAAGCCCTCCAGCTTCTCCCGCAGCCACCGGTCATCCCCCGTGCCGCAGATGCCGTCGCTGACCATCAGCACCGTGTCCCCCGGGGCCAGGCGCAGTGGAAATCGGTCAGAGACCGGGTCCTCCCCGGCGGACAGCCCGGCGGGCAGGGCGGAGCCGGACAGCCGCTGCACCGCCCCGCTGCGTTTGACATAGGTGGGGGCGGCCCCCAGCTTATAGAGCTCCCCGTCCCCGGTGAACAGGTCGATCTGCAAAAGGTCCACCGTGGTAAAGCCCCCGGCATCCTCCCCCCGCAGGGCCAGGGCGGAGGACAGGGTGCTCAACGCCTGACGGGCGGGGACCCCGGCCTGCAAAAACTGTTCCAGCAGGCGCACCGCCAGGGTGCTCTCCCGGTTGGCCTCCGGCCCGCTGCCCATGCCGTCGCACAGCAGGACGTACAGCATCCCGTCGGGCCGCTTGAAATAGGTCCCTGCATCGCCGCTGACCGTCTCTCCACCCTTCCGCTGGGCGGCCACCCCGGCCACCGCCATCAAGGGCTCCTGCTGGATGAGGGACAGGCCGCCCTCTCCCCGGCGCTCCAGACGCAGGGGCACCCCCAGCAGGGCGGACAGCTCACTCAGGCGCTCCGGCCGGGCCAGAGCGGCGCAGCCGGGGCCCTCCGCCTCCAGATGGAGCAGCCCCCGGCTGTCCCGGAAGACCGCCGTGCGTACCTCCAGTCCCAGCTGGGCCGTCATCTGCCGCAGGCGGCGCTCTCCCGTCAGGTCGGGGGTCAGCTCCCGGCTCAGCTCTGTGGCCGCCGAGTGGAGCAGTTCAGACAGCTGGGCGTACTGCTGACAGACAGCGGCCCGGCTCTCCCCCACCCGGGCGTTATACTGCCGCCGGTACAGCAGAGCGGCCAGCTCCCGGTCCACCGCCGCCACATAGGCGGGGAAGTGGAGGCACCGGTCGGCAAAATACCGGGGGAAATCCTCCGCCAGGGCGCAGCCCCGGGCCATCATGGGGGCGGTGGCGTCGTTCATGGCGTTGAAGGTGGAGGCGTAGTCCTGCTTCCAGCACCGGTCCCGCAGGGCGCAGCTCCGGCACAGCTTTCCGGCGGCCCGGTCAAAAATGACGGACACGTCGTTGTCGTTCCGGGGCGGGCGAAAGGCGGCGCGCAGGGTCTCGGACAGGGAGCGAAAGGCGGCGGAGGCCGACTCCAGCTGCCGCTGGACCAGGCGCTCTCCGCCCAAGCCTCCGGGGCCGGATAATTCCGGGTTCAGCCATGCCCCCAGCACCCGCAGGCATCCCCGGGGCAGGGGGAGGTAGGCCAGGGCGGCCAGCGTCCCCTCGTACAGGGCGGACAGGGGCAGTCCCCGGTCCCAGGTCCACAGCAGGGCGGCGGCGTTGGTCCCGGCAAAGACCAGGGCGGCGGCGGGACGCCCCTTTCCCCGCATGGCTCCGGCGGCCATGCCGCCCAGCGCATAGGCCATGGTATACACCGGGGCGGCGTTGGCCCCCAGGTCCATGGCCGCCCCCAGCACCGCCCCCAGAATGGTCCCCGGGGCGCTGCCCGCCTGGCTGGCGGCGGCAAGCACCAGCAGGGCGGCCAGACACCGGCCCAGAGAGATGTCCTGGATCAGATGCAGGGGGGCCAGGGCCAGCAGCACCGTGGCCGCAAGCACCAGCAGCCCCGCCCGTCCGGCGGGGGCGGGCAGCCTGTCCTGCCGTCCGGGGCGCAAGGGGGCCAGGGCCAGAGCATAGCACCGGCAGGCCCCCACGGTGAGGGCGGTCTCCAGAGCGAAGGCGATCATCCCCGAGGGAGTCCAGCCCGACTGACTGCGGACGATGAGCCCGGTGGCGGCGTTGATCGCTCCGGCGACCAGAGGCATGGCCCAGGGGCGGCGCAGGGGCTTCCAGTCGTAAAAGGCGAAGGCCACGGCAAAGGTCAGCGTGGCGGCGGAGGCGCACCGCAGCCCCTGGGTCAGCTCCAGCAGACACACCGAGCCCAGACAGGTCCCCGCCAAGGCGGCCATCCCCCACAATCCGGAGCCGGCCGCCCCCACAAAAGCCACTCCGAAGGGGGCGCAGTCCCCCAGCAGCACCGCCCCGGACAAAACGGCGGCAAGCAGAAAATGGATGCCCGCCTGGGTCCACAGGGCCACGGCAGAGGCGGGCAGGCGCACCTGCCCCGTCTGTCTGGCCCGCAGGCGCAGCTTGAACAATTTGGCGCGGATGGTCTCTTTGGCAGTCATAGCCCTTCTCCTCCTGTGTGTCCGGCCTGGGCCGGTCTCGTATAGTAACTGCCATTATATTCCACACAAAAGAAAACGCCCGTCGAAATCCGGGCCCGGAGACTGTCTGCGGCATGAATTGGGAGTTTACGAACGGCGAAAGTTGCGGTAAAATATGATTTACCGCCGCCGGGTATTCCGGCGGAACGAAACCGGACACAAAGGGAGGGAAAACGCCATGGCGAAGCTGCTGATGCCCGGGGAGGTGCTGGCCATCACCGGGCAGGCCGCCGACCTGCTGCTGCGGCTGGACAACGGGGATGCGGCCCTGCTCTATCTCCACCTGCTGCGCCGGGGGACGGTGAACGATTTGAACTGGCCCCAGCCCCGGCTGTCCGCCGCCCTCTCCCTGCTGCGGGGGCAGGGACTGGCCCCTCAGGAGGTGCCCGAAGCCGATCCGCCCGCCCCGGAGGCCCCGCCCCCGGAATACGCCCTGGAGGACTTAAACGCCGCCCTGAACGACCAGGCATCCTCCTTCCCCGCCCTGTGTGACGAGGTGGAGCGCCGCCTGGGCAAAAAGCTGTCGGCCAACGACCTGCGGGTGCTGTACACCCTGTTCGACCACCTGGCTCTGCCCGCTGAGGTGATTTTGATGCTGGTGGGCTGGTGTACCGAGGAGATGGAGCGGAAATACGGCCCCGGGCGCAAGCCCTTCCTCTCTCAGATCCGCCGGGAGGGCTTTGCCTGGGCCCGCCGGGGCATCGACACCATGGAGCGGGCCGAGGCCCACATCCAGCGCCTGACCCAGCTGCGCAGCCGGGAGGGCGAAGTGCTGCGCCTGCTGGATATCCCCGCCCGGCCTCTGGTGGAGCGGGAGAAGACGTACATCGCCGCCTGGGACGACATGGGCTTTGATAACGAGGCCATCCGCATGGCCTATGAAAAGACGGTGCTGAAAAAGCAGTCCATGGACTGGGGCTATATGAACGGCATCCTCCGCCGCTGGCACCAGAAGGGGCTGCACACCGCCGCCGCCATCCAGGCGGGGGACCGGGACCCCAGACCTGTCCGGGCCGGGGGCGGCCCCCAGCCCCCCCAGCCCGCCGCCCAGGAGCAGCAGGCCCGGGAGGATATGGACCGGATGCGCCGGTTGATGGAACAGATGAAACGAGAGGGAGGCTGATCCCATGTCATATGACGCCAACGTGCTCCGCCGGGCCACCCAGCGCCTGGAGGAGGAGCGCCGGGCCCGGTCCGACCGGGCCGCCCAACTGCGGCAGGAGGCCTATGAGAAGGAGCCCCGCCTGGCCCAGCTGGACAAAAAGCTGCAGGGCACCATGTCCCAGCTGATGGCCGCCGCCCTGCGCCGGGGGGAGAGCACCGCCCAGGCCATCCGGGCCATCCGGGCCCAGAATCAGGAGATCCAGAGGGAGCGGGCCGTGCTGCTGGGGGCCATCGGCCTGCCCGAGGATGCCCTGGATGACAGGCCGGCCTGCCCCCTGTGCGGCGATACGGGCTGGCGGGGGACGCAGATGTGCCAGTGTCTGAAAAGGCTGTGTACCCAGGAACAGATCCAGGAGCTGTCCAAGCTGCTGGACCTGGGAGAGCAGTCCTTCGACAGCTTCCGTCTGGACTATTACAGCCAGACCCCCTGGCCGGGCCGGGGGGCCTCCCCCCGGGAGAACATGGAGCTGGTGTACGAGGTCTGCCTGAACTACGCCCAGAAATTTGGCCGGTTCTATTTCAAAAACCTGTTCCTCTCTGGGGCCCCCGGCCTGGGCAAGACCTTTCTGTCCGCCTGCATCGCCCGCACCGTGTCCGAGGCGGGCTTCTCCGTGGTGTACGACACGGCGGGGAACATCTTCGCCCAGTTCGAGCTGAAAAAGTTCCGGCGGGACGCCCAGGACGCCCAGGAGGCCAAGGACGAGACCCGGCGCTATCTCAACTGCGACCTGCTGATCTTGGACGACCTGGGCAGCGAGCTGACCACCCAGTTCACCCAGTCGGCCCTGTATGAGCTGGTGAACACCCGCCTGGTGGCGGGGCGGTGCACCGTCATCTCCTCCAACCTGTCCATGGACGAGGCCGCCCGGCGCTATTCCCCCCAGATCGCCTCCCGCCTGGCGGGGGAGTACCACGTCCTCCACTTCTTCGGCGACGACATTCGCCTGCTGAAGAAACAGCGCATGTGAGCATAAAATGATCCCCGGCCGAATGGCCGGGGATTCGTTTACCGCACGGGAAGGGGGCACACGGGGTAATAGGTATGGACGGATTCCTCTCCCCGGAGCATCCGCAGGGTGCCCAGGGCCAGAGCCTCCATCTCGTTCTCCCCGGGCAGGATCACGATGCGGCACAGGTCGTGGAGATACCCCACCACCATGTCGGTGAGCATTTTGGAGTGGGCCAGGCCGCCGGTGAGGATGACGGCATCAATGAGCTCCTGAAAGCAGCCCAGCATGATGCCCACGCCCTTGGCGATCTGCAGGGCCTGGGCCCGGTAGACCAGGGCGGCGTGCTCGTCCCCGTTTTGGATGCGCCGCTCGATCTCCCGGGCATCGTGGGTGCCCAGCAGGGCGGACATGCCCCCCTCCCCCCGAATTTTCTTCATCATCTGGGCCTTGGTATACCGCCCGGAATAGCACAGCTCCACCACATACTGCATGTTCAGGCTCCCCGCCCGGTCGGGGGAGAAGGGCCCGGCGTCGTCGGACACCGAGTCGATGATCCGCCCGTGGCTGTGGGCGGAGATGGAGATGCCGCCGCCCAGATGGGCCACCACCAGATTCATGTCCCCATAGGTCCGGCCCATGGCCTGGGCATATTTATGGGCAGTGGCCCGGGCGTTGAGCACGTGGCAGAAGCTGGTGCGGGTCACCTCCCGAAAGCCGGTGACCCGGGCCTCGGGCAGCAGCTCGTCGCTGGTGACTGCGTCGTAGATAAAGGCGGGGATGCCCAGGGGATCGGCAAACGCCGCTGCCATCAGCCCGCCCAGATTGGAGGCGTGGTCGAACACCGTGTGGTGGCGCAGGCAGTCCAAAAGACCCGCGTCCACCCGATACCCCCCGGCCACGATGTTGGGGATGATGCCGCCCCGGCCCACCACGGCGGCCAGACGTTTCAGGTCAAAGCCCTCCCGGGCCAGCCAGCTGCGCACCAGGGATACCCGATAGTCCAGCTGGTCATAGAGGGTGGGGTAGGGGGCCAGGTCCTGGTTGGTGTGGGCAATGCTGCAGGAGAGCAGGGGGCGCTCGTCCTCATATACAGCGGCCTTGGTGCTGGTGGAGCCGGGGTTTAAGACTAAGATCAGCTGGGCCATGGTCACTGCACCTCTTTCCGGTCCGCCAGAGCCGCGCACAGCAGCAGGGACCAATATTTCTCCTGGGCCGTGGCCCCCCGGGAGTTGACCACCACGGGCACCGATGCCCCCATGACCACCCCGGCCATCTGCCCCCCGGCGGGGCCGTACAGGGCCTTGCCCAGTACATTGCCCACGGTGATGGAGGGGCAGAGCAGGATGTCCGCCTCCCCGGCCACCGGGCTGTGGAAATCTTTTTCTATGGCGGCCTGATGATCCAGGGCCAGGTCCAGGGAGATGGGGCCCTCCACCAGGCAGGAGCCGAAGCGGCCGGCCTGAGCCTCAGCTTTCAGCGTGGCGGCATCCCGGGTCTCCGGCATGTTGGGGGAGACCGTCTCCACCGCGCACAGCACCCCCACCTTGGGGCAGTCATAGCCCAGAAAGCGGCACAGCTGCAGCACGTTGTTCAAGATATGCCGTTTTTCCGCCAGAGTGGGGGCCACGTTCATGCCGCCGTCAGTGTCGAAGAGGAGCTTGGGATAGCCGGGCACGTCCAGCACCGCCACATGGGACATGAGCGATCCGGTGCGGATGCCCGTCTCCTGGTCCACCACCGCCCGCAGCAGGGTGCGGGTGGGCAGCATCCCCTTCACCAGCATCCGTCCCCGGCCCTGGCGGATGAGGGCCACGGCCTTTGCCGCGCAGTCCTCCGGGCCGTCCCCGTCCACGATCTGTTCAGGCGGCAGGGGAAAATCCAACTCATGGGCCAGGGCAGTCAATGCGCTGCGCTCCCCCACCAGAATGGGATGGAGGATGCCATCCCGGCTGGCGTCCAGCACCGCCTGCAGCGTGTGTCTGTCATTGGCCGCCGCCACCACCGCCGGGACGGGGGAAATATTCCCCAGCCGCCGCTTGAGTTCCTGAAAGCCGGAAATGACCATATGTGACCTCCTGTGTTCCGCCGGAGCGTGAAATATCGACCTATTTTAGCATGTTCATCAGGAAAAGTATAGCCCCTTGCTGCCGGGTGAATGCGGAAATTCCGACTTGACGAGTGAACCGTTTTCCGCTATAATAGACTTAATTATGAATACTGTGCTGATGTGGCTCAATGGCAGAGCATCTCACTCGTAATGAGAAGGTTGTGGGTTCGATTCCCACCATCAGCTCCAACAAAGAAGTCACGACGAAAGTCGTGACTTCTTTGTTGGGTTCCGCTCATTTTATTCGCTCCACCCTTCGGAGATTTCAATGCTCGGGGTCGGCAAAGCCGCCCCTGCGCAATTCATTTTGCGGGGCAAAACGAATTTACGGCGCATAAGCGCCGCCGGCCAGAAGGCCGGTTTTACCGCTTATCCCTCCCACTGGGCTTCGATTTGGTGGGACGTGATCGGCGGGTAGTGCATCTTTTCCGTCAACACAATGCAGCTCGTCGCAAGCTTCGTACCGCTTGCGACGAGTTTTTTCCCAAAAATTCATCATGCGCTCGCTCCGCTGCTCCTCCTTTCCAAAGGCGGCCTGCTGCGCTGGGCTCGCATTTGGTGTGAAAAGGGACATTTGCCAACGGCAAATGTCCCCTTTTGAATTCTGACTTATATTACTTGCCGCAGGGTTCTTCGATGGTCACGGTGTATTTCTCCAGCAGGGCCACGGGGTGGTAGGACAGCTTGCTGGTGCGCAGGCCTAAGTCGCCGGTGTCGTCCTCCCGGTTGATGAAGTGGACCCCGTCCCGGACAAAGTGCTGGGCAAACTGGGCCACCAGCATCTGATAGCAGCCCTCGTAGTCCCGGTCCGCCTTTTCGATGTGGGTGAACAGGGTGTCCCCCACGATCTCCCCCAGGGAGAAGCCCACGATGTTGTCCTCCACCTGGAGGATGCCCCCCAACAGGTCATAGGTGGCGAAGTGGTCCAGCACCTCGTGGGTCTTGGCGATGTCCTCGTGGAAGGAGGCGGCGGCCTTGTCCCACCGGGCGGCGTAGCGGTCCAAAAATGCCTTCACCTGGGGGACATCTGCCTGGGTCATGGTGCGGAAGGTCCAGCTGCCATAGGTCTTTAAAAACTTGTTCACATGGTTGCGCTGGCCGCTGAGCTTTTTGCCCCGGAAGTACATCAGGTCCTCCGCCCGATAGAGATAGTCAAAGCTGTCCCGCTCGGCCACGGCGGCGCTGTTGGGGAAATACTCCTGCAGCCGGGGCAGCTCGTCCTTGGGCACGGGGTAGAAGGACAGGGGGATGCCCTTTTTACAGCAGTATCGGGCGATCTCCCGGAAGTGCTCTGTGCGGCCCCCGCCCAGGGGCAGGGTGAAGGTCTCCCCCAGGGAGGGGTACTGGACCTTGAAATACAGGCTGTCATCGCAGATGGCCCACTCCGTCTCGTACATGTCCCGCCAGATGAACACGGTTCCCGGCGTGGTGTCGCAGATGCGGCTGCCGCTGTAATTGAAGAAGGAGCGCAGCCGGGGCAGGTCCTCCAGCTGCAGGGGATGAAACTCCAGCATAAAAAAATAACCTCAACTTTTCAAAAAATAAAAGAGAATCGCGTTTATATGCGCCAGCGTGTCGATAAACCCTTTTCTGTCATTCCGAGGAGCGCAGCGACGTGGGAATCCGTAACTCAAAAGCCGAAAATATACTGATAATCATAGCTTTTTGGAACGGATTGCCACGTCGGCCCGTTGGGCCTCCTCGCAATGACAGGCTTTTTTGACAGTCTGTCGCGTTTATATGCGCTGCCCATCCGGGGCAGCAGACGAAAAGCGGCCCGGCCGTTTTTTCGACGGATTTATATTATACCGGACAGGCGGCCATAATACCACCCGGTCACCCCATCTTTTTTGCACAAAAAACCGGTTTTGGTCCGGGCGACCAGGGTCAACTTGTCCCCGGGGGCCACGGGCAGGCGGTAGTCGGTGGAGTCCTCGCACCACAGGCCGTCCGGCCCCATGCGCAGATAGCGGTTCAGGATGTACAGCGTCCGCCCCGTCTCCAGATGGCGGCACAGGGACAGCTCCTCCCCCTCCTCCAGCACCTCCACGGCGCTGCGGCCCCAGCGGATGTTCAGGGGGTCGGCAGAGGGCTGCTGTCCGTCCAGGGCGGTGGCGGTGGGCAGCCCGTCCCAGGCCGTCCAGGTAAAGTTCTGGGAGCCCTCCTCCGGGAGAATGAGGGCGTTGAGCTGGCCGTCTTTTTTCAGCACGCAGCCCCCGTCGATGGAGGCGATGCGCCGCCCGGGCAGCAGGATGGGGGCGGCGGACTGGATGTCCGGGCGGTAGAGGGTGACGGGCCAGTGGCCCACGATGACCCACTTGTCAAAGGCGTGGCCCTGACCCAGAAAATCGTCGTTTTTCATGCAGCGCCACCGGTCCAGCTGATCCATATGCTCCAGAGAGGGCACGCCCCCGTGGACAAAGACCAGGTGCTCCGTCTCCAGAATGGTGGGCATCCGGCTTAAAAACCGCCACTCCTCCGGGTAGGCCGAGCGCAGGTCCGCCCGCAGGCGGGGCAGGTCCTCCGTCTGGTCAAAGCCCCCCTCCCGGGCCAGCTGGCGCAGGGTAGACTCCGGGTGCTGGGGCAGATAGAAGGAGAAGAAGCGCCGGTCCAGCTCGTCCCCCTGAAAAAAGCGGTACACCAGCCCGTCGCAGTTGCCGCACAGGGGATAGACGGTGTGGGTGCGGCACAGGGCCATCACATGGCGCAGCAGGGCCAGACTCTCCGGCCCCTTCTCCAGAATGTCCCCCACCAGGACCAGGATGTCCTCCGGTGTGAGGGCGATCTTGTCCATCAGAGCCCGGAAGAAGGGCAGGTTGCCGTGGATGTCGCTGACGGCGATGATCCGCCGGCCGGCGGGGAAGGTGGGGTGGATGACGATGGCCCGGTCCATGAAGGCGCCTCCTAGTCAGTGTTGCAGATAGTCAAAAAAGTGGCGTGAGCCACTTTTTTGAAACGGGTTTATTCGTCGGCCAGCCGGGCCTCCAGGGCCACCCAGCCGTTTTTCTCCCGGCGGCGGATCACATGCAGACCGTTTTTTTCTAAAGCGGCCTGCACCTCGTCAGCCCGGGTGTCGATGATGCCGGAGCACAGGAACACGCCGTCCTGCTCCAGCAGGGCGGGGACCTGGGCGGACAGGGGGATGATCACGTCGGCCACGATGTTGGCCAGCACCAGATGATAGCGCTCCCGGGCCAGCCGGGCGGCCAGAGCTCTGTCGGCGATGACGTTGCCCGCCATCACGGTATACCGGTCCTTGCCGATGCCGTTGAGGGCGGCGTTTTCATAGGCCACATCCACCGCCTTGGGGTCGATGTCCACGGCCACGGCGTGGCTGGCCCCCAGACACAGGGCGGCAATAGAGAGGATGCCGCTGCCGCAGCCCAGGTCCAGCACGGACCTGCCGGGGAGGGTGTGGGCCTCCACCCCCTCCAGACACAGCTGGGTGGAGGCGTGGGAGCCGGTGCCGAAGGTGAGGCCGGGGTTCAGATACAGGGGGCTGCGGCCCTCGGGCACGGGCTTGTCCCGCTCCCACTCGGGCACCACATACAGTCTGTCCCCGATGGTCAGGGGCTTGTAATATTTCTGCCAGCTATAGGCCCAGTCGTTGTCGCTCAGGGGGGTGACGGTGTGCTCAAAGCCCAGACCGTGGGTGTACCGCTCCAGCTGGGCGTGTCCGTCGGCATCGTCGGTGACATAGAACTTCACCCGGGTGATGCCACGCATCCGGTCCAGCAGCTCCTGGTCCACATAGTCCCAGTACTGGCGGTTCTGCTCTAAAAACTGCAGAAACTCCCCCTCGTCCTCGATGACAAGGCCGTCCATGCCGGCAGCGGCCAGCTTGGCGCATACCTCGTCCAGCTTGTCGGGGGTGGTATTCACGGCGATCTCCAGCCATTTGGTGTCAGCCATAATCCTTGATTCTCCTAATGATTTATTCAGTGTTTCGATAAACCCTTTTCTGTCATTCCGAGGAGCGAAGCGACGTGGGAATCCGTAACTCAAAAACCGGAAATATGCTGATGGGTTTTGGGAACGGATTGCCACGTCGGCCCGTTGGGCCTCCTCGCAATGACAGTTTTTTTGACAGTCTCGATTTATTGTCGGTAGGCTTCAGCGCTCCACGCCCACATAGAACAGGGCCAGTACGCCGGGGCCGGCGTGGGCGCCGATGACGGGGCCCACATAATTCATGTAGACATCCTTCACGCCAAAGCGGTCCTTCACCAGCTGGGCCACCAGCTGGGCGTCCTCCAGACAGTCGCCGTGGCTGATGAACACGGTCTGGTCTCTCAGGTCGATGGCCGTCTGTTCCATCCGGTCCACCAGGGCTTTCAGGGCGGCCCGGCGGCCCCGGGCCTTGGCCACGGTCATCAGCTTGCCGTCGTTATCCACATGGAGCACCGGCTTGATCTGGAGCATAGAGCCCACAAAGGCGGTGGTGGAGGAGATACGCCCCCCCCGCTTTAAAAAGTGCAGGTCGTCCACGGTGAACTGGTGGCAGATACTCAGCTTGTGGCCCACAGCCCAGTCGCGGACCTCGTCGATGGTCTTGCCCTTGGCCCGCTCTTTGGCGGCCAGCCACACCAGCAGCCCCTGGCCCAGAGAGGCGCACAGGGTATCCACGGTGTAGATTTTCCGCTCGGGATATTTCTCCCGCAGCTCCTCGGCAGCGATGGCGGAGGAGTTGTAGGTGGCGGACAGGCCGGAGGAGAAGGCCAGCACCAGCACGTCACGCCCGGCCTGAAGCTGGGGCTCCATGGCCTGGAGATATTGCTCCACGTTTACGGCGGCGGTGGTGGCCGTCTGGCCCTCCCGCAGCATCTTGTAAAAGGTGTGGGGGGAGAGCTCGTGGTTGTCGGGATAGTTGTGATAGGTCCTGTCCTGAATGGTAAAGCTCAGCGGCAGGACCTGAATATCCATCTCCCGCACCAGGTCCTCCCCCAGGTCTGCAGAGGAGTCGGTGAAGATGGCGAAATCATAAGCTTGGGACATTTATGGATGCACTCCTTTCCATAGGCGGCGGGGCGAAGGCCCCGGTCATTTTTTGCTCTTGTGGCCCGGCTCCGGCTGCTCGGGCTGTAGAATATCCAGAATGCGGGCGCAGGCCAGCTGGGCGGCATAGCTGCGCAGGGCCAGGTCCAGGGCCATCCGGGCCAGGTCCCCCCGCTGGGCATCGCCGTCGATGGTCTGGGCGGTGTCCGTCAGGGCCCGGTCCAGGGCGGCACAGAAGTAGTGATACAGCGTCTCGTTGTCCTTGCCCGTCTGCTGGCCGGCGGACAGCAGCGCACCGATGTCCCGCACGGGCAGCACCTTTTTCAGGGCGCACACGGCGGTGAGATAGCCCAGGTGTACCGGTCCATAGCGCTTGCCGTCGGCCCGGGGGACCAGGCCGTCTTTGATATAGTTATTCACCATGGCGGAGGTGAGACCCTCACCCTGGTCAAAGTGGATCAGCTGCCGGGGCATATAGGAGATGATCTGGTCCATATACAGGGCCAGGTCGGGCAGCTCCTCCCACTGGGCGGGGCGCTCCTGCTCCATGCGGCTTTTTAATTCTCGTAATTCCTCCATAGGGCATTTCTCCTTCTACCAGTCATTATCGACATGGTATCACGGCATAATGAAAATTGCAATTCATTTTCTTGTGGAGGGGATGCGGCGCTCCATGCGGCGGCGCAGCTGCTCCATGGCCTGGCGGTGGCTGGTGGAGCGCATTTTGGGGAATGCGGCCATCAGACGGCGCTGGCCGAAGGCCCGGCTGTCCAACTGAGTCTGCAGCTTTTCCCGCCAGGCATCCAGCTCGGCCCGGGCCCTGTCGTGGCCGGCCTGAAGGCGGGCCGCCCGCTCCTGGGTGTGCTGGCGCAGCTCGTCCTCCATCTGCTCCCGCTTCTGGGCCAGTTCATCCTCCAGCCGCTCCCGCTTCTGGGCCAGCTGCTCCTGAAATTCCGCCCGGCGCTGGGCCCACTCCTCGGCGGCGGACTCCCAGTCCTCCTTCCAGTCGGCGCTCTTTTCTGCCGCCTCCAGTACCCGGTCGGCCAGATTCTCGCCGAACTCGTTGGAGGCAGTTTTCAGCCGCCGGGCCAGCTGATCGATCTGATCCAGCTGGCGGTTGATCTTTGCAATGGTGCGCACCGTGGCGGCCAGGTCCACCGCCATGGCGGCGGAGAACAGCCCCAGCAGCACCCAGCCCAGGGTGTGGGGGATGAGGCGGATAAAAAATTCAATGGACGGGTGGAGAATATCCACCACGAACAGGCAGGCAAAACCCCACATGATGGAGAACTCCAGGCAGATATAGCCTCCCAGGTTGAAGGGCTTGTCAGAGTAGTCCCACCACCGCTGGCGGAACAGCTTTTCCAACACAAAGCCGGTGGCCCACTCCAGGGCGGAGGTGAGGACCACCGAACCCAGAAACAGCAGCACGAAGTTTCCCTTCAGAGGTTCCAGCCCGGCCAGCACCACCACCACGCCGCAGCCGTAGATGGGGCAGACGGGGCCATTGAGAAAGCCCCGGTTGACAAATTTGCCTGTGCGCAGGGCGGCATAGCTTACCTCGGTACACCAGCCCAGAAAGGCATAGAGAAAGAATATCCACAGAAGTTGATACATGGGCCCTCCCAATAAAAAGATTTTGGATATAAATTATACCCCAGTTAGCACAGAATGTCCAGAAAAAGCAGGCTGAACTTGTATCCCGGCGGGAAAATGGGGATTGAACTGCCTTTGGAAAGCTGGCATAATAAACAAGATATATCTGCGGAAGCGAGAGATGGCTATGGCAACGAAACACATATGTGTGGGCGTGACGGCCCATGTGGACGCGGGCAAGACCACTTTGAACGAGGCCCTGCTCTATACCGGGGGCCAGCTGCGCCGCCTGGGCCGGGTGGACCACGGGGACGCCTATCTGGACACCGACCAGCTGGAGCGGGAGCGGGGCATCACCATATTCTCCAAGCAGGCCCTGCTGCCCCTGGGGGAGGACAAGGAGCTGGTCCTGATGGACACCCCGGGCCATGCGGACTTCTCCGCCGAGATGGAACGCACCCTCCAGGTGCTGGACTGCGCCGTGCTGGTCATCAGCGGCACCGACGGGGTCCAGGGGCACACCCGCACCCTTTGGCGGCTGCTGGAGCGCTACCACCTGCCCGTGTTTCTGTTTGTGAACAAGATGGACCTGGCGGGGGCGGACCGCTCCGCGGTTTTAAAAGCGCTGAGGGAGGGGCTGGACAGCCGGTGCACCGACTTTACCGCCCAGCGGAGCGCCCGGGACGAGGAGATCGCCCTGTGCGACGAGGGGGCGCTGGAGGATTTTTTGTCCGGCGGAGCCGTCCCCGACGAAGCGGTGGCCCGCCTTGTGGCCCAGCGGAAGCTGTTCCCCTGCTGGTTCGGTTCGGCGCTGAAGCTGGAGGGGGTGGAGGAGCTGCTGTCCGGCCTGGAGCGCTATGCCCCCGCACCGGACTATCCCAAGGAGTTTGCTGCCCGGGTGTTTAAGATCACCCGGGATGACCAGGGCAATCGCCTGACCTGGATGAAGATCACCGGCGGCAGCTTAAAGGCCAAGACCCCCCTGTCCGGCGGGGCGGGGGAGGAGCGCTGGGAGGAGAAGGCCGATCAGCTGCGGCTGTACTCCGGGGCAAAGTTCCGGGCGGTGGACCGGGCGGAGGCGGGGTGCGTGGTGGCCGTCACCGGCCTCAGTCACACCCGTCCCGGCCAGGGACTGGGGGCCCAGGGGGAGGGGGAGCGCCCCGCCCTGGAGCCCGCTCTGACCTATGAGCTGATCCTGCCCCCGGAGGCCGCCCCCCACGCCGCCCTGCCCAAGCTGCGC
Source organism: Flintibacter faecis (assembly GCF_014287875.1). Lineage (GTDB taxonomy): Bacteria > Bacillota > Clostridia > Oscillospirales > Oscillospiraceae > Lawsonibacter > Lawsonibacter faecis_A. The sequence goes on along the minus strand of NZ_JACOPN010000007.1, from coordinate 63,494 downwards.
CAGCTGGAGGAGGAGGACCCCATGCTCCGCTTTGTGTGGGACAGCCGGTGGAAGCAGATCCAGGTGCGGCTGATGGGTCAGGTGCAGCTGGAGATCTTAAAGCGGGTCATCGCCCAGCGCTTTGATCTGGAGGTGGACTTCGGCCCCGGCCGGGTGCTGTATCGGGAGACCATCGCCGACACGGTGGAGGGCATCGGCCACTTCGAGCCCCTGCGCCACTATGCCGAGGTCCATCTCCTGCTGGAGCCCGGCCCCAGAGGGAGCGGGGTGCAGCTGGCCACCGCCTGCTCCACCGACCAGCTGGACCTGAACTGGCAGCGGCTCATCTTCACCCACCTGCTGGAGCGGGATCACCCGGGGGTGCTCACCGGCTCCCCCCTCACCGACGTGAAGATCACCCTGCTGGCCGGCAGGGCCCACGAGAAGCACACCGAGGGGGGCGACTTCCGTCAGGCGACGTATCGGGCGGTGCGCCAGGGGCTGATGCAGGCGGAGAGCGTCCTGCTGGAGCCCTTTTACGACTTTACCCTGGAGGTGCCCGCCCAGTGTGTGGGCCGTGCCATGACGGACATCCAGGCCATGGGGGGCACGGTGGAGCCGCCCCAGAGCCGGGAGGACATGACCGTCCTCACCGGCTTTGCCCCAGTGGCGGGGATGCGGGACTATTGGCAGACGGTCACCGCCTATACCCGGGGGTGCGGGCAGCTGTCCTGCACCATGCGGGGCTATGAGCCGTGCCACAACGCCGACGAAGTGGTGGGGGAGATGGGCTATGACCCGGAGCGGGACGAGGAGAACCCCGCCGGCTCGGTGTTCTGTGCCCACGGCGGGGGCTATTACGTCCCCTGGGACCAAGTGGCGGCCATGGCCCATGTGGACAGCGGACTGACCCGGAACACCCCGGAGGAGCCGGAGCCCTCCGCTGCCCCCGCCGGGGGGAGCTTGGACCGCCGGGGGGGCAGTCTGGAGCAGGACAGAGAGCTCCAGGCCCTGTTCGAGCAGACCTATGGCCCGGTGAAGCGCCCCGCCGCCTTCCAGAGCCAGAAAAAGCCCGCCCGCACCAGTCTCAGCGAGAAGTATGCCATCCGGGACCAGCAGACCGGGCCGGAATATCTGCTGGTGGACGGATATAACATCATCTTCGCCTGGGACGACCTCCACGCCCTGGCCCGGCAGGATGTGAACGCCGCCCGGGAGGTACTCACCGAACTTCTGATCGAATACCGGGCCTTCCGCAAATGTCAGGTCATTCTGGTCTTCGATGCCTACAAGGTGAAGGGGGGCGTGGGCTCGGTGGAGCGGCGGGACGGCATCTATGTGGTGTACACCAAGGAGGCGGAGACCGCCGACGCCTATATCGAAAAGACCACCTATGACCTGGGGAAGGACCATCGGGTGCGGGTGGCCACCTCCGACGGCATGGAGCAGTGGATCATCCTGGGCCATGGGGCCCTGCGCCTGTCCGCCCGGGCCTTCCGGGCCGAGGTGGAGCAGACCCGGGGGGAGATCGCCGCCCTCATCGCCCGCCACAACGTGCGCCCCCGGGAGGAAAACAAACTGAAACACACGGCCAAAATCAAAAAGCACTAAAGAAGAGCTAAAAAGACAGGGCCCGGCCAGCCGACGCTGACCGGGCCCTGTGAGATTGTTAAAAAAGCCTGTCATTGCGAGGCCGATTCCCCTTGTCAAGGGGAAATGTCCCGAAGGGACAAAAGGGATAGGGAGGCCCAACGGAGGGATTTCGGGCGGATCATATCCGCCCCTGTACCGGCTCCTGGGGTAAGAAACAAAAAGCCTTCCCCTGGGGGAAGGTGGCACGGCGTAAGCACCCGCAAGGGGTACGCCGCATTCGTAAGGCAGCAAAGCTGCCAACGACTGCGCAGCCGTGACGGATGAGGGGAACGCCATCGACATCTGAGCGCTCCCGACGGAACGGCTAGAGCCTTCGCCCCGCAGGGGAGAAGGTGGCATGGGCGCAAGCACCCGCAAGGGGTACGCCGCATTCGTAAGGCAGCAAAGCTGCCAACGACTGCGCAGCCCATGACGGATGAGGGGGACCACGGGGATGCACCCGTTATCGACGGGCCGCTGGGGACAGCGGCCCCTACGAAATCTATCGTAACCCTGCGTAGGGGCGGATGTCCCCATCCGCCCGTTCGATGACCGTCGCACCCATGATACCAACCCTCATCCGCCCCCTGCGGGGGCACCTTCCCCCTAGAAGGGGGAAGGCTATGTTCGTTCTGACGCAAGGGTTCCCAGCCCTTCGGCGTTCCCCTCATCCGCCCCAGTGTGCCCACTGGGGCACCTTCCCCCGGGGGAAGGCTTAGGGACGTGGGGTCGGAATCCTTCCGTCACGGCTTCGCCGTGCCACCTCCCTTTGACAAGGGAGGCTGCCCTCTCAGTCACGGCTGACGCCGTGCCAGCTCCCCCACAGGGGGAGCCAAGACGGTCAAAAAAGCCTGTCATTGCGAGGAGGGCATCGCCCCGACGTGGCAATCCGTTCTCAAAATCCATGATTATCAGCACATTTCTGGTTTTTGAGTTACGGATTCCCACGTCGCTGCGCAGCCGTTGGCGGCTTTGCTGCCTTACGGATGCGGCGTACCCCTTGCGGGTGCTGCGCTCCTCGGAATGACAGAAACGGGTTTATTGACACGCTGACCGGGCCCTGTCTTTGTTTAAACTCACTCGATCTTGTCCCACAGGACGATCTCCCCCGCCGCCAAAGACGCGGGCACGTCGATGAGACGCTGGTTGTCAGAGCCCCGGAAGCGGATGCTCAGATTCTTTTGGGCCAGGACGAAGGGGCCGTCCACCAGCACGTCCAGCAGCTCCAGAATCTCCCGGCTGTGCTGCCCCACCTCCCCGGCGGCCAGGCGGGGGAAGAGATAGCCGGAGTAGCACCAGATGTCCTTGTCCGGGAAGCGCTCCCGCACCCGGCGGACCAGGCGCAGGATAGCCGGCTGATTTTCCGGCTCCATGGGCTCGCCCCCCAGCAGGGACAGGCCGTGGATATAGGGCCGGGACAGGGCGGACAAGATCTCCTCCTCCTGCTCCGGGCCGAAGGGCTTTCCATAGTGAAAATCCCAGGTCTCCGGGTTGAAGCACCCCTCGCAGTGGTGGGTGCAGCCGGAGACAAACAGAGACACCCGCACACCGGGGCCGTTGGCCACGTCGATGGGCCGGATATCCGCGTAATTCATGTTGCAAGACCTCCCTGCGGCCTGTTAAGCCGCAAACTTTCTTCCTTTTGGCGGTCTATGGCCCCCCGCAGCTGGTCCTTCAGCAGTCGGTCGATAAAGTCTACCAGCTCCTCCGCCGAGCATTTCAGCTCTCCCAGCACCCAGCTCTCCACCACCCCGGCCAGGGCGATGACATAGAACTGGGTCAGCAGCTCTCCCTGCCCCGGAGCCTGCAAAAAGTGCGCCTGACGATGCAGCTCGTCCACGGTGCGGTGGATGATGGCATGGATGTCGTCCCGAAAGAACATGCTGATGTAGGACCGGCCCAGGGACTGCAGCGCGCAGCGGCACACGGCCCGGTTCTCCTCTATGTAGCGCAGCAGCTGCAGCAGGCCCTCCTGCCACAGCAGGGCCCCGTCGTGCTGCCGCAGCAGGGACACCGCCTCCTGCTGGAACATCCAGCGCACCAGGTCATAGATATCCTGAAAGTGATAGTAAAAGGCCTGACGCTTCAGGCCGCAGTCGTCGGCCAGCTCCCGGATGGTGATTTTATCCAGGGGCTTTTGGACCATTTTTTTCTTCAACGCCTGGCACAGCATGGCCTTGGTGTGTTCAGACACAGCGTATGGCATGGGTCTCACCGCCTTCTTAGGCATTATAGCATGGGAAGAAAAATCATACAATCTTTCTTATGTGTAAAAATTTTGACAAGACAGGCCGGATTGCAGACTGTTTTTCTCCCGGACCTTCCCCTATGATGTTACTCTGATATGGAGGGAAGGAACATGACACACCGCTATCACATCACCCTGCACAGCCCCATGGGCCCCCGGGAGGGGGAGCTGAGCCTGACCGGCGAGATGAACGGCACCGTGACCGGCGTGTTGTCCCTGTTGGGCTTTCAGCAGCCGGTAGCCGGCTGCGAAAGCAGTGGCCACATTCAGCTGCAGCACCGCCTGCGTACCGCCATGCAGGAGCTGGACTGTGTCTCTCTGCTGGAACTGACCGGAGAGACCATCACCGGCGTGACCCACACGGACAAGGGCTCCATCCACTGGACCGGCGTGAGGCGGCCGGACTGACGGCCCTTGCGCGCGATCCCCCGATTCCCCGACAAAGGAGTGTATTCCATGAGTAAACCCCAGGGCGGCGGCTCGTTTTTTGAAACGATCGCCCGGTTCGTCGTAGACCGGCGAAATCTGATCTTTTTTCTGTACATCGTCGCCGCCATCTTCTCTGTGATCTCCTCGCGCTGGGTGGGCGTGAACAACGACATCACCGACTATCTATCAGAAGACACCGAGACCCGCAAGGGCCTGACTCTGATGGACGACGAGATGACCACCTTCGGCACAGCGCGGATCATGGTGTCCCATGTGACATATGACATCGCCTATGACCTGGCTGGGCAGATCGAGGGCATCGACGGCGTGTCCTCCGCCAAGCTGGGGGACAACGACCCCGCCGACCCGCCGGACGAGGACGACGATGCCGAGCCGGACACCCCGGAGGACATCGCCGACTATATGCAGGGGGCCAACGCCTTGATCACCGTCACCTTTGACGGGGAGGAGGACGACGACTCGGCCAAGGCGGCCATGCAGGACATCAGGACCCTCCTCAGCGACTATGATGCCTATATCTCCACCAAGGTGGGCGTGTCCCAGGCGGACACCCTGGCCCAGGAGATGACGGTCATCCTGGCCATCGCCGCCGTCATCATCGTGCTGGTGCTGCTTATCACCTCCCGCTCCTATGCCGAGCTGCCCGTGATGATCCTCACCTTTGCCTCCGCCGCCCTGCTGAATATGGGCACAAACTTCTGGTTCGGCACCATCTCCTTCATCTCCAATTCGGTGACGGTGGTGCTGCAGCTGGCACTGGCCATCGACTATGCCATCATCCTGCTCCACCGGTTCACCGAGGAGCGTCAGACCTGCGACACCCGCCAGGCTTGCATCAACGCGGTGAGCTACTCCATCCCAGCCATTGCCTCCAGCAGCCTGACCACCATCTCCGGCCTGGGGGCCATGCTGTTCATGCAGTTCGGCATCGGCCCGGACATGGCTATGGTGCTCATCAAGGCCATCTGTTTCAGCATGCTGTCGGTGTTCACCCTGATGCCAGGCCTGCTGATGCTGTTTGCCAACGCCCTGGTCAGAACCCAGCACAGGGAGTTTCTGCCTAAGATCGACAAGTGGGGCCGCCTGGTGGTCAAGCTGCGCTATATCGGCGTGCCCGTGTTCCTGGTGGTGCTGGTGGCCGGCTTCATCCTGGCCAACCGCTGCCCCTATGTCTATGGCGACACCCTGGTAAAGACCACCAGCCACAGCGAGCAGCAGATCGCCGACCACCGGGTGGACGACACCTTTGGGGCCCAGAACGTGGCCGCCGTGCTGGTGCCCCGGGGGGACTATGAGAAGGAAAAACGCCTGCTGGACCGCCTGGAGCGCTATGACCAGGTGGATTCCGCCACCGGCCTTTCCAACATCGAGGCCAAGGACGGCTATTGCCTGACGGACAAGATGACCCCCCGGCAGTTCTCCGAGATGACCGACGTGTCCTATGAGTCCGTCTGTCTGCTCTACAGCGCCTATGCCGTGGACCAGGAGGAGTATGGCCGCATCGTGGGGGGCATCGAGAACTACTCTGTCCCCCTGATGGACATGTTCATCTTCCTCCACGACCAGATGGACGAGGGCTATGTCTCCCTGGACGACGAGACCGAGGCCGATGTGAACGATATGTATGACCAGCTCATCGACGGCCAGAAGCAGATGCTGGGCGAAAATTACTCCCGCCTGGTGCTGAACCTGGACCTGCCCGAGGAGGGGCAGGAGACCTTTGCCTTTTTAAAGACCATCCACCAGGAGGCCGAGCGGTATTACCCCGCCGACCAGGTACTGGTGGTGGGCAACGCCACCAGCAACTATGATCTGTCCACCTCCTTTGCCCGGGACAATGTGATGATCAGTGTGCTGTCCGTGGCCTTCGTCATCCTCATTCTGCTGTTCACCTTCCAGTCGGTGGGCCTGCCCATCCTGCTGATCCTGGTCATCCAGGGCAGTATCTGGATCAACTTCAGCTTCCCCACCCTGACCAATACCAACATCTACTTTATGAGCTATCTGGTGGTCACCGCCATCCAGATGGGCGCCAACATCGACTATGCCATTGTCATCTCCACCCGGTATACCGAGATGAAGGCCAGCTTCCCGCCCAAAACCGCCATTGTCAAGGCCCTGAACCTGGCCTTTCCCACGGTGTTCACCTCGGGCACCATCCTAAGCTCCGCGGCCTTCCTCATCGGTAAGATATCCACCGAGGCCGCCATTGTGGGCATCGGTGAGTGCATCAGCCGGGGCACCCTGATCTCCATGTTCCTGGTCATGTTCATCCTGCCCCAGATCCTGCTGGTGGGGGATATCATTGTGGAAAAGACCAGCTTTAAGCTGAAGGCACCTGTGCCCGCCCAGCGCACCGCCGGAACGGTGTATGTGAACGGCCGGGTGCGGGGCCGCATCAACGGCGTGGTGGATGCCAACGTCCACGGCGTGGTCCACGGGGAGATATCCGCCCTGGTGGGCAGCGGGACCATTGAGAAATTACCGGAGGAGGACCCTTCTGATGACGATCAAGCGCAAGATGAAGAAACAAACGGCAAATAAGCTGCTGTGCCTGCTGCTGGCGGCCCTGCTGCTGGCCGGACAGGTCCTCCCCGCTCTGGCCCTGAACCAGGAGGGCGGGACCATCACCATCGCCACGGCGGAGGACCTGAAGGAGCTGGCTATCCAGTGTACTCTGGACAGCTGGTCCCAGGGAAAGACGGTGGTGCTGACTGACGACATCAATCTCAGCGGCAGCGGCTTTACCCCCATCCCCACCTTCGGCGGGACGTTCGACGGCCAGGGCCACACCATCTCCGGCCTGACCATCACGGGCAGCGGCAACACCCGGGGGCTGTTCCGCTATGTGCAGCAGGGGGCCGTGGTCCAGAACCTGACGGTGAAGGCCTCTGTCGGGCCCAGCGACCGGAAAAACGAAGTGGCCGCCATCGCCGGCAGCAATTCCGGCATCATCCGCCAGTGCGCCGCGCAGGGCGGCGTGAAGGGGGGCGACTCCGTGGGCGGTGTGGTGGGCGTCAACGAGCTCACCGGACAGGTCATCAACTGCACCTTCAGCGGCTCTGTCACCGGGGAGCACTATGTGGGCGGCATCGCCGGGCGGAACCTGGGCAGCCTGATCCAGTGCCGGAACTCCGGCAGCGTCAATACCACCGAGGTGGAGACGGAGAAGGACCTGAGCAGCGTGGACTGGGAGCGGCTGAATTCCGCCCAGAACATGCCCGCCTGCACCGACATCGGCGGCGTGGCCGGCTATTCCAGCGGCATCCTGCAAAGCTGCTCCAACTCCGGCCCGGTGGGCTATGCCCATGTGGGCTATAACGTGGGCGGCGTGGTGGGCCGCCAGTCCGGCTATTTGGACGGCTGCTCCAACTGCGGCCCCGTCCTGGGCCGCAAAGATGTGGGCGGCGTGGCCGGCCAGCTGGAGCCCCAACTGACCCTGAAATATGACGAGGATACCCTGAACAAGCTGTGGGATGAGCTGGATCATCTTCAGGACCTGATGGACTCCACCCTAAGTCACGCAGGAACCACAGTGGACGCAGTCTCCCAGCAGATCACCGACTTTACCGCCAGCGCCGGTACGGCAAAGGATGCCGTTCACGACCTGACCGATGCCATGACCGACTGGGGCAACGGCAACATCGACCAGGTGAACGATGCCTTTGCCCGCATCTCCTGGACCCTGGACCAGATGAGCCCCATCCTGGACACCATCAGCCAGTCGGTGGACCGCGTGTCCAAGGCCTCCTCCCAGCTGGCCGACGCCATGGACAGTATGCGTCAGGTGAACGATGCCCTGGACGATGCGGCGGACAATATGGATGATGCCCGGGACGATATGGACGATGCCCACAAAAGGGCTCAGTATGCCCTGAACTCCATTCGGGATGCCCTGGATGACCTGCGCCGGGCGGTGGGCAGCGACGCGGACACCGCCGCCGCCCTCAAACAGCTGGTCCTGGGCATGGACCAGCTCTCCGACGCCCTGGGGGGCGTGGCTGTGAGTATGGGTACGATGCTCCAGATCATCCTGGATGCCTATGAGAATGGCGGCCTGACCGGTGAGGCCCTGGAGGCCCTGCGGGCCCAGGTGGACAAGACCATGGATGAGCTGGTCCGGGCCAAGGGCGCGCTGGACAGCGTGGACGGGGCGGTGCGTGTCCTGACCGACCACCTGCTGAAAAATCTGGGCGATGCCATCAACGACCTGGACGATGCCATAGGCTATCTGAAGGACGCGGGGGACTATCTCTCCCAGGCGGGCAGCCACTTTGCTGATGCGCTGGCCGACCTGCAGAAGGCCCACGACCCCCTGGACGATGCCCTGAGCAGCCTGTCCGACGCGGGGGACACCCTGTCCGCCGGACTGGACCTGCTCAAGCAGGCTCTGGACGACGGCAAGCGGGTGGTGGATGAGCTGGCGGCCAAACCCACCATCCAGTTTCAGATCATCGGCGACGACCTGACTCAGAAGGGGGACGCGGTGGACGATGCCTTCTCCGACCTGCTGGACAACGCGGGCAGCATGAACGACGTGCTGTCTGACCGCTCTGACATCGCCATCGCCGACCTGCGGGCCATCAACGACCAGCTGCGGGTCATCATCGACCTCATTCGGGATGCCATCGACGAGGAGCGGGACAAGGACCTGGACGACTACTTCGAGGATATCTCCGACCAGGATGGGGACGGAAAGCCGGACGCGGGGCTCATCTCCGCCTGCCAGAACGACGGCAGCGTGGAGGGGGACGTGAATGTGGGCGGCATCGCCGGGTCCATGGCCGTGGAGTATGACTTTGACCCGGAGGACGACCTGACCAAAGTGGGCGACAAGTCGCTGGACTTCCGCTATCTGGCCCGGGCGGTGATGCTGGACTGCATCAACCGGGGAGAGATCACCGGAAAGAAGAACTGCACCGGCGGCGTGGTGGGCCTTATGGACCTGGGCCGGGTGTCCGGCTGCCAGGGCTATGGTCCCGTATCCAGCACCGACGGGGACTATGTGGGCGGCATTGCCGGGGCCTCCTATGGCTTTATCCGGGACAGCTGGGCCAGGTGCCAGCTGTCTGGCAAAGACTATGTGGGCGGCGTGGCCGGTTATGGCAACACCATTGCAAACAGCCGCTCCTTCGTGGAGATCGACAAGGGGGATGCCTATGTGGGTACCATCGCCGGGGACATGGAGGACGACGGCACCCTGACGGGCAACCTGTTCGTTCACGATACCCTGGGCGGCCTGGACGGCATCAGCTATACCGGCAAGGCCCAACCCACCACCTTTGACGAGCTGTCTGCCCTGGGCAATGCCCCCGGGGCCTTCACCCAGTTCCAGCTCACTTTCATGGCCGACGGCAAGCAGGTGGCGGTGGTTCCCTTCCAGTATGGCCAGGGGGTCCAGAGTCTGCCTGATATCCCGGCCAAGAAGGGCTACTCCGCCCAGTGGCCCGATATCGACTATGGACACCTGACCTTCAGCCGGACGCTGGAGGCGGAGTATACCCCCTATGCCTCCGTCATCACCGACGGAAGCGGCCTGCCTGAGATCCTGGTGGACGGCAGCTTCAGCCGCAGCGCCAAGGTGGCGCACACCACCGCCGACGTGACCTGGACCGACGAGAGCGGCAAAGAACACGCCGGCACGGCCTACACCGTCACCGTCACCGACCCTGTGCTGGACGATGTGAGCTACACCGTCCACTACCGCCTGCCAGACCACGGCAAGCGCTATGCCCTGTGGGTGGAGACGGCGGAGGGCTGGCAGCGTCAGCACCTCACCGTGGATGGCAGCTATGCCATGATCCCCTGCCAGGAGCGGAAGATCACCTTCTGCGTTCAGGAGGAGGGCCCCATCTGGCTCGTCTGGGCCATCGCCGGGGGCGGCGCTGTGGTCCTGCTGGCTGCAGGCGGCGCGCTGCTGCACAAGAAGAACAAAAAGAGCAAAAACGACAAAAAGCCGGCGGAACCGAAGCAGGTCCCGGCCGGAAAATAAGAGAGAAACATGCTCCGCCGGGCCAAAGTACAGTGTCCGGCGGAGCATATTTCGGCAATTATTTAGCCGTTATCGGGAAAAATGAAAAGCTTAAAAGAAAGTTAAGAAAGTCCCTATAGCTTTTTTAAGCGGGGCATGATATAATCAATTTACCAAACTATCAGCTTGAAGGGAAAGGAGGAACGTATGCTTCCTAGTGCGTTTTGGCTCATTGCGTTGATCGTGCTGCTGGTGGGGGAGGCCATCACCATCGGACTTACCTTCGTCTGGTTTGCGGTGGGAGCTCTGGGAGCCCTGATCGTGTCGGTGCTGGGCGGAGCGCTCTGGCTCCAGGTCGTGATCTTCCTGGCCCTGTCCGGGGTGACCCTGGCCCTGGCCCGGCCTGTGTTCGCCCGCTTTTTAAAAACCAGCCACGCCGCCACCAACGCCGACCGGGTCATCGGCCAGACCGCCGTGGTGACAGAGCAGATCGACAACCTCAGCGGAACCGGCCAGGTGAATGTGGCCGGGCAGATATGGTCGGCCCGCAGCGCCCACGATGTGGTCATCCCCCGTGAGACCGAGGTGCGGGTGCTGAAAATATCCGGCGTGAAAGTGCTTGTAGAGGCTATCTGAGTGCATTCCTCGAAACATATCGTTGAAAAGAGAATGAAAATAACAAGGAGGATACTATGGACAACATTATTTCTGCTGCCATGGGCTTGATCGTCATTCTGATCGTGCTCATCATCCTGGGCTCCTGCATCAAGGTGGTGCCTCAGTCCCGGGCCTTTGTGGTGGAGCGCCTGGGCGCCTTCCGCACCGTGTGGGGGGTGGGACTGCACATTAAGGTCCCCCTGTTCGAGCGGGTGGCCAAGAACGTGTCCTTGAAGGAGCAGGTGGTGGACTTCCCGCCCCAGCCCGTCATCACCAAGGACAACGTGACCATGCAGATCGACACCGTGATCTACTTCCAGATCACCGACCCCAAGCTGTACGCCTATGGCGTGGAGAACCCCATGTCCGCCATTGAGAACCTGACTGCCACCACCCTGCGCAACATCATCGGCGACCTGGAGCTGGACCAGTCCCTCACCAGCCGGGACCACATCAACGGCCAGATGCGGGCCATTCTGGACGAGGCCACCGACAACTGGGGCATCAAGGTCAACCGGGTGGAGCTGAAGAACATCATGCCCCCCCGTGACATCCAGGAATCCATGGAGAAGCAGATGCGGGCCGAGCGCGAGCGCCGTGAGGCCATCCTCCAGGCCGAGGGCCAGAAGCAGTCTCAGATCCTGGTGGCCGAGGGTGAAAAGCAGTCCGCCATTCTGAAAGCCGATGCCGCCAAGCAGGCGGCCATCCTCCAGGCCGAGGGCGCCAAGCAGGCCAAGATCCTGGAGGCCGAGGCCGAGGCCCAGGCCATCCTGAAGGTGCAGCAGGCCACTGCCGACGCCATCAAGCTCATCAACGAGGCCGCCCCCGGCGATGGTGTGATCAAGATCAAGGCCCTGGAGGCCTTCCAGGCCGCCGCCAACGGCAAGGCTACCAAGATCATCATCCCCAGCGAGATCCAGGGCCTGGCCGGTCTGGCCGCTGCGGGCAAGACGGTGTTCTCCACCGAGGAGCCCAAGGCCGAATAAGCCCGATTTTTTCAAATCATTCTACCGCCCGGACTGCACCTGCAGTCCGGGCGGGAATCTTTTTTGCCCCTTGCCAAGGCACCGGCGGGGCATTATAATAGCCTGCGCAGAAGAGAAAACAGGAGAGGATCTGCTGTTTGAGAAAGGACATGCTATGGAAGCAACGCAGCAAAAGCAGCCGCTGGATATGCTGAACGGCCCCGCCGGGTGATATTGCCTATGTCATAGCCTGTTCCAGGCAAAAAGCAAGGCACGGCGAGCCGTGTCTTGCTTTTTTAAAATAATTTGAGTGATATTTCGGCAATAGCCGGATTTTAAAGCACGGTCAGGAAGCAGTAAAACCCCAGGCCGCTGGCCGCACAGGCCCCCATCATAAAAAAGTCCCGGTTTACGTTGTTGGGGTCACAGGCCCGAGTCATCAGATAGGGCAGGAATGCGGCGGCGATGATGGAGACCCAAATCAACATAGAATAATTCCTCCTATTTTCATTTGTTTACCACCATTCCATATCGAGTTGATACTACGGTCAGTGTCTGCCTTGTAACAATATAATCATACTATAAAACAGAGAAAAAACAACAGAAAATCACAATAATTCACAAATTATTTTCAAGCAGCGATCAAAAAATAGAAAAATTGATAAAAGTATAATAAATAAAATGCCTATAAACTTTTGTAAGAGGAATATAGAGATTATGATAAAAGTATTATTTGTCTGCCACGGCAATATCTGCCGCAGTCCCATGGCGGAGTTTGTGATGAAGGACCTGGTGGAGAAGGCGGGGCTGGCATCGCAGTTCCGCATTGCATCCGCCGCCACTAGCCGGGAGGAGATCGGCAACCCGGTCTACCCTCCGGCCCAGCGCAAGCTGGCCGAGCACGGCATCGGCTGTGCGGGCCACGCCGCCCGGCAGATCACCGCCCGGGACTATCAGGACTATGACCTGCTCATCGCCATGGACAGCGCCAACCTGCGGAATATGCGGCGCTTTTACGGCGGGGACCCGGCGGGCAAGATCCACATGCTGCTGGAGTACGCCGGCCGCCCGGGGGAGGAGGTGGCTGACCCCTGGTACACCGGGGACTTTCAGGCCACATGGGAGGATGTGTCCGCCGGGTGCGCCGGACTGCTGGAGCAGTTGACAGAAAACTGAACAGGATAATGACCCGGCCCGGAGACCTGATAAAGCAGGCTCCGGGCCGGGACAATATCATATAGAAAGAGGACTTTTATAGAAATCAAGTTGTAAATAAGACGAGCAAATGATATAATTTTCAAAAATAAGTTTGGGTGTAGGAGGTTCACCATGCCGAGAGGGAAAAGGGCAGAAGCTCGAAGCCGATACCTGGTCAGAGCAATCGCGGAGAAAAAGGGATGGGATACTAGACATCCTCAAAAGGGGGGAGATTTTCTTGAAGAGCAGGAAATAGAGGACTTTTTCCCGGACTGTGGGTTGCAAGGGAATAAGCCGGATTTTTTAGTTTGCAAGAAATCTGTTCCGATTTTGGTGGTAGAAGCGAAAAATGATGTTAAGAAAATTGACCAAGCGGTGAAGGAAGCCACTGAATATGCGGAACAGATCAATAAAAAAGGCTCCTATATTATCAAAATTGCGGTCGGTGTAGCAGGGGAAGAGGATCACGGATATTTATTTCGCTCTCTTTTTTGGAATGGAGTGGATTGGAAGCCGCTGACTTCAAAGGGGTATGAATTGACCAGTTTTCCAAGCCTGTTTGAGGTGAATGGTGCGGTCTACACGAATAATGGGACAACGGAAGTCTCTATACCACAAATATCTGATTACATAGATGTAGCTATAGAGCTTTCGTCTATTTTACGTTCGGCCAAGATCGAACCATCTCTAAGACCAAAAGTATTGGGAGCTGTGATCACTGCGTTATATTGGGGTGAGATCGATCTAGAGGATGGCGCAGAATTGAAATCTATCAATACTCTGGTAGCGGAAGCGATCCAATCTACCGATCATTTTGAAGAAACAAAGAAAGAGCAGTTGATCGAAGCACTGAAATTAACGATTGGTGACTATAATAGGTTGTCAAATAAAATAGGAAAGATCGTTTTCTTGCTGAAAAGGCTAAATATCAAGTCTGTTTTGCAGACGGATACAGATTTCCTAGGATTGCTCTATGAGGCGTTTATTCGATACGGATATGATAACAACTCGCTTGGCATCGTATTTACACCGAGACACATTACAAAATATTGCGCAGAGTTGATCGACATTACGGCGCAGGACAAGGTAATTGATATTGCATGCGGCTCTGGGGGATTTTTAGTTGCGGCGTTTGACCGGATGATAAGAACTGCGAAAGAGATCGGTGTTTCAACAGAGACGGTCAGAGAATCGCTTTATGGATTTGATACCAATCCGACGGTGTGGTCGCTTGCTGCATTGAATATGTTCTTTCGAGGAGACGGAAAGAGTCACATCGAAAATGCCAGCTGTTTCGACCCGAAGAGTAAAGACAGTACGAAAGGTAAATTTACAAAAGCCCTGTTAAATCCACCTTTTTCACAAGAAGAAGAGCCAGAACGGGATTTTATATCCGCAGCGATGGATTCCTTACAGACACTGGGAGTTATGGCCGTTGTCGTGAAATCGGGGATATTTGCAGATGACGATAATGCTCGGTGGAGATATGAGTTTTTAAAGCAGCACACGCTACTGGGGATGATAAGCCTTCCGGGAGATCTGTTCTATCCAACTGCGGTCGATACAACGATCATGATTGCAAGAGCACATCGTCCGCAAAACAAAAATGACAGCATATTTATGTCGAAAATTTGGAATGATGGATTTAAGAAGTTAAAAGGAAAACGAGTTGAAGCTGAGGGCTCTCAATTACCAGAGGTGTTGGAACAGTTTAAGAGATTCATGAAGGGTGAAGAACCGAATTCTCAGTTAGTTACAACGATCAAGGCTGAACAGTTGATGGAAATAGGCGCAGAATTTTCACCCGAACAGTATTTGTCACAGCCTGACTTTCTGAACAATGAGCAGGCATATTACATAGAAAATGTGACAAGGTCAATTTTAACTTCGTCCATATGTGTTGAAGAGCTTGCAGATGAAGTGATCGATAGCTTTCCAATGGCAGAGTATGCGCTACCAAACATCCCGTATGGAAAGAGTGGAACAGTAGAGACGTTCTTTACCGTCGCAGGTGGGAAGTCTAGAGGGGAGAGCAATTACTTGGCAGGCTCGTGCCCCTATGTGTCATCGGGCGATCCACAAAATAGCATTATCCGCCTTGTAAGGGATGTAGAAGGAGAAGTGTTTCGACAGGGGGCAATTACTGTTACATGTTTTGGACAAGCATATGTACAACCCTGGAGATTTATGGCCAGGGGAAATGGAGGCAGTGCGGTGCGGGTATTGCTTCCCAAATATCGAATGACCTATGCTGAGATAGCGTGGTTTGCGGCACAGATCAATATGCAGAAATGGAGATTCTTTTATGGCAGAATGGCGATCCAACGGAGATTGAAAGAATTGGAAATTCAAGCACCGCATCAGAAATTAGAAGATAGTGAGAGCAGTATTGCGGAGAAAATTCGAGCTTTGTCCGATAGATTTGCAGATATCATGAAAGGGTAATGACCCGGCCCGGGGACCTGATAAAGCAGGCTCCGGGCCGGGTGTTATTCACCTTTTTCCGAGAGAAACGGGTGGGTGAACAGCTCGTCCACGGCGCTCTCATAGGCGGGGGAGGCATCCGCCTTGCGGATACGCTTGAGGGGCTTCTCCGGCTGGTCGAACAAAACGGAGAGATAGTTCCACAGCTCCTTCATGTGGAATACCGTGTTCCGCTGGCTTTGGAAGATGTCCAGATAGGTGTGATAGAGCTCGTCGTGAAAGGCCCGCAGCTCCTGCCGGGTGAGGGCTGGCCCACCCTGGCAGCGGCGGATCAGGGCCGGGTCGGCCAGCAGTCCCTGCCCCAGCATCCAGTGCCGGACCTGAGGGAAGCGCCCCTGCATGGCGGCGCAGTCTTCCGGGGTGCGCAGGCCGCCATTATAGCACATGGGGCCGGGATAGACCTCCAGCGCCCGGGCGAAGTAGTCCGGCCGCACCGGCTCCTTGTAAAAGTCCTGGCGTACCCGGGGGTGCAGGATGAGCAGAGAGATGGGGTAGCGGGAAAAGCACTCAACCAGGGGGAAAATCTCTTCCGGGTCCCGCAGCCCCAGGCGGGTCTTCACGGAGACCTTGCCCCGGGAGGCGGAGAAGACGCCGTCCAGAAAGCGGTCCAGGCCCTCTAAGTCGGCCAGCATCCCAGCACCCTTGCCCTTGGCCGTCACCGTACCGGAGGGACAGCCAAGGTTCAGATCCACCTCGTCATAGCCCATGGCGAACAGCTCACCGGCGGCCCAGTTAAAGTCCCCGGCATTCTTGGTCAGCAGCTGGGGCACGGCACGATAGCCCGCATTGCGCTCCGGCGAGATGTTCCGAAGCTCCCGGGGGGTGAACACCCGGTCCTGGGTGGGGGTGATAAAGGGCATGTAATAGCGGTCTACACCGGGGAAGTGCCGGTGGTGGACGGCGCGGTACTCCGCGCCGGTGATCCCCTCCATGGGGGCGAAGTAATACTCCACAGACGATGTTCCTTTCGCAGTCAGCTTTCCCCCATTATACCCGCCGCCGCGCCCCCGGGCAAGGCTTTACTGTCCCTTATATTTCCGCCGGGTGGCGATGCCCCCGCGGATGTGCCGCTCGGCCTTGTTCTCGTCCAGCACCTGCTTCACCTGCAGATAAAGCGTGTGATTGAACTGGGGCAGGCGCTCGGAGATATCTTTGTGGACGGTGGACTTAGAAATTCCGAACCGCCCCGCTGCCGCCCGGACGGTAGCCTGGTTTTCGATGATGTACAGGGCCAGGCGCTGGGCCCGCTCCTCCATGTTTCCCTTCACAGCATAACACTCCCCACGCCCTGCAGCCATTCGGCAGAGCCAGATGTGGTTCATGTATATGTCATGTGGGGCAGAAAGATACCCTTGCTAAGGCGGTGGGGGACAGCTTAATGCAGGGGCGCTATTCACAATGTGGTCCCGCCTGTTTCAAAGCGAACACCCCGGAAAGCAAGACTTTCCGGGGTGCTGCACGTTGGATTTTCGACTTGTGTCTGGGAAGGGGAAGTAGAAAGAACGAATTTCTGATGAAAGATGGGAATCCGCGTAACAGCGGAAGCATCTGTGCGTTAGGCGTTAGGACAGCTCGTAGCTCTCCTCGACCTGGACCTTGCCGCTTCTGAAGCGGATGCTGCCGAACAGGAAGGCAAACGCCACAACGCCCAGGTTGGCCATCAGCAGAGGCAGGGGCAGCTTGAAGGAAGAGGTGACGCCGGAGACAACGATAACCAGCAGGTCCACGATGCACAGGGCCTTCAGAGCGCCGTTGCTGATGTGGAAGTTGGACTTGTTCCAGGCATCGGGCAGGACCTTGGGCATGTTCCACAGACACAGCACGATCATGGTCTTGGTGATAGCGCCGACGGTGATGGTGATGTTGCTGATGATGTCGATGTCGATGCCGAAGGCGATGGGCACGAAGCCGATCACATAGTAGAAGCCCAGCAGGATCAGGGGAGTGCGGTACTTGGGGTGCAGACGGGCCAGGGAACGGGGATACCAGCCGTCGTTACAGGCCTGCATCAGGGGCTTGGTGCAGGTGGCGATGGAGCTGTTCAGGGTGGTCAGCAGGGCCATCCAGCCGCCGCCGATGCAGAACAGGTAGTACAGGGGCTTGGACAGGATCGCGCTGGCCACAACGGTCATGGGCTTGCCGGCGACCTCGGCCACGGGCAGCACGCCGGAGGCGACCACACCGATCAGGCCATAGAACAGGGACACGCCCAGGGTGGAAAACAGCATAACACGGGGGATATCACGGGTGGGGTTCTTCGCCTCGCCGCTCATCTGGGTGACGTACTGAGCGCCGTCACAGGTGTAGCTCATGAGGACGGAGGCCTGCCACAGGCCGACGGCGCCGTGGGTCATGAACTGGGTGGGCTCGAAGTAGTTGCCGTCCAGCTTGGTCAGGCCCACTGCGGTAAAGGCAGTCAGGGAGATGACCAGGATGACAACGGCCGCATTTTGGATCTTGGAGAATGCGTTGATACCGAAGGTGTTGGTGATGAACAGGAAGGTCAGGATGGACAGGGCGATGACCTTACGGCTCACATTGGGCAGGAAGGGCATTGCATAGTCTGCAAAAGAAAGTGCATACATACACAATGTAACGCTGGTCAGCAGTGCGATCATGGAGTAAGTACCGGTCCAGCGGGGGCCCAGGAAGGTGCCCACCATGGAGTAGTCGCCGCCGCGGAAACGGGCAACGGAGTTCAGGAAGATCTGGGGGGAACGGGCCAGGACGGCGATGATACCGCCGATGACGAAGGCGATACAAACGCTTCGGCCGGTCTCGTCAATGCCCCAACCGGTCAGGGACATGATGCCCGAACCGATGATGGAGCCGACACCGACAGCCATCAGATCCCAGAAACCAAGAACGCGCTTAAGGTCTTTTGTGGATGACAGATTTTTCTTATTGTCTGACATCGGGTTCTCTCCTCTCTGTTTTACAACATTTATTCCTGGCGGGCGGCAGCTGGGCCGCCCGCTGAGAATACAAAAGAATTACTCGCGGTAGTTCTTCGCAAACTCTGCCTTCAGGGCGCTGAGCTTCTCGGGGTCGCCGGCCACACGCAGACCGGTCAGAGCCATGAGCTTGCTGGCCAGGATGCACTGGTCAATGGGATACTCCTGGCAGGTCAGCAGAGCGGTCTCGTCGGCGTGGCCCACGGGAACGGGCTCGCCGTCGTGCACGATGGGGAAGGTGATCTCCACAGTGGGGATCTTGTAGGCCACGCAGCCCAGGTCGGAAGAGGCCTTGGGCAGGTTGCCGAAGGTGAAGCGGGAGGAGTCGATGCCCAGGTCAGCGGCGTAGTTGGCGGCGTTGTGATACAGGCTGGGCACGGGGGTGGCGCAGTACCAGGGGGCATCCCACTTATAAACGGCAGTGGTATCGGTCATCAGCTCCGCGCCCTTGATGACGTTGTCGATCCGGTGCATCATGGAGTTCAGCTCGGCGGAGTCGTTGGTGCGAACCTCCACGTTCAGGGTGGCCTCGTCGGGGACGGAGTTGGCAGCGGTGCCGCCCTTGGAGATGATGTAGTGGATGCGGTTGGTTTCCACCATGTGCTCACGCATAAACTCCAGGCCCATGCAGGTGAGCATCACGGCGTCCAGAGCGCTGCGGCCCTTCTCGGGGGCGGAGGAGGCGTGGGCGGAGCGGCCCTTAAAGGTGAGCCAGTTGTCGTGGGTAGGCCAGACGATGGCCTTGCCGGTGACCTCGGAGCCCCACTCGGCACCGTAGTGGTTGGCCAGCATCAGGTCCACCTCGTCCATGTAGCCGCCCTCCAGGATGTAGTGCTTAGAGCCCTCCAGCTCCTCGGCGGGGGTGCCGTAGACGATGACGGAGCCGATGTCCTTAAAGGCCTCCTTCAGACCCAGGGCAGCGGAGAAGCCGGAAGCGGCGATCAGGTTGTGGCCGCAGGCGTGGCCGTTGGGCAGAGCGTCATACTCCAGCATCAGACCGATGACGGGGCCGCCCTCCTTGCCCTTGAACACGGCCTTAAAGGCGGTGGGCATGTCGATGTCCTGATGGAATTTGGGGTGCTTGCCCACCAGGCCCCGCTGGACCTCGAAGCCCTCCTTTTCCAGAGCGTTCATGATCAGGGTGGAAGACTGGAACTCCTCCCAGCCGACCTCCTTGAACTCCCAGACCTTCTTGGCCAGCTTGTGGACCTTTTCACGGTTTTCGTCGATGACTTCCATCATCCGCTGTTCATTCGGGGTCATGCTAAATTCCTCCATTTCAAAATAACAAAGCCGATTCGTTTTTTGGTGCACGTGCTTTTCCAGTGGTGCACTTCCGTTCAACTTGACATCAGTATACGCACGGAGCGTTAAAACTCCGTTAACAAGAGTGACCGGCACAAAAAAATTTAAAATAAAAACGGGTCGAGCGTTAAAAAAAGGCTTGTCGAAGCGGGACAGAGCCGCGCTTCGACAAGCGACAGAGGGGGCTGCGGTGAGTGACAGCCTATGATTTTCAGGTTGTGGATGCGCCGAGGGCGGCCGTCCCGGCGGGGAAAACAGGCTCGGTCGGTGCAGTTACTGCGGGTGCGGAGGGGCGGGCACCTGGGATTCTGGAACATTTTGCATTTTGCGCAGGGTCTCGGCCCGTTCCGGGTCCCCGCCGCATTCATAATGGCGAATGGTGTAGGGCAGCAAAACACGCCAGCGGCGTCCGGTTTTTTGGGTGTCGTAGTATTCGGCCATGGTGTGATGCCACAGTTGCCGCTTGCCCATGGCCAGGCGCTGATAGACATAGTGCTTGTAAAACTGCTGCTTGAACTTATAGACGACGCCTCGGTTCCACGGCTGTTCGACGACGAGGCCCACCGCCAGCAGCTGATCCAGCAGGTCCACCAGCTCCATGGGCGGCAGACCGGTCAGGACGGTCAGGTCCTCCAGGTCGGCCTGTTCAAATTGGATGGACAGGGCATCCAGCACCCGCCGCTGCTGGCCGGTCAGCCGGTCCAGCCGCAGCTGGATCAGCATGTCGATCCGGGGCAGGGAATGATCGGAATTCCACCCCTCCTGACGGATCGCGTTCAGCGTCTCCATCAGGGCCAGGGGGTTGCCGCCGGTGCGGAGAAACAGCTTGTGGACGGCTTTGTCGTCTGTGATGGGCTCGTCCAGTACTTTGCTGGCAATGGAGGCGGTCTCCTCCTCTGTAAACGGATTCAGGGGCAGGGATACGATCATGTTCCGCTCCTGCAGGGCAAGGAGCATCCCCCGGACGTTCTTCTCCTCCCCCGTTCGACAGGTTGCAATGAGAAAGATCCGGTCGTTCCCGAATTCGATCATCATCCGCTGCATCAGCAGCTGACTGACCGGGTCCATCCACTGCAGGCTGTCGAAATACATAATGATCCGCCACTGGTTTACCAGCTCTTTAAACAGGGCCAACACATTGCTGATCAGTGCGGCGGTACCTTCTGCGCCATGCGCATCCCAGTCGGTGTTCAGGGGGAGAATAGAGGACAGCAGCTCGCGCCCCTGTTCCGACAGGTGGATGGTCCCGATCTCGCACAGGTTTTCCAGCTGGAGAAACAGGTCCCGCCACGACTTGACCGGAAGGTCTGACTCCAGTCCATAGCAGTGGGAGGACAGCTGTAAAACGTCGGTGCCGTAGTTCATTTTTAGGACCTGATCCATCAGGGCGGTCTTCCCCACGCCCACGTCGCCCTCGATGACCACAGAGCGGGTGGTGTTCTCGTTTAAGAACCAGAAGATCCGCTCGTCAATGTACTGCAGCTCTACCAGCCGGCCAAAGAAGCTGTCCCGCGCGTCCGGTCTGCGGAGGGAGGAGAGTTTTTTCCGATGGAGCAGTGTCTGCTGCATCAGCTCAGCCAGATGGGAGGGCGGTTCGTCCAGGTCGCTCCGAAGACGGTCGGCATACTCCTGGTACAGCTTTAAACCCAGGTCGTACTTCTCCGTCTGGGCAAAACACTTCATGCCGGTGAGGACCATCTCCTCGTCCCAGGGCCTCCACAGTTTCCATACGTCAACAAGTTCCTGCAATCTTGCCGTGTTCCGGCAGACAGCCATGTCTGAAAGCTGACGTTTAATGTAAGTCAGGCTGCGGGTGAGCTGCTGCTCCCGCTTTTGTTCTACCCAGGCTTCAAACTCGGGACAGTCTTTCAGATAGAAGAAGTCCAGAAAGCGCTCCCGGGACAGGGCGAAGTCCGAGTCCGGCGCGTCCCAGTCCGTCCGCAGCCCCACCCGCTGGTTCAGCTTCAGGTCATTCCGGCCCTGGAGGATGATGACCTCGTCCCCTAAACAGCGGCGGATCTGAAACAGGGCCTGGCGCAAGTTCTTGCGGCCGGTGTTTTCGTCACAGGAACTCCAAAACAGAGAGACCAGTTCGTCGCGGCTGGTCTGCTTTTCCACGCAGATATAATAAAATACACCCTCTGCCTTTCGGTAGGGGAAATGGATCACTGCTCCGTCTCGACAGACGCACGGGGTACCCAAAAGCGTTACCCGGTCATCCGGCACAGTCCTCACCGTCCTTCCCTTATACATTATGCATTTAAAAAATAGCAGCTGGCATATGTGGGAAACAGAATATTCCACACAGGCCGCTTGTCCGTCGTAAAACGAAAAAAGCTCCTGGCCGTAAACAAGGAGCCTGGAGCCGATGGGGTGACTGGAACACTTGACCTGTTGACTGCGAATCAGATGCGCTGCCGACTGAGCTGCACCAGCACACCAACTTTTGGGGAACTGTCCATATGCTGCATGGGCGATGACCAATGACACTTTTTCAGCAAGTGAAATATTCTGCTATCAAACTACAGCAACAGGATATTCAAGATGTATTTTATTATAGCGGGAAACGCTTCCTTCGTCAAGGAGATTTCCCTTCTGTATCCCGGAGCTGACTGGGGCGGCGAACCGGCTGCGATTCGTGATATTTTGCAAAAAAGTTTCAACCCAAAAGCGCAGCATGGTCTGATGGCAAAAGTCGGGTCCTGTTGCGCTTTCTTTTTGTGGAATCCTCTGATATAATAAAACCATCAAACCCAAAGAGAAAGAGGGAGAACTGTATGCGAACCATCACCGCTGCCGCCATCACGGACACGGTGGCACGGCTGTGTATCCAGGCCAACACCCGCCTGCCCGATGACATCGTGGCCGCATTGGACCGCCGCCGGAAGGAGGAGCCCTGGCCCCTGGCCAAGGAGACCCTGGGCCTGCTGTGGGACAATATGGAGCTGGCCGAACAGAAGGACCTGCCCATCTGCCAGGATACGGGCATGGCCTGCGTCTTTGTGGAGCTGGGCCAGGATGTCCACATTGAGGGGGACTTTGAACAGGCCGTTCACGAGGGGGTCCGCCGGGGCTATGGGGAGGGCTATCTCCGCAAGTCCATTGTGGGCGATCCCCTGCGCCGGGTGAACACCGGGGACAACACCCCCGCCGCCATCACCCTGCGTCTGGTGCCCGGGGAGGGCTGCACCATCACTGTGGCCCCCAAGGGCTTTGGCAGTGAGAACATGAGCCGCCTGGGAATGCTCAAACCCGCCGACGGGGTGGAGGGCGTAAAGAAGTTCGTGCTGGACACCGTCCGCCAGGCCGGCCCCAACCCCTGCCCGCCCATTGTGCTGGGCATCGGCGTGGGCGGCTCCTTTGACAAGGTGGCCTATCTGGCCAAGCACGCCCTGCTGCGGCCCATCGACCGGCCCAACGCCGACCCCTATTACGCCCAGCTGGAGGGGGAGCTGCTGGAGGAGATCAACGCCATGGGCATCGGTCCCCAGGGCTTCGGCGGCCAGACCACCTGCCTGGGGCTGTCCATCGAGGCGGCCCCCACCCACGTGGCCGGGCTGCCGGTGGCGGTGAATGTGAGCTGCCACGTGACCCGCCGGGCGACGGCACAGCTGTGAGAGGGGAGGAGTTTTCATGCAATATCGTCTGACCACCCCGGTGACCCGGGAGGAGCTCGCCCCCCTGAAGGCGGGGGACACGGTGCTGCTGTCCGGCGTGGTGTACACCGCCCGGGATGCGGCCCACAAGCGGCTGATGGAGCTGCTGGACGCAGGGGAGCCCCTGCCCTTTCCGTTGGAGGGCTCGGCCATCTACTATGTAGGCCCCACGCCGGAGCGCCCCGGCCAGGTCATCGGCTCCGCCGGCCCCACCACCAGCGGGCGCATGGATGCCTATTCCCCCCGGCTGCTGGATCTGGGCCAGTCCATCATGATCGGCAAGGGGGCCAGGAACCAGGCCGTGAAGGATGCGGTGGTGCGCAATGGGGCCGTCTATCTGGCCGCCTTAGGCGGAGCCGGAGCCCTGATGGCCGCCAGCGTCCGGTCGCTGGAGGTCATCTGCTGGGAGGACCTGGGCTGTGAGGCCGTCCGCCGTTTAGAGGTAAAAGATTTCCCCCTTACTGTGATTCTGGATGCCCACGGAGGAGACCTGTATCAGGCCGGACCGGAGGCCTATCTGGCTGCCCGGGCGGGCGAATAGATCTGTTTTCTGCTCCCTCGGTGAGGAGGGGGAGAAAAAATACATATGGGACCGGAGAGGAGAACAAGTTATGTTTACCTGCGCTAGCTGTACCATCGCCGCATGCGAGACCGGAGACAAGGAAAAGATGCCCAAGAACTGCCCGATGCGGGACAATGACTTCTTTGACCACATCCTGGAGGAATACGCCAAGCCGGAGAACCACGACTTCTTCCTGACCAGCACCGCCATCGAGGCGCTGGGCTATTGCCAGTGGCCCCGCCTGCGGGAGGTGGCAGAGTTTGCCCACCGCATGGGCTATACCCGACTGGGGATGGGCTTCTGCATGGGCCTGCACAAGGAGGCCGCCATTGTAGAGCGCATCCTGCGCAAGCAGGGGTTCCAGGTGGTGTCCGTGTGCTGCAAGACCGGCGGCATCCCCAAGCGGGAGGCCGGCTTTACCGAGGAGACCCTGTCCACCCCCGACCACCATGTGGAGTGTACGCCCTTCCAGAAACAGTTGGTGGAGGAGCCCATGTGCAACCCCATCGCCCAGGCCAAACTGCTCAATCAGGCCAAGACGGAGTTTAACATCTGTCTGGGTCTGTGTGTGGGCCACGACTCCCTGTTCTATCGCCACTGCGAGGCCCCCGTCACCACCCTGGTGGCCAAGGACCGGGTCACGGGCCACAACCCCGTGGCCGCCATCTACTGCGCCGACGGCTATTTCTCCGGCAGAAATTCCATGGACGGGGAAGAAAAGTAAACCTAAAAACGGCCGCCCCGGTGTGGGGCGGCCGTTTTCAGGTGATTGCAGATTACTGAATGTTCAGGGTGGTCCCGTCCAGGGTGATGGTGTGGCCCAGCATCTGGAACAGGGAAGCCGGGGCCCAGGTGGTGCCGGGGGCCTGGACATAGGTCAGCTCGCTGTAGGGCAGGGAGCCGGTGGTGCCCGCCATGCCGTCGATTTTTGTGGTGCCGAAGATCAGGGGGGCTTTCAGCAGGATGCGCACGGAGAACTGGTCGTTCTCCACCCGGACCAGAGGGCCGTTGTCCCCGTTCACGGCATCGTAATAGACCTGGAGGCCCAACTCCCGGGCCACGGCGGCCACAGGGACCATGGGCTGGCCGGAGCGGATCATGCCGGTAATGGCGCTGTCCTTGCCGTCCAGCTTCAGGGCCAGCTGGGTGCCGTCGGGCAACTGGGGCCGGTTCAGGCGCATGACGTGGGTGGCGTAGGTCTGGCCGGGGTAGGAGGTGAGGACCACGTCATACCAGGCCAGGATGGTGTCGCCGGCCTTCAGGTCGGACAGGGTCAGGGCGGAGCCGTCATAGCCGGAGACACCGGTGGTCTCCCCGGTGAAAATAAACAGGCCGCCGTTGTCCACGGTGAGGGTGTACTGTCCCTTGTCACCGGGCTCCGCATCGCCGATCACATGGTACTGGGCGCAGCCGCCGTCCTGGGGGATGTTGCGCAGCACGGCCAGGGCCCGGCCGGCGGAGGGCAGCGGAGCATAGGGCTGGGTGCGGTCATAGTCCAGGGCCACATAGACCTGCTCCCCGTCTTTCAGCGTGGCGGGGTCGCTGGCGGCGTGCTTGCCGCTGTCCACCCAGGCGGTGTTCTCGTCGGCGGTGAGGGCCAGGACGGTGCCTTGATCGCTGGTGAGGGACAGCTGGGCGGGGCGGCCCTGGCCGTCCCGGGCGGTGATGCGGACGGTGCCGTAATACAGCAGGCTGTCGGGGCCGCCGTCACCGGGCAGGCTGGCCGGGACGGAAGAGGTGGCCGCAGACGCATCTGCCGTCGTGTCCGCTGCCAGGGCGGGGATGCCGGTGAGGCAGAGCATGATGCCGCCCAATATCAGGGCCGTGAGACGTGTTTTTTTCATAGGTATCGGCTCCTTTTCCTGCGGCACTGGCCGCACTTTTTTGTGTTCACCGGTATAGACGCAGGGGAAGGAAAAATGTTCCCGGTTGAGATAAAATTTTTCTTTACAGACGGAAAGAAAAAAGCCCTCGAAAGACAGGCGCGTCTTTTGAGGGCTGATCTGTATCTTTATCGCAGGGCCGCGTCGCAGAAGCCGCAGCAGTCCACGCCGCCGATCTTTTTGACCAGGGGGGGCAGATAGTGCTGGGTCTGGGTGATGCAGCGGGGGTTGGTGCAAACGGGCTTGGTGCCGATCTCCACGGGGGGGAGATCCCGGTCCTCCCACCGGGGCTGGGTGGCCAGGTGCTCCAACAGGGCCATGCGGGCGAACATGCCGAAGCGGGCCTGCTGGAAAAAGACGGCCCGGGGGTCGTCGTCCACGTCCACGGTGATCTCATCCACACGGGGCAGGGGGTGGAGGATGAGCATGTCGGGCTTGGCCCGGTCCAGCTTTCGACGGGTGAGGACATAGATGCCCTTGTTGCGCTCATACTCCACCGGGTCCACAAAGCGCTCCTTCTGGATGCGGGTCATATACAGTACGTCCAGCTGGGGCATCACGGCCTCCAGACCGGTGACCTCGGTAAAGCGCATGTTGTTCTCCCGCATGAAGGTGCGGACATAGTCGGGTACTGCCAGCTCCCGGGGGGAGATGAGGAAGAAGGTGATGTTCTGGAACTTGGCCAGGGCTTTGATGAGGGAGTGGACAGTGCGGCCGTTTTTCAGGTCGCCGCACAGGCCGATGGACAGGTCGTCTACTTTGCCCCGCAGGCGGGTGATGGTAGTCAGGTCGGCCATGGTCTGGGTGGGGTGCATGTGGCCGCCGTCGCCGGCATTGACCACGGGCACGTTGGAATAGAGGGAGGCGGCCTTGGCTGCGCCCTCCCAGGGGGTGCGCATCACGATGACATCGGCATAGTTGGAGACGATCTTGATGGTGTCCTTCAACGTCTCTCCCTTGGACACAGAGGAGGAATTGGGGTCGGCAAAGCCGAATACCGAGCCGCCCAGACGGAGCATGGCCGTTTGAAAGGAGAAGTTGGTGCGGGTGGAGGGCTCGTAAAACAGGTTGGCAGACACCTTGCCCCGACATACGTCAATGAATTTTTCCGGTGCATCTATGATCTCACTGGCCCGGTGGTACAGGCTGTCCCACTCCTGGCGGGGCAGATCACCAAAATCAATTAAATGCCGCATTGAACGCCACTCCCAACCTTATCTTTGTTTTCAGAAACCGGGGTTTCCATCGGGCTATCTTACCACAAAAGGCGATAGGTTGCAAGAACGAAAAGAAACGAATGAAACCCGGCCTGTTCGGCGACCCTAGAGGGGGAGAACGGAGGGGTTCATTCGTGGTTTGGTTTTGGAATTTTGTGTGGTACAGCTTTTGCGGTTTTCTGCTGGAGACGGCCTATGCCCGGCTCACCGGAGGCGGGGGGAGCCGGAAGTGCCTGCGGGTGCTGCCCCTGTGTCCGGTGTATGGGGCGGGGGCGCTGGCTATTCTGGCCCTGCCCAGCTGGGTGCAGGGGCGGCCCTGGGCCCTGTTTCTGCTGGGGGGCCTGACGGCCACGGGGGTGGAGTACGCCTGGGCGGCCCTGTGTCAGCGGGGGCTGGGGGTGCAGTTCTGGGACTATGCCGGTCTGCCCGGAAACATAAGGGGACGGGTGTGTCTGCCCTTCTCCCTGGCCTGGGGGGCGCTGGCCATGGGGCTTGTCTATGGGGTGGAGCCGGTGATGGGGCCGATCTTAGGGGGTATCCCCGCCATCGTCACGGGCTGGGCCGCCGCGGCGGTGGGGTCGGACCTGCTGTTATCCGCGGCGCTTTTACGGCACACAGGGGACCGGGCCTGTCTCGGCTGGCAGTTTAATACCGCCGGACCACCGCCACCACCCTGCCGATGATGTCGGCCAGGTCGCCGTCGATGGGGTCATAGTCCGGGTTTTCGGGCAGCAGCCAGGTGTGCCCGCCCCGGCGGGAGAGGGTCTTCACGGTGGCCTCGTCCTCGAACAGGGCCACCACGATCTCACCGTTATAGGCATCCTGCTGCCGGTGGACCACTACCAGGTCGCCGGGCAGGATGCCGGCACCCAGCATAGACTCCCCCCGCACCCGCAGGGCAAAGTGCTCCCCGGACATGCCCTGGGTGTCGAAGGTGAGGTAGTCCTCGATGCACTCCTCGGCCAGAATGGGGGCCCCGGCGGCCACGTTGCCCAGGATGGGGATCTGGTTCTCTCTGGGGTCGGTCTCCTCGGCCACTGCCCCCAGGGGCATGGCGGGGATGGAGATGGCCCGGGTCTTGCCCTCGGCCTTGACGATGACGCCGGCCTCCTCCAGCCCCTTCATGTGAAAGTGGACGGTGGAGGGGGACTTCAGCCCCACCGCCGCACCAATCTCCCGCACCGAGGGGGGATAGCCGTGCTGGGCGGTGAAGGAGAGGATATAGTCATAGATCTGCTGCTGCTTCGGGGTGAGCTTGACCATCAGGCAGCGCTCCTTTCCACAAGGGATCGTGATGTTAAACTCAGTGTATCATACATATGTACGGTTGTCAAACGGACGTTTGAGATGGACCACTGTGCAGGAAAAAGCGGCCAACGGCACGAAGCCGCTGACCGCTGCACGAATTTTTCTTACGCAACACGGTTCAACGCACAGACCATGTCAATGAATTCCTTCATGTCCTCGACATACTGATAGGGCGCATATTCAGAGTACAGGTCGGGACTGTCCAGAATGACGATCTGCACACCCTCGGCCCGGAGCGATTCCAGTGTACCGGGCAGGCATCTGGCCTCGCGGGCGGTTTTGCAGCGATAGGCAAGGCAGCCCTGCCGGTCAAAGACCTTTGCCACAACATAAATCGTTTTGTCCCCCACGATTCTGCACCTCCTGTTTTCTAACTTCAGAGCGGCGGAAGGTCCTGGGTATTGGGCTCGGGCATGGCCTGGCGGGCATCGTAGAAGGCGGCCCGGGCCACCTTGCGGTAGGGGGTGAGCCACAGCAGCAGGGGCAGGGAGAACAGGTCGCCCAGGAGGGAGGCGAACGTACCCTCTCCCACCTGGGAGAAGAGGGTGAACAGCTGTACCTGGGTATCGGAGAAGGAGCCCAGGGTGCCGGAGAAGTCGTTGAGCCAGACCACATAGCCGGGGATCAGCCTGGGCAGATCGGCGGCGGGCAGCTGGGTCAGCAGGGCGAAAAATCCGCTGCCCGCCAGAGCGGCACAGGAGGCCAGCAGGCGCAGCACTTCCAGCAGGATGAGCCAGCCGATAAAAGAGAAGTCCAGCTTGAACAGCTCCCACTTCCAGCCCCGCATCAGCTCCATGCTGCGGCGGATGGCCAGCCCTGCCCCGTCGTCCGGGCGGTCGGCCAGGAGATAGGGGGCCAGGGCATAGCGCAGGACGATGTTGTAGTACAGGGCGAACATCACCGGGATGGTGCAGCAGATGAGGGCCACCGGGGCGGAGAGCAGCAGGGGGGACAGGAGAAAATAGAACAGCACCAGGGCAATGACGGCGGGGAAGAGGCGGACGGTGATCTGCAGGGCCACACAGATGTTCAGCCAGATGACCCGCCCTGCTATGGAGAAGCCCTGGAACAGGGCGTTCACGCCGGGGTCCAGGTGCCGGGTGGTCCACAGGGACCACAGGTCCAGGCCAAAGCTCATCACACACAGATAGAGGGAGATGAGTACGGACAGAAAGATGGATGTGGTGGGGATGGCATCGCCCCCGGGGAGGGGGACCAGATAGAGCAGGTCGCTGACCCCGGTGGTCAGCAGAAGATAGGCCAGCAGCACCGCCCAGAAGGGGGGCTGGGCCGCGCCCATATCCGCCCGGGCCCGGCGCTTGAGTTCTTTGCGGTCGATTTCCATGGGTTCCTCCGATGTAATGTGTGATGACAGAGTGGGGGCCGCCCGTTTGGGCGGCCCCAGGGTGAAATTGAGTTTATGCGTCCCACTTCTCCATGACCTGACGGATCTGGTCGGCCAGTTTGGCCAGGTCCTTGTTGGGGCGGCCCCGGCTGCGGCTGATGAGCAGCTCCAGCTGCTTGGATACATCCTGCAGCCGCACATAGGCGGGGGAGGCGGCAGAGGCACCGGCGGGACGGGGCTTGCGCTCCAGCACCACGCCGGGGGCCAGCAGGCGGTTCTCCGTCAGGTCATAGACCTCCTCATACAGGGGGGCGTGGGCGGGGATGCCCAGCTCGTCGTTCAGGGTCTTGGCGAACAGCTCGGTGATGGGGCTGTCCCCATGGACCACAAAGACCTGCTGGGGCTTGGGGGAGAAGCGCTTCACCCAGGACAGCAGATGGCTCCGGTCGGCGTGGGAGGACAGGCCCTTGAAGTTGACGATGCGGGCCCGGACGGCGATCTCCTCGCCGAAGAGCTTGACGGTCTTGGCCCCCTCCAGCAGGCGGCGGCCCAGGGTGCCCTCCGCCTGATAGCCCACAAAGACCACGGCGCACTCCGGCCGCCACAGGTTGTGCTTTAGGTGGTGGCGGATGCGGCCCGCGTCGCACATGCCGGAGGCGGACAGGATGATCTTGGGAGTCTTGTCAGCGTTCAGGGCCTTGGACTCCTCGGTAGACTGGGTGAGGGTCAGGCCGGGGAAGGTGAACAGGTCGCTGCCGCTCTGCAGCACGGCGATGGCCTCCTCGTCCAGATAGCCGTGGAGGTTCCCGGCGTAGATACGGGTGGCTTCGGCGGCCAGGGGGCTGTCCACGCAGACGGTGAAGTTGGGCACCGACTTGACCATGTGCTTGTCCTTGATCTCCCGCAGGAAGTACAGCAGCTCCTGGGTGCGGCCCACGGCGAAGGAGGGGATGATGATGTTGCCCCCCTTGGAAAACACCTCGTCAATGAGCTGGGCCAGGGCACCGGTATAGCTCTCCGGCGGCTCGTGGTCCCGGTCGCCATAGGTGGACTCCATGATGACATAGTCCGCCTCCTGCAGATAGGAGGGGTCCCGGATGATGGGCTGGTCCACGTTGCCCAGGTCGCCGGAGAAAACCAGCTTTTTGGTCACGCCGTTTTCCGTACACCACAGCTCGATCTCCGCAGAGCCCAGCAGATGGCCCGCGTCGTTGAAGCGCACCTGGACTCCCTCGCACAGGTCCACCATCTCGCCATATTCGCAGGTGTCCACCTGCTGGAGGACAGCCTCGGCATCGTCCAGGGTGTAGAGAGGCTCCACCGGGGGCAGGCCGGCGCGCTCGCCCTTCTGGTTTTTCCACTGGGCATCCCCCTCCTGGATGTGGGCGGAGTCCCGCAGCATGATGGACATGAGCTGCCCGGTGAGGCGGGTGGTGAGAATGCGGCCGTTAAAGCCCTGCTTGGCCAGCAGGGGCAGCCGGCCGGTGTGGTCGATGTGGGCGTGGGTCACCAGCACATAGTCGATATAGCCGGGGGCAAAGTCCAGGGCGTTGTCGTCGTGCTCGTCCTGGCCCTGCTGCAGACCGCAGTCGATGAGGAGCTTCCGTCCGTTGACCTCCAGACAGTGACAGCTGCCGGTGACGGCGTGGGCCGCGCCGAAGAATGTAAGTTTCATAGTGGTCCCTCCCGTACATGGATTGAAGTATGCGGGGCTTCTGGGTCTTCTTCTTGGCCTTATTGTACACCCGTGCCGGGAGAAATTCCACAGGAAATTGTAAAATGTGCAAAAAGGGGGCGTTACAGCAATTCAAAGTGCCGCAGGGCGGAGAGCACGCCGTCCTCGTCCACTGTGCCGGTGGTATAGTCGGCCCGGGCCTTGACAAAGTCACTGGCCGAGCCCATGGCCACGCCGATCCCCGCGTGGCACAGCATGGTCAGGTCGTTCTCTCCGTCGCCAAAGGCCATGGCCTCTGCCGGGGTCAGGCCGAAGTGGGCGAGCATGGCATCCATGCCCTTGTCCTTGCCTCCAGTGGCGGGGATGACATCCAGGAAGGTTGGGTGCCACCGGGTGGTCTTCAGGTGGGGAGCCCGGTCCAGCAGCAGGTGTTCGTTCTCCTTCGACAGGAAGGTGATGGCCTGGTACAGCTCGCCGTCCAAGGCGCGGCGGGGGTCCTGAACGGGGGGCAGGGGGAGGTACAGGTCCTTCATAAATTCATGGGTCTGCTCGTTGGCATAGTTGATGTAGATGTCATGACCCTCCAGAAAGATGCAGGAGAAGGCGTTGCTGGCCGCAGCGGACACCAGCTCCTCCACCGCCTGGCGGTCCATGGGGTTGCGGTGGATGACCTGGTCGCCGCAATAGCAGAACTGGCCGCTCATGGTCACCCAGCCGTCGAAGGGGAACAGGTCCCGGAGATACTGCAGCATCCGGGGGTGCCGCCCGGTGGAGATGAACAGCTTGATGCCCCGGCGGTGAAGCTGTTCCAGCGCGTCCGCCATGGCGGCGGTGGTCCTGTGGGTGCGGAAGCTGACCAGGGTGCCGTCCACGTCGAAGAACATGGCTTTTATCATAAGAGTATCGTCCTTTCGGGGAAAATTTCACGCTATGGACCATTGTACACGAGGGCGGGGCAGATTTCCATATGCGTTTTCCACGATTCTGTGCGCTTGTGGGGAAAAAGGCATAACCCCTGCCGGGGCGGCCATAAAATGGGGACAACGGAAAGGGGGAGAGGGACATGGCCTTTGACCAGGAGCGGATGGGACCGGAGTTGTCCCATCGGGTGGTGCTGGAGGACCGGAGCCGGCTGACGGTGTCCGGCGTGGAGGAGGTGGAGCGCTTTGACGAAAACACGGTGGTGCTGTCCACCGCCCAGGGCGGACTGGAGATCCAGGGGGAGGGGCTGCACATTGAAAAGCTGTCTCTGGACGGGGGCGACCTGCAGGTGGAGGGGACGGTGACGGCCCTGCTCTATGACGGGGAGCGGGAGAGCCGGGGCGGCCTGTTCAGCCGTCTGTTGGGCGGATGACGGTGGATGTGATGCAGCAGGCCAGGGCCATGTGTCAGGGGCTGCTGCTGGGGGGCGGCCTGGGCGTGCTGTATGACCTGCTGCGGGTGGTGCGGGTGCGGGGGAAACTGCGCTGGCTGAGGGGTGCGGCGGACCTCTTGTTCTGGCTGGCGGCGGTGTGGGCCCTGTTCCGCTGGTCCCTGGCGGCCTGGGGCGGCCAGGTACGGCTCTATGGGGCGGCTCTGTGCCTGATGGGGGGCGGGCTCTATTTCCGTCTGCTCAGCCCCGGGGTGCTTTGGCTGGGCTATCGCCTGGCCGATCTGATCGGGGCGATTTTGGGGATTTTCGCCTGGCCGGGGAAGCAATGCTGGCAGATTTTCAAAAAAATCGGAAAACTTAGAAAAAATCTCTTTCTTTCCTGGGGCAAATGGTATAGAATAGAGCGGAAAACGAAGGAGGCAGAGCAGACGGCTTGCCGCCGCGCCGCCCGGGAGAGAGGAGTGCTGTTAGATGCGGTTCAAACGCGCCGGTTTTTTGACCAAGATCGTGGTTTTGGCCCTGCTGATCTATATGGCCACCACTCTGCTGGAGCTTCGGGGGCAGATCCAGACCACACAGGTGCAGCGGGACGCGCTGGCCCAGCAGGTGGCCGGTCAGCAGGCAAAAAACCAGGAACTGACCGACGCCATCCAGCACAAGGATGACCCTGAGACGCTGGAGCGGGTGGCCCGGGAAAAGGGCTATGTGAAGCAAAACGAGGTGCTCTTCTTCGACGTGGCCAACTAAGAGAGAGCTTTTCGCCCGGGGAAAACCGCCGTCGGAGCGGAAGGGAAAAACACAAGGAGGATATTTCGGTCGCTTATGGAGTTTGGTGTTGGGTCCATTTTGGACGGAAAGGTAACTGGGATCACGAAATTCGGGGCCTTTGTGGCTCTGCCGGAGGGGAAGTCCGGTCTGGTCCATATCTCGGAGATCGCGTATTCCTATGTCAACCAGGTTTCGGATCACCTGAAGGAGGGACAGGAGGTCAAGGTCAAGGTCATCGGCATTGACCAGGCAGGGCGGATCAACCTGTCCATCAAGCAGGTAGCGCCGCCGCCCCGCCCCGCCCGCCCCGCGGGTGGAGGACAGCAGCGGTTCGGCGGAGGCGGACGGCCCCCCCGCCAGGGCGGCGGTTCCCGCCCCATGGGCTTTGTCCGCCAGGCCCCTAAGGAGCCCACCGACTTTGAGGACCGGCTGAAGCAGTTCATGCAGGCTTCTGACAGCAAGCTGTCTGAGCTGCGGTATATCGAGAAAAAGGGCGGAAACCGCCGCAGCGGCGGCGGAGGCCGCCGCTGAGAAGCGCAAAATAAAAGGGCCGCCGCACTTTAATTTGGTGCGGCGGCCCTTTTGCCGCAATATGCGGGTGCAGCGGACATCGACGGGCCGACGCGGAGGTCGGCCCCTACGGCGTGTCACGTAGGTCGTCTGTAGGGGCGGACCTCTGTGTCCGCCCGCCATGCAGCCACATGATTTACAACAATACACGAAGGAGAATCATCATGCTTATCATCAACGGTATCGTCCACACCATGGACGGACAGACCATTCCCCGGGGCTTTGTTGCCGTGTCCGGGGGGAAGATCGCCCGGGTGGGGGCCATGGAGGACTGCCCCGCAGAGTGGGAGGGGGAGACGGTGGACGCCGGGGGGGACCATGTGCTGCCCGGCTTGATCGACGCCCACAGCCACCTGGGGATGTTCGGGGACGCAGTGGGCTTTGAGGGGGACGACGGCAACGAGGCCACCGACCCCTGCACCCCTCACCTGCGGGCCATCGACGCCATCTATCCCCAGGACCGCTGCTTTCAGGAGGCACGGGAGGGGGGCGTGACCACGGTGCTCACCGGCCCCGGCTCGGCCAACCCGGTGAGCGGCCAGTTCGCCGCCATCAAGACCGCCGGACGGTGGGTGGACGAGATGATCGTCAAGGCCCCGGCGGCCATGAAGATGGCCCTGGGAGAGAACCCCAAGTGCGTGTATAACGAGCGGCACGAGACCCCCGTCACCCGCATGGCCACGGCGGCCATCATTCGGGAGAACCTGTCCAAGGCCCTGGAGTACGGCGAGAAGCTGGACCGGGCGGAGGAGGACGAGGACGAGGAGCGCCCCGAGTTTGACCTCAAGCTGGAGGCGCTGCTGCCCGTGGTGCGGGGGGAACTGCCCGTCCACATCCACGCCCACCGGGCCGACGACATCGCCACCGGGGTGCGCATCGCCAAAGAGTTCCGCTTAAAGTGCGTCATCGTCCACGGCACCGAGGGCCATCTGCTGCCTGAATTGCTGGCGGCGGAGGGCATCCCCGTCATCACCGGCCCCAGCCTGGGGGACCGGTCCAAGCCCGAGCTGCGGAACATGACCATTGAGAATCCGGCCAAACTGGCCGGGGCGGGGGTGGACATCGCCATCTGCACCGACCACCCGGAGACCCCCGTGCAGTATCTGCCCATGTGCGCCGCCATGGCGGTGAAGGGCGGGCTGGGCCGGGAGCAGGCGCTGTCCGCCATTACCATCGGGGCCGCCCGCATTGCAGGCATCGCCGACCGGGTGGGCTCCCTTACGCCGGGGAAGGATGCGGACATCGTCATCACCCACGGCGACCCCCTGGATATGCTGTGCCGGGTGCGCATGGTGTGGATCGATGGACGGCTGATAAAGGGCTGAGGGGACCTGACGGGTCCTTGTGGAAATTTTCTAAAAAAATAGTGGCACATCCGGTTGCTTTGTGGTATAATACCAGACAAGGAAGGAGAGATCCTCCCTTTGGGAAACCAGCCCTTCGGGGTGAAAGGAGCGAAAGATATGAAGTTCGTGTTTACAGACAAAAAGGTCACTCTGCCCGATTCCATCCACGCCTATGCGGAGAAAAAGGTGGGAAAGCTGGATCGCTTCTTCAAGGAGGATGCCACCGCCACCATCACCTTCAGCGTGGAGAAGGAGCGGCTGAACCAGGTGGAGATCACCATCCGCTCCAGCGGGACCATCTTCCGCGTGTCTGAAAGCACCTCTGATATGCACGCCTCCATTGACGCGGCTGTGACCACGCTGGAGCGTCAGATCCGCAAGAACAAGACCCGCCTGGAGAAGCGGCTGCGCCAGGGCGCCTTTGAGCGGGCGCTGGACGTGGAGGACTTTCCCACCTTCGCCCCCGACGAGCCCGAGGAGGGCGAGTATCGCATCGTCCGCAGCAAGACCTTCCCCATCAAGCCCATGACCCGGGACGAGGCCATTCTGCAGATGAACCTGCTGGGCCACAGCTTCTTCGCCTTCCGGGACGAGGATGCCAACGGTGCCTTTGCCCTGGTCTATCGCCGGTATGACGGGGACTACGGCCTCATCGAGGACGAGCTGTAAGCCATAAAAATTTTTCGGGGGACCGTCAGTTGACGGTCCCCCGTTTTTTGCGCTTTTTCAGATATCAGACATAGCCGTACATGCCCCGCACCGAGACCTCTCCGGCGGACAGGGCCTTGCGGGTGCCGTCCTCCAGCTCCACCACCAGGCGGAACTGGTCGTCGATCTCCAGGGCATAGGCCTCCTGCCGGGAGACGGGGGTGACCAGCTGTACCCGGTTGCCCTGGGTGAGACAGTCGGCCCGGTACTGGTCCAGATACCTCTGCTTGTCCTGGGGGAAGCTGCGGTACATCCGGTCCAGGGCCCGGATGATGGCCGCCGCCAGCTCCACCCGGCGGACGGGGTGTCCCAGCTCCATGGCCAGGGACCCGGCCATGTCCCGAATGTCCGGGGAGAAGTCCTCCGGGGTGTGGTTCACATTCACTCCGATGCCTGTGACCAGATATTGCAGGCTGTTGGTCTCGCTCTCCAGGCCCAGCTCGGTGAGGATGCCCACCAGCTTGCGCCCGTTGAGCACAATGTCGTTGGTCCACTTGATCCGGGGGCGGATGCCGCAGGCAGCTTCGATGCCGTCGCACACGGCCACCGCCACCCAGGCGGTGAAGTCGGTGACGGCGGCGGGCTCCGCATGGGGGCGCAGCAGGGCGGACAGATAGAGTCCGCAGCCCCGGGGGGACTGAAAGCTCCGGCCCAGGCGGCCACGGCCGCCGGTCTGCTCCTCTGCCAGCACCACCAGCCCCTCCGGGGCCCCCACCATGGCCCGGCGCTTGCACTCGGTGTTGGTGGAGTCGATGACATCCAGGCAGGCCAGCTGACTGCCCACCAGACAGCCCGCCAGGGGTCCGGCCAGCTCCCCCTCCCGCACCCGGTCAGGGGCGGATTGGAGACAATAGCCCCGGTTGGGGGCGGAGGAGATCACATACCCCTCCTGCCGCAGGGCCTCGATGGCCTTCCACACTGCGGCGCGGCTGACCCCCAGCTGGCGGCTCATGGCCTCGCCGGACAGGGACTGGTTGGGGTGCTCCCGCAGCAGGGACAGAACTTTTTCCCGACTCATAGGATATCCTCCGTTTCAACAAAACATTTTTCTCTATTATAAAAGTTAAGCCCACAATCGTCAACCGCTTTTCCGATGGGCGATACAAAGGGAAAGGAGCGCCCCGGAGCCGGTTGAAACATCGGTTCCGGGGCGTGGGTTTACCCTCTCAGTCACGGCTGCGCCGTGCCAGGATCCCTATCCCTTTTGTCCCTTCGGGACATTTCCCCTTGATAAGGGGAATCGGCCCCCACGGGGGGAGCCAAGGGGCGGGGGATTCCGGGCGGATGGGGACATCCGCCCCTACGGAATGTGACGAATCTTGTCCGTAGGGGCCGCTGTCCCCAGCGGCCCGCCGGGGGAGCCACGGGCGTATTCCCGATAACGGTTCTTACTTGCCGCCCCCGTTGGGGGAGGTGCCCCCGCAGGGGGCGGAGAGGGTTGACAAACGTTACGCCTGGTATCCCGCCAGTTCCGGGTCGTCGGGCTGGGTAAAGACGTGGTCGAAGGTCTGGGCATCCATGGTCTCGTGGTCCAGAAGATAGCGGGCGGTGATGTCCAGTTCATGGCGGTGCTGGGTGAGGATGTCCCGGCAGCGGGCGTGGGCCTGCTCTATGATATGTTTGACCTCCTGGTCGATCTGGGCGGCCACCTCCTCGGAATAGGTGCGGGCCTGGGCCATGGAGCGGCCCAGGAAGATCTCGTCGCTCTCGCTGCCATAGGCGATGGCCCCCAGCTTTTCGCTCATGCCGTATTTGGTGACCATGGCCCGGGCGAGCTCCGAGGCCTTTTGAATGTCGCTGGAGGCCCCGGTGGACACGTCCCGGAGGACCAGCTCCTCGGCCACCCGGCCGCCCAGACAGACGGCAATGCGCTCCTCCAGCTCCTTTTTGGACAGGTAGGCCTTGTCCTCGGTGGGCAGGGAGATGGTCATGCCGCCGGCGGGGCCCCGGGGGATGATGGTGATCTGATGCACCGGGTCCTGGGTGGGCAGCTGGTGGATGACCACGGCGTGGCCCGCCTCGTGATAGGCGGTGAGACGGCGGGCGTGATCGGTGACCACCCGGCTCTTCTTCTCCGGTCCGGCGATGACCTTCAGCATGGCCTCGTGGAGGTGGGCGGCGGTGATGAACTGGCTGTGCTGCCGGGCGGCCAGCAGGGCGGCCTCGTTGAGCAGGTTGGCCAGGTCCGCCCCGGTGAAGCCCGCGGTGGCCTGGGCCACCTGGGTGAGGGACACGTCCTCGGCCAGGGGCTTACGTTTGGCGTGGACCTTCAGAATGGCCTCCCGGCCCCGGATGTCGGGCAGCCCCACATAGATCTGCCGGTCGAAGCGGCCCGGGCGCAGCAGGGCGGGGTCCAGAATGTCCTGACGGTTGGTGGCGGCCAGGACGATGCCCCCCTCGTTGGAGCCGAAGCCGTCCATCTCCACCAGCAGCTGGTTCAGGGTCTGCTCCCGCTCGTCATGTCCGCCGCCCAGACCGGCACCCCGGCGGCGGCCCACGGCGTCGATCTCGTCGATAAAGACGATGGCGGGGGCCTCTTTCTTGGCCTGTTCAAACAGGTCCCGCACCCGGGACGCACCCACGCCCACATACAGCTCCACAAAGTCAGAGCCGGAGATGGACAGAAAGTGGACCCCGGCCTCCCCGGCCACCGCCTTGGCGATGAGGGTCTTGCCCGTGCCGGGAGGGCCCACCAGCAGCACGCCCTTGGGGATGCGAGCGCCTAAGGCGGTGAAGCGCTCCGGGTCCCGGAGAAACTCCACGATCTCCTGCAGCTCCCCCTTCTCCTCCTCCGCCCCGGCCACATCGTCGAAGGTGACGGGCTTGCTCTGGTCGGACAGGGTGCGGGTGCGGGCGTGGCCGAAGTGGTTGGCACCGGGAGGGCCTCCGCTGGCCGCTGCCCGCTGGCGGAAGATGACAAACAGGAACACGCCGGCAGCCGCCACCATGAGCACAGGGCCTACCAGGGAGTACCACCAGGCGTTTTCAATGCCCGGGGGATAGTCATAGCCCTTTAGGATGCCGTCGGAGAGCTGCTGGTCGATAAGCTGGTGCATATCGTCATAGAAGAAGTCGGTGCGGGCCAGCTCGTAGGTGAAGGTGGAGGTCTTGTCCGAGCCGTTCTCATCCCGAAGGGTGAGGGTGAGCACGTTGTCCTTCAGGGTGAAATACTCCACCCGCTCCTGGGCGAAATAGGTGCGGATCTGGCTGTAGTCCGGGCCGTCCTCCCAGTCCGCCCGCTGGAGGAAGGAGACGGCGTAAAAGACCACGGCGAAGAGAAGTGCGTACAGTGCGATGTCACGGGGGGTGATACGTCTCATGGATGAACGATCCTTTCCTGCGTGAAGATGGGACAGGCTCAGCCGCCGTAGACCCGGGGCTTGAGGATGCCGATGTAGGGCAGATTGCGGTATTTCTCGGCGTAGTCCAGACCATAGCCCACCACAAAGGCATCGGGGATGGTGAAGCCGGAGTAGTGGACCTGAACGGGCTTTACCCGGCGTTCAGGCTTGTCCAGCAGGGTGCACAGGCGGATGGAGGCGGGGTGGCGGTTCTCCAGAATTTTCAGCAGATAGCTCAGGGTGTTGCCGCTGTCCAGAATGTCCTCCACCACGATGATGTGCCGGTCGGTGATATCCTCGGACAGGTCCTTGGTGATCTGCACCTGACCGCTGGACTTGGTGCCCTTGCCATAGGAGGAGACGGCCATAAAGTCCAGCGTACAGGGCAGGTCGATGGCCCGGCACAGGTCGGCCATGAACACGAAGGAGCCCCGCAGGACGCTGATGAGCATGATCTCCTTGCCCTGATAGTCGGCGGTGATCTGCCGGGCGATCTCCTGAACACGGTTTTTTAGCTGCTCCTCGCTGAACAGCACCTCTTGAATATCGTTGTCAAAAATGGACATAACAGTTGCTTCCTTTCAGACGTTTTCGTGATCTTCTGCCCCGTGGGGCTTGTGAATAAATCGGATGTGCCAGGCCGCCTGGCCGGGCTTTGGGATATGCTCCGCCGCAGCCCCCAGTCCCGCCACGGCGGCGATGCCGGAGGGGGCGGCCAGCACGGGCAGCAGGTCCCGGCGGGAGCGGGGGATCTTTTCGTCGATGAGCCACTTTTTCACCGTTTTCTCCGGCCTGCCGGGCAGACGCAGCCGATCCCCGGTCTGCCGGGGGCGGAGGGTGAGGGGGGCTTCGCTCTGGGCCAGCCAGAGGTCGAAGGGGGTCTGCATCTCCCCCCGGTAAAGGGCACCGGTCACCTCCACCGTCCAGGGTCCTGCCCGGATCGTGCCGGGCAGGGGCAGGGGACAGATGGGCAGCGTTTCCCGGGCGGCTGGGGCGAGGACCAGGTCATCGTACTCCCGCCGGGCGATAAGCCCGTGGGGCAGGGAGATCTGTGCCGAGGGCCCAACCGTGCGGCACAGGGCCAGGACGGATTCCAGATGGACGGCGGAGCCCGTCCAGTCCCCGCCGCACAGAACGTCCAGCAGCTGGCGCAGGGCCCGGACGGCCAGTGGGCCGGGGGCCTGGGCCAAAGCGGCGGCGGGGATGGCCAGACCGCCGTCCCGACGGACGGCCCGGCCGGAGACGGCCCGGGCCTGGTCGGACAGATAGTCCTCGTCCGCCCGCAGCCGGGCGGCCACCTGGGACATCCGGGGGGAGAAGCCGGGGAACAGGCCGTCCAGCACGGGGACCACCTGATGGCGGATGCGGTTGCGGGCATAGGTGTCGTCGAAATTGGTGCGGTCCTCCCGGTGGGGGAGGGCGTAGTAGCGGAGATAGTCCTCGATCTCGTGCCGGGTGGTGGTGAGCAGGGGGCGGATCAGGCCGTCCCGGCGGGGGGCGATGCCGGTGAGGCCCCGGAGCCCGGAGCCCCGGGAGAGGTGGAAGAGGATGGTCTCGGCGTTGTCGTCGGCGGTGTGGGCGGTGGCGATGAAATTGGCACCCGCCTGTTGGGCGGCCCGGCGGAGAAAGGCATAGCGCAGGATGCGGGCGGTCTCTTCGATGCCCGCCCCGGTGCGGGCGGCCTCTTTCCCCACATCGCCCTTTTCTTGGTACAATTTTACCGGGGGAAGCACCCGCCCGTCGGGCAGACGCTGCTCCCCGCAGCACAGAGAGACGAATTGTTCCACAAATCTGGCATCCTGTGTGGAATCCTCTCCCCGCAGACCGTGGTCATAGTGGGCGGCGGAGAGAGAAAAGTTCAAGCTGGGCCGCAGGTGATACAGGGCGTGGAGCAGACAGACGGAGTCGGCTCCCCCGGATACGGCGCACAGGACATGGCTGCCCGGGGGCAGCAGGGCGGCGGAGGAGATGAGTTGTCGCATTTGCTCCAGCATAGCCGGGCCTCCCAGAAAAGATCATCAGAATTCAGGGTTCGCTGTGCTGCCACTCGATGTCGCTGAAGGAGGTGAAGTCGGGCAGCCACTGCAGCTCGATGGTGCGGGTCTCGCCGTGGCGGTTTTTGGCGACGATGCACTCGGCCAGGTTGGGGTTCTCGGTGTCCTTGTTGTAATAGCCCTCCCGATAGAGGAACATGACGATGTCTGCATCCTGCTCGATGGCACCCGACTCACGCAGGTCGGACAGCATGGGACGCTTGTCCGTGCGGGACTCGTTGGCACGGGAGAGCTGGCTTAAGCACAGCACGGGGACGTTCAGCTCCTTGGCCATGATCTTCAAGGAGCGGGAGATGTCGGAGACGATCTGCTGGCGGTTGTCCCCCTGGCGGGTCTTGCCCCCGGCGGACTGCATCAGCTGGAGATAGTCGATGACCACCAGCCCCAGGTCCTCCACCCGGCGGCACTTGGCGTTGATGTCGGCCACGGTGACGGAGGAGTCATCGTCGATGAGGATGCGGGATTGGTTCAGCGAGTCGGCGGCCACGGCGATCTTGTCCCAGTCGTCGTCGGTGAGCTTGCCGGTGACCAGCTTTTTGTTGTCCACAAAGCACTCGCTGGAAATGAGACGCAGGGCCAGCTGCTCCCGGCTCATCTCCAGGGAGAAGAAGGCCACCTGCTTGCCCGACTTTTTGCCCGCATCCAGCAGGATGTTCAGGGCCATGGAGGTCTTGCCCATGCCGGGGCGGGCGGCCAGAAGGATGAGGTCGGACTTGTTCAGACCGGAGATGGCCCGGTCCAGGTCTCTTAACCCGGTGGACAGGCCGGGGATGGCGCTGTCGCTGGCGGCCAGCTCGGCCAGGCGGTCGTACACGTCGATGATGACGTCGGAGATGGGGGTGAGGCCCCGGGCGGAGCGGCCCTGGCGGATGGCGTAGATGCGCTGCTCCGCCGCCTCCAGAATGTCCTGCCCGGTGTCGGAGCCCTGGCGGACCATGGCCAGCAGGTCCCCCGCCGTCTCGGCCACCCGGCGCTGGAGGGTGTTGTCCTTAAGAATGTCGATGTATTCCTTGACATTGGCGGCGGTGGGGGTGGTGTCCATGAGCTGGAGGAGATAGCCCCGGGACTGGTTCTCGTCATAGACGCCGTTTTGCTTCATGTTCTCCAGCACCGTGACGGGGTCGATGGTCATGGAGTAGTTGAACATGGAGTAGATGGTCTCGTAGATGTCCCGGTTCTGCTGGAGATAGAAATCGTCGGGACGGAGCTTGTCGATGACCTCGGGCACACAGCGGGGGTCGATGAGCATCGAGCCCAAAACGGCCTGCTCGGCCTCTGTGCTGTGGGGCAGCTGGCGCAGCAGCAGCTCCTCCTCTTCCGTTGCCATAGGGATCGCCTCCAAACCTAAGATCGGGGAAAAATCAAACAGGAAAAAGTGACAAAACGCGGCCAGGGTTCAGGTGGCCGCGTTTTTATCCGCCGGAGCGGGAGAGATTCAGGCTTCGGTGACCATGACGCTGACGGTGCCTACCACCTCGTAGCCCAGCTTGGCCTTGATCTGATAGCCGCCACAGGCCTTGATGGGCTCGTCCAGGACCAGCTTGGTCTTGGCGATGTTCACGCCGTACTGCTCAGAGAGGGCCTCGCTGACCTCCTTGGCGGTGACGGCGCCGAACAGACGGCCGCCCTCGCCGGCCTTGGCGGCGATCTTCACGGTCATATCCTTCAGCTTTTTGGCGGTGGCCTCGGCCTCGGCCTTCTCGGCGGCCTCCTGGGCCTTGCGGGCCTTCTCCTGCTGCTTCATGGTGTTCAGGTTTTCGGCGGTGGCGATGACGGCCAGCTTTTTGGGCAGCAGGAAGTTGCGGGCATAGCCGTCGGACACGTCCACCAGCTGGCCCTTTTTGCCCTGGCTCTTAACGTCCTGAGTGAGAATGACTTTCATAGTTAAAACCTCCAGTAGATGTCTTGTGCGTCCCGCCCCGCAGGGGCGGGGGGCACGAATTTATTTTTCAAAGTATTGATC
This sequence comes from Flintibacter faecis, assembly GCF_014287875.1. Taxonomy (GTDB): domain Bacteria; phylum Bacillota; class Clostridia; order Oscillospirales; family Oscillospiraceae; genus Lawsonibacter; species Lawsonibacter faecis_A. Next base: position 19,884 of record NZ_JACOPN010000007.1, on the reverse strand, counting down.
GATGGCTTCTTTCAGTGCCTGGGCCACCTCATCCACGCTTTGGCCGGACACCTGGCCCCCTGCCGCTGCGGCGTTGCCGCCGCCGCCCAGTTTTTCCAGGATGACCTGAACGTTGGTGTCCCCCATGGAGCGGGCGGACAGGTTCACCTTGTCCCCGTCGGGGGCGACCACAAAGGAGGTGTCGATGCCCATGATGTTCAGCAGCTCGTCGGCGGCCTGGGCGGCGATGATGCGGTTCACCGGCTGGGGGCTGACGGCCAGGGCGATGTGGTCCCGATAGAGCTGGGCGTTCTGGATGAGGGCGTATTTGGCCACCGTGTCGGCCAGGTCGTTTTGATAGAGCTTTTTCACCTCGGCGGTGTCTGCGCCGGAGCGGCGGAGGAAGGCCGCCGCCTCGAAGGTGCGGCCACCGGTGCGCATGGTGAAATTCTTGGTGTCCAGCACGATGCCGGCCAGCAGGGCCTCGGCCTCGGAGCGCAGGATCTGGTTGGGCTCCACAATGTATTGCAGCAGCTCCGTGACCATCTCAGAGGCGGAGGAGGCATAGGGCTCGTGGTAGTTCAGGGCGGCCCCCTCAATGTAGGTGGCGGCCCGGCGGTGGTGGTCGATCACGGCCACCCGGTTGCAGGACTCCAGCAGCTCCGCCGCCTGGACCTGATCGGGCCGGTTGGTGTCCACCACCACGGTCAGGGAGCGGGAGTCGGCGATGAGCAGGGCCTCCTGGGCAGTGAGGAAGCAGTCCTGATACTCGGGCAGGGGAGAAAGCCGGTCGATGAGCTCCTGGGCCGGGGGCGGCGCGGCCTCTTTGATGATGTGGACGGGAACGCCGTTTTTCCGGCACAGGGCGCACACGCCCGCCGCCGCACCGAGACAGTCGTTGTCCGGGGAGCGGTGGCCCATGATGAACACCTGGGAGGAGTCGGACACCAGAGCGGACAGGGCGTTGGCCATGACCCGGCTTTTTACCTTGGTGCGCTTTTCCGTCTCCTTGGAGCGGCCGCCATAGAACTCGAAAGTAAACTTGTTGCGGATGACGGCCTGGTCGCCGCCCCGGGACAGGGCCATGTCGATGGACAGGTTGGCAAACTGGAACAGCTCCCGATAGGTCTCCCCGTCCTTGCCCACGCCGATGGACAATGTGGCGTTGATGCCGCTGGGGTTGACCACCTGATGGATGGCATCCAGAATGTCAAACTTGTTTTCGATAAATTTGGCCAGATACTGTTCATCGAAGATGAAGAGATAGCGCTCCCGCTGATAGCGGCGGAGCATACCGCCCGATTCGGCCACCCACTCGTCCAGGCGGGAGTCGATCTCGGACACCAGAGCCGAGCGCTGGTTCTCCGTCAGGTTCTTCATCAGCTCGTCATAGTTGTCCAGCAGAAGCACGGCGGCCACGGGGCGGGTGGCCTGATACCGCTCCCGGATCAGAGAAAACTCGGTCACATCCACCCAATAGGTGGTGGCCAGAAAACCGCCGCTGCGGCCCCCGGTGCGCACCAGATGGCCAAAGACCAAAAACCGGCGGCTGCCATACTCCACCTCGGTGGGGCACTCGGTTTTGCCCTCCATGAGCCACCGGGAGTCGAAGCCGGGGATGAGGGCGGACAGCTTGGCATCGAACAGGTGCTCCCGCTCGCCGGTGAGCTGGAGAAAGCGGTCGTTGGTCCAGATGATGTCGTCGCTCTCCGGGCGGAAGATGATCATGGGCAGGGGGGAGTTGGCCATGGTATCTTTCGTGGCGGTGTCCACCGTGCCGGTGACGTTCTCCAGATAGCGGGCGATCTCTCGCCGGCAGCGGTTGGTGTGCTGTCGGCTGTAGACGGCCAGGGCCAAAATCGCGGCCAGCTCGACCACAGCCAGGGGGATGGAGAAAAAGGCGGAGATCAGGGCAAACAGGACCAGACAGACGAAATACAGCTGAAAGCTGGGTTGAAACAGCCGCGCAAGCTTCCGGTTCAATGGGAATGTCTCCTTTCATAGGCGGGACAGGGCCCGCAGCACTCTCCCGCGTGGGGAGAAAAGGGGAAAATACAAGCCATTATAACAGATGCGGCGGGGGAAAACAAGTCCGTCAGCCCTGGGCACGGAGCAGCAGCTCCACCTGGCGGAGCTGCTCCACCGTGTTCACACCCAACATCTCATCGGGGGCGCAGGTGTCGCACAGGCCCACCCGCAGGCCCTGGGTCTTTAAAAGAGCGGGGACATCGGTGAGGTAGAGCTCCCCCTGGGCGTTGTTGTTGTTCAGCAGATCCAGCACCCGCAGCAGGGCGGGGACGTGAAAGACATAGGTGCCGGTGTTCACCTCGGTGACGGCGGCCTGCTCCGGGGTGCAGTCCCGGGCCTCTACGATGCAGCGGAAGGAGCCGTCCGGCTCCCGCAGCACCCGACCATAGCTGCCCCCCTCGTCCAGGCGGGCGGAGAGCATGGTGCAGGCGTTGCCTTGACTCAGATGGGTGTCCACCAGGGACTGGAAGGTCTGCTGCCGCATCATGGGCGCATCGCCGCAGCAGACGATGAGATGGCCGTCGAAGCCCTCCAGCAGGGGGGCGGCGTACTGCACGGCCCCACCGGTGCCGTTTAACGTCTCCTGCACGGCGTGGGGGTACTGGGGAAAGGCGGATAGGACCTTCTCCTTCTTCCAGCCCACCACCAGGATGATATCCTCCGGGGGGAGGAAGGACAATCCCCGCAGCACATAGTAGAGCAGGGGGTGGCCGTCCGCCTGGCGCATGACCTTGGGCAGGTCAATGCCCTCGGTCTGTAGACGGGTGCCCTTGCCGGCGGCCAGCACCAGGGCCTTTACGTTGTGATCCATATGAAAGTCTCCTTTTGTTGAGTTGGGGGTCTGAAAGCCATCGAGAGCCGGTGTAGGGGCAGCTATCAGCCGCCCGATTGTTGGCGTTCCGGTGTCGCGGGCGGATGATATCCGCCCCTACAGGAGCTTTGTTCTTTCAACCGGAATCCCCCCGCCGCTTCGCGGCCCTCCCCCCTTTGACAAGGGGGGCTGATGATGCGGCCTTTTAGGCCCCCTTGTGAAAGGGGGCTGGCATCGCCAACGGCGATGACTGAGGGATTCGTCCTCTGATTTACAGCGCCTGGCCCCGGGCCCAGAGCTTGGGCAGACGGACATAGAAGTCCCCCTTGTCCTCCCAGATCAGCAGCAGGCAGCCGTCCTTCACGGAGACGGCGGCGGGCCGGTCGGGGAGAAACTCGTTGCTCACGCCGATGGGGAAGCTGCTGGTCATGTCATAGCCCGTGAGCGGGTATTTCAAATTGGACAGGGTGACCCCGTGGGCGGTGCCGCTGCTGCACAGCACGGACAGATAGCCGGACATGGTGGGGGGAAAGGCGAGAGAGCTGTCCCGCAGGGCGGTGACCACGGTTTTCTCCCCGGCCAGAAAGCCCACGGCCCCCTGGGTGCTCAGCCAGTCCAGCAGCTGGAGGTTGCCCAGGGTGTGCTCCAGCCGGCCGCCCAGGCCGCCCAGCAGCACGAAGCGGCGATAGCCCAGCTCCAGCCCCCGGCGCAGGGCGAACACCATGTCGGTGTCATCCTTCTCGGCGGGGAGCTGGGTGACGTTGGGGTGCTGGGGCGTATAGCCCAGGGAGTCGAAGTCCCCCACCACCAGGTCGGGGGTGACACCATAGGCCATCAGGGAGTCATAGCCCCGGTCGGCGGCAATGACATAGTCCCCGGGGGCGGGGGAGGGGCGCAGGGACAGGGACAGAGACATGGCCCCCACTACATAACAGATACGGTCTTGATTTGCCATAACGGACCTTCCTTAATTCACTGCGTTTTCTGATCCACCGCCGCCGGGAAAGGGGATCATATCGGGTTCGGCGGCTTGAGGTGGAGCGAATCAAAATCATTATAGCACAGATGCTCCCGCTTTTGAAATAGGAAAGACATATTTGGGGCTCTTTTCTGCAAAATTTCCTGTGGGAGCCGTTGACTTTCCTGATGGCAGCAGATAGAATGATAACGCGATCGGAAAAACGGGCGGCTTTGGCCGCCCTTGATTTTCATACAGGAGACAAGAACATGACGGGACATTATTTGGACAACGCGGCCACCACCCCTGTGCGGGCGGAGGCGGCTCAGGCGGCTGTGAAGGCCATGACGGAGGAGTGGGGCAATCCCTCTGCCCGCCACGCCCTGGGCAGCCGGGCGGCAGAGCAGGTGAAGCAGTGGCGGGGGGAGGTGGCCGCCGGACTGGGCTGTATGCCGGAGGAGGTGGTCTTTACCTCCTGCGGCACCGAGAGCGACAACTGGGCCATCCGGGCCGCCGCAGAGCTGGGCAAGCGGAAGGGAAAGCACATCATCACCACCGCCATCGAGCATGCGGCGGTGCTGGAGCCCTGCCGGGCCCTGGAGCGGGAGGGCTATGAGGTGACCTATCTCCAGCCCGACCGGAGCGGGAACATCACCGCCCGGCAGGTGAAGGAGGCCCTGCGGCCGGACACCATTCTGGTGTCCATGATGCTGGTGAACAACGAGCTGGGCACCATTCTCCCGGTGGCGGAGACGGCCCGGGTACTGAAGGAGGCCGGCAGCGGGGCGCTGCTCCACTGCGACGGGGTGCAGGGCTTTTTAAAGGTGCCCTTTACCCCCAGACAGCTGGGGGTGGATCTGCTGAGCATCAGCGGCCACAAGATCCACGCCCCCAAGGGCATCGGGGCCATGTATATTCGGAAGGGCCTGAAAATTTCGCCCCTCATCCGGGGCGGCGGACAGGAAAACGGTCTGCGCTCGGGCACCGAGGCCACGGGGCAGCTGGCCGCCCTGGCCGCCGCCGTTACCGCCGGACGGGCCACCCTGGAGCGGGACCTGGCCGCCATGGCCGACCTGAAGCAGTACGCCATGGACCGGCTAAAGAGCGCCGTCCCCCAGGGAAAGGTGCTGGTGGAGGGGGGCGCGCCCCACATTTTGCCCATCAGCCTGGTGGGCTATAAGAGCGAGGTGGTGGTGCGCTTTTTAAGCGACCGGGGGGTGTATATCTCCTCCGGCTCCGCCTGTCACAAGGGCAAGCCCAGCCATGTGTATGCCGCCCTGAAGCTCCCAAAAAAGGAGCAGGACGGAGCCCTGCGGCTGAGCTTCTCCTATGACACCACCCGGGAGGATATCGATGCCCTGGTGGAGGGACTGCAGGCGGCTCAGGCGCAGCTGTTCCCCTCTATGTCTTAACTTGCGGCCCAAAAGGCCCTAACAGGAAGGAGAGAGACCGTGTTTTCTTATATGAAGCAGCGGCCTGGTTTTTATAAAGAGGTGGTGGCCCTGGCCACCCCCATTGTGCTGCAAAACTTGATCACCAGCGCCCTGGGCATGGCGGACACTTTTATGGTGGGTATGCTGGGGGAGACCCCCATGGCGGCGGTGGCCCTGGCCAACATCCCCCTCTATGTGGTGCAGCTGTTTATCTTCGGCGTACAGAGCGGCGCCACCGTTTTGCTGAGCCAATATTGGGGCAAGCAGGACATGGGCGCCATCAATCGGGTGATGGGCGTGTCCATCTGGATCGCCGTTTCCATCACGGCCCTGTTTGCCGGCATATTGCTGGTGTGTCCCATCCCCTTTTTAAGCCTGTTCGGTAACCAGGGGGAGGTCATTGCGCTGGCCGCCCAATACGGCAAGCTGGCCGGGCTGTCCTATGTCTTTTCGGCGCTGACCATGATGTATGTCACGGCCTATCGCAGTATGGAGCGCCCTCAGCTGGGTCTGTATATTCTGATGGTATCCATGACGCTGAACACCTTCTTGAACTGGGTGTTTATCTTCGGCAATCTGGGCGCGCCCGCCTTGGGGGTGCGCGGTGCGGCGCTGGCCACCCTCATCGCCAGAAGTGCGGAACTGGTCATCGTGGTGGTGCATCTGCTTACGACAAAATTCTTCCGGGTGCAGCCCGCTCTGGTGCTGCTGCCCGGCCTGGATATGCTCAAACGCTTTGTCCGCTATGGCGGCCCGGTGGTGTGCAACGAGACCTTGTGGGGACTGGGCACCTCTATGTTCGCCACGGTGATGGGTCACATGGAGGGCTCCACCGAGATACTGGCCGCCTATACCATTGCGGGCAACGTGGAGAAGATCTGCATGGTGTTCTCCTTTGGCATCGCCGCCACCGCGGCCATCATCATCGGCCGGGAGATCGGTGCGGGGCGGACTGACCAGGTATACAACACCGGCCTGACGCTGAACACCCTGGCCGCCCTGTGCGGAGCCTGTCTGGGGGTGCTGCTGTGGCTGTTTGCCCGGTTTGTTGCGCCGGTGTGGGTATTCCCCCTGTTCCACCTGTCCGAGGGGGCGGAGTCGGTGGCCACCATGATGATCACCGTGATGGCCCTGTATATGACGCTGAAAGACTTCAACAGCGTGAACATCGTGGGCGTGCTCCGGGGCGGCGGCGACGTGCGGGCGGCTACCCTGATCGACATCGGCCCCCTGTGGACCTGCGCCATCCCCTATGCCGCCATCTGCGGCCTGGTGCTGCGTCTGCCCGTGCTGTGGGTGTATCTGGCCTTCCCCCTGGAACAGGTCATCAAGTGTTCGATGGGCATCAGCAGACTGCGCTCCGGCAAGTGGGTGAGAGACGTCACGGCGGTCCATCCGCTGGCAAAAGCACTGGACTGAAACAGAATATAAAATTAGCAATGCCGAAGCTTTTCTGCAAGGGAAGCCTCGGCATTGTTTTGTTTAAAATAAATTCATAAAGTCCCTATTGACAATTCCCCACCCGGGGGGTATATTATCTTTAGCACTCGGGAAGAGTGAGTGCTAAGAAACGAAACCGAAAGGAACGGCGGCGCAATGGAACTGACAGAACGTAAAAAGCGAATATTGCAGGCCATTGTAGAGACCTATATCGAGACCGCCGAGCCGGTGGGCTCTAAGGTCGTGGCCGAGAAGGCCCGGCTGGATGTGTCCACCGCCACCATCCGAAATGAGATGGCCGACCTGACGGAGCTGGGGCTGCTGGAACAGCCCCACACCTCCGCCGGACGCATCCCCTCCGCTGCAGGCTATCGCCTGTATGTGAACGAGCTGATGGACCGCCACCAGCTGACCTTGCAGGAGACCGAGCGGATCAACCAGGCGCTGAACGTGAAGATGGAGGAGCTGGACCGGGTCATTGACCGGGCGGGCAAAGTCCTCTCCCAGATCAGCGACTACCCCGTGTTCACTGCCGCCACGGTGAAAGACCAGGTGACAGTGAAGCGGTATGACCTGCTGGTGGTGGAGGAGCGGGCGTTTATCGCCGTGGTCATGACGGACAACAGCGTGGTGAAAAATAAGCTGGTCCATGTGGCCGAGCCGGTGTCTGACACCCAGATCCAGCTGCTGTCCGCTGTGCTGAACAGCTCCTTTGTGGGCGTGTCCCGGGAGGAGATGGAGCAGACCCTGGACAAGATGGAGACCCGGACGGCGGCAGCCGCGTTTGACCTCATCTCCATCGTGGTACAGTTTGCCCAGGAGGTGCTGGCCCAGCAGGGAAACCAGATGGTCCACACCGCCGGCATCACCCACCTGCTGGAGCACCCGGAGTATCACAGCTTGGACAAGGCCAAGCCCCTGATGACCTATCTCAGCGAGGAGAAGGATGCCTCCAAGCTGCCGGTGCCCATGACGGGCAAGAACATGGATATCCTCATTGGTCCCGAAAATGTCAGCGAGGCCCTGAAAGACACCAGCGTGGTGATGGCCAGCTATGACATCGGGGACAATATGAAGGGCGTGATCGGCGTGGTGGGTCCCACCCGCATGGATTACGCCAAGGTGACGGCCCGCCTGTCCTACTTTGCCGAGAGCCTGACCAAGATGTTCGGCAAGGGGGAGCTCCCCGCCGGGGAGGTCCAGCAGGAGCTGGGGCCGGAGCGCCGGGACGACAATGAGAACTAGATAAAAGGAGCGCACAGCTATGAGCAAGAAGGAAAAGCAGAACGAGACGCCCCAGCAGGAGCCCGCAGTGGAGGAGCAGGACGTCAAGCAGGAGGTGGCAGCCGAGCCTGAGGAGACGGCAGTCGATCCGCTGCTGAGCGAGCTGGAGTCGCTGAAGGACCAGGTGGCCGGGCAGGAGGACAAATACCTGCGCCTGGCTGCGGAGTATGACAACTACCGCAAGCGCACCGCCAAAGAGAAGGAATCCCTTTGGACCGACGTGAAGGCGGACACCGCCGGGGCCTTCCTCCCCGTCTATGACAATCTGGAGCGGGCCCTGAAGCAGGATACCGCCGACGAGGCCTTTAAAAAGGGCGTGGAGATGACCATGAACCAGCTGAAAGAGGTTTTGACCAAGCTGGGTATCACCGAGATCCCCGCCCAGGGCCAGCCCTTCGACCCCAAGTATCACAATGCGGTGATGCATGTGGAGGACGAGAGCCTGGGCCAGAACGTGGTGGCTGAGGTGTTCCAGACGGGCTTTCAGTGCGGCGAAAAGGTCATCCGCTTCGCCATGGTGAAAGTGGCCAACTGATAAATTTGATATCACTTTTCCGTCCGGCTGAAAGGCAAACGGGAATTTGAAAATAGTAACCTTGTAAACACACACTTTTTCATATATTGGAGGAATTGATTATGTCTAAGATCATTGGTATCGACCTGGGTACTACAAATAGCTGCGTGGCTGTGATGGAGGGCGGCGACGCCGTGGTCATCCCCAACGCGGAAGGCAACCGGACCACCCCCTCTGTGGTGGCCTTCTCCAAGGACGGCGAGCGTATGGTGGGCCAGGTGGCAAAGCGCCAGGCCATCACCAACCCCGACCGCACCGTGATCTCCATCAAGCGTGAGATGGGCACCGACTATAAGGTGGACATCGACGGCAAGAAGTACACCCCCCAGGAGATCAGCGCCATGATCCTGCAGAAGCTGAAGTCGGATGCCGAGGCCTATCTGGGCCAGAGCGTCACCGAGGCGGTCATCACCGTCCCCGCCTACTTCACTGATGCCCAGCGTCAGGCCACCAAGGATGCCGGCAAGATCGCCGGTCTGGACGTGAAGCGTATCATCAACGAGCCCACCGCCGCGGCCCTGGCCTATGGCGTGGACAAGGAGACGGCCCAGAAGGTCATGGTGTATGACCTGGGCGGCGGCACCTTCGATGTGTCCATCCTGGACATCGACGACGGTGTGATCGAGGTGCTGGCCACCGCCGGCAACAACCGCCTGGGCGGCGACGACTTTGATAAGTGCGTGATGGACTGGATGGCCGCCGAGTTCAAGAAGACCGAGGGCGTGGATCTGACCGGCGACAAGGTGGCCATGCAGCGCCTGAAGGAGGCCGCCGAGAAGGCCAAGATCGAGCTGTCCGGCGTCACCTCCACCAACATCAACCTACCCTATATCACCGCCGATGCCACCGGCCCCAAGCACCTGGACCTGACCCTGACCCGGGCCAAGTTCGACCAGCTGACCGCCCATCTGGTGGAGGCCACTGCCGGCCCCGTGCGCCAGGCTCTGTCCGACGCGGGCCTGAGCGGCAATGACCTGGCCAAGGTGCTGATGGTGGGCGGCTCCAGCCGTATCCCCGCCGTGCAGGACATGGTGAAGAAGCTCACCGGCAAGGAGGGCTTTAAGGGCATCAACCCCGACGAGTGCGTGGCCATGGGCGCCGCCCTCCAGGGCGGCGTGTTCACCGGCGACGTGAAGGACCTGCTGCTGCTGGATGTCACCCCCCTGTCCCTGGGCATCGAGACCATGGGCGGCGTGATGACCAAGCTCATTGACCGCAACACCACCATCCCCGTGAAGAAGAGCCAGACCTTTACCACCGCCGCCGACAACCAGACCTCCGTGGAGGTCCACGTGCTCCAGGGCGAGCGTGAGATGGCTCAGTACAACAAGACCCTGGGCCGCTTCAACCTGGACGGCATCGCTCCTGCCCGCCGGGGCGTGCCTCAGATCGAGGTCACCTTCGACATCGATGCCAACGGCATTGTGAACGTGTCCGCCAAGGACCTGGGCACCGGCAAGGAGCAGCACATCACCATCACCTCCTCCACCAACATGTCCAAGGACGACATCGACAAGGCCGTGAAGGAGGCCGAGCAGTTCGCCGCCGAGGATGCCAAGCGCAAGGAAGAGGTGGACATCCGCAACCAGGGCGACCAGATGGTCTATCAGACCGAGAAGACCCTGGAGGAGATGGGCGACAAGATCCCCGCGGGCGACAAGGCCAGCGTGGAGAGCGCCCTGGGCAAGCTGAAGGAGACCCTGAAGGGCACCGACACCCAGGCCATCAAGAACGCCACCGAGGAGCTGACGAAGGCTTTCTACGCCGTGAGCGAAAAGCTGTATGGCCAGCAGGGCGGCCAGGCCGGTCAGCCCGGCCCCGACATGGGCGGCCAGGCCCAGCAGGGCGGCACTTCTGCCGGCCCTGATGTGGTGGATGCCGACTATGAAGTCGTGGACGACGACAACAACAAGAAGTAAGCCTCTGGAGGAAATAAGACCCTCTGGAGCGCCGAACACAACAATATTGCTTCGGTGGGGCGGGAGGTATCCTTCCGCCCCACTCGGGGCGTTCAGGCGGGCGCATAAGGTCGCTCCGCCGTGGGGAACGCGGCGAGGGAACGCACAGGCGTCCGCCGTTTTCGTCCCTCCTGATACAGAAGGTGAAGAGATATGGCAGAACAGAAACGAGATTTTTATGAGGTCCTGGGCGTGAGCAAAACGGCCACGGACGAGGAGTTAAAGAAGGCCTACCGCAAGCTGGCCAAGAAATATCACCCGGATATGAACCCCGGGGACAAGGAGGCCGAGGCCAAGTTCAAAGAGGTGAACGAGGCCTATGAGGTCCTGTCCGACAAGGACAAGCGGGCCAAGTATGACCAGTTCGGCCATGCGGGGGTGGACCCCAACTTTGGCGCCGGCGGCTATGGCGGCGGTGGGTTCGATATGGGAGACATCGACCTGGGCGACCTGTTCGGGTCCTTCTTCGGCGGTGGCTTCGGCGGCGGCGGCTTCGGCGGCCAGCAGCGGGCCAATGCCCCCCAACGGGGGGAGAGCCTGCGGGCCAACCTGACCATCTCCTTTGAGGAGGCCGCCTTTGGCTGCAAGAAGGAGATCGAGCTTAGCCGCACGGAGGAGTGCCAGGACTGCCACGGCTCCGGCTGTCAGCCCGGGACCACGGCGGAGGTGTGCCCCGACTGCCGGGGTGCCGGTGTGGTACGCATCCAGCGGGGCGGCGGCGGCTTTGCCTTTACCAGCACGGCCCCCTGCCAGCGGTGCCGGGGCACGGGTAAGATCATCCACAGCCCCTGCAAGAGCTGCGGCGGCGCGGGCGTGACACGCAAGAAGCGCCGCATCGAGGTGAACATCCCCGCCGGCATCAACGAGGGCCAGGCGATCTCCGTCCGGGGCCAGGGCAACGCGGGTAAGAACGGCGGTCCCTCCGGCGATTTGATCGTGGGCATCCGCATCAAGCCCAGCCCCATCTTCCAGCGGGACGGGAGTACCGTGCTGTATGAGCAGACGGTGTCCTTCTACCAGGCGGCCATGGGCGCGGAACTGGAAATCCCCACCATTGACGGCAAGGTGAAGTGGAACCTGCCCGCCGGGACCCAGCCCGGGACCACCTTCCGCCTGAAGGGCAAGGGTATCCCCACCCTCCAGGGCCGTGGCCGGGGCGACCAGTACGTTACCGTGAAGGTGAAGGTGCCTGTGAACCTGAATGCCGAGCAGAAGGAGGCCCTGCGGGCCTTCGGCGCGGCCATGGGCGAGGCCGTGGGTGCGGCAGAGGAAGAGTCCGGTCTGAAGGGCTTTTTCGACAAGCACATAAAAAAGAAATAAACAGACACGGCAAACGCCGCATTCTTCCTGAGAATGGAAGAGCGCGGCGCTTTTTTGCGCACTGAGCTTCGTTTACAGCGGGTCGGACTTTATAATATGAAGCGTTAGCTTTAAAATATTAAGAAAACGTTAAAAATACTAGCTAAAACGAAAATAAGATATATAATATAGACAAAGGAGAAAAAAGAACTTCAACAGAAGTTGTCAAAACCAACAATACCGGAGAAAGGAGCAGGAGATGTTAGTGCTGCTGGGAAACGTATTTTATGCAAGGATGAGTTTGATGTTCCTCCTCGTGGTGATCGCCCCCATCGTGGCCATGGCTGTGACCAGTGCGATCTATTTCCTGCTGGACCTGCTGGGCTGCTTCGGCGGACACCTCTTCGGGAGAAAGACGGGCATGTAAGCGGACAAAACAGAGCGTGGGCGACTCCCCAATTCGGGGAGCCGCCCTTTTGCGTTTATGGCGTGACCAGCAGGGGCTGGAGCTGGTATCCCTCCAGGGCCGCCTGGGCGGCGGCGGGGACCAGGGTGAAGTCGGCCACCAGGGAGGTGGGCTTGTGCAGGGGATCGTCCTGGCCGAAGGGGACGAAGTAGATGTATTTTCGGGCCAGCAGGGCCCCGATGGCGGCGGCGGAGGCGGACAGTCCGTCGTTGGTGGAGGGGGCGATGAGCAGGGGGCGGCCGTTGCGCAGATGGGCCTTGGCGGCCATGGTCACGCTGGAGTCGGTGACCCCGGCGGCCAGCTTGCCCAGGGTGTTGCCCGTGCAGGGGCAGAGGATGAGCAGGTCCAGCAGCTTTTGAGGGCCGATGGGTTCGGCAGCTTTCACCGTGGCGATGACCCGGTGGTCGCAGATGCGTTCCATCTCCCGCATCAGGTCATGGGCGTTTCCGAAGCGGGTGTCGGTGGCGGCAGTACACTCTGAGACGATGGGGATCACGTTTCTCCATCGGGCGCGCACCTGCTCCAGGGCGGCCATGGCCCGGGCGTGGGTGCAGAAGGAGCCGCACATGGCAAAGCCGACTGTCTTTTCCTCCAAGAATATCCCTTCCTTTCAAACCGTATGACTTGCGGAGCCTATCGCCCCAGTTCCTGGAGCATGTTATAGATGGCGGTCTGGATGGCCGCTCCGGCGGTGACGGGCGCCACCTTTCCCGGCAGGGCCAGGGCCCAGATGACAGTCAGTCCCAGCTCCCCCGCCGCCCGCTGATCCACGCCCCCGGGCTTGGAGGCCAGGTCCAGAATGAGACAGCCGGGCTTTAAGTCCTCCAGCTCCCGCCGGGTGAGGACGGGGGCGGGGATGGTGTTCACCACCAGGTCATAGCCGCACAGCCATCCTGCCAGGTGGTTGAGGGGCTGGGGGTCAAAGCCCATGGCCTGGGCCCAGGCCAGCTGGTCAAACTTCCGGGCGGCCACACTCACCCGGGCCCCCAGGGCCCCGAAGCGCTGGGCGGTGATGCGGCCCACCCGGCCAAAGCCCAGTACCAGCACCCGGGAGCCGTGGATGGTGATGGGCAGGTGCTCCATGGCCAGCTGCACCGCCCCCTCCGCCGTGGGTACTGCGTTGGCCACCGCCAGCTCCTCCCGGGCGAAGTAGTCGTGGATGGTCAGGCCCCGGGCCTGAGCCAGGGCGCGAGTGTCCGGGTCTACTCGTCCGCCGCAGAGGAATTGCCGGGGGGAGAGACGGTCTAAGATCGGGGCCAGGGGGTGCTCGGCCACCGACAGGGGGGCGTTGAGCAGCCCACCCCCCAGGCTCACGGTCAGGGGCAGCACCACACAGTCGGCCCGGGCGATGCTGCCCAGGTGGTCCTCCTGAATGAGACCGGAGAGGAGTTCTCCCCCGGCATCCAGGGCGTAAACGTGGACGGTGTGGCCGTCCTGGGAGAGCAGCTGGGCCAGGCGTAGCTGGCGCATGTCGCCCCCTACCACCCAAAAATTCAGTTCATGGTTCATAGCGGACCTCCCACATTCGTACTGCTCCAGATTATGCGGGGAAGAGGGGAGGGGTGAACTGGTGTAGGGGCCGCTGTCCCCAGCGGCCCGCCGTTACCAGGCGGTCATCGAGTGGGCGGATGAGGACATCCGCCCCTACTGTGGGGGCTGGCTCAAAATAGGCGTGAAAAAGCCCCGCTTTCCAAATCGGAAAGCGGGGCTGAACGCTCTTATCGAGAAGCTGCTTACTTGGCAGCCTGAGCGGCCTTGATGGCCTCGATGAGCTGGGGCACGACCTTGAACAGATCGCCGCAGATGCCGTAGTCGGCGATCTCGAAGATGGGGGCGGTCTCGTTCTTGTTCACGGCGATGATGCACTCAGAGTCCTGCATACCAGCCTTGTGCTGGATGGCACCGGAGATGCCCAGAGCGACATAGATCTTGGGGTGAACGGTCTTGCCGGTCTGGCCCACCTGGTGGTCGGCGGACATCCAGCCGGAGTCCACCACGGCACGGGAGGCACCCACAACGCCGCCCAGGACCTCGGCCAGCTCCTCGGCCAGCTTGATGCCGGTCTCCACGTCCTTGGAGATGCCGCGGCCCACGGAGACGACCACGTCGGCACCGATCAGGTCGACCATCTTCTTGGCGGCCTTCACGACCTCCACGACCTCGGTCTGCACGTCGTCGGCAGTGAGGGTGAAGTTGGGCTTGATGATCTCGCAGGCATCGGCCTTGGCCTGGTCAAAGGCGGCCTTCTTCATCACGCCGGGACGCACGGTGGCCATGGCGGGACGGAAGCGGGGGCAGATGATGGTAGCCATCAGGTGGCCGCCAAAGGCGGGACGGGTCATCTTCAGATTGCGGTCACCCTCCTTGATGCTGTCGATGGCAGCGGGGGCCAGGGTGGAGGAGGCGCGCAGGAAGTCCTTGTACTTGGGCACGTCGATGTCCAGGTGGGTGCAGTCGGCGCACAGACCGGTGTGCAGACGGGCAGCCAGACGGGGGCCCAGGTCACGGCCGATGTTGGTGGCACCGATGAGCAGGACCTCGGGCTTATACTCGTGGACCAGGTCGCAGATGGCCTTGGTGTAGCCGCCGGTGGTGTAGTCCTTCAGCAGGGCGTCCTGGCAGACATAGACGCCGTCAGCGCCGTAGCCGCCCAGCTCCTTGGCCAGACCTTCCACGTTGTCGCCCAGCAGAACGCCGTACAGCTTGGAGCCCAGCTCGTCAGCCAGCTTGCGGCCCTCGGAGATCAGCTCGAAGGAGGTGGACATCATGGTGCCCTGGCGCTGCTCGCAGAATACCCAAACGCCGCCCTTGAACTCCTCGATCGCGGCACTGTTATAGCTAGACATATTCTTCAATCTCCCTTCTATCAGATCAGGTGCTTGGCGGCCAGCATGCCGGCCAGCTTGTCGCAGGTGGCCCGGTCAGCGCCCTCCAGCATCATGCCCACGCCCTTCTGAGGGGGAGTGAAGGACTTGAAGATGTTGGTGGGGGAGCCCTTCAGGCCGATGGTGGTGGGATCGATGAGGGGATCGTCCTTCAGGGTGTTGTAGTCAAACACCTCATAGGGCTTGGAATAGCACTCAAAGATACCGTCGACGCTCATATAGCGGGGCTGGTTGAGCTCCTTGATGCAGGTGACCAGGCAGGGAGTCTTGACCTTGATGGTCATATAGCCGTCCTCCAGCATGCGCTTGATGGTCAGGGTGTCGCCGTCCTTCTGGATGTCGGCGGCATAGGAGACCTGGGGCAGGCCCAGCTTCTCGGCGATCTGGGGGCCGACCTGGGCGGTGTCGCCGTCGATGGCCTGACGGCCGCACATCACGATGTCTTCCTTCTCCACGCCGATCTTGTTGATGGCAGCGGCCAGGATCTGGGAGGTGGCATAGGTGTCGGAACCGCCAAACTCGCGGCCGGAAACCAGCACGGCGCGGTCCACGCCGCGGGCCTGGATCTCACGCAGCATACCCTCGGCAGGAGGGGGGCCCATGGAGACCACGACCACCTCGGCGCCGGTCTGCTCCTTCAGGGTCAGGGCGGCCTCGACGGCGTTCAGGTCATCGGGGTTGGTGATGGTAGCCATGGAGGCACGATTCAGGGTGCCATCGGGATTGACGGCCACCTTACCGGAGGTATCAGGGACCTGCTTGACACAAACAATGATTTTCATTTCAATCTGCCTCCTAACTTATTTCACACCCAGGTGATTGGCGATGACCATACGCTGGACCTCGGAAGTGCCCTCGTAGATCTCGGTGATCTTGGCATCGCGCATCATGCGCTCCACGGGGTACTCACGGGTGTAGCCGTAGCCGCCGAACAGCTGAACGGCGCGGCGGGTCACGTCGGAGGCAGCCTCAGCCGCGAACAGCTTGGCCATAGCGGCGTCCATGGAGTAGGGCTCGTGATTCTGCTTCTTCATGGCAGCGGAGTAGACCAGGAACTGAGCGGCCTGCATCCGGGTGTGCATGTCGGCCAGCTGGAACTGGGTGTTCTGGAACTGGGACAGGCGCTTCTTGAACTGCACGCGCTCCTGGGTGTACTTGATGGCCTCGTTCACAGCGCCCTCGCCCAGGCCCAGAGCCTGGGAGGCGATGCCGATACGGCCGCCGTCCAGGGTCATCATGGCGATCTTGAAGCCCTGGCCCTCTTTGCCCAGCAGGTTCTCCTTGGGCACGATGCAGTCCTCGAAGATCAGGTCACAGGTGGAAGAGCCGCGGATGCCCATCTTCTTCTCATGCTTGCCCACGGAGAAGCCGGGGAAGTCCTTCTCAACAATGAAGGCGGAGATGCCGTGGTTGCCCAGCTTGGGGTCGGTCATGGCGAAGACCACGAAGGTGGAGGCCACATTGCCGTTGGTGATGAAACACTTGGAGCCGTTGAGGATATAGTTCTCGCCGGACTCGTCCAGCACGGCGGTGGTCTGCTGGCCGGAGGCATCGGTACCGGCGTTGGGCTCGGTCAGGCCAAAAGCGCCGATCTTCTTGCCGGACAGCAGGTCGGGCAGGTACTTCATTTTCTGCTCCTCGGTGCCGTGCTCGAAGATGGGGGCGCAGCACAGGGAGGTGTGGGCGGAGACCACGACGGCGGTGGTGCCGCAGACCTTGGCCAGCTCCTCAACGCACATGGCATAGGACAGCACATCGCCGCCGGCGCCGCCGTACTTCTTGGGGAAGTAGATGCCCATCATACCGAGCTTGGCCATCTTCTCCACGGTCTCCATGGGGAAGCGCT
Organism: Flintibacter faecis; assembly: GCF_014287875.1. Classification (GTDB taxonomy): domain Bacteria; phylum Bacillota; class Clostridia; order Oscillospirales; family Oscillospiraceae; genus Lawsonibacter; species Lawsonibacter faecis_A. The sequence goes on along the minus strand of NZ_JACOPN010000007.1, from coordinate 2,923 downwards.
CCTCCTCGTCCAGCTCCTCGGCCAGGGGCTTGACTTCGGTCTCGGCAAACTCGCGGTACATCTTGCGGACCATCTCTTGCTCTCTAGTCAGATGAAAATCCATTTTTCAGTCCTCCTAATTTTTTACTTGGGGGTCATCGGGAAGCCCACGGCCTGCGTTCTCTACAAGGGAGTGATCGAGTGAGCAGACAGCGGGCAGACGATACAGGGACGTTTACCATGCAAGTCGGCTGCCATTTGTTATAATTTTAACAATCCGACCCCGAAAAAATCGCAACACGGGTAGTTTGACCCATCGTTGCGGAGTTTATCGAGCATGGTCTGCTTTCGCAGGATTTTGACTGTGTGAATTATAGCACCAAACCCCAGGCATTGCAAGAGAAAGAGCCTTGGTAATGTTCACTATTTTTGACGAAATTTTGACGTTTTGCAACGGGGGAAATGACGGAGAACAGAGGTAAGTGGCCGAAAAAAGGCGGGAACACAGAAAAAAGCCCCGATATTCACAGAATACCGGGGCTGAGGTGATGTGAAAATGTGCCGAAGGCTTATAAGGCTTATTTGGAATAGTCGTAGAAGCCACGGCCCGTTTTTCTGCCCAGACGGCCGCCGCGGACCATCTTTTTCAGCAGATAAGTGGGACGGTACTTGGAGTCGCCAAACTCGCTGTACAGGGTCTCCATGATGGCCAGACAGACATCCAGGCCGATGAAGTCGCCCAGGGCCAGGGGGCCCATGGGGTGGTTGGCACCCAGCTGCATGGACTTGTCGATGTCCTCCACGGTGGCGGCGTGGGTCTCTACCAGGGCGATGGCATCGTTGATCATGGGGATCAGCAGCTTGTTCACCACGAAACCGGGAGACTCCTCCACCTCCACGGGGTCTTTTCCTAACTCGAAGGCCAGATTCTGGATGAACTTGAATACCTCGGGGGTGGTGTTGATGCCCCGGATGATCTCCACCAGCTTCATGGTGGGCACGGGGTTGAAGAAGTGCATCCCGATAACGGGGTGTTTCAGCCCCTGGCCCATCTCGGTGATGGACAGGGAGGAGGTGTTGGAGGCGAAGATGACACCGTCCTTGCAGATGGGGTCCAGCTGCTTGAGCAGGGCGCGCTTGGTGGACATATCCTCCTTCACGCACTCGATGACCAGGTCGGCATCTGCCGCAGCGTCTATCTCTTCCACCAGAATGTTGGCCATCAGGGCGTCCTTGACCTCCTGGGTCATCTTGCCCTTGTCCACGCGCTTCTGCAGGGACTTGGACAGGTTGTCCTTGTGGCGCTGAGCCGAAGCGGTGCTGCTGGCGTACATCAGGGCGGTGTGTCCCTTGGCCGCAAAGACCTGAGCAATGCCGCTGCCCATGGTACCGGCACCGAAGATCGCAACTTTCATAACTGATTCCCCCTAGATATGTAAGATAATGGAACGAAGTATCTCAATGCAAAGGATGGGAATAGCCGCTGTGCGGGGCTTTTCTCTTGTACATTAGTATAACTGCTTCTCACGCTGAAATCAAGGGGAAAACGATAAAAATTTAGTATTTTCTTTTTAAAACCGCTATTTTTCAAGAGAGACATAACTAAAAAACTATATGTCAAGCCGGGTGTTTTGCTATATTGCAGGAAAGGCCCCGCCCGGGCGCGGCCTGGACGGGGGGTGGGTTAAATCTTGGTGATGTCGTAAGGGGTGGTCTGATAGACGTAGTAATTCAGCCAGTTGGTATAAAACAGCTGGGCGGCGGAGCGCCAGCGGACCACGGGGGTCTGGGTGGGGTCGTCGTTGGGGAAGTAGTGGGCGGGCAGATTCTGGGCTTGCCCCTTGTTCAGGTCCCGGAAATACTCGTTAGCCAGGGTGTCCGGGTCATACTCCGGGTGTCCGGTGATGAAGAAACGGCGGTTATCCTCGCTTTTCACCGCAAAGACCCCGGCCTCCTCGGACACAGCCAGCAGTTCCAGCTCGGGCTGGGCCAGAATGTCCTCCAGATGGTTGGTGGTGTAGCGGGAGTGGGGGACGTAGAACACGTCGTCAAAGCCCCGGAAGAGGGGGGACTGCTTGCGGATCAGGGTGTGGGGGAACACGCCGAATAGTTTGGAGGGCAGAGAGTATTTGGGAATATTATAGTGGTAGTAGAGTCCGGCCTGAGCACCCCAGCAGATATGCAAGGTGGAGTGGACGTGGGTGCGGGTCCACTCCATGATCTGGCACAGCTCGTCCCAATAGTCCACGTCAGTGAAATCCAGGTTTTCTACGGGGGCGCCGGTGATGATCATACCGTCGTACTTACGGTCTTTGATCTGATCAAATGTCGTATAGAAGGAGGAGAGATGGTCGGCATCGGTGTTCTGAGACAGATGGCTGGAGGTGTGCAGCAGCTCCACCTGGACCTGGAGGGGGGAGTTGGACAGCTTGCGCAGCAGCTGAGTCTCCGTGACGATCTTGGTGGGCATCAGGTTCAGAATTAAAAGGTTCAGCGGGCGCATATCCTGGTGCATGGCCCGGTATTCTGTCATGACGAAGATATTTTCTCCCTCCAGCGTGGCCCGGGCAGGCAGGGAGTCTGGCACTTTGATGGGCATGGGTGTGGCCTCCTACATATTATATATAGATATATGTATCAGGGTATCATAACTGCTGTTTTTCTGCAAGAGAGTTTTCTGCGGAAGGATGTGTGTGTCTGACGGACACAGGAAGAGAAGTAAAAAAGAAGGGAAAAAGACGTAAAAAAGTGTTGACAAACCGCGCCGGGTCTGGTAGTATAAGCAAGCGCTTGAGCGAGGGGGGCAATCACTCCGAGCCAAAAGCCGGTGATAAAACTTCAAGGACCTGGCGGATGAGAGGACTTGAGAAGAGGTTGAAAAACTTCTGAAAAAAGTTCTTGACAAAAGGAAAACGAAGTGATATCATTAAAAACCGCTGCAGGA
>NZ_JACOPN010000006.1 GCF_014287875.1 Flintibacter faecis | reverse complement strand
CCATTTGGAAAGCTGACAATTATCCAGGGCAATCCCGGCGAGGGCAAGACCTACTTTGCCATGCGCCTTGCGGCGGCTTGCACCAATCGAAAGCCTTTGCCCGGTATGGAGACACTTGAACCTTTCAATATCATCTATCAGACCGCCGAGGACGGTCTGGGTGATACCGTCAAGCCCCGACTGATAGAAGCAGACGCAGACCTTGAACGAGTGCTTGTCATTGACGATAGAGACACGCCGCTGACCCTTGCCGATGAACGCATAGCAAGGGCAATCCGGGAAAACAGCGCAAGGCTGGTTATCATTGACCCAGTACAGGCTTTTCTGGGTGCAGATGTGGACATGAACAGAGCAAACGAGGTGCGCCCGATATTTCGCAGTCTGGGAGACATTGCACAGGCTACCGGGTGCGCTATCGTGCTGATTGGACACCTTAATAAAGCCGCAGGAACGCAAAGCACCTACCGGGGATTGGGGTCTATCGACATTACGGCGGCAGTCCGCAGCCTGCTTTTTATCGGCAAGCTGAAGGACAGCCCCACAACGAGGGTGCTTATCCATGAGAAAAGCTCCCTTGCGCCGCCCGGACAGTCCCTTGCATTTTCTCTGGGAGACGAGAAAGGTTTTGAGTGGATAGGGGCTTATGACATTACCGCTGACGAGCTTCTTGCCGGGACAGACACCGCCAAGACCGAGAGCAAGACCGCACAGGCGCAAATGCTCATTCTGGAACTGCTTGCGGACGGAAAGCGTATGCCAAGCGCAGAGTTGGAAAAGGCAGTCAATGAGCGTGGGATTTCTTCACGCACCATGAGAACGGCAAAGAGCCGTATCGGGGACAGACTTGTGACCGAGAAAGACGGCACAGCATGGGTCTGCTATCTCCGAAACTGACAACAGGAACACGGCAAGCGTGGCAAAGAGGGCAAGGTTTTTATAGATACCTTAATGTTGCCGCCTTGCCTTGTTCCCTCATACTGACACCGCCCGATGATGAACAGTCACCGGGCATTTTTCATTTACAGGAGGATTTTGAATGAACAATACCGCAACTAACACCGCCACTTGCCCGACTGTCAGAAAGCAGATCGGCAAGACAACCTATATCGTCCGTGTCCATTTCAGCCAGACCGCAAAAGAGACGATGGAGGACAAAATCAAGCGTCTGCTCCGTGAGGAAGTCCGCAAAATGTGACTTCTTTGTGAATTTGATGAAAAAGTCCTTGACTTTTCGTCTCTGGCAAGACAGCCAAAAGCATCTTGATTTCCTGCGGTGCAAGACTGGCTCCCTTTGATATTCCCCAGCTTCGGGAGATCATGTCTTATGACGAGCTGGAGCTTGATAAGCTGGGGGACGAAAAATCGGCGCTGTTCTTCCTTATCAGCGACACGGACACCACCTACAACTTTTTGGTTGCCCTTGCTTTCTCGCAGATGTTCAACCTTCTGTGTGAACGTGCTGACAACACCTATGGCGGGCGTCTGCCCTACCATGTGCGGGTGCTGTGGGACGAGGCTGCCAACACCGGGCAGGTGCCGGGGCTGGAAAAAATTGTGGCCGTCATCCGCTCCCGGGAGATTAGCCTGACGCTCTTTTATCAGGCTATGAGCCAGTGCAAGGCATTGTACAAAGACCATTCCGAAACCATCATGGGCAACATGGACAGTATCGTATTCCTCGGAGGCCGGGAGGCTTCCACCCTAAAGGATATTTCGGAAAACTGGCTGGGCAAGGCCACCATCTCTATGCAGACCGAGGGCCGAAGCCGTGGACAGTCTGAAAGTTACAGCCAGAATATGCAGCGGCTTGGCCGGGAGCTGATGACCACCAGCGAGATCACCACCATGCCCGGGGATAAATGTATCTTGCAGCTTCGGGGGCTCCCGCCCTTCCTGTCCCCGAAGTATGACTTGAAAAAGCACCCGAATTACAAGTACACAGCCGAATTTGATAAAAAGAAAAACGCCTTCCGCTTGGAAAGCCTGTTCCGCCACCGGCCATTGAGACTAAAGCCGGAGGACGAATACACGGTGTACGAAGTGGATGGCTCCGACACAGACGAAGAAGCTGACCTATTGAACTTCGATGATCTGGACAGCGACGAGTTCGTGTAACTTCGGGCCATGATGACCCGAAGCGCCGCCGATGTGGGCGGCTTTTTTTGTACCCAAAACCATCAAACAAACAAAATGGAGGAACGTATATGGAATTTTTCAATCAGGCAATCGACATTCTCAAAATTCTGGTTATGGCTCTTGGTGCCGGTCTGGCGGTATGGGGCGTCATCAACCTTCTGGAAGGTTACGGGTCGGACAACCCTGCGGCAAAATCACAGGGCATTAAGCAGCTCATGGCTGGCGGCGGTGTCGTTCTGATCGGTCTTCAGCTTATCCCTCTGCTGTCCGGCCTGTTCAGCTAAGTGTCACCCGTTGTCCCTTTTCCAGAAAAGGAGCTGATGTATGGACTTTATCATCGACGCAATCGTTGAATGGCTGAAAGGTCTGCTCGTCGATGGTATCATGGGAAATCTGGATGGCCTTTTCGATAACGTCAATCAGAGCGTTGGCGAGATCGCCACACAGGTAGGCACGACCCCGGCGGACTGGAACGCCGGGGTCTTTTCCATGATACGACAGATCTCTGAAACTGCCATCCTGCCAATCGCCGGGGTCATCCTCACTTTTGTAATGACTTATGAGCTGATACAGATGCTCATAGAACGCAACAACCTCCATGAAGTTGACACATGGATGTTTTTTAAGTGGGTGTTCAAAACCTTTGTGGCTGTGATGATCCTGACGAACACCTTCAATATCGTGCTGGCGGTCTTTGATGTGAGCCAGCATGTGATACAGCAGTCAGCGGGCATTATCCAGAACGGGACAGAGATCACGCCGGATGTGCTGGACAGTTTGCGGACAGAGCTTGAGGCGATGGAGTTAGGTCCTCTGTTCGGACTCTGGCTACAATCCTTCCTGATCCAGCTTACCATGATTGCCTTAAACATCGTGATCTTCGTCATCGTATATGGCCGTATGATTGAAATTTATTTACTCACAAGTTTAGCGCCTATCCCGTTTGCCACAGTCCCCAACAGGGAAACCGGACACATGGGGCAGAACTATTTCCGCTCCCTCTTTGCAGTAGGCTTTCAAGGCCTATTGATTTTAGTCTGTGTCGCCATCTATGCGGTGCTGATCCAGAGTATCGCCACCGACGGCGACCCCATCGGGGCGATCTGGGGCTGTGTGGGATATACGGTGCTGCTGTGTTTTACCTTATTCAAAACAGGCAGTCTTGCAAAATCCATCTTCGGCTGCCATTAAGAGACTTCGGGCCATGCTGACCCGAAGCGGAAAGGAGAAATCCATGCAGGAAAAAACTGCGGGCGGAACACCAGCCGCCCCTATAAAGCTGGATGTAAGCGTGCGGGTCATCGAACCTGTGAAAAACCTCATGGGCTTTGCCAGCGTGAAATTCAATGACTGCTTTGTGGTGGAAAATCTGAAAATCGTACAGGGCAGCAAGGGGCTCTTTCTTGGGATGCCCAGCCAGCCAGACGGCAAAGGCGGCTACCGGGATATGGCCTACCCTGTCACAAAGGAGTTCCGGGAACAGCTCAACACCGCTGTTCTGCAAGCCTATGAGGCAAAGCTGGAACAGATGGCGGAGCGCGGCTCTGTGGGGCGTGCGTCCATCAGCGACCAGCTTAAAGCCGGAAAAGCGGCTGCCGAACAGGCAAAGGCAGAACGGCCTCCGAAGGAAAAGCCCAGCCGCAGCGCAGAGCGTTGACCTCGGGCCATGCTGGCCCGAAGCAGAAAGGAGGCGGAAACCATGCCACGCAAACGGACGGGCTATGACGCGGCCTGCTATTACGACGGAAAACTGCTGGGCCGCTGTACCAAAGCGGACAGCGATGCCTATACCCTGTTGATGAACGCCTGTGGTGGGGACGCCGCCCGGGTCCTGCGGGAATATGCCTATTTTTCCCCGGAACTTCGCGCCATATTGGAAAATGCGGCGCTCATGCAGGCAGACCGGAGCCGGACGGGCGGAATGTTCCATGCGCCGAAAAGCTCCCCGTGGGGCGAGGTGCAGAATTGTGAAACCCTCTGTCCGGGGGTGTTTTTGGTATCTACCGCCAGCCACGGCGGAACGATGGTGGCAAACGAGGTAGCCGCCGTTCTCTCCCCAGCGGCCAAAAAATGCGGCTTCAAGGACAAGGGCTATATTTGCTATGAGGAGGACGCACAGGAAAGCGTAGTGCTCCGGGAGCTGCTGGACAAAAAGCTGTGGAAAATCCCTGACCGCATTAAGGACAAAGGACAGTTTGAAGAAAAACTCAATCAGTCCATCCGGCAGTATCACCCCGAATACTGGCGGGCAAGGCAGAGCGGACGAGAGGCCGCCGAAGCTGCCCGCAGCACAGCCCCGGCCAAAGAGGCCGCAAGATAACCTCGGGCCATGCTGGCCCGAAGCAATAAAGGAGGTGTACCAAAATGGCCTATGTGCCAGTACCAAAAGACCTTTCCAAAATCAAGACAAAGCTGGCCTTCAACCTAACGAAGCGCCAGCTTGTTTGTTTTTCCAGCGCAGCGGCGGTGGGCCTCCCGGCTTACCTGTTTTCCCGTGGCAGTATCGGGAACAGTGCCGCCATGTTCCTGATGATCGGCCTCATGCTCCCGTTCTTCTTTCTGGCTATGTATGAACGAGACGGTCTGCCGCTGGAAAAAGTGCTGAAAAACATCATCCGCACCCGGTTCCTCTATCCCCGTGTGCGGCCTTACAAAACCGAAAACTTCTATGCGCTGCTTAGCGCCAGAAAGGAGGCGCAGCCGATTGCGAAACAGCAGAAGGGCCGGAAAGCCCGCAGGCAGAAAGCCTGAAAAGCAGGGCCTTACCGGCCTGTTCACGAAAGGAAAGAACATTCCCACCACCGCCCAGCAGACCCTCCCTTACCGGGAAATGTACCGGGACGGGGTGTGCCGGGTAGCGGACCGCTATTACACCAAAACCATTGAATACGAGGACATCAACTACCAGCTCGCACAGTCCGAAGATCAGGCAGCCATCTTTGACGGGTGGAGCGCCTGCCTCAACTACTTTGACAGCAGCCTTCCGTTCCAGCTTTCCTTCCTCAACCACCGGAGCCGCCCGGGCAGCCGGTACAGCGTGAACATCCCCATGCAGGACGATGATTACAACAGCGTCCGGTGTGAGTATGTGGAAATGCTGGAAAACCAGATCGCCAAAAGCAACAACGGCATTGTCCGCACAAAGCTCCTGACCTTCGGCGTGAACGTGGACGACCTTCCCACCGCCAGGGCAAGGCTGGAACGTGTAGAGGCGGACATTTGCGGGAACTTCAAAAAGCTGGGCGTCAAGTGCCGTTCCCTTTCGGGGCTGGAACGGCTGGAGCTTCTTCACGGGCAACTCCACCCCGGCAGCGGCTCCCCCTTCCGGTTTTCATGGGATATGATCCCCAAAACCGGGCTTTCCACCAAAGACTTTATCGCCCCGGACAGCTTCGATTTCCGTTTCAGCCGACTGTTCCGGGTGGGGACGACCTGGGGCGCTGCCTCTTACTTGCAGATTTTGGCCTCGGAGCTCTCGGACAAGCTGCTGGCGGAGCTTTTGGAAATGGATGCGGAAATGACCATTACCCTCCATATCCAGACCGTCGATCAGGCCGCCGCCGTAAAATCCATCAAGGCCAAAGTCTCCGACATTGACAAGATGAAAGTGGAGGAACAAAAAAAGGCAGCCCGGTCAGGGTACGACATGGACATACTCCCGCCTGACCTTGTAACGTACAGCAACGACGCAAAGACCCTCTTGGAAGATTTACAGAGCCGGAATGAAAGAATGTTCCTTCTGACCTTCCTTGTGGTAAACATGGCCCCGACCCGCCGGGAGCTGGACAACGACCTGTTCACGGTGTCCGGTATCGTCCAGAAATACAACTGCACCTTGAAGCGGCTGGACTTCCAGCAGGAGGACGGTTTTCTTTCCAGCCTTCCGCTGGGCCATAACGGCATTGAGATCAAGCGCGGCATGACCACCAGCTCCACGGCCATTTTCGTTCCCTTTATGACGCAGGAGCTCCGCATGGATGGCGAAGCCGTCTATTACGGGCTCAACGCCCTTTCCCATAACGTCATCATGGCAAACCGGAAAAAGCTCAAAAACCCCAACGGCCTGTTCCTCGGTGTGCCGGGCTCCGGTAAATCCTTCGCCGCAAAGCGGGAGCTTGTGAACGTGTTCCTTGCCACAAAAGACCGCATTATCGTGGTGGACCCGATGGGCGAATACTCGCCCCTTATCAGGCGGCTGGGCGGACAGGTCATCGAGATTGCACCGGACAGCCCCCACCACATCAATCCGATGGACATTGATTTGAGCTTTGACGAGGAAAACCCGATGGCACTGAAAGCCGACTTTATCCTGTCGCTGATGGAGCTGATCGTCGGCGGCAAGGACGGCTTGCAGCCGGTGGAGCGTACCGTCATTGACCGCTGTGTGCGCCAGATGTACCGGGAACACTTGCAGGACCCGGAAACAAGCAAAATGCCGACCCTCCAAACCCTGTATGACCTGCTCTGTTCCCAGCCGGAGGGCGAGGCGGTGCGGCTGGCGACGGCCCTTGAAATTTATGTGTCGGGCTCCCTTAACGTGTTCAACCATGAAACCAATGTGGACTTAAACCGCCGTCTGGTATGCCTTGACTTAAAAAAGCTGGGGGCCGGGCTTCGGACGATTGCCATGCTCATTATGCAGGACTTGGTAAACTCGCAGGTGTCCATGAATTTCCTCCGCGGTATCGCCACATGGTGTTACTTTGACGAATTTCATGTGCTGCTCCGTGACCGTCTGACGGCAAGCTATTGTGTGGCGATCTGGAAAATGCTGCGAAAAAAAGGGTGCGTTCCGAGTGCTTTAACGCAGAATGTAAAGGATTTTCTGGCAAGCCCGGAGATCGAGAACATCTTTGAAAACTCGGACTTCCTTGTGCTGCTCTCGCAGGCACAGGGGGACCGGCAGATTTTAGCCAAACAGCTTGGGATCAGCCCCCACCAGCTTTCCTATGTGACCCATACCAATTCCGGCGAAGGGCTGCTGTTCTTCGGGAATACCACCATCCCGTTTGTTGACCGCTTCCCGCAGAATACCGAGCTGTACGCCATTATGACCACCCGCCCGGAGGACAAAAAACAGGAAATGAACCGGGCGTAACACACTTCGGGCCATGATGGCCCGAGGTTTGGAAAGGAGGGATACATTATCGGAAAGAAACCGGACAAACGGAATTTTCAAAGGCCGGGGCCGACGGAGGATACCGGGGACAATCGCCCCGGACCGGCAGAACGGGAAGGACCTTCCCCCGCACCGTCCCGACGTCTGCGGTTTGAGGACGAGGATGCCGGGCAGGACAGTCCTTCGGGCCATGATGGCCCGAAGTCCAAAAGCGGCAAGTTTCAAGAGGACAGCCGCAAAAGCCGTCCCTCTGACCGCATGAGGCAGGAGGATGAAGCGAGCAGGCCGCAGGATACCGGCAGGGCACAGGAGCCGAAGGGCTCCGCCGAGAAGGCCGGGAGTAAAAAGGACAAGTACCAGAAGGCGCAGGCCAAAGCGGAGCGCGCCGGGGAAAAGCTGGGAAAGGCCCGGGAGAAGCTGGATAAGGTCGAGGCGAAACGGGCGGCGCAGAAGCCGCCGGGGCTTGCGAAGAAAGCTGTCCGGGGAGCCCGTACAGAAGCATGGTTCTATGTCCACAACAAGATCCACGAAGTTGAGCATGAAAATGTGGGTGTGGAAGGAGCCCATAAGTCGGAACTTGTGACCGAGGCCGGAGCCCGGAAACTGACCCGGTATGCCAAACGCCGCTGGCGGGAGCACCCGGCCCGGAAGGTGGCAAAATGGGAACGGAAGGACATAAAAGCCCGGGCCAATATGGATTTTCAGAAGATGGCCTCCGAGCACCCGGAGCTTGCCAGCAATCCGCTTTCCCGTGTGCAGCAGAAATGGAAACTGAAACGCCGGTATTCCAAAGAAGCAAAGGCGGCTGCAAAACAGGGCGCAAAGACCGCAAAGAAAACCGCTGCCGCTTCGGGAACTGCGACCCGTCGGGCGGCGCAGTTTGTGACCCGTCATCCCGTGGCGGTGCTGATCCTGCTCCTGCTGTTGCTGCTCTGTTTTCTTGTGTCGGCGGTAAGTTCCATTTTCCCCACGCTTGGCAGCGGCCTTGCCAATGCGTTATCCGGCACCTCCTACGCCTCGGAGGATACGGACCTGCTGGGGGCGGACGAGGACTACACAGCGCTGGAAAACGAGCTGGCGCAGACGGTAACGAACATCGAAAGCACCCATCCCGGCTATGACGAGTACCGCTATTCCGTGGACGAGATCGGCCATAACCCCTATGAGCTGGCGTCCTATCTCTCTGCAAAGTACCATGTGTATTTCCGGGAACAGGTGCAGGACGAACTGCGGGAGATCTTCAAGGCACAGTATGAGCTGACCTTGACGGAGGAAGTCGAGATACGCTACCGCACCGAAACCAGCACCGACCCGGAGACCGGGGAAACCACCACCGAGGAAGTCCCCTATGAGTATTACATCTTAAATGTGACCCTCACAAACAAGACGCTGCCCGCCGTGATCCTGCCGAGGCTTGACGAACAGCAGAGGCAGATATACACCGTTATGCAGCAGCTCAAAGGCAACAAGCCCTATCTGTGGGAGGGGATTTACAACGGCGGCGAAGATACCGGCCCCAGCTATGAGATACCCGGCGAGGCACTGGATGACCCGGCTTTTGCGGCGCTCATGGAAGAAGCCGCAAAGTACATCGGCTGGCCCTATGTGTGGGGCGGCTCCAGCCCGTCCACCTCCTTTGACTGTTCGGGCTTTGTCTGCTGGGTGTACACGGCCAGCGGCGTCCACAACCTGCCCCGTACCACGGCGCAGGGCATTTACAACCAGTGTGCTATCATTTCCCCCTCCGAGGCAAAGCCCGGCGATATTATCTTTTTCACGGGAACCTATGACAGCCCCGGCCCTGTGTCCCATGTGGGGATTTATGTGGGCGACGGGATGATGCTTCATTGTGGTTCGCCCATCCAATACGCAAACATCAATTCAAGCTACTGGCAGACACATTTCTATGCCTTCGGGCGTTTGTGAGCCAGAGGAAAGGAGTCCTTGCATGAACAAGATCGACAAGCTCGATAAGGAACTGGAAAAAGCCCGGGAGAAGGCTGCCGAGTGGCAGGCCAAAATCCGGGAGCTGGAAAAGCAGAAACAGGAGGAAGAAAACAGCCAGATCGTGCAGGCGGTGCGCTCCCTCAAATTGACGCCCGCCCAGCTTATGGCTTTTCTGAATGACCCCAAAAACAGCCTTACCGCTTCGGGCCATACTGCCCCGAAGCCGGAGGCACCCGAAAAGGAGGACACAGCCCATGAAGAAAATTAAATACCGCAGGCTGGCGGCGATGGCTGCCAGCCTTTTGTGTTGCCTGATCTTTACAGTCCCGGCTTATGCACAGAGCAGCGAGCCGCAGCCGGAGACAGCTCCCTCCCCGGCAGAAACCGAAGCAGAGCCGGAAACCCAGAACCCCTTTACCCCGGACGGGACGGGAACCGTGGTGGACAACGCCACCGACGAGGATGGAAAGGAGTTCTACACCATCACCACCGCAGACGAGAGCGTGTTTTATCTGGTGATCGACAAACAGAAAACCAGCGAGAACGTCTATTTCCTCAATACCGTTACCACAGACGACCTTCTGCCTCTTGCCGAACAGGGTAAGGAACCGCCCAAAGAAGTGACCCCGGAGCCAGAGCCAAAGCCCACTGAACCGGTGGAGGAAGTACCGGAACCCGAGCCGGAGAAAAAGGACAGCCCCCTTCTCTCTCTGCTCCTGATTGGTGCGGTGGTGCTGGCCGGCGGTGGAATTGGTTACTATTTCAAGATTTACAAGCCGAAGCATGAGGCCCCGGATTTGGAAGATGATTACTGCGAATATGAGGACGGGGAGCTGGAGGAGATCGCAGAGGAACCCGAGGACGAAGATACCCCGCCGTGGGAGGAAGATACGGAGGAATGAGAATGAATTTTACAAGCAGCCCTTTTGAACGAATGATGAAGGAAGTACCGCACCCCGGCTGGGACAATGACAACCCTTGTAAGGGATGCCGTTACTACAAGGAGTGCAAAGGAAAGAAAAAACAGTGCCGGAAGAAGTTTCGGGCGCTGATCGTGGAGCCCCGCCCTTCGGGCCATCGTGGCCCGAAGTCTTAAATGGACGCCCGGGAGCTGACCCGTGACGAGAAGAAGAAAATCCGCACTCTGGTCACGGGGATGTGTGCCAACTATGACAGGGAAAGCGGCCTGTGCCTTCCTCTGGACTGTGCCTGTTATATGCTGCACAAGTGCTGGACAGGGGCGTACTGCCGTTACTTCCGTGAGGCTGTCCTGCCCCTTGACCCGGAGCTTCAAGCGGCGCTGACAACGGAAGGAATCTCCCCGGAACTGCGGGCCTGTGCGGTCTGCGGAAAGGCATTTTGGCCCGAGGGGCGTCAAGCCTACTGCTCCGACGTCTGCAAGGCCGAAGGAAACCGTCGGAAAAGCCGGGAACGCATGAGGAAAATGCGGGAGAAAAGGCCGGGCGGCTGTTACGATTTGCCGCCTCCAAAGGCTTGACATTCCGGGCTTTTTTGAGGGTGTTTCTGGGGTGGGAATATCTTATTACATTCCTCCCCGGTCTGCCCTCTTATTTCGTAACATCCAGCACTTCGGGTCATGTTGACCCGAGGCATAGAAAGGAGGGATCTCTTGGAGACAGTACAAGGATATGTGATTTTGAAAGCTGCCACCTTTGAAACCGGACACGGCTTTGCGCTGGGGCATAATCCGGGAGCGCCGAGCCCCTTTGTGACCTGGCAGTTTACCGAGGGGGAAAACGGCCATCGGGATTACTACTGGGGCCGCTATGGAACCAGTCAGGCGTGGGCGCAGCGGGACTTTGATCGCCGGGTGGACGACTATCAGCAGTTTTACCATGCGGCGGTCAAGCATACCGAGCTGGGACCGGAGGGCGTTTACCGCTATTATTCCACCCAGCGGCCCGTGGACATAGGAACTTACCCGAAGCCGCCGGATAACCAGCCTCTTTCCATCGTCAACTACGATGACGACAGGCGGCGTCCTGTGGCAGACGGCAGGCTGATGGCATGGGGCGAACTGACCTACGCAAAGCCGCTGACCGAAAAGCAGATAGAGGATTATGAACTGAAACCAGCACCGGGCAATCCTGACCGGGTGCGCCCATCCATTACCGCCCGGCTCAAAGAAGGAACCAGAGGGCAGGAACCCCCGAAGGAGCCCGGCCAGAAGCGGAGCCATAAAAACCATGAGGAACGATAAAGGAGGATCGCCATGCACGAAAAAGACAACTATCTGAAAACCGCCGAGCTCTCCACGGAGCAGAACTGCAACATGATCGACGGCGTACCCAACAACACGCCTATCCCACCCACGCCCCCGGAGTTGGACGCAAAACCGCTTGATAAGGTAAAGGAGCCCAAAGAGCGCCGGAAAGGCCGGGAGTTGGAACGCTGATGGAGAACCGCAAGCGGAATGTCCATCTGCACGTTATGGTAACGCCGGACGAGCTGGCAGCCATCCATGAACGGATGGCTGAGGCGGGCATTTCCAACGCCGGGGCTTATGTGCGGAAAATGGCTCTGAATGGATATATCCTGCACATCGACCTTGCACCTGTAAAAGAGTTGATCTCTCTGCAACGGCGCTGTTCTAACAATCTCAATCAGGTTGCCATACACGCACATACCTATGGCGTGTACCCGGAGGAAATCGACGGATTGAAGCGGGACTATGAAAAACTGTGGGGCGAGGTGTCAAAGGTGCTGCGGGAGCTCTCTGAGCTGATAAGAAAATAGTATTTAGGGGGGCCTTTGCATGGCCCCCCCTCTGTTATTTTTTATAATGGAATTCAATAGAATTTCCGTTAATCGGATTGAACTTTACATACTGTCCTATAAGATTGCGACATCTATCTCCTACAATAGAAATATCAACGCCTGAAACTGTGGCCAAAACAGAATACAAATCAACCGATTGAACATCTATTGTATTATCAGAAAGTGATATTTTGGCACTTCCATCTTTTACAATTATATTTCTAACAGAAATTTTATCGTTTATCTTGCCATAGAATTGATATTTATCTGGCAGGTTCGTTAAAATATATATTCCGTCATCTCTAATCTCAAGTTTTATATCAACTACAATTTCTTTTCCGGTATCGGGCATTGGTTTTTGCATATCTAATGGCAACGGAGGGATTTCTCCCAACCTTATAGGACGGCCACGATATTGCCATGTGTAGAATTCATCCTGCTTTAACCCATGACTTAACATCCCCCAAAAGGCAATTAACTTTTCATGACTTTCCGAAAGACCTCTGATGACATGGCACCGTTCAGCATCAAGTTTCAAATACTTATAAATCGCATCTAATACACTAATATCACAATATTGGGCTGCATCTATAAATACTAAATCATCTCCCGCAAAAAAACCATATTTGTCAATATACATATCTCCATATTTATCTACAAATTGTAAAACTAATTGTCCAACATCATCGGTTTCTACTTGTTCATTTAGTGTTACATAACTCATAAGACCATTCACACTGTTTGATATTTGTTTCCCATGTTTTAAGTAAAGTGATGCACGAACATTTGTAAATAACTGGTCAATTGAAATATTAGGGGTTAGGATATTTTCGCATAGTGCTTCTGTGAAATAGCTAATTTGTGCTGTACAACCAGAGTAGTCTCCAAATTGTGTAGCATAGGCAATATATGTATTTTGAGGTGCCACCATTTCTGAAAAGTCACCTGCATATTTTGGCGTAAGATTATCCCGACATGCATCTACAATTATTAGTAGTTTTACCTTTCTTGTGAAGCAAGGATATATCCTGTTTAGATTTAATGCGCTCTTATCAACCGACAATCCCATATCCAAATTGATGCCAAAGTCAACTGGGTATAAATAGTTTTCTCCCTTGCTGTGTCCTCCATGCCCAGAAAAATATATTACATTTAGCGAATCACATGGGGCAGTGATTGCAAATTCGAGAATCTTTTGTTCTACATCTTTTAACCCTAAATCTATATAAGAGGAAGTTTTGAATTGAAGCTGTTTCAATTTTTTCTCTAAAATCATTACATCAAATGCTGTACTTGGCAATTCATCTGCCGAAATCGAACGACTGTTTGCGTAATGAAACATCCCAAATAGAATAGCTCGTTTTTCCATATTTACCTCCATATTCTGAATATTGAATGATTAAATTATATTTGATTTTTGGGTGTTGGGCAACAAGAATACCAGAACTTTCAATTTTTTTGTCTGAGCCTACGGGACAGGATTTACTAATCTTTCGCAACATTTATGTCCCCGGACAGGCATGGTAAAATGAAGATAGAAAAGATAAAGGAGGTTTTGATGATGAAGATACTGCTGAAAATATTGGTTGCGCCCTTCGCTCTGGCGCTGTCCCTTCTGACGGCTCTGCTGGTATTTCTGCTTGATATTTGCGCCTTCCTGCTGACGATTGCCTCCGTGATCCTGGCAGTGCTCGGTATCGTCCTCTTTTTCACGCCGACCCCCATCGGCGGGATTGTATTTCTGTTTCTTGCCTTCCTTCTTTCGCCGTATGGACTGCAAGCGGCGGCGGGCTCCCTTCTTTGGGCGCTGGACGGAGGCAAATCCGCTCTGTACCGGTTTCTGGCAAGTTAAGCAGCCTCGGGCCATACTGGCCCGAAGTCGGGGCGGTCTGAATGGGCCGCCCCTTTCTCATGGAAAGGAGGAATGATTTTTGGCTACCACAACTTTGTTACAGCGCCATGCGGGCGAAGGCGAAACGATTGCTGAGGCTATCCGGGATTGTCTGGACTATGGCAAGGACCCGGAGAAAACAGAAAGCGGAAAGTATATCTCCGCTTATGAATGTGATCCGGCCACCGTGGCGGACGAGTTCCTTTTGGCAAAGGCCAGCTATGCCGCTATGACGGGCCGGGAACAGAAGAAAGAAAATAATGTGCTGTGCTATCAGATACGACAATCCTTCTATCCGGGCGAGATCACCCCGAAGGAGGCGAACCGTATCGGCTATGAGCTGGCTATGCGCTGGACAAAGGGGCGGCACGCTTTTATCGTTACCACGCACACCGATAAGCAGCACATCCATTGTCACATTTATTACAACTCCACCACCCTTGACTGCACCCGGAAATTCCGAAATTTTTGGGGCTCCAGCTTCGCCCTTCGGCGGCTCTCTGACAGGCTGTGCCTTGAAAACGGGCTGTCCATCGTGGAGAACCCGAAGCCCCGGAGCAAGAGCAAGTATCGGAACTATGGGGAGTGGCAGAAAGACCGGAAAGGACCGCTTTCCTATCAGGACCGACTGCGCCTTGCTATTGATACTGCGCTGGCGGAACGCCCCGCTGATCTGGACGAATTTCTCAATTTGATGAAGCGGGCCGGGTATGAGGTCAAGACGGTTCGGGGCGGCGGTATCAGCTTCCGGCTGACCGGGCAGGGACAGGAACGCTTCACCCGTCTGCGTGCCTCCACGCTGGGGGACGGCTACGACTTGCAAGATGTTCTGTCCGCCATTGAGGGCAAAGAAAAACGCCCCGGGCGCTCGGAGCGGAAAATCAGTCTGGCGGTGGATATTCAAGCAAAACTGGCTGCCGGTAAGGGACCGGGATATGAACGCTGGGCGAAGGTATTTAACATTAAGCAGATGGCCGCCGCTCTTGCCTATATACAGGACAATAACCTGACCGATTATGAGCAGTTGGCGAAGAAAGCCACCGAGGCGGCAGACCGTTTCCATGTTATTTCCGAACAGGTCAAGCAGACGGAACAGGCCATGAAAACCAATGCCGGGCTAAAGGCCACAACGGTTCAGTATGCCAAAACCCGCCCAGTCTTTGAGCAGTATAAGGCGACGAAGTACAGCCGGAAATTCCTTGCGGAGCATGAGGCCGACCTTGAACTGTACCGGGCTGCACAAGCGGAAATGCGCTCTCTGCTGGGTGGGGCGAAGCTCCCTAAAATGGATGTGCTGAAGGAGGAAGGCCGCAAGCTCACAGCAAAGAAAAAACAGCTCTATGGAGAATACCAGAAGGCACGACGGGATATGCAGGAGATCGTCACGATCAAGGCGAACATTGACACTCTGATGGGCTACACCGAGCCGGGAAGAAAGCAGGAAAAGGAGCGTTAAGGTTATGAAAATAAGGAGCAAAGCGACGCTGACACTTCGGGCCATGTTGGCCCGAAGATACGGGTTTGGGGCGAGCCCCAACAAGCCGCCTTTGTGCCACTTGTGGCCACAGAGGCATTGCTTGCCACTTAGCGGCAGCCCCTAAAATGGCGCAAAAAAACAGAGGCCCTTATTCTGGAACCTCCGTTTCTCTGGCTTTCTTAATGCCCTCGGCTGTGGCTTCTATCACGACAAGCTCTTTTTCATTCATGGAGTTTAGAAGTACATCAATGTGCTTTCTGCAAGAGCTTGACCTTGCCCCTCCATCCGCATGAATAAACTGGTCAACTGAGACGTCAAACATAGTAATGAGTTTAACAAAAAGGTCGAAGCTGGGATACTGCCCCTTGTTCTCAATATTCATAATGGTACGGGAGTCACGGTCTACTAATTCCGCAACATAGGCTTGTGTCCAGCCCTTTTCTTCTCTAGCTCTTTTGAGAGCCGCCCCGAGGCCGTGAAAGTCAAACCTTCTTTCATCTTGGTTCATTCTCATATCACCCTATATCATTCTACATTTCGCGTTAGATTATGAGAATGTAATGAAATTTGAGGTTAGGTAGTATTTTGTTTCATACTCTGAAATTTGAAAGATTTGATGGCTTCAATTATAATTTAGATAGGAACTACACACGAATCACAAAATTTTATGCTACTATACCAGTGGAGGTGGTTTTATGCAGCACATTTTAATTGTTGAGGACGATTTAGATATTCAAGATCTTTTAAGAAATTTTTTGCAAGAAGTCGGATATGAAATTACGATTGCAAGTGATGGCATGGAGGCTATTGCACTGTTTTCATCCGCTCATTTTGACTTGATATTATTGGATATAATGTTGCCTAAAATTGATGGATTTACAGTCTGCGAGCTAATCCGTAAGCAATCACAGGTTCCTATCATTATGCTAACTGCCCTAAACGGAGAGGAGGAACAAATCCGAGGCTTAGATTTACAGGTTGACGATTATATTACAAAGCCATTCTCCATGCCAATATTGGTTCGCAAAATCGGAGCTGTTCTCCGCAGAAGTTCCATGATACCGGAGCAGGAACACCAAACGATTACCTATAAAAATCTTGTTTTGGATATGGACAGTTATACCGCTGTGGTAGACGGTGTTTCTTTTGACCTTACCCAGCGAGAATTTGAGGTGTTAAGGGAGCTTCTGCTAAATCAAGGTCGTGTACTTACGCGGCAAAATCTGCTGGATAAGCTATGGAAATATGACTTTTATGGCGATGAAAGGGTTGTAGATACTCACATCAAAAATCTTCGCAAAAAGTTGGGGATTGACTTCATCCAGACAATCAGAGGGGTGGGATATAAAATTGATAAAGAAAATTAAAGGAAGTCTATTTGCAAAAATATTTGCAATCACTTTTTTGCTGACCAGTATTTGCTGTGTTCTGACATATACCGTCATTTCGTGGCTCGTTCCCAAAACATATAGCACAACACTTGACGCAAGCTTGGAAAATACGGTTTCCTCTTTTATTGCGGAGTTGCAAACCATGTCCCCGTTGGAAAGCGGAACGCTTTTTGATGAGTTTCTTTTGAACAATAACGGGGTATTGCTTCAACTATCCGACGATGACGGTAACGCAATCGAACTGCCCTCACAGGGGGTAAAAGAATTTCCTCGTTTTCTTGATGGAGGAATAGCAACTGAAAATACTGATCCGGCGGCGTATCGGGCAACACATAGCTACCTGTTCTCTTTCACAGGATCGGACACTGTTTATACATTGACAGTTGCCGGTAGCGCGCATGAGGTTGACCTGCTTAGGAATACTCTGGCAAATGTTTTTATCATTCTATTTTTTGTTATTCTTATTATTGCTACGCTTGCTTCAATGATTTACTCCCGCTATGTTACAAGGCCCGTATTACGACTGAGCGCAGTATCAAAAAATATGTCTGAACTAAACTTTAGCTGGAGGTGTGAAGAAAGTCGGACAGACGAGCTTGGTGTCCTGGCGCATAGCTTGAATGAAATGTCTAAAAAGCTATCTGCCGCTTTGGAAAATCTACAGGCAGCAAATATAAAATTGCAGGCAGACATAGAGCACGAAAAAGAATTAGAACAGGCACAACTTGATTTTTTCTCTGCTGTTTCTCACGAATTAAAAACGCCTATTACAATTATCAAGGGGCAGACAGAGGGGATGATTTTGAATGTGGGCGATTATCAGGATCGCAATAAATATCTATCGCGCTCCCTTGAAATCATCAATACAATGGAGAGCATGGTACAAGAAATACTGACGGTTTCGCGTATGAAATCATCTAAAGTAGGTCTGCGAAAAGAAAAAATGGATTTTTCTGATCTTCTGAAACGGGAATATGCTTTATTTGAGGATCTGATTGTACAAAAGGAAATTGACTGGAACGAGAATATTTCTCCCGCCCTGCAAATCGTCGTAGACAAAATGCTGATACAAAAAGCAATTAACAATATTGTTTCTAATGCCATCTTGTATTCTCCGAGAGGCAGTTCAATCTATATGGACGCATTTTCTAAAAATGGATCGGTAGTTTTCCAGATAGAAAATACTGGTGTGCATATTCCAGAAGCAGAAATTCCAAAAATATTTGATGCTTTCTATAGGATGGAGCAATCACGCAATCGAAAAACAGGGGGTAGCGGCTTAGGACTTTATATCGTCAAAACTATTTTAGAACAGCACAATATAATATACAGCTTGAAAAACACAGACAGAGGGGTATTGTTTTCAATCCGGTTTTGAAAAATGCGGGACGGTCAAATTTGATCGCCCCGTATTTTTAACTACACATAAAAAACATATTCGCCACAATGGTATCCCAAACAGTTCTGCTACTATATATTCAGAAACAGAAAGGAGTGTTTCAGAATATGAAAAAACAAAAAATCACAACTCTTTTACTCACAATGGTGCTTTGTGCATCGGCCGTTTTAAGTGGCTGTGCGGCAAGCCAGACGGAACCCAACCAGTCAACTACCAGCTCAACGCCTTTTGAGGAGGCGAAAGATAGCGGCACTTCCATTTCCTCTGACGAGGCTTCCTCGGTGCAAGCCTACGAGAATGATGAAGTCCTTTCCTCTGAGGAACAGGCCAAAGCGGAGCAAGAACGCCGGGCTGAGATTGCTGAAAAGTGTTCTATCTATGAACCGTATGGTATGACATACGACACGGAAAAGGATCGTTTCTTCTATAACGGGCAAGTCGTGCGTTACTTCAAGGATCAGATCAATTCTAATGAAACGAATGGCTTTTCCTATGATGACGGCGTGATAGACGTTGAACCCATTAGAGATGAAGATGGAACTCTGACAGGTCTAAAGCAATCCTCGGACGCTGACTTTAATGCTCGCACCAAAGAGCAGGAGGCATTGAAAGCCGAATTGGAAAAGGCGGGAATTACGGCCGGAAGTGGTAGCTTTGAACAAGGCGATCCGAATTATCGTGATGACAGTCTGGACGCATACACCGAATTTGGCGTTTCTTATGACAAGACTTCTAATCATTGGATGTACGGCGAGAAGCCTATCTATATCCTTTACGACAAGGAGCATTACACTTTTTGCGACAAAGGTGTGAGTGATGGCATTAGCTTGAATGTTGTTCGTGACAAGGCCGGCAACATTGAAAAGCTGGTTTCTGTGGATAAGGGAGAATTAGAACAGTTTGTGAAATAACTTGTGAATTGCCGGACGACGGCAAAAGAAAAAAAGCCGTCGTAAAGCAGACACATTTTCACGCGCCTATGAAGCGGCGGCTTTGATTTTCAGAGCCGCCGTTTCTTTTCGTCTATCCTAAACCAACGACGACCTAACACCGTGTAAATCCACGGCGGCATATAGGAGGATTGCCGCCGTGTCTATTTTTGCCTTTTTTCACAGTACCCATGATCTGCACCAGCTAAAAAAAGCGTAGCTCCCCCTCCGGGTTATTCCGGCTATGTATGCGAAATTTGTTGGAACCTTAACTATCATGTCATTTCATGCGTCCGTGTGGCTTCATGCCGCCCGGGCGCTTTTGTGTTCTTATGGGGCTGCTTCGGGTCATGTTGGCCCGAAGTCATTCCCCGGTGCCGCTCCCCGCCGCCTTCGTTTCGGTCACTCGTCAACCAACAACCGAAACGGAGGTCAATATGGCTATTATCAATTTGCGGGACTATTACCCATTCTATACATCGGATTGCTTCATGGAAGTATCGGAAGAAGTTGCAGAAATGTTCAAAGAGTTTGATCGTAAAGAGGCTGCTTATCGGCTGCGTACATACCGCCACAAAGCCTACTATTCCCTTGATCGGGATGACGGGCTGGAGCATGAGGCTGTCTTTGTCGCCTTATCTCCCCATGAACTGTATGAGCGGAAAGTGACCATGCAGGAGCTTCATGCGGCGATTGCCAGTCTGCCGAACAAACAGGCAAAACGGATTTACGCTCATTTCATTCTCGGCATGACCAAACAGGATATTGCCCGGGCAGAGGGCGTCCATGAAAAAGTGGTTCGTGTCGCAATCGAGCGAGGTCTGCGGCACTTAGAAAAAATTTTGAAAAATTCTTTGTAAGGCGTACCGATTTAGGCCGGAAAATGAAATGGCTTATGAGAGGCAAAACACTTCGGGTCACAATGGTCCGAGGTTCAGATAAGCCTCATGCAGATTGAAAATTGAATAAAAAGACACCCGGATACGAAGGGAAACGCGCTGTGTGACAGACCCGCCATGACCTCGGATTTCAGAGAATACAGTCTTTGTAAAACTGAGCGAGCGAACAGGTCCATGCCATAGGTGGGGCAAGGCTGGCTCCACCGGAACAGGCGCAGAACCCGGATACTTGCGTTTAGTCACAGTCCGAGCGTTGAAGCGGCCTTGCAAGCCGTGAGCCGTCGCAGGCAATGAGAACGCCTTGCCATCAGAATGGGGAGAGTTGAAATACTATGGGGCATGAAGCCTATGTCCGTCCGATGTGTCTGAAATGAAGTGAAAACCTATGGGGAGCCCCCGGCAATGCTGTCTGATGATAGGCCAACCGATCCGGCGTGGCTCCCCATCTTTTCAAAAGAGGAGCACTTTATGGGAAATGCGTTTGGAATGATCCCCGGCTTGAAAACGGACGAATGGAGCAATGACGCCTGCCGCGGTTATGTCATTATGGCAATGGAGGACTGCGGATTTTCAAAGAAGGATATACGGCGTGTTGTGGGGCAGCTTTATGAAGTATTTGACCTCAACAGCGTGGAGGACGCCAAAGAAAAGTACCATTCCAGTCCTTACTGAGCTCGGGCCATATCGACCCGAAGTGGAGAAAGCTCAAAGGGCGGCACCTGCTGGGTGTCGCCTTTTGACATTTCCCCACAGGACAAGCGGGAAAGGCAGGCATATACACGCACTTTCGCAAAGGAGGTTTTCAATGACGCAAGCTGTCACTTATGAACGAGAAACAAAGTCTGTCGCATTTCAAGGGAAGATCATTGTGCTGGAAAGCCTCACGCCGGTACTTCCCCCGAAGGAGAAAGAACAGCGCAAAAAAGAAATTGAGCGCTGTCTTTTTGAGGTGTTCAGCAAATATGGGGACAGATTTCCCTAATCATTCGCAACATTGTTGTCCGGGGCTGCTGATGGTATAATATAGTTGTAAGGTTGGTAGCTCCATTCCAACAAGGAAAGGAGCCCAATATGGAATTTATCAGAGAAGATTGTATTTACGCAAGACAGTCAGTAGACCGCAAGGACAGTATCAGCATTGAAAGTCAGATCGACTTTTGCAAGTATGAATTGAAAGGTGGGAGCTGCCGGGTATTCAAGGACAAAGGCTATTCCGGTAAAAATACGGACAGGCCGGAGTTTCAAAAGCTGCTGGGCGAGATCCGCAAGGGAAAGGTCAGGCGGGTCATCGTGTATAAACTGGACCGTATAAGCCGCTCTATTCTGGACTTTGCAACGATGATGGAGCTGTTTCAAGAGTATGATGTGGAGTTTGTATCATCCACAGAAAAGTTTGATACTTCGACCCCGATGGGCCGGGCCATGCTGAATATCTGCATTGTATTCGCCCAGCTTGAACGTGAGACAATTCAGAAGCGTGTCACAGACGCCTACTATTCACGGTGCCTGAAAGGCTTTCACATGAGCGGACAGGCACCATACGGTTATCAGTTAGAGCCTACTGTGGTAGAGGGTATCCGCACAAAGAAAATGGTTGCCGACCCCGTAGCCGCCGACCATGTTCGGCTGATGTTTGAAATGTACGCTGAACCGGAAACCTCCTTCGGAGATATTACCCGATACTTCGAGGAACATGACATAAAAATTTATGGCAAATCCATGTTCCGTACATTTCTTTCCCAGCTTTTAAGAAACCCCGTTTACGCACAGGCCGATTTGGAGCTGTACGAATTTTTCAAGAGCCAGGGCGCAGCGATTGTCAATGACGCTTCCGACTTTGCCGGAACAAACGGCTGCTATCTCTATCAGGGGCGGGATGTGAAGGAGGACAAGGACAGGTGCTTAAAAGACCAGATACTTGTTATCGCTCCCCATGAAGCACTCATTTCCTCTGACACATGGCTGAAATGCCGGAAAAAACTTATGGCAAATACCACCTTCCAGCAGGGACGGAAACCGAAGAACACTTGGCTGGCTGGAAAAATCAAATGCGGGCATTGTGGGTATGCTCTGAAAGCCACCCATGTACCAAATAGCACCGGATATTTCCGCTGTACCAAACGGACGGAAAACAAAGGCTGTCCGGGCTGTGGGAAAATCCGCAAAGAAGAATTTGAGCAATTCATTTTCTCGGCCATGCAGGAAAAGTTCAAAGACTTTCAGATACTCCACGGCAGAGAGGAAAAAGTCAATCCGAAACTGACCGCCTATCAAGTGGAGCTGGCACAGGTGGAGGCAGAAATTGAAAAGCTGCTGGATACGCTAACCGGAGCCAATGCGACCTTGCTTGCCTACGCTAACAAAAAAATTGAAGAACTGGACACCCGACGCCAGACCATTTCAAAGGCAATCGCTGAATTGAGCGTTGAAACCATATCTCCCCAGCAGATAAAGAAGTTATCCTATTATCTCGACAACTGGGACAGCATAGATTTTGACGACAAAAGAAAAGCCGCCGATGGTTTGATCTCTACAATCAAGGCCACCAGCGACCGTGTTCAGATAGAGTGGAAAATCTGATATTTCCGCTCTATCGCCCCTCATTTCTATTTTATCTCGTTTGTACCCCTTGTACACCGATGTTTGGATGAGTGTTTAAATAATTGACCTGTTTCTCAAATCGTGTAGGAGCTGCAATATCGTCATCATCAATTCTTGCAATGTATGTTCCCCTTGCTAACCGCAGGCCTCGATTCAAACTTGCGGCAATTCCAAGTCTTTCCTCGTTAAAATAAACCGATATACGCGGATCATGATAGCTTTCAACAAACTCTTTGATTTTTTCAACGTCGAATGGTTCCGCGACAATAATTACTTCATAATTCGAGTATGATTCGTATCCGTTTTGTTCTTGATTTATAAGACTATCAATACATTGCTTAAAGTACCCAGTGTCCGGCTTATATGTTGGAATTATTACGGAAATCTCTGGGCTAATTGTCCTGTCTAATGTGCTCCCCCCCATATCTATCCATTCACGATAGCATTCCTCCCAAAACGGGAATTTACAATTCAGGTACCAATTATTCCAGAATTTATTTGTTCCCCAACTATGTACAGTAATCGCGTCCTCACAATTTCGGCCAATAAATGGATAGCAACCATATTTTCCATTGTTCCCGAATGGTTTGACGTTTAACTTGAATTCCTGTGTTAATGCATTCAATACACCTTGGTCGGGGAGATTTAAATTATCTGCCCACTCCAATGTTTTTTGATAGCACCACTCTGTAAAATCGCATGATTGTTCCAAGCAGTCGCGAACAATTATCATACCCGTGCAGTACAAGTACGTGTTCATATTATATTTGGATATTGCATGAAAGAAATTGGTCCTCATGTAATCAACTTTTTTTGCTGATTTATTATGCGGGTCTTCACATAATATAGAAAATCCATACCCAGCTGTTTCGTCTAAAAGTTCTTTTAGGCTGCCTTGTATCACCATGTCCGTATCCATCCACATGATCAGGCTGTAATCATTTAGCAGTCGAAACATTTCATATCGAGCAAACATAATTAGCGAAAATCTTTTAAATCTATCACGCTTTAGTAACTCGTTAGAAATGGGAGATTCATATTTTATAAAGCGACAGGGCATTAACTTTTGCATTAGTGCCTTGTCATTGTCATTTAAACCCGTATCAAAAACTATCACTTCATCAAATACATCTCTATTTGTCTTTTCAATTTGAAGCAGCATTTGTCCAATTAGCGCTGGCCTTGTATCTGCTAACATTAGCGCTGTCTTTTTCACAGTCTCACCCCCAAATGGTATATGTATTTTTACTTCAAATGCTCTTTCCCGCACAAATACTTATAAAACATACTCATCATCAGATGATCGAACACCATGTGTATATCTTCCGTCACCTGCATACTATTCACCGGCACATGGAGGGAAATATCGGCAAGCTTTTTCAGTTTTCCACCGGAGTAGCCCGTTAATCCAATGATCTTGTTCCCTTGCTCTTTCGCATACTCCACCGCGTTAATGACGTTTTTCGAATTGCCGCTGCCGGAAATCGCTACTAAAATGTCGTTTGGCTCCAGGTTCCCCCGCAGTTGGAAGCGGAACACCTCTTCATAACCAATGTCATTCGCAATGGCCATAATCGTGGCCATATTATCGTTCAGGCAGTCAAAGCGGAACGGAATATCGATGTATTCAGAAACGCCCTTGTTAAAGTCGTTCTGGAAATGGGATGCCGTTGCTGCACTGCCGCCGTTGCCGCAGATATAGATTCTGCCTTTCTTCAAACGGGTCTCATCCAGCAGATTCAATGCTTCGTTGATCGTGTCTATGTCCAACTTAGACAGAATTTCTTGTTCCAGTGCAATGTAGCTTTTAATGTCGGCAATATAATTCATGTCGTCCCCCAATTATGTCAAAATTTTGTTCACGGCCTCCAGCAAGTCCTGGCAGACCAAATCTGGAGTCACATTGTACTTTTTATCGTTCCCGGCATCGCCGGTCAGCACTAATGCCGTCTTTGTCCCGGCATTCTTGCCAGTCTGAATATCTACCGTTGTATCGCCAATCATCCAGGATTCTTCCAGCGCGATGTTGTACGCTGCGGCACAGTCCTCCAGCATTCCAATATCCGGCTTTCGGCAATGACACGGAATTTTATAGGCCGGATTTTCCTCGGGATACCCCCTGTCCGGGTGATGGGGGCAGAAGCGAATCTCATCCAAATAGACACCTTTCTGCCCTAGCAGCGTTTCCATTTTCTGATGGATTCGTTCCACATCCGCTACCTCACAAAGGCCTCTCGCCACCACAGGCTGATTGGTCACCACGATTGCCAGGTAACCGGAGGCATTGATCTTCCGAATTGCTTCTACTGCACAGTCTTCCAGCTCAAACTGGTCCTCCTGATAGACCAACCCGTTTTTCTTGTTGATCGTACCGTCTCGATCCAGAAAAATCGCTTTTTGCTTCTGGTTCAGACAGCGGCCACGGATAAATCCGCTGGTCAGTTCACCTTCCGCTTTTTGAATGCGCTCCACAGTTCCGACGTCTTTGATATATTCTGGAGAATGATAACCATAAATTGGTTGCCCTTCTGAAATTAAGCTGCTGAGCAACTCTTTTTCCAGGTCTACCTTTGTATTGTCAGGAACTTTCTCACAAATGGACCGGTTCATGAGATAAAAACCCGCATTGACGCAGTTGTGATACCAGTAATTCCGCACATTGTGCTTGGAGTCAAATTTCAGCACTTTCCCATTCTCGTCGCAAACCACAAGGTCTGAGTCAAACGGATGGACATTCGGATGGACAAACAGCGTAGCAAGCGCCTTTCGCTCCCTGTGGAAGCGTTCCATGCGGATCAGGTCAATATCAAACAAGACATCGCCAAAGACCAGGAAAAAGCTGTTCCCGGTCAGAAGCTGCGGCACCATGGAAAGTGCGCCCGCCGTTCCCAGTGGGGTTGTTTCTTCGATATACTGAATCGCTACGCCAAAACGGGCCCCGTTCTCGAAATATTCACGGATTTTATGACCTAAATGTCCGGTAATCATCACAATATCCGTAATCCCCTGACGGCGCAGACATTCTATCTGCCACTCCAAAATGGGCTTTCCGGCCACGGGTGCCATGGGCTTTGGAATCTCATCATTTGTAATTGCACGCAGACGGGTCCCTTTCCCGCCTGCCATAATGACCGCCTGCATCACAGCACCATTTCTACGGTCTTGGCAACCGCTTCATCGCTGGTCATGTGCGCCGTCCAACCGGTGGCATGGATTTTCTCCAGATTGTAAGCAAACACAGGCACATCGCCCTTCCAGCCGCCACGGCCGCCGGTATACTCAAAGGGAATCCCGGACAGGCCCATTTTTTCGCAGACGATCTCCGCAATCCGCGTCACTGAGGTCTGCGTCTCAACGCCGACGTTATATAGCGTTACACCCTTGGGAGCATCCTTGAAGTGCATAATCGCATCAACCAAATCCAACACATAGATATAAGGCTTGCTCTGTCGGCCATCGCCCAGAATTTTCAGATGAGAGGGGTCATCTTTCAGTCGCTTGACAAAGTCATAAATCACGCCATGGGTCAACCGAGGACCGATTACATTGGGGAAGCGAAATACCAGTACACTCATGTCGTTCATATAGGCAAAGGAGGAAATAATCCCCTCAGACCCCAGTTTGGCACCGCCGTAGTAGGAAATGGGCTTCAAAGCGACGGCCTCCTCACTGACTTCGGCCCCCATCTGCTCCCCATACACAGCAGAAGTGGAAGCAAAGAACAGCTTCTTCACACCGCACTGGCGCATGCACTCCAGCAGAATGAACGTGGTGGAATAAGTGTTTTTGTACTCGATCATGGGGCTCTGGGCACTGGCCTGAATATCAGAATTCGCTGCCAGATGGAACACATACTCTACATGTTCCTTTTTGAAAATCTCCAGTACCTTGTCCAGGTCCGTCAGGTCCTGCTCATAGAACTTAAAATGTGCGTTATCCTTCAAATGGGCAATATTTTCTTTGGTGCCAATAAAGAAGTTATCCACGCAGACCACATCGTTGCCTTCTGCCAGCAGGGCATCGATCAGATGGCTGCCAATAAAACCGGCTCCGCCTGCCACTAAAACCTTCATAATCGTCTTCCTTTCTTAATCCCAATATTTATCGCCAATATAAACAACAGAAGTTCCGTCCTTTTCAAACTTGAAGGGGAAGGGGCGCATCTTCAGAGCCACCCGCAGCTGCTCCTGTTTCTCCGGCTCACAGTAGAACAGCAGGAAACCGCCGCCGCCTGCACCCAGCAGTTTGCCGCCAAGGGCTCCGTTAGACATAGCTGTCTCATACGCCTCGTCGATGACAGGGTTCGAAATTCCAGATGCCAGCGTTCGTTTCAGCTTCCAGCCCTCATTCAGCAAATCTCCGAACGAAGAAAGGTCATCATGCTCCAACGCCTGCTTCATATCTTCTGCCAAGCCACACATCTGTTGAAGGTTCTTCGCCTTCTCCTCTGAACTCATATTCTTTTTCTGCTCTGCCAAAATCGAATTGGCCGAGCGGACATCGCCGGTATAGAACATCACCAGATTTTTCTGCAGCTTTCGGTACGTTTCCGGCTGCATTACAATGGGCGCAACCGATGTCGTGCCGTCTTTGTGGAACTGAATAAAGTTCAGCCCACCGAAGGCCGCCGCGTACTGGTCCTGCTTGCCAATGGGACTGCCCAGCTTCTGAATCTCCACTTCACAGGCCTTCTCCGCCAAGGCACTCTTAGACATATACTTTCCGCGATAGCAATTCACTGTATTCAACAAGCCGACCGTAAACGTGCTGGAAGACCCGAGCCCAGTTCCTCCGGGAATATCAGCGGTAGAGGTGATCTCAACGCCATGAAGATTCGCTTCATTCAGCACACAGTTAAAAATGCGGTGTTTGATTTCGGACAAGCTCTCCACCAACTCGTTCTCAGAGTACTTCAGCATGGTATATCGCTCGTTAAAATAAGGATGGATAGAGATGTAACAATAGCGGTTGATGGAGGTGCTTAACACACACCCGCCGTACTGTTCATAAAAATCTGCTAAGTCACTTCCGCCACCAGCAAAGCTAATGCGAAACGGTGTCTTCGTAATGATCATGTTATCTTTCTCCTCTGTGTCTGTTCTTCTGTCGTCTGTCTAGCAGAGATTTCAGCTTCCAGTATTTTCTTCTTATCCCCCTGTAATTTCTGCAAAAGCTCAGTGCTTTTCGCAACAAAACTTGACTTCGCTTTTGCCCTACAAACACGGACTCCAAGGTAGGGATTTCCTCTCTGGGCAACTCAAACGGAGCATTATAGCGCAATACGGCCCATTCGGAGGCCAAGGCTTTCAACAACGCTTTTTCGTCGTAATATCCGGCTTCCCGATTCCGTTCATAAATTTGGGCTAATATCCTGCGGAGGTCCCGCCAGGCACTTTCCCGTTCTTCAATTGGAAGCCCGTATTGTGTATCAAAGAAAGGATTGATCCATCCACGAAAATACATGGTCTGCGCCGGTGTCAATTCAATATTTAGGTTTCGTTTTAGGGTTGCAGCTACAATTTCACTCTGCTGTACAATCAGCTGCTCCTTCTTTGCTGTTGTGATGCTCCTGCCATCCTCTCGGTAGTATCCCAACACCTCGGGAAGGTTGCTGATTTCTCCATGGTCCAGCACCCTGGTCCACAGTTCAAAATCCTCCGCAGCAAAGGAATCGTCATAAAATAGGCTGTTTCCTAAAAACACATCTCTCCGCAGCATAAGTGTGGAGTGACATAGATCACAGCGAAATAGCAAATTTGCCCGGCATTGTTCGGAAGTCTCCGGTGGTGCGTGAAGATATGTGCTAAGGCCAAAGTATTGCTGCCATCCTCCGCAGACT
Source organism: Flintibacter faecis (assembly GCF_014287875.1). Lineage (GTDB taxonomy): Bacteria > Bacillota > Clostridia > Oscillospirales > Oscillospiraceae > Lawsonibacter > Lawsonibacter faecis_A. Next base: position 193,586 of record NZ_JACOPN010000006.1, on the reverse strand, counting down.
GCCACCTCCGGGTGACTGTCCATATATGCCACCTGTTTTTCTAACCGCGATGGGACCATCAAATCGTCTGCATCGATTCGGGCAATGTACTCTCCTGCAGCCTGACACATCCCGCAATTCAATGCTTCAGCCAGACCTTTTTGCGGGCCACTCAATAATCTGACCCGTGAGTCAGGAAAGCTCTGGATTATTTTCAGCGTATCGTCCGTTGAATGATCGTCTACGATCAACACTTCAAAATCCTGAAAGCTCTGAGAAAATATGCTCTTCATGGTTTCGTGAAGATATTTTTCAGACTGATATGTCGGCAACAGTACAGTTACTCTTGGCATTGCGGTCTCCCGTTCAAATTGTCCTGTGCTCTTTTTTTCGTTTCATATACTTTGCAAACCACAGTAGCCTTGACATTCCTTTCACACCAATCAAATACATGGCAGCAGTACATGCCATTACAGCAAAATCCGTCGTGGGTCTCAGAATTTTTCGGTAATCTCGATATGCTTTTTGTGCTTCCCTTTGATGTGGTGTACTTACTTCACACAATAATGCCAAATTCAAGAGGTACTCGAACTGGAATCCGGCAACAACAGGTCCTATCCACGCAAAACCAGAGTACCTTAAGCGTTGGATACTATTTTCCAGCACGGAAACTGTATCCTGTACACGTTTTAATGGGACCTCATTCATCAATGAACCACTGCGTCCAATTCGGTAATAATAAAATGGCAAAGGTGCGGTTCGGATTTTTGGTCCTGCTAAATACAGCCTCGTCATGAAATCAATATCTTCCGCGTAGGTATTTTCTGTAAAAAGCAGCATGTTCTCCAGCAAAAAACTCCGACGATATACATTCTTCCAAACATTCCAGAAGCACTGATGACTTGGGAGAATTTTTGCAAGCTCTTGCACCTGACTCACATGTTGCGAACCAATCTGCTCCACAAGCTGATCCGTTTCATTTGCTTCAAAATGCTTGTAATAGTCCGTCATCCACACGTCCACTGAAGTTCCATTTTTGCGGATAGAGGACAGTAGTTGAGATAGTGTACCTGTTTCAACAAAATCGTCACTGTCAATAAATAAAACATAGTCTCCTGTGGCTGCCTGCAATCCACAATTTCTAGCATTGGACAGGCCTGTTCCATTCTGTTCCAGCACCATCACCTGGGTATGTTCTGCTTTATAGTGAAGCGAAATTTCTTTACTCTTATCCGTAGATGCTCCCTGCACCAACAGCAACTCATCCCCGGGGGCCAGTGCGGGCAGCAGCGAGTTCAAGCATATAGCCAGATATGGTGCTACGTTATAAACAGGGACAATGACACTGATTTTCATTGTCTCACTCCCACCCCACACTCAACTGCTCCGTCTCCAGCTGCCGCTCATAGGCCTGCCGCACCAGAAGGTCGAAGTTGGCCTCGATGCCGGAAATGGTCGTCTTGTAGAGCTGCCGCAGAGCTCGGATATTGCCCTTTTCGGCCGGTATCTTGGCCTCCAGCGCCAGCTTTTGGATGAACAGGCTGACCTGAGTCCTGGCGACGGCGGAGCCGTCCTTCTTGGTAAAAATCATGCCGGAGGGGTGGCCGTTCTCTCGGGCGTAGCGCAGCAAATCCGCTTGCAGACTGGCCGGAAAACGAACGATTTCCAGTTTCTTGCCAGATTTCAGAACGGCGTGGCCGGTCTGGACGGCTTCCACCGTCACCGCCGGTAAGTCCAGCACGGCGATTCCTGTGGTGGCGAAGAGCTTGGTCAGGACATAGGCCCGCTCATCCTCTAAAATCTTGGCGGTCTGGAGCATTCGGACGTACTCCTGCCGGGTCAGCTCCGGGGTGTCGAAGTCCTCGGCGGGGAGCTGCTTGGTCACCTGAAATTCCCGGCAGCCCATGCTCTCCAGCAGGGCGTTGACGGTGGAGACCTTGCTGTTCACGCTGCGGACGGCGTAATTCTCCGCCAATAGCTGGTCCCGCCAGTCGGAGAGTGTGTTTTTTCCTACCAGTTTGTCCGCCGAGAGAAAGTCATAGAACTGCCTTAAAACTCGTTCGCAGCTGCGGACGCTGTCCTCTCGCCGCCCCTGGGCACGGAGCCTGGCGGCGTAGTCGGCCAGAATCTCCGGTGTCAGCACCGTGCCGTCCGCCGTCCGGCGGAGCAGCGCCGGGTCGATTTGAATTGTCTCAACGTGTAGCCGTCCCATTGCTCAACCCCGTTCGTTCTGGACGTAATTGTTGTTTTGTAATGCAATGGGCGGTTCTTGTCTGAAAACAGCATAAAAAAACGCCCTGCAAGACATTTGCAGGGCGAAAAGTGATAAAAAATGATTGAGCCGGTTCAAATTCCTAGGAATCGGCTCTGTTTTTGGCTGTAAAATTTTACAGAATGCTTGCCTTTTTGCGTGGGAAGTGGTATCCTAACGGTGGATTTTTGTACCTTTTTCGGGGTGTGACTCTGTAAGACTGCTAAACAACAATTATGCAAATCATCGGACCAGACCCAGCTTGTCCAGCTGCCGGAGGTACTCTTTTCCCGTAGACATGAGGTAAATTCGGGTGGTCTCAATGCTGCTGTGCCCCAGCACATCGGCCAGGCGCACCACGTCGTGGCAGGAGCCGTAGAAGGACCGGGCGAACAGACTGCGGAGGTTGTGGGGGAACACCTTGCTCCGCTCCACGCCCGCCGCTTCGCAGAGGGCCTTCATGCGGGTCCAGATAGATTGTCTTGAAACAGGTAAACCGTCTTGGGTGAGAAACAGCTTGCCCGAGGCGATTTTTTGCTTTTTGGCGTACTTTTGCAGCTTGCGGCACAGTCGATGAGGCAGCAAAATCGTGCGAATTTTCCCCTTCAAGGCGATTTCCGCCACGCCAGCCCGTACCGCCTCCACGGTGATGTACTTCAGCTCGCCCACCCGGATGCCGGTGGCGCAGATGGTTTCTAAAATCAGCTCCATCCGCAAATCGCCCTTCTCGTGGGCCGCCTGGACCAGACGCTGGTACTCCTCTTTCGACAGGTCCTTTTCGGATTTGCGAAACATCTGCCGCTGGAGCTTGAGATATTTGACTTTGCAGTCCTCCCGCCCCATGCAAGTGAAAAACTTGTTCACCGCCGCCAGCATGGCGTTCACAGAGATGGGGCGGTAGCCGGCCTCGGACAGCGCCGTTTTCCACTCCATGGCCAGCTCCTTGGTCACGGCCCGGCCATCCGCCCACTCCGCAAAGCGGGTCAGGGAACGGAGGTAGGCCTCGATAGTGCTCTCCTCCCGCTCGTCGTGGCGCAGGTAGTCCTCGAACTGGTCGAATTCCCGCTGGGTCAGCTGCATTTTCTTTTTCATGATTCTTCCTCCAATGCTGATATTTGCATCATTGTAGCAGTGACCGGCGGATTTGGCAGTATTGACTTACAACTCGTCCCACTCCGGCTGGCCGTCTCCGTTCAGCGTCTTCATGTAGTAGTGATGCAGCTTCAATAATCCTGTAATTTCCGGCGAAGCCTGTTTTCCGTTTTCCTTCATCCAGCGCTTTTCTTCCCAGATCCGCTGCAAAACTGTCGTGCTTTCGTGGTGTGTATTGCCCGTCCATGCGGACACTGCCTTGTAAATTTCACGCTCCATCCGCACTGTCAAGGGGAAGTAAAACTCTGCCGGTGCGAGGCGGACGACCTCACAGAGGATACCGAAAACCGTCCGCAACTCCTTTGCGTTCCGAACCCCCAGCTGCTCCGGCACGAAGCCAAACAGCTGGCCCTGGCAGGTGTTCAGCAGCAACAGCGCATTCCCGATTTCTTTGGGACCCATGCAGGAGAGCGTCTGGGCAATGACGATGGCCCGCTGCTCCTCCTTGCTCAGCTCCTCCGCATGGCCGCACACCTCCGCCAAATACGGCAGGGCAATTCTACGCAATTCCACCTTCCTCTGCACGTTTCCCCGCTTGGCCAGCATCTCGCAGTAGGTCTTGTAATGCCGGAAATACAGCACCCACTCCTCATAGTTGCGGGGGAGGGCAAAATCCGCACCATCCTGCTCCCCCATCGGCTCTGCCGGAAGCTGCAAAAGTACGCCAAACAGCAAAAAATCGCCTCGGGCAAGCTATTTCTCACCCAAGACGGTCTCCCCGTTTCCCGGCAATCTATCTGGACCCGCATGAAGGCCCTCTGCGAAGCGGCGGGCGTAGAGCGGAGCAAAGTGTTCCCTCACAACCTCCGCAGCCTGTTCGCCCGGTCCTTCTACGGCTCCTGTCACGACGTGGTCCGGCTGGCCGACGTGCTGGGGCACAGCAGCATTGAGACCACCCGAATTTACCTCATGTCCACGGGGAAAGAGTACCTCCGGCAACTGGATAAGCTGGGATTGGTCCAATGATTTACATAATTTCTATTTTGTAATGCAACAGGCGATTCTTGTCTGAAAACAGCATAAAAAACGCCCTGCAAGTCATTTGCAGGGCGAAAAGTGATAAAAAATGATTGAGCCGGTTCAAATTCCTAGGAATCGGCTCTGTTTTCGGCTGTAAAATTTTACAGAATGCTTGCCTTTTTCCGCCGGAAGTGGTATTCTAACGGTGAATTTTTGCACCTTTTTCGTGGTGCAGCTTTTTTGAAGTACAAAACAACAATTACGTCCAAAACGAACGGGGTTGAGCGCGGATTTACTTCGCTACGCCCAAGAAAACGGCCACCCCTCCGGCATGATTTTTACCAAGAAGGACGGCTCCGCCATCGCCCGAACCCAGGTCAGCCTGTTCATCCAAAAGCTGGCGCTGGAGGCCAAGGTGCCCGCCGAAAAGGGCAATATCCGCGCTCTGCGGCAGCTCTACAAAACCACCATCTCGGGCATTGAGGCGAACTTTGATTTGCTGGTGCGGCAGGCGTATGAGCGGCAGCTGGAGACGGAGCAGTTGAGTGTGGGGTGGGAATAACTCTCACTCTGGAAGCCCGACGGGCTTCCAAGAAAAATCTATGGAATCAGGAACGCATTTTATGAAATCAAACAAACAACAGCCAAGTTTTAACCTGAAACGCATCTGCGCCCTCTGCATCGCAGTGTATGTGGCGCTGGTCATTCTCCTTTATTTTCTCATGGGCCACCAGTTGCACTTCCGGGAGTCCCGGGGGGATATTGCTTTGCCCGTCGCTGAGTCCGGCACCGTGGAGCTTGTGCAGGGGGCGGTGCTCGAACAGACCTTCTCCATGGAGGTCCAGCGCTTGCAGGAAATCAGCGTCCAGTGGGGGACCTACTACCGCCCCAACAGCGGCACGGCGACCATGGAGCTGTACAACCAGAATGACGGGTCCCTGGTGCTGTCCAAGACCTTCGACGTGTCCCAGATCCAGGAGGGCGGCCTGACCACCATGACGGCGGACGAACCCATCGAGGGGCTGTGCAACACGCCCCTGCTCCTGCGGGTGTACGCCGACTCCGCCCCCGGCACGGCGGCCTCGCCCCTGATGTCCGTCAGCGGCGCAGCGGCCTTGAACGAGGACCTGAAAGAGGGCCAGACCCCCTTCTCCCTGACCATGAACGGCCAGCCCGCCGAGGGGGTTCTCTGCTTCTCTGTCACCGGCGAGGACTACATCTGGACTGGCCTGCACTACTGGGAGTTCACTGCCGCTTTGGGTGCGGTCATCGCTCTGTATCTGCTGCTGGTTTACCGGAAGTGGAAGCGGGGCGAACACAGCGTTCTGGCCAACGCCCTGGTGGCGGTGCAGAAGTACCGCTTCCTCATCAAGCAGCTGGTGGACCGGGATTTTAAGGCCAAGTATAAGCGCTCGGTGCTGGGCGTGTTTTGGAGTTTCCTGAACCCGCTGCTGAATATGCTGGTGCAGTATGTGGTGTTCTCCAATATGTTCAAGTTCGATATCCCGAATTTCCCGGTGTATCTGCTGTGCGGCAACGTGGTGTTCAGCTATTTTTCCGAGTCCTGCGGCATGGCGCTGACCTCCATCGTGGGCAATGCGGGGCTGATCACTAAGGTCTATGTGCCCAAGTATATCTACCCGCTGACGCGCATCATGTCCTCCATGGTAAATCTGCTGATTTCCTTGATCCCGCTGTTTGCGGTGGCGCTGTTCTCCGGGCTGGTCCCCACCAAGGCGTATCTGCTGCTGCCCATCCCCCTGTTCCTGCTGGCGCTGTTCTGCCTGGGGCTGGGGATGCTGCTGGCTGCGGCCATGGTGTTCTTCCGGGATATTCAGTTCTTGTGGGGCGTGCTGACCACCATCTGGATGTACCTGACCCCGATTTTCTACCCCGTGAGCGCCCTGCCGGAGGGCGTACAGGCGGTGGTGAAAATGAACCCGCTGTACCTCTATGTGACCTTCGTCCGCAGCTGCATCATCGACGGTATCTCCCCGGAGCCGGTGATGTACGCCCAGTGTGCGGTCATTGCGCTGGTGACGCTGGTGATCGGCGCGGTTGTCTTCAAAAAATCTCAGGACAAGTTTGTCCTCTATCTGTAACAGGTGGCGAGCATGAGGAAAGAAACGAAAAAAGAACTGCGGGAGCGACAGGCCCGGGATGCCGAGCGCCAGCGAAAGAAAATGATCGAGGTCCGGGACGTGTCCATGCGCTTCCGCCTGACGGACGACAAGATCATGTCCCTGAAGGAATTCGTTACCCGCAAGCTCAGCGGCAAGCTGAAAATCAACGAGTTCTGGGCGCTGAAGCGCGCCAGCTTCGACGTGTACAAGGGCGAGGTCATGGGCATCATCGGCCACAACGGAGCCGGCAAGAGCACCATTTTGAAGGTGATCTCCGGCATTTTAAAGCCCACCGAGGGCAGCGTGACCAGCCACGGCAACATTGTCCCCATGCTGGAGCTGGGCTCCGGCTTTGATATGGACCTGACGGGACATGAGAACATTTTCCTCAACGGCGCGATCTTGGGGTACAGCGAGGAATTTTTGCAGTCCAAATATGACGAGATCGTGGCCTTCTCCGAGCTGGGGCAGTTTATCGAGGTGCCCATCCGCAACTACTCCTCCGGTATGCTGGCCCGGCTGGCCTTCTCCATCGCCACGGTGGTGAATCCCGAGATTCTGATCGTGGACGAGATTCTGTCTGTGGGCGATGCGGACTTTCAGGAAAAAAGCCGCAAGCGGATGCTGGAATTGATGAGCGGCGGAACGACGGTGCTGTTTGTGTCCCACAGCTTGCAGCAGATTCGGGAGATGTGTGACCGGGTGGTGTGGCTGGAGCATGGGGAGGTGCAGATGGTGGGGGCCACAAAAGAACTCTGTGATGCTTATGAACAGAGTTAAGGAACCGCAGATTTCCGTGATCATGGGTGTTCTCTATCGGAAAGCAGATACAACACCCTTGGAACGAAGCGTCCGGTCGATTTTGCAGCAGACCTATAAAAATTGGGAATTTTTGATCTGCGATGATGGATCGAGCCAAGAGGCCCTTACAACGCTTGCACGATTCGCAAGGCAAGATGGCCGCATTCAATTGGTCCGGGGCGTTCCGGCCACAGACCTTGCCTCAAAATTGAACGCCTGCTTCCGTCGAGCAAGAGGCGCGTATATTGCACGGATGGATGATGATGACTGGTCTGAACCGCAGCGATTTGAAACGCAGATTCAGGCGTTGGAGGATGACCGGAATATCGCGTTTGTGGGCAGTAATGTTGCCCTATGTCGGGACGGGAAGGACTGCGGGGAACGGCGGCTTCCGAAATTCCCTGATGTGAAGGATTTTTATATCACGCAGCCTTTTATCCATCCCGCACTGATGTTCCGCAAAGAAGCATTAGACACTGTCGGCGGATATTCCGAACGCAAGAGCCAGGTCTTATGCGAAGATTACGACTTACTTCTGCGGCTTTACGCGAACGGATTTCGCGGCATGAATCTGCAAGAAAATTTACTGACATATTCTCTGCCATCCACGGCAAAGGAGCGGCGAAGGATGCGGCATAGGTGGAACGAGAGCGTTACGCGGTACGAAAGATTCCGGGACCTGGGACGATTGCCGTTGGCGTGGCCCTTCGTATTGAAGCCATTGGCGGTGGGGCTGCTGCCTGCCGGGCTGCTTCAGAACATAAAACGTCGGCTTGAAGGGGGGTGTGCTCATTTTGACTGAGAAACCGGAAATCAAGATTTTTGTGTCACATAGGATCGATATAACCAGTGAACTGGTCAATAATCCGCTGTACATTCCCGTTCGCTGCGGCGCAGTGTTTGATAAAGAGAATCCTATGAATATCGCAGGAGACGACACGGGAGAGAATATTTCGGAACAGCGGTCTCACCTGAGCGAGTTCACGGTGGCCTATTGGGCGTGGAAAAACCAAACCGCCGACTACTATGGGCTGTGCCACTATCGGCGCTACCTGTCCTTCTCTGACCTCACCTACCCCGTGGACACCCAGGGGCTGGTGGAGGAGGACTTTTTGAATCAGGAGACTATGGAAAAATATGGTCTCTTATCACCAGACCACATGAGCCAGATCATTTCGGAATATGACGCGGTCATCCCCCAGCCCGCCCCAGTACATTTGATCACGACACCAAAAGGGCCCCAGTCCAACGTGGGGGATGTCTGGCGGGCAAACGCCGGGGTCTTGATCGAATCGGACACCATAGACCGGATGCTTGCACTGATCGACCAAAAGGCCCCGCAGTACAGCCGCGCGGCACGGGAGTACCTGAACAGCACCGAGCACCGGGGCTATAACTGCTATGTGTTCAAGCGGGAATTGTTTGACCGGATGTGTCAGTTTCAGTTCCCCATCCTGTTTGAATTGGAGCAGCACCCCAGCGGAAGATTACAGCGGGTCCCGGGGTATGTGGGAGAGATTTTATTCGGGATATTCCTCTACCACATCATCCACTTTGAGGACTGGAAAATCAAAGAGCTGCAGCTGGTCAAATTCCTGGATACGCGGCCCGTCCGGGGAACATGTGACCTGTGGCTCCGAAAGATGAAACGCCGTGGAGACCGTGTGCTTCGGATGCTGCTGGACCCGCTGTTCCCCAAAGGGAGTCTGCGGCGGGAGCGGCTGAAAAGTATGGTCCGCACAATAAAGTCCGTAGTTTAGCGAAAAAATACCAATACAAAATAGACAGAGGAGAAAGAGACGTGGAGAAAAAAGCGTACAAACCGGTCCCTGATGTGGAATGCCTGAAATATCATGGGACCCCGGAAAAGCCGGATATCAAGATTTTTGTGTCCCACCGAATTGATTTGGACAGTGAGACCATTGATAATCCGCTGTATATCCCGGTTCGCTGCGGCGCGGTGTATGACGAGCGGGAAAACGTGGATATGCTGGGGGATGATACGGGGGATAATATTTCGGAGAAACGGAATAGTTTCTGTGAATTGACAGTCTTATACTGGGCCTGGAAAAATGTGAAGGCAGATTACTATGGACTGTGTCATTACAGAAGGTATATTTCTTTTGCGAAAAAGTCTTTTCGTCCGAAAAATGATAAGAGTGGTTTTTTGGTAACTGATAAACTATCAAAGAGCAATTTAAAAAAGTTTTCGTTACAAAACATCGAAGTCATGAAGGAAGAGATTTTGCAACATGATTTAATAACCACACCGAGTGAAAATGTCTATTACGCTTGGGACGGTAAACATTCGTCTATGTATGAACTGTGTAAATCTCGAATCCGAGACTTTGATATGAACGGTGTAGATTCTTTTATAAAAATAATAAAAGAAAAATATCCGGATTATTCAAGCGATGTAGATCAATATTTTGAGGGGCATTTCGCAAAATATTACAACTGTTTTGTCATGAAAAAAACGGTCTTTGATGAATTTTGCTCAATGCTTTTTGATGTTCTTTTCGAATTGGAAAAGCATCTAGATACAACGCATTATGGAACATGGAAAATGCGAATGCCTGGGTTTATGGCAGAGAATTTGTTCGGTATTTTCTACCTGCATCTTCTCCGGTCTTCGAGATACAAATGCTGTGAAAAAGATTTAGTATATTTTTCCGATACTAAAAGCGAACCAATTACAGACTTGTTGCCTGCGTTCAAGGAAAATAACGTTCCTGTTGTAATAAGCTCCAGTAATTATTTTGTGCCCTATGCAAGTGTTTTCATAAAATCGGTAATCAATAATTCTGCGTCTATAAATAATTATGACATTATTATATTTGAACATGATATTACAGACGATAACAAACGGCTAATGAAGAAGATGGCAGAAGGATATACAAATGTATCAATTCGCTTCTATAACGCGCAACCACTCTTAAAAAATGTCGACCTTTTTGTAAACTCGGCAAATCAATCAATAGTTGCCTATTACCGTTTGCTTGCTCCATATATTCTGAAACACTACGATAAGGCAATCGTAATGGATTGTGATATTGTTGCAAAAACTGATATTGCAAAATTGTATGCAATCGATGTTAAAGACTACTGTATGGCTGCTGCATTAGATGTCGTTTGGCAAGGCTGGTATAACGGCGACAAAGAAATTCAAAAGTATTGCAAGAAAATTTTGACACTTTCAAATCCGTATGAGTATGTAAACACTGGTGTGGTTCTTTTTAATCTTGAAAAGTGTCGAAAAACAATTTGTAAAGAAGAACTACTAAAAATAGCTCAAAGTCATAAGTTTATCGTGCAGGAACAGGATGTCCTGAATTTGGTATTTGATGGAAAAATTAAGTTTATAGATATAGCATGGAATATGTATGCAATGGTTGCTCCAAATATCAAAGATACGATTGATAGCTTTGCGCCTATAGCTGCTAAAAGAGACTATCATGATGCTCATGAACGACCTTTTTTGCTGCATTGGGCGGCACAACCAAAACCATGGGTTTTTCCAGAAATGGATTATGGGTATGAGTGGTGGAAGGTTGCAATACACACTCCTTTTTTTGGAACAATAATTTCACGAATGGTAGATACAAAGTTGGGGCAACTCCATCCTGCAGTTTACGATTTACAATGTCGAGCAGGAATTTTCGACACCCGATCCGGTGCCCGCAAGCTTGCCGACAAGCTGCTCCCCAAAGGCACACGCCGCCGCGAGTTTGCGAAGAAAATTCTCCCGAAAGGCTCTATTCGCTGGCAATTCTGCAAGCAGATTTATTACATTTTCAAACCGCAATATCGGCCCGTCAAAGTAAAAACAGACGAAGATACGGAAGAATAAAGGAGAGCATACATGAAAGTCATTATTTTAGCCGGTGGCTTCGGCACCCGGATCTCGGAAGAATCCCAATTCAAGCCCAAGCCCATGGTGGAGCTGGGCGGGATGCCCATTCTGTGGCACATTATGAAGCTGTACTCCGCCCACGGCTTCAACGAATTTATCATCTGCGCGGGCTATAAGCAGCACGTCATTAAGGAGTATTTCGCAGACTACTTCCTGCACACCTCCGACATTACATACGATTTTACCAAGGGCACCAACGAAATGATCGTCCACCACAACGCCTCGGAGCGGTGGAAGGTCACGGTGGTGGATACCGGCCTGAACACCATGACCGGGGGCCGGGTGAAGCGGGTCCGAGAGTTTGTGGGCAACGAGCCGTTTATGCTGACCTATGGCGACGGTGTGTCCGACGTGAACATCACCGAGCTGGTGAAGTTCCACCAGTCCCACGGCAAGCTGGTGACCATGTCCGCCTATAACGCCGGGCAGCGCTTCGGCGTGCTGGACATCGGCCCCGACGGCCAGATCAGCGAGTTCCGGGAGAAGACCAAGGGCGACGGCAACATGATCAACATCGGCTTTATGGTCTGCCAGCCGGAGTTCATCGACTACATTGAGGGTGACGACACGGTCCTGGAGAAGGCCCCCCTGGAGACGGTGGCCAAGCTGGGCCAGCTGATGGCCTATAAGCACAACGGCTTCTGGCAGTGCATGGACACCGTGCGGGAGAAGGAGACCCTGGAAAAAATGTGGGCCACCGGACAGGCCCCCTGGAAAGTGTGGGCCGACTGATGGACTTGAGCTTCTATAAAGACAAGCGGGTGCTGGTCACCGGCCATACCGGGTTCAAGGGCGCGTGGATGTGCCGGGTCCTGGTGGACGCCGGGGCGATTCTGACGGGCTACTCGCTGGAGGCCCCCACCCAGCCCAACCTGTTTGCGCTGGCGGGTGTGGAGGACAACATGACCAGCATCATCGGCGACGTGCGGGACCTGGCCCACCTGATGGAGGTGTTCGACCAGACCCAGCCGGAGCTGGTGCTGCACCTGGCCGCCCAGCCCATCGTGCGGACCAGCTATGAGCAGCCGGTCTATACCTACGAGACCAATGTGATGGGCACGGTCAACATTCTGGAGTGCGTGCGGACCCACCCCTGCGTCAAGTCCTTTCTGAACGTGACCACGGATAAAGTGTATGAGAATAAGGAGTGGGCCTGGGGTTATCGGGAGAACGAGCCTCTGGACGGCTACGACCCCTACTCCAACTCCAAGTCCTGCTCGGAGCTGGTGACCCACAGCTACAAGAGCAGCTTTTTCCAGGACGGGCGGACCGCCATCTCCACGGCCCGGGCGGGCAATGTCATCGGCGGCGGCGACTTCGCCCGGGATCGCATCATCCCGGACTGCGTCCGTGCGGCGGCGGACAAGCAGCCTATCATTGTCCGCAATCCCTACTCCACCCGGCCCTATCAGCACGTGCTGGAGCCGGTGATGGCCTACCTGATGATCGCCCAGAAGCAGTATGAGGACCCGTCCTTCGCCGGTTGGTACAACGTGGGTCCCGACGACTGCGACTGCGTGACCACCGGAGAGCTGACCACCCTGTTCTGCCAGGCCTGGGGCGACGGCATGACCTGGGAGAACCGCTCCGAGGTCAACGCCCCCCATGAGGCGAACTTCCTGAAGCTGGACTGCTCCAAAATCAAAACGACCTTCGGCTGGACCCCCCGCTGGCATATGCAGGAGGCCATCCAGAAGACGGTGGAGTGGTCCAAGGTCTGGATGGACGGCGGGGATGTGCCGGCGGTGATGCGGAAGCAGATTCGGGAGTTTGAGGAGGGTGTCAGATGAAAAAGGCAATCGTGACCGGCGCCAACGGCTTCGTCGGCGGCGCGACCCTGCGGGAGCTGCTGCACCATGGCTATGAGGTGTGGGCCGTGGGCCATCAGGACCACTTCTCCAATGTGCCGGAGGACCCCAACGTGCATAAAGTCTCCTGCGATTTGGCGGAGATGAAGACACTCCCGGAGAAGATACCGACCGGAGAATACGACCTGTTTTATCACTTTGCCTGGGCCGGTTCTGCCGGTCCGGCGAGAGCGGACACGGCGCTCCAGCTGAACAATGTGCAGTGGACCGTGGATGCGCTCCGGGCCGCCAAGGAGCTAGGCTGCCGCCGTTTTGTGTGCGCCGGCAGCATCGTCGAGCACGAAACGATGGCGGCGGCCTATACCCAGGGGAACCGGCCCGGAATGGGCTATATTTATGGCAGCGGAAAGCTGGCGGCCCATACCATGTGTATGTCCGTGGCGGCCAACATCGGGATCGAACTGGTCTGGCCGGAAATCACCAACGCGTATGGCATCGGGGAACGCAGTCCCCGCCTGGTGAACACCACGATCCAAAAGTGTATCCGAGGAGAAGTCCCCCAGTTTACCGCAGGGACGCAGAACTATGACTTTGTATACATCGACGATGTAGCCAGAGCCTTCCGGCTCATCGGCGAGAAGGGCAAGCCCTTCCACGAGTATCTGATCGGCAGCTCCTCCGCCCGGCCCCTGCGGCAGTTTTTGGAGGAAATGCAGCAGGCCATCGCACCGGAGCTGACCTTCGCCTTTGGCGATGTGCCCTTTACCGGGGTGGACCTGCCGCTCTCCCGCTTTGATTGCACGGAGACAGAACGGGATACTGGATTCCGGGCAGAGGTCAGCTTTGCGGAAGGCTGCAAGCGGACCTGTGACTGGTGGCACAAAGTACTGGCGAAGGAGGAAGAAGGATGATTCAGAAATTTGAATTTCACGAGACGGAGATCGCAGGGCTGATCGAGGTGACACCCTTTAATGCGGACGACATCCGTGGCTGCTTTACGAAGGATTATTCTAAAGAGGTGTTTGAGGCCAACGGAATTCATCACGACCTGGCCGAGGTGTTTTACACGACCAGCCACAAGGGCGTCATTCGCGCCCTGCACTTCCAGCGCGTCAAGCAGCAGCCGAAGCTGGTGCGCTGTATTTGGGGCCATGTGTGGGACGTGGTCGTCGATCTCCGCAAGGACAGCCCGACCTTTCAGAAGTGGCTGGCATTTGACCTGATTGGGGATAAGCACAATGAGATCCTCGTACCTGCCGGCTGCGCGCACGGCTACCTGGTGCTGGAGGATTCCATTGTCTCCTACAAGTGCGGCGAGAAATTCTACGGCGAGTATGACGACGGCATCCTGTGGAACGACCCGGATATTGGCGTTGCCTGGCCGCTGGAGCAGGTCGGCGGACCGGAAAAGGTGATTTTGGCGGATAAGGATCAGAACTTGCAGACGTTTGCACAGTTCATGGACAGCTATGGCGGATTTTAATATGGACTACCTTGTAATTGGCTGCGGCCTTTCCGGGGCCGTCGTAGCCCGCCACCTTGCGGAACATGGAAAGCAGGTCACCATTTGGGAGCGCCGGGACCACATCGGCGGCAATATGTATGACTATGTGGACGAGCACGGCTTTCTGGTTCAGAAGTACGGCCCGCACACGTTCCACACGAAGAAAAAGGAACTGTATGACTATATGTGCCGATTCGGCCGGTGGCAGGACTATAAGCTGACCTGCGGCGCGGCCTGGGGCGGGAAGTACACGCCGACGCCCTTCAATTTCACCACCATCGACACCTTCTATCCGGCGGAAAAGGCGGAGCTGCTGAAAGAAAAGCTCAAAAAAGCCTTTTCTGGCCGGGATACCGCCACGGTGGTGGAGGTCCTGGCGCACCCCGACGAGGACATCCGGGGCTATGCGGAATTCCTGTTCCAGAACGACTACGCGCCCTACACCGCGAAGCAGTGGGGAGTGTCTCCCAGTGAGATCGACCCCAGCGTGCTGAAGCGGGTGCCGCTGCGGTTCTCCTATGAGGAGGGGTACTTCGACGACCCCTACCAGGTGATGCCGGAGCAGTCGTTCACGCACTTTTTCCAGAACCTGCTGGATCACCCCAACATTCACGTTGAACTGGGTGTTGAGGCCCTGGACCACATTCAAATTCGAAATGACCGTATCTTCCTGGACGGTGTTCCACTGGAGATTCCCGTGGTGTATACCGGCGCGCTGGACGAGTTGTTTGGCGGCATCTATGGCCGCCTGCCCTATCGTTCCCTGCGGTTCGAGTGGAAGTATGAGGACAAGGAGAGCTTGCAAGATGCGCCCGTCGTCGCGTATCCTCAGGAAGCGGGCTATACCCGAATCACCGAGTATAAAAAGCTGCCCGTCCAGACCGGCACCGGGACCAGCTACGCCCTGGAGTACCCGCTGACCTATCAGGAGGGCACCCAGCAGGAGCCCTATTACCCCGTACTGACCGAGCAGAGCAAGCAGCAGTATGAACAGTACCGCCGCGCCGCCGAGGCCGTTCCCAACCTGATCTGCTGCGGACGTCTGGCGGATTTCAAGTACTATAACATGGACCAGGCGTTGGAGCAGGCGCTCAACGTTTGTGAAAACATCTAAGGGCTCCATATGACCACTGTGGTAGTCCAGCCGGTGCCGTCAAGATTTGGACCTGTTGACAAACATAAAAATTCAGCTGAAACCCATCGTGGCCCCAGCAGAATAATAAATTGGGAGATAGCGAAAGATGGCAGAAAGATGACATTTTGCCATCCGCTTAAGATTTAGGGCCATGGCGGCAAGGAGGCATTCTTCCGTAGCTGCAAGAATGCCCCTTTTTCGAATCTTTGAAATACAGTGTTCCCGTTTCAAGACGGAGAAACTGCCCTCGGCCCAGATTTTACGAAGCCGCATCATGGACAGGAATTCAGGAGTTCCCACGCGCTGATGCCCTCTGAAAAATGCCGGATAACAGCTGCTGGCCAACACTCTGCGCCGAATTCCAGCCTTGTCAAAACAGCTCGGCCGTTTTGGACAGCGCATACAGGCATCGCCCTCGACCTGGTACTCTGTTCAACTTCTGTTTCTACATTGATCCAGCTTTCTCTTGATACGTTGGCCGGAATGTAGCTTCCATCCGCAGCCATAGCTTCTCCGTCGATCAGCCCGCTGTCTATGCATTGCTTGACTATTTCATAAAAGGCTGCTCTGTTGCCATTTTCGTGTTCTGGTCTTGCTGAATGTGGAGTGATTTGGGATCGTGTCATCCAGTTCAAATCCGCAAAACCATCGGTAGGCGATGTTGAGCTGAACTTCCTCCACCAACCGCCGCTCTGATTTGATGCCATACAGGTATCCGATCAAGAGCATTTTGAACATACTGACAGGGTCCACAGATGGACGGCCTGTTGCCGGATAATATGGCGCCAGAAGATCATAGATGAAATCAAAGGATACCATCCGCTCGATCTTCCGCAGCAGGTGGGTTTCTGGAATCAGTGACTCTATACCCACGAAAATCATTGCCATTTGTCTGCTTTGGTGTCCCATCATGCTGCATCCTTCCTATAACTATTGTTCCACAGAAAGGATTTGCGCACCACTTTGTCAACAGGTCCAAATCTTGACGGCACCCATTATCCATGCCCTATGAGCAACGCCCAACAGACCCAGCCAACACGGCTGTTTCTATTGGGCGTTGTGTCATTCAATCCAAGCGAAAATCTTCTGCCTGCATAGCTTCCTCTACAAGGCGATACAGAAGTCCATTGACGGATTCCCCGTGCTTCTGTGCAAAGGCCTGGATAATCTCCTTTTTCCCTTTGGGAACACGGAATTTGATTTCTTCGACCTTTTCCTTCTGCCATTTTGCGGTTGCCTTTTTCTGGGCCTCTGATGGTGGCATAAAGCTTGACCTCCTAGCTAAATGGGGGATGTGTGTACAATGAAATCAAAGTAAATAGCAAAATAGATATATAGGGGTCCTTATATTTGTGAGAAATTTCAATTGAAATAGGGGCCCCTATATTATATAATAGCATCAGAAAATGAAACAGCGGCAGTGTAAAAGAACTGGCACTCTTTTACACCTACGCAGGTGCCTTACCACCTACACAACGGAAATCTCCGCACCGCAGATTTAGTATACACTTTTTTCGGCCAGTAGGCAAGAAAAATCCTGTGGGAGTTGAGAGTACGATCCATGACTGACGGTCACCGTGTAGGCTTCTGCCCTGCACGGTGCTTTGTTTTCCAAAACATTGCTCGGCCTACTGTGAACGGGCGCATAAGGAGTGTGCAGCATGGAAAACAAAAAATTTCTGAAGGTCAGCGATGTAGCGGCGATGATGGAGGTGTCGGAAACGATGGCATACAAAATCATCCGAGGACTGAACGCAGAGCTGCGGGCCAAGGGGTATCTTACTGTGGCCGGCCGGGTGAACAGAGTTTACTTCGAAGAGAAAATCTACAGCGGCCAGTCTGCGTGAGGGGGGAGCGATATGTCTGTTTATAAGGCCCCCAGCGCGGCACGTGGTACTCTAAACTCCGTTACCGGGATTGGAAGGGGGAGGTCCATTGGGCAACCAAGCGCGGCTTTTCCACCAAGCGGGAGGCGACGCAGTGGGAGCGGGACTTTCACCAGAGAAGAAGCAAGGACTTGTCCATGTCCTTCCGTGCTTTTGTGGACGTCTATCGTGAGGACCGGACTCCGAGACTGAAAGAGAGCACCTGCAGCACAAAGAAAAACATTATTAACAACAAGATTCTGCCCTACTTCGGTCATATGGCGGTCTGCGATATTAGTTCCACAGATGTGGTTCAGTGGCAGAATGAACTGCTGCGCTATCGGGACCCGGTAACGGGAAAGCCTTACTCCCAGGTTTATCTGAAGACGGTTCACAATCAACTCAGCGCCATTTTCAACCATGCGGTCCGATTTTATGATCTCCAGAGCAACCCGGCGCAGAGAGCAGGGAATATGGGAAAAGAAAAGCCGGCAGAGCCAATGCGGTTCTGGACGCAGGAGATGTATCAGAAGTTTTCGCAGGCGGCGATGGAAATTCCTCTTGCCTATTACTGTTTCCAGGTTCTCTATTGGTGTGGCATCCGGGAGGGCGAATTGCTGGCCCTAACGCCGGAGGATGTGGATTTGGAGAAGCGGAAGCTCTCGATTTCTAAGACATTCCAGCATATTCATGGGCGGGACATCGTTACTTTGCCGAAGACACCCAAAAGTACGCGGGTAATCACCATGCCGAAATTCCTCTGCGACGAACTGCGGGACTATCAAAAGATGTGTTATGATCTGCAACGGACGGATCGGCTGTTTCCTGTGACGAAGCACTTTTTGGCAAATCATCTTCACAAATTCGGAGACAGACAGAGCTTGCCGCGCATCCGGGTTCACGATTTGAGGCATTCTCATGTGTCGTTACTGATCCATTTGGGGTTCAGCGCTGCGGCTATTGCAGAACGGATGGGCCATGAGAGCATTGACATCACGTATCGTTATGCCCATCTCTTTCCCACGGTACAGCAGGAGATGGCGAGACAGTTGGAGCTGGCGGAACAGGGGGAAATATGATGTCACAGAAGAATTTAGACTGCCACGGACGGCTTCGAAGGGTGACGATTGCATTCCGGGTATCGCCGGAGGAGAATGCAGCGATCAATGAGCGGGTGCGGCTGTCTGGACTGACAAAGCAGGACTATCTGTGCCGACGGAGTCTGGAACAGGATGTAGTAGTTGTCGGAAATCCCAGAGTATTTCGGGCACTGCGGGAAGATATGTGCCGTATCAGCAAACGGCTGCTGGAGCTGAACGGTTGTTCCGAGGAGTCCCCGGAATTTTGGGAAGCGGTGAAGTATGCTGCACGATTGTACCATGACTTGATGAAATTTGGAGAACAGGAGACAGAACATGCGTGAAATTGAGATGCCGCCGAAAGTAGATTTGAAGCAGGTCGGTTTGCGAATCGCAAAACTGCGGCGGATGCGGAATATGAGCCAGGAGAAGCTGGCGGAGGCAATTGGAATAGAGGCCACACAGGTGAGTAAACTGAAACATGGCTATGCCAACAGCAAGCTGACGACGGTGTATGCACTGTGTCGTGTGCTGGAGGTGTCTCTGGGCGAACTGGTTGGAACGCCAGAACCGGCCGAGGATGCTGCACTGCTGACAGCTCGATCCCTGCTGAATGGGTTTACGCCGGGAGAACTTAGTGTGATTGCGGACTTGCTCCAAACGGCGCAGCGAAGCTTGACAAAAAACGTGTAAATCGACAGTAAGAAAATGCCGGAGAGAACCTGACACGGTTCTTCTCCGGCGTTTTGCGTCATAGCCTGCGAGCAAGATTCCCTGCCGGGAGGCCATGGAAATTTGAAAGCGACCTGTTATGCTGAAGAAAAACAGCGAGGAGTGAGGGTGTCGTGTCGAAAGATAGATATAAGGACAGCAGGTTAGGTGTAAACATCTGGTCAGCACGGATCGCACAGGGCATGACCCAGCAGACCTTGGCGGAACGAGCCGACCTTTCCGTTCCTTACGTCAGCCGAGTAGAGCGAGGTGAGAAGGAGCCAAGTCTTTCGACGTTGCTCCGTGTTGCGGACGCATTGAATATTGGTTTGGACGAGCTGCTTGGACTGAAGCGAGAACAGGTTAACCGATCGAAAGAACGGAAAATTCTCGAAGGGTGTACCGTGGAGCAGGAGGCTGTACTGCTGGAAATGCTGATTGAGCTAAAGAAGATTGTAGTACGGGAATGGGTGCGCGGTAAGCATGAAAATTGACCATTATGCTGAAAAATGGTATAATATAACTAAAATTGACGGAGGTGAACGCTGTGATACGCAAAGCACACAAACAAAGAAATGGTGCGGCGGGAGATGTTATCTATGCTGAAAATGCAGAACCCGGAAAGCGATATTTCTGCGCGATGTGCGGAGTGGGGCTGCAATTGATGACCCGGAATGGAGTATCTTTTTTTGTGTGTTACCCTGATACGGAACATGGAGATCCGTATTGTCGTAAGCTATCGAGCCAAGATAAGCGGCCTCACAGCATGGAAAAGTTTGATAAAGATGCGTTTTTTTCTCATATTTTGAGAGAACAGCAGAAGAGAACGGGAGGACATGGACCCGCAGGAGGAACGAAAAAAGGAGGTGTCCCCGGGAAGGAACCGGTGCCGGGAGAACAGAACGAAGACGAAAAGCCCGTGAGTACACTGGAGCAGATGTGGCAAGAGGGGTACATCTACATGGGCGGCCTGACCCATTTGGGTTCGGGACGGCTTCAAGACACTTTGATTTCGAACAAGTCCGCCAATATATGGCGTAGAGGGAAGGTCACCGGAACGAGGGTGATACAGTGCAGAGTGGATGGGATATATGCCGAAGGAAAAAAGCTGTTTCTGAAGTGCCTATACCATTCAGAGCATGGGTGGGATAAGAAACTGCTGGTACTGCACTTCCGTGAAGATGAGGCATTTGACGGCGTTCGGACTAAATTGTACCGCAGAAAAGAAATGGACAACGGCACAATGAAGACTTTTGTGCCAAAGTGGATATTACTGGCGGCGAATTGGGAGGACTACTGTCCGCCTGATTGTAAAAACCGATGCAGTGGGGCGAAATACCCCGCTGCGAAATGTCGCAATTGCTATGGCAGGATGGAAGGGGAGTTCATCAATCAGCGGCAAATCTACGCCCCTGAAGAACCCTCCAACTGGGAAGAACAGCGGTGAGCCATGACAGGCGAATCGGTTATGATGAAAAAGTCAGCACTGGCATGGATGAAGTGACCCCGAAAAGTTAGACAATATTTTGAAGTAAAAATTGTTCAAGCAGCCGAAAGGGCTTGTTGTCTGTGAATTGCAGGCGGCAAGCCCTTCAGTTTTGCCTTGATCCTGCGGTTGTTGTAGTAATCCAGATATGCAACGAGTTCCTGCTTGAAGTGTTCCATGGACTGAAATTCCTGCAAGTACAGCAGTTCGCTCTTGAGCAGCCCAAAGAAATTTTCTATCACAGCATTGTCTAGACAGTTTCCTTTTCGGCTCATGCTCTGCCGGATGCCTTTCTCTCGGAGCATCCGTTGATACTGTTTATGTTGGTACTGCCAGCCTTGATCAGAATGGAGAATGAGGTTTGTTCCGTCTGGAATTTTTGCAAATGCCTCGTTCAGCATGGTCGTCACCATGCTGAGCACAGGGCGATCCGATATGGTATAGCTGACCAGATCGCTGCTGTGCAGATCGAGAATTGGAGACAGATACAGTTTCTGGCCAAACAAACTGAACTCTGTCACATCGGTGACCCACTTCTGGTTTGGCTTTTCGGCGCGGAAGTCCCGGTTTAAGAGATTTGGCGCAATTTTGCCAACTTCACCCTTGTAAGAACGATACTTCTTCATCCTGACACGACAAACCAAGTGTAGCTCCAGGTACGGTAATGCATTTGAGGATGAAATATCGAAGGTCAAGAATAAGTCGCAGATCGCCTTTTTTGTGTCAGCACGCATCACATGAACCTCATATGTTGAACTGTTTTTTATAGTTTACCCCTTGTTTTAAAACTTGATAAGTGGAATGATTAAAAATAAGGGGCAAAATAGAGGGAGAGCAGAAGAAAATCTGTGGTCAAAAGTTGGCCAAAGAAAAAGAAAAACCCCGGAAACCATTTGTTCCCCCCTCACAGGGGTAACAAGTGATTCCTGGGATACCCCGGCAGGTCATCGTATTTACGACGCCTACCGGGGTTCATCTGCGTCTTGGGGTTCCGGTGCTTCCAGTGCTTCTTCCACATCCTGCTGTCCACTGCCGACATAGCCAATGCCGTTGTAGCAGATCTCCACGGTCTGGGGTGCGTGCTTAGACCACTTTACTTCTTTTTCGTGAACCACGATCTTCTCGATAAACAGCCGCAGCAGTTCCGGCGTCAGCTCCGTGATATCCGTATACCGCTTCGCTTTGTCGAGGAAGCTGTCCGTCCCGTTCACGGTTTCACGCAGACGCTGAATCTCACTCTCTTTCTGTGGAATACCGGCGGTGATACGGTTCTGTTCTTCCGTGTAGCTGCCGGAGAGCATCTGGAACTGCTCTGTTGTGATGCGGCCCAGCACACTGTCCTCATACAGCTTTTTGAAGATCGCATCCAGTTCTGCTTTCCGCTTCCGCATGGCTGCCAGTTCTTTCTCCTGCCTGCGGATCTCCCGCTGAAGCTCGGTGGACTGCTTGCTGCCAATGTAGGCGGCGAACTTTTCCGGATGTTCCCGCGCCGCGCTCGTCACCCGGCGCAGGTCCTCCAGTACGATCTCGTCCAGAACACACTCCCGGATGTAGTGGCCCGTACAGGCTTCGCCATCCTTCTTGTAGGTGCGACAGGTAAAGTGATTGTAGCTGGCGGACATGGTATGCGCCCGGTGCAGCACCATGTTGGAGCCGCAGTCGGCGCAGAACACAAGGCCAGAATACTTGCTCTGTTCTTCCATCTTTGTCAGACGGCGCTTGTTCTTACGGACTCTCTGTACCATGTCCCAGACCTCCCGCGTAATGAGGGCGGGATGGGTATTCTCAAAGACCATGCATTCCTCTCTTGGATGCTCGACCCTCCGTTTGTCCTTGTAGGATCTGCTGCTGTGCTTCATGTTGACGGTATTGCCTAGATAGATCTCGTTTTCCAACATATCCGCTACTGTATCCCCAGACCAGTGATACGGGCGCTGGGTATCCAATCCCGTATGAGTCATGCCGTACTTGGTATAGGCGTACATGGTGGGTGTCAGCACCTGTTCTTTTTTCAGGATTCTGGCGATCTGGCTGGGGCCGTTGCCGCTGGCGCACATGGCGAAGATCCTGCGGACGATGGTCGCCGCTTCCTCATCCACCTCCAGTTTCTTTGTGTCCGGGTTCCTGATATAACCGTAGGGCGCTCTGGTCCCCAGCCATTCTCCCCGTTCCGCTTTGGCCTTCAGCACCGCACGGATCTTCCGGATGGTGTCCCGAATAAACCACTCGTTAAACAAATTCTTGAACGGCATGAGGTCATTGCTCTCGCTGCTGTCGGTGTCCACATTGTCATTGATGGCAATGTAGCGGACGCCGAACATGGGGAAGCGTTCCTCGATGTAGAGTCCCGTGTGAAGTTGATTTCTACCGAGGCGACTGAGATCCTTGGTCACAATGATCCCGATCTCGCCGTTTTCCATGTCTGAGATCATCTGCTGGAACGCCGGTCTTTGGAAGGTTCCTCCCGAAAAACCGTCATCCACATAGAAGCAGGGGCTGGGGAAATGGTGATCTTCCGCGAACTTCTGCAAAATAGCTTTTTGATTCTGGATGCTGTTGGAATCGCCCTCTATCCCATCATCCTGGCTGAGACGGCAGTACAGGGCGGTTTTCCTGATTTGGTTTGACTGATTCATACAGCCCTCCTTTTCTTTGTCAAACCGTTCCGAGCATTGCGACACCACAATACCCCGAACGGTCTGAATTGTCCAGCACTTTACGCGCACAGCTTTCCCTGCCGGAAATCCAGTTCCGCCAGGGCTTTCAGCTTATCCTCCACAGTTTCACTGCCGTGCCGTGGAAACACGGAGATGACTCGAATCTCCCGCCCGCAGGCTGTCTGCGTCCGCTCCACGGTGATATGCTCCTTATCGATGGTGATATTGGCTTTTTGCTCCATAGGCTCTCCTTTTACTATTGTTTACTGGTTTTGCCCACACGCCGCCTGTGGGGGCCTCTGCCAGAGGGGATGGGCAGGGACGCTGCCCGGTGCGGAAGAACGCCGCACGGTGCGGCACGGGGCGAACGGGCGGGTATTTACCAACGGCTTTGAACTTTTAAACCGCTTTCGACAATGTTGCCGAAAGCGGTTTTCTGTTTTTTCAGATACCCCCTCACTACTCCTCCCGAAAAAATAGCGTGGTGAATACCCCGGAATCAAAAGTTCCTGCAAAAGATTTAAGGTCAAGGGTGTGCAATAGACACCCTCGCCGTCCAACCTTGGGTGTCTTATTGACACCCAAGGCGAAAAAATCGGCAGACAGGCTCTTGTAAAGTCTGTCTGCCGATGGTAACATACCGCAAATCGAAGAAGGAGGCATGGAACATGATGGCTGCTGTTTTATCGCTGGGGCTGGCGCTGCTGGGAGGGATCATCTGTCTGGCGCAGACGCTGCGGCTGTCCGTACCGCTGCTGTACGGGGCATTGGTTATCACGGTATTCCGCCCGTGGTATCTGGCCCATACCGCTCTGGCGGACGGGATTTTCTTTGCTCTGGTGGGGCTTGTGGCGCTGTCATGGATGGTGACGCTGATTCGAGCGGTGCGGGAGATGATCTGGTAAAGTAAGGGTTGGCAAGATTGCCAACCCTTACTTTTAGACAAGCGCGTCAAAAGGTCTGACCGGGTTCGGTGAATTCACCGAACCCGGTTTTCAGCGTCTACCGCTTTTGACAAGATTGTCTGAAGCGCTTTAGAGCGGTCCACTGTGATCGGGTTCGGCCATATTGCCAACCCGATTTTATATGCTACTTTCCGGCAGTGCTGCCGAGAAGTTTCCGCCCGCGGGCGGCATGGGGGACTGGGGTCTACCCCAGCAAGCGCGTTTGTCATACAAACGCTATGCTTGCGTCAATGCCGCCATAGGCGGCGTTGACTTTGGCCCCGCCAATCCGTGCTGTTGACCAAAGCCGGTATCCAAAGGCCAGAAAGAATCCGTAAAGACTTGAATCTTTGCTCCAACAGAGTTAATATCACTCCCACCTAAGCATGCCTACATT
This sequence comes from Flintibacter faecis, assembly GCF_014287875.1. Classification (GTDB taxonomy): domain Bacteria; phylum Bacillota; class Clostridia; order Oscillospirales; family Oscillospiraceae; genus Lawsonibacter; species Lawsonibacter faecis_A. The sequence goes on along the minus strand of NZ_JACOPN010000006.1, from coordinate 168,821 downwards.
TATAGTTCATTCCCCAGAACGATTGACTTTTTAAAAGATACTGATATAATTAAACTCACAATCAAAACAGAGACAAGGGTGCGCACCCTTGTCCCACAGGATTCCCCTGTGGGACAATTCCCCTCTGCAATCTTTCTTTAGAGAATGAACTGACTGCACGGTAAATCATTTCGATTAAAGAACAACTTTGATTGTAAAGTATTCTCCCTGCGTATTGCGCGAGAACAGATGCCGCAATAAACAGGGAGTACCTTTAAGATGTGAGTTAGTTGCATCTAACTCGCGCTGGAGTTTTACCAGAAACCAGTGTGAGTCTATTCACAGCGGTTAGATGACTCTAACTTATGTAAGTAAACCTCGAAGTGTTAGTGATTATTAGTACACTTGTCGAGCCGCCTGACATCCTTGCGCATAATACGCAGAGAGGCTGCGGGGCGGCAATATATTTTGTCGGCAGTTAGTGGACACTAGCCGACGAGCGGTGAGAAAGGAGCGGATAAGGAATAAGAATATAAGGGATTCCATGAGGTTCCCTGATGGCGTCAAGCACATATGATTACTTCCTATTAGGAACACTGTAAATACAAGGCTTTTCGGAGCCTACAAACCAGAAAAAACAATATTTGATCTATCACATTACGCAAAAAGCCGTCCGGCATGAAAAACGGGCGGCTTTTTTGCGTGGATAGACGGAAAGGAGGTGCAAAAATAACTACAAAATTTTAGCGTTCAAATTTGTGCAACTTTAACGAAAAGGAGGATCGCAAATGGCCGATGAAAAATTGAATACTGGCCCTGCGGAGAATATTTCCCCGGAGGCCGCCGAGCCTATCACCACACCCGAACAGGCCGCAGCGTCTGAGCCCCAGCAGGAACAGACCGGGCCTGCCATACCTGGTCCGGCGATGTGGTTGTGTCCTTTGACAAAATCACTGAACTTATGGCGGAAAAGAGGCAGAACGCCCGCGCCGAAGTCGAAAAGGCGGAACCCCCCGAAACGCCAGAGGCGGCAGCCCCCGGAGAAACACCGCAGCCCGCCAATACGAAGGAACCGAAAAAGCCGCGCCGTGGCCGTCCGCCGAAAGCGGAAAAGGCTGCGACTGAAAATCAGAAAGCGGAGAAATCGGCTGGGGCCCGCAAGGGCCGCCCACCCAAGGCGGATAAGGCGGCCCCTGACAAGCCCAAGCCGTCCAAACGAGACAAAGTGTCCCGAAGCGATGGAAAGGCCCCGGATGCCAAGGAGCCCATTAAGCCCGCACAGGATACGGCACTGAAGGAAACTGCTGCTGTGGAACAGACGGCTCCCGAGCCGACTACACCGCCCCGCCCGGTTGAGGAAGGCAAGCTGGTTTATCTGAAACTTTCCGAGGTTCATCCGTTTCACACATTCCGTCCGCACCCCTTTAAGGTACGGGACGATGCGAAGATGCAGGAAATCGTTGCTTCTATCCGCGTAAACGGTGTAATGGTTCCCGGTCTTGCCCGCCCGGAGAAAGATGGAAACGGCTATGAAATTGTAGCGGGCCATCGCCGTACCCACGGCAGTGAACTGGCGGGGCTGGAGGAAATGCCCTTTATCAACCGCCGTTTATCTCCGTGAATTTGGACATCATCATTTTAATATTTCGCAAACAGAACTCAAACATCCAGCCAACAAAGCTGATGTATCATACAGTCATCCGATGAGGAAAAATACATGGAGGTCTTTCAAATGTCTAAGAAAAGTTTTGTTTCCCTGATCCTTGGTACGGTTGGTGGTACCGTGAATACGAAGGTGGGCGAGATCGCCGGCGAGGTGGGCATGACGCCGGCCGGTTGGAATGGCGGCATCTTCAACATGATCCGCGGCCTCTCTGAAACGGTCATCGTCCCCATCGCCGGCATCCGTCTTTTCCGGGTTGCAGATATAGTCAATGGCCGCTTTCAGCGCCCGCTTGATAGGATGCGTCTTTGTAACTGCCATATCTCATCCAGCCTCTCCTGTATCTCCCGCATATCCGCTTTGTACGCGCTCCCTTCGGCGTTGACCCGTTTGGCGATCTGGTTGATGTTCCGGCCGATGGCGGACAGTTCTTTGGTGAACGCCTTGATATCTGCTGTGTCCGTATAGATGATATATCCGTTGATCGCCATTTTGCGGAGGTAGGCGCCATACCGCCGTGTGGGGAGCTGCGCCATCTTTTCATCTATGAGTCGCTTTTCGTCCTCCGTAACATAGAATTTCATTTGGATATTCCGCTTTCGGTTTGCCATGCGCCGCCTCCGTTCTTCATAAGGGTCTGGGATGGTCTCGCCTGTCGGCTCGGTCGGCGCTTCAAAGCGCTTCACGCTTTGAGGTCTCCACCGGAGACCCGCACCCCAGCAAGCAATTTTGACTGTTCGGGCAAGGGACCTGAACAGCGCAAAATCCGCAAGCGGGTACTCGCTTGCTGTGCTTGCTGATTACTTCGTTCCCCCATATTTCCCCCTCTACCCATACTACAATCCGAATAGGGCGTTTTGGCCAGATTTCGGAGGATTTTTTCAAAAAACATCAACCTTATCCGTAACTTTTCTCTGAACACTTCGCCAGATGCCTTGCGTTTCTTCGGATATTCGTATATAATGTATCATCTTGAGTATTATCCATGCGGAGGTGCAGTACGAACGGGATCAAGGGCTATATCTCCATTCGGGAGGCGTCCTACCGTTGGGGCGTGTCAGAGCGGCGGGGCAACCAATATTGCGCCGAGGGGCGGATCCCCGGCGCGTCCCGGTTCGGGCGCTCATGGGCGATCCCGGAAAACGCGGAAAAGCCGTCCGACCCGCGCTTTCAGGAACAGCGCCGCGATCCCAGAAGGACAAGCACCTGACGGATACCCCTCTGCATTTTAGCATCCGCAAAAAGGAAGTGAACGGCATGGCGTGCGACGAAACCCTATACCGCCAATATCTGAGCGGTGACGACGAAGGGCTCAATGCCCTGATGAAAAAATACGGCGACCCCCTGACCCTGTATATTGACGGCTATCTGCATGACGTTCACGAGGCGGAGGAGCTGATGCTGGATGTTTTCGCCTATCTGTTCACGAAAAAGCCCCGCATCCGGGACGGCGGCTTCAAGGCGTATCTCTATAAGGCGGCACGGCACATGGCGCTGCGCCACAAGAGCAGACGAAAGCCTCTGTTCAGCCTTGATGCGCTGACCGGCGAGCCGGACGGACAGCTGCTGGCGGAGGAGGTCATACGGACAGAGGAGCGAAACCGCGTCTTGCACTTCTGCATGGATGAAATGAACCCGGACTACCGGGAGGTTTTGTACCTCACCTATTTCGAGGATATGAGCTACGCGCAGGCGGCGGAGGTCACGGGGAAAACGGTAAAACAGATCACCAACATGGTGTATCGCGGAAAAGAGAGCCTGCGAAGGCTCTTAGAACGGGAGGGAATCACAAATGCGGAGTCATGAGGAGCGCGTCGCGGAGACAAAGCGGCGCATCGCCAAAATGGAACGAGAGAAACGGCGTCGGCGCAATACGGTCACCATGGCTTCCGCCGTGGCGGCATGCCTTGTGTTGCTCATAGGCGCGTCCCTCGCCATGCCCGGCATTGCCGCAAACATCCAGACCGGGGATTACTCCGGCTTTGAAATGACGGCAAGCATCTTTCACGGCGGCGCTGCCTTGGGATACATCGTCATTGGGCTGCTGGCGTTTTTACTCGGCGTGTGCGTGACCATCCTGTGCTTTCGCATCCGGCAGATGAACCGGGAGGACGGGCAGGACGAGGAAAGCGAGGGGATTCATGGAGCTGATTGAGAACCTGCTGCAATTGCTGACCACGTTCGTCGGCGCGCTGCTTTCGGGCATATCCTACCGGAAAAGCGGGCGACAGGCATATTTCCTGCTGCTGTGCTTCTACGGCTGCTTTGCCCTTGGCGCGCTCTACTGGACGCTGTATCTGCTGCTGTTCGATACCACACCGCGGGTCTTTTATGTGTCGGAGTTCGGCTGGGTGGCCAGCCTCATCTTCCTGCGCATTTTGCAGGCCACTCTGGCGGGAGCAGATGAGCGTAGCTTCCGCTGCCGCCGGGCATGGCTTGCGCCTGCGCTCGGTGTGCCGCTGCTGGCGTACTACTGCATCTTCGGGGATATTCTCTCCAACCTGATCTGGTGCGGCATGATGATATGGCTCTCCTTCTGCGCCATTCGAGGACTGGTCTACGCCAATGGGCAGACGGGCGCGGCGCGGAATATACGGTATTTCCACATCGGCGTGCTCTGCTTTGCGTTCGCGGAGTATCTGCTCTGGACGGCGGGCTGCTTCTGGCCCAACACCTCCCCGGCCAGCCCCACCTTCTGGTGCGATATGCTGCTGACCCTTGCGATTCTGGGGCTGCTGCCCGCCACGAGAAAGGCGGTGGACGCATGACCTACATCGAAAATATTTTTATCTGCATGGTGTCCCCGCTGCTGGTGGCCGCCCTGTGTATGGGCAGGCGGCAGCTTCGCTTCTTCCTGTTCTGCATTGCCGGGATGGGGGTGTGCCTGCTTTCGGCCTATATCAACACCTTCCTCGCGGCGGTATGTCAGGCGGACGCCCTTGCCGCCACGGCGGAGATCGCGCCGGTGGTGGAGGAAATGATGAAGTTGCTGCCGCTGGTGTTCTATCTTCTGGTATTCGAGCCGGAGGGGGATAAAATCAAGGCTGCGGCAATAACGGTCGCCCTCGCCTTCGCCACCTTTGAAAACGTCTGCTATCTCATCCAGAACGGCGCGGACCGCTTCTCCTTCATCTTCTTCCGGGGCTTCGGCACGGGAGCCATGCACGTCCTCTGCGGCCTGATCGTGGGCGGCGGGCTTGCCTACACATGGCGGCGGACGTGGCTTAAAATAGCCGGCGCGTGCGGGCTGCTGGGCGCGGCCATCACCCTCCACGCCATCTACAATCTGCTCATCGCCTACGGCGGCGCGGCGCAGTACATCGCCTACGCCCTGCCGGTGCTGCTGGTGGCGGCGGGAAGATTGTCTGCTTTCCGCTTATCACAGAGGAAATAACCGAATATTTACTCCCTGAGAGCTGCTTTTTGGCGGCTCTCAAATTTTTTGAAAAATCTTTCGTTTTGGGTGAGAGTTTTTTCGATTTTTTGTACCTATATAAGTGAAAGGGTTTTTATCACAGTTTCAGACAAACCGGAAAGGGGGTTCAAACGAAATGTACGATACCGCAAAACGGGTCGCACTCGTCAAGCAGCGGGTGCGGGAAAACACCCGCCGGAGACAGCGGCGCGGCATCTATGGACTGAGCGCTATGTGTATGCTGCTGTTCGCGGCACTGATGCAGACGGCGGGCACGGTCGTCGGGCCGGGGCAGACCGCCGCGTGTGGCGTGTTCGGCGCGATGCTGCTGCGGGAGGACACGGGCGGCTATGTACTGGTGGGTGTTGTATCCTTTACGGCAGCGGCAGTCATCACCGCACTGTGCTTCCGGCTCAGAATCAGAGAAAACCAGAAAAAAGACGGAACGGACAAGCCCGCCCGACACGAACAGGAGGAGAAAAGCCAATGAAAAAACGAATACTTAGCATACTGCTCGTCTGCTGCATGGTGCTGACCATGCTGCCGACAGCGGCGTTTGCAGCGCTGAGCGATTCGCTGGGCAACACACCCAGGGAAAATCAGGCGATTTTGGAGCAGCTCTCCGCCTTGACCGGCGGCAGCAGCGACCAAGTGCTTTCCATGCTGAACGCTTTGGGGCTGCTGGATGAAGACGGCAATTTCAAGGTGGATCAAACCATCACGCTGGACGGCCAGGTGTTGACACTGGCGGCTGTCATGGAGCTGCTGGAAAATCCCGCCACGGATCTCACTCGCATAGCCGACGTGGATGGGACTCCGGTGGCGCTGGGCGATTTGAAGACCATGATCCAAATCGAACAGGAGCTGCAGCGGATCAAGGACACCTATTTCTCCGGCAGGGAGTTTACCGGGGAAGCTCTGGAGAATCTCAATAGCCTGATGGAGCAGCTGGAGCTGCAGGGCATCAGCTTGCAGTATTCCGCCTCTGCCACAAAGCCTGAGGGCGTTGAGACGGTGGATATGCGCGGCATGATGAGCCAAACGCTGGAGGATCTCGCAAACAACAAATGGAGCTCCGGGGCTTTTACTGTATACGGCGGAAAACCGGTCGGCTTTTCCTACCGCATTCAAAAAGGCCAGCTCAGCGAGTATATCACCGGTGTGGAGGTCTCGATAGGCGAGACGAGTGAGGTCGTCGAGCAAAGCGACGGGTCCTACAAGCTGACCTATGACGTAGGCTCGACTTTCAGTTTAAGTAATCAGAAAATCACTGTCGAGGTTAAAACCAAAGGAGGGAACCCAGACTGGCGCAAGGATTCTTATTCCTATGGCGACCTGCTGGGGATGATTGAACTTTACGATGCGGAAAATCTGGTGTTCTATGACGGTGACAGTTATGCCGACCACTGTCAGCTCAAGCTAATAAAGACGGTTCCCGTCCCCACAATAAAAAGATCAATGACCGCGCCGAGCTATGTTGAAGAAGTCAAAAATACAACCGTATTATATGATGATTTGTTTATTCCTTTGCTGACAGAAAGTTACACTGGCGGCAGTGCCAACAATTCGGACTTTGTTGCGCTAAGCAATACCATCGGAATTTTGGAGGGTGCCCGCAACTTGGTGCTTCCCAGCGGCTCCTCCCAATTTTATCAGCCATACCAAATCGACGCCAGCATCGAGTTTAGCTGGAGCGGAGACATAGCTGCCTATAATGGCCCTGCGCCGTATGGCTATTATAATTCTAAAAACCCGAGACCCTATGCCCCGTTCTGTCTGACGGAGTACAAGCTCGATGAAACACCTCTGACGCCCATCGTCGATGGAAAGAAAACGGAGGACTGTACGATTAAAAAGGGCAGTACGGTCAGCATCTCCCTGCAGTCTACCACGAAAAACAGAGTGGATGAGAAGTACTATCTGCCCTTCGAACTGTATCTGAAGAATGTAAATAATAATATCCATAATTCCACCACCACCGCCAAGACCAGCGGCGTCCACGCCAAGCTGGTGGACACGGACAAGCCCACCATTCAAAGCGTCACGGCCCCGGAGGGAACCTATGCCAGCGGACAGCACGTGCCCATCACAGTTACCTTTAACGAGTTCGTGGATCTTAGAAACGCCCGCGTGACCATCAATGGCGAAGAGTATACCGCCGCTGAACTTTCCATGAACGACTACGGCGTCACGGCAATGCTCTGGTACCCGGTGCAGGATGCGGATGCCACCACGGTCACCGTCAATGGTATGACCGGTGTGGAAGATGTTTTCGGCCATGAGCTGAATACCGCACACTATCCAAGCAAGCCGATTGCCGACGTTGCGCTGAAGAGCGTCTTGATGCGCAACGCTCCCACCGCACTGACCGCCGACTACGCCAACGGCAAGGCATCGTTCACGATGAACGCCAACATGGCGGAGGCCTACATGACCGTATACAGCAATTATCACACCCCGGATGAAACAGAGCCGAAGGAAGCCCCCTTCCGCCTCGAACTGAGGGACAACTCCACGGTTGAAGCACCAGCCTATCTGCAGGTCTATCTGGATACAAAGAGCGGAGGTTTCATCGTTAGCGACTACGAAATCGCACCCTCTGCTTCCAACCGCACCTATACGGTGACGCTGCAGGCCAACGAGGGCACGAAAGACGATCCTGACTGGGTGAATGTTCTTCCCCTGACCCGGCAGTTCACGGTGCAAAGGAAAGTTTCCGTGAGCACGGTGAACGTCGTCCCGGAAGCGAATGACGCCGACTATACGATTTCCCTCGCCACAACCGTCCGCCCCACGCTTCAGGCCAAGGTTTTGGGGAAAAACGGTGAGACGGCCAGCTACACCACCGGTAAATGGAGCAGCAGTGACCCGCTCATTGCCACCATCAACGAGAATACCGGCCTTGTTGCCACCACAGGAGCCAAGGTGGGATCCGTCACCTTTACCTTTACGGCGGACAACGGGACTGAGGACACTGCCGATGATGTGAAGGGCGAGTCAAAGCCCTATACCGTGACGGCAGGCGATTCCCTGGCACTGGTGATTCCCGGCAACGCGTCCATCGTGACGCGGTTAAATCAACCCGCCACCGTGCTGTGGAGCTCCAACGCCGCGCTGATGGCACCGAACAAAGAGTTCCATTACAGGATTGACCTGTATGAGGGCAACTACACGAATGAGGCGGAACTGAGCGCCAGCCAGCCCGTTGCGACTTATACCGTCGGCAAGGATAAAAACAGCGTGCGGATCGAGGAGAATGTGCTCTCCAAGCTCTCCAACGGCAATACCCCTGCCTACACGGTATTGGTCTCCATGCCGCACCCCAACGCCGGGGGTGAGGACGTCCGCCTGTCAGCACTTGCCTGGATCATCGTGCAGGCACCGCCTGCCGCAGCCAAGCTGACACCGCCCCAGAGCATTTACCTCAAGGATACCGACGGCGCCGTCAATATCGACTGGTCGGTGGAAAACGCCACTGCCGGTGCCTCTCCGCAGCCCACGCTGACCATTACCCGGGTCACAGAGGACAACACCACCCAAGAGGTGGCCCGTGAGCGCCTATCCGGTCCCTCCGGAAGTTTCTCCCTGCCATTACAGAGTGTGAAAGCCGGCAATCTAAAGGACACCTATCAAGTGGTTTTGAGCGTGGAGAACCCTGGTGAGGAATCTCCCAGCACCGACTCCTTCCCCCTGTATGTCTACGATGCCGACGCACTGAAGGTGCAGGACGACGAAGGAAACCCGATTTCTGCGCTGACCATGGACAATACCTCCAAGGTCAGCGGCACCCTGCCCACCGATACAGCTAAAATTTTGCAGCTGCGCCAGGAGCTGGGGCTGATCGAGTACATCGGCATCAACTATAACGAGTACGGTTGGAACTCCTTTAAAGACGGCATCAAGTGGGTCTCCAGCAACAACAATGCCATTTCCGTCAACTACAAGCAGGGCGGACTGTATGAGGACATCAGAAACTTCTCCTTTGCTTCCTACCTTCCCGAAACCAAAATGGCGCTGTCCGGCCGGGCCAACGGCACCGCAACCGTCACGGCTATCCATGCCGCCACGGGCATGAGCGCCTCCGTACAGGTGACAGCGGAGACGCTGCAAAATAAGTTCTATCTCTTCCAGCTGACGCCTGCAGCGGAAACTACGCTGCAATACACCGACGGCACAGGTGCGCCCAAAACAGTCACGACCAACCGTGATGGCGTGCTGGCGCTTTACGAACCCAACGGAATCGCCAGTGAGGTGTCTCTGCGGTCCGGCACCGACAAGGATATTTATCTGGGCACCATCTATAAAGAAAATCTGCGTTCCGGCGAGCGGGATGCCACAAAACTGCAGCTTTATCCCTTGAATACCTTCACCCTTCGGCAAGTCGCCCGGGCATCTGTGACGCTCATCACACCGGGCGGCGATCCGCTGGCGAACAAGACGGTGACCGTTCGCGGCGGCGTTTATAAAAACGGAGGCTACTGCGAGACAGCTCTGCTGGGCTCCAAGGCAGGAGCACTTGTCAGCGGCATCACCGGCGACACCTATACCACGGATGCGGCGGGAACTATAACCGTCTATCTGGATTCCACCCAGTTCTGGTCGGCCGAAAAGGGCGAGAGCAGCACCACGGCGCTTTCCGCTCTGGATCAGCTGGAGTACATTCTGGAAATCAGCGAAATTGACGGCGACAATTACTGTCCACTGCTGCTGACCGTCAACGGCAAGCTGGGCGTGGACGATGTAATGCGCACCGCAGAGGGCATTGTCTCTCTGGAGGGCGTGCCGGCGGAGGAGAAAAACAAACCCTTCATTGTGGCGCAAAGCGTTGATTACGGTCTTGCCAACGGTCAGAAGGTGGATGTCCGCAGCTCGACCGGGAAGATCGGCCCTAACAGCAGCTTTAAAACAGCAACCCTGCACACCACCATGTTCCTCTGGGGCGAGGATATTGCCAACGCGAAGAATTACAGTCTCAAGCTGGCGGACGAATACGGCGTTCTTCCTGCCGCCCAGAGCAGCAGTACCAAGCAGTATCCCTTCTCATCCATCCCTGTGGCGGAAAACGATCTGACCCTCACCGAGGCCACCATGACCACCTCTGGATGGATCGCCGACGGCAAGGATGTGGGTATGAAAACGCAGCTGAGCCTGAACGGCAGCCTGCTGCAGGAGAAAATAATGCCCTTCCGGGTCGTTGATCTGACCCGAGTGCCCAAGGTGACAGAGGATGAGCGCGTCACCGGTATTCTGGCGACGATGAGCTCCTCCAGTGGAGTGAATCAAGTCGACTTTGGCGGAGTGGGCGATAGCAGCATTCTCAAGGTGCTGACCGGACGGCTGGATGATCTGAGCGGTCCGGTGGACAGTTCCGTGTTCAAAATGATCATCACCCCCAGCGAAGATCCCTCCGTGTTCCGTGCCATGATTTGGGCCGGGTACAATACGCTGGAGATGGAGGACATGGACTATTCCGAGGACGGCGTGGCGTTGGGTGCGAATGTGCTGACGCAGAACCTGGAGGTGGGCGTGCCCGGTACCGGGGATCTGAGCCAGATGGCCCAGGGCACCTATGATCCCAAGGGGGAATACAAAGCCAACTCCTTGGCCGACAATGTCACCAGCACGGATCTCAACTTGCAGTTGGAGGGCTTTTACGAAGCGGAAATCCGCTATAACGCCGAAAAAAAGGAGTGGGAGGTTTTCACCGTAGGCGGCGGCTTTACCGCCGGCGTTGGCGTGGGCTTCACCTTCAGCGTGAACGCCATGGCTGGCCCCGTGCCATTGACAGCAACCTTTGAGCTGGGTGGTGCCATTCAGCTGGATTTCCGTACCGCAGTGCGCTACGGCCAGCAGGGACAGGGCACAGAGCTTGCCTGGAGCGATCCCACGGCCACGGCAGTGAATGACTTTTTGACCACGCTGCGTATCAACGCCTATGTCCACGCGTTTGGCGGCATTGGCTTTGACTATTCGGTCGTGGCGCTGAAGATCGGCCTATTCGGCAATTTGGATGTGGACAGTCAGAATAAGTTCCTCTCCCGCACCTATCTTGCCGACAAGTCAAAGCGCCAGATCAACGGTCAGGCCCTGGGGATCCAAAGCGAAGTGGGAATCAAATTTGTGGCCACCTTCCTGTTTATCTCCTACGAGGCGGTGATCGCCTCCGGAACCCTTGGAGCCACCAGGACTTTTAATAACTGGAAAACAATCGATGACTACTGGAATAGCGCCACCAGTGGGCTGAGCCTTGCCTCGCTGCAGATGGCGGCAGCCCAGAGCGGAATGCAGGTGGCTTCTGCCAGTGCAACGCTCCAAAGCCGGGACTATCTGGAGCAATATGCCCGTACCTGGGGCCAGCCCCAGCAGCGGATGATGCTGTTCTCTCTGAACTCCCCCAGTGGGCTGGAAAGCATCCAGACCAATGCCAACCCCACATCCTATCCACAGCTCAGCGATGACGGGAAGATATTGGCCTACATCAACGACGGCAACAGCAGCAATATTTACGACAGCCGGGCACATTTCTCCACCCTCAATGACGGCGTCTATACTCCCTCCAGCCAAATTGACAATCTCACAGAGTTCCCCGGCTACGGCGACACAAGCGTTTCTCTGTCCGGCACTGAAAGCTTCGCGGCGGCGGCTTGGGTTCGCATGGGCACCGAGCTACCGGGTAAAAATGCCGGTAATGCCGTGACCTTGGAAGAGCAAAACCTGCTGATGAACAGCACGGAGATCGTAGTGTCCGTCTATAATGGCACAAACTGGACTTCCACCCGCCTAACCAAGGACGGCACGCCGGATCTGGCCCCGGCCACGGCAGTGGGCGGCGACGACAAGGCCATCGTGTTCTGGCGCAGCGTCTACACCCCCGATCCCGTGAGCGCTTCAGGCAGCAACAACCTGCTGAACTTCACGACCAGAGATTGCATCATGTACAGTTGCTATGACAGCAGTAACGGCCGCTGGAGCGATGCCAAAATGCTTTATAACGGTGCTACCGGCAGCGTGAAGGCGTTGCAGGCGGCCATGCTGCCCGACGGAACCGCTATGGCGGTTTACTCGCTGGACCGCAGCGGAACCGGAGATACCTCCGCCTACGAGATCGCCTATTGTACCGTGGCTGCTGACGGAACGCCCGGTACAGCCATGCTGGCGACCTGTGACAGCAATCTTGATGAAAACCCCCAGGTCGTTGCAGCCAACTTTGGCATCGGGGATGACCGATTTGTCATCGGTTGGCATAGTGTCCGAGACGGCAGCAGCGATATCCAGCTGTTGGCTGTGGACGGCAGCGGCACCATGTCCAACAGTTTCCCCGGCTCTCTGTCTGCCCTGACCAGCAGCGGCAACGCTGTCGTGGGCGGAGACTTCCGCTTCGCTTCCCTCAGCGGGGATCATCGCAGCATCAATGACCTTACCATCGTCTGGAATGAGACTGTCAATGACGACAAGGGCGCGGTAGATCACGGCATTTTGAAGGCGGCCAAGCTGCGCTATGCCGAAAATACCTACACGCTCTCCGCACCATTGGAACTGGCAGAGCTGCCGAAGCGTACGCTGGCTGACCACTTTGATGCCTATGTCAGCGGCCCCAATCAGGTGCAGGCCGCCATTCAGGCCAACTTCTATGACGATGAAAACCCGCAGGTAATCGGCAACGTGACCGTTCCGGGTGAGAAAACGATCCTCTATACCGCTACCTCTGATTTTATCACTGATGCGGTTGCAGTGGAACAGATCGGTGTAGATTATGCAACGCTGGCGCTGAACAGCCTGACACCCATTCGCTTTACCATCCGCAACACCGGGCTGAACGATGTGACAAGCCTAACGGTCAGCCTTGGCGGCGGGGAAACCGCCACCCTTACGGAAAAACTGCTGCCCAATGAAAGCACCACCCTTACCGTCTGGCACCATGTGAAGGACCGCGTGACCGACCCGAGCTATACCATCACCGCCGACGCCGGCATCAACGAAACAGGCACAGTGTATCTGGATTATCCCGACATTGGCATCTCGCAAATGGAAGTGATTGCGGAGAGTGCCGGCAAGCGCACGGTGCGCATGACCCTCTATAATTCCTCTGCCGCCACGCTGGCCGACGGAAAGAACCGCAAGGTGAAGATTGCGTTCTATGCGGATGATCTGCATACCAAACATGCAGAGGTAGCCTGCGCCACAAACGGCGTATCGGTTCGCGATAATGAAATCACCATTTCCGAAAACAGCGCCCTCGCCCGCATCGATCAGGGAACCTTTACACTGGACCTGACCTATGATCTGGGCAAGTATATGAACTCCATTGGCAAAACCGAGATCTCCAATGTGGGTACCTATCTGTACGCCGAGGCGTGGGCGGAAGGCAAGATCGGTGGAACGGGAAGCAATCAGCGCCTGCCGGAGTATGACGGCAGTGACAGCGAGGCCAGCGTCCATATGACCGGCGCACTGGCCCGCACCGGAGAGAAGCTGACGATGGATGTGACACAGGGGAACGACGGCAACGGTCGCAGCACCGCCGCCATTACCCTGCGCAACAACTGCCTGCAGTCTCAGAATAGCGCAGAACTGGTGGCCACGCTGCTGGATGCTGCCGGGACCGTTCTGGAAACGAAAAAGACCGGTATTGGCGGTGCCATCTCCGGGGAAACCTTCCGGGCGGAAACCGTCACCTTCTCCCGGCTTGGCACCCGCGTAGTGGTGCGAGCCGCAGTGCCCGGTAATGACCTTCTGACCTTTGAAGGTCTGGCAGTGGGGCTCGGCGATTTTACCGCCAACGGAACGAACTATACCTATACGCTGCAAAATGATAGCGGAGCAACATCTACGCTAGTCACAGCGGTGTCTGGAAATGGCGAGCCCGTGAGCATCAACGGACAGGCTCTCTCCACCGGCGGCAGCGCAACCGTTGCCATCCCCAACAGCGGCACAACCGACATTGTCGTGGGAATCGGTGCTAAAACTTACACGCTGACGATTCTGCGCAATAGCGGCACAGGCGGCAATCAAGGCGGTGGCGGCAGCGGCTACAGCTACTACACCATCAAGGCAACCGCCGGAACTGACGGCTCCATTTCTCCCTCCGGCGATGTCAGCGTCCGCAAGGGCAGAGATCAGACCTTCGCCATCACCCCGGATAAGGGCTATGCTGTCGCCAATGTCAAGATCGACGGCAAGAGCATCGGCGCGGTGAAGTCCTACACCTTTGAGAATGTCCGCAGAACCCATACCATCGAGGTCATCTTTATGAAAGCCAACGGCACCCCCCAGACCGGCGTGTTTGTGGATGTAGCCACCGGCAGCTATTATGAGGACGCTGTGGATTGGGCAGTGGAAAACGGCATTACCAAGGGAACCGATGATACCCATTTCTCCCCGGACGGCATCTGCACCCGTGCGCAGGCCGTGACCTTCCTGTGGCGCACCGCTGGCAGTCCCAAACCCGAAACCCGCGCCATGCCGTTTACCGACGTCCCCGTGGGCAGCTACTACTATGACGCTGTGCTGTGGGCGGTGGAGAATGGCATCACCAAGGGCACCAGCGACACCACGTTTAGCCCCAACATGACCTGCTCCCGTGCCCAGATCGTCGCGTTCCTGTGGCGTTCCGAGAAGTCCCCGGCAGCGGGTACAGCCAATCCCTTTGCCGATGTGAAGTCTGACGCCTACTACGCCGACGCGGTACTGTGGGCGGTTAAGGAGAACATCACCAAGGGAACCACCAGCACGACATTCAGCCCCAACGCGGGTTGCACCAGAGCGCAGATCGTGACCTTCCTGTATCGCGCCTATCAGGGCAAATAAGGGGCATCAGCCTATATAATGCAAAGCGAGGCCACCGGAAATTATCCGGTGGCCTTGCGCTCTGCTCATGAACGGTATTTGGTTGATGCCCCTCTGCGGGGGTGCCTTTGGGGTTCAATGGTTTCCGGGGTGTGGTTCTTATTCCCACTCGCTCCCGTCAGACATATTCTAAACGAACTTGCTTATGGGATTTAGCTCAGATTATTGGTATTCTTTTCATTATTCAGATAGTAGAGGCTATCTGATTTTTTGTTGCCATAGCGTTGCCATGAATTTTGGACAAGATGTTACACACTCAGAAGTTGAGTTATTAACTCGACAAAATCACACGCTTTTTCGTATTTAATGTAAATTTCTTCAAATGTATCGTTGATCTGCGCCTCAATATAATTTTGATGCACTAATCGATTTCGTTCTTGGCCAATTGACAGGAAAGCAACTTCAGCGTCATCAAGACTTTTAGTTTGAATCTCTTCTCTAGCCCTGCGCTTAAATGTGTCGCCGAACAATCCAAAAAACTGATTGGCGTTCTTTCCATCCCAATTAAAAAAAGTGTGATACTGACGCTTTACCGCCTTGTTGTCAACAAACGCTACAATTTCTGGATTATTACGTGGTTTACCATTTACAAAGTCATGGATAGCCCTCGTAATTACAGCCTCAAAGTAGCTTGCCGCGGAAAGAAGCAACGCTTTTTTGTAGGTATCATTGATATATAGCTCAAATGAGATCTGACCATTTGATCTACAAAATTCGATTAATTCACCATACTCATCATATAAAGATTTTATCTTTGCACTATACATAGTATAAACCTCGCTTTATACCATGTATTATTGCAAGTATTCACGAGCTTTTTCCAGTCTTTTTTTAACCATTTTAGTATGGGAAGTACTGTGTGTAATTGCCTCTTCAAATTCCACGTCTTTCTTTAACGCATTAATCTTATCAGGCTGGGTTTTTCCACCAACTAGCGACTTTTCTTTGTAGTATCTATCTACCGTTGCAACAAAGACGGAGTCAAATAACGCACCATTGAACTCCCCCTTTTTAGTGGCAAAAGTTTCTCTGGAAATTTCTGAACATGATTCTAAAAATGAAGTAAAAAGATTTTCAAAATATTCTATTTCACTTGTTGAATAGTTCATTGCCTTTTTTGCAAAGCGATTTATGAAACCATTCATAGAGCCACTATAATTTTCACCATCACAAAGTAACGCAAATAAACGTAATATAATTTCTACATCCCTAAATTTCCCATCTTCTGGCTTACCATAAATATTTCTCCAAATACTATTCTGATTAAGAATGTTTAGTATTCTGAAGAAATCTGAATAATACAGACAAGCTCTAATTTCTTGATTGCTAAGATTTACTCCACCAGTATTTAAACGACTAAAAATCTCGAAAACAGAACTATCATCTTCTTTAGGCTCATTTTGACGAATAGCCATGCATCGTATTGTCATAAATTCAAAATTTGATTTATATAGCCCAAGCGTATTATAACGCAATCCATCTAAAGGATTTTTTTCTCCGTTTTCAGATTTGGACAATTGCAATTTGAAATCTTGAAAATACATATCATTGAACAAGATGGAGTCAGGGATGCCATTATTTAGGTCAAATACTTTTCTTAATTCCGCACGCTTTTCAACAAGTGGAAATCTTTGCTTAATGTAATAGTAGATGGAAAGAAGCCGTTGTTGACCATCAATTACTAAAAATTTATTTCTTTCTTTTTGATAAAGGAATATCTGCGGAACTGGGAGTCCTAAGATGAGCGATTCAATAAACCGAGATGCTCTCTTCTTGTCCCAAATATAATTACGCTGAAATACAGGCATTTCAACTGCGCCAGAATCAATCAAGTTGAAAATAGTTGTAATATTAAAGTCATTTGGAATAACACTGATATCGTACTGCGTAACTGCCACCTCGTTTACGCTTTTTCTCCGAAGCTCACTACTCATAATTGTCCTCCTTAATATTATGCCGCAGTACTCAGTTAAATACACAAATAATTAGAGGCTATTTTCTGTGTAATTCATCTACCAAGTTTTGAAGAACGTCTTCCAAATTCATTCTTATTTGACATTCCCAAAGCACAACAACCTTCCACCCAAGGGCTTCCAGCTCTTGAATATGCTCCTGATCCCGCTGCTTTGTCCGCTCTATTTTGGGGCCCCAATATGCTCTGTTTGACTGACTCGTATGGGCATACCGGCTTCCACAGTCATGCCCGTGCCAGTAGCACCCGTGAATAAAAATGGCTATTTTCTTCTTGGTAAAGACAATATCAGGCTTGCCTGGAAGCGCCTTATAATTGACACGATACCGGTATCCCATCGCAAAGAGGCGGCGGCGTACCATCATCTCAATGCTGGTATCTTTGCTCTTAATGTGGGACATGATTTTACTTCTCCGGTCAGAAGAAATCGTATCAGCCATTATACAGATAAATCTAGGGGTAGATCGGAAATATCTTTTAATCTCTTACCCTCGACAAGAGTTTTTAGCATCTCTTTTATATCGTCATGATCATAATCATTTACAGCTGCAATTAGCTCATTCAAAGCAAAATGATAGACACAGTCAATATCCCCGGTCCCCAACGCCAGCGATGATATTCTTGAAGGGAGCGGCTCCCCTGTGACAACTACGATATGAGGAAGATGCCCTTTCCGATTGCGTATAAGGTTTAGAGCTTCCGTTCTACTGTTCTGAGCCCGATCAGAGCGCATGGTCCACTTTGCCGAGATGGACGCATGAAGAATAGCTTTGCCTCCATTGGCCTCTCGTAAATCTGCCATTCTGCTAAGTGTATCATCCACCACTAGCATGGGTGTATTAATCTCTTCGTCGGTGCATAGTCCCCTATAGATAACAATATCAGGAGCGACCATATAATCGTTTCCAATCATAGCAGATAGCTTTCTGTTTGCTTTTGTCAATTCAGTGAGATAAGCCAAGTGTTCGTACTGAGCAAAAGCAGAAGTCTTGATCTTACTGCGGTTCCCCAATTTTTTAATTTCCCATTTACCAGGCCGGAGGTGTTGTAATTTGGGAAAAGTAGATTTAATGAACATCATGGTAATTTCTTCAAACGCCTTACCTGATGTTTGACCCGCTATACGTTCATCTGTTTCAGCCAGCAACCTATCCGCAATCCCTCTTGCAATGCTTACAGAGGCTACACTATCTTTATCAGCGTTTGTAGCAATACCCTGAGCGTTAATAGCTAACACTCCACGATGCAATAATTCGCTATGGTATTCTTTACGAGCTTTGGCGATAAGCGCATCCATACTCAAGACACTCCTTAATTTTTTCTCCTACTGCTTGGGCAACCGGGGGCGGAAAAGCGTTGCCAATCATGCGGCAAGCCACCGTCTTTCGTTTGCCAAAGGTCCATGTGTCTGGAAATCCTTGAATTCTGGCCATCATTCGGCTTGTCAATCGGGGCATTCCCTCGAATCCAGCAGACGGTGCTTCGTTGGCAATCCCCCGTCCATCAACTCCTAGTTCGGCCCATGCGTTTCTGGCCCGTGTGGGGCCGAGATCGGGCCCGCCATGCTTTTTTGAGCCGCCGACTAAGGTGGGAGCAATCCGATCTGCATGAGCTGCCCATTCCTTGGCTTTTTCCCATCCGTTCTCAGCCATCAAGTCATACAGCACTTTCCCAACTGGGGGCGCACTGTCAGGCTTTTCTTCGGGATAAGCAAATGCACCAAGCTGGTCTTTCCGTATTCCAACAATTACAACCCTTGGCCGCAACTGCGGAACTCCAAAATTGGATGCATTAAGCAATTTAATGTGAGTTACATAGCCAAGTTTCTTGATTTCGGAGAAGATATGCTCCCTGTATTCATCAAATCCAGGGTCCAAGAACCCACGCACATTTTCCAACATGACTGCTCTTGGTTTAATTTCCTCAATAAGCCGGATCGCTTCCGGGAACAAGTCGCGTTCATCATCTTTTCCAAGCTGTTTGCCTGCCACAGAAAAAGGAGGACACGGAACACCGCCAGCAAGCAAGTCTACGCCCCTATATGGATGCCCATCAAAATCGTGGACATCGGCACAAATGACATTCCATTCCGGACGGTTTTCTTTCAAAACCTTGCAATAGTCAGCTTCATATTCCACAAGGGCGACGTGGACAAAGCCCGCCATAGCAAGGCCCAGAGCCTGTCCACCCGCGCCGGCACAAATCTCAACGCAAGTCAATGGTTGCTGCATAAAGTAATCTCTCCTGGTAATTCCGTAAAACGGGGAAACTTTGGTGCTATTCGTGTTCGTCATTGTCAGTAAACTCCATGATTTCGCCTATATCACAAGATAAGGTGTGGCAGATTTTATGCAGGCTTTCCATTGAAACAAACTCGTTCCGTCCCATTTTGGCCAAAACATTGAAGCTGATACCAGCCGCATCTTTTAGGTCAGTACGATTCATTTTCTTATCTATCAGCATTTTCCATAACTTATCATAGCTAACCGGCATAACGAAATCTCCATTCGTTGTCGAATTCGTTTTTATTATAGCACGTCAGGCACGAATATTCAAGATAATCTCACAAAAACATGAGCATCAAAAACAGAAAAAACCGCCCGTAGGGAAACATTCTCCCCACGGGCGGCGTGCCGTCACTTCTTGCCTTGCTGCAAGTTCTGGATATTCTTCTTTGCCAGCTCACTGGCCGCCTTCCGGCGCTCTGCGCTGTATGGGGCGTTCAGCTTGAAACTGAACCGCCCCTTCCTGATCTCAAATGTGAGGCATCCATTTTCGTCATCATCCACCAACTGGCACTCGGCCGGATACTTTCCCGCATACTCGTTCAAACGGTTTTTGAGGGAAGTGTTGTAGGTACACACCTCAATGATAGGGCTTGCCTCGTCAAAAAAGACGCTGGTTGTCTTTTGCTTCTTGGAAAGACCTGTTCTCATAAAACCTCCGTATTTTCACAAATTTTCTCCGCCTCTACACCTGCAAAAGTAAGCGGATTTTCGGATAGAAAGTGTCCGGACGATACATGATTCAGTTCAGGTGACTCTATCAGCAAAAATCCTATTTTCTCAGCTCCACACGGGATTACCGCTCATCCCGGTCATGCCGCCGCTTTTGACTGCGTTTCTGCTCTTTTTCCGCCTGTTCCTGCTGCTTGACAGCGGCCACCGTTTCGGCTACCCGCTCCGGCCCATAGGCCCGGCACAGCCGGTGATAGTCTCTGGCGGTTTCCTGCAATTCTGCATTTTCACCCTTGACCTCGGCCAACTGCTCCTTCAAATACGGGACCTCCGTATCATATTTGCGCTGCAACAGCTCGAATTTCTGACAGACATCCAGGTAAGCCCGGTAAACGGAGCACACTACCTTGACGATTTTCTCCAGCAGCGGTTTGGATTTTTTCTCCCGGTAAGATTTGGCGGACTCCATTCTATCGGGGAGTGGCAGCAGGTCCTCCGGGTCGGAGGAATACTCAGCCGCCAGCTTCTCCATGCTTTTGAGTTTGGGAGCCAACAACCGGAGTTCGGTCTGTGCTTCTTTGGCTGCCTTCTCGGCCTCGGCCTTATCTGTCCGAAGCTGGCCAATCTCCGCCTGAACCTCCGATTTTTCTGTTTGCAGCTCCGCCAGCCGCGCCTGTTCTCTTTCCACCTTAAACTGTGTCACCGTCAGATGTTCCTCAGAACTGCCGCGCTCACCGCGCTCTAAATCCGCGTATCCGGCCTCACGCATATACTGGAAGAAATCGTCCTGCAACACACTGTATGATTTTTTAAGGACAGGCTTGCCCTTTGCCGTTTTCAGCGGCTCGCCGGTGACCTCATCCAGAACCGGCTTAGAGGCCCACTTCTTGCTCATACTGACCTGCATGACCGTTTCTTTTACCTTGCCCACCAGCGACTTGTCCTTGCAGCGTTTGGACCATCGAATCTGCTTCTCCACCACCGGCATATAGACCACATGAAGGTGGTAGTGGTATACATCCTGCCCCAGCGCCTCGGATATGGCCCGGTTGCGCTCGTCGGCGTGCATGACTGCCGACAGAATGTACTGCTCGCCGCCCACAATTTTGATTGCGGCTTGATAGGCGTCGTGGTAAAATTGTTTTGCAAAGTCATATCCGCCGTGGTTGAAAAAGTAGGCGGAATTTACATCGAAGATCAGCTCACCGTAGCGGAAAGCATCCTCTTTGATGCCCCGTGTGGAGATAAACCCGTCCGCCTCCATTTGTTCAAACTGTTCCAGATAGCCGCTGTCCGGTTGCTTGAAGTGAACATTCAGATGGGAGCGTTCCGGGACTATATCCTGGTTGACATACGATTCTTTTTCACGCTCGTTGTGCTGCTGTGCGTTTTTCAGTTTGGTTGTGGTCAGTCTCATGTTTCTTGCGCTGGTACGATGGATACCGTCGCCTCTTGCCATAGAACTCCTTTCTCGCCCCACAAGGGCGGTTGAGATGCGGGTAGCTTTTGGGGGATGCACTTCTGCGGAAGTGTAATAACCCACTATGATACTTTCATCCTGCGGCTGCAAAGTATCGTGGGCTCTCCGAGGGGGTATGCGGCTCCTGCGGGAGCCTCGCCGCCTTTTTCGGCTTGCAGGTGATACCCACAGCCTCAAAATGCGGTGTGACCGGCGGCCTTTTCGCAACTGCCGTTTGCTTCGATTCCGCCGTCCACAGGCCGGGAAAACCCACCGGATTCTCCCGGCCTTAGCCATCTCCAAATCTGCGGATTTTCCGATGGGGACGGGGGATACGGAAGATGCGTTGATGGTCAATTCACCTTGTCCGCCAGCCACAGGAGCGTGTCACGCTCCTGTCCATGCCAGCAGGGAGAAGATTGACTTTGGTGCTAATTTCGTCTGCTGGATTAGTATGAAAGTAAATCCCTGTTACCAGCGGAAATCCGGGAACACGCCGCGCCGGTCCAGGTACGCCTGCCGGGCCTGTTCCCGTTCTTCTGCGCTGGGCGCAGTTTTATATTTTGCATAAAGTTCATGCCGCACCAGGGTGTCCAGCTTCCGCTCCAATCCCTGCCGGATTTCATCCTCGTATTCGTCATCATAGCCGAGGTGATATTCCACCAGCGCCGCGAACAAGTCATAGGGAATCTGCACATTTTTCATTTGCTTCCGCTCCTTTCCGCGACGGCTGCGACGATAGCGACGGTTGTTTGGGTGGCAGCATTTTCACCGTTGCAACCGTCGCTACCGTCGCGCCCATCCTCGACCACTTCAAAGGCCGGAGCTTCCACCAGCATATAGGTGAGCTTTACCTGTCGTCCGGCGTGGCGCGCCTTATTCTCATAGCTCACATGATATTCTTCCAGCAGCCTGCCGGATTTGACATTCAGATACTTGGTCAGCGCATTTGCCGCCATGCCCACCTGCACCGCTGCGGCCAGCTCCGAGGGAGAGCCCGTCCACTCCGGTTGACCGGCATTGACCATCCGGGCCACCGCTTCCAACACAGGGTCTAGCGGTTCCTTGCGCGGTTCCGTTTCCATGCGCTCCAAATTCCAAATCTGCGTTTCCGGGTCCTTTTTCAAGTAGAGAATCTGATCATGCTGGTCCCGGCCTACCACATCAATGGTGGCCTCCAATGCGGTTCTCTTTTTCTTCTGCATCAGCAGTGAGCCGTCCGCACAGCCCAGCAGGCCCGTGGTGCCGGAGATCATCTCGAAAGCGTCCCCGGCGGGTTGCTTCCGGGTATGGTGGACGGTCAATACGCAGATACAATGTTTGTCCGCAAACTGCTTGAGCTTGCCGATAATCTCATAGTCGCTGGCGTAGCTGTACGCCTCGCCGCCGACCTCCCGGATTTTTTGCATGGTGTCAATAATGATGAGTTTGGTGTCCGGGTGTTCCCGCATGAAATTCTCCAACTGCTCGTCCAGACCGTTCCCGATTTTTCCGGCAGCGGTGGCGAAGTGGAGATTCGGGGTATCGTTCACGCCATACATCATAAACATCCGGTTCTGGATGCGCTGGAAATCATCCTCTAACGCTAGGTAAAGGACGGTTCCCTGGTGGACTTTGCAGCCCCACAAATCCTCCCCGGTGCTGACATGGTAGGCGATCTGCGCCACTAGAAACGACTTGCCGATCTTAGGCGCACCCGCGAGGAGATACGCCCCCGAATGGAGCAAATTTTCAATGATGGGCGGGCGGCTTTTGTAGGAGGTCTGAAACAGCTCGGTCATGGTGAGCGTGTGCAGATAACGCGGGTCAGCCATACGCTGCATCTTGCGGTACATTTCTTCCAGACTTTCCGTAGAATTTTCCATTTCCCCGTTGCGTTTTGCCTCCGAAGTGGGTATACTATTGTCAAAATCTTTTTGAATGGACTGCCTTTCATCTGCGCCAACAGATGTGCTTCGGGCAGTCTTTTCTTTTGCGTCAATTCCCATAGGCAGCTTCCTCCTGCATTCCATTCATAATAGTTGCAATCATCTGGATGGTGTCCAGCAGCTCATCGTTTACGCCCTGTCCGGCCTCAATGCGCCGCAGCTCGTCCAGCACAGCAGCAAGTTGGTCCCGCAAAGCCTTGTAGACCCTGGGATTGCCCTGCACCACGACCTCCTTTTCCAGCAGCCGCCGGGTGATGTAGTCCTGTTTCGTCAGGCCGGACAGCTTGACAAAGATTTCTAGCAGCTCGTCCTCTTCCGGCGAAACGCGAAAAGCTACCGTTTTGTTCCGCCAGCGGTTGTGCTTGTCCAAATTCTTTGCCGACATTTTTAATTACCCCTTTCCATGTTCAATTTATCCGCCATTTCCGCCTGCTTGGACGGAAACAGGTGCGCATAGTTGTAAGTGATGTCGATGCTCTCATGGCCTACCCGGTCTGCAATGGCCGTGGCCGAGAAACCCATATCAATCAAAAGCGACACCGCGCTGTGCCGGATGTCGTGGATTCGGATGCGCTTGACCCCAGCCTCTTTCGCGCCCCGCTCCATCTCCCGGTGGAGATAGCTCTTGGTGACGGTGAACATCCGGTCATGCGGCCCAATGCCGTAGAGCATTTTGAGATAGTCCTGGATCTCATTCGCCAGGAACTGCGGCATGGTGATGACACGGTTGCTTTTCTCCGTCTTTGGCGTGGTAATCAGGTCCTGACCGTTCAGCCGCTGATAGGATTTATTGATGGATACGGTGCCTTTCTCAAAATCGAAATCAGCGGGCGTGAGAGCCAGCAGTTCGCCCTCCCGGATGCCGCACCAGTAGAGCATCTCAAACGCATAGAATGAGAGGGGCTTGTCCATCATGGCCTCCGCAAATTTCAGATACTCATCCTTGGTCCAGAACAGCATCTCCCGGTTTTTCTTTTTGCCCATGCTCCCGGCCTTTTTACAGGGGTTCTCCCGCAGATTGTAATATCGCACCGCGTGATTGAAGATGGCGCTGAGTTGGTTGTGGACGGTCTTGAGATAGACCGGCGAATAGGGCTTGCCGTTCTCGTCCTTGTGGTTCAGCATCTCATTCTGCCAGGTGATAATCTGCTGGGCTGTGATTTTACACATTTTCAGTTTGCCGAAATAGGGCAGCAGCTTGGTACGGATGATATGTTCCTTGGTGGCCCAGGTATTCTCCTTGAGCCGGGTTTTTATGTCTGCCGTGTAGAGGTCCACGAAGCTCTTAAAGGTCATGTCCAGGTCGGCAGTGGATTTATTAAGTTGCTCCCGCTCCCATGCCTGTGCCTCCCGCTTGGTCTTGAAGCCCCGCTTCTGGGTCTGCTTGCGCGCACCATTCCAGTCGGTATAGCGGTAGACCGCCCGCCAGGTGTTGGTCTTTTCTTCCTTATAGACCGCCATCAATACCCCTCCCTTCCTTTTCGCCGTAGCACAACTTCTCATAGAAGAACTTTCGGTTGACTCTGCCGGATATGGTCAAGTAACCAAGGCTTTTCAGTTCCGCATTGAGTTTCTGTACGATCTTGTAAGCATAGGATTTGGAAACGCCCAATTCCTGCGCCACTTCATCGACTCGCATAAACGACTGTTTTTCTGCCATACACAAAAATACCTTCCTTTCCTTGCCGTAATCGCTTCTCGTTTGCCGTTTCACCCTTCAGACTCTGGCAGGCAACCCTTCCCGGCGCTGTGCCGTTTGTTCTTCTCCTTGGCACGCTCATATCGTCGCCTGCTTCCCCGGAGAAAGTATCTGTCGGACGGTCATTCAGTTTTTCAGTGTCTGAAATTCCCCCTCTCACCTTACAATGGACATTTTTTCGCCGTTTGGAGGGTATTCAATTTGCAAAATTTACTCGACTTAAACTTATTTGCTTATATCATCCTCATTATACTAAGCATAACAGTTAAAGTCAAGCGGTTTGCAGAAAAATATTAAATAAATTTGTTTAGAATTTTCTTGACTATCCTAAACATTTCTGCTATGCTGAATCTATCAAGAATCCAGATAGGAGTTGGCCGTTATGGCGATTGGAGAGCGCATTCACTTTTTCCGTACCCTGCGAGGCATGACGCAGAAATATCTTGGTATGGCGCTGGGCTTCCCGGAGAAGTCTGCCGATGTCCGCCTTGCCCAATACGAGAACGGGTCGCGGACGCCCAAGGCAGACCTAACTGCCGCACTGGCACAGATATTGGAGGTCTCTCCCCATGCCCTGGCCGTGCCGGACATAGACTCCTATGTGGGGCTTATGCACACTCTCTTTACCCTGGAGGATCGCTATGGCCTGAAAATTTGCGAATGCGACGGAGAGATACAGCTTCGGGTGGATGTGTTCCAGGGTAAGGACGCAGCAAGGCTCCATGAGATGCTCTGCGCCTGGGGAGAGCAGGCGGCCAAGCTGAAGTCGGGGGAAATCAGTAAAGAGGACTACGACCGCTGGCGTTATCGCTACCCGGAGTTTGATACCACAGGCCACTGGCACAAGGTTGTCCCTTCTCAGGGCCTCAGTGATCTGCTGGTAGAAGAATTGAAAAAGAACCCTGGCAAAGAGAAGTAAAACAAAAAGAGCTGCCTGATTTGCGAAAATCAGGCAGCTCTTTATCTTTGGAATAATGAAAACTGTTGCCAAATCGTTGCCGCGGAGGGCTTTAACCCCTCAAAAGCCCAGTCATATCAGGCTTTTCCGGGCCTCTGAAATCACTCCCACTCAATGGTCGCCGGGGGCTTGGAGGTGATGTCATAGCAGATGCGGTTGATGCCCTGGACCTCGTTTACGATGCGGACGGAGATCTTATCCAGCACGTCGTAGGGGATGCGGGCCCAGTCGGCGGTCATGAAGTCGCTGGTGGTGACGGCACGGAGGGCCAGGGTGTAGTCATAGGTCCGTCCGTCGCCCATAACACCCACGGAGCGGGTGTTGGTCAGCACGGCGAAGTACTGGTTCAGGTTCTTGTCCTCGCCGGCCTTGGCGATCTCATCCCGGAAGATAAAGTCCGCCTCACGCAGGGTGTCCGCCTTGTCCTTGGTGATGTCGCCGATGATGCGGATGGCCAGACCGGGGCCGGGGAAGGGCTGACGGGAGACCAGATACTCTGGCAGGCCCAGCTCACGGCCCAGCTGACGGACCTCGTCCTTGAACAGCAGGCGCAGGGGCTCGATGATCTCCTTGAAATCCACATAGTCGGGCAGACCGCCCACGTTGTGGTGGCTCTTGATGGTGGCGGCGTTGCCTGCGCCAGACTCGATGACATCGGGGTAGATGGTGCCCTGGGCCAGGAAATCCACCTTGCCGATCTTCTTGGACTCCTCCTCAAAGACCCGGATGAACTCCTCGCCGATGATCTTGCGCTTGCGCTCGGGCTCGGTGACCCCGGCCAGTTTGCCCAGGAAGCGGGCCTCGGCATCCACACGCACAAAGTTGATGTCCCACTTGGCAAAGGCGGCCTCTACCTCGTCGCCCTCGTTCAGGCGCATAAGACCGTGATCCACAAAGACACAGGTGAGCTGATTGCCCACGGCCTCGGCCAGCAGGGCGGCCACCACGGAGGAGTCCACGCCGCCGGACAGGGCCAGCAGCACCTTGCCGGAGCCCACCTTCTCCCGCACAGCGGCGATGGCGGTGTTCTTATAGTCGCCCATGGTCCAGTCGCCCTTGGCCCCGCAGACCTCATACAGGAAGTTGCGGATCATGTTCACACCGTTTTCGGTGTGGTTTACCTCGGGGTGGTACTGCACACCGTAGAAGCCCCGCTTCTCGTCGGCGATGGCCACGTTGGGGCAGGCGTCGGAGTGGGCCACCAGAGCGAAGCCCTCGGGCACCTTGGCCATATAGTCGCCGTGGCTCATCCAGGACACGCCCTCAGCGGGCAGACCCTTGAAGAGCTTGCAGTCGGTGTTGTAATAGGTCTGGGTCTTGCCGTACTCTCGGGCGGAGTCGTCCTGAGCCTCGGTGACCTGGCCGCCCAGGGTGTGGGCGATGAGCTGGCAGCCGTAGCAGATACCCAGGATGGGCACGCCCCAGGTGAAGATTTCAGGGTCCACGTGGGGGGAGGTCTCCAGATAGACGGAGTTGGGACCGCCGGTGAAGATAATGCCGATGGGGTCCATGGCCTTCAGCTCGGCCAGGGGAGTGGTGTAGGGCTTGACCTCGCAG
This sequence comes from Flintibacter faecis, assembly GCF_014287875.1. GTDB lineage: Bacteria > Bacillota > Clostridia > Oscillospirales > Oscillospiraceae > Lawsonibacter > Lawsonibacter faecis_A. Next base: position 141,388 of record NZ_JACOPN010000006.1, on the reverse strand, counting down.
TAAACGCTGCACTCACGGACCCGGCGGGCGATGAGCTGGTTGTACTGTCCGCCGAAGTCCAGAACAATAACGGTCTGGTGAGACATACTGACACGATCCCTTCTTTTCGTGATATGTTCGCCTTTCTGCACATTTTTTGCACACAATGCTGCAAAACGGAGAGGAAGGACACAAATATTTAACAATTTATTAACCTTTTTCTGCTTGCTTTCCTCCGCCCGAAAGCGTATGATAGGGGCAGAACAAGAGAGAAAGGAGGTTGAAGATATGAACGGAACCAACTGGAGCAGCCTGGCCGACCTGGAGGACCTGATCTATGAGAATCAAAAGACCGTGGCCAGCGAGCGGTAACGCAAAATTAAAAACCCACGCAAGAAACCACACCGAAGGGTGTGGGTTTTTTGTTTTTCAGGGCAATTCGGCGGAGACGTAACGCCCACGCTGAATGTCGAACGGGACAGCGGAGACATAAAACAGTTCGTCCTGCAGCGGACCGGAGCCGTCATCCTGCCAATAGCCGAAGCACAGCCGGTAATGACCATCGGGCAATGTTCCATAGGGCTCCATGTGCGGCGTAAAGGCATACTGCTCTCCGGGAGCGATCGTCATTCCTGTGCCGGCAGTGACAAAGTCCCGGCAGGGTACATCGTACCACTGGCCGTTCAGCTGCACGTCAACGCCGCAGTAGTCCGGCGGGTCCCCGTGATAAAACGTCAGATCGCTGCCGTTGAAGAATGTGGCAGTGCTGATGCGGTGGGAAGACAGTTCTAGCCGGAGCTGGGTGCCGGGGCAGGAGGGAGGCAGTTGGGACAGGGTGAGCGCTTCGGGGTCCAGAACGACAGGGCGGGTGGTGTGCCAGATGGCTGTTCCCAAGATAACAGCACCCAGAGAGAGCACAGACAGCAGCTTCCACCAGGTAAGGAAAAACCGCTTCATAGAGATGACCTCCTTTTTGTCCTTTCTCTTATGTTAGACGGGGAGAGAGACAAAAGGTTCCGGGTGCTTCAAGCTCCCCGGCGCTTTTTGACAAGCGCCGGGGAGTTTTTTTGGTTGGATCTTTAGATCTTGGTGATGTCGATGGGCTCCAGGTCCTCGGAGCGGCTCTGCTGCCGGACGGTGAGCAGGGCACGGGCGGTGTCGATGGCGGTGACGCAGCCCACGCCGTGCTCCACGGCGGAGCGGCGGATGCGGAAGCCGTCGGTGTCGTGCTTGCGGCCCTTGGTGGGGGTGTTGATGATCAGGTCCACCGTGCCGGAGGCGATCATATCCAGAATGTTGGGGTGGGACTGGGACACACGGTTGACCCGCTTGCACTCCACGCCCGCCTCGTTCAGGGCATCGCAGGTGCCGGAGGTGGCGAAGAGCTCGATGCCCATCTCCTCAAAGCCCCGGGCGATGGAGACGATCTCCCGCTTGTCCTCGTCCTTCACGGTGAGGATGATGCGGCCGCCCCGTTTGGGGGCACGCAGGCCGGAGCCCTTAAAAGCCTTCAGCAGGGCCTGGGAGAAGGTCTCGGCAATGCCCAGCACCTCGCCGGTGGATTTCATCTCGGGGCCAAGGCCGGTGTCCACGTCAGTGAGCTTCTCGAAGGAGAAGACGGGGGCCTTGACGGCATAGTAGTTGGCCTCCTTATAGATGCCGGTGCCGTAGTCCAGGTCTTTCAGCTTCTGACCCAGCATGACTTTCGTCGCCAGGTCGATGATGGGCACGCCGGTGACCTTGGAGATATAGGGGATGGTGCGGGAGGAGCGGGGGTTGACCTCGATGACATAGATGTCGTCGTTATAGAGGATATACTGGGCGTTGATCAGGCCGATGACGCCCAGGTGCTTGGCCATGTTCCGGGTGTGCTGCAGGATCAGGTCCCGGTGCTTCTGCTCCAGGTGCAGGGGAGGATAGACGGCGATGGAGTCGCCGGAGTGGACACCGGCCCGCTCCACATGCTCCATAATGCCGGGGATCAGGATGTCCTCGCCGTCGAACACGCCGTCCACTTCCAGCTCCCGGCCCATGAGATATTTGTCGATGAGGATGGGGTGCTCCTGCACGGTCAAGTTGATGATGCGCATGAACTCCTCGATGTTCCGGTCGGAGTAGGCGATCTCCATCCCCTGGCCGCCCAGCACGTAGGAGGGACGGACCAGCACGGGATAGCCCAGCTCGTGGGCGGCGGCCAGTGCCTCCTCCACAGTGAAGATGGTGCGCCCCTTGGCTCGGGGGATGCCGCACTTCTGGAGAATTTCGTCGAAGCGCTCCCGGTCCTCGGCGGCATCCACGCCGTCAGAGGAGGTGCCCAGGATCTGCACGCCCATCTCGGTGAGAGCCTTGGCCAGCTTGATGGCCGTCTGGCCGCCGAACTGGACCACGGCACCCCAGGGCTTCTCCTGCTCCACGATGTTCTGCACGTCCTCGGCGGTCAGCGGCTCGAAATACAGCTTATCGGCCACGTCGAAGTCGGTGGACACGGTCTCGGGGTTGTTGTTGACGATGATGGTCTCACAGCCCAGGCGCTTCAGGGCCCACACGGAGTGGACGGAGCAATAGTCAAACTCGATGCCCTGGCCGATGCGGATGGGGCCGGAGCCCAGGACCAGGACCTTCCGCTTGCCGGAGTCGGCCTGAACGGCCTCGTTCTCCCCGTCGTAGGTGGAGTAGTAATAGGGGGTCTCGGCATCGAACTCTGCAGCGCAGGTATCCACCATCTTGAAGGAGGGGATGATGCCGTACTTCTCACGCAGGGTCTTTACCTCGGCCTGCTTCATGCCGCACAGAGCGCCGATATAGCTGTCGGCAAAGCACATCTCCTTGGCCCGTTTCAGCAGGTCGGCATCGGGGGTACCCTTGCACTGCTTCAGCTCCTCCTCCATATCGATGATGCGCTTGAAGCCGTCCAGGAACCAGATGTCCATCTTGGTGATGTGGTTGATCTTCTGGGGGGAGAAGCCCCGGCGCAGGGCCTCGGCCACCACGAACAGGCGCTCGTCGGTGACGTTGATGAGCATATCCTCGATCTCGTCGGTGTACAGGCCCTCCAGCTTGTCCAGCTTCAGGGCCCGGACGTTCAGCTCCAGAGAGCGGATGGCCTTCATCAGTGCGCCCTCGAAGGAGTTGGCGATGGCCATGACCTCGCCGGTGGCCTTCATCTGGGTGCCCAGGGTGCGGCTGGCGGTGGTGAACTTGTCGAAGGGCAGGCGGGGGATCTTCAGCACGCAGTAGTCCAGGGTGGGCTCGAAGCAGGCGGTGGTCTTGCCGGTGACAGCGTTGGGGATCTCGTCCAGGGTATAGCCCAGGGCGATCTTGGCGGCCACCTTGGCGATGGGATAGCCGGTGGCCTTAGAGGCCAGGGCGGAGGAGCGGGACACACGGGGGTTGACCTCGATGACCGCATACTCATAGGAGTCGGGGTTCAGGGCGAACTGACAGTTACAGCCGCCCTCGATCTCCAGGGCGGAGATAATGTTCAAAGCGGCGCTGCGCAGCATCTGGAACTCTTTGTTGGCCAGAGTCTGGGTGGGGGCCACCACGATGGAGTCGCCGGTGTGGACACCCACGGGGTCGATGTTCTCCATGGAGCAGACCTGGATGACGTTGCCGGCGGAGTCGCGCATGACCTCGAACTCGATCTCCTTCCAGCCGGCGATGCAGCGCTCGATAAGCACCTGACCCACACGGGACAGGTTGATGCCCCGGTCGGAGATCTCCCGCAGGGACAGCTCGTCATAGGCGATGCCGCCGCCGGTGCCGCCCAGGGTGTAGGCGGGACGGACGATGACGGGATAGCCGATCTCATTGGCAAAGTCCACGGCATCCTCTACGCTCTCCACCACCTTGGAGGTGACGCAGGGCTGGCCGATCTCCTCCATGCAGTCCTTAAAGCCTTGGCGGTCCTCGGCCTTACGGATGGACTCGGGGCTGGTGCCCAGCAGCTTTACGCCGTATTTGGCCAGAGTACCGTTCTCGTGGAGGGCCATGGCCAGGTTCAGGCCGGTCTGGCCGCCCAGGGTGGGCAGGATGGAGTCAGGCCGCTCCATCTCGATGACCTGGGTCACAGAGGGGATGTTCAGCGGCTCGATATACACATGGTCGGCGATGTCCTTGTCCGTCATGATGGTGGCGGGGTTGGAGTTGACCAGGACCACCTCGATGCCCTCTTCCTTCAGGGCGCGGCAGGCCTGGGTACCGGCGTAGTCAAACTCGGCGGCCTGGCCGATGACGATGGGGCCGGAGCCCAGGACCAGGACCTTTTTGATATTCGGATTCTTAGGCATTACTGGTCACCTCCCATAGACGCGATAAAGCGGTCAAACAGATATTCCGTGTCCTGGGGGCCGGGGCTGGCCTCGGGGTGGAACTGGGTGGTAAAGCAGTTGGGGCGCTGGTAGCGCAGGCCCTCGCAGGTGCCGTCGTTCACATTCACATGGGAGACGGTGGCCACGCTGGGGTCCACGCTGTCGGACAGGACCATATAGCCGTGGTTCTGGCTGGTGATGAACACCCGGCCGGCCTCAATGTCCCGGACGGGGTGGTTGCCGCCCCGGTGACCGTAGTCCAGGCGGCCCGTCTTGGCTCCGGTGGCCAGGGCCAGGATCTGGTGGCCCAGGCAGACAGCGAACATGGGCACGCTGCTGTCATACAGCTTCTTCACCTCGGAGATGATGGCCACGTTGTCGGCGGGGTCGCCGGGGCCGTTGGACAGCATCACGCCGTCGAAATGACCGGCCAGCACCGTCTCGGCGGGGGTGAAGGCGGGGAACACGGTGACGTGGCAGCCACGGCGGCGCAGACACTCGATCATGTTCTGCTTCACGCCGAAGTCCATCATGGCCACCCGGTACTTTTCCTCGCCATAGGCGGGGCAGTCCTCGGGCTGTTTGCGGGAGACCCGGGCCACGGTGCCCTCCACCCGGAAGGTGCGAATTTTATCCAGTGCTTCCGCAACATTAAAATGCTCCGCACAGGTGACCATGCCATTCATGCTCCCCTGACTGCGGAGTATTTTCGTTAAAGCCCGGGTATCGACGCCCTCGATGCCGGTGATATCATGCTTCTTCAAATAGTCGTCCAGGGTGCCCTCGCAGCGGAAATTGCTGCCCCGGGGGGACAGATGCCGCACGACAAAGGCCTCCGCCCAGGGACGGCCGGACTCGTTGTCCTCGTGATTCACGCCATAATTGCCGATCAGGGGATAGGACATCACGATGCCCTGCCCCGCGTAAGAGGGATCGGTCAAGATCTCCTGATAGCCGGTCATTGCGGTGTTGAACACCATCTCGCACACCCGGTCGGAGGTGCCGCCGATGCTGGTCCCGGAGAAAATGCTCCCGTTGGCCAGAATCAAGGTCGCTTTCATCAATATCTCACACGCCTTCCGTTCCAGTTCTTTGTGGTCACATCTATGTCAACACAAAAGGTTTCAAATTATTGTATCGGAAAACGGGGCTTTTTGCAAGATGCCGGGAGGATTTTTTTCTGTATATTTTTCACGCTTTTTCCGGGAAAACTTAAGGAATATTTTTTCCTCAGGCGGGAATGCTGAAAACACACGCCGGGAGCGGGAAACCAGCCCCGGGCATCCGGCTTTTGCAAAGGGGGGTGGGGCCATGTTTACCGGAGTGGTGCGGGCGGGCATCCTCTATCTCGTCATCATCGCTGGAGTACGGCTGATGGGCAAGCGCCAGGTGGGGGAGCTGGAGCCTTCGGAGCTGGTGCTGTCCCTTATCATCGCCGACCTGGCCTCCGTGCCCATGCAGGACTATGGCATCCCCCTGCTCACCGGGGTGGCTCCCATCCTCACCCTGCTGGCGCTGACCATGGTGCTGTCCGTGGGGACTATGAAGAGTCGGCGGCTGCGGGCCCTGCTCTGCGGGCGGCCCAGCATGGTCATCCGCAATGGAAAGCTGGACGTGGGGGAGATGCGCCGGAACCGGCTGACAGTGGACGAGCTGCTGGAGGAGCTGCGGTGCAAGGGCTACGCCGACCCCGCCGCCATCCGCTATGCCATTTTAGAGACCAACGGCCAGCTGTCTGTCCTGCCCTATGCCGCCCAAAAGCCGCCCACTGCCCAGCAGATGGCCCTCTTTGTGGCGGAGACCGACCCGCCCCGGGTGCTGGTGAGCGACGGAGAGATTTTGGAGGGCAATCTGCGGGCTCTGGGCCGGGACAGAAATTGGCTGAACAAGCAATTAAAAGGGGCGGGCTGCGCCGGAACAGAGACCGTCTTTCTGCTGCTGTCCAACGGCAGTGATCCGCCCTACATCGTGGAAAAGGAGGGAGAGCCGTGAAAGGGAGCGGGACGGAGGGAAAGCAGTTGGCCGCCGCTATGGCGCTGCTGATCGTTCTGCTGGGGTGCAGCCTGGGCAACGCCTGGTATGCTCAAAGGCTTACCGAGGCCATCGCAAAGCCGCTGGAGCAGGCCCAACACCTGGCCCGGGCGGACCGGTGGGAGGAGGCGGCGAAGCTGACCCAAGGGTCCTATGACAACTGGAACGGGCACCACTTTTACCTCCACGCCGTGCTGCGCCACTCGGATACCGACCAGATATTGCGCTCCTTTCGGGCCACGCTGGAATATCTGAAGCTGGAGGAGCTGGACCAATACGCAGCTGCCAATGCCGACCTGCTGGCCCAGCTGGAACTGCTGGCTGAGATGGAGCAGGCCGCGCTGGTGAACGTATTATAGGCCAACGACCAAGGCCCACCCGGGTGGGAGGGCCTTGGTCGTTGGAAGGGCAGTGTATTAGAATGAGGAAGGGTATCGGGGGTCAGGATTTGCTGGCAGCATTGGCGGCCCGCTCGGCGCGGATCCAATCGTCCTCCAGCTTTTCAGATTCCAGCCAATTCTCATAGGAGGTGCGCACGGACTCCCACAGGGAGATCCAGTTGACATCGCTGATCTGGCGCTCGTTCTGGAACAGACGGTCATAGAACTCGTTGATCTTCTGGTCGTCGGTGTCCTTATACTCCTCATAGAACTCGTTCATGTAGTCATCGAACTTGGCATCGTGCTGCTCCACAGGGCCGGCCAGAACAGCATGGAACTCGTCCCGGCTCCAGCGGTCCTTGGGGTGGAGGGACTGGGGCAGGTTGCTGACCCAGTCGGCGAACTGACCCAGCTGCTGGTTGTCGGGCTGCTCGGCCCGCTCGGCGCGGATCCAGTCGTCCTCCAGCTTTTCAGACTCCAGCCAGTTCTCATAGGAGGTGTGGACGGAGTCCCACAGAGAGATCCAGTTGACCTCGCTGACCTGGCGCTCGTTCTGGAAGAGATGGTCATAGAACTCGTTGATCTTCTGGTCGTCGGTGCCCTGATACTCCTCGTAAAACGCATCCATGTAGTCGTCGAACTTCTCGTCCTGCTGTTCCACAGGGCCGGAGAGAACGGCGTTGAACTCGTCCCGGCTCCAGCGGCCCTCGGGATGGAGGGACTGGGGCATCTTGTCGATCCACTCGGTGAGCTGACCCAGGTTCTGGAGCAGCTGCTCCTTGTCCTGACCGCCCTCCAGACGGGGGAGGATGGCCTCGATGATCTTGCAAACAGCCGCTTCCACCTCGCTGTCGCCGGTCTGAGTGGTGGGGTTGAGCTTTAAAGACTCGGTCAAATTCTGAGCGTGACGTCTGACATCTTCCTGTTTCATATCGGAAGCCTCCTTCTCTTGTTACTCTATGTGGGCCAAAAACAACGGGTGCGCCATGCGCCGGGTCGTTTTATCTTTCTGACAGCAGAATACACCCCGGCTGTCAAATTTCCGTCTGAAAAACAGACGAGAGCAGCAGAAAAACGAAAAAGTTTTTCCGCTCCAGATTGGCATGTGAAAAGAATAACAAATAAAGATGGCGTAAATTATCGCAAAAACAGGGCTGTTTTTCCGAAAAAGACAGAAAATACTGCGTCTAATATTTGTCGGACTGTGAAAAAGATAACAGAGTGTGCGTCAAAGCGGACGAAAAAATCTTTCGTTTTTTCTTTTCAAAAGACCGGATTAGACGCTCCTGCCACATGGGAGACCCCCGCCTCCGCCGGAAAGATAGGCGGGGACGGGGGCGAGATGGGTGCTGGAATGAAAGAAAACGTTCTTTTTCTTGCGAAAGGAACTCAGCTGTTGCCGCCGGTAGGAAGGTAGGGGATCAGGGCGCTGGCCACGCCGGAGATGGGCATGGTCTGCAGCCAGATCTTGCCCGGGCCGGTGAGCACGGTGTTGAAGAAGCCCTCGCCCCCCAGCAGCTTGTTCTTCAGCCCCTTCACCTGCTGGATGTCGATGGACACGCCGCCCTCAAAACCCAGCACGTTGCCCGTGTCCACCACCATCTGCTGGCCGGGACCCAGGGTATACTCCACCAGCTCGCCGTCCACCTCGGCAAAGGCCATGCCGGAGCCGGACAGGCGCTGCATGATAAAGCCCTCGCCGCCGAAGAAGCCGGTGCCCATTTTTTTATTAAAGTGGACGGACAGGTTCACCCCGGTCTCCGCGGCCAGAAAGGCCGCCTTCTGCAGGATGACCTCCCGGCCGGGCTGGATGGTCAGGGGCAGGATGCGCCCGGGGAAGCTGGAGCCAAAGGTGATCATACCAGCGCCGCGGGCGGTGTAGATATTCTGGAACATACTCTCGCCGGAGAAGACTTTGGAGAACATCTTGCCCAGGCCGCCGCCGGAGGTGCTCATCTCCATGTTAGGGGACATCCACACCATAGAGCCCTTTTCCGTCACCATCTGTTCTCCATCGGCCAGCTGGCAGACCACCACGGGGAAGGCCCCGCCTTTCAGTTCGTATGTCATAATGTCGCGCCCTTTCTCTATCATTTGTTATTACCAGTATACCGCCTTTTTCCGGCCGACGCAAGGAGCGGGGGCGGAAAAGAGGAAAAATTAAGACAGTCTTAAAAAAACACCTTGACAAATACCTTGGGGGGGTATACGATGCAGATACCCGACAGGGGTATTTGGAGGGAATATGAGCGAAGAAAAAAAGGGCTGCTGCTGCGGGGTGAAGACCACCCAGCGGGCAGAGGAGCAGAAGAAAAGGCTGGTCAACCGCTTAAAGCGGCTGGAGGGACAGATCCGGGGCATTCAGGCCATGGTGGAACAGGATGCCTATTGCAACGACATTCTCATCCAGTCGGCGGCGGTCAACGCCGCCATCAACGCATTTAATAAGGAACTGCTGGCCAGCCACATCCGCACCTGCGTGGCGCGGGACATCCGGGAGGGGAAGGACGAGGTGATCGACGAGCTGGTGACGACGATACAGAAACTGATGAGATAAAGCGCACTGTCATTGCGAGGAGGCCCAAAGGGCCGACGCAGCGATCCGTTTTCCCAAGGACGGGGGTTACGGATTCCCACGTCGCTGCGCTCCTCGGAATGACAGGTGGGATACCCACAGAAAAGAAGGAGTAGCATGGAACAATACAACGTGACCGGGATGAGCTGCGCCGCCTGCTCGGCCCGGGTGGAAAAGGCGGTGTGTAAGGTCCCCGGTGTCACCGCCTGCTCAGTGAGCCTGCTCACCAACTCCATGGGCGTGGAGGGCACGGCCGCGCCGGAGACCATCGTGGCCGCAGTGCAGGCGGCGGGCTATGGGGCCAGCGTGAAGGGAGCGGGACAGAGCGCCTCTCCCGCCGCCCGGGAGGAGGCCCTGGCCGACCACGAGACCCCCAGGCTCAAAAGGCGGCTGGCATCGTCGGTGGTTTTTCTGCTGGCGCTGATGTACTTCTCCATGGGGCACATGATGTGGGGGTGGCCCTTGCCCCGCTGGTTCGACGGGAACCACGTGGCCATGGGCCTGGTCCAGCTGCTGCTGGCGGGCATCATCCTGGTCATCAACCAGAGGTTTTTCATCAGCGGCTATCAGAGCCTGTGGCGCAGGGCCCCCAACATGGACACCCTGGTAGCTTTGGGCTCCACCGCCGCCTTTGTGTGGAGCGTGGCTGCCCTGTTTCTTATGACCGACGCCCAGCTCCACGGCAATATGGACCGGGTGATGGAGCTGATGGACGAGTTTTATTTCGAGTCCGCCGCCATGATCCTCACCCTGATCACCGTGGGCAAGCTGCTGGAGGCCCGGTCCAAGGGCAAGACCACCGATGCCCTGAAGGGCCTGATGCGCCTGGCCCCCAAGACGGCGGTGCTGCTGCGGGCGGGGCAGGAGGTCACCGTCCCTGTGGAGCAGGTGAAGGCCGGAGACCTGTTCGTGGTGAAGCCGGGGGAGAGCATCCCAGTGGACGGCGTGGTGGAGGAGGGGGCCAGCGCGGTGAACGAGTCGGCCCTCACCGGCGAGAGCATCCCTGCGGATAAGGCCCCCGGGGACCAGGTGTCCGCCGCCACCATCAACCAGTCCGGCTATCTCCGCTGCCGGGCCTTGCGGGTGGGGGAGGACACCACCCTGTCCCAGATCATTCAGATGGTGGGGAATGCGGCGGCCACCAAGGCCCCCATCGCCAAGCTCGCCGACAAGGTGGCCGGGGTGTTCGTGCCCACGGTCATCACCATCGCCGTCATTACCACCGCCGTGTGGCTGTTTTTGGGTCAGAGCTTCAGCTTTGCCCTGGCCCGGGGCATCTCGGTGCTGGTCATCAGCTGCCCCTGCGCCCTGGGTCTGGCCACCCCCGTGGCCATCATGGTGGGCAGCGGCCTGGGGGCCCGAAACGGCATCCTGTTCAAGACTGCCGTCTCTCTGGAGCAGGCGGGGAAAATCAAAGTGGTGGCCCTGGACAAGACGGGCACCATCACCTCCGGCCAGCCCCAGGTGACCGACCTGCTGCCCGCTCCCGGTGTGACGGAGGAAGCGCTGATGGATGTTGCCCTGGCGCTGGAGGCCCGCAGCGAGCACCCCCTGGCCCGGGCCATTCTGGAAAAAGGCCGGGCAGAGGGTCGTACCCCGGCGGAGACGGAGGACTTCACTGCCCTGCCCGGCAACGGCCTGACGGCCAAGCTGGGCGGCCAGACCCTGGTGGGCGGCAGCCTGCGCTTTCTGTCCGAGCAGACGACGGTCTCTGACCAGACCCGGCAGCAGGCGGATACCCTGGCCCAGGCGGGCAAGACCCCCCTGCTCTTTGCCAGGGATGGGGCCCTGCTGGGCATGATCGCCGTGGCCGATACCATCAAGCCGGACAGCCCCCGGGCGGTGGCTCAGCTGCGGGAGATGGGTATCCAAGTGGTCATGCTCACCGGAGATAATGAACGTACCGCCCAGGCCATCGGGGCCCAGGCGGGGGTGGACGAGGTCATTGCCGGGGTGCTCCCCGGCGGGAAAGAGGAGACCATCCGTAAGTTACAGCAGCGGGGCCCGGTGGCCATGGTGGGCGACGGGGTGAACGATGCCCCGGCTCTCACCCGGGCGGACGTGGGCATCGCCATTGGCGCAGGGGCAGACGTGGCCATCGACGCGGCAGACGTGGTGCTGATGAAGAGCACCCTGGCCGATGTGCCCGCCGCCATCCGGCTCAGCCGGTCCACCCTGCGGAACATCCGGGAGAACCTGTTCTGGGCCTTCCTCTATAATGTCATCGGTATCCCTCTGGCCGCGGGGGTGTTCGTCCCCCTGGGACTGACCCTGAATCCCATGTTCGGCGCGGCGGCCATGAGCCTGTCCAGCTTCTGCGTGGTGTCCAACGCCCTGCGGCTGAACTTCTGCAGGCTGTATGGCAGGGAGGCCCCCGCTCAGCAGCCTGCCCGGGACGGGGAAAAAGACGACCGGACCTGTACCCTGCGTATCAAGGGCATGATGTGTGAGCACTGCGAAAACCGGGTGCGCACCGCCCTGGAGGCCCTGCCTCAGATCACTTCCGCCCAGGTGAGCCACAAGGCCGGCACCGCTGTCATTACCCTGAACGCCCCTGTGGACGACCAGGCTGTGAAGCGGGCCGTGGAGGACCAGGGTTACCAGGTGAAGAACGTGAAGCGTTGAGATAAGAACAAAAATACACAACAAATCAGGAGGAAATGACCATGTTTAAGACGACTATGAAGGTAGAAGGTATGATGTGCGGCATGTGCGAGGCCCATGTGAACGACGCCGTTCGGAAGGAGTTCCCCAAGGTGAAAAAGGTGACCTCCTCCCACGGCAAGGGGGAGACGGTGGTCATCAGCCCGGAGGAGCTGGACCAGGAGGCGTTGAAGAAGGTAGTGGAGGCCACGGGCTATCAGGTGCTGTCTGTGTCCACCGAACCTTATGAGAAGAAGGGCCTGTTCTCCTTCGGAAAGTAAACCCGGCGGAGCGGGAAAGTTTTTGCCCGCCGCAGTTGTCAACGGGAAAAAAGTGTGCTAAAATAAACCATATCCATTACTGCGCCGCCAAGCAGGCGCACAAGGAGTGTGGCAAGCATGAGTGAAAACAAGGAATATGTCTCCCGCTGTGACGAGCTGGGGAATATCCATATCTCTGAGGAAGTTCTGGCCGGCATCGCCGCTGCCGCCGCGCTGGAGACAGACGGCGTGAGCAGTCTGGCCGCCAACCTGGGCAGCGACATCGCCGAGCTGCTGGGTAAAAAGAACCTGGCCAAGGGCGTGCGGATCAAGACCGAGGAGGACAAGGTGGAGGTGGAGCTGTCCGTGCTCATCGTCTACGGACACACCATCCCCCAGGTGGGCAAGGCCATCCAGGACGGCGTAAAGGCCGCCATCGAGTCCATGACCGGGCTGGAGGTCTCCTCCGTCAACGTGAACGTGGGCGGCATCGTGTTCCCGCCCAAGGACGCGTGATCGTCATAAATCTGCCAAAACCAAAAGAAGGCCCAAAGCGCTCTGTGTAAACAGACCGCTTTGGGCCTTTTTCATGTGATGAAATCAAGCTGTCTGTCCCAGGACCCAGTGCAGCAGGCACAGCAGGGCAAAGCCGGGGGCACCCAGCAGGCCCAGCACCAGGGCGTTGGTCAGGTTGACCCCAAGGCCCAGCCCCAGGGCGGAGCCAAACCGGGCCAGGGCGGCCAGCAGGACCAGCCCTGCGCCGGAGCGCAGTACCAGGCGGAGCAGCCGCCCGATCAACCCCCGCAGACACAACAGGGCGCATAGACCCAGAGCCACGGCGCACCACAGGGCGGGGGAGGAGAGGGCGGTCACGGCTGGACCTCCAGCTGCTTTAAGCGGCGGAGGAGATAGTTGTACCGGGCTTGAAGGGCATTGATCTCGAAGACATAGGATTCGATCAGATCCCCGTCGCTGGTCTGGTTAAAGCTGCCGTAGGCCTGGTTGATCTGGGCACGGGTGCGGGAGAGAGAGGACATGAGCGCCCGGCGCTCTGCCTCATCCCGGTCACGGGGGCGGCGGGAAGAGATGTGGGCTGGCAGGATCATGGGGGCAGGCTCCTTTCTGTTCCGGTTATCCCATTGTATGGATATTCTGGACAGATATGCTGCCGGATAACCAACCGGACCGGACAGAAGAGAAAAATTCCCCGAATCGCTCCAAAACGGTCCGGGGAATGGAAACATGGTTTGACAAGGCAGCGAGAAGGGGGTATAATTTAGCCGCTAAAGTGAAAATAATGCGAGTATCTGTAACAATTACCTCAGGAAAAATGGAAAAGGTGGGCTTTGGTCCCGCTTAGATGCCCAGGGTATCCTGAATCACATCATAGAGCGAGACGGGACTCAGCTCCAGTTGGTTGCAGCGATGAACAAAGGAGATGGCATCGGCGGCGTTGAGAAATACATCGTGGATCGCCAGGATATTCTTACTGCTGGACGGCTCCACCTGATAGGCGTAGATGCCATAGGCACAGTAATTGCCCAGGTCGGGACTGTGGAGATGCTCCTGCACGGAACGATATTCGATCATACATGTGGGCCCCTTTCTGATTCATGTGGGTTTGATGGGGCTACTATATCACATGTGCCGCCGTTGTGGATGTTGCCGATGAAAATGAAACAAATGCCGATGAATTTGACAGATCCGAAAGAGGTGTGTTTGAGGAAGCAGACGATTTCATTTATATAACAACAAGAGCTGTAAAATGAGGATGTCATAGTATCTTGAAACAGAAGTAAGCGGAAGACAGCGAGAGTAGAGAAACGGAGAGGACTGTTTTTATGCGGATCGCAATTTGTGAGGACAGCCAGCTGGACCGGGAGCTGCTGGTGGATGTGGTGGGGCACTATGCCGCCCAGAGGAGCCGGGCCATCCAGGTGACGGCCTATGACGGCGGCCTGGGTCTGGTCCGCGACATGGAGGACGGGGGATATTACGACCTGGTCTTTCTGGACAACCTGATGGACGACATGCTGGGGATCCAGGTGGCCCGCCGCCTGCGGGAGCTGAATTACCAGGGCCCGCTGGTGTTCATCTCCTCCACCGATGCCTACGCCGTGGCGGGATACGAGGTGTCCGCCGCAGCCTATCTGCTCAAGCCCTATGATTATCAGACGGTGGCGGCGGTGCTGGACAAGTTTCTGCCGGAGACGGGGCCGGAGGAGCGATATGCCATCCGCCGGCGCGCGGCCGTGATCCAGCTGCCCTATCAGGACATTTTGTTTGTGGAAAGTCAAAACGCCAAGTGCATCCTCCACTGCCGGGACGGGCAGACCCATGTGGTCTATAAGACGCTGAACACCGTGGAGGGGGAGTTGGGGGACCGGCGGTTCCTTCGCTGCCACCAGAGCTTTCTGGTGAACATGGACGAGATACTCTCCGTTGACCAGGCATTCCACCTGTCCAGCGGAGACGCGGTGCCCATCCGCCAGCGGGAGCTCAAGCGCATCCGGGCCAGCTATCTGGACTATCTGGCCGCCAAGGAGCGGGCCCGGAGCGTGGTGGAGCGGCTGCCCTCCGTCAAGCCAGAGTGACGAAATCCCCGCTGGCATAGCCTGTGACATCGCCGTATTCCACCAGATACCAGCCGTCAAACTGGTTGAATACCGTGAGCGGGGCCCCGTCCGGGGCCTGGGCCAGGATCGTCCCGTCGATGTTCGGCCGGTCCCGGATGTTCAGCACCCCCCAGGACAGGTCCACCACCGCAGGGCGGTCCTGCCGGGTGGAGAAGAAGGGGATACCGAAATACTCTGTGAGGGACAGGGCCAGATTGCGGGCCACTGCGTCCAGATTGTTTTGAATCCAGACGGCATCAGAGGTGTTGTCGTGGAAGGCCAGCTCCAAAAAGACGGAGGGGGCCCGGACCCGCCGCACCTCCCCGATGGCAGTGGTGGGCTGGGCCTGCACCAGATTGGGCAGGGGATAGATGGCCTTCAGTCCGTCGGCGATGAGCTCCGCCGCCCGCTGCCCCTGGACGCTGCCCGGATAGTAGAACACCAGGGATCCCCGGGCCGAGCCGTATCTGCCCGGCGGAGCGGCGTTGGAGTGCAGGGCCAGGTGCAGGTCATACCGCCCGGCGTTGGAGGCCGCAATGGACGAGGCCGCCGTCATCTCCGGCGTGTTGCGTACATACCGGATGCCCGAGGCATCCAGATAGGGCACCAGCTTGTCGGCCAGCAGATTCATGTACTGCTCCTCCGTGCCCCCGGTGACGAACGAATTGTTCTCCTGGGTGGAGGGGGAGAGATAGATGATGGGCATAAGAACACCTCCTGATTTTCGTGCCCCATCCTATGAGAGCCCCATAAAAACGGTGAAGCGCCCCCGGCGGAACAGATTCGTTCCAGCCGGGGGCGCTTATCATAGCCTGTTCAGCTCATGGGATATAGTCCAGCTCCTGCAGGGTACAGGCGTAGTCAAAGTCCGTTCCGGTATCGTTGGATGCCTGGAAACGATAGGTGCCCTTGGACCAGGCGCTGCCGTCGGTGTCAATTTGGACGCTCTGGCCTACCGGGACAGAGAAGCTGTCACATCCGTTGACGGATACTGCTCCGCCCCAGCGATTGAGAAGGCCCTGCTTGTGTACGGTGATAAAGACATCCTCCAGGCCGTTGTTGGTGAAGCTGAGGGATACGGTTCCGTTGGAGTGGATGTCAAAGGGATTGGAGTCGCCGCGGTTGTTCTGACAGCTGACCGTGTACTCCAAGGGGGCGGCTGGGGAAGAACTGGCGGTGTTCTGACCGCCGCAGGCGGCGAAGCAGAGGAGACAGGCGAGGGCGGCGCTGAACGCAAGAGAGCGATGGAAACGTGTTCTTTTCATAAGGGCCTCCTTTTCATCAAGTCGTGTGTGTTTTAGTGCTGAGGCCGGAAGTTCACTCCTCCCGGCACAGCCCCTCCAGCCCCGGGCGGTTCAGGATCTGGATGCGGCGGTAGCCCAGTTCCACCAGGCCCCGGCGGGACAGGTCGTTTAAAATGCGGCTGACGGTGACGCGGCTGACGGAGACGGAATCGGCGATGTCGTCCTGACTGCACTGGAGACAGTCGTCCCCATCGGCCAGAGAGAGGAGATAGCGGGCCACCCGCCACTGGGCGGGGCGGAAGGCCATCTGATCCACCTGATGGGAGAGCAGACGCACGGTGCGGGCCAGATATTTCATCATGGCCAGGGCCAACTCCGGGTCCCGGCTGATGGCCTGGGTGACCAGCTCCCGGTCGATGGGTACCAGCTGGCAGGGAGTGAGGGACACGGCGGAGGACACCCGGGGCAGCTCGTCCAAAAAAGATGCCTCGCCGAACAGGCTGCCCGCCCGGTAGATGTTCAGCACCCGCTCGCCTCCGGTCTCCGACTGGATGAAGCTCTTTACCCGGCCCTCCTTTAAATAATAGAAGCAGGTGGCCTCCGTCCCCTGGAGGTAGATAAGAAAGCCGGGGGAGCAGCGGATGGCCGCCCGGCTCTGGGCAAAGGGCTCCCAGATGTGGGCGGGCAGGTCCATCTCGCCCAAGGTCTGTCGGTCCATAGAAAAGCCTCCCAAAGAATTTTCTTCAATTATAACATGCTTTACATTTTTTTGGCAAGCACCCTGTCATACTATAGGGCAGTTACAAAGCAATGCGCACTGAGGAGGAGTTTTCAATGGGAATGACCATGACGCAGAAGATCCTGGCCAAGGCCGCCGGGCTGAACCGGGTGGAGGCCGGACAGCTCATCGAGGCCAAGCTGGACATGGTGCTGGGCAACGACATCACCACCCCCGTCGCCATCACCGAGTTTGAGAAGGCCGGCTTTACCCAGGTGTTTGATCGGGATAAGATCTCCATCGTTCTGGACCACTACACCCCCTGCAAGGATATCAAGTCCGCCGAGCTGTGCCTGAAGGCCCGGAACTTTGCCCACAAGCACAACATCACCAACTTCTTCGACGTGGGCCACATGGGCGTGGAGCACGCCCTGCTGCCCGAGAAGGGCCTTTGCGCCCCCGGCGAGGTCATCGTGGGTGCCGACTCCCACACCTGTACCTATGGTGCCCTGGGTGCGTTCTCCACCGGCGTGGGCTCCACCGACATGGCCGCCGGCATGGCCACCGGTCTGCTGTGGTTCAAGGTGCCCTCCGCCATCAAAGTGACCCTGAAGGGCAAGCTGCAGCCCCATGTGTCCGGCAAGGACGTGATCCTGCACCTCATCGGGGCCATCGGCGTGGACGGGGCCCTGTACAAGTCCCTGGAGTTTGCCGGGGAGGGGGTCGCCTCCCTGTCCATGGACGACCGGTTCACCATCGCCAACATGGCCATTGAGGCCGGCGGCAAGAACGGCATCTTCCCCGTGGACGAGAAGACCATGGAGTATATCAATGGCCGGGTGAACCGCCCCTGCGAGGCCTTTGCCGCCGACCCCGACGCTGTGTATGACAGCGAGGTGGTCATCGACCTGAACACCCTGGAGCCAACCGTGGCCATGCCCCACCTGCCCGAGAATACGAAAGTGGTCAGCGAGGTGGCCGGGCTGCCCATCAACCAGGTGGTCATCGGCTCCTGCACCAATGGCCGCATCAGCGACCTGCGGGCCGCCGCCGCCGTGATGAAGGGCAAAAAGGTGGCTGATAACGTGCGCTGCATCGTCATCCCCGCCACCCAGGACATCGTGCTCCAGGCCATGGCCGAGGGGCTGATCCAGACCTTTATCCAGGCCGGCGCCGCCGTGTCCACCCCCACCTGCGGCCCCTGCCTGGGCGGCCACATGGGCGTGATGGCCGAGGGGGAGCGCACCGTCTCCACCACCAACCGGAACTTTGTGGGCCGCATGGGCCATGTGACCTCCGAGGTCATCCTGGCCAGCCCCGACGTGGCCGCCGCCTCCGCCATCGCCGGCTGCGTGGCCGACCCCCGGAAGCTGTGATTTGATTTGGCCCGTTGGACCGGAGACATAGGAAAGGACTGAAACTTTATATGAAGGTTTATAAATATGGGGCCAATGTTGACACCGATGTCATCATTCCCGCCCGTCATCTCAACGATCCCTCCCCGGCGGCCCTGGCCTCCCACTGCATGGAGGACATCGACCCCGACTTCGCCTCCACCGTGGAGGAGGGGGACATCATCGTGGCCGGCCCCAACTTCGGCTGCGGTTCCAGCCGGGAGCACGCCCCTCTGGCCATCAAGTCCTGCGGCGTGAAGTGCGTCATCGCCCCCTCCTTCGCCCGCATCTTCTACCGCAACTCCATCAACATCGGCTTTCCCATCGTGGAGTGCCCCCAGGCCGCCGAAGAGATTCAGGCCGGGGACCAGGTGGACGTGGACTTTGACAGCGGCGTGATCACCGACAAGACCACCGGCAAGACCTATCAGGCCGCCCCCTTCCCCGCCTTTATCAACGGCATCATCCAGAGCGGCGGCCTACTGAATTCGTTGAAAGCGAGAGGTGTGGCAAAATGAACTATAAGATCGCGCTGATCCGGGGCGACGGCATCGGCCCCGAGGTGGTGGGCGAGGCGGTCAAGGTCATGGAGACCGTGGGTGCCAAGTTCGGCCACAGCTTTGAATTTACAGACGTGATGATGGGCGGCTGTGCCATCGACGCGGTGGGCAAGTCCTATCCCGACGGCACGGCGGAGAAGTGCAGGGCCTGCGATGCGGTGCTGCTGGGCGCGGTGGGCGGTCCCAAGTGGGGCCACTCCAGCGACCCTGACCAGCGGCCCGAGACCGCCCTGCTGTCCATCCGCAAGGACTTGGGCCTGTACGCGAACCTGCGCCCCGCCGCCCTGCGCCCCGCCATGGCCGGGGCCTGCCCCCTGAAGAAAGAGACCGCCGAGAAGGGCATCGACCTGATGATCGTCCGGGAGCTCACCGGCGGCGTGTACTTCGGCAAGCGGGAGCGGTATGAGACCGCCGACCGGGGCATTGAGGCCGCCGACCGCATGGCCTATTCCGAGATGGAGATCGAGCGCATTGGCCGCCGTGCCTTTGAGCTGGCCCGGATGCGCGGCAAAAAGGTCGCCAGCGTGGACAAGGCCAACGTGCTGGAGTCCTCCCGCCTGTGGCGGGAGGTGATGCACCGCCTGGCCAAGGAGTATTCTGACGTGGCCTATGAGGATGTGCTGGTGGACAACGCCGCCATGCAGCTGGTCCGGGACCCCGGCCAGTTCGATGTGGTGGTCACCGAGAACATGTTCGGCGACATCCTGTCTGACGAGGCATCTATGATCACCGGCTCCATCGGCCTGCTGCCCTCCGCCTCCATCGGCGACACCGCCCCCGGCCTGTATGAGCCCATCCATGGCTCTGCCCCCGACATCGCCGGCCAGGACAAGGCCAACCCCGTGGCCACCATCCTGTCTGTGGCCATGATGTTCCGCTATTCCTTCCAGCTGCCCCGGGAGGCCAAGGCCATTGAGGACGCGGTGGATGCCGTGCTCAACGAGGGCTGGCGCACCGCTGACATCGCCGCCCCCGGCCAGCAGGTCATCGGCACCCAGAGGATGGGCCAGCTCATCCGGGAGAAAATTTGACCCCATACAACTTGCAAAAATCTTCTTTTCCCTTTTATAACAAGGTGCGGACCGAGGCAGAATGCCCCCGGTCCGCACCTTGTTTTTTCAGCATCTGTCTCAAAATCAGGCCGGATTTTTTCAGCGGAAAAATCTCACAAAACCTTGGGAGAGCGTAGCAGGGGGGTGTCATCGTGAAAAATGACGAATTCTGAAACCTCTTCGGCTGCAAAATTCATTTTTGCCATAAGAATGAAAAAACCCATTGCATTTTTGCAAGTCCGTGGGTATAATATCCCATGCAAACGATCCCTGAGAGGAAATGAAACCGTCCGGGTTTTCCCGAAAACGGGCCGCTGAGGAGAAGGCCCGATGCCGGGACTGGATGCCTTTCAGGAGTGAGATAGGAGCAGAGACCGGGAGAAGCCGGCTCGCCCGACGGGAGGAATCTTTTATGAAATCTTTGTCTGAGTTCGCACTTGCCATCCAGCCCTCCAGCACCATGGCCATTGATGCCATGTTCAAGCAGATGAAGGCGGAGGGCCAGGATGTCATCGGCTTCGGCGCGGGCGAGCCCGATTTCCCCACCCCCGACCACATTAAGGAGGCCGGTATCCAGGCCATTCAGAACAACGACACCCGCTATACCCCCAGTGTGGGCACCGTGGAGCTGCGCAAGGCCATCTGCCAGCGGCTGAAGGCCGACTGCGGGCTGGACTATGACTTCAAGGAGATCGCCGTATCCAACGGCGCGAAGACCTGCGTCTATGTGGCCCTGCGGGCTCTGGTCAACCCCGGGGACGAGGTGATCCTCCCCGCCCCCTATTGGGTCAGCTATATCGAGCTCATCCGCATGGTGGGCGGCGTGCCCGTGGTCATCGACACCACCGAGGCTGAGCAATTTAAGATCACCCCCGAGAAGCTCTCCGCCGCCATCACCCCCAAAACCAAGTGCATGATCCTGAACAACCCCTGCAACCCCACCGGCATGATGTACAGCCGCAAGGAGCTGGAGGCCATCGCCAAGGTGTGTGTGGACAACGACCTGTATGTCCTGTCCGATGAAATTTACTACAGCCTGACCTATGACAACGAGCAGTTCACCAGCCTGGCCGCCCTGGGGGAGGACATCAAGGCCCGCACTCTGCTCATCAACGGCGTGTCCAAGTCCTATGCCATGACCGGCTGGCGGATCGGCTATATCGCCGCCCCTGCCAACATCACCAAGGTCGTCGGCAACTATCTGGGCCACTGCACCGGCAGCCCCAGCGCCATCTCTCAGAAGGCCGCCCTGGCCGCCCTCACCGCCCCCCAGGACCAGGTGGAGACCATGCGCCAGGCCTTTGAGGAGCGCCGGGACTATATGGTCCGGCGCATGAACCAGATCGAGGGCATCAGCTGCATCAAGCCCGAGGGTGCCTTCTACGTGATGATGAACGTGGAGAAGGTCGTGGGTAAGGAGCTCTTTGGCCAGGTCATCCACTCTGACGACGACTTTGCCAGCCTGTTCCTGAAGTATGGCAAGGTGGCCGTGGTCCCCGGCGGCGGCTTCGGTGCCCCCAACTTCATCCGCTGGTCCTATGCCGCCTCCATGGACAACATCAAGGCCGGCCTGGACCGCCTGGAGATGTTCCTCCAGGGCAAGGCCGTGTAATTTAAACCGAATCTAAGCCGACAGCCGTTAAGGGAAAGCGCCGTGAGCAGCCCCCCTTAACGGCTGTGCTGTTTTCAGACTTATGAATTTTTCTGAAAACTTTTTGGAAACAGTGGTATTCGGAAAATAAATACGATATAATAGGAAAAACGAGCCCTTTTGCGCCGCGGCGCGGGGCGGACGCAGGGGAGAGCCCTGCGAAAATCGGACAAAAAGAGGTCGAGACTATGCCTACCAATACTTATGAGAGCCCCCTTTCCTCCCGCTATGCCAGCGACGAGATGCTGTATCTGTTCTCCCCGGACAAGAAATTTTCCACCTGGCGGCGGCTGTGGGTGGCTCTTGCCCGGGCAGAGATGGAGCTGGGTCTGCCCGTGACCCAGGAGCAGGTGGATGAGCTGGAGGCCCATCTCACCGACATCGACTATGCCAAGGCCGCCCAGTGGGAGAAAAAGCTGCGCCACGATGTGATGGCCCATGTCCACACCTATGGCGAGCTGTGTCCCAAGGCCATGCCCATCATCCACCTGGGGGCCACCAGCTGCTATGTGGGCGACAACACCGACGTGATCCTCATGCGGGAGGGCCTGGAGCTGGTGCGGCACAAGCTGGTGCGGGTCATCAACTGCCTGGCCAAATTCGCCCGGGCGTATAAGGCCATGCCAACTCTGGGCTTTACCCACTTCCAGGCTGCCCAGCTGGTCACCGTGGGCAAGCGGGCCACCCTGTGGATGAACGAGCTGCTCATGGACCTGCAGGAGGTGGACTACCGCATCTCCACCCTGAAGCTGCTGGGCTCCAAGGGCACCACCGGCACCCAGGCCTCCTTCCTGGAGCTGTTCGAGGGCGACCACGAGAAGGTGAAGGAGCTGGAGCGGAAGATCGCCAAGGAGATGGGCTTTGACAGCGTGGTCCCCGTCAGCGGCCAGACCTATTCCCGGAAGATGGATGCCAATGTGCTGTCCACCCTGTCCGGCATTGCCCAGTCCGCCAGCAAGTTCGCCACCGACATGCGCCTGCTGTGCCACCTGAAGGAGGTGGAGGAGCCCTTTGAGAAGAACCAGATCGGGTCCTCCGCCATGCCCTATAAGCGTAACCCCATGCGGTGCGAGCGCATCTGCTCCCTGGCCCGCTATGTGATGGTGGACGCGGCCAACCCCGCCATCACCACCGCCACCCAGTGGTTCGAGCGCACCCTGGACGACTCCGCCAATAAGCGCATCTCGATCCCCGAGGCCTTCCTGGCCGTGGATGCCATCCTGAACATCTATCAGAACGTGGCCTCCGGCCTGGTGGTCCACCCCAAGGTCATCGAGAAGCATGTGCTGGAGGAGCTGCCCTTCATGGCCAGCGAGAACATCATGATGGATGCGGTGAAGCGGGGTGGCAACCGCCAGGAGCTCCACGAGCGCATCCGGCTCCACTCCATCGAGGCGGGCAAGAACGTGAAGGACCTGGGTCTGCCCAACAACCTCATCGACCTCATCGCCGCCGACCCCGCCTTCGGCATGACCCGGGAGGAGCTTACCGCCCATCTGGAGCCCAGCCGCTATATCGGCCGCTGCCCCCAGCAGGTGGAGGAGTTCCTGGACGAGGAAGTGGCCCCTGTGCTGGCGCAGTACGCCGATGCCCTGGACGAACAGGCCACCGAGCTGAAAGTCTGAGCTGAATTTGAAAACAGGCCCCGTCCCGCTGAAAAGAAGCGGGGCGGGGCCGAATAAGAAAGGGGGGAGGCGGCCATGAATAAGCGCCACCAGTATGGACCCTACGTCGCGGTGGGCGTGACGGCCTTTGCGGTGATCGCGGCGGCGCTGCTGCTGTTTTTCACCTTGTTCCACCTGTCCGCCCTGCGGGCCTTTTTCGGCACCCTGGCCCACATCCTGCGGCCCATCTTTTTGGGCATGATCTTCGCCTTTTTGCTGCTGCCCATCCACCGGGGCATTTTCAGATTTCTCACCGCCATGACCCCAGAAAAGCGGCTGAAAAACAAGGGGGACGTGCAGTTTCTCAACGTGCTGGCCATTATTTTCAGCCTGCTGCTGGCGGTGTTCCTGCTGTATCTGCTGTTGGCCATGGCCCTGCCCCAGATCTATCTCAGCATCGTGGGCCTGGTGAACGCCTTCCCGGAGTATATCAACAGTGTGCAGGACTGGCTGCAGAAGTTTTTGGCAGATAACCCGGACATTCAGAACACGGTGATGTCGGTGTATGTCTCTGCTGCCGATTCCCTGGAGGAGTGGCTGAATGCGGATATCCTGCCCAATCTGGAGTCCGTCACCACCACGGTGCAGTGGCTGCGCCAGTCGGTGCTGCCCAACCTCACCGGGGTGATGTCCAGTGTGTCCGCCCTGGTGGTTTCCCTGGCCCTGCTGGTGAAGGACCTGCTCATCGCCCTGATCGTCACCTTTTATCTGCTCATCCGCAAGGATGTCTTTGCGGCCCAGTCCAAAAAGATTATCTACAGCGCCTTACCCACCCATGTGGGCGACCTGGTGGTGGAGGAGACCCGCAGCGCCTATCGCATCATGAGCGGCTTTATCAACGGCAAGCTGCTGGACTCCCTGGTCATCGGCATCATCGCCCTCGTGTGCTGCAACATACTCAGCTTTCCCTATCCCGCCCTGCTGGCCACCATCATCGGCGTGACCAACGTCATCCCCTTTTTCGGCCCCTTCATCGGGGCCATCCCCTGCGCCCTGCTGGTCTTTCTGGACAGCCCCATCAAGTGCCTGTATTTCGCCGTCTTTATCCTGGTGCTCCAGCAGTTTGACGGGAATATCCTGGGCCCCAAGATCCTGGGGGACTCCACGGGACTGGCCTCCTTCTGGGTGCTGTTCTCCATCCTGCTCTTCGGCGGCCTGTTCGGCTTTGCCGGCATGGTGCTGGGCGTGCCCGTGTTCGCCATGATCTACAGCATCCTCCGCCGCCTGGTCCTCTACGGACTGCGCCGCCGGGGCCTGCCCGAGGACACTGAGTGCTATATTGGTCCGACGGGGCCGATGGAGAAGCGTTGAGAGTAGAGAGTAGATTTGATAGACTGTAGTTACAAAAAGCTTGGAAGTCAAGATGACTTCTGAGCTTTTTGTGTTGTCAGGCAAAGTTATAGATGGTATTATAATAATTATAAAAATCGAGGCTGGCCAGCCTCATGGTTTATTCTATAAACCATGAGGCTGGCCAGCCTCATGGTTTATTCTATAAACCATGATAACCATCTTAAAGGCCTGCCACGAGAATTCTGAAACAGTAACTACCAAAGGCGGGCTTAGTATGGATAAATATATAATAGAAAGAGACGGTCAGCTTGACTTTTACAAAGCCTTTTTACCGCGCGTTAATCCACAACTAGACGTTGACGAAATCATAGCTGACAATAACGATGGTGTTGTCAACGGCAATCTGCTGGAATTTAAACTTCATGTTACAGATTTGAACACCGTACTTTTCCAGTGTATCAAGTACCTTTCTGCATTGCGAATTAAAGGAAAGCCGGTTCCTGCTAATATTCTGATTATTGACGTGAATAGCGCAACGGCTTGGCTATATCATTCTGAGCCGTATTTAACAGATATTGAGAAAGTATATTCCGGCGGAGCATCAAAAGACAACAGTGGTTTTGTAGGTGGAAATGCTGAAAAAGTTCTGTATTATAATGGCCCACTTGGCGCAGAGAGTTTGATTGCCCTGCTTAAAGAGAGTAATTTTACAAAAATCCATATTGATGAAAACTGCATTGTAGGGTGGGCGACTGCTTTTTATAAAAAGGTGCCAACTGCTCGAAAAGAAGATTTTCTTGGTGACGAGACGGGGAAACATAAGACGATTGGAGAAATCAGAAGACCCGTCCATTTTGCTGAATATATTTATCCTTATACGGGGCAGTCGAATGTTAAATTCAATTACCTGATGGATAAATTGAATGATACTTTGCAAAAGAAAAATCTTGGAGCTTTTTACACACATACATTGTATGCCGAAAAGTCACTTGAGTTGGTGCGTGCCGCCATCGCCCGTGTACCTGCTGGAAATGATTATATCATTTTGGATAGATGTGCAGGAACGGGGAACCTAGAAGCGGGGTTGACAGAGGAAGAACTTTCGCATTGCATCGTTTCCACAATAGAATACTATGAATATAAGGTGCTCCAAGAGCTGATTGGTGCAAAAGTTCGCCATATTATTCCTCCGATTGAGACGGCGGAAACATTCAATGCAGGACTGGTAAACGGTGCGGATGCACTCAGTCGGGAATATGTAGAGAATCCTGTTATCAAACAGTATATAGATAATCCCAAATGCACGGTGATTTTATTTGAAAATCCTCCATATGCTGAGGCACATGGTTCAGAAAAGAAGATGTCAGGGGCATGGAAACATACGTATCTTCACACAAAAATGAAATCAGAGCTAAAAGGTAGCGTATCTGATGACATAGGGAATGTGTTCATTTGGTCAGGATTTAAATTCTATCTACGGCAGCCTACAGATAGTTATGTTGTCTTTTCTCCAGTTAAGTATTGGAAGAGCCAGAATCTTGTAAACAAAAGATTCATTAAGGGTTACGGATTTAATCGAAGACATTTCCATACAGATATTGATGCATGTATTATGTGTGCATTATGGGCGAATACTGATGATATAGTAACTGATGAGGTTGTTATTCAAGGATTTGATATTGATACTAAGACGAACAGCATGGTCGAATACGGTGAATTACCAGTTAAGAAGATTTACTCATC
This sequence comes from Flintibacter faecis, assembly GCF_014287875.1. GTDB lineage: Bacteria > Bacillota > Clostridia > Oscillospirales > Oscillospiraceae > Lawsonibacter > Lawsonibacter faecis_A. The sequence continues at coordinate 115,276 of NZ_JACOPN010000006.1, read as the reverse complement.
GTATGCGCAAAGGTTTTATGATAAGCGTAAGTTTACCGATGATATAGTTGGAGTGGCATGCTATTCTGATGGGTTAGAAGAGCTTAAAAGAAAACTATCATTGCAGCCTGTATATAATAAAAATATAGTATGCTATCTTGCTCCTAAAGGGAACGGGTTTGACAAACCAGATTTAAATTGTACATTAACGACATGCGCATTCTACAATGCCCACGGTTTCTACGTGCGCATTGATAATTACATTGAAAAATTGCCTATGTTCTGTGCTTCACGCTACATTACCTATAACAAAGCATGGACGGAACGTGCCCGTATTATGAAGTCCGCAGATGGAGCAGACAGGTATTATGCTGATGTTGCGAATGGAAAACTGGCGCAATTCCTTTTGAAATGCCTTCTGTTTACCTGTCTGGAAATGCAGAATCATATGAGAACGTTTGCAGGAAGTGATGGACGGGTTTACCGAAATGAACTTTGCTTTGATGGGACAAACGGAGAAACGATTGCTTTGCGAGATATAAAAGGCCTTGCAATGAGCAACAAAGAAAAGAAACTTTTGAAACAATGGGAAACTGTCCTATGTTGTGCAAAACGGACAGAGAATTATAATCCAGCGTTAACCTACGGAGTTTATCAGATTTATGCAGAATTGGATACATCGCATGAGGAGGAAGGAACTACTGTTTGGGACAACGTAGAACTGCATACCGCATTAGCAGGCCTGAAAACGTTGGTAAAAGAGTATTATAATTCTGAAATTGTTCCTGTGCTTTTTGAGTATGAATATCTGAAATAAATAGAAAATGTGAAAAAGCACTACCCCGAGTTGATAAGAGGTAGTGCTTTTTATAATGCTTGGCTACTATTACATAGAGGTGGTCAGAACCTTCTTCAGGTGGGCGAAGCGGGGCAGGGCGCTCTTCTTCACGGCCTCGGTCTCGCCCTGGATGAGGGGCAGGACGTAGTCGATGAAGGGCTGCTCCACGCCGTTGCCCTCCTTGTTGATCCACTCACGGGGGACCTTCTTCTCGAAGTTGGCCACGATGTCCAGGGGCTCCAGGGCGATCTCGCAGTGATACTCGCCGTTGTCCCGGGTGCAGTGGAAGGCAACCATCTTGTCGGTGGTGCCGCTGACAGCGGCCTCCACAGCGGCGGAGCCGGCCAGCCAGGCCTCGTCCACGTCGGTCTTAGAGGCCAGGTGGGAGCCGCAGCGCTGGAGCAGGGACAGCTCGATGCCACGGACCTTGGCGCCGGTGGCCTGCTTCACGGTATCGGCCAGCATCACGGCCAGGCCGCCCAGCTGAGCGTGGCCGAAGCCGTCGGTAGCGGAGGTCTTGGCCTCGGACACGAAGGTGCCGTCGGCATAGTGGATGCCCTCGGACACGGCTACCATGCACTTGCCGGTCTTGCTATAGATGGCCTTCACATCGGCCAGGAATTTGTCCATATCAAAGTCGGTCTCGGGCAGATAGACCAGGTCGGGGCCGCAGCCGGTGAGGGAGGCCAGGGCGGCAGAGCCGGCCAGCCAGCCGGCGTGACGGCCCATGATCTCGATGATGGTGACCATGCCGGTGTCGTACACGTGGGCGTCCTGCCACACCTCGGCGCAGGAGGTGGCGATGTACTTGGCGGCGGAGGCGAAGCCGGGGCAGTGGTCGGTGCCGTTCAGGTCGTTGTCGATGGTCTTGGGCACGCCCATGATGCGGCACTCATAGCCCACCTTCTGCATGTACTTGGAGATCTTGTTGCAGGTGTCCATGGAGTCGTTGCCGCCGTTGTAGAAGAAGTAGCGCACGTTGTACTTCTGGAAGATCTCCAGGATGCGCTTATAATCGGTGTCGTCCTGATCGGGGTCGGCCAGCTTATAGCGGCAGGAGCCCAGGGCGGAGGAGGGGGTGAACTTCATCAGGTCCAGCTCGGCGGGGTCCTCCTGGCCCATGTCATACAGCTTGTCCTCCAAAACGCCCTTGATGCCGTGGGCTGCGCCCAGTACCCGGGTGATGCAGTCGGCCTTCAAGGCGGTCTGAATTACGCCCTGAGCGCTGGCGTTAATCACAGCGGTGGGGCCACCAGACTGGCCAATGATACAAGCTCCGGTCAATTTCTCCATGTTTGCGTCCTCCTTAAACGATATTGATAATTCTAAAATAGATTTAACTCGGAAATTCTCCTTTATTAAGATATCACAAACCCTTGTATTTAGCAATCGTTAATGGTACAATATGAATCGTAAAAACTTTGAAGGAGATGGTAATAATGCCATTGGTCACTACTACCGAAATGTTTAAGAAGGCATACGACGGCGGCTACGCCATCGGCGCGTTCAACGTCAACAACATGGAGATCGTCCAGGGCATCACCGAGGCCGCCAAGGAAGAGAAGGCACCTCTGATTCTCCAGGTCTCCAAGGGTGCCCGCGCCTATGCCAACCACACCTACCTGGTCAAGCTGGTGGAGGCCGCTGTGATCGAGTGCCCCGAGATCCCCATCGCCCTGCACCTGGATCACGGTCCTGACTTTGAGACCTGCAAGTCCTGCATCGACGGCGGCTTTACCTCCGTCATGATCGACGCCAGCTCCAAGCCCTTCGGGGAGAACATCGAGATCACCAAGAAGGTGGTGGAGTACGCCCACGACCACGGCGTGGTGGTCGAGGCCGAGCTGGGTACCCTGGCCGGCGTGGAGGACGAGGTGAATGTCAAGGCCGAGGACTCCAGCTACACCCGCCCCGAAGAGGTGGAGGAGTTCGTCACCAAGACCGGCTGTGACTCTCTGGCCATCGCCATCGGCACCAGCCACGGTGCCTATAAGTTCACCCCCGCCCAGTGCACCCGCAACGAGCAGGGCATCCTGGTTCCCCCTCCCCTGCGCTTCGACGTGCTGGAGGAGGTCTCCAAGCGCCTGCCCGGCTTCCCCATCGTGCTCCACGGCTCCTCTTCCGTGCCCCAGAACTTCGTGAAGATGATCAACGAGAACGGCGGCAAGATGCCCGACGCCATCGGCATCCCCGAGGACGAGCTGCGCCACGCCGCCGAGCTGTCCGTGTGCAAGATCAACATTGACTCCGATCTGCGTCTGGCCATGACTGCCACCATCCGCGAGCACTTTGTGCAGCACCCCGGCGACTTCGATCCCCGTCAGTATCTGAAGCCCGCCCGTGCCGCCATCAAGGAGCTGGTGCGTCACAAGCTCATCGACGTGCTGGGCTGCGCCGGCAAGGCCTGATCCATTTTTCTTCAAGCAACATAAGAAATCACCCCGGTCTGCGGATCGGGGTGATTTTTTGTTCCTCTCCCGCATACCATCAGGGGAGAGGGGGGAGCGTAGTATGAAGCGGCTGACGGAGATACCCTATGACCGGGGGGCGGCGGTGCGGTATGCCCACACCTGGGCCTATTGCCGCAACCCGAGATATTTTAACTACGACGGCATCGGGGGAGACTGCACCAATTTCGCCTCCCAGTGCCTGTATGCGGGGACGGGGGTGATGAACTTCACGCCCATCTACGGCTGGTACTACTTAGATCCCAACGACAAGGCTCCGGCCTGGACGGGGGTGCCCTATTTCCGCAATTTCCTCGTCCGGACTGAGCCGTCCCCGGGGCCCTTTGCCCGGGAGGTGTCTCTGGAGGAGGTGGAGCCGGGGGATTTTATTCAACTGCGATTTGATAAGGAGCGCTTTACGCACACGCCCATCGTGGTGGAGGTGGGCAGCCCGGCTGCGCCGGACAACATTCTGGTGGCGGCCCACAGCGACGATACGGACTTTTGTCCTTTGGATCGCTATGACTGCCGAGCCCTGCGCTGCCTGCATGTTTTAGGGGCCTGGAAGCGGGAAGAAAATCAGGAGAAATGAAAAATATCCGGGGCCGCATTTTGCTGCGGTCCCGGATATTTTGGGGCTTGACTTACTGCTCCAGCTTGCGGGCGGCCTTGCCCAGGAAACGCTCGTCGGTGATGATGAAGCGCTCGTGGGTGCCCTCGCCGATGAGGCCCTTCTCGTCATAGGCGGCCACCTTGAACTCCAGGCGCTTGCCGTCCACGGCGGTGACCTCGCTCTCGGCCCAGACCTTCAGGCCCACGGGAGTGGCGGAGACGTGGGAGATGTTCAGCTTGGTGCCCACGGTGCTCTCCCCTTCGGCCAGACCGGGGGCCACGGCGGTCCAGGCGGCCTGCTCCATCAGGGCGCACATCCAGGGGGTGGCGAACACGGGCAGGGTGCCGGAGCCGGCGGAAATGGCGGTGTTCTGGTCGTTGACCACGGCCTCGGCCTTGGCCTTCATACCAACGGTGACAGACATGATAGTGTCCTCCTTGTAAAACGAAGTGGTGGGTATTAGGTTTTTTACGATGACGGAATCCCCCCGCCGCTTCGCGGCCCTCCCCCCTTTAACAAGGGGGGCTGTTTTTTGCTCCATTAGGCCCCCTTGTGAAAGGGGGCTGGCATCGCCGCAGGCGATGACTGAGGGATTCAGCGACATACACACACTGTATCTTACAACAATTCAGCCCAAAAATCCAGCGTCAAACTGCATCAAATCCGGTCAGGGGGTGATGCGGAACATGTCCACCACGCCGTCGATGAGCAGATCGCCTTTTTCGTCGGTGACGGTGACGTGGAAGATGGCCAGCTTGTGGCCCCGGCGTACCGTCTCGGCGGCGGCATAGAGCGTGCCGCTCTGCACGTTGTGGAGAAAGTTCATGTGGGCGCTCTGGGTGACATAGTCCGCCCCGTCGGTGCGGGAGACGATGCCCGCCACGCAGTCGGCCATGGCGTACAGCAGGCCGCCGTGGGCATAGCCGTTGCGGTTTTTGGACTCCGGGGCCAGCTCCACCTTCACCACGCAGTGGTCGGGGGAGACGGAGACGATGGAGATGTGGTTATATTCCATAAAGGGATTGCTTTTGGCATAGGCACGGAAATCTTCTTCAGTGACCAATTTCATGGGGAACGCTCCTTTTCTGCGTTTTCCCTAGTGTACCCCCATTTGCGGGAAAAGACAAGACAGAGAAAAGCGGGGGTGACATTTCCGGCGGAACGTGCTATAAAATAAAAGAGCAACCGAGAGAAAGGAGGACCCGGCTATGCAGAGGGTATTGTCCATGCAGCGCATGGGGGAGGCCGCGCCCCATATGGACCCCAAGACCCTGCAATATTTAAACGAGGGGCAGATCGAGAGCTTTGAGAGCTTTGAAGAATTCAGCCTGATCGCCTTTGACTGGTATGACGTACACAGCGATCGCACCCAGAATGAACAGATGCTGCTGTATCTGGATCGGGAGGATCTGTTTATCTTTTGCGAGGATCGGGCGGCGGAGGACAAGGCCAACGCCATTTTCCGCGAGGTGACGGCGGACGGGCCGCTGGACAACCAGCAGCTGCTGTACCGCTTTTTCGTGCGGCTCATCCGCGGGGACATGTCCCACCTGGAGCAGCTGGAGGCGGACATCAGCGAGGGGGAGACGGCCATCCTGTCCGGTACCCACCGGGAGGACATGGACCGCATCGTCCAGTGGCGGCGGGAGCTGCTGCGGCTGAAACGGTATTACGAGCAGCTGGACTCCATCTTCGACGAGCTGACCGCCAACGACAACGGCCTGCTGTCCCACGCCAGCGTCCGGCGCATGGCCATTCTGGGCGGGCGCATGGACCGGTATCTCAACGCCGTCCGGAACCTACAGGAGTCGGTGACCCAGCTGCGGGAGGCCTATCAGTCCCAGCTGTCCATCCAGCAGAACGAGCTGATGAAGCTGTTCACCGTGGTCACGGTGATCTTCCTGCCCCTGTCCCTGCTGGCGGGGTGGTATGGGATGAACTTTGTGGGGATGCCGGAGCTGGGCTGGCGCTATGGCTATCCGGCGGTCATCGTCCTGAGCGTGCTGATCGTGGCGTGGCTGCTGTGGTATTTCCGAAAAAACAAGTGGCTTTAAGCCGAAAAGATACGCCGTCGCTTGCAAAAGCGGCGGCGTCAGTCTGTCGAGGAACCCGGTCTGTACTCAGGAGCAGACTGGATCTCGAACATATATGAGCGAAAAAACAGCAAAGCGACTCGTGTCCATTCTTCATGGTCTGCGGGCGCTTGTAGGCTGTGGAAAGGACTCTGCCATCGCCGAACACTTTCTTGCAGATATGAGGCGTTTTGTATGCGGCATCGGCCACAACGGCCTCTACCTGTGGGAAATTTTCCGTTACTTTGTCGTAAACTTCGTCAAAGGCCACGCTGTCATGGACATTGCCGGGTGTCACGACTGTTTCCAGCACGAAACCATTCTTGTCGCAGGCGGTATGCGCCTCATAGGCGAACTATCGCTTATGCTCGCCCTTTACGAATAAGCCGCAGTCCGGGTCCGTTGCGCTTTTCGTTACGGTACGAAAGCCTTATCTATCAGAAAAAGCCCAGCTCCAGCCGGACTTTTTCGACAGACTGGAATGTCCAAGTTGGACATTCTTGATTTGCTGAACTGTGATAAAGATACGAGCTCATCTTTTCTTTCGAGTTTGTTCAGAACTGAGCAAGCTATCCTCCCGCAATCCGTGAATGCCCTTACAAGATGTTTGACTCATAACTTTTTGACCGTATTTGTTACAAAATTCGCAAAAAGAAAGGCCGTTGGCATTACGCCAGCGGCCTTTCTTTAAACCAACATAATTACTTTCTGGCAGATTCTGCTGCTTCAATTAGCGCTTTTGAAATTTGGACACCTGTACCATTATAGATAGAGTGATTATAACCATAGATTTTCTCATGTTCGCTCATGGACATATACTGAGGATATCCGTATTCCGCAGCCGTAGCGTCGACAATAACCCATTCGCCGTCTGCATAAGCCATATTCCACACATGAGGGCCGGTTGAAACATCCCCCGAAATCGTAAGGGTTGGTATGCCAGACACTCCAAGAATATTGCGAGTAGCAATAGCAAAATCATCACATACGCCTGCTGTGCCGCCATTTGTCCATGTGAAACCCTTACCGTTGGCATCGTAGCTAAATTTCTGAGTGATAAGGTCGACACAAATTTTGATTTTTTCCTTGTCACTCATATTTGGTGTAAACTTACTGGTAGCTTCGGTAACTGCGGCAGTAACCTTATCGCTCATTTTGTAAGCGTTAAAAACCTCGCAGTTATTTGCTGTTTCTGCAGAAAATTTTGAGCCATAAGCATTGATAGACCCAAGCGTTGAGGATACGGCGATTTCCTTCTTATCAAGAGCGTCTATGTTTTCGTTCTCACCATATACTGCGTAGTTGAAATTTGGATTGACTTGCCTGCTTGTGCTACTTTTAGCAATTTCTTCCGCATGGATAAGAGTATTAACTGCAGCATTGAAGGCGTCCTTGTCTGTAGCATTCTTCACAGCATCGCTCTGCTCTGACCAATAGTCATCAACGGGCTTGTGAGTTGCATAGGAAAGCGTTACAGGCTGAGAGCTTGTGGTGCCAACAACGCTGCTCTCACCATCTCCGCCAGGAGCACTCGGAGTCGGCGTCGGGGTAGGCTCAGTTGTTTCCGGCTTCGTTGTCGTGCCGTTGCCCCCCGCATTGAGGAATGCATCCTTCATGCGTCCATAGACTACAGCAGCCTGTGCTCTGTTCATATAGGAAGAACCAGCAAATGTCCCCTTTGAATCAACACCTGAAATGAGTCCCATAGCGAACACGGAAGCGACACTAATTTGATAAGAATTCGGGATACTCTTAAAGTCCGCAATCTTGTCAAATGTTGCTTCTGTTTCAGCAAGTCCAGGGCGTCCAGAAAATTCTTTTGCATCCATGATGTTCGTCATGATGGCCGCCATATCGTAGCGAGTGATAGGCGCATCCATCTTACCCTGCACGAAAGTCAGCAGATGCTGGTCCTCGGCGACCTTTTGTGCGGCAGCGTACCACTTTGCGTTAGAACCAACGACTTTCTTTGCCGCTTCGAGCTCGTCGTTAAAGAACGCTCTGGTCATGATAGTAACGAACTGTGCCTCCGTCAAGGTTCCGCTGGGAGAGAACACACCCGTGTAGTTCGCTGCGTTGCCTGCCGTGCCGGCAATAACGCCATCAGAATAGGCTCTCTCAATCTGAGTATAAGCCCAGTGGGATGTGGGGACATCCGTGAAATGCGGCTGCGTAGTGGGAGCCGCAGCAAAGGTTGGGACGGAAAGAGATAAAAGCAAAGTCAGCGACAAGATCAATGATATCATTCGTTTTTTCATGGCCGATTCCTCCATAGATTTCAGATTAATACCATTATATCATATAGTGTCGACAGTGGGTATCTTTCTTGCAAATTTTAGCATATTTTTCTGCGAATAGCTTGAACCTCATATGAAAAGGCCGGGATAACGCTAATCCGCGTCACGCCGTCGCTTGCAAAAGCGGCGGCGTTTTTGTGCCTCGACAGGGCTGGACGGTGCCGATAATTTGCCTTATACGAAGGGCGCAAAACGCAAAGGCAAATTGGGGAAAAAGGAACATCGTATAATGACGGGGAAAGGAGGTCTTTCATCATGACAGAACAGTACGAAAGACATTTACGGGAGAAGCATCTCTCGGAGAACACCATCACGGCCTATCTCTTCGCCCTGCGGCAGTTCCGCCAGCGCTATGGGGCGGTGACCCAGACCAACCTGTGCCGGTATAAGAGCTGGCTGATGGAGCGCTATAAGCCCCAGACGGTGAACCTGCGGCTCCAGGCCATCAACTGCTATCTGGAGAGCGTGGGCCGGGAGAAGTGGCGGCTGCCCTTTGTGCGGGTGCAGCAGAAGGCTTTTTTGGAAAACGTCATCAGCGAGGCAGATTATGAGTATTTTAAGACCCGCTTAAAGGAGGATGATGAGCTCTTCTGGTATTTTGTGGTCCGGTTCCTGGCGGCCACCGGGGCCCGCATCAGCGAGCTGCTTCAGCTGAAGGCCGAGCACATCCGCCTGGGCTATTTGGACCTGTACACCAAGGGGGGCAAGCTGCGGCGCATCTATATCCCCCAGGCTCTTCAGCAGGAGGCGGGCAAGTGGCTGGCCGGACAAAAAATGACCAGCGGCTTTGTCTTTCTCAACCGGCAAGGCCAGCGTATCACCGCCCGTGGGGTGTCCGCCCAACTGAAAAAACTGGCGGTGCGCTATGGAATCGACCCGGATGTGGTCTATCCTCACTCCTTTCGCCATCGGTTTGCCAAGAGCTTTTTGGACCGCTGCGGGGACATCGCCTTTCTGGCCGACCTGATGGGTCACGAGAGCATCGAGACCACCCGCATCTATCTGCGCAAGACGGCCACGGAGCAGCGGGCCATTGTGGACCGGGTGGTAGATTGGTGAGGAAAAGTGCTATTTTTCTGCCTATGAGGATTTTTTTCAACTTTGTACATATAAGGCAAATTATCGGCCCTTGTTCTACCATATTATAGAAGAAACTGACAAATAATGCAAAACAATTCGTTCGACAGGAAACGACAAAACACGCAAAAAAGCCATCCGGGAGGAGAGCGGGTGCTCTCCTCCCGGATGACTTTAGAAGAGGGAGAAAGAAGAAAGAAAAGGTAAGATAGGGGTACCGAGCCGCTGATTGACTGCGATCACTTGGCGGCGGCGAAGCCCTGCTCCAGATCGGCCAGGATGTCGTCGATGTGCTCGGTGCCGATGGACAGGCGGATGGTGGCGGGGGTGATGTCCTGGTCAGCCAGCTCCTGGGCGGACAGCTGGGAGTGGGTGGTGGTGGCGGGGTGGATGACCAGGGACTTCACGTCGGCCACGTTGGCCAGCAGGGAGAAGATCTTCAGGTTGTCGATGAAGCGGAAGGCCTCCTCCTGGCCGCCCTTGATCTCGAAGGTGAAGATGCTGGCGCCGCCGTTGGGGAAGTACTTCTCATACAGGGCGTGATCGGGGTGGTCGGGCAGGGAGGGGTGGTTCACGTGGGGCACCTGGGGGTGGTTGGCCAGGAACTCCACCACCTTCTTGGTGTTTTCTGCGTGGCGGTCCAGACGCAGGGACAGGGTCTCCACGCCCTGGAGCAGCAGGAAAGCATTGAAGGGAGAGATGCAGGCACCGGTGTCTCGCAGCAGGATGGCCCGGATGTAGGTGACAAAGGCGGCGGGGCCCACGGCATCCACAAAGGATACGCCGTGATAGCTGGGGTTGGGGTCTGCGATGGCGGGATACTTGCCGCTGGCCTTCCAATCGAACTTGCCGGAATCCACGATCACGCCGCCCAGGGAGGTGCCGTGGCCGCCGATGAATTTGGTGGCGGAGTGGACCACAATGTCCGCACCGTGCTCAATGGGCCGGATGAGATAGGGGGTGCCGAAGGTGTTGTCGATGACCAGAGGCAGGCCGTGCTTGTGGGCGATGGCGGCGATGGCATCAATGTCGGGGATGTCGCTGTTGGGGTTGCCCAGGGTCTCCAGATAGAAGGCACGGGTGTTGTCCTGAATGGCGTTCTCCACCTCGGCCAGGTCGTGGGCGTTTACAAAGGTGGTGGACACGCCGAAATGGGGCAGGGTGTGCTCCAACAGGTTATAGCTGCCGCCGTAGATGGTCTTTTGGGCCACGATGTGACCGCCGTCGGCGGCCAGGGCCTGGATGGCATAGGTGATGGCGGCGGCACCGGAGGCCACGGCCAGAGCGGCCACGCCGCCCTCCAGAGCCGCAATGCGCTTTTCAAACACGTCCTGAGTGGAGTTGGTCAGGCGGCCATAGATGTTGCCTGCGTCGGCCAGACCGAACCGGGCGGCGGCATGGGCGGAGTTATGGAACACATAAGAGGTGGTCTGATAGATGGGGACGGCGCGGGAGTCGGTGGCGGGGTCGGCCTGCTCCTGACCGACGTGGAGCTGCAGGGTCTCGAACTTATATTGACGCATGGAGAAACACCTCATTCAGATTTTTTGATTCTGATCTCGAAAAGGAAAGAACGATGCGAGAAACGGTCCGGCGGCACCGGACACATTTTATGACACAAAAAATCCGGGCAGCCGTTACATGAAGAAACAGCACCCGGACGCAAAAACACTGACGGGGAAAATCGCTTTACCCTTATTCCAGGGGAAGAAGGACACAGGAAAAAGACCCGCACAGCAGTTGTGTCCGGGAAGGGGACATTCGTCCAAAGCGGAAGTTGCTGCGCAGCAGCTTTTCAAATGCGACGATCATGCTGGGGGCCTCCTTTCAGTGGGTTTGTTCTTGAGGATGAGCCAAGTATAACCTGTTTTACCTATGAAGTCAATGGGTATTTACGAAAAATCAGCCTACTAATTCAGAGGGTAATTTCGTGTTTCTGACGGAAGGAGTTAAAACAGCCTTCCCCTAGGGGAAGGTGGCCCGCAGGGCCGGATGAGGGGAAAGCCAAAGGGTCGCTGCGTCTCCCGATGAAAACGCGCAGATACCCGAGGGCCTTCCCCTCATCCGTCACGGGCTTGCGCCCATGCCACCTTCCCCCAGGGGAAGGCTGTTATTTTGTTCTTTGTTACATCAGCGGCGCGAATACGCGCAGAATGCTTCGATAGAGCTGGAGGAGGATGTTCAAATGGCGGAAGCGGCGCAGGGTGATGGGCTCGCTAAGGGTCAGGGTGTCCTGAAAATCCCGCTCAATATCGTGGATGCAGGGGGCATCGCACAGCCAAACGCCGTCCTCAAAGTGGAGAAACAGGCTGCGGTAGTCCAGGTTCACCGTGCCCACCGTGGCGAAGCGGCCGTCCACCACAAAGTTTTTGGCGTGGATGAAGCCGGGGGTGTACTCATAGATGTGGACCCCGGCATCCAGCAGGGGGGGATAGTGGGCCCGGGTCACCTCGAACACATAGCGCTTGTCCGGGATGTGGGGGGTGATGAGATACACGTCCACCCCGGACTTGGCGGCGTTGCACAGGGCGGTGTTGGTGGCCACGTCCACGATGAGGTAGGGGGTGGTGATATAGATATACTTCTTGGCCCGGGCGATCATGTTCAGATAGACCGACTGGCCCACCGCCTCCTGGTCCAGGGGGGTATCGGTGTAGGGCTGGACATAGCCTGTCCAGGGGCGCACCGGGGCGGCGGGGGGGCGGAAGCGGTCAAAGTCCTCCTCCAGCGCGGCGCAGTGGTCCCACATGGACAGGAACATCACCGTCATGGACCACACCGCGTCCCCCTCCAGCAGGATGGCGCTGTCCTTCCAGTGGCCGAAACGCTCCTTCTGGTTGATATACTCGTCGGCCAGATTGATGCCCCCGGTAAAGCCCACTTTTCCATCGATGATCATCAGCTTGCGGTGGTCCCGGTTGTTCAGCCGGGGGGTCATGATGGGGCGGAAGCGGTTGAATACCCGGCACTGGATGCCTCGGGCCATCATCTGCTGGTCATAGTGCCGGGGCAGGGTGAACATACAGCCCATGTCGTCGTATAAAAGGCGTACCTCCACCCCCTGGGCGGCCTTCCGCTCCAGCACGGCCAGAATACTGTCCCAGAACACCCCGGGTTGGATGATGAAGTATTCCAGAAAGATATACCGCTGGGCCTTCTCCAGCTCCGCCAGCATCCGGGGGAAGGCCAAGTCGCCCAGGGAGAAATATTCCGCCACCGTGTTGGTATAGGCCGGGCAGGCGGCCCGCTGTTCCAAATAGGTGGCCTGGGTGGCGGCCTCGCCCCCCAGGGGCAGCAGGTCGTCGGCCTTGAAGTCGGGCTCCAGAGCCTTAAAGGACTGGCCCAGAATGCCCTGCATCCGGCGCTGCCGCCGATTGGACACCCGGCCGCCGCCGATGAACAGATAGAAAATGCCGCCGAACACCGGGAAGGGCAGAATGACCAGCAGCCAGGCGATCTTATAGGCCGGCTCCATCCGGCTGCCCACAATGGCCAGGGCGGCGGCGATGCTCATGAGGATGCACACCCAGTAGAAATTCTGAATATGCTCGGAGAAGGTGAAGACCATCACTGCGAACAGGGCTAGCTGGATAAACAGGGAGATGGCCACCAGCACAGAGCGGTGGAACAGAAAATAGAACAGTTTTTTCAGGGGAAAGCACCTCCTTTGGCGCGGGCGGCATCAGGGCATCTGGCGTAGGGTGCACTGGAGATGGCCGCGGTCCAGTTCGATCACGCCATAGGTGGTCCGGGCGGAGCCGGGGTTGAGCATCCACAGGCCGTCCTCCAGCTGTCGGCAAAGAGGGCGATGGGTGTGGCCGAAGAGGAGAATGTCCGCCTGACAGGCCCGAGCGTCGGCTACGGCGGCATCATAGCTGTCTTTGACACCCCACAGATGCCCGTGGGAGAGGAGAATGCGCACCCCATCCAGGGTGATCTGCTTTTTCAGGGCGTGGGTGGTCCAGCCGTCGCAGTTGCCGGGGACCATGCACACGGGGATGCGGGGGTAGGCATAGGACACCGCTTCGGCGTCCTCCTCCAGATCGCCCAGGTGGATGATCTGATCGGGGGCCTCGTCGGCCACGGCGGAGAGCATACCGGCCACAGACCGGTGGGAATCGGAGAAAACAAGAATCTTCAAAACGGTCACCTCTGCGCCCAAGGCGCATATACTTAGATTGAAATCGTATTGGGAGGGATACCTATGCAGGGAAAGGGAGGGACTCAAAGCGGCCCGGCTCAGGCGCTGGAGGAGAACCGGGCAGCCATCTCGAAATTGGCCCGGTCGGGGGATGCCAGGCGGCTGATGGAGCTGCTGCACCGGGACGGGGGTGTGGAGCAGGCGGCTCAGGCTGCGGCATCGGGGGACCCGGCGGCCCTGATGGCCATGATGGACCGGCTGATGCACACCCGGGAGGGGGCGGAGCTGGTGGACCGCATCGGGGCCCAGGCCAAGCGGGCGGGGCTGGAATGACAAATTGAGGGGGTGGCCGGCCTGTGGCGGAGCTGGAGGAAAAACTGAATGCCATTTTGGGCAACCCGGACGCCATGGGGCAGATCATGGCGCTGGCCCGCTCCCTGAATGGGGGAGGGGACAGCCCGGCGGAGCAGAGCGCCCCGCCGCCGGAGCCGGGAGAGAGTCCTCCGCCGCCCCCGGTGTCTCAAACAGGCCCCCCCGACCTGTCCGCCCTGCTGAGTCAAGTGGACCCCAGGCTGATGCAGCTGGGAATGGGCCTGATGAAAAACTGCAGGGAGCGGGATGACCGGAATGCCGCCCTGCTGCGGGCCCTGCGGCCTTTTGTCCGGGAGGAGCGCCGGGCGGGGCTGGATCGGGCCCTGCAGATCGTGGGGGTGACACGGATCATCCGGGCGGCCCTGGAAACCATGGGCGGAAAGGGGGAGGAGGGCCGTGTATAACCGCTATATCCCGCAGGAGGAGGACTACATCCCCGTGGCCGAGCCCGCTCCGCCGCCCCCAAAGGCTGAAAAAACAGGGGGACAGAGCGCCCCCGGTGCCTCCCTGCTGTCTGCCCTGGGATTGGGCAACCTGTTTTCCGGGGCGGAGGGCCTGGTGAGCCGCCTGCTGCCGGACGGCGTGGACGCGGGGGACATTCTGCTGCTGCTCATCGTCCTCTATCTGCTGGCGGAGGGGGACGACCTGGACCTGGTGATCGCCCTGGGGCTGACCCTGGTACTGGGATTGGGGAGCGGAAAGGAGAAGGGGAAGGATAGCACACAGGGCGGCACAGTGGCCGCCCCGTAGGTGTCTGAAAATTACGTTACATTGTGCAGGGACGTGCCGTCGGGCAAAGAGAAGGCAGCGGCGGCGTTATAGGCCGTGGTGATGGGGGAGAGGGCGGACAGGCGATAGGTCAGCGTCCCTGTCTCCTCTGCCTCCGCCTGGACCAGCAGGCCGCTGTCCAGCCCGATCCAATAGCGCTCGGTGCGCTGGGGGTCGTCCAGGCGGACCTCCACATAGATGCAGGACAGGCCCTCCAGCTGGCGGTAGTCTGCGGCGACGATGGCGCTCTGCCGCAGCTGAAGCACCGTCTCATAGGTGGGGATGTGCTGGGCCAGGTCGGCGGACAGGCCGTCCGCCGGGGCGGCCTGGTACTGCTGGGAGCCGTCGTACCAGTAATAGAGCTTGCCCCCGCCGGTGAGGTCGTGGCGCACCGCCCCGGAGGGGAGTGCCTGGCGCACGTGGCACCAGTCGCCGTCGCACCACACCTGTACGGCGGTGGAGGAGGAGCCCCCGGTCCAGAAGGACTCCACCGTCAGCTCCCGGTAATAACTGTCCGACCGGTCCAGGGTGGCGATGACGCTCTGGACCGTGCGGGGGGTGACCTCCACCCGCTGGTAGACGTTGGAGGGGGAAAGAGAGCCGTCGGAGGTGTCGCTGCCGCTGCCGCTGGTATCGGCCAGCACCACACGGGGGGTGTTCAGGGCCACCAGATTGCGGCCAAAGCTGACCAGCATGGCTCCGGCGATGAGAGCCACCACGGCCAGGGTGACCAACAGCCGTTTCTTGGGTTCCATATCCTTTTCTCACCTCGCCCCCGACAGGAAGACTTGAATTTATACGCCGAAGGGTTCCGGCGGCTGGGGCAGCTGGCCGAAGTGCCACTGGATGGCATCCACGATGCGGCGGCAGGCCTGACCGTCGCCGTAGGGGTTGACGGCGTGGGCCATCTTGTGATAGGCATCCGGGTCAGACAGCAGCTGGCTGGCCATGCGGAAGATATCCTCCTCCTCCACACCGGCCAGGCGGACGGTGCCGGCGGCCACGGCCTCGGGGCGCTCGGTCTCCTTGCGCAGCACCAGCACGGGGCGGCCCAGGGCGGGGGCCTCCTCCTGCAAGCCGCCGGAGTCGGTCATCACCAGATAGCACCGGGCCATCAGGTTGTGCATCTCGTCCACGGACAGGGGGGCGATGAGGTGGATGCGGGGGTGACCGTCCAGATACTTGTGGGCGGCCTCCTGCACCACGGGGGACAGGTGAACGGGATAGACCAGCTCCACCTCGGGGAAGGCATCGGCCACCCGGCGCAGGGCGGTCATGATGTTGGTCATGGGCTGGCCGTAATTCTCCCGCCGGTGGCAGGTGACCAGAATGATCTTTTTGCCCTGATAGTCCAGCTGATTCAGAATATCTTCTGCAAAGGTGAAATCCTTTACAACTGTGGTCTGGAGGGCGTCAATGACGGTGTTGCCAGTGAGAAAGACGTTCTTGGTGATGTTTTCCCGGGCCAGGTTGTCCCGGTTGGCGGTGGTGGGACAGAAGTGCAGGTCGGCCAGGGAGCCCACCATCTTCCGATTCATCTCCTCGGGGAAGGGGGACCACTTGTCATAGGTGCGCAGACCGGCCTCCACATGTCCCACGGGGATCTTGTGATAGAAGGCGGCCAGGGCCCCGGCGAAGGTGGTGGAGGTGTCCCCGTGGACCAGGACCAGGTCGGGCTTGGCCTGCTCCAGCACGCCATCCATGCCCAAGAGGCATTTGGAGGTGATGGTGGACAGGGTCTGCCGGGGCTCCATGATATTCAGGTCATAGTCGGGCTTGAGCTTGAAAATATTCAGCACCGAGTCCAGCATCTCCCGGTGCTGGGCAGTGACGCAGCACAGGGCCTGGATGCCCGGGCGGCGCTGGAGTTCCAGGGCCAGGGGGGCCATTTTAATGGCCTCGGGACGGGTGCCGAAAATGGTCATCACTTTGATATCGCTCATGGAGTGGTATCCTCCTTCTTGTCGGAAGTTTTGGGAGACTCGTCATCCTGTTCTTCCAGCTGACGCAGGTGCTCCTCAATGGTGCTGTTGTGAGAGATGAAGATGCGGATGGCCATCCAGCCGGTGACGCACAGGGCCACCAGCAGCAGGGTGGCCTTTACCACGCCGCTGGTGGTGAGGACCACGGCGGACAGGCCCAGAATGGCGCTGATGACATACAGCACGGCCACCGCCTGCTTCTGGGAAAAGCCCATGTCGATGAGCCGGTGGTGGATGTGCCCCCGGTCCGGGGTCATGGGGGACTGCCCCTTGGCCAGACGGCGGAGAATGGCAAAGCTGGTGTCGAAAATAGGCAGACCCAGCATCAGGAAGGGGACGGCGAAGGAGATTATGGTATAGAACTTGAACAGCCCCTGAATGGATACGGTGGCCAGGATAAAGCCCAGAAAGGTGGAACCCGTGTCCCCCATGAAGATCTTGGCCGGGTTCAGGTTATAGGGGAGAAAACCGATGCAGGCCCCGGCCAGGGCGGCGGTGAGCACGGCCACGTCCGGCTCGGACACGGTGAGGGCGATGACCAGCAGGGTCATGGAGCTGATGGTGGACACGCCGCAGGCCAGTCCGTCCAGCCCGTCGATCAGGTTCACCGCGTTGGTGATGCCCACGATCCAGAACACGGAGATGGGGATGGACAGCCAGCCCAGTATCCAGAAGGGGTCGCTGCTGAAGATGTTGATGTTGGACAGGATATAGATGCGGCAGCCCGCGTGGACCGCGATGAGAGCGGCCACGATCTGCACCAAGAACTTGGGCTTGGCGGGCAGGGCATAGATATCGTCGAAAATGCCCAGGATCACGATGATAACGGCCCCCAGCAGCATGCCCCGGTATTGCTTGGACAGGGGCAGAAAGACCAATACGCTGAGCAGAAAACCAAAGAAAATGGCCAGGCCGCCCATGCGGGGGATGGGGTGGTTGTGCATCCGGCGGCCATCCTTGGGCACGTCCACCGCACCCACACGAAAGGCCAGGGAGCGGACCACCGGCGTAGAGATCAGGGCCACCACCGCCGCCGCCAGCAGGGCGGCAGCAGCAGTGCCCACAACAGAAAGTTCAATGGTCATGGTAAATCCTCTTTAATATTCCAGATTCCTCCTCTGTGCGGAATGCCTTCAGCGGGGCAGAAAGCCCACCTTCTTATAGACCTTCCGCAGGGTCTTGTTGGCCACATAGCCGGCCTTCTCCGCGCCCTGCTTGTACACAGACTCCAGATAGGCCTTGTCGGCCAGAATGCGGGTGGCCTCCTCCCGGATGGGGCGCAGGGCCTCGATGACCGCATCGCCCACGGCGGGCTTGAACGCGCCGTAGCCCTGGCCGTCAAACTCCTGCTGGATCTCCTCCATGGTCTTGCCGGTGACGGCGGAGTAGATGTTCATCAGGTTGGACACGCCTGGCTTGTGCTCCGGGTCAAAACGGACGCAGTGCTCGGTATCGCTGTCGGTGATGGCCCGCTTGAATTTGCGCTGAATGTCCTCGGGCTTCTCCATCAGGAAGACGCAGCCCTCGGGGGCGGACTTGGACATCTTGGAGGTGGGGTCGGACAGGCCCATGATCCGGGCGCCCGCCTTTGGGATGTAGGGCTCGGGGATTTTGAACACGTCGCCATAGATGCCGTTGAAGCGCTTGGCAATATCCCGGGTCAGCTCCACATGCTGCTTCTGGTCGTTGCCCACGGGGACAAAGTCGGGCTGATAGAGCAGGATGTCCGCCGCCATCAGGGCGGGATAGGTGAACAGGCCGCCGTTGATATTGTCGGCATTTTTGGCGGACTTATCCTTGAACTGGGTCATGCGGGACAGCTCGCCGAACATGGTGTAGCAGTTGAGCACCCAGCCCAGCTCCGCATGGGCGGGGACGTGGGACTGGACGAACAGGGTGTTCTTCTCCGGGTCTAGACCGCAGGCGATATACTGGGCCAGCTGCTCCAGGGTGCGGCGGCGCAGCTTGGCGGGCTCCTGACGGACGGTGATGGTGTGCATATCGGCCATAAAATAGTAACAGTCGAACTCCTCGGCCCGGGCACCCCAGTTTTTGATGGCCCCCAGATAGTTGCCCAGGTGCAGATCGCCGCTGGGCTGGATGCCGGAGAGCATTACTTTCTTTTCCTCCATGGTTGTCGGCTCCTTTGAATTCAGGCGCATAAAGAAATACGCCCGCATAATATCGTACTATTTTACCACGGAGCGCGGCATTAAGCAATATTTAAGGTGTGTAAAGTTAGGACGGAAACATTATAGATATTAGTGACACACAAAATAAGAGAGTTGCTTGTAAGGAGAGCAGAGGTTTGGCCTTTGCGCTCCTTGGTGCTTTCAGGCATTTAGAAGATGTTTCATGAAAATAGCGTGCAAAAAGGCACGAACTATTGCAATATGCTCCATCCTATTGTAAAATAAATAGAAATGCCCATTTTAGAAACGAGAAACGAGAAACGAGAGCGGAGAGGCGGTGAAGCATCGTGAGCATGACGGTCATCCAGTCGGTGGACCCCAGAAGTCCGGCCCACCGGGCGGGGCTGCGGGTGGGGGAGACCCTGACCCACATCAACGGCCACCAGATCGTGGACGTGCTGGACTATAAGTTCTTCAGCTATGACACCCGGCTGGAGCTGGTGTTGCGGGAGGAGGACGGCTCCACCCGCACCGTCCGGCTGCGCAAGCGGGAGGGGGAGGACCTGGGGCTGGAGTTCCAGACCTATCTGATGGACCGGGCCCGCTCCTGCGCCAACAACTGCATCTTCTGCTTTGTGGACCAGATGCCCCCGGGAATGCGGCCCAGCCTGTATTTTAAGGATGACGATGCCCGGCTGTCCTTCCTCCTGGGCAACTATCTGACCCTGACCAACATGTCGGACCGGGAGGTGCAGCGGATCATCGACCTGCGCATCTCGCCCATCAACATCTCCGTCCACACCACCGACCCGGCGCTGCGGGAGATGATGCTGAAAAACAAGCGGGCGGGCCGGACCATCGACATCATGCGCCGCTTTGCGGAGCACCGCATCATTATGAACTGCCAGATCGTGTCCTGCCCCGGCATCAACGACGGGCCCGCCCTGGATAAGACGCTGAATGACCTGGCGGAGATGTTCCCCTCGGTGAACAGCGTGTCGGTGGTGCCCGTGGGGGTGACTAAGTTCCGGGAGGGGCTGTATCCCCTGAAGCCCTATACCCGGGAGCAGGCCGGGGCGGTCATCGACCAGGTGGAGGCCTTTGCGGCCCGGCATCTGGAGAAGCAGGGGACAAGGCTGGTGTGGTGCTCGGACGAGTTCTATCTCATCGCCCGCCGCCCCCTGCCGGCGGAGGAGTTCTTCGAGGAGTTCACCCAGCTGGACAACGGCGTGGGGATGCTGCGGATGCTGATGGAGGAGTTTGGCCGGGGGCTGAAGCTGATGGAGCCGGAGGAGCTGGCCCAGGCCCGGCCCTTTTCCATCGCCACCGGCGTGTCCGCCGGACCGTTTTTGGCCCAACTGGTTGACCTGGCCCGGGAGAAGTGTGGTACAATAGAGGGGAAGGTGTACCCCATCGCCAACCGGTTCTTTGGAGAGACCATCACGGTGGCCGGACTGGTGACGGGAGGGGACCTGATCGACCAGCTGCGGGGCAAGGAGCTGGGGGAGCGGCTGCTCATCCCGGCCAACATGCTCCGGGCTGGGGAGCGGGTGTTTCTGGACGACGTGAGCCTGGACGACGTGGAGCGGGAGCTGGGCGTGCCGGTGATCCCGGTGGCCCAGGACGGCTATGAGCTGCTGGATGCCATGTGCGGTCTGGCCGCCGCCCCGCCCGACTTTAAGCCCAACCTGCCCGAGGACGAGTATTACCGCTATAACCCGGGGACACGATGACAGGCCCTCTCCGCCCAGTGTGTGCACTGGGCACCTCCCCCAAAGGGGGAGGCAAGGGGGACGCAGTAGGGGCGGATATGATCCGCCCGTGTTCGGTGGACCGGTACCGTCCGGACGGATGATATCCGCCCCTGCACCCGGCCAGCTCAGTAGGGGCCGCTGTCCCCAGCGGCCCGTGGTCCGGGCGGATGAGGACATCCGCCCCTACGCCTAGGGAAGAGATGCAGCATAATGAAAACCAACAGCGGGCGGCGTTCCGCCCGGGAGAAAATAGGAGTGAGTGATCGCGTGAAACCTTTAGTAGCCATTGTGGGACGGCCCAACGTGGGCAAGTCCATGCTGTTTAACAAGCTGTGCGGCCAGCGACTGTCCATTGTAGAGGACACCCCCGGCGTCACCCGGGACCGGCTGTATGCCCAGTGCGAGTGGCGCAACCGGGTGTTCGACATTGTGGACACCGGCGGCATCGAGCCGGGCACCGACGACCAGATCCTGTCCTTTATGCGGGAGCAGGCGGAGATCGCCATCCAGGCGGCCACCGTCATCGTCTTTGTGTGCGACATCAAAACGGGCATGACCGCCGCCGACCAGGAGGTGGCCAACATGCTCCTGCGCTCCCGCAAGCCGGTGGTGCTGGCGGTAAACAAGGCCGACCAGACCGGGCGGGAGAACCCGGACGTGTATGAGTTCTATAACTTGGGCCTGGGCGACCCCATCTCCGTCTCCGCCCTCCACGGCCACGGCACCGGCGACCTGCTGGACGCCTGCTTCCAGTTCTTCCCCCCGGACGAGGAGGAGGAAGAGGAGGACGACGTGGTCAAGGTGGCCGTCATCGGCAAGCCCAATGTGGGCAAGTCCTCCCTCATCAACCGCATTCTGGGGGAGGAGCGGGTCATCGTCTCCAACGTGGCGGGCACCACCCGGGACGCAGTGGACAGCTACTTTGAAAACGAAAAGGGCAAATACCGCTTCATCGACACCGCCGGAATGCGGAAGAAGTCCAAGGTGGACGACCGCATCGAGAAGTTCTCCGTCCTGCGGGCCACCATGGCCATCGAGCGCAGCGACGTGTGCCTTATTATGATCAACGCCCAGGAGGGCGTGACCGAGCAGGACACCAAGGTGGCCGGCCTGGCCCACGAGGCGGGCAAGGCCTGCATCATTGTGGTGAACAAGTGGGATGCCATCGAAAAGGACGGCAAGACCATGGATAAGATGCGCCAGGACGTGATGCGGGACCTGAGCTATATGACCTATGCCCCCGTGGTGTTCATCTCCGCCCTGACAGGCCAGCGGGTGGACCGGCTGTTCGACCTGATCAACTATGTAAACAACCAGGCCGCCACCCGTATCTCCACCGGTATGCTGAACAACGTTCTGGCCGATGCCACCGCCCGGGTGCAGCCCCCCACGGACAAGGGCCGCCGACTGAAGATCTACTATATCACCCAGACGGGCATCCGCCCCCCTCACTTCGTCTGCTTCTGCAACGATGCCCGGCTGTTCCACTTCTCCTATCAGCGCTATCTGGAAAACCAGATCCGCAGCACCTTCGGCCTGGAGGGCACCCCCGTGCGCATGACCATCCGGCAGAAGGGCGACAAGGAGGGGTAAGGCGTGGGTGCGCTGGTTTATTTCCTTGTGGGCTACAGTCAGTTGTGGCTGGCCGCCCTCGTCGCCTATTTCTGCGGCTGCTTCAACGGGGCGGTGATCGTCTCCAAATATATCCTGCGGGACGATGTGAGAAACCACGGCAGCGGCAACGCGGGGCTGACCAACTTCTTCCGCACCTTCGGCGGGCCGCTGACCGTTGTGGTCATCCTCACCGACGTGCTGAAGGCCATCGTCGCCATTCTCGTCTCTGTGTGGCTGGGCGGGCTGTTCGACCCCCGTATCCTGCCCACCACGCCCCTGGAGAACCAGGCCATGATCCTGGTGTTCTTCAAGTATTGGGGCGGCCTGTTCTGCCTGCTGGGGCACATGTTCCCCTGTATGTTCCACTTTAAGGGGGGCAAGGGCATTTTATCCGGCGGCACCATCGCCATTATGATCGACTGGCGCATTGCCCTGGTGGTGTGGGGCGGCTTCCTTATTTTGGCTGTGCTTACCCGATATGTGTCCCTGGGTTCCTGCTGGGCGGGGGCCAGCTTCCCCTTCATCACCTGGTTTGTCTATCGCAGCGTGCCCGTGACGGTATTGGCCGTCATCATCGGCGGGCTGATCCTGTACATGCACCGGGGCAACATCCACCGTCTGCTCACCGGTACGGAAAATAAATTCACCCTGCACAAAAAATCCTGACAAGGAGGACGCAGCTATGAAGATCACAGTATTGGGAAGCGGCGGCTGGGGCACGGCCCTGGCGCTGCTGCTGCTGGAAAACGGAAACGACGTGACCCTCTGGTCCTATCACCAGGCGGAGTCTGACACCCTGCGCACCACCCATGAGAACCCCCTGCTGAAGGGGGTCGTCATCCCGGAGGAGATGAAGTTCACCTGCGACCTGGCCGCCGTGAAGGGCTGCGGTCTGGTGGTCATGGCCACCCCCTCCTTCGCCGTGCGGTCCACCGCTGCCCAGGTGAAGGACCTGCTGGACCCGGGTACCATTGTGGTGTCCGTGTCCAAGGGCATTGAGAAGGACTCCTCCCTGCGCCTGAGCCAGGTCATCCAGGCGGAGATCGGGGACAAGTGCCCCGTGGTGGTGCTGTCCGGCCCCTCCCACGCCGAGGAGGTGGGCCGCCACATCCCCACCGGCGTGGTGGCCGCCGCCGACGATCCCAAGATCGCCGAACAGGTGCAGGACCTGTTTATGAACCAGCGCTTCCGGGTGTATACCAGCGACGATAAGATCGGCACAGAGATCTGCGCCGCCCTGAAGAATATCATCGCCCTGTGCGCCGGCTGCTGCGACGGCATGGGCTGCGGAGACAACACCAAGGCCCTGCTGATGACCCGGGGGCTGGCGGAGATGGCCCGGCTGGGCGTGGCCCTGGGCGGCAAGAAGGAGACCTTTACAGGCCTTGCGGGCGTAGGCGATCTGATCGTCACCTGCTGCTCCATGCACTCCCGCAACCGCCGCTGCGGCATCCTCATCGGCCAGGGCAAGCCGGTGCAGGAGGCCGTGAAGGAGATCGGCGCAGTGGTGGAGGGCTACTACGCCGCCGCCAATGCCCGCACCCTGGCCCAGAAGGTCGGCGTGGAGATGCCCATCGCCCAGGCGGCCTATGAGGTCCTGTACGAGGGCCGGGACGTCCACGGCGTGGTCGCCGACCTGATGACCCGCTCCAAGCGCTCAGAGCACGACGAGAGCTGGGAGAGATAACAGATAAACAATAGGACCCATCTGCGATGATATGATGATATGTACCCCCAATACTGGGCATCCAGTATTGGGGGTACAGCTATATGAAATACAGTTATGAGTACAAAGAGCAATGCGGGAGGTTACAGCCGCACCGGCACAAACTCCTCCGCCGTCAGAGTGTCCGGGGTGACGGCGCAGCCCAGGGCGAACACCTCCACCCCGGCGGCGGCGGCCCGGCGGAGGGCCTGGCCGAACTGGGGGTGGGTGGTGTCGTTGGGCGTTACATATTTGGCACCGGAGAACTGGACGATGAAACACAGGGCGGCCTGATACCCCGCCTGACGGGCGGCGATCAGCTCCTCCAGGTGCTTCACCCCCCGCAGGGTGGGGGCATCCGGGAAGCGGGCCACGCCGTCCTCCTCCAGGGTGACCCCCTTCACCTCCACAAAGCCCCGGTCGGTGTCCGTCTCCCAATAGAAGTCGAAGCGGGAGGCACCGTATACCGTCTCCGGCCGCAGCAGGGTCAGTCCGGGGCGGAATCGGCCCTCCCTGGCCCACGCTTCAAAGACGTGGTTTGGGGCCTGGGCATCCATATTGATGAGCAGGGGGCCGTGGACCGTCTCTTTTTCCACGGCGATCAGGTCGTATTTTGTCTTGCGGGCTGGGTTGTCGCTCCGGGTGAGATAGACCCGGCAGCCGGGGATCAGCAGCTCCCGGCAGCGGCCGGTGTTCTTCACATGGCAGGTCTCGGTGCGGCCGTCCAGCGCAACCTGAGCCACAAACCGATTGGGCCGGGAGAGAAATGTTCCGGCAGTACAGTTGGAATAGTGCATGAAAATACCTCCGTGGGTCAAGGATACCTTTAGTATAGCGTCCTGGGGAGCGAAAAGCAATTTACAACGGCAGAAAAGTAGGGTATACTAAGAGTCTACAAGATTTTATAGAATGAGGTACTCTATGAAAAAACGCATCATTCCTTTACTCCTGATCCTTGCTCTGTGTTTGGCCGGGTGCGGGAGCGGCGGCTCTGTCGGCGCAGAAAACGCCCGTATGCGGGTGGTGACCACCACCTATCCCATCTATCTCTTCACCAGCGCCCTGACCCGGGACGTGGACGGAGTGGTGGTAGAGCGGCTGGACACCGGCTCCACCAGCTGTCTCCACGACTACACCCTGTCGGTGAACGACATGAAAAAATTGGCCGATGCCGATGTGATCGCCCTAAACGGGGCGGGGCTGGAGGACTTTATGGATGACGCCCTGGCCACCTCCAATGCGGCGGTGATCGACTGCGACCAGGGAGTGGACCTGCTGCCCGCCCTGAACAGCCACGACGTGGAGGAGGATCACGCGCACGACGCGCATGACCACGACCACGAGGACCACGACCACGGGGACATCGACCCCCACTATTGGATGGACCCCCGGCGGGCGGTGCAGATGATGGAAAACCTGGCCGATGGGCTGAGTCAGGCCGACCCGGCCCACGCCCAGGACTACGCCCGAGCGGCCCAAAGCTGCACGGCGCAGCTCAGCGGCTGGGAGGAGGAGCTGAACGATCTGTTTGACAGCGCCCGGCGGCAGGAGGTGGACTTCTCCGGCCTCATCACCTTCCACGACGGGTTCCAGTATTTTGCCGCCGCCTATGACCTGCCCCTGCTGGCCTCCATCGAGGAGGAGGCGGGCAGCGAGGCCAGCGCCAAAGAAATTGTTGAGATCACCGACCTGGTGAAGGAAAAGGGCATCCCCGTCATCTTCACCGAGGTCAACGGCTCCGATGCCACCGCCCAGGCCATCCGCCGGGAGACGGGCTGTGCCGTGGAGCAGCTGACCATGATCATGGACGGGCCGGACGACCAGCTGGAAAACTACTACGATGCCCTGCTGGCTAACGCCAAGGCCGTGATCGACGGCTTTGCGGGAGAGGAACTGGTGAAGTAACGTGAGACAGATCAAACATGGCAAGCTGGCCTCCGGCTGTGCCGACGCCTGCTGTCTGAAGCTGACGGGGCTGTCCGTCAGTATGCAGGGGGAGGCCATTTTACAGGATGTGGCCTTCCACCTCCACTGCGGCGAGATCGTGGCTCTCATCGGCCCGAATGGGGCAGGGAAGTCCACCCTGTTTCGCAGCATCCTGGGCCAGCTGCCCTATAAGGGCACCATCACCTTCTCCCCGGCGGGGGGGCCAGCCATCCGCCTGTCCGACGGGTCGGCGACGGGGGGAAAGCGCCCGTTGGTCGGCTATGTCCCCCAGGCCCCCAGCTTTGACCGGGGGGACCCGGTGTCGGTGCTGGACTTTTTCGTGGCGGCCACGGCCAAATGGCCTGTGTGGCTGCCCATCCCCAGGAAATACCGGGAGCAGGCGGCGGCCAGTCTGGCCCGGGTCCACGGGGAGGAACTATTGGACCGGCCCATGGGCGGTCTATCCGGCGGTCAGCTCCAGCGGGTGCTGCTGGCTCTGGCGTTAGAGCCGGTGCCCCACATCCTTATCCTGGACGAGCCCCTGTCCGGCGTGGACATCGAGGGGGAACACCAACTGCTGGAGATGCTGGACGAGCTGCGCACCCAGTATGACCTGTCCATCTTTCTGTCCACCCACGACTTTGCCACCCTGGACCAGTATGCCGACAAGGTCATTCTGCTGGACCGCAAGGTGCTGAAGATGGGTTCCCCGGATGAGGTGCTGTCCTCCCCGGAATTTTATCAGACCTTCCATCTGCGCATGGGGAAAGGGGGGGAGCACCAATGACCTGGTGGTATTCCCTGGTGTCCCTGCTGCCCTTTGAGTGGGCCGCGCCGGATACCATGCTGTTCATGAAAAACGCCCTGCTGGCGGTGCTGGTCATCTCGCCCCTGTTCGGCATCCTGTCCACCATGGTGGTCCACAGCCGCATGTCCTTCTTCTCCGACGCTTTGGGTCACTCCGCCTTCACCGGCATGGCCATCGGAGCCATCTGCGGCTTTCAGGAGCCCACTTGGGCGGCGGTGATCTTTGCCATTCTGTTCGCCCTGCTCTTTAACGTGGTGCGACGGCGGTCCGCCCTGGGCAGCGACACGGTGATCGGGGTGTTCTCCTCCACCGCCGTGGCCTTGGGCATCTTCCTGTCCACCCTGAACGGCCGCTCCTTCACCAAGTTCAATAACCTGCTCATCGGCGACATCCTGTCGGTGGAGCCGGGAAAGATCGGGGTGCTGGCCCTGATTTTGGCGTTGGTCATCGCCCTGTGGGTGCTGTCCTTCAACCAGCTGATGCTCTCCGCCGTCCACCCCGCCCTGGCCGACAGCCGGGGCATCCGGGTGTTCTGGCAGGAGACGGTGTTCTCCATCGCCATCGCCGTGGTGGTCACGCTGTCCATGACCTGGGTGGGCCTGCTGGTCATCAACTCCCTGCTGGTGCTGCCCGGCGCGGCGGCCCGGAACATCGCCCGGAATATGTGGCAGTATCACCTGCTGTCCTTCCTGGGGGCGGTGTGCGCCGGGGTGGCCGGACTGCTGACCTCCTACTACATGGGCCCCTCCGCCGGTGCGTCCATCACCCTGTATTTGGCGGCGTGGTTCCTGGTCACGTTTTTGCTGCGGAAGAAGAATTAAGAGATATAAAAATAAGGGGACCTGTGGGAAAAACACAGGCCCCCTTCAGCGTGTCGATAAACCCATTTCTGTCATTCCGAGGAGCGCAGCGACGTGGGAATCCGTAACTCAAAAGCCGAAAATATACTGATAATCATAGCTTTTTGGAACGGATTGCCACGTCGGCCCGTTGGGCCTCCTCGCAATGACAGGCTTTTTTGACAGTATCAAGGGGACCTGTGGGAAAACACAGGCCCCCTTGGACTTTTTTGGGGTTATTTATCTGATCCGGCCAAAGACTTGGAAGAAGAACAGCGTGGCGTAAAAGGTCAGGAAGAGCAGTTTGAAGAGTTCACCCTGAACACGCATCCGCTGAGTGAATTTTTCCTGGCCCAGTATCACGCGGTAAATGGCAGGCACGATGGCGATAGACCCCAAAGTCAACAATACCTGAAGTTCTGTTGTCATTCGCATTCACCTCACGATGCTGATTTGCAGTCAGAGAATGTGGAAGAAGAGTACGGTCACATAAAAGGTCAAAAAGAGCATCTTGGACAGCTCGCCCTGCACGCGCATCCGGTCAAAGAACGCATCCTCGCCCAGCACGACGCTGTAAATGACGGGGACGATGGCGATGGAGCCTAGTTTTAACAGCAGCATCGAGGTCACCTCCGCAAAGACTGTATGAGAATTATAAATATTGACCAATATAACTTGAAAATTTGAAATGGTGATTGTCTATATCTGTATTATAAAGGGTTTTCAGGATCGCGTCAATAGACGAAAAAACAGCCGCTTTCTCAGCGGCTGTTTTTCTGAAAATTTCAGGTGTCGATGTCCACCAGCACGTTATCTGTGCCATGTTCTTCAAATTCGGCGATGTAGGCGTCGATGCGGCTGGTGAGTTCGGCGTAGTTGCTCTCGTCGATGGGCACGTCGTCCATGTCCCGGCGGGCCAGGTCCTCGGCCAGGATGTCGAAAAAGACGTTGTTTTCGTATTCGGCGATGGCCTCGTGGATGCCGCCCTCCACGAAGGCACGGGAGGGGACGATCTCCCCCTGATATAGCTCGGCCAGGCCGGGCATACCCTCTATGGCGGCCCGGGCGAAGACCAGGCTCTCCACCTCGTCATAGTCGGCAAAGCGCTCCTGTCCCCGGGTGGAGTTCAGAATCCAGTTGCCGATGTAGACCAGGTCCAGCAGACGGCGAAACTGTTTTTTGCTCAATTCCAGGTTCATAGATGGGACCTCCTTTCCCGGAGTTGATACGAAGTCATTCTTATTATAGTCGGGGAAAACCATTTGTCAAATGGGGAAGGGAATAAAATGGGGGCAGAGCAGAAATATTTCCCCTTGTCATTCCAGAGAAAATGACATAAAATAAACTCTGCCTGAATTTGGACCCCAGCCTTTACAAGCGGGGGGAAAGCGTGTATAATACCCCCACCTGTGGACGTCTCTGGGCGAACGTGGGAATGAGAGCCATTTGGAGGCGGAACAATGGAAAAAGACGTGGTCATCTCCATTAAGGGGATGCAGAAATACGAGGGCAACGACCCGGACACCGTGGAACTGGTGACGGCGGGCCGCCTGATGAAGGACAAGGCCGGTTACACCCTCAGCTATCAGGAGAGCGAGATCACCGGCCTGGAGGGCACCCTGACCACCATCCAGGTGGAGGGGGAGCAGGTGACCCTGATGCGCATGGGGGAATTCAACTCTCAGATGGTCTTTCAGGAGGGGCGGCGGCATCTCTCTATGTACAATACACCTTATGGTGCAATGTCCGTTGGAGTGAATACCCGGCACCTGCTGGCCGACCTGAGCGACAAGGGGGGCGACATCGAGATCGACTATGCCATCGAGATCGACCACGCCATCGCCGGACGCAGCGTGTTTCAGATCAAGGTGCGGGAGGCCGACGGAGCCACCCTGCGGCAGTAAGGCCCTTGATATGCGCTCCCGCTCCAACGGGGCGGGAACAATGTGTGAGTTTGATTTTGATAGAAAAGGTGATAATATGAGCAACATGATCCAGGCCGCCCGGCAGCAGGTGGCCCAACTGACCCAGGCCGCCTATGAGAAGGCGGCCCAGGCCGGCGTTCTGCCCGCCGGGGTGGAGGTGAACGCCACCATCCAGATCCCCAAGGATACCGCCCACGGGGACTATGCCACCTCCTTTGCCATGGCCGGGGCCAAGGCCATGCACATGGCCCCCCGGGCCATCGCCCAGGCCATTGTGGACCATCTGGAGCTGGAGGGCAGCTTCTTTCAGAAGGCAGAGATCGCCGGGCCCGGATTTTTGAACTTTACGCTGGGCCCCAAGTGGTTTGGCGACGTGCTGTCCGCCGTGGAGGCCCAGGGCGCAGCCTATGGCTCCGGGGACGAGGGCCACGGCAAGCGGGTGATGGTGGAGTTCGTCTCCGCCAACCCCACCGGCCCCATGCACATGGGCAACGCCCGCGGCGGCGTGCTGGGCGACACCCTGGCCAACGTGCTGCGCCGGGACGGCTGGGACACCTGGAAGGAGTTCTATGTGAACGATGCCGGCAACCAGATCCACAAGTTTGCCGTGTCCATCGATGCCCGCTATCGCCAGCTCATCCAGGGGGAGGAGAACGTGCCTTTCCCCGAGGAGGGCTATCACGGGGACGACATCAAGGCCCTGGCCCAGGCGGTGTATGCCGCCCACGGGGACAGCTGGCTTCAGCTGCCCGAGGAGGAGCGGCTGGACAAGCTGTCCGAATACGGCCTGTCCGTGAACATCCCCAATATGAAGGCCGACCTGAAGCGCTATGGCATCGAGTATGACCAGTGGTTCTTCGAGTCCAGCCTGCACCAGTCCGGCTATGTGGCCGAGACGGTGGCCCTGCTGGGGGAGCGCGGCTATACCTATGAGAAGGACGGGGCCCTGTGGCTGAACACCACCCAGCTGCTGAAGGAGAAGTATCTGCGGGAGGGCAAGACCCAGGAGCAGGTGGACAAGCTGGACCTGAAGGACGACGTGCTCCGCCGGGCCAACGGCTTCTACACCTATTTTGCCGCCGACATCGCCTATCATCGCAACAAGCTGGCCGTGCGGAACTTTGACCTGGCCATCAACATCTGGGGTGCCGACCACCACGGCCATGTGGCCCGCCTCCAGGCCGCTCTGGACGGCCTGGGCCTGAACGGCTCTGAGCGCCTGGTGGTGGTGCTGATGCAGCTGGTGAACCTGATGCAGGACGGCAAGCCCGTGCGCATGTCCAAGCGCTCCGGCAAGGCCATCGCCCTGCACGATCTGCTGGACGAGATCAGCGTGGATGCCGCCCGGTACTTCTTCAACTCCCGGGCCTCTACCAGCCCCCTGGACTTTGACCTGGACCTGGCCGTGCGCCAGGACAGTGAGAACCCGGTGTACTATGTCCAGTATGCCCACGCCCGTATCTGCTCCCTGACGGCCCGTCTGGCCGAGGAGGGCTCCGCCGTCCCCGCCGCCGCCGACATGGATGCCGCCCTGCTGAGTGCTCCCGAGGAGCTGGCCCTGGTAAAGGCCCTGGCCCAGTACCCCGAGGAGCTGCACCTGGCCGCCCGGGACTATGACCCCAGCCGCATCAACCGCTATCTGGTGGCCCTGGCCGGGGACTTCCACCGGTTCTATAACGCCTGCCGCATCAAGGGGGAGGAGCAGCATCTGCTGCTGGCCCGCCTGAAGCTGGCCGACACCGTCCGTGCCGTTCTGGCCAACGGCCTGGGCCTGCTGGGCGTGTCCGCACCGGAGAAGATGTGATAAATAATAAGTAGGGGCGGATATCATCCGCCCGCGATGTCCGATGCGCCAACGACGGGCGGCTAATAGCCGCCCCTACTTCTCGTAGGAGGAATGCACATGGGGCAGCAGCTGACCGACGATCTGTCCCGGCTTTTGGCGGGGCGGAAGCCCGATCTGATGGACAAGCGGGGGGAGTTCTCCGTGTTGGTCCCCCTGGTGGAGGGGGACGAGGGACTGTCCCTGCTGTACGAGGTGCGGGCAAAGACCATGCACAGCCAGCCGGGGGAGATCTGCTTTCCCGGAGGCCGGGCGGAGGGGAACGAGACACCGGAGGAGTGTGCCCTGCGGGAGACGTGGGAGGAGCTTGCCATCCCGCCCCGGGCGGTCCATATCTTGGGGCGGCTGGACTTCATCGCCCACCGGGCGGGCTTTCTCATGCACGCCGTGGCGGCCAAGGTGGACCGGGAGGCGGTGGAACATATGCACCCAGGCCCGGACGAGGTGGACGAGACCTTTCTGGTCCCCCTGGAGTATCTTTTGACCCACCCGCCTATGGACCTGAGCTATAAGCTGGTGCCGGAACCTGGCCCGGACTTCCCCTATGAGCAGGCGGGTATCCCACGGGACTATGCCTGGCGGCTGGGGCGGGAGACCGTACCCGTCTACCGCTGGCGGGACCGGGTGATCTGGGGTCTGACCGGGCGCATCACCCGGAACCTGTTGGGCTATATTCGCCGCCTGCCGAGGGAGACGTAAAAAAATTTCAAAATTCCCCAAAAATCCGGTCAAAGCTATTGACACGGGGCGGGTGTGCTGATAAAATAACAGAGCCGCTTTGAGTGGGACATCTGTATTTTCAGATGGTCAAGCGGGACAGGCAAGTCCCCTCCCAGGAGAGCGAGTCCGTAGTGAAGGAGTTGAAATAAATGCAGGCAATCATTGTTACCGGCGGCAAGCAGTATAAGGTGAGCGAGGGCGACGTCCTGTTCATCGAGAAGCTGGAGGCCGAGGCCGGTCAGAGCGTGGTGTTCGATCAGGTACTGGCCGTTCTGGATGGCGATAAGGCCACCTTCGGCGCTCCCACCGTGGAGGGTGCTTCTGTGGATGCCACCGTGGTGAAGAATGGCAAGGGCAAGAAGATCCGTATCTTCAAGTATACCCCCAAGAAGGGCTACCGCAAGCGTCAGGGCCATCGTCAGCCCTACACCAAGGTGCAGATCGGCGCGATCAAGGCCTAAATGACCACCGTGACCTTCTGTTCCGAGGGCAGCCGCATCGTGGGCTTTGAGGTCAAAGGCCACAGCGGATACGCCCCCCAGGGCGAGGATATCGTCTGTGCCGCCGTCACCAGTGCCGTCCGCCTGACCGAGTGCGCCATTAACGACGTACTGGGGCTGGAGGCCGCCGTGAAGGTGCGGGAAAAAGACGCATCCATCACCCTGAAACTCCCCAGCAGCCTGGGCCAGACCAACGAGAGCACCTGTCAGGCACTTCTGACGGCGCTGATGGTCCATTTCGTCCAGCTGGCTGAGGAGTACCCCGACTATATTTCTGTCTTGGAGGTGTAAGTTTATGCTGAATATCGGTTTGCAGTTTTTCGCCCACAAAAAGGGCGTTGGTTCCACCCGTAACGGCCGCGATTCCGAGGCCAAGCGCCTTGGCGTGAAGCGGGGCGACGGTCAGTTCGTTCTGGCCGGCAACATCATTGTCCGCCAGCGCGGCACCCACATTCACCCCGGTGTCAACGTGGGTAAGGGCAGCGATGATACCCTGTTCGCTCTGAAGGCCGGCAAGGTCAAGTTCGAGCGTCTGGGCAAGGATCGCAAGCAGGTCTCCATCGTTGAGGAGATTGCCCAGTAATTTTTGCTGACAAAAGCCGCAAACGGAAACCGTTTGCGGCTTCTTTTTTCAGGGAGGAGGGCTTTTGATGGAATATCGGAAATTTTCCCAGGGCTATGTACTGCGGCTGGACCCGGGGGAGGAGATCGTGGACGGTCTCACCCGTCTGGCGGAGCAGGAGAATATTCAACTGGCCAGCGTTACCGGACTGGGGGCGGCCAACGACATCACCGTTGGCATCTTCAACAACGCAGAGAAGCAGTTTCAGGCCCGGCACTGCCAGGGGGAGTATGAGATCGCCTCTCTGGTGGGCAGTATCACCCGGAAGGACGGGGAACCCTATCTCCATCTGCACATCACCTTCGGCAGCCCCACCACCGGCGAGGTGTATGCGGGCCACCTGGCCAAGTGCGTCATCAGCGCCACGGCGGAGCTGTTCGTCCAGACCTGGGATGGACAGGTGGGGCGCAGATTCAGCGACCGGATCGGGCTGAATCTGCTGGACTTTTAATATTCTAATTTATCATGGAAGGAGGCGCATCCTATGGCAGCGCCTTTTGTAGATACCGCACGCATTACCGTCCGTTCCGGCAACGGCGGCAACGGCGTGGTCTCCTTTCACCGGGAGAAATATGTGGCCGCGGGCGGCCCTGACGGCGGCGACGGCGGCCGGGGCGGCAATGTGGTGGTCATGGTGAACGACCACATGTCCACCCTGATGGACTTTCGCTATAAGCGCAAGTATGTGGCGGAAAACGGCATGGACGGCCAGGGCAAGCGGTGCACCGGCAAGGACGGGGCCGACCTGATCCTGCGGGTGCCCCGGGGCACCATCATCCGGGACGCAGAGACCCGGGAGATCATCAAGGATATGTCGGACGAGCAGCCCTTCATCCTGTGCAAGGGCGGCCGGGGCGGCTGGGGCAACAAGCACTTTGCCACCCCCACCCGCCAGGTGCCCCGCTTTGCCAAGGCGGGGCTGCCCGGGGAGAGCCGGGATGTGGTGCTGGAGCTGAAGCTGCTGGCCGATGTGGGTCTGGTGGGCTTCCCCAACGTGGGCAAGTCCACCCTGCTGTCGGTGGTCAGCCGGGCCCAGCCCAAGATCGCCAACTATCACTTCACCACCCTGTTCCCCAACCTGGGCGTGGTGTATGTGGAGGAGGGGGTCTCCTTCGTCATGGCCGACATCCCCGGCATCATCGAGGGGGCGGCGGACGGCGCCGGCCTGGGCCACGATTTTCTGCGGCACATCGACCGCTGCCGCCTGCTCATCCATGTGGTGGACGTGTCCGGCTCTGAGGGCCGGGACCCCGTGGAGGATTTTGAGGCCATCAACGCCGAGCTGGAGCAGTACTCCCCGGAGCTGGCCTCCCGAAAGATGATCGTGGCGGCCAACAAAGTGGATATCATGACCGACCCCAGCCTGCTGGAGAAGCTGCGTGCCCATGTGGAGGGCAAGGGCTATGAGCTCTTTGAAATCTCTGCCGCCGCCCACCAGGGGGTGCGGGAACTGGTGAAGCGGGCCGCCCAGGAGCTGGCCCAGCTGCCCGCCGTGGTGGTGTATGAGCCCACCTATGTGGAGCGGCCCCCGGAGGTGGACACCTCCGGCGAGGTGAACATCCAGCAGTTTGACGAGACCTGGGTGGTGGAGGCCCCCTGGCTCCAGCGGCTCATCGCCAACGTGAACTTCTCCGACTTCGAGTCCCGGAACTGGTTCGACCGGATGCTCCGCCAGTCCGGCCTGTTCGACAAGCTGGAGGAGATGGGCATCCGCGACGGCGACATCGTCTCCATGTACGACCTGGAATTTGAATATCAGCGCTGAGCAAAACCGCCCCCGGCTGCCGCTTGTGATACGGCAGCTGGGGGCGGCTCTTTTGAGGTAGGAGTTAGGAGTGATGAGATAGGAGTTGCAGCTTATCACTCCTAACTCATCACTCATCTCTCACGCGAAGGCGCGTCTCCACTTTCACCCCCGGCTTGCCCTGTTTCACCGCCTCGACCAGCAGGAGGGAGGGGGCGTGGTTTGGACTGTGGGAGAGAAGGGTCAGGCGCTTGGGCTCCAGGCCGTGGGCCCGGAGGGAACAGAGCAGGTCGGCCAACCGCTCCGGCCGGTGACACAGAGCGAAGCGGCCCCCGTTTTTCACCAGGTATCCGGCGGCGGCGCACAGCTGCTCCAGGGTGCAGAACGCCTCGCTGCGCTCCGGGCCGCCGCTGCCCCCGGCGTTCACCGGAAAATAAGGCGGATTGGACACCACCAGGTCAAACTGCCCCGCCGGGAGGAGCCTGTCCCGCAGGTCCCCGGTGACCACCGTCCCCGTCAGGCTGTTTTGGGCCAGGTTGTCCCGGGCGGTCTGGGCGGCCAGGGGGTCCCGCTCCACGGCGGAGAGGGCCAGGTCGGGTGCCCGCCGGGCCAGCAGAAGGAGCAGCGCCCCGCTGCCCGTGCCCAGGTCGCACACCCGCCAGCCCCGGCGTACCGTGGCAAACTCCCCCAAAGCCAGGGCGTCGCTCCCCAGGGGGAACACCCCCTCCGGCCAGGAGAGGGTATAGGGGTCCAAGTATTCAATGTGCATATTTGCCGCCTCCTTGCGTGGTCCGTGAAAAGAATATACCACAACCGGGGCGGCCTGTGCTATAATAAATGAAAAACAACGTCTGCTGTTTTGTTTGGCGGGCGAAAGGAGCATATCATGGCAGGTACACTCTATCTGGTCCCAACCCCCATCGGCAATCTGGGGGACATCTCCCAGCGTATGGCCCAGACGCTGGAACAGGCGGACTTTATCGCGGCGGAGGACACCCGGGTGTCCATCAAGCTGCTCAACCACCTGGGGCTGAAAAAGCCCATGGTGACCTATCACCGGCATAACACCGAGACGGGGGGACAGGCGGTGATCGACCGGCTGCTGGCGGGGGAGAACTGCGCCCTGGTCACCGACGCAGGGATGCCCGCCATCTCTGACCCCGGCGAGGAGTTGGTGGCCCGGTGTGCCCAGCAGAGTATCCCGGTGGTGACCATCCCCGGCCCCTGCGCCCTGGTCACGGCCCTGGCCGCCTCCGGCCAGCCCACCGGGCGGTTTACGTTCGAGGGCTTTTTGGCCATGAACAAGAAAAACCGCCGGACCCACCTGGATGCCCTGCGGGAGGAGGAGCGGACCATGATCTTTTACGAGGCCCCGCACAAGCTCCAGGCCACCCTGAAGGACCTGTGCCAAACCTTTGGAGCGGACCGGCCCGTGTCCCTGTGCCGGGAGCTGACCAAGCTCCACGAGGAGATCCGCCGCACCACCCTGGGCCAGGCGGAGGAATACTACCGGGAGAACCCGCCCAAGGGGGAGTTTGTCCTGGTGGTCCGGGGGGCGCCCCCCAAGCGGGAGGAAGAGGCCACCCTGGAGGACGGACAGGCCCTGGTGGAGGAGCTGATAGCCCAGGGGACCTCTCAGCGGGACGCGGTGAAGCAGGCGGCCAAGACCCTGGGACTGTCCAGAAACCAGCTGTATGACGCTGTGGTGGGCAAATAAGCACCAGATACATGCACAAGAAAGAGAAAAGTCCCCATGCCGAAGATCCCAAATCTCGGCGTGGGGACTTTTTGCGGTCTTTTGAGGGTCAGCTTACAGCTTGCCCTCGCGCAGGGCCTTCATGCAGCCGGCGCAGATGTTCTTCCCATGGAAGACGGTGATGCCGTCGGCCTCATCGCAGAAGATGCAGGCGGGCTGATACTTCTTCAGCACGATGGACTCGCCGTCCATGTAGATCTCCAGACAGTCCTTCTCTGCAATGTCCAGGGTGCGGCGGAGCTCGATGGGGAGCACGATGCGTCCCAGCTCGTCCACCTTACGCACGATACCGGTAGATTTCATACCACCAAATCCTTTCTCTTTTCGTGACCTATGTAAGCGAGTTGTCGTCATTTTGTCAACATTGACATTTTAGCGAAAAAGGGGAAAACTGTCAACTGTTTTCATTACATTTTATTGAAAGAATGAAGAAAATTTTATGAAACAAAACATACGTTCTGGTATAACACCGGATTATACGGCATATAGTGGAAAAAAGGGGGCAGACAGCGTGGTTATGTCGATTTTGTGGACTGGGATGACGGCGGCATCCATACTATTTGGAATAGCTGGGGGCCGGGGAGAGGCGGTGGCGGCGGCGGCGGTGACGGGGGCCAGAGACGCGGTGGAGCTGTGTCTGTCTATGGCCGGAATGCTGTGCCTGTGGACGGGGGTGATGGAGGTCATGCGCCAGTCCGGGCTGGCCGGCGGGCTGTCCCGTCTGCTGCGCCCGGTGCTGGGGCGGCTGTTCCCCGATGCGTCGAAGGACGGGGCGGTGATGGACAGCCTGTCGGCCAACGTGTCCGCCAATCTGCTGGGCCTGGGGAATGCGGCCACTCCGCTGGGTATCCAGGCCGCCAAGGGCATGAGCCGGAAAAGTCCCGGCGTGGCCAGCGATGAGCTATGCCTGCTGGTGGTGTGCAACACCGCGTCCATCCAGCTGTTGCCCACCACGGTGGCCGCAGTGCGGGCGGCGGCGGGGTGCCGGAGTCCCTTCGACATTCTGCCGGCGGTGTGGCTGGCCTCCGCCCTGTCGGTAACGGCGGGGATATGGGCCTGCAGGCTGCTCTCCCGGCTGTGGCGGGGGAGGTGAGGGCGTGACGCTGATGACCCAGCTGTTGGTCCCCTGTGTTTTGGCGGGGACGGCCCTGTACGGGACCCTCCGCCGGGTGGATGTATACGGGGCCCTGGTCCAGGGAGCGGGGCAGGGGCTGGAGACACTGACCCGCATCGCCCCGGCCCTGATCTGCCTGCTCACGGCGGTGTCCATGGTTCGGGCATCCGGCCTGCTGCAGGCGCTGGCAAGCTGGCTGTCCCCGGTTCTGGGGCGGCTGGGGCTGCCGCCGGAGCTGCTGCCCCTGATGCTGGTGCGGCCCATCAGCGGTTCGGCGGCCCTGGGTGTGGGGGCCGACCTGATAAACACCTATGGCCCGGACTCTGACCTGGGGCGGATGGCGGCGGTGATGCTGGGCTCCACCGAGACCACGTTTTACACCATCGCCGTCTATTTCAGCGCCGCGGGCATCACCCGCACACGATATGCCCTTCCGGCCGCCCTGTGCGCCGATGCGGCGGGCTTTCTGGCCTCCGCCTGGGCGGTGGGCGTGGTGTTTGGGTGACAGAGAAAATTTCTGCTGAAATACCGCTTGACAGGGTAGAATAAAAGGCGTATATTAAGACTACAAGTAAGAATAATTCTTGTTAGTAGAAATAAGGAGGAAAACAAGATGCCTGAATTGAAAGGGAGCAAGACTGAGCAGAACCTACGCACCGCCTTTGCTGGGGAGACCCAGGCCCGCACCAAGTATGACTACTTTGCCTCTAAGGCCAGAAAGGACGGCTATGTCCAGATCGCCAAGCTGTTTGAGGAGACGGCTGCCAACGAGAAGGAGCACGCGAAAATTTGGTTCAAGCTGCTAAACGGTATCGGCTCCACCGAGGAGAACCTGAAGTCCGCCGCCGAGGGGGAGAACTACGAGTGGACTGACATGTATGCCCACATGGCCCAGGAGGCCCGGGAGGAGGGCTTTGACCACATTGCCGACCTGTTCCAACAGGTGGGCCAGATCGAGAAGGAGCACGAGGAGCGCTATCGCAAGCTGCTCTCCAACGTGGAGAACGGCCTGGTCTTCTCCCGGGAGGGGGACATGGTGTGGCAGTGCAGCAACTGCGGCCACATTGTGGTGGGCAAGCAGGCCCCCGAGGTCTGCCCCGTCTGTGCCCATCCCCAGTCCTACTTCCAGCTGAGAGCGGAAAACTATTAACAGAGAATCGCAAAAACGTCCTGCCGCAGGGGCCAAAAGGCTTTGCGGCAGGACGTTTTTTCGTTTGGAAGCTTTACAGGACCTTGGACAAAAACAGCTGGGTACGGGCGTTCTGGGGGTGGTCGAAGAACTCCTTGGGGGTGTTCTGCTCCAGGATATGGCCGCCGTCCATAAACAGGACCCGGCTGCCCACCTCCCGGGCAAAGCCCATCTCGTGGGTGACCACCACCATGGTCATGCCCTCATCGGCCAGCTGCTTCATGACCTCCAGCACCTCGCCCACCATCTCGGGGTCCAGGGCGGAGGTGGGCTCGTCAAACAGCATCACCTTGGGCTGCATGGCCAGGGCCCGGACGATGGCGATGCGCTGTTTTTGGCCGCCGGAGAGCTGGTTGGGATAGGCGTCCGCCTTCTCCTCCAGCCCCACCCGCCGCAGCAGGGTGGTGGCCAGGTCATCGGCCTGGGCCTGGGCCATCAGACCGGTGCGCACCGGGGCCAGGGTGATGTTCCTGCGGATGGTCATGTTAGGGAACAGATTGAAGTGCTGGAACACCATGCCCATCTGCTGGCGGATCTTGTTGATGTCCGCCTTGGGGTCGGTGATCTCGGTGCCCTGGAAGGTGATGGTGCCCTTGGTGGGGGTCTCCAGCAGATTCAGGCAGCGGAGAAAGGTGGACTTGCCGGAGCCGGAGGGGCCCAGCACTACCACCTTTTCGCCGGGGGCGATGTGCTCGGAGATGTCGTCCAGTACCAGGTGGTCGCCGAAGGACTTGGACAGATGTTTAACGTCGATCACTTTGACGCAGCCTCCTTTCCAGCTTGCCCTGGAGCCAGGTGAGCAGCATCACCATGACCAGGTAGATGACGGCGATGCCGAGATAGGGATACATCACATCATAGGTCTTGCTGCCCACGGCCTTGGCCGCATAGACCAGCTCTTTGCCGCCGATGATGTTGATGAGGGCGGTGTCCTTGAACAGGGTGATGAACTCGTTGCCCAGGGCGGGCAGCACGTTCTTAAAGGCTTGGGGCACCACGATAAAGCGCATGGTGTCCAGATAGTTCAGCCCTAGGGAACGCCCGGCCTCGTTCTGGCCGGAGTCCACGCTCATCAGACCGCCCCGGAAGATCTCGGCGACATAGGCCCCGGAGTTGATGCCCAGGGTCAGGGTGCCCACCAGGGTGAACTCCCGGCTCTTGCTGAAGATGACAAAGCCCATGATCAGCAGCTGGACCATCATGGGGGTGCCCCGGATAATGGTGGTATACACTTGGCAGACGGTGTTGAGCAGACCCAGGACAGGGTTCTTGCGGCCGGGGCGCTGCTGGTCGTGGGCAGTGCGGACCACAGCCACCAAAATGCCCAGGATCACGCCCAGGATCAGGGCCATGGCGGTGATACGCAGGGTGTTCAGCACGCCGTCGATATACAGCTGCCAGCGGCCCCCGTCCACAAAGGCCTTGTAAAAGCCTACAAAGGTCTTTTCCGCAAAGGGGAGCGTCTCTCCCCCCATGATGCGCTGGTTCAGGGAGGAATACAGTTCCGCCAGGTTCACAGACATGCTCCTTTCTGTTTGTTCTCATAGGGAAAAAGGGCGGCACAGCGCCGCCCTTTTTCTGCAAGCCGCGACAGATTTAATTCGCGGAGATGTACTTGTCCACGATGGACTGGATGGTGCCGTCGTTGGTCAGCTCCTCCAGCGCGCCGTTGATGGCATCCAGCAGAGCGGTGTTGCCCTTGGCCACGCCGATGGCGTAGTCCTCGTTGGTGAACTCGCCGTCCAGGATCTTCAGGCCGGGATTAGCGGCCACATACTCCTGAGCGGGCATGTTGTCGATGACCACGGCATCGATCTGGCCGTTCATCAGGGCCTGGACAGCGGCGGCGCCGTCGTCATAGGGGGTGACGTGGTCCTCGCCGAAGCCGCCGTTCTCGGGGGTGTCGGAGCAGTAGATGTAGCCGGTGGTGCCCATCTGGCAGCCGATCATGTTGGCGTTGGCCAGGTCGTCCACGGTCTGAATGGGGGAGCCCTCCTTCACGATGACCACCTGCACGCCGTTGGCATAGCTGTTGGAGAAGTCCATCACGGCCTGGCGCTCCTCGGTGACGGTGACGCCGGCCATGACCATGTCGCTCTTGCCGGTCTGAGCGGCCTGCAGGGCGGCATCGAAGCCCATGTCGTCCACCTGAAGCTCCAGGCCCAGCTTCTCGGCGATGGCGCCGGCCACCTCAATGTCGATGCCCTCGAAGGAGCCGTCGTCGGCCACCATCTCATAGGGAGGGAAGGAGGCGTTGGTGGACATGGTCAGCTTGCCGGGGGTGACGGTGGTAAAGGCCGGGTCGCCGTTGCTGACAGAGCCGCTGGCAGAACCGGAGACGGAACCGGCGGCAGAGCTGGAGGCAGCGGAATTGCTGCCGCCGCAGGCGGACAGGCCCAGCGCCATGACAACAGCCATGGCCATTGCAAGAATCTTTTTCATAGTAATGGGATCTTCCTTTCTTATTTCCCCGGGGCGGACCCCAGGGCGTTAGCTTGAGTATACCCCAGCAGCCTATGCACAGTCAATAGATAAATATACAAATAACCCGGAAAAATAACCCGGAAAAACAGGGATTTTTTCGTGATACGGGAAAATCAGGGCCGGAGAAAGGGAAAAGAACACAAAATGAATATACAGAAAAATATGTATATTGCTGAGACGGGCAGCAGAAAAATTTCCCTGCCCTCTTGCTTTTTTTCGCCGGCGCGGTATGCTATTACATATGAACCCGGGCCTGGGGGCCCTGATCTCTAGGAGGAAACCATGATACAAAAAGAAAGAAAACACCCCCTGCAATGGCTGCGGCGGGACGTTGGGGAGCATCTGGACCGGTATCTGGCCCGGTTGGTGTTCCTGCTGGGCCCCTGGCTGTGCCTGTGGATGGTGGAGGTGCTCAACCAGAACGATGTATTCCAGGACCTGGATGTCTGGCAGGTGGCCATGAACCTGATCTGGTACTATGCCCTGTTCTTTGTCTGCCGTCTGATCCTGGGCCGGCTGCGCCGGGCGGCAGCTCTGTCGGCGGTCCTGTCCTTTCTGGTGGGGCTGCTGAACCACTATATCCTGCGCTTTCGCGGGCGCATTCTGTTCCCTGCCGACGTGGCTGGGTGGCAGACGGCGGCCAACGTGGCCGACGGCTTTGACTATTCCATGGACCAGTACATCGTCCAGGCGGCCATTCTGCTGGTGGGCTATCTGTTTCTGCTGTGGATGTGTGCCCCCCAGCGGAAGCGGGCCAGGCTGCCCCTGGCAGCGTCCATCCCCCTGTGGGCGGCCATCCTGGGCTATACCTACGCCTTTTTCTTCACCGGGATGCTGCCCGCCCTGGACATCTACACCCAGCAGTGGGTCACCCAGCGCAACGGCTTTCTGCTGAACTTCACCGTGGCCCTGCGGTACAGCTCGGTGGACAAGCCTCGGGATTATTCCAAGCAGGCGGTGCTGGATCTGATGGAGCAGTACCCCACCGTGGCGGGGGACGACAGCGTCACCCATCCGGTGAACATCATCGGCATTATGGACGAGTCCTTTGCCGACTTTACCATCTTCGACGGCTTTGAGTCCTCAGAGGACCCCACGCCCTTCCTTCACTCCTTGAAGAAAAACACGATCAAGGGCTGGATGTACTCCCCCGTCACCGGCGGGGGCACGGCCAGCGTGGAGTTTGAATATCTCACCGGCTTCTCCACCTACTTCCAGCCCCCCCACACCGTGGCCTATCAGCTGTATGTGGACGAGGGGATGCCCTCCCTGGCCGCCCTGGCGGGGAGCCAGGGGTATGAGACCACCGCCTTCCACCCCTATAAGTCCTCCGGCTGGAACCGGCCTGTGGCCTATCACGACCTGGCCTTTGACAACCAGATGTATGAGGAGGACGTGACGGACCCCCAGTATATCCGCCACTATATCTCCGACGCGTGCGACTTTCAGACCATCTTCCAGACCACCCAGCAGCAGGTGAAGTCCTTCTTCTTCAACGTGACCATGCAGAACCACAGCGGCTATGCCCAGGGGTGGAACAACCTGGAGCGGACCATCTCTCTGCCAGACAGCCTGAAGCTGGCAGACAGCAACGCCGAGCAGTATTTCGCCCTGGCCCGCCAGACGGACAACGCCCTGCGGGAGCTGATCGGCTATTACAGCCGGTGCGACGAGCCCACCATGATCGTCTTCTTCGGCGACCACCAGCCCCCCCTGAAAAATGCCTTTTACGAGCGGCTGTATGGCAAGTCCCTGGACCAGCGGACCACGGAAGAGGTGATGCAGCAGTATGCGGTGCCCTTCTTCATCTGGACCAA
This sequence comes from Flintibacter faecis, assembly GCF_014287875.1. Classification (GTDB taxonomy): domain Bacteria; phylum Bacillota; class Clostridia; order Oscillospirales; family Oscillospiraceae; genus Lawsonibacter; species Lawsonibacter faecis_A. Next base: position 72,198 of record NZ_JACOPN010000006.1, on the reverse strand, counting down.
CTACGACCTGAGCGGGGCGGAGGAGCTGCAGACCGAGGACGTGGTCATCAGCCCCAACTATCTGGGGGTGCTCACCGCCAAGCTGGCCGGGCTGCCCCTGACGGGCTATATGAACTTTTTGGACCAGATGTATGCGGAACTGCCCGTCGTCACCCCCGTGGGCTTTGTCTCAAAGGACGGGGTGTTCCTGTCCAAGAAGGAGCTGAGCGACCGGCAGCAGGACTGGCTGGACCAATACGCTATTTTGAACTACTGCGGCATGGTGGACCTGTTTGACCAGGCCAGGCCCATGTTCTGCATGGACGAAAAATAATACAAGGCAAGGCCGCTGCCCTGATGCCAGGGCAGCGGCCAATTCTTACCCCTTCGGCTTACTTTTGAATATCGCAGCAACAAAAAAACCAAAGAAGATGGCTGCGGTAATGCCTCCTGCGGCTGCAGTGATGCCGCCGGTGAGAACCCCCAGCAGGCCCTGCTCCGCCACCGCCTTCCGCACCCCCCGGGCCAGCAGATGGCCAAAGCCGGTGAGGGGGACGGTGGCCCCGGCCCCGCCCCAATCCACCAGGGGCTGATAGACCCCCAGGGCGCTGAGCAGCACCCCGGCGGTGACATAGCCGGTGAGGATCTTGGCGGGGGTGAGGGCGGTGCGGTCGATCAAGATCTGCCCCAGGGCGCACAGCAGCCCGCCCAGCAGAAAGGCACGAATATATTCCATGAAGATGACATCCCTTCAAATCGATATCACAGGGCAACGAATCTTGTCATTCCGAGGAGCGCAGCGACGTGGGAATCCGTTTCTCCATGACGGGGGTACGGATTGCCACGTCAGGGCTGCGCCCTTCCTCGCAATGACAATGTGCTAGACCCCCTCCGGGGCGGTCAGGGCCACGGCGTGGCAGATGCCGGGGATGGACTCCCCCTGGGCGGTGGCCACGGGGGAGTGGAGGGCCCCGGTGGGGCAGAAGAGCAGATTGTTCCACCGCCCCTCCGTCAGTCCGGTGAGGAGATAGCCAGTGAACACTGCGGCGGAGCAGCCACAGCCCGAGCCGCCGCAGTGGACGTCCTGGCTCTTTTGGTCGAAGAGCAGACAGCCGCAGTCTGCGTGGTTTTCCAGGACGATGCCCCGGCGTTCCAGCAGCTCCAGCAGCAGCTGACTGCCCAGCCGCCCCAGGTCCCCGGTGACAATGAGGTCATAGAAACCGGGGCTGCGGCCCGTGTCCCGGAGGTGGGCGGCGATGGTGTCGCAGGCGGCGGGGGCCATGGCTGCCCCCATGTTGTTGGCATCGGTCACCCCCAGGTCGATGACCCGGCCCACGGTGACGTGGGTGATCTTAGGCCCTCTGCCGGAGCGGGACAGGATCACCGCCCCGGCGGCGGTGGCCGTCCACTGGGCGGTGGGGGTGCGCTGGCCGCCGTATTCCAAGGGGGTGCGGTACTGCCGCTCGGCGGTGCAGAAGTGGGAGGAGACCACCACCCCCGCCCGAGCGCCAAAGCCGCCGTCCAGGGTCATGGCCGCCAGACACAGGCCCTCCCCCAGGGTGGAGCAGGCCCCGTACAGCCCGAAATAGGGCAGCCCGTGGGCCCGGGCGGCATAGGATGCGCCGATGCACTGGTTCAGCAGGTCCCCGGCAAACAGCCAGTCGGGCTGGGGCGCACCGGGGCCCGCCCGGTCTAGAGCCAGGGAGAGGGCCTGCTGCTGCATCAGCCGCTCTGCCCGTTCCCAGGAGGGCTGGCCCAGGGAGTCGTCCTGGGCTACCACATCGAAATAGGGCCCAAGGGGGCCCGCCCCCTCCTTTTGGCCCACCACATTGGCCCAGCCCGCCAGCACCGGGGGACAGGCCAGGGCGGCGGTCTGTCCGCCCAGCTTCTTTTCCGTCATAGAGCACCACCTCGCCCAAGCATTGCGGGATTAGCTTGCCCGGAAGGGAGAAAATTATCCCTGCTGCGACGAAACCACAAAGGATCGGCGGGTGAAACTGCATGAGAATTCTGCCTGTACGCCGTCAGATCGGGTTCCGCTTGTGGTGAACGCAATGATGATGACGGGCCGCGTGCGCAAAAGTAGTGTCGGCCGAATGACCGGAGGGAACTTTGTTTAAATTTCCTTTAATTTCTTCCCGCCCCCTTTACAGACGGGGAAATTTGGAGTAAACTAATCACAGTTGTTGTTACAGGAGGTGTTCCAAATGGAAGAGTTGGACCTGACCCGAAAGTTCAGTCTGGGCGACCAGCGGGACATGGAGATCAAGGCGATCTTGTCCACGGTCTATCAGGCCTTACAGGAGAAGGGCTATAATCCCATCAACCAGATCGTCGGGTACATCCTGTCTGAGGACCCCACCTACATTACAAACCACAACAATGCCCGGGCCCTGATCCGCAGGGTGGACCGGGACGAGCTGCTGCAGACGCTGGTGAAGTATTATCTGACCCACTAAAGCGCCAAAGGCTTATTTCAGACAAACAGCGGTCCGCCTGTCCCGGCGGGCCGCTTTTCTGTTTCTCCCAATTCTTTTTCGTATTCCCCGCCCCCGCAGGGGGCGGGGAATACAGGGCTTTGGTCGTCTAGGAAACACAAAATGAACTTGGAAGTTCTTTTTTAAGAGAAGGAAGGAGCCGACCATGAACATTCTCATCAGCCGATGTCTGCTGGGCGTACCCTGCCGGTATGACGGGAAAAGCGTCCCCGTCCCCGATTTGGAGGAGGCCCTGACCCGGGCGGGACACACCCTGATCCCGATCTGCCCGGAGGTGGACGGCGGTCTGCCCACCCCCCGCCCCCCGGCGGAGCTTCAAAGCGACGGCCGGGTGGTGAACCAGGAGGGGAAAGAGGTCACCGCCCAATATCAGGCGGGGGCGGAGCTGGCGGCCAGACTGGCCCAAGAACACGGCTGCACCGTGGCCGTCTTAAAGGCCAAGTCCCCCTCCTGCGGGGGCAGACAGGTGTATGACGGCAGCTTTTCCAAAAAACTCATCCCCGGTCAGGGCTGCGCCGCCCGCCGGCTGGCAGAGATGGGCGTGAAGCTGCTGGACGAGATAAATTGGAGAGAATTGGGGTAAAATTTAGCCTTCTCCCACACAGGGGGAAGGCCGGTCACATCTCTTTTCTGATCTGCCGCAGCGCGTTCTTCTCCAACCGGGACACCTGGGCCTGGGAGATACCGATCTCGGCGGAGACCTCCATCTGGGTCTTGCCCTGAAAAAACCGCAGAGCCAGTATTTTCCGCTCCCGGTCGCTGAGCCGGGACACCGCCTGGCCCAGGGCGATGCGTTCCACCCACATCTCGTCGGTGTTCTTGCTGTCCTTCACCTGGTCCATGACGCACAGAGTGTCCCCGTTGTCAGAGTACACCGGCTCGTACAGGGACACGGGGTCCACAATGGCATCCAGGGCAAAGACGATGTCCTCCCGGCGGATACCCAGAACGGCGGCGATCTCATCCACGGTGGGTTCCCGCTGGTGCTGGGCCATAAAGGCGTCCTTGGCCTGGAGAACTTTATAGGCCGTGTCCCGCATGGCCCGGGACACCCGCAGGGCGCTGTTGTCCCGCAAATATCGCCGCACCTCGCCCAGGATCATGGGTACTCCATATGTGGAAAACCGCACGTCCAGGTCGGTGTTGAAGTTGTCTATGGCTTTTATCAGCCCGATGCAGCCCACCTGGAACAGGTCGTCCAGATTCTCCCCCCGGTTGGCAAAGCGCTGGATGACGGACAGCACCAGACGCAGATTCCCGGCGATCAGCTCATCCCGGGCCTGTGCGTCCCCCGCCTTGGCCCGCAGGAGCAGGGCCTGGGTCTCCTCGTTTTTCAACACCTTCAGCTTGGCGGTGTTCACCCCGCATATCTCTACCTTGTGTTGCATAAAACAAAGCCCCCCGCCTGTGATACTGTACTTCCAGTATCTCCTGGCGGGGGGCTTTTATCCTTTTGGCGGAGGGCAAAATATTTTATCGTGGGACGGGTTTCGATGGATTTTTTCTCCCCACCAAATGCGCTGCCGCCAGCTGCAGCACGCAGGACAGGGCGGCCAGATAGAACACATAGGACACGCCGAACTTGGCCCAGATGATGCCCATGACGGGGGAGACGGAGATGGCCATGATGTGGTCCACGCTGAGCCCCACGGACAGGGTCTCCGTCACCTCCTCCGGGTCCAGGGCGATGGAGCGCATCAGAAAGGAGTGGACCATGTTGAACTGCTCGAACAGGATGCACAGCACATAGGCGGCGTACACCAGCCAGCACTGCCAGCCGTCAGCGGCCAGTGCCCCGGAGGACAGCATCCCCGCCAGCACGCCCATCAGGGTGAAGGAGGCCAGGATATAGCCCGACTCCAGCCACAGCATTTTCCGGGTGCCCAGCTTGTCCAGCATCCGCCCCAGCAGAGGGGCAAACCAGCTGCCCACGAAGTAGGTGGCGATGGACAGCAGGGCCACCGTGTCCGCCCCCTTGCCCAGCAGCTGGATGATGACCCAGGGGGCAAAGACGATCTTGATGCGCTTCTGGCAGCCATAGGCCAGGGTGACCAGGTAATAGGGGGTGTACTGCCGCCGGAACAGCAGGCGGAAGGGGTGGGTGCGGCCCTTGGGGCTGCCCATACCCCGGGCCATAACGGTCAGCAGGATGATGGCGGCCCCGGCGGCCAGGGCAGCGATGACAAAGGGCAGGATCACCGGTGCGGCGAAGGAGAAGATGCCCGTCCGAAAGCCCACGAACACGGCGCAGGCGGCCAGCATGGTCACCACCGTATTCACCGACTTGAACCGGCCCATCATAGCGCCCACTTTTCCCTGCTCTGCCAGGTCCATGGAGATGGCGTCGTTCAGGGGCATGAACAGGTGCATGCCCATGGAGTGGAGGAACAGAAAGGCCAGCATCACCCCGTAGCTGGGGGAGAACAGGCCCATGACCACCAGGCCGATGAGGACCAGAGCCTGGGCCACCACCGACATCCACAGGTTGCCCAAGGGAGCCAGCACGGCCACCAGCAGCATACATAGGATGCCCGGGCTCTCCCGGGGGATCTCCAGAAAGCCCCGCTGGATGGCGTCGATGTGATAGACCTCGCTGTAGTAGTTGGAAAAGATGCTGGCCCCTAATCCCCCGGCCACGGCCAGAAAGGCCAGGACCAGAGTAAACAGGCGGATGCTGCGCTGACGGACGGATTCCTCCATGAAACTCTCTCTCCTTCAAAAGTACGGATCAACATGTCGGGGCGAAAGCCCCTCCTCGCAATGCAATGGCAGGAGGAGGGGCTTTTTGCCGGGAGGATTGGAATTATAACGTGTCCTCCTCCGTGCGGTCCAGGGGGGAGGGGGCATCGGACCAGGGGGGAGGATCGGAAGCGGGGGGCATCGGGGCCGGAGCAGCAGGAGACACCGCTGCGCTCTCGCTCTGGGGCGGCGGATCGCTCACCACGCCCTGGCGGTATTTCAGCTCCTGCCACTGCTCCTTGGTGATCAGCAGCTGGCGGGGCTTGCTGCCCTCGAAGGGGCCCACGATGCCCTTCTCCTCCAGCTGGTCCACCAGGCGGGCGGCCCGGGCATAGCCCAGCTTCAGCCGCCGCTGGAGCATGGAGACCGAGGCCTGGCCCGTCTCCACCACCACCTCGGCGGCGGCGTCAATGAGCTCGTCGAACTCGCCGTCTACGTCGTCGGGGGCGGAGCCGCCCACGCCCTTGCTGCCCTTCTCCTTTTCGGCGGCGTGCTGCTCGATCTCCCGCATGACATCGTCGTCATACTGGGCTGCGCCGCTCTTCTTTACAAAGTTGACCACCGAGGCCACCTCCTGATCGGAGATCAGGCAGCCCTGCACCCGGGTGGGCTTGCCAGAGCCCAGGGGAAAGTAGAGCATATCGCCCCGGCCCACCAGCTTTTCTGCGCCGGTGATGTCCAGAATGATGCGGGACTCCAGACTGGAGGCCACGGCGAAGGCGATGCGGCTGGGGATGTTGGCCTTCATCAGGCCGGTGATCACGTCGGCGGAGGGCCGCTGGGTGGCGATGATCAGGTGCATCCCGGCGGCACGGCCCATCTGGGCCACCCGGCAGATGGATTCCTCCACCTCCTTGGCGGCCACCAGCATCAGGTCGGCCAGCTCGTCGATGAGGACCACGATATAGGGCATCTTCTCCATGCCCTCGGTGCGGGCGGCCAGGGCGTTGTACTCCTCCAGCTTGCGCACCCCCACCTCGGAGAAGGTACGGTAGCGCTTCATCATCTCGGTGACGGCCCACTGCAGGGCGCCGGCGGCCTTTTTCGGGTCGGTGACCACGGGGATGAGCAGGTGGGGGATGCCGTTATAGATGCCCAGCTCCACCATTTTGGGGTCCACCATGATGAGACGGACCTCCTCCGGCGTGGCCTTGTACAGCAGGGAGGTGATGATGGAGTTGGTACACACGGACTTGCCGGAGCCGGTGGTACCGGCGATGAGCAGGTGGGGCATCTTGGCGATGTTGCCCACGATGGGGTTGCCGCCGATGTCCTTGCCCACGGCGAAGGAGACCTTGGAGGCGCTGTCGGTGAAGGCCTTGGAGCCGATGACCGAGTGGATGTTCACCGGGGTGACCGCCTTGTTGGGTACCTCGATGCCCACCATAGAGATCTGGTCGGGGATGGGGGCGATGCGCACGCCGGTGGCCCCCAGGGACAGGGCGATGTCGTCGGCCAGGTTGGTCAGCTTGTTCAGCCGGACGCCCTGGTCCAGCTCCAGCTCATACCGGGTGACAGAGGGCCCCCGGGTGACGTTGACGATGTTGGCGTCGATGCCGAAGGAGTGGATGGTGTCGGTGAGCCGCTGGCGGTTGGCGTTGAGCTCAGCCATGGCCTGACCGCCCATCTCCGCCGGGCCCTCCGTCAGCAGGGACAGAGGGGGGTACTGATAAGGGGGGATGGTCTGGCCCAGATTGCCCTGGATGTCCTGGGCCACTTGAGCGGCCTGCTGGGCCACCTCCCCCTTGGAGACGGTCTCCGGCTCCTCCGGCACGGGCAGGGGGGCGGAGGGCTCAGGCACATGGGGGCTGGGCTGGACAGACAGGGGCCGGGGGGGAGCCGCCGCCGCTGCGGGCGCAGGCTGGCTGACCGGGGCAAACACAGGCTCCGGTTCCGGCTGGGGCGCAGGTGCGGGGTCCTGGGGGGCGTAAATGGGCTGGGAGAGAAAGGCGGGCTCGTCCTCCGGCTCCAGGGTCAGCTCCTCGGGGGTGACGGGGATGGGTTCGTCCATGGGCTCCATGTCTGCAGGCTGCGTGTGTTCCGGCTCGGGATGGAGATCGGACTGGGTCTGCCCCCGGCCCAGATGGCCGGCCAGCAGCTGGTCGGGGGAGGGAACCCGGGGCTTGCGGTCGAAAAAGCTCTTCTTTTTCTCCGGGGGCGGGGCGCTCCGGCGGCTTTGAGCGACGAGGGGGCCGTCGTCCACGGGGATGTCGATGTCCACCTCCGCCCGGCGGGAGGGGCAGGAAGAGGCCGCAGCCTGGGCGGGGGCCTGCTGCGCCTCCCGGCGGCGGGGGCGCTCGGGCTTGGGCTCATACTCGTACTGGGGGCGGTCAAATAGCCACTCGGCCACGTCCACGACGGAGCGGTTGCAGGCGGCCAGAGCCAGGAAGAAGCCGCACAGGACGCAGACGATGGTGCAGCCCACCTTGGTGAACAGGCTGACAAAGCCCTGCCCCAGCAGACCGCCCAGGGCTCCGCCGGACTTTAATTCCTCGCCGCTGGTCCACAGGGCCTTCAGCAAGGCGGCGTCCCAGGGCAGCACTTGGCCCAGCAGCCCGTGGAGCATCACAGACAGGGCCAGGGGCAGGGCCAGCGCACAGCACAGCCGCAGGGCCACCGGGCGGCCACGGTGGAAGGCCAGGATATAGGCACACAGGACCAGGGCCGGGGGCATCAGCCAGAAGCCGTAGCCCAGCAGCCCCTTCAGCAGGGCGCAGAACAGGTCGATGAACAGGGCCTTCATGTGGAAATAGCCAAAGGCGGCGAAGATGGCCAGCAGCAGACAGACCAGGGCGCCCACCTCCCGGCGGAAGGGCTTGGGTGCGGGGGCCGTCTGGCGCTTGGCGGGACCGGAGCGGGAGGAAGAGGCTCTGCTGCCGCTGCCGGTGGTGCGCTTGCCGCCGGAGGAGCGGCTTCCGCTGGCGGCTCTGCTCCCGCCGGAGGCGGTGCGGCTGCCGCCCGAACTCTTTTTCTTGGTTGCCATGGCACTGCAATTCCTTTCGTCAGGTGGTTAGAGATATCCCGCTGCGGGGGAGGAGGGAAGAATACTCAGGCGGGGACAAAGGTGACCCCCAGCAGGGAGAGCACCAGGAAGAGGACACCGGCGATCCAGCAGTAATAGGCAAAGGCACCGAACTTGCCCTTGTTGGCCAGCAGGTTCACCAGGCGAATGGCGAAGTAGCCGACCACACCGGCGATGACCATGCCCAGCAGATACTTGCCAAGCATCCCGTCGGGGATACCGGAGCCGGCGCTGAGGGTGTCCTTCACCTCCAGCAGGGTGGCGCCGAATACGGCGGGCAGAGACATGAGGAAGGAGTACCGCACGGCAAACTCCCGGCGGAAGCCCAGGGCCATGCCGGCGGAGATGGTGCAGCCGGAGCGGGACAGGCCGGGGATGGTGGCGATGCCCTGGGCCACGCCCACCAGCAGCACATCTTTTACCGTGGCGCTGCGGGCGGTTTTTCTGCCGCTGGCCATCCGGTCAGAGAAGAAGAGGATGCAGCCGGTGACCAGCAGGGCGCAGCTGACGAACACGGGGCTGCTGCCCAGGCCCTCCACATACTTCTTTACGGGCAGGATGAGGAACAGGGGCAGGGTGCCCACGATGACCAGAAAGACCAGACGGCGGGTCTCCGGCGGCTCGCCCTTACCGGGCTGGCGGGAAAATATCTCGGCAATACCCCGGAAAAACTCCAGGATCATCCCCACAACATCCTGAAAATAATAGACGCACACCGCCAGCAGGGTGGCGAAGTGGAGCAGGATGTTCAGCAGCTGGTCCGGCTCCTCCATACCGAAGAAGTGCTGGAGCAGGGTGAGATGGCCCGAGCTGGAGATGGGCAGAAATTCAGCCACTCCCTGGACCAGGCCGAGAATGGCGGACATGAGATAGGTCACGATAAGTACCTCCTTACAGATGATAAATGACATAAAATCTCTTTTACTATATTAGCACAACTGTTCTGAAAATTCCAGACCTTTTCTAGAAAGAGAAAACCGGAATTCAAGGGCTGCTTCTATAAGAATAGTAAAAATCTCTCCAGTTCTGCAACCGTTCCCGGGAAAACCGTACTATAATAATAAGGGAAAGCAGAGGATGGGACCGAAGAGAGGAGCGCGAACATGGACGACAGAGACATCATCGCCCTGTATTGGCAGCGCATGGAGGCGGCCATCCATGAGACGGCGGCCAAATACGGCGGACTGTGCTATACCATCGCCCACAATATCCTGTCCAGCCGGGAGGACAGCGAGGAGTGTGTCAACGACACCTATCTGGGCCTTTGGAACGCCATCCCGCCCCAGAGACCGGAGCGCTTTTCCGTGTTCATCGCCCGCATTGCCAGAAATCTGGCCCTGAAGCGATATGATCATGTGAATGCCCAAAAGCGGAACCCAACGGCGGTGCGCTCGCTGGAGGAGCTGGTGGAGTGAACCGACGCAGGGGATACGAAAGGGGGCGGCCCCTGTGATCGATGCAGATCACGGGAGCCGTCCCCGGTTTGTTTCATTCAGCATTCGCGTATACTTTGCCAGCACCTCCTCCACCGTCTCCCGGGGCAGTTGGTCCAGGGGGACGGGGACGGGAGGGGCGTCTGGGTAGTTGGACAGGGGCTTTTCGTACAGAGCCACGTCCAGCCACCGGCCGTTTTTATAGCCGGAGTTGTGCTGGGTGCCCAGCAGACGAAAGCCCATGGCGGCGTGGAAGGCCTCGCTGGCGGGATTGGGATGGGTGACCACGCCATAGACGGTGCGCATCCCCTGCAGCCGCAGCAGCTCCATCAGAGCTAGGTACAAAGGCCGCCCGCCGCCCTTCCCTGCGGCGGCGGGGGAGAGGTAGATGGACAGTTCCCCGCTCCACTGATAGGCGGCACGCTGGCCCAGCGGGTGGGCGTAGGCATAGCCGACGGGCTGTCCGTCCTCCTCCAGCACCAGATAGGGGAAGCGGGCCTGTACATCGGCGATGCGCCGGGAAAACTCCTCCCGGCTGGGCAGGACATATTCAAAGGTGACGGTGGTGGACAGATAGGGGGCATAGATGGCCAGCAGGTCGTCCACGTCCGCCTGTCGGGCCAGTCGGATGGTCCTCATGGCTTACAGCCGGATGCGCTCGATGCCGTCCACAGCGGCCTGGACCATGGCCTCAATGTCCAGCCCGGCCTCCGCCGCCTCGGCCTCCTCCACAGTGGGGCGCAGGCGGGGGTGGCGGGGGGTAAATACGGTGCAGCAGTCCTCATAGGGCAGGATGGAGGTGTCATAGGTGCCGATCTTCCGGGAGATCTGCACGATCTCCTCCTTATCCATGCCCACCACGGGGCGTAGGACGGGGATATCCACCACCTGGCCGGTGACGGTCATGGCATCCATGGTCTGGCTGGCCACCTGGCCCAGACTCTCGCCGGTGACCAGAGCCTTGGCTCCGCAGCGCTTGGCCACCCGCTGGGCGATGCGCATCATGAACCGGCGCATGACCAGGGTGAACATCTCCTCGGGGCAGGAGCGGCGCAGCTCCTCCTGAATGGCGGTGAAGGGGACCACATGGACGGTGAGGTGGCCGCACCAGGGGGTGAGCAGCCGGGCCAGCTCCAGCACCTTCTCCTTGGCCTCGGGGGAGGTGTAGGGGTAGGAGAAGAAGTGGACCATGTCCAGAGCCACGCCCCGCTTGGCGATCATATAGCTGGCCACGGGGGAGTCGATACCGCCGGAGAGCAGGCTGACTGCCCGGCCATTGATGCCCACGGGCAGGCCGCCCGCACCGGGGTCGGGGTTGGCGTGGACAAAGGCGGCGTAGTCCCGGATCTCCACATAGACGGTGAGCTCCGGGTGGTGGACATCCACCTGGAGGTTGGGATAGAGCTCGTCCAGCTCGCCGCCCACATACTGGCTGAGCTGGATGGAGGTCATGGGGAAGGTCTTGTCCGCCCGGCGGGTCTCCACCTTAAAGGTGCGGGCGGAGCGCAGCCGGTCATCCAGATACTCGTGGCAGGCCTGGAGGATGGCATCCTTGTCCTTGTCACAGGCCCGGGCCCGGCTGAGGCCCACCACGCCGAAGACCTTCTTCATGGCCTCCCAGGCCGCGTCCATGTCGCAGCTGTCCTCCATGGGCTCTACATAGGTGGTGGACTGGCGGGTGTACACCCGGAAGCGGCCCAGGCCGTTGAGCCGGCGGTGGATGTTGGCCTGGAGCTTATCTTCAAAGCTGTGTCGGTTCAGGCCCTTCAGGACCATCTCGCCCAGCTTCAGCAGGAACATTTCATTCATGGGTATCTCTCCATTCCAGTGTTAAAAATATCTTCGTCGGGGCTGCGCCCCTCCTCGCAATGACAGGAAACAAATTTATTATAAGGGGAAGCGCCCCGTTTGTCGAGAGGAGATTTACCGCCGCAGGTATTCCGGCGGGCGGAACTGCAGGGCCTCGGCCAGGTGGCCGGGGCGGATAGCCTCGCTCTCATCCAAATCGGCGATGGTGCGGGCCACCCGCAGGATGCGGTCATAGCTGCGGGCGGTGAGCCCCATGCGGGCAAAGGCTCCCCGCATAAGGGTCAGACAGTCCTCGTCCAGGGCACAGAAGCGGTCCAGCTCACTGGGACCCATGTGGGCGTTGCAGGAGGCCTCGGACCGATTGCTCTGTAAAGTGCGGACCCTGTTCACCCTCTGGCGGATCTGGTCGGAGGACTCGCCGTTCTGCCGGGTGGACAGCTCCTCAAAGTCCAGGGCATCCACCTGAACGAACAGGTCGATGCGGTCCAGCAGGGGGCCGGACAGGCGGGAGAGATAGCGCTTGACCTCCGCATCGGAGCAGTGGCACCGGCCGGAGGGGTGGCCGTACCAGCCGCACTTGCAGGGGTTCATGGCGCACACCAGCATGAACCGGCTGGGATAGGCCACCGAGCCCGCCGCCCGGGAGATCTGCACCTCGCCGTCCTCCAGGGGCTGACGCAGTACCTCCAGGACCTCTTTCGGGAACTCGGGCAGCTCGTCCAGAAACAGCACCCCGTTGTGGGCCAGGGAGATCTCGCCGGGCCGTGGGTTGGAGCCGCCCCCCGCCATGCCCATGGGGGAGATGGTGTGGTGGGGGGAGCGGAAGGGCCGGGTCTCCACCAGGGGGCAGCGGGAGGAGGTGAGCCCCATGACGGAGTGGATCTGGGTGGTCTCCAGGGACTCGGCCAGGGTCATGTCGGGCAGGATGCCGGGCAGACGGCGGGCCAGCATGGACTTGCCAGAGCCGGGCGGGCCGGACATGAGCACGTTGTGGCCCCCGGCGGCGGCGATCTCCAGGGCCCGCTTCACCTGCTCCTGGCCCTTTACCTCGGCAAAGTCCGGGCCGGCGTGGACGGCGGCCCCGGGCTGCCAGGGCGGGGCGGGGGAGATGGGCTCCTCCCCGGTGAGGTGCCGGGCCAGCTGGGCCACATCCCGCACGGGATAGACCGCCGGCCCCTGGGCCAGCGTGGCCTCGGCGGCGTTCTCCTCGGGCACGAACAGGGATCGGATGCCGGCCTGTTTGGCGGCCAGGGCCATGGGCAGCATCCCGGCACAGGGGCGCAGCTGGCCGGACAAGGACAGCTCCCCCAAAAAGGCGCAGCCGGGCTGGGTCAGCCGGATCTGTCCCCCGGCGGCCAGAATGCCCACCAGAATGGGCAGGTCGTACAGGGTGCCCACCTTTTTCAGATGGGCGGGAGCCAGATTCACCGTGATCCGGCTGACGGGGAAGGCGAAGCCGCAGTTTTTGATGGCCGAGCGCACCCGCTCCCGGGCCTCGGTCACGGCGGCATCGGGCAGACCGACGATGGTAAAGGCGGGCAGGCCGCCGGACAGATCGCACTCGGCGGTGACGGGATAGCCAGACACTCCGTGCAGACCCAGCGAGGGGATCGAGCAGACCATAGCGTGTTCCTCCCAAGCTGCGGGACAGCGCCCACAGGCAGTTTTTGACAGGATCATTGTACTCTTTTTTTCACAGAATTGCAACGGATGAACGAAAGGTTACTGAAAAAGAGGGAAAAACGAGAAAACGGATGCAAATTAAGCGATGTGACGGAAGAAGAAAGCACATAAAATAAAAAATTGTGCGCTTTTACTGGCAAAAAAGCACCAAAATCCGGGAGAAAGTTACTTTTTTTGATTTACAAACGGACGAAAGAGTGATAGAATAAGAGCCGTTGAAAAACAAGATCCGCTCTCCACTTTTGCCGGAGGGCGGCGCTGTCGTGTCTGCGGTCCGCCGAGGGGTGGCTGAGGGCAGGACGGATGTGGAGCGAACTTGGACAGGCGGGTGACCGTCTGGACAAACCCAAATAAGGAAGAAAGTAGGGAACTCTATGGCAAGAAAATTTAAAACCATGGACGGCAACAACGCTGCTGCGTATGTCAGCTACGCCTTCACCGAGGTAGCGGGCATCTACCCCATCACGCCGTCCAGCCCCATGGCCGACTATGTGGACCAGTGGGCCGCCCAGGGCCAGAAGAACATCTTCGGCACCACCGTGAAAGTCATCGAGATGCAGTCTGAGGCCGGTGCCGCCGGTACCGTTCACGGCTCTCTGAACGCCGGTGCCCTGACCACCACCTACACCGCCTCTCAGGGCCTGCTGCTGATGATCCCCAACATGTACAAGATCGCCGGTGAGCTGCTGCCCGCCGTGTTCCATGTGTCCGCCCGTACCGTGGCCACCCACTCCCTGAACATCTTCGGCGACCACTCCGACGTGATGGCCTGCCGCCAGACCGGCTTTGCCATGCTGGCCGAGGGCAACGTGCAGGAGGTCATGGACCTGTCCCCTGTGGCCCATCTGGCCGCCATCAAGGGCCGCGTTCCCTTCATCAACTTCTTCGACGGCTTCCGTACCTCCCACGAGATCCAGAAGGTCGCCATCTGGGACTATAAGGACCTGGCTGAGATGGTGGACATGCAGGCTGTGGAGGACTTCCGCAAGCGCGCTCTGAATCCCGAGCACCCCACCATGCGCGGCTCTCACGAGAACGGCGATATCTTCTTCCAGCACCGCGAGGCCAGCAACACCTACTACGACGCTCTGCCCGAGATCGTGGAGGAGTATATGGCCAAGGTCAACGCCAAGCTGGGCACCGATTATCAGCTGTTCAACTACTACGGTGCCCCCGATGCCGACCGCGTCATCATCTCCATGGGCTCCATCTGCGACGTGGCTGAGGAGGTCATCGACTATCTGAACGCCAACGGCCAGAAGGTCGGCCTGGTCAAGGTCCGCCTGTATCGGCCCTTCCGTGCCGACAAGCTGGTGGCCGCCATCCCCGCCACCGCCAAGAAGATCGCCGTGCTGGACCGCACCAAGGAGCCCGGCGCTCTGGGCGATCCCCTGTACATGGACGTGGTCACCGCTCTGGCCGGTGCCGGCATCACCGACAAGGTGGTTGTGGGCGGCCGTTACGGTCTGGGCTCCAAGGACACCCCGCCCCGCAGCGTGTTCGCCGTGTATGACAACCTGGCTCAGGACAAGCCCAAGGATCACTTCACCATCGGCATCGTGGATGACGTGACCGGCTCCTCCCTGGAGGAGAAGCACTCCGCCAACACCGCCGCCGAGGGCACCATCGAGTGCAAGTTCTGGGGTCTGGGCGGCGACGGTACCGTGGGTGCCAACAAGAACTCCATCAAGATCATCGGCGACCACACCGACAAGTATGTGCAGGCCTACTTCCAGTACGACTCCAAGAAGACCGGCGGTGTGACCATCAGCCACCTGCGCTTTGGCGACAAGCCCATCCGCAGCCCCTATTACATCAACAAGGCCGACTTCGTGGCCTGCCACAACCCCTCCTATGTGACCAAGGACTTCCCCATGGTCCGGGACGTCAAGCCCGGCGGCGTGTTCATGATCAACTGCCAGTGGTCTGACGAGGAGGTGGCCCACCACCTGTCCGCCAACGCCAAGCGGTATATCGCGGAGAACAACATCCAGCTGTATACCATCAACGCCATCGACCTGGCCCGTGAGATCGGCATGGGCAAGCGCACCAACACCATCCTGCAGTCCGCCTTCTTCGCCCTGGCCAAGGTCATGCCCGAGGCAGAGGCCATCCAGTATATGAAGGATGCCGCCACCCACTCCTACCTGAAGAAGGGCCAGGACATCGTGGACATGAACCACAAGGCCATCGACGCCGGTGCCACCGCCTTCAAGAAGTACGACGTGCCCGCCGACTGGAAGAACGCCGTGGACGGGCCCAAGGACAGCAAGCTGTCCGGCCCCGCCAAGCTGGTGAAGATGGTGGAGAGCATTCTGGAGCCCGTGGACCGCATGGACGGCGACAGCCTGCCCGTGTCCGCCTTTGTGGATCACGCCGACGGCACCTTCGAGCTGGGCGCTGCCGCCTATGAGAAGCGCGGCGTGGCCGTGTCCGTGCCCACCTGGGATTCCGCCAAGTGTATCCAGTGCAACCAGTGCGCCTATGTCTGCCCCCACGCCACCATCCGTCCCTTCGCTCTGACCGAGGAGGAGGCCGCCAAGGCTCCTGCCGCCGCCAAGATCGTGGACGTGAAGGCCGGCAAGGGCAAGGGCGTTTACAAGTACGCCATGGCCATCAGCCCCCTGGATTGTATGGGCTGCACCGTCTGCGCCAACATCTGCCCCACCAAGGCTCTGACCATGGTCAACCAGGAGGAGGAGCTGGCCCAGCAGGACGTGTTCAACTACATGGTGGAGAACGTCACCGTGAAGGAGGACGTGGCCGACCTGACCGTGAAGGGCAGCCAGTTCAAGAAGCCGCTGCTGGAGTTCTCCGGCTCCTGCGCCGGCTGCGCCGAGACCGCCTATGCCCGTCTCATCACCCAGCTGTTCGGCGACCGGATGTATGTGTCCAACGCCACCGGCTGTTCCTCCATCTGGGGCGGCCCCGCTGCGACCTCCCCCTACGCCACCGATGCCCAGGGCCACGGTCCCGCTTGGGCCAACTCCCTGTTCGAGGATAACGCCGAGCACGGCCTGGGCCTGTATCTGGGCCAGAAGTCCATCCGTGAGCGCCTGGCCGCCAAGACCCGCGCCCTGATCGCCGTGGAGTGGGCTCAGCCCGCCCTGAAGGAGGCCGCTCAGAAGTGGCTGGATACCATGGAGGACGGCGACGCCAACCAGAAGGCCGCCAAGGAGTATGTGGCCGCTCTGGAGCAGGGCATCTGCACCGTGGACGAGCTGGCCGCCATTCCCCAGATGAAGGATCACGCCGCCGAGCTGAAGGCCAAGGGCGAGAAGTTCTGCGACTGCGATGCCTGCAAGCTGGTCAAGGATATCCTGGACGAGAAGGAATATCTGGGCAAGAAGTCCGTGTGGATCTTCGGCGGCGACGGCTGGGCCTATGACATCGGCTTCGGCGGCGTGGACCACGTGCTGGCCTCCGGCGAGGACGTGAACATCTTCGTGTTCGACACCGAGGTGTACTCCAACACCGGCGGACAGGCCTCCAAGGCCTCCAACATCGGCCAGGTGGCTCAGTTCGCCGCTGCCGGTAAGGTGATGCCCAAGAAGTCTCTGGCCGAGATCGCCATGACCTATGGCTACGTGTATGTGGCCCAGGTGTCCATGGGTGCCAACCCCAACCAGACCCTGAAGGCCATTGCCGAGGCCGAGGCCTATCACGGTCCCTCCCTGGTCATCGGCTACGCCCCCTGCGAGATGCACTCCATCAAGGGCGGCATGGCCAACTGCCAGGCCGAGATGAAGAAGGCTGTGGATTGCGGCTACTGGAACCTGTTCCGCTTCAACCCCGACCTGAAGGCCCAGGGCAAGAATCCCTTCACCCTGGACTCCAAGGCTCCCGCCGGCGGCTATCAGGAGTTCCTGATGAACGAGGCCCGCTACTCCAGCCTGACCCGTTCCTTCCCCGAGCGCGCCAAGGAGCTCTTCGCCCTGAACGAGGAGACCGCCAAGAAGCGCTATGACAAGCTGACCCGCATGGTCAAGATGTACGGCGAGGAGTAATCCCTCTTCTCCAATCGCATAAAAATACCGGGAACCGAATGTTCGGTTCCCGGTATTTTTTTGTCTGGAGCCTTACTGTGCCTTCTGGTCGATCCACTCGGGGCGGTATTTGGAATAGACGATCTTCTGCTCGCTGTACAGGCCATAGTAGCCGGAAAGGAGATAGGAGACCACACAGCACAGGGCGTACAGGGGCAGGCTCTCACCGCCGAAGAGCTCGTAAGACAGCAGGATAGAGGTGATGGGGCAGTTGGTGGCCCCGCAGAACACGGCGGCCATGCCCATGGCCCCGGAAAAGGCGTGGGGCAGTCCCAAAATGGGCCCGGCCAGGGTGCCGAAGGCGCAGCCGGTGAACAGTACGGGGACGATCTCGCCCCCCCGGAAGCCAGCGCCCAATGTGACGGCGGTGAAGAGGATCTTCAGCAGGAAGGCCTGGGGGATGGTCTCTCCGGCCAGCAGGCGGCGGATAACAAAGTCTCCCGCGCCGTTATAATCCTGGCTGCCCACCAGCAGAGTCAGGCCCAACACCAGTATACCGCCCAGGGCCGCCCGCACCAGAGGATTTGGAGCGGCCTTGGCATAGAGCTTGGGGGCGGTGTGTATGACCTCGCAGAACAGGATGGAGACCAGGGCACACAATACACCCAGCCCCGCCGCCTGGACCATGGTCAGAGGGGACAGGACCGCCGCGTCGGGAATGGAGTAGCCCACCGTGGCGTGGAGCCCGCACACCCGGGCAAACTGAAAGGCGATGAGGGAGGACAACACGCAGGGTACCATAGCCGCGTAGTACATCACCCCCACGCTGACTACCTCCATGGCGAAGATGGCGGCGGTGAGGGGAGTGCCGAACAGGGCGGAGAAGGCGGCGGCCATGCCGCACATGACCATCACCCGGCTGTCCTTGGCGTCCAGCCTGATCTGGCGGCCCAGCCACGCGGCCAGCGAGCCGCCCAGCTGCAGGGCTGCCCCCTCGCGTCCGGCGGAGCCGCCCACCAGGTGGGTGAGGATGGTGGAGAAGTAGATCAGGGGAGTGGTGCGCAGCTTTAAAGGCTCGGCCTCCCGCACGGCCACCAGCACCAGATTGGTGCCCCGGTCCTTTTCCATGTGACAGGCCCGATAGAACAGCACGATGGCCACGCCGCCCAGGGGCAGAAAAAAGATCGCGTTGGGGTGGGCCCCCCGCAGCTGGGTGGCCCAGTCGATGCCATAGTGGAAGGAAATGGCCACCCCACCTACCACGATGCCGATGAGGCAGGAATAGAGGAGCCATTTCACAAAGACCAGATATTGCAGTACGGACATAGAAGTCCGCTCGTCAGAAGGGGCAGGTTGCATGGGTTTCTCTCCTATCTGTCTATCCGTCAAAGCCCGCCGCCGGGAAAAACGGCGGCGGGCTTTGGCATGTTAAGATTTTATAAAGAAAGTATAGCATTCAACCGGGGGTACGTCAAGTATAGAGAAAGAACGGATCGCCACGTCGGCCCGTTGGGCCTCCCTATCCCTTTTGTCCCTTCGGGACATTTCCCCTTGACAAGGGGAATCGGCCTCGCAATGACAGGGCTATGGGAGGATGGGGGAGAGGCAGGCTTCCAGACTCTCGTCGGCTCCATCCGCCAGTTCCAGCCGGAGCTGATAGGTATAGTCGTTATACTGGAACAGAATGTCGTACACCGGAGGGCTGACCTGGGGCTGCTGCCAGAAGACCAGGGTGCCGTCGATCTTCTGGCGCTGCTGGGGGAAATTTTTATCGGGAAACGTCTCTGTGCTGGTGCGGTTCTCAAAATAGACATGGACGGACAGGGAGGAGAGAGGCTGGTTTTCGCCGGAGAACGTATAGTCCGCATCCAGCTGAATCCAGCGGTCCGGGTCCTCCTCGCCGCCGGAAAGGCAGCGCAGGGTGCGGCTGGCGCTGTCCACGGTCAATCCCGCCATATCATAGGTGAGACAGCCGCACCGGTCCGCCATCTCCTGGTCAGAGTCAAAGGTCAGCAGTACGTCCTCCGGCGGATGGCCCACCGGGCCGGGGAGCAGCATCAGTCCCCATGCCCCCACGGCATAGAGCAGCAGGGGAGAGAGGAGGATCACGCACAAAAGGCCAAAACGGTTCAACGCAGTTTTCATAGACCGAACCTCCTTGTCAAACGGCAGGGCGGCGGACGCTTCTCTGACTTCATGATGCAATAAGATGGGGGGAATGTCAATGGAAATCCTGAAAACAGCAGCAACGAAAAGGAAATGGACACGTGGGGGATATTCAGCGAATCACGAAATAAAGTTTCTCTTTTAATGATTCAAATGCTTTTCCCTCATCATCGTTCCAACGGATATCTTTCACAATTGGATCACCATCCGCGGCTCTTTCAGGAATCTCTTTTTTCCGCTGCCCTTTCTGCATTTTGTATTCTAATTTTCCTAAACAGATCATAGCGTTTGGTTTCGTTACGTCTGCGGCCTTATCGGTATTATCGTAGAAGGCCCAGGTGATGCCGTCTGTTAAGATGACCTTGTGATTTTTCTTCGCGTTTAAATGCCGTTGAATTTGGTCTTGCATTTCTTTTGGCCACTCTTCCGGCTCAAATCCAGTCAGTTTTTTCAGAAAAGGAGACTTTACTTCTATCACACATTTATAATCGACTTCATGATGATTGTTGTCCCAATTCCACTGTTTCGCAATGCACAGATCAGGGGTCGTAGGGATTTCTTTCCCCGCGCTGTTTATATAAGTGCCGCAATATTGCGCATAATCGTGAATTCCGGTTGAAATTTTCGTGTCCACAGGGACAACGTCATATTCAGGAAATAAAATCTCTAAAAATGGACGGAATACATTTTCCTGAAAGCATATTTCTCTTACATCTGCGGATTCGATCTGCTCTTTCATTAAGAGCTGATAGTCCTTATAAGTTACGTCGACTTCGCCTTTTCTGACCAGGTCTCGATATTCGCTTAATGTCATCCAGTTCCCTCCTGTATGCTTCAAAAAAGGGCAGCCCCATTATGATCGGGACTGCCCATTTATCATTTTATTATTCTCAGTACAGCTTGGCGCCAGCGGGGATGTGGGGGTCGACCATCAGGAGATGGAGCCCCTCGTGACCGTCCTCCTCGTGGACGGCAGAGATCAGCATGCCCTCGGAATCGATGCCCATCATCTTTCTGGGGGGCAGATTCACGATGGCGATGGCGGTTTTGCCCACCAGCTCTTCCGGCTCGTAATACTCGTGGATGCCGCTGAGGATCACACGGTCGCTGCGCTCGCCGTCGTCCAGGGTGAACTTCAGCAGCTTCTTGGACTTCTTCACGGCTTCGCAGGCCAGGATCTTCACCGCACGGAAGTCGGATTTTGCAAAGGTCTCAAAATCCACCATGTCCTTGAAGATGGGCTCGATCTTCACCTTGGAGAAGTCGATCTTCTCCTCCGCCTGGGCGGCGGGGGCAGCGGCGGGCTTCTCCTCCTTCTTGGGCATATCCAGGGGCTTCATGGTGGGGAAGAGGATGACCTCGCGGATGGTGTCGGCCCCGGTGAGCAGCATGACGCAGCGGTCGATGCCCATGCCCATGCCGCCCGTGGGGGGCAGGCCATACTCCAGGGCGGTGAGGAAGTCCTCGTCCATCATCTCGGTCTCGTCGTCGCCCCGCTCCCGCTGCTCCACCTGCTTCTCAAAGCGCTGGCGCTGGTCGATGGGGTCGTTCAGCTCGGAATAGGCGTTGGCCAGCTCGCTGTGGCAGATGAACAGCTCGAACCGCTCGGTGAGCCGGGGGTCCTTGGGGCTGCGCTTGGTCAGGGGGCTGACCTCCACGGGATACATGGTGATGAAGGTGGGCTGAATGAGCTGCTCCTCCACCTTCTGGTCAAAGCAGGCGTACAGGGCGTTGCCCCAGGTCTTTTCGGCGGCGTCGGCCAACTCCACGCCCTTGGCCTTGGCGGCGGCCACGGCCTGGGCATCGTCAGAGATGGCGTCGAAGTCGATGCCCACATACTCCTTCACGGCATCCACCATGGTCAGGCGGCGCCAGCCGGGAGTCAGGTCGATCTTCTCGCCCATCCACTCCACCTCGTAGGTGCCCAGGATCTCCTTGGCAGCGCCGGACAGGATGCCCTCGGCGATGTCCATCATGTCGTGGAAGTCGGCGTAGGCCTGATACATCTCCACGGTGGTGAACTCGGGGTTGTGCTTGGGGTCCATGCCCTCGTTGCGGAAGATGCGGCCGATCTCATACACCCGGTCCATGCCGCCCACGATCAGCCGCTTCAGGGGCAGCTCGGTGGCGATGCGCATATACATGTCGATGTCCAGGGTGTTGTGGTGGGTGATGAAGGGCCGGGCGGCGGCACCGCCGGCGATGGTGTTCAGGACGGGGGTCTCCACCTCGATATAGTCCATGTCGTCCAGATAGCGGCGCATGAACTTGATGAACTGAGAGCGGATGACAAAGTTCCGCTTCACCTCGGGGTTGACGATCAGGTCCACATAGCGCTGGCGATAGCGCAGCTCGGTGCTGGTCAGGCCGTGGAACTTCTCAGGCAGGGGGAGGAGGGACTTGCTCAGCAGGGTGCAGGTGACCACCCGCACGGACATCTCGCCCCGCTGGGTGCGGAACACAACGCCCTTCACGCCCACGATGTCGCCGATGTCGTACTTTTTAAAGCGGGCATACTCCGCCTCGTCCATCTCGTCCTTGCGGGCATAGAGCTGGATGCGGCCGGACTTGTCCTGCATGTCGCAGAAGGACACCTTGCCCATGCCCCGCTTGCTCATCAGACGGCCAGCCACAGAGACCTCCTGGCCCTCCAGGGCATCGAAGTTCTCTTTGATGTTGGCGGCGGTGTTGTCCACGTCGTATTTGGTGATCTGGAAGGGGTCGTTTCCGCTCTGCTGCAGTTCCTTCAGCTTATCCCGGCGGATCTGCAGCAGCTGGGACAGGTTTTCCTGCTTCTCCTGATTCTTTTCGGCCATGTTGCCACTCCTATCTATATCGTGTCTCGGCCACAATGGCCGCGTTGGGTAAAATTATCGCTCCACCTTGAGGATCTTATACTCCACGGGGCCGCCGGGGGCATCCACA
Source organism: Flintibacter faecis (assembly GCF_014287875.1). GTDB lineage: Bacteria > Bacillota > Clostridia > Oscillospirales > Oscillospiraceae > Lawsonibacter > Lawsonibacter faecis_A. The sequence goes on along the minus strand of NZ_JACOPN010000006.1, from coordinate 49,958 downwards.
GTGATGTCCTCGCCCTCGTTGTGGCCCAGCAGGGCCTTGCCGAAGGGGGAGTCCTCGGAGATGGTGCCCTTGGCGGGGTCGGCCTCCTGAGAGCCCACCAGCTTATAGGTCTCCTCCTCGTTGAACTCCTTGTCCAGCACGGTGACGGTGGAGCCCAGACGGATGAAGTCGCCGTCCTTCTCCTCCTCCTCCTCGATGACCACATAGTTGGAGAGGATGTCCTCCAGCTCGGCCATGCGGGAGTACAGCTTGCCCTGCTCGTTCTTGGCCTCGTCATACTCGCTGTTCTCAGACAGGTCGCCGAAGGAGCGGGCCTCCTTGATGAGCTCGGCCACCTCCTTCTCCCGGACGGTCTTCAGATAGTTCATCTCGTCCTGAAGAGCCTTCAGACGCTGAGGGCTGAGTTTGTATTCCTTCGCCATGTTCGTCGCACACCTTTCTATATGGCCGCCGGGAGTGCCCCCGGCGGCAGATGACCCAAAAATTTTGGGCATAATAACGCAGTATCAATTAGTATAGAAGTTTCCGGCCGGGATGTCAAGTGATTTTTAACTGATCGGCTGTCAGCCGACCACCCTCCCACAGGGCGGACAGCAGGGGAAGAGCCTCCCGGTCCTCCTGGGCCAGATCAGGGGCGGACAGGCGCAGCCCCGCCAGGTCAGGGGCGGGGCCGAACAGGGTGAGGGCGGGGCAGAGGGCGGAACCGTCCGCAGCGTCCGGCTCCGCTCCCGGCTGGAGCAAAAGGGCTGCCTGGGCGGGGGCATCCGCCGGTAAAATGGGCAGGCCATATTCCTGCCGCAGCCAGGCCGCCAGCCGCTCCCCGCCCCGGGGGGCGGAGATGGTCAGCCGCCGCACCCGGGGACACAGGGCCAGGGCAGCCCGGAGCATGGCTCCGTCTGCCCGCTGTCCCCGCAGGGCCACCGTGGCCCGGTCTGGGGCCAGCCCCTGCCGCTCCAGCAGAGAGGCCGTCAGCGGGGCGGCATGAGCGCGGAGAAAGGGCCCCGGGTCCATGGGCCGCAGTCCCAGGGCCAGCAGAAGGGGCCAGCGGTCAAAGCCCGTAGGGACCAGCGCCCGGACCGCGCCCCCGGTGCACAGGCTGCGGCCTGCTTTTTTCAGCCGCCGCTCCCCCCAAAAGCCCTCCGGGTCGGTGTGACACCGCAGCACTGGCAGACCGTATAGCAAAGCCCGCCGTGGCCCGCCCCGCCCCCCGTCAAACACCAGCTGTCCCAGCATAAAACCGCCCCCTCTCCCGAAAGGATATGCGGGAGAGGGGGCAGACAGGACCACTGCTGCCGGCGTTTGTTTTACATTTTTGCATCCAATTTCGGAACTTCTCCTCCAATGGATTGACGGAACAACGGCGGGGATGATATACTAACTTAGTTTGAAATTGTTTTTTACGGCGAGGTGCGCATATGTGGTACTCCAAAGACTGGAAGGACTATGAACTCATCGACTGCGGCCGGGGGGAGAAGCTGGAGCGCTGGGGCGACCAGCTGCTGGTCCGGCCCGACCCTCAGGCCATCTGGAACACCCCCAGGACCAACCGGGGGTGGAAGCACAACTCCGGGCGCTATGCCCGCTCCTCCACCGGGGGTGGCCAGTGGCAGAACAAGTCCATGCCCGACCGGTGGACCGTGTCCTATCGGGACCTTACCTTTAATGTAAAACCCATGAACTTTAAACACACCGGCCTGTTCCCCGAGCAGGCGGCCAACTGGGACTTTGCCAGGGAGCAGATCGAAAAGGCCGGGCGGCCCATCAGCGTGCTGAACCTGTTCGCCTACACTGGCGGGGCCACCGTGGCCTGCGCCGCCGCCGGGGCCAGCGTGTGCCATGTGGATGCGGCCAAGGGCATGGTCCAGTGGGCCAGAGAGAATGCCAAGAGCTCCGGCCTGGAGCAGGCCCCCATCCGCTGGATCGTGGACGACTGCGCCAAGTTTGTGGAGCGGGAGATCCGCCGGGGCAGACGCTATGATGCCATCATCATGGACCCGCCCTCCTATGGCCGGGGCCCCACCGGCGAGGTGTGGAAGCTGGAGGACAACCTGTATCCCTTTGTGGAGCTGGTGTCCGGGGTGCTGTCTGACGACCCGCTGTTCGTCATTCTCAACTCCTATACCACCGGCCTTGCCCCCAGCGTAGCCACCTACATTCTGGAGAGCATCGTCTCCAAGCGCTTCGGCGGACACACCCAGGCGGACGAACTGGGGCTGCCCGTCACCGAAAGCGGACTGTTCCTGCCCTGCGGGGCCACCGGACGTTGGGTCCGGGGCTGACTGAAGGGGCGCAGACATTGCCCACCGGGGCATAAAACAAGGAAATGATAGATATGGATAAGCCGATTATCAAAACAGAGGACCTGCGCTTTTCCTATACCACGGCGGAGGGCGTGTCCCCGGTGGTGCTGGACGGCGTGGACCTGGACATTCAGGAGGGGACCTTTGTGGCCGTGCTGGGTCACAACGGCAGCGGAAAGTCCACCCTGGCCAAGCACATGAACGCCATCCTGCTGCCCTCCGGCGGCAAAGTGTATGTGGACGGCATGGACACCGCCGACGAGGCCCGGCTGCTGGATGTGCGCCGCACCGTGGGCATGGTGTTCCAGAACCCGGACAACCAGATCGTGGCAAATGTGGTGGAGGAGGACGTGGCCTTCGCCCCGGAGAACCTGGGGGTCCCCCCGGAGGAGATCCGCCGCCGGGTGGACGACGCATTGAAGGCCGTAGGCATGTATGAGTTCCGGGAGCACGCCCCCCATCTGCTCTCCGGCGGCCAGAAGCAGCGCATCGCCATCGCCGGGGTCATCGCCATGCAGCCCAGGTGCATCGTGCTGGACGAGCCGACGGCCATGCTGGACCCCATCGGACGGGCGGATGTTGTCCGCACCATCAAACAGCTCAACCGGGAGCGGGGAGTGACGGTGGTGCTCATCACCCACCACATGGACGAGGCCGCCCAGGCAGACCGCCTGGTGGTCATGGCCAAGGGCAAGGTGGTGGCCGACGGCAGCCCCAAGCAGGTGTTCTCCGATGTGGAGGGGCTGCGCTCTGTGGGGCTCACCGTGCCCTATACCACCCAGCTTTTGTGGGAGCTGCGCCAGGCGGGGTATGACGTGCCCCTGGATGCCCTCAGCGATGAGGAGTGCGCCGCAGCGCTGTTCGACCTGCTCAAGCAGCATCAACAGGCGGGCTGAGATCCGCCCTGACCCTGGGCGTGATCTCCCAGTGAGACATGCACCACGAGAGATAAAAGGACTGACGCTATTTTGAACGCCATTATTGAGACAAAGCAGCTGACCCATATCTATTCCGCCGGCACCCCCTTCGAGCGGGGGGCCCTGCTGGAGGTGGACTTCTCCGCCATGGAGGGGGAGTACCTGGGCATCATCGGCCACACCGGCTCGGGCAAGTCCACCCTGATCCAGCATCTGAACGCCCTGCTGAAGCCCACCTCCGGCCAGGTGCTCTTCCAGGGTCAGGACGTGTGGGCCGACCCCGCCCGCACCCGCCAGACCCGGTTTCAGGTGGGGCTGGTGTTCCAGTATCCCGAGTATCAGCTGTTTGAAGAGACTGTATATAAAGATATCTCCTTCGGGCCCAAGAACATGGGCCTGGACGAGAAGGAGGTGGACCGCCGGGTGCGGGAGGCCGCAGCCTTTGTGGGCCTGCGGGACGACCAGCTGGAGAAGTCCCCCTTCGAGCTCTCCGGCGGCCAGAAGCGCCGGGTGGCCATAGCCGGCGTGATCGCCATGGAGCCCAAGGTGCTTATCCTGGATGAGCCTACCGCCGGGCTGGACCCGGTGGGCGTGGAGTCCATCCTGGGCAACATCCGGGACTATCATCGGGCCCACAACGCCACCGTCATCCTGGTGTCCCACTCCATGGAGGAGGTGGCCCGGACGGTGGACCGCCTGGTGGTGGTGAACGACGGGAAGATCCCTTTTCAGGGCACGCCCCGACAGGTGTTCCAGCACGGGGACGAGCTGGAACATATGGGCCTGGGCGTTCCCCAGCTGACCCGCGTGTTCCACAGACTGCGGGCCATGGGGGCCGATGTGGACCCCTCGGTGTATACCCTGGAGCAGGCCAAGGCCGCTCTGCTGGCCAAGCTGGGCAAAAACGGAAAGGGGGCGGTGTAAGTGGCGCTGAAGGATATCACCCTGGGGCAGTACTTCCCGGGCAATTCCCCCGTACACCGGCTGGACCCCCGGACAAAGATCCTGACGGTGGTGCTGTATATCACCGCCCTGTTCCTGGCCAAGTCCTTTGTGACCTATGGCATCATGTTCCTGGTGCTGTGCGCCTCCATCGCCCTGTCCAAGGTGCCGGTGAAGTCCATCCTCAGAGGGCTGAAGCCCGTGCTGTTCATCGCAGTGTTCACGGCGGTCTTAAACCTGCTGTACACCCCGGGAGAGCATGTGCTGGCAAAATTCTGGATCTTCACCATCACGCTGGAGGGCGTGTTTACCGCATTCTTTATGGTCATCCGCATTATGATGCTGATCGCGGGGACCTTTTTGCTGACCTATACCACCTCGCCCATCCTGCTCACCGACGGGCTGGAGTCCCTGCTGGGGCCGCTGAAGAAGCTCAAGGTGCCCGTGCACGAGCTGGCCATGATGATGTCCATCGCCCTGCGCTTTATCCCCACCCTCATCGAGGAGACGGACAAGATCATGTCCGCCCAGCGGGCCCGGGGGGCCGACTTTGAGAGCGGCAACCTGATGCAGCGGGCCAAGGCCATGATCCCCCTGCTGGTGCCCCTGTTCATCTCCGCCTTCCGCCGGGCCGACGAGCTGGCGGTGGCCATGGAGTGCCGCTGCTACCACGGGGGAGAGGGCCGGACCCGTCTGCGCCAGCTGAAATACGGCGGGAACGACTGGATCGCCCTGATCCTGTTTCTGGTCATCACCGCAGCGGTGGGCGTGCTGGGACGGTTCGGCTTATAATTTCACCCAATTTAGGAGGGACTATGGAACGGAATATCGCCCTGAAACTGATGTATAACGGTACGGCCTACCACGGCTGGCAGGTGCAGAAGAACGCTGTCTCCGTGGCGGAGACCCTGGAAAAGGCACTGGCCACAGTGGTGTGCCACCCGGTGAAGTGTACCGGAGCGGGGCGCACCGATGCCCATGTCCATGCAGAGACCTATGTGGCCAACTTCCGCACCACCTCCACCATCCCCTGCGACCGCATCCCGCTGGCGGTGAACACCCGCCTGCCCAAGGACATCGTGGTGGTGCGGGCCACCCAGGTCCCCCCGGAGTTCAACGCCATCGGCTCCTGCCACAGGAAGGAGTATACCTACCGCATCTATAACTCCCGCCTGGGCAACCCCTTCTATGTGGACCGGGCCTGGTTCTATCCCAAGCATTTGGACGAGGGTATTATGCAGCAGGCGGCGGACCAGTTTGTGGGCACCCACGACTTCCGGGCCGTCCGCTCCGTGGGTACCGAGACCCGGACCACCGTGCGCACGGTGTACTATTTCAATGTGGAGCGCCGGGGCGATCTGATCGAGAGCCGGGTATGTGCCAACGGATTTTTGTATAACATGGTCCGGGCCATGGTGGGCACCATCGTCTATGCCGCCGAAGGCAAGCTGGCCCCGGAGGACATCCCCGCCATTCTGGACTCGGGCAACCGCACCCTGGCCGGGCCCACCGTGCCCCCGGGGGGGCTTTATATGACCCAGCTGTGGTATGACGAGGACGTGCTGTAACAGACAGGAGCGAGAGGTATGAGCGATCAGCAGGAGAAAAAACCGAATATTTTTCTGCGTCTGCTGGCCTTTCTGGTCACGCTGGCCCTGGTGCTGGGGGCGCTGGCTGTGGTGGTCTATCGGGACCGGCTGAATCTGGATGCGTTGAAGCGCTGGCTGTCCTTCCGCAAGGTGGAGACCGGGGACACCGGCGAGGCCGCCCCCTTTACCCACGCCGGGGGCGACAAGCTGTCTGTGGAATATCTGGAGGACGGAGTGGTGATGACCTCCGCCTCCGGCGTCCACTACTACTCCTTCTCCGGCGAGCCCTATGCCGAGGAGGTACTTACCATGGAAAACCCGGTGCTGTGCGCCGGGAGCCGGGCCGCCGTGGCCTATGACGTGGGGGGCCGGTCCCTGTTCGTGCTGCGGGGGAAGAGCGAGACGGCCGATCTGTCCCTGGACAGCGGCGAGCTGCTGTCCGCCCGGATCAACGACAGCGGCTATCTGGCCGTCACTGCCCAGCAGAGCGGCTATAAGGGTGCGGTGACCCTGTATAATACCGGGGGAGAGAAGGTCATCCAGATCAACCTGTCCTCCACCTTTCTGGTGGATGCGGCCCCATCCCCCGATGGGCGGACAGTGGCTGCTGTGGCTATCGATTCTGACGGGGGGAGTTTTCGCAGCAGGGTACTGTTTTACCAGGTGAACCAGAAAGAGCCCAGCCTGGAGGTATCGCTGAACGGCTCGTCGGTGCTGGACATGCGCTATACTGACAGCGGCCTGTGGGTGCTGGGGGAGAGCAGCCTGATGATCGTTTCCCCCAAAGACGGAAGCGTGAAGACCTTTTCCTTTGGCCGCTCCTACTTAAAGGGCTGTGATTTAAGCGGCGACGGCTTTGCCCTTGTGCTGCTGGGCCGCTATCGGGCGGGTTCTGCCGACCAGGCGGTGACCGTGAATGCCCAGGGGGAGCAGCAGGCCGTGCTGAGCTTGGGCGGCCAGGTGCTGGATTTCTCCGCCGGGGGCAGCTATTGCGCCGTGCTCACCGGTACGGGCCTGACCGTATATACCCCGGACATGGAGCAGGCATCGTCCATGCAGTCCACCCTGGGGGCCCGGCGGGTGGATATGGGGGCCGACGGCACCGCTGTTCTGGCTGACAGCCAGCGGGCCTGGCTGTATATCCCGGGCTGATCGAGCCCAAAACGGTGCCGCAGTTTGAATGGAGGTAAGCATTCTTTATGAGCAATGTATTAGATATTATCATCATCGCAGTGGTGGCTGTGGCGGCCTGGCGGGGCTATCGCAGGGGCCTGGTCATGACTCTGTGCGGTTTTCTGGCCATCTTTGTGGCCCTGGCCGGGGCCAACATCGTTTCCAACGCCTTGGCCGGACCGGTGAGCCAGGCCATCCGCCCGGCGGTGGAGCATCAGATCCAGAGCGCCTTTCAGCAGAAGGCGGACCAGACGGCCCAGTCCGCCATAGACAACGGACACAGCGCCGCAAACCCCACCATGGAGGAGGCGGTGCGTATTCTGAAGGACTCTAAAATCTATCAGGGCTTTGTGGAGGGCTTTCAAAAGGCCCTGAACGACGGCATCGTGGCCGCCACCACCAACGCCGCCCGGGCCATCTCGGACTATGTGGCCCGGCAGATCGCCAGGACGGTGCTGTATGTCGTGGCCTTTGTGCTGATCCTGGTGCTGTGGACCATCCTCAGCCGGGTGCTGGACCTGGCCTTCAAGCTGCCGGTGCTGTCCACCCTGAACCGATGGAGCGGCGGGGTGCTGGGCCTGTGCGAGGGCGTGGTGCTGGTGGTGATCGTGGGGATGCTGCTAAAAGGCGGCGTATTGCCCGAGGAGGTCGTGGAGCACTCCTATCTGCTGAAGCTGCTGTGATCGCCCGAAGCGCCGGTGGGGCAGCTGCCCCTGGGCGCACAAAATGAAAGCTTATCCCCTGCCTTTTCCGGCGCTCATTCATGACACGTTCATAATTGTGCGCTATAGTATCATCTGGAAACCCCTTTTCCCGAAAGGAATGTTGTGTATGCAGCCGAATATGATGTGCAGTCGCTGCGGCAAAAATGTCGCGGTGATCTTTATTACCAAAATGGAAAACGGCACCACCAAGAACGAAGGTCTGTGCCTGAAATGCGCCAGAGAGCTGGGCATCAAGCCCATTGACGATATGATGAAGAAGATGGGCATCAGCGACGAGGACCTGGACAACCTGACCACAGAGATGATGTCTGCCTTCGGTGGGGCGGAGGGCCTGGAGGGCCTGATGAACCAGCCCCAGAGCGAGGACGGGGACGGGGAGGAGGACGACGGGCGCACCGCCACCTTCCCCTTCCTGAACCAGCTGTTCAGCGGCGGAGCCGCCCCCCAGCAGCCCGCCGGCGAGAGCGGCCCCAAGAAGGAGGGCGAGGAGGGCAAAAAGGCCGGCCCCAAGCACCCCAAGCGGAAGTTTTTGGACAGCTACTGCATCTCCCTGTCCCGCAAGGCGAAGGAGGGCAAGCTGGACCGGCTCATTGGCCGTGACCGGGAGCTGGACCGGGTCATCCAGATCCTGAACCGCCGCCAGAAAAACAACCCCTGTCTCATCGGTGAGCCCGGCGTGGGCAAAACGGCCATCGCCGAGGGCCTGGCCCAGAAGATCGCCCAGGGGGAGGTGCCCTATAAACTGCTGGATAAGGAGGTCTATCTGCTGGACCTCACCGCCCTGGTGGCGGGTACCCAGTTCCGGGGCCAGTTCGAGAGCCGGATGAAGGGCCTGATCGAGGAGATCCGCAAGCTGGGCAACATCATCCTGGTCATCGACGAGGTCCACAGCATCGTGGGGGCCGGAGATGCCGAGGGGTCCATGAATGCCGCCAACATCCTGAAGCCCGCCCTGTCCCGGGGGGAGATCCAGGTCATCGGCGCCACTACCCTGAACGAGTACCGCAAGCATATTGAAAAGGACACCGCCCTGGAGCGGCGCTTCCAGCCAGTCATGGTGGAGGAGCCCTCCGTGGAGGACAGCGTGAAGATCATGGAGGGCATCGCCCCCTATTACGAAGCCTATCACCAGGTCACCGTCTCCCCGGAGATGTGCCGCCGGGCGGTGGTGATGAGCGAGCGGTATATCACCGACCGCTATCTGCCCGACAAGGCCATCGACCTCATCGACGAGGCCTGCTCCAATGTGAACCTGCACAACCAGGCCCTGGCCCGGGTGGCGGCCATCAACAAGGAGCTGGCCGATCTGGCCAAGGAGCAGGAGGTCATGTCCGCCGCCGGGACGGAGGATGCCTATCGCCGCCTGGCCGAGATCAAAAGCCAGCAGCTGAAGCTGGAGGGGGAACGTCAGGGCCTGGAGGAGCAGCCCCAGCCTCAGCTCACCGAGGAGAATCTGGCCAACGTCATCGAGCTTTGGACCAACATCCCCGCCAGCCGCATCCAGGAGACGGAGTATCAGCGTCTGGCCCAGCTGGAGCAGAGGCTGGAGGGCCACGTCATCGGCCAGAACGAGGCCGTGGAGGCGGTGTCCGCCGCCATCCGCCGGGGCCGGGTGGGCATCAGCCCCAAGCACAAGCCCGTGTCCTTCATCTTTGTGGGCTCCACCGGCGTGGGCAAGACAGAGCTGGTGAAGCAGCTGGCCGCCGACCTGTTCGACAGCCCCGATGCCCTCATCCGTCTGGACATGTCCGAGTTCATGGAGAAACACGCCGTCTCCCGCATCATCGGCTCCCCTCCGGGCTATGTGGGCTATGACGAGGCGGGGCAGCTGACGGAGAAGATCCGCAGAAAGCCCTATTCCGTGGTCCTGTTCGACGAGATCGAAAAGGCCCACCCCGACGTGCTGAATATCCTGCTCCAGGTGCTGGACGACGGCCGGGTCACCGACTCCCACGGCCGCACGGTGAACTTTGAAAACACCGTCATTGTCATGACCACCAATGCCGGCAGCAACACCAAGGTGGGCTCGGTGGGCTTTGGCCGCACCGCCAACGAGCAGGGAAAGGACCGGGCCATGAAGGCCCTGCAGGACTTCCTGCGGCCGGAGTTTATCAACCGGGTGGACGAGATCGTCTACTTCAACCAGCTCACCCGGGAGGACTTCAAGGGCATCGCCGCCCTGATGCTGGGGGAGCTGGCCCAGGCCATGGGGGAGAAGCAGATCGCCTTCTCTTGGGACGACGCCCTGCTGGAGTATCTGGTGGAGAAGTCCTACTCCGCCGTATACGGCGCACGGAACCTGCGCCGCCTGATCCAGAAGGAGCTGGAGGATACCATCGCCGTCCGGCTCATCGAGGGCTATGCCCACCCCGTAAGCCAGATGCAGGCCACCGCAGCGGACGGCCGCATCCAGCTGACCGCCATGTAAATCTCCGGGCGGACCGAAGGCGCTTTCAGGCCGCCGGTCCGCCCGGTTTTTCTTGACAACCCACAGCCGATATAGGATAATAATCACATATGACGCATTTCGCGCCCGCCCAGAAGTAAGGAGCTGTTCACCATGGTAAAAGTCAATCAGAACTATTTAAAGCTGCCCGGCAGCTATCTGTTTTCCGAGGTGGCCCGGCGTATCGCCGCCCACTCCGCCGCCCATCCTGAGGCCAAGATCATCAAGCTGTCCATCGGCGACGTGACCCGCCCCCTGGTCCCCGCTGTGGTGGAGGCCATGCACAAGGCGGTGGACGAGCAGGGGACCTATGCGGGCTTCCATGGCTATGGCCCGGAGCAGGGCTATCCCTTCCTGCGGGAGGCCATCGCCCAGTTCGACTATCAGAAGCGGGGGGTGGACATCCAGCCCCAGGAGATCTTCATCTCCGACGGCGCCAAGAGCGACTGCGGCAACATCGGGGACATCTTCGACGTGGACAACGTGGTGGCCGTGTGCGACCCCGTCTATCCCGTGTATGTAGACACCAACGCCATGGCGGGCCGGGCCGGGGACTTTATGCCCGAGCTGGGCCGGTGGAGCCGCCTGGTGTATATGCCCTGCGTGGAGTCCAACGGCTTTATGCCCGAGCCCCCCAAGGAGAAGGTGGATATCATCTATCTCTGCTTCCCCAACAACCCCACCGGCTCTATGGCCACCCGGGAGCAGCTGAAGATGTGGGTGGACTATGCCAACAAGAACGGCTCCATCATCCTGTATGACTCCGCCTATGAGGCGTTTATCTCTGACCCCGACATCCCCCACACCATCTTCGAGATCGAGGGGGCCCGCACCTGCGCCATCGAGTTCCGGTCCTTCTCCAAGACCGCCGGCTTCACCGGCACCCGCTGCGCCTATACTGTGGTGCCCATGGAGCTGGAGCGGGACGGGGCCAAGCTGAACACCATGTGGAACCGCCGCCAGACCACCAAGTTCAACGGCGTGCCCTACATCGTCCAGCGGGGCGCCGAGGCCGTCTATACTCCCGAGGGCCGCCGCCAGATCATGGAGTCCATCGCCTATTACCAGAACAACGCCAAGGTCATCCGGGAGGGGCTGACCGCCGCTGGCCTGGAGTGCTTCGGCGGCGTGAACGCCCCCTACATCTGGATCAAGACCCCCAACGGGATGCCATCCTGGGACTTCTTCGACCTGGTGCTGGCCAAGGCCAACGTGGCCACCACCCCCGGCGTGGGCTTTGGCCCCAGCGGCGAGGGCTTTGCCCGGCTCACCGCCTTCGGCGACGCCGAGGCCACGAAGGAGGCCGTGGAGCGGGTGAAAGCGATCCTGTAAGAACAACGACCGGGCCTGCGCCCGGAGAAAGCAGCGAACTGCCGCACAAAAAACGTGCGGCAGTTCGCTTTGTCAGAGAGATCGATTTGAGTTGTATGGAGCCCTGTTATGTTTGTAAACTTTCTCATCGCCCTCAACTGCGTCACGCCCATGTTTTTGACGCTGTGCGTGGGCATTTTGCTTCGGGCCAGTAAGATCGTCCCGGAGGAGGCCTTTCACCACCTGAGCCAGATCAGCTTCCACGCTTTTCTGCCCTGCCTGATGTTCTCCAACCTGTACAGCGCCGACCTGTCCGGCACGGGCCACGCCAGCATTTTCGTCTATCTGCTGGCCTGGGTGGTGGTGTGGTTCCTGCTGTGTACCGCCGTGTGCAATAAGCTGGAGCCCGACCTGCGCCGCCGGGGGGCCTATATCCAAAGCGGCTACCGCACCAACATCGCCGTGGTGGGCGTGTCCCTGGCCCAGTCCATGATGGGCAGCAGCGGCGTGGCCATCATGTCCATGGCGGTGGGGCTGGTGGTGCCCACCTATAACACCCTGGCCGTCATCACCCTGGAGAGCTGCCGGGGCAGGCGGGCCGACCCGGCGCATATCGTCAAGAGCATCCTGCGCAACCCCCTGATCATCGGCTGCGCCCTGGGCGGGCTGTGCCTGGGGCTGCACATCCCCCTGCCCGGCTCCGTGGTCAAGGCCGTGTCCAGCGTGGGCAATGCAGGCAGTGTGACCACCCTGGTGGCCCTGGGTGCTTCGCTCAAGCTGGGCGGGATGCGGCACAACCTGGCGGCCATCGTCCGCTGCTCCGCCGTCCGGCTGGTGCTGGCCCCATTGTGCGCCCTGGTCCCCGCCATCCTCCTGGGCTTTCGGGGGGACGCCCTTGGCGTGGTGCTGGTGTGCATCGCCTCCCCCGTGGCCTCCACTGCCTACCCCATGGCCCTGGCCTATGACAGCGACCACGAATTCACCGCCCAGATGGTGGTGACCACCTCCCTGATCTGCACGCTGACCCTGTTCCTGTGGATATTTGCGCTAAAGCAGCTGGGATTGGTGTGAGAAAGCCCTCTCAGTCAGCTTCGCTGTCAGCTCCCCCAGAGGGGGAGCCAAGACTGTCAAAAAAACCTGTCATTGCGAGGCCGATTCCCCTTGTCAAGGGGAAATGTCCCGAAGGGACAAAAGGGATAGGGAGGCCCATCGGGCCGCTGAGGACAGCGGCCCCCACGGATCGCCGACGATGAGGGCCCCGGGCGGATCATCCCCACGTCCCAAGCCTTCCCCTGGGGGAAGGTGCCCCCGAAGGGGGCGGATGAGGGGAACGCCAAAGGGTTGGGAACCCTTGCGTCAGAACAGATATAGCCTTCCCCCTGCCAGGGGGAAGGTGGCCCGTAGGGCCGGATGAGGGTGGGTATCGTGGGTGCGGAGGCCATCGAACGGGCGGATGGGGACATCCGCCCCTACGGATGTCCCCTTGTAGGGGCCGCTGTCCTCAGCGGCCCCTCGATAACGGGTGCACCCCCGTGGTCCCCCTCATCCGTCATGGCCTGCGGCCATGCCACCTTCTCCCCTGCGGGGCGAAGGCTATGACCGTTTTAACGTCGTTGCGGCAAACACTCTGGCGTTCCCCTCATCCGTCACGGCTGCGCAGTCGTTGGCAGCTTTGCTGCCTTACGAATGCGGCGTACCCCTTGCGGGTGCTGCGCCATGCCACCTTCCCCCGAGGGGAAGGCTTTCATTTTTTTACTCCACCGTCACGCTTTTGGCCAGGTTGCGGGGCTTGTCGATGTCGCAGCCCCGCATGAGGGCGACGTAATAGGCGAACAGCTGCAGGGGGACCACGCCCAGGGAGGGGAGGAGCAGGTCGTGGGTGTCGGGGATGGTCATGACGGCGTTGGCCGTCTGGGCCATCTCGTCCCGGTGGGACTGGGTGGTCAGGGCCAGCACGTCGGCACCCCGGGCCTTGACCTCCACCACGTTGCTCATGGCCTTGTCGAAGAGCTTGCTGTAGGTGCCCAGGGCGACGACCAGAGTGCCGTTTTCAATGAGGCTGATGGTGCCGTGCTTCAGCTCGCCGGAGGCGTAGGCCTCGGAGTGGATGTAGGAGATCTCTTTCAGCTTCAAAGAGCCCTCCAGGCCCAGGGCGTAGTCCACGTTCCGGCCGATGAAGAAGACGGAGTCGTGGTTGAAGTACTGGGAGGCCAGATACTGCACCGTGTCGGTGTGGCTGAGGATGGTCTCCATCTTTCCGGGGAGCAGGAGCATCTCCTGGAGGACGGTCTCATACTCCGTCTGCTCCACCGTACCCAGGATGCGGGCAAAATACAGGGCCAGCAGGTCGATGACGGCCATCTGGGTGGAGTATGCCTTGGTGGTGGCCACGGCGATCTCCGGCCCGGCCCAGGTGTACAGCACCTCGTCAGACTCCCGGGCGATGGAGCTGCCCACCACGTTGACGATGGACAGGACCTTGGCCCCCAGGCGCTTGGCCTCCCGCAGGGCGGCCATGGTGTCCAGGGTCTCGCCGGACTGGCTGATGGCCACCACCAGGGTGTTCTCGTCTACAATGGGGGACATGTACCGGAATTCGGAGGCCAGGGCCACCTCCACCGGCTTGCGGGTCAGCCGCTCGATGTTATACTTGCCCACCATGCCTACATGGTAGCTGGAGCCGCAGGCCACGATATAAATTTTGCTGATGGAGCGGATATAGTCCTCGCTGAGACCGAAGTCCTCAAAATAGACCTGGTTATCCTTGATGCGGGGGAAGATGCACCGGCGCAGGGCCTCGGGCTGCTCCATGATCTCCTTGAACATGAAGTGCTCATAGCCGCCCTTCTCGGCGGCATCGATCTCCCAGTCCACCTGGCTGATTTTTTTCTCAATGGGCTGCATCAGGTGATTGTAGCACTGGATGCCGTCCCGGGTGAGCACGGCCACCTCGCCGTCCTCCATATAGCCCACCTTCCGGGTGTGGCGGATGATGGCGGTGACATCGCTGGCCAGGAAGTTGCAGCCGTCGCCATAGCCCAGGATCAGGGGACTGTCCTTGCGCACGGCGATGAGCTGGTCGGGGAAGTCGGCGCACAGGATGCCAAGGGCATAGGCCCCCTCGATGCGGCGCAGGACCCGGCCCACGGCCTCCAGAATGTCGCCCTGATAGAAATACTCGATGAGCTGGGCCACCACCTCGGTATCCGTGTCAGAGGTGAAGGTGACACCGTTGGAGATGAGAAACTGCTTGAGCTCCACATAGTTTTCGATGATGCCGTTGTGGACCACGGCGATCTTGCCGTTCTGGCTGACCTGGGGGTGGGAGTTGGCGTCGCTGGGGGCCCCGTGGGTGGCCCAGCGGGTGTGACCGATGCCCACGGTGCCGTCTACGGCGGCCCCGCCCTGAATGAGGTCAGACAGCACCTGCAGCCGGCCCTTGGCCTTGCGCACGGTGAGGGCATGATTTTTCTCGGAATAGACGGCCACGCCGGCGGAGTCATACCCGCGGTACTCCAGCCGGGCCAGTCCGTCCAACAGAATGGGAGCGGCCTGCTCCCGGCCAATAAAGCCTACGATTCCACACATATTCTAAATTTCCTCCTGATTTGGTGTTTTGCGCTTCAAGAGGAACAAATGCGCAGCCATTTGTGCCTCGTCCTTCGGTCTCAGCCGCTTTGTTTTGCGGTCGCCCGCATATTTTACGGTCTGAGTGACACGCCCGAAGGGGCGTGGAGGGGCATCCGCCGAATGTTCGATACTCCCCTCACCTCGTCGTCCCGGCCAAGCCGGGCGCTGGCGCTGTCGTGGGGAAAGACCCGGGACCTCCTTTCCCTGTCTGCGAAGGGGCCGGAGAAGCGCTCTCCAACCCAACCATATTATACGGGAAAACCACCTGAGAGTAAAGAGAAAAAACATCCAAACGGCCCCCATATGCGTCAGGGCCGTTTGGACGTTAGATGGGGGAGCGGGTCAGTCCTCCTGCTCCAGTTCGGCAGCCACCTGTTCCAGCAGCTCCCGGATGGGCAGGTGCTGGGGGCAGGCGGCCTCACATTTGCCGCACCTGACGCAGTCGGAGGCCCGGCTGCCGGGAGCGGTATATACGCTGTCGTAGTAATAGACGGCGTTGTGGTTGTGGTGGAGCTTCCAGGTGTTCATCAGGGAGAACAGGTCGGGGATGGCGATGCGTTGGGGGCAGCCGTCCACGCAGTAGCGGCAGGCGGTGCAGGGGATCAGATGCATACTGCGGAAGATCTGCTGCACCTGTGCTATGGCGGCCAGCTCCTGCTCGTTCAGGGGCTTGAAGTTTTGCATAAGGCTGACGTTTTCCCGCAGCTGCGCCAGATCGCTCATGCCGGACAGGACCATGACGATGCCGGGAAAGCCGGCGGCAAAGCGGATGGCATAGCTGGCGGGACTGCCGCCGTGGAGGGCATCCAGCACGTCCCGGGCCTGCTGGGGCAGGTTCACCAGATTGCCGCCCTTTACGGGCTCCATGACGATGACGGGCTTGTTATGCTTGCGGCAGACCTCGTAGCACAGTCGGCTCTGCACGGCGGGGTCATCGTAGTCCACATAGTTGAACTGGATCTGCACCACCTCGATCTGGGGGTACTCCGTCAGGATGCGGTCCAATACCTCCGCCCGGTCGTGGAAGGAGATGCCCACATGGCGGATCTTGCCCTCGGCCTTCAGGGCAAAGGCGGTCTCATAGGCCCTGTGCGTTTTGAAATAGGCGAACTTTTCCTCGCTCTGGGCGTGCATGAGATAAAAGTCAAAGTAGTCCACGCCGCAGGCCTCCAGCTGACTCTGAAAGAAGGGGCGGATGTCCGCCTCCGACTGAAAGAAAAAGTTGGTCAGCTTGTCGGTGAGCACAAACCGCTCCCGGGGATAGCGGCTGGTGAGACAGGTCTTTAAAACTTGCTCGCTCTTGCCCTGGAGATAGCCGTGGGCGGTGTCAAAATAAGTAAATCCGGCGTTCAGATACTCGTCCACCATCTGGGTGGTCTGGGGAATGTCCACCTGTTCCCCGTCCATGGGCAGGCGCATAAAGCCAAAGCCAAAGTTGCGGTCAAATCCTTCCATCCTCACATGTCCTTTCCGCGTAAAGCAAACCAAGCCCCGCCCGGGCATCCGGCGGAGCAATGTATATATGGGCCTATTATAACCGAAAAAGAAGGAAAAGGAAAGCCGGGAGAGCGGCTTTCCTTTCAATAAATGTTAGCGGAGTGGAATTATTTGGATACTAGTTAGGATCAAAGGTAAAACTTAATATCCGTTTTGCTCAGCACCGTAAGCCGCTTGTTCGTAAGTGAACCCCTCATATTGCAGTTGTTCAATTAACCCATCACGAGAGAACGGCATAACATTCAGGTACGTTTTTGCGGACAACGCGGCCTGTTCATACCAATCTGCTCCACAGTTATTAGCGGCGTATGTAGCATCGCTATTAGTGTATCCTTCAAATTCTAATTGTTCAATCAAGCCAGAATATGAAAAAGCCATAGAATTCAAATAGATTTTTGCGGACGCAAGAGCATTCGTTTCTCCAATCGTGGCGTTTTTGTTGTTATTTGAGGAGAAGCTATTGCTGGTAGAATTATTGTTTGAAGAGGGTGTGGTTATTTCAGAAGTCTGAGAGTAAGTAGAATCTTTTTTTGTACTATTTGTGTAATTATAGCTATTTGATGTTGCTG
Organism: Flintibacter faecis; assembly: GCF_014287875.1. Classification (GTDB taxonomy): domain Bacteria; phylum Bacillota; class Clostridia; order Oscillospirales; family Oscillospiraceae; genus Lawsonibacter; species Lawsonibacter faecis_A. The sequence continues at coordinate 32,859 of NZ_JACOPN010000006.1, read as the reverse complement.
GCCTATTGTCTTTATCGGTTGCGACGAAAAGAGAGATAACAATTAAAATGGCCAAAATAGGAATGGCGACTTTCTTCATGGTCATATCCTCCGATTCAAATTATTCAATTTCTTCAAAATATACGATTATGCCGGAATAGAGTGCACTATGGTTGGCATAAGTCATGCACATAATGCGATAGCTGGGATTGGCATCCAGATATTTGTTGAGTTCATCTTCAGCAAATTTGGTCATGGTGCCCGAGAAACGTTTTACAAACCTCTTTTTCATAATACTTTTCCTCCTGAAATATCATTGCTGTTGTGCTCGGTATCTTTACATTACCATAAAAATTACAAAATGTAAACACTTGTAGTATATTAAAATTACAAATGTTAGGGTAATATCAATACAAGGTGATAGATATGGAAAATAAATTTGTAGTCCGCCCACGTAAACCGGCTTTCGGGAAGACCTCAGTCGTGTCCGCTAGATTACCGGATACTATGATTGAAAGGCTCGATGATGTAGCAAAACAGACAGGGCGCACAAGAAATGAATTGATACAGATGTGTATTGATTTTGCGTTAGAGAATATCGAAATATTGGAGCAATGAAAGCTTTTCTGGATAGTTATCTGATATGCTTACCCATAGGGTAGGCACTCGAAAAAAAGAAAGTTTCGAGACTGCACTTGAGAGTAGTTGTATGCAGAAAATTCCCTCTTGCAAATGTGTCCGCAATCAGATATAATAACTTTAGTTTTGCCGGTGTGATGGAATTGGTAGACGTAGTGGACTCAAAATCCACCGGTGGCGACACCGTACCGGTTCGAGTCCGGTCACCGGCACCACGTCGGAGCAAGCTTCATATCGCTTGCTCCGATTTTTTTCAAAAAGTCGGAATTCACTGATTGCGTCTTTTTCATCGGCACAGCGAAGCGTGAGCCCCTTTTGGCACGAATCCCCGCCTTGCGGCGTGGCTTCTTAGCCGGACGGGGCGCTTTCGCATATCATAAGCCGGACAAGCACAACCTAACGGTGCCTCTGCGGAGGAGGTACCATGGCTCGGGATGGATCCTTTCTGCCAACGCATGTACCGTGTCGGAACACGGGCAGCGCGCGGGTCCCTCCCGCAGGAAGGGGGAAGCATCAATGACAGCGCTGAAAAGAAGGCTTCTGCCAATGCTTTTGACAGGCGGCCTCATGCTCACAGCCCTCTCGGGCTGCGGCGGACCCGCGGAGCCGAACGCCGTCCAGCCGCCGCTGGAGACGGCGGCGTACTCCAATCTGACAGATGCGGACACCCAAAGCCTGCTCTCCAAATCGCTTGCGGATGCCGGGATAGGGGAGAACAGGATCAGCAGTCTCCTGGACCGTGTGGACCGGTTCAATGCCAGCGTCAAGGGCGAATGGCTGACGGGGGGCTTTGAGCACACCGCGCCGACGGATACCAAGTATGACCCCTACGAGATGCAGGACCTGTGGACAGAGAAAAACGGGAGCTTCCCCGGCTATAACTGCCGTATCACGGCATTCGGCCTGTTCAGCGAATTTGTCACTGCCGGAGCGGACCAGCCGGAGACGCAGGGCGAGGACACCCTCTTTCTGGACCTGGAGACACTGGCCGCGGATCCCGATGTCCTCTGCGGGGACAGCACGTCCAAATTCTGCGCGTTGTTCGCACCGGTGACCGCCGCAGACAGCACAGAGACGGAGAAACAGGTCAAAGCCCTTCAGGCGGGCTGGTCGGAGCGCGGCATTTCTTTTGAGGAGAGCACCGCCCGTCTGATCTCTGTCGTCCTCCATGACCGGTTCTCGGACACAGACAACACGCTGTTCATCGGGCATGTGGGCGTGCTGCTGCCGGCAGAGGACGGCGGCCTCTGGTTTATGGAAAAGGTGGCCTTTCAGGAGCCGTATCGGCTGGTGAAGCTTCAGAACAGGACGGAACTGAGCGACTATCTGATGGAACAGTATGATACCGCTTGGAGTCAGGACACGACGCGCCCATTCATCATGGAAAACGACAGCCTTATGGAGGGATACCGCACAAATCCGCTGGACCGTGCGGCATAAAAAAGTCAGGAAATCAAAAAACAACAACAGGCACTCTGCTTCTTTGGGGGCAGAGTGCCTGTTGTTTTATAAATGCCTCATGCTGAAGTGGAAGATGCAGACCGTCCATAAGAAGGTGGAGGCCAACGAGTATGTCGCCGCAGGCGGCCTGACGCTGACGAAGCAGTACGACCGCTACACCCACACCACCGAAACGCGGCGCAAGATTCATGATGACTCTGACAGCGGCGGCGGGACTCGTCCTATTGCGGGCGTGTATGGCAGAGGATGACCAGCTGACTGGCGCGGCTCTTTTCTTATGGCTTATCATGCTGCGTGTCAGGGCTGCTTTCTTTTTCGGGAGGTTGTCTGTGTGCGCAGGCAGCTGCTGGCCCACTGGAAAAAGTGCGGAACCGACGCAAACAGGTAGGGAGATAGCAGCAGGTCCTCCAGCAGTTCATCGATGGTAAAGGGCCGGTATCCATAGGGGCTCATATCCATGAAGAACTCCTCCAACCGGTCGCCTGCGGCGGCCCGGAAAAACTTTTTCGTATCCTTGTTCACTGCGGCCAGCCGCTTGAGATAGTCTTTCGCACGGTCGAACTGGTTCAGTTTATAGTACAGGACCGCCAGCGGCAGGAGCATCTGTGTTTCCTCACAGGAATCAAATCTCTTGTGAAGGGCCAGCGCGTGCAGCTCGTCTTCCGTACAGGCGTACAGGTGCATCAACTGATAGCGAACGCCCAGATTGTCGTTCTCACACAGCTTCAGAAGCTCCTCGCCCTCATTGATGGCACAGTGGATCATGCCGCAGGAGATCAGCGCATCGAAGTAGGTATGGCGGACGCGCATATACGGCCTGGTTTCGAGGACAGCCCAGAAGTCACCCATATCTCTCTTGAAACAGCCCTCCTGTTCCAGCGGCTCGGCTGCTGCCGCCATGAGCTTTTGGAGCGCCGGGAGCTGCTCCTCTGGCGTTTTCTCCATGGTGTGGACGATCATCTCCAGCTGTGCATCCACATGTTCCGGTTCCAGTTCCAATGCTTTACGGAGATATTCCAGACGTTTTTTCTTTGAGGATGCCTGTTCCGCAAGGTCTAAATAGTCGTCTGCAGTTTCTGGAGCCGCGTCCTTGCGGCTGTGAGGATAGCTGCTGCATTCCAAAAGGAACTGGCGCGTCAAACGGTCCACGCTTTCCTCGTCTGTGGCCTCATCGCCGTGGAGCGCAAGGAACTGCTGCAGCTCCTTCATGATCTTTTCTGTCTCTCTGCTCATTGGATTGCACCTCCTGCCTTTGCCGTTATCATATCATAAGTGGCGGCCCCCTGACAAGGGTCCTTTGGTCAGTATGTATATTCTGTGTGCCGCATGGTCCCATCTTTCTCCAAAGCTGACCCGCTTCCCCGGGCCTCGGTTTGGCGGGTGGGGGCGATGTTTTTTATACTTTATGGAATCCTTTCGCCGGAAGCAGTAGATTTTTTCTTTTGTATCTGGTAAACTGATACTGTCCCCCCGGGGACCCAACGATCATCCGCCCCGGCGGAGGACCCATTGAAGGAGGAAAAACCCAATGGACCAAGACTTTATCATTCACATCAACCGCCAGGAGCGGACCCAGGCCATGGAGGGCGTGGAGCAGGCCGTCTCCCAGGTGTACGACAACAAGGAGCAGCCCAAGGAGAAGCTGGCCGCCGGCGTGCTGGAGGCCGTTCAGAACGCCATGGCCCGGGGAGACCGGATCACCGTGCCGGTGGAGATCCCCAAGGAGGCGGCGGACAAGCTGGTGTCCGAGGGCACCAAGACCGGGGACACTGTCCCCTTCCCGGCCAACTTCCAGTGCAAGATCCGCACCCTGAATCTGAAAAGCGGTGCCATGGTATACGCCGCCTTTACCAGCCCGGAGGAGGCGGACAAGGGCCAGCGCAGCTCCACCGTCACCGAGGCCATCGACACCTATCTGCAGAAGGCCCTGATGAACCCCCAGGTCGCGGGTATCCTGCTCAACCCCTGGGGCCAGTCCTTTTTCCTGTCCAAGCCCCTGATCCAGGGCATTTTCATCAAGGACCTGCCCCAGCCCGGGGAGAACACCGTGGGCTTTGCCACCATGGACATCACCCAGGCGGAGACCGACTGCATCGTCAACGCCGCCAACGAGACCCTGCTGGGCGGGGGCGGCGTAGACGGGGCCATCCACCGTGCCGCCGGGCATGAGCTGCTGGAGGAGTGCCGCAAGCTGAACGGCTGCCCCACCGGCCAGGCCAAGCTCACAGGGGGGTATCACTTAAAGGCCAAGCACGTCATCCACACCGTGGGCCCCGTCTACTCCGGCAAGGAGGAGGACGCCGTCCTGCTGCGCCGGTGCTATTGGAACAGCCTGGAGCTGGCCCGGCAGAACGGCCTGCACAGCATCGCCTTCCCCGCCATCTCCACCGGGGCCTATGGCTATCCCAAGGAGGAGGCCACCCGGATCGCCCTGAAAACCGCCTTCGACTGGATGCAGATCAACCCCAAGTATGGCATGCGCATCCTGTTCGCCTGCTTTGACCAGGAGACCACCGCCCGGTATCAGTCCACCTGGAACGGCAGCCAGGAGGAGTGGAAGGCCCAGGCCGGGCAGCAGGGTCAGGCGGACGTGGTGGAGCGGGCCATCCGGTTTGCCGCCGCCTGCCACAGCGGAGCCAGCCGCAAGGGGACGGATCAGCCCTATATTCTCCACCCGGTGGCCACGGTGGCCGCCCTGGACGGCATGGATGCCGATTTCGATCTGCTGGCCGCCGGAGCCCTCCACGACGTGCTGGAGGATACCCAGGCTACGCTGCTGGATGTCTATGAGCAGTTCGGCGTGGATGTGGCGGCTCTGGTCAACGCCCACACCGAGGACAAACGCCGGGTGTGGTATCAGCGCAAGCTCCAGGCCATTGCCCAGGCCACGGATGCCGGGCTGCGGGAGAAGAAGCTGATCCTGGCCGACAAGCTGGCCAACCTGCACAGCATGTACAATGACCGCCGGAAGGTGGGGGACAAGCTGTGGCAGCGCTTTAACGCCCCCAAGGCCATGCAGGCCTGGTACTATGGCCGCCTGCTGGCCGCTCTGGCCCCCATGAAGGGCCACACCGAGACGGCCAACGCCTATCAGGAGATGAACGGCCTGGTGAAGGACCTGTTCGTCAATTATGCCATGGACGAGGGCGAGCAGCACCTGTATCAGATGGGCGCAGACGGAAGCCGCACCGTGCTGACCAAGGGCGACCCCCAGTGGGTGCCCATGCGGGAGGATATGCCCCAGCAGGTCCGGGCCATGCCCCGGAAGGAGGCCGAGCGCCTGGAGGACCGGTGGAGCGCCCCCTTCTGGAAGCAGATCGACCGGGATCTGGAGGACGGGGAGTACGGCCTGTTTGCATCCGAGGCGGGCAGCCGGGCCATTCGCCTGACCGACGACAGCGTGGTCTTTGTGGGCGAGGACCGGGGCCCCGCCAGCCAGAGCGCCCACGGCAAGGACCCCTATTCCTTCCGCTGCAACCTGGGCGAGGAGGCCGGACGGCACCTGCTGGTCCAGCTGCGCCGGAAGCACGGCCTGGACAAGGACCTGGGCGAGCTGCTGCTGGAGGAGTTCGGCGGCGAGAACAGCACCGAGCGCTTCCAGACCTTCTGCAAAGAAAACGGCATGGTCATCCGCTTTGTGGCGGGTTAAGTTCTGATGAAACAGCACACGCGCATATCGAAAACGGTATGCGCGTGTGCTTTATTTTACGAAAATATCATATCATGAAGCAAATAATATAAGTATACTTTAATATCATATTGACAAAATGGAAAATAGGCAATAAAATATTGACGAGGTGATGGAGATGGCCATTGCGACGCAGACGCAGATATTAAAGGTTTTAAAGGCGTTTAATCCCTGGTGGGTCACAGGCGCGGTCCACCCTGACTTTACAAAGCACTATCGCCGTTTTGCCTATTATGAAGCGATGAAACGCCTGGAGCAGCGGGATCTGCGGCGAACAGTCGTCCTGACTGGGACCCGGCGTGTGGGAAAGACCACCATTCAATATCAGATGATCGACACCCTGTTGAAGCGAGGGGTGCCGCCACAGCGCATCGTGTTCATTTCCCTGGACCACCCCATGCTCAAGCTCAGCGGCCTGGATGATATTCTGGATTGCTACCACGCCAACGTGTGGGCAGATAAAGACTGCTATTACTTCTTCGACGAAGTGCAGTATGCCAGCGAGTGGGACAAGTGGATGAAAACGATTTATGATTTGCAGCCATCCACGCAGATGGTCGCAACGGGGTCGGCCAGTCCGGCGCTGATAAAGGGAAGCACAGAGAGCGGCGCGGGGCGGTGGAGCGTTATCCAGGTCCCGACCTTGTCCTTTTTTGAATATTGCGCGCTGATTGGCGTCGACACCCCGGAGCTTGGCCCGGATATACGGCCCACCGCGTTCTTGAAAATGACGCAGCAGGAGCGCACCAGTGTGATGATGAAGCTGGACGGAATACAGAACCACTTTTCCCGCTATCTGCAAGTGGGCGGTTTCCCTGAATTGGCGCTGGCTTCGAACGACCTGATGGCCCAGCAGATCATGCGGGAGGATGTGGTAGATAAGGTTCTGAAGCGGGACCTGCCTTCTCTTTACAAAATACGCAGCGCGACAGAGCTGGAGCGGATATTCTTATACCTCTGCAATGTCTCTTCTGAGATCGTTTCCTTCACAGCCATAGCAAAGGAACTGAGCGGCGTCAGCAGGCCGACGGTGGAGAGCTATATCAATTATTTGGAGAGCGCAAATTTGATCTATCAGAGCTGGCCGGTGGAGATGGGCGGACGCAAGGTGCTGAAGGCTCAGCCGAAAATCTATATTGCGGATGCGGCGATCCGAAATGCCGTTTTGATGGATGATGACGTGCTGACAAACCCCATTGAGCTTGGAAAAATGGTAGAAACGGCCGTCTATAAGCACGTCGCGGCGTTTTATTATCAACAGGCGACCAGGGTAGGGTATTACCGGGGCGGACGCAAGAATAAAGAAATTGATGTGGTGGTGGACTACCCAAACATCAAGAACATTCTGATCGAAGTGAAATACCGGGAACAGGCTCCCATTCCAGACGACTCTGCGATTTGTACCCTGAGTGACGAGGCCAGCGCCGCCATCATTGTGACAAAGCGGCCAGATGATTACGGAACACATCATGCGCCAAATGGAAAAGAACTGATCCGCATTCCGGCTTTTGCCTTTCTGTATTTGCTGGGAAATGCAGAGCGATATGGATATCGGGGAAAGGAATAAGAATGGAAGATGGCATCCGCAGACGGAATATCGGTCTGCAGATGCCATTTTGTAAAGATATTTATTTAAGACGTCAACAGACTATCCAGCTGTTCAATATCCACACCCTCCGGCAGATAGTAGGGCTGGAAGGCGCGGCCATTGGAGGGGTCCATCTTGCACTGCCGGCCGGAGAGAACCACGCACAGGTTCCTGGTCACTTCTTTGGGGGCGTCAAAGTAGAGCACATAGGTGGCCTGGTCCTGGTCCTCATAGTCATAGTCCCCGGTGAGGTGGGCCAGGGGCAGGGCGGAGAGGTAGTCCATCAGGGCCTCCGGGTCAGAGCAGTCCAGCAGCTCCCCGTCCCGCCGGACGGAGTGGAGGGTATAGCCCGCCGGGTCGCCGCCGAAGAGAACTTCAGCCCCCGGGCGCTCGTCAAAGGACAGGGCCACATAGCCGAAGGAGGACATAAGGAGAAACAGGGTCAGCCCCACCAGAATGCCGCCCGCCACCCGGCGGCGGGGGGCGACCACGCTGCGCAGGCGATAGCGCAGGGAGGCGGCTACGGGGGAGAGACAGGTGGTGTATCCCCGTCCGTCCCCGGCGGTGGTGAGCAGCAGCTGGGCATACTGCCGCCGGGTGGCCTCGTCCGCGTCCAGGAGGACGGTCTCGTCACAGCTGAGCTCCGTGTCCTCGGCGCTGCGGCGCATGGCCATCCACATGAGGGGGTCGAACCAGCACAGGGCGGTGCAGAACATGAGAAAGAACTTGTTCCAGCTGTCCCGGCGGCAGATATGGACGATCTCGTGGCGGAAGACCAGGTGCAGCTCGTCGGGGGTATAGGCCCGCAGGGGCAGCACCACCTGCAAGGTCCAGCGGAACAGGCCAACCGTCAGGGGGGTGGAGGTGTGGGGGGAGATCACCAGGGGGCAGGAGAGAGGCTCCATCTGGGCCTGGTCCATCTCCTCCTGCCAGATGTCCAAGACTTCCTCGTCCGTGATGGGCCATGCTCCTTCCAGCAGCTGCCGCCGGAAGCGCAGGTGGGACAGGGTGTTCCACCCGAACACGGAAATGGTCCCCACCAGCCACAGCCCCAGGACCAGCCAGATCCAGTTTCCCCGGGTGCGCAGGACGAAAGCGGGGGCGTCGGGCATCAGACCGGAATTGAAGCACAGATAGAGAAAATTGGGGAGGAGCCACAGCATGGCGCAGCCCCGGGCGCTGATGAACCGGCGGAGCAGGGGCGTGAGGGGCAGGAGCAGGGCATAGTATACGGCCAGGTGAAGAAAGCACTGGAAGAGCACGGACAGCGCAAGCTGTGCCATGCGGCCCGGCCCCACGAACAGCAGCCCCAGGGGCAGCAAAAAGAAGACCATAAGGGGCAGCAGATCGGCGTTCATCAGCGGCTGATAGCGGTGGGTGGAGTCCTGGCGGGAGCGGGGCCCGTCGTCATTGCACCGGTAGAGCAAAAGAAAGCCCACAAACAGGCTGAGAAACACGAAAGTGAAAAGGCGAAAGCTGTGGTTATCGGTGAGGCTCATAACTTCCCTCCATTCAACAGGTCGCGCAGCTCATCCAGCTCCCGGCGGGTGAGCCCGCTGCTGCACAGGGCGTTGGCAAAGGTGGACAGGCTGCCGCCGCACAGCTGGTCCAAAAACCGGCGGCTCTGCCCGGCCAGATAGTCCTCCTGAGAGACCAGGGGGGTGTATCGGGCGCTGCGCCCGACCTTCTCGCTGCGGACAAAGCCCTTGTCCCCCAGCCGGGACAGCAGGGTGAGCAGGGTGGTGGCGGCCATGGGGTGGGTGCTCTGCAAAACGCCCTCCAGGTCGCTCCGTCCCGCCGGAGCCTCACAGGCCCAAAGGGCCTGCATCACCGCCAGCTCCGCATCCGGCAGGCGTTTCACGTCACGGGTCATAGCGCTATCCTCCCTTCTGTGAATATCTTCTACAGTTGTAGTTTGATTATATTCTACAGACGTAGAAGATAATTGTCAAGAGGGGAGGGCATATTTTCTGCGCCATTGACAACCATTTGCCCCAAAGGTATAATCGAACTTGCAAAACAGCTGCCTTGACAGGGCAGAGACGGAGTGCGTTATGAGAGAAGAATTAAAGACAGAACTGGAACGATTCAAGGCGCGCTATCCTGTGGACCCGGCGGCCCAGGGGCGCATTTCCAAGCCGCCGGTGGAGTTTATCGGCGAGGAGATCCTGAACCTGGCCGTGTCCGCCCTTTTACAGGGGGAAAACGTCCTGCTGTGCGGCGAGAAGGCCACGGGCAAGAATATTCTGGCGGACAATCTGGCCTGGCTGTTCGGACGGCCCAGCTATAACATCTCCTTCCATGTGAACACGGACAGCAGCACCCTGATCGGCACGGATACGTTTACCGGCGGCGAGGTGCGGCTGCGCCGGGGCCCGGTGGCCCAGGCGGCCCAGGAGGGCGGCTTCTGCATCCTGGACGAGATCAACATGGCAAAAAACGAGGCCATGGCCGTGATGCACTCGGTGCTGGACTATCGCCGTCTCATCGACGTGCCCGGCTATCAGCCCATCCCCATGCACCCGGCCACCCGGTTTATCGCCACCATGAACTATGGCTATGCGGGCACCCGGGAGCTGAACGAGGCCCTGGTCTCCCGCTTTGTGGTCATCCGTATGCCCACCCTGGAGGAGGGGCAGCTGCGCCGCCTGCTGTTGGCCGACGCCCCCGGGGCCTCGGAGGAGGACGTGAAGCGCTGCGTGGGCCTGTTCCTGGATCTGAACGAGAAGGCGGTGAACGGGGAGATCTCCACCCGGCCTGTGGATATGCGGGGCATGGTGGCCGCCCTGCGCATGATGGCCGACGGCATGGCGGCCAAGGACGCCATCGCCCTGGGCATCACCAACAAGTGCTTTGACGAGTATGAGCATCAGCTGGTCCAGGACGTGGTCATGACCAGATTTGCGTGACGGGAGTGCATCGTGAGCATTGACAGAGAGGAAAGCCTGTTTCTGACGGTGTCAGAGGACCACAGCCAGCGGCCCATCCCGGAATTTGTAAAGACCATGGGGGAGCCGGTGCGTCAACTGGGCGGTATGGCGGCGGCCTATGAGGGCGTGGTCTTGGGCGGTGCGGATAAAGTGTTCGGGCTGGACGAGCTGAATCTGTGGCTGCGGCGGTATCGCTTTGCCGCCTATGACATGGAACTGCTGCTGCCTATCGCCCATATGTGTCTGGAATATGCCGTGCGGCTGCGCATCCGGGAGGAGCGCCCCGGCATCCAGACCATGGCCCAGCAGGCCGCCCGGGAGCTGCTGGAGACCGACCCCCTGAATCTGCGGGTCACCTCCCGGAACTGGATGTATATCTATTGGATGGTCCGGCAGTTCCCCCAGGCGGCGGACCCGGAGAGCCTGCGTATTCTCCGCCACCTCAGCGGCTTTGACACCATGGTGGAGCTGTTTGTCCAGCTGGTGGAGGCCAGCGCCCGGTGTGAAAATGCCCGGGACCTGGTGGAGCAGGCAGTGCTGCTGTATCACAAGATATTCACCCGCTTTTTTGCCCCCGACCACGACAAGGACCCGGTGCCGGACAACCACGAGACCCCCGACCCCATGGCCCAGCCCCTGGACGAGGGGGAGCCCCCGGAGCCCGACCCCGCCCAGGCGGAGCTGAGCTATGAGAAGGCGGGGGCCGTACTCACCGACGGCATCGAGCTGCCGGAGGACGCTCTGGCGGCCATCCCGGAGAGCCTGGAGAAAAACTTCGGCCCCAGCTATCAGACGGCCCAGGCCCGGGAGGAGCTGGAGCGGACGGTGTGCGTAGACATCCACGAAAACCGAAGGCTGCTCCTCACCGACGGCCTGCCCGAGAGCGCCTATGAGGGGGTGTCCGCCCGGGCGGAGAACCTGCGGGCCAGCCGGGCGGGGAATCAGAAGATGATGGAGGAGCACGCCAGCGCCGTCCATCAGGGCATCAGCAGCATTGCCCAGGCCTTCCGCAACGCCCTGAACCTGAAAAACGAGCCGGAGGTCTATCGGGCCGACCGGGGCGTACTGGTGAGCCGGGACCTGTGGAAGGCGGGGCGATGCAAAGACCCCAAGCTGTTCGAGAAGGTTTTTCGCCAGGACGACTCCACCGTGGTGGTGGAGCTGCTCATCGACGCCAGCGGCTCCCAGTCCGTCCGTCAGGCCATGGTGGCCATGCAGAGCTATATGTTCAGCGCCGCCCTCAGCGCCATCCATATCCCCCACCGGGTGATGAGCTACTGCACCTATGGGGACCACACGGTGCTGCGCCGCTTCCGGGACTATGACGACAGCCCGGCGGCGGACCGGAGGATACTGGAGTACCGGGCCACGTCCAACAACCGGGACGGTCTGGCGCTGGCCGCTGCCGGGGTGGACCTGATGCGGCGGCGGGAGGACCACAAGATCGTCATCGCCTTCAGCGACGGCCTGCCCAACGACATGGTCAGCGGGCGGGTCCGGGCAGGTAAGCCCAAAAAGTATGTGGGGGAGGAGGCCGTGCGGGACACCTGTTTTCAGGTGCGCAAGCTCCGCAGGGCCGGGGCCTATGTGCTGGGCGTCTTCCTGGGGGATGACGACGAGCTGGAAAACGAGCGGATGATCTATGGCTCGGCCTTCCTGCGCATCCGCCGGGCGGAGGACTTCGGCGGCTCGGCTGGCAAGCGGTTGAGCGAGATACTGCTGCAGCTGTAAAGTAAAATAACCTGATAGAAAAGCCGCTCTCCGGCACAGACCGGGGAGCGGCTTTTGTTGTGAGATCACTGTTCGTCCAGCGGCATTTTGCGGGTGGGGGGCGCATATTGCCGGTCGATGAGGGCCAGGTCCTCCTCGTCTAAGAGCAGGGCGTTGGCCCCGGCGTTTTCCAGGGTGTGATCCGGGTGGCCGGTGCGGGGGATGGCGATGGTGTGCCCGTCCCGGATGCACCAGGCCAGCAGCACCTGGATGGGGGTGGCCCGGTGCTTTTCGGCCACGGCCAGCACTGCCGGGTCGGTCAGCAGCCCCCGGCGGAGAGCGCCGCCCTGAGCCAGGGGACAGTAGGCCATCAGGGCCACCCGGTGCTCCCGCATCCAGGGCAGCAGGCTATATTCGATGCCCCGGGAGCCCATGTGATAGAGCACCTGGTTCACCTGGCAGTTCCGGCCGCCGGGGATGCGCCACAGCTCCTCCATGTCGCCGATATCGAAGTTGGACACGCCCCAGTTTTTGATCTTGCCCAGTTCCTTCAGCTGCTCCAGACACCGGACCGTCTCTGCCAGGGGCACGCTGCCCCGCCAGTGGAGAAGGTACAGGTCCAGGTAGTCCACGCCCATGCGATTCATGGTGGCGTCGCAGCACTGGAAGATGTGGTTTTCTCCGGCGTTCTCCGGCAGGACCTTGGACACCAGGAACAGCTCCTCCCGGGGCGCTGCGGCGATGGCCTCGCCCACCAGCTTTTCGCTGCGCCCGTCGCCGTACATCTCCGCCGTATCGATCAGGCGCATGCCTGCGCCCATGCCGGTGCGCAGGGCAGAGACCTCCTGCGCCCGCCTTGCCGGGTCGTCCCCCAGATACCAGGTGCCCTGTCCCAGGGCGGGGACAATATCCCCCACAGCCAGGGTGATCGTCTTGATGTTCATGGAAAAACCTCCTAAAGCAGCAGCGTCCCGGATCATCCGGCCCGATCCACCAGCAGCTGGCCCACCTGCGGGTGGGTGCATCGGTAAGGGTCTGCACCAGCCCTCCGAATGATTGATAAAAGTATTATAACATCGCAGGGGGAAAATTCAAGGAAATGTGAAACGGCAGCTGGATCTCTGCCTGGCAGGTTTGACGAGGGTATTGCGCTGTGATAAACTGGGTTACAAGATTCAGAAGCGGGGATACCGCCGTATTTTTAACGGTTTATGATTTTTTCGCCCAAATTGTCTTTGCACCACCGGAAGAGCGCGCAGAGGCCGACGGGCGTACAGCCTGCGGCGCAGGGGATAGGCCGCAGCAAGGAGGCAACAAGACATGAAGCTCATCCATTTATCCGACCTGCACCTGGGCAAGCGGGTCGGCGAGGTCTCTATGCTGGAGGACCAGGCCTATATCCTGGACCGGATATTGGACATCGTGGACGGAGAGGGGCCGGATGCCCTGCTCATCGCCGGGGACGTGTATGACAAAAGCGTGCCCTCTGCCGAGGCGGTGACCCTGTTTGACGGCTTTCTCTGCCGTCTGGCCCGGCGGAAGCTACCCGTGCTGGTCATCAGCGGCAACCACGACTCCCCGGAGCGGCTGGCCTTCGGCGCCCGGCTGATGGAGGGGGCGGGGGTGCATCTGTCCCCCGTGTACAACGGGAATATCACGCCCGTCACCCTGACGGATGAACACGGCCCGGTGGACTTCTGGCTGCTGCCCTTTTTAAAGCCCGCCCATGTGCGGCGCTTTTACCCGGAGGAGACCATCGACAGCTGCACCGACGCCGTGGAGACGGCCATCGCCCACATGGACATCGACCCCGGCCGACGGAACGTGCTGCTGTGCCACCAGTTCGTCACCGGGGCGGCCACCTGCGAGTCGGAGGAGCTCTCCGTGGGCGGCACGGACAACGTGGATGCCGCTGTGTTCAACGGCTTTGACTATGTGGCCCTGGGGCACCTCCACGGGCCCCAGAACGTGGGCTCCGGCCGCATCCGCTACTGCGGCACCCCCCTGAAATACAGCTTCTCCGAGGCGGGGCACTACAAGAGCGTCACCGTGGCGGAGCTGGGGGAGAAGGGGGAGCTGAAGCTGCACACCGTCCCGCTCCTGCCCCGGCACGACATGCGGGTCATGCGGGGGACCTTCGCCCAGCTTACCGGAGAGGGGAAGGAGACCGCCGGGGAGCGGGAGGACTATCTCCATATCATCCTCACCGACGAGGAGGACGTGCCCGAGGCATTGGGCCGCCTGCGGCAGATCTACCCCAACCTCTTAAAGCTCAGCTATGACAACACCCGCACCCGGACCAGCCGGAGCGTGGACCGGGCACAGAGCGTACAGCGAAAATCGCCGCTGGAGCTGTTTGAAGCGCTGTATGAGACCCAGAACAACCAGCCCATGAGCAAGGAACAGCGGGACTTTACCCAGACGCTCATCAAGAAGCTGCGGGAGGAGGAGCTATGAGACCGCTGAAATTGACCATCGCCGGCTTCGGCCCCTATGCCGGTGTACAGGAATTAGACTTTACAAAGCTTGGACAGCGGGGACTCTATCTCATCACCGGGGACACCGGGGCGGGAAAGACCACGATCTTCGACGCCATCACCTTCGCCCTGTTCGGGGAGGCCAGCGGCGGGGACCGGAGTGCGGACATGCTCCGCTCCAAATACGCCGGGCTGGACGCCCCCACCTTTGTGGAGCTGACCTTCGCCTATGACGGGAAGGAGTACACCGTCCGCCGCAGCCCGGAGTACCAGCGGAAAAAGACCCGGGGCGCAGGGACCACCCGCCAGGCGGCGGATGCCCAGCTCACCTACCCGGACGGGCGGGTGGTGACAAAATGGAAAGAGGTGGACCGAGCCGTCCGGGAGGTCATCGGCGTGTCCCGGGAGCAGTTTGCCCAGGTGGCCATGATCTCCCAGGGCAGCTTCCGCCAGCTGCTCCAGGCGGACACCAAGCAGCGGCAGAAGATCTTCCGGGACATCTTCGGTACGGGGCTGTATGTGTCCCTGCAGGAGGAGCTGAAAGAGCGCACCGCCCAGGTGAAGCTCCGGCGGGATCAGACGGCCGCAGGCATCCGTCAGTTTGTGGAGAGCATTGTCTGGGATCCAGAGGACCCCCTGGCGGCGGAAGCAGAGCGGGCCCGGAGCGGGGAGCTGCCCACGGCGGAGGTGAGCCGTCTGCTGGAGGAGCTGCTGACCCGGGACACGGCCCGGCAGGAGGAGCTGACCGGCCAAAGCAGCCGGACCGACCGGGAGATGGAGCAGGTGGTGGCCGGGCTGACCCAGGCCCAGGCCCGCCGGCGGGCGCAGCAGTCCTTGGCGGAAAAAACCGGGGAGGAGCAGCGGCGCACTGCCGTTCTGGCCCAACTGACGGCGGCGGCGGAGCAGGCCAGGGCCACCGTACCGGAACAGGAGCAGCTCGCCCGCCAGATCGCTGGGCTGGAAGCCGTGCAGACCGACTACGACGCCCTGGAGCAGAAGCGCAGAGCGCTGCAGGAGAAGAAACAGAGTCTGACCCAGGCCCAAACGGCCAAGCAGAGCCTGGAACGGCGCAGGGCTGCCCTGGCCGCACAGCTGGAGGACATGACCCGGGAGCGGAAGGGGCTGGAGGGTGCCGACGCAGATCGGGAGCGGCTGGAAAATCAGCGCCAGCGCCTGAACCAGCGCCGGGAGCAGGTGCTCCTGCTGGTGCGGGACGGGAAGGCGCTGGACCGGGCACGGCAGGAGCTGGAGCGCCTGCAGCAGGCCTATCTGGCCGCCGCCCGGCGATCTGACCAGCTGGGGCGGCAGTACGACGGGATGCAGCGGGCCTTTCTGGACGAGCAGGCGGGCATTCTGGCCGCCGGACTGGAGCCGGATATGCCCTGTCCAGTGTGCGGCTCTGTGCATCACCCCCGCCTGGCTGTCATCTCCCAGCAGGCCCCCACCGAGGCCGACGTGAAGCGGGCCAAGGGGGACTATGAGGGGGCGCAGAAGCAGACGGAGAAGACCAGCGCCCAGGCCAGCGCCCAGCGGGGGTCTGTCGCGGCGGCGGAAAGCGCCTTCCGGGAGAAGAGCGCCGCCCTGTTTGGAGAGATGCCCTTGGAACAGGTGCCCGCCGCCGGAGAGGCGGAGGCGGAGCAGCTGAACGGCCAGCTGCAGACTCTGGCGGGGCAGATGGCCCGGTTGGAGGAACAGACGGCCAGAAAAATTCAGCTGGACCGGCTCCTCCCCGACCGGGAGAAGGCTCTGAGCGATGAGGACGGAGCCCTGACCCAGGCGCAGAGCCAGCTCGCCGCCCTCACCGCCGCCGCCCGGGAGCTGGCCGATCAGGTGGCCGCCATGGAGGAGAAGCTGGTCTATCCCGACAAGGTGACCTTGAACCGGGAGATCCAGGCCCGCAGACAGCAGCTGGAGGATCTGAAAAGCGCCCTGACCCGAGCGGAGACGGCCTATAACGCCGGGAAAGAGCAGCTGGCGGCGGTGCGCTCGGCCATAGCGCAGCTGAAAGAACAGCTGGCGGAGACCCAGGAGACGGACGTGGAGGGGCTGACCCGGCAGAGAGAGGAGCTGCTCCGGCGGCGGGGCGATCTGGATGCCCGGTCCAAGACGGTCCACGCCCGCCTGACGGCCAACGCCGCCGCCCGGGAGGGCATCGCAAAGAAGGCGCAGGCCCTGTCGGCCCTGGACGCCCAGTATGCCTGGATGAAAGCCCTGTCCGACACGGCCAACGGCACCCTGTCCGGCAAGGACAAGGTCATGCTGGAGACCTATATTCAGGCGGCCTATTTCGACCGCATTTTAGACCGGGCCAATCTCCGCCTGCGGAAGATGTCCGGCGGGCAGTATGATCTGGAGCGGCGGAAAAACGCCAGCGACCAGCGCAGTCAGAGCGGCCTGGAGCTGGACATCGTGGATCACATCAACACCACCCGCCGCAGCGTGAACACCCTCTCCGGCGGCGAGGCCTTTCTGGCGTCGCTGGCCCTGGCATTAGGGCTGTCGGACGAGGTGCAGATGTCCACCGGCATCCACCTGGACACCCTGTTCGTGGACGAGGGCTTCGGCTCTCTGGACTCGGAGGCCCTGAACAAGGCCTATCTCACGCTGGCCGGCCTGACCCAGGGCAACCGTCTGGTGGGCGTCATCTCCCATGTGGCCGAGCTGAAGGAGAAGATCGACCGCCAGATCGTGGTGAAGAAGGACCGGACCGGCCAGAGCCGGGCCAATATCGTGGCGGGATAAGTGCAAAAATAGCCGCTGGGGCGGATGGGAGATGAGCGTATGGCGCTGCATGGCGGCCAGAAGAAGTTCGACAAGAATCAGGACGGAAAACTGAGCGCAGGGGAGTGGCAGTCCTGGTATTTCGCCACCTACGGCGTGGACATGGAGCGGGAGGAGCAGCGGAAGAAGGCCCAGGAGACGGCCCTGTGGAACGACCAGCTGGGGCAGATGATGGATGCGGCCCGAAGCTCGGCGGAGAGAGTGGTCCGTGCGGCCCAAAGACTGCTGCCAGACCGGGCGGATGCCAAAGAGCTGGCCTGGAAGGCCATGCTCTGCCAGATCACCGCCGCCCTGAAGGAGGGGGAGGAGTGGAAGATCGCCTGGAGGACCCATGTGGGCCAGATGGTGAGCAACTCCGTGGTCTACCCCGTCCAGGCGGTGGCCCGGGACCTGATGGAGGTCAGCGGCCTGTTTGCCCCCAAGGAGGCGGAGCGCATGGCCCTGCCCTGCAGGGTGCTGTTTCAGGAGGTGGGGGAGCTGGTCCAGGCACGGCCCTGCGGGACGTTCTGGCGGGAGATCATCCTCCGGCTGCCCCCCTATGACAAGGAGTATCCGCCGGAGTTTGAAGACGGCTCCCTCTACCTGACCCTGCCGTGGGACGAGCAGGGGGAGAACGATGCCGCAGAGGATGCCCTGACCGACCTGCTGCAGGAGATGATCCGCTTAACGGTGTTCTTCGGGGATGCGGAGTCCGCCGACCACGACCTGCGGGGGAACCGGATGCTGAACTGCTTCTGCGGACATTGGCAGCAGATACGGGGAACCTATGTATATTTCTCTGACAGCAGCGTGAAGCGCATGGCGGAGCAGAACCCGGCCCTCTATGACGAGTTTGAGGCGGAGGAACTGGCGGATATGTACAGCGGTGAGGTGCTGGAGCAGCTGTATTCCAGGCGGCCGGAGCTGGTCATTGCCATCTGGCGCTCCATGGCCGGGACGGACGAGCCCATAGACGACCCGGAGCAGGCCAGGCGCTTTCTGGACGAGATGGAGTGGCTGTGGCAGTCGGAGTATGAATACGGCGACGCAGAGCGGCTGCGGCCTTTGCTGGACGAGCTTGAGCGGGACGACGGCTTTGCCCGGCAGCTCTGCCAGAGCGCCTATGTCAGTTATGATCAGCAGAGCATCATTATGGCGGCGGCGGACTGCGGGAAATTTGCCCTGGCGGAGCACCTGTTCTCCCTGCTGATGAAAACCCCCCTGCCCGGAGACCGGTGGGACCTGGACGCTGAGGAGCTTGAGGAGCTGGCGGAGAAGCTGGGCCTGACGGCGGAGGAGGAGCCCGAGGGCGAACTTCCCCGGGATGGCACGGAATATGTCTATTGCAAGGTGCATATCCCCGGGGTCCGCCGGGACTATTCCTACCTGGCCGGGGAACTTTCGCTGAACGTGGGGGACTGGGTGAAGGTGCCCTACGGGATGGAGAACGTGGTCAAGCGGGGCAAAGTGACCTCCGTGGCCCGGTGTACCCGCCGGACGGCCCCCTGGCCGCCGGAGGAGACAAAGACCGTCCTGTGCATGACGGAACAGCCCACGGAGTTCGAGATGCAGTGAACGATAGAGCGGCTCAGACGAAAAAACACCCTGGGAGACCGGCGGAAATGCCGGGCTTCCAGGGTGTTTGCTGATTCAGAACAACAGCTCGAACAGACAGCCCCACACATGGTCCAGTTCTTCAAAGGCGATGTGGGGGGTGAGCTGGAAGAGAAGGGCATCCCCATCCAGGCGAGTGCGGATGCCGAAGCGTTCTTCCAGCTGCCGCCGGATATCATCGGCACTGTGGCCGGGGAAGCGGGCCCGAACCTGGCCGGTCGTTTGGTCGGCGGAGAGAAGCTCCGGGCCGCCAGGGCCGAAGTCCCGGAGCCGGGCGGACAGGTGGCGGACCCGCCGGGCCAGCTGCTCCGGGTCATAGCTTTGGGGGAGAGAGGTTGTAAAGTCGATGTACTTCATAGGCGTGTCTCCATAGGAATGCGGATGAGATAGTGGTTGTTCTTCAGCTGGCGCAGCAGGGTGGGCAGTACCCGGACGGCTCCGGGGTCTGCGTCCATGGTGAGATAGACGGTCTGCCGGTTCAGCCGGTTCAGCCGGCGCAGGGTGTTGGCGGCGAAGGTGTTCACCCCGGAGGACAGGGTGGGGGAGAGGGCCAGGGTCTGCTGCCAGCACACCCAGCCCTGGGCGGAGAGGGCGGCGCGCTGATCGTCCGGCACCATGGCCAGGGTAGTGCGGCTGTGGGCCGTGCCCGCCAGCAGCTCGTTCCCCCGCTCCAGCAGCAGCCGGGTCTGGTCGGCGGTGTCCCCCTGGGCCAGCAGTCCGACGCTGTGGCCCTGGCCCAGGGTCCGGCGGACCAGGTCGCCGTGCTCCTTCAGCACCTGGGGGGTGAGGAAGAAGACGGCGCGGGCCGACTTGGCATCCAGGGCATCCAGCAGGTCGGACAGGCTGCCTGCGTCGGTGCAGCGGAAGGCCAGATAGACGGACACATCGCTGGCGGTGACGGGCTCCTCCTCCGTCGGGGCGGTGCTGGGCGCAGATGGCGTGGCGGTGCCGGGGGTGGAGGGCGTGTCGCTGCCGGGGTTCAGACTGCGGTTATACTCCCGCAGGCGCATGTTCAGCAGATTCTCCGCCGCCTCGATGAATTTGGAGTCGGACAGGACCACCGCCTCGTTTTTGATGCGCAGCAGATAGCCCTGGCGGATGGAGTTATAGGACCGGCTGAGTCCGAAGAAGGTACACACGGTGTTCAGCGGTACATAGGGCCGGCCGTTGCGTATGACGGCCCGCACGTTGTAATAGGTGTCGGTGGACGGGTCCCGGCAGGTGCCGGCGTTCAGGTCGAAGGCCAGGATCTGCCGCAGGTTATAGATGTTCACCGTGGCGGAAGAGGGGTCGTAGGTGCTGTTCAGCCCCAGGTCCACGCCGGTGGAGCCGCTGTCGAATACGGTATACGGGACATAGATGAGGCTTTTATACCAGATGGGCATGGTGTCCGCCGTGAGGGGCAGCACATTGTCGTTGACGGCGGTGAAGCACACCTCCGCCGCGGCGGCAGGGGGCGGGATCAGCAGACTGAAACAGACCAGCAGGATCGCCAGCCGCCTGAAAAGCCAGGAATGGCGCTTGTTCAAATGATCTCCTCCCCGGAGAAGGGGCAAAGAAGCCCCCGGGATGGTTCCATTTTACCACAGGAATCCGCCGGGGGCAATGAAAAAAGCGCATCCGGCGGTCAAGTGTGCCGGATGCGCTGTGCTGCTTACATGGGGATCAGGTCCAGAGGGCGCTCCCCCCGGTACATGGCCAGGGCGTTTTCCACCGCCCGGCGGCGCAGGTCCAGCACCGACTCCTCCGAGGCGTAGGACACATGGGGGGTAATGAGGATGCCGGGGACGGACAGCAGGGGGTCGTCCATGGTGATGGGCTCGTGACAGACTACATCCAGCACCGCACCCCGGATGACCCCCGTCTTCACCGCTTCGATCAGGTCGGGTTCCTTTACCAGGGCGCCCCGGGCCACGTTGATGAGCACGGCGGAGGGCTTCATCTTTTTCATCAGCTCCAGATCGACAAGGCCGGTGGTCTCGGGCATCAGGCGTACATGGACGGAGACGAAGTCCGCCCGGGCCAGGCCCTCGTCCAGCTCCACCTTCTCTGCGCCGAATTCCCGGGCGGCCTCGTCTGTGACGAAGGGGTCATAGGCCAGGACCGTCATGCCCAGGGCGTGGGCCCGCTGGGCGGTGATCTTGCCGATGTAGCCAAAGCCCATAAGCAGCAGGGTCTGCCGGCTCAGCCGGTGGACGGGCTGGCTGAGGGCGGTGACCCCCCACACGCCGTTTTTCAGCTGGCCGTACAGGGCCTCGATGGGCTTGTAGAAGTGGAACATGGCGGCCAGCACATAGTCGGCGATGTCCTCGGTGCAATAGCCGTTTACATTGGTCACGGGGATACCGGCGGCCTTGGCGGCCTGCACGTCCACGTTGTTATAGCCGCTGCCAAAGACGGCGATGCCCTTGCAGCGGGGGAGCTTGGCGATGACCTGGGCGGTGATGTCGGCGGACACCTGGGCAAAGACCACGTCCACCTGATCGCCGAAGTCCTCCAGATCCTTCTGGAAGGGGATGCCGGAATAGCGGATGTCGCAGTCGGGGCAGGCGGCCTTCAGTGCGGCCTCCTCCACGGAGTAGTCGGGCCACTCGTCGTCAATGATCCAGAACAGGGGCTTTTCCACGAAGATCTCCTCCTAAAAAATGAGTGTATGCGCATCAGATACGCAGAAAGTTTTCCGACCAATCCAGGTGGGTTTTCAGGACTTCGGTGAGCTTGTCCAGGTCCCGGGTGCGCAGGACCTTTAAGATCTCCAGGTGCTGGCGGACGCTCTCCTTCACGTTGTTCAGCGCCTCGGCGGACAGATTCAGATAGCGGCGCAGGTTGGAGTCGTTACTGGCCACGATGGACTTGATATAGGGGTTGGTGCAGTGGTCCACCAGCATACAGTGCAGGTCCCAGTCCAGGGTGGAGAACTCCCCGTGCTCGGGGTGCTCGCCCCGCTCGCAGGCGTCGTACACGGCCTGGAACCGGCGCTCCATGTCGTCGATCTCCTGGTCGGTGATGCGGTAGATCGAGGTTTTGATGGCCTGCATCTCCAGCAGGCAGCGGATCTCGTACAGGTTTTCCATATCCTTGGAGGACAGGGGCTTGACATAGGCCCCAACGCCGTTTTTGATCTCTAAAAAGCCCTCGGAGGCCAGGGAGCGCAGGGCCTCCCGTACAGGAGTGCGGCTCATGCCCAGGTCCTCGGCCAGACGGCTCTCGCTGAGAATATCGCCGGGGGCGATGCGCCCTGCACAGATGGCGTCTTTGATCTGGTTATAGGCCTGTTCGGACAGGTTGGTCTTTCGTTTTGTTTCAAACATGATGTCGGGTCTCACCTCTTAAAGTAGAATGGCTGTATTACAGAAAAAGCAAATCGTCCACAAGCTGTATGCAGCAAGTATGTTAAGAAAACATACGTCTCCCGGCCTCCGCACAAAACAAAGAGACGTATGCCATCAATATTCTACCCCCCACAGGGGGAAAATGCAACGAAAATTTTATGGGACTGCGAAAATTTTACGAATTCTTTTCCGCTTTAATCAGAAAAAGCACTAAGAAACGGACCCATCCCCTTGACAATCCCCGAAAACATGATACAATAACAACGCAAAATGTAATGACGAAGCAAAACCCGGCCACGTGCCGCCAGCGAGAGGGGACAGTGAAAGCCCTTGCAGACGGACCGGGAGCGCCACTTCACCAGCGGCCCGGGACGACCGGGACGGCCCATCCCCGTTACCCGATGACTTGAGACAGCGCCGTCTTCGGCGCTAATCAGGGTGGTACCGTGGAATTTCTCCGCCCCTGACACTGGGTCAGGGGCGGTTTTTTCGTGGCGGTATACGCTGGCGTGGCATGGTCCGGCGAGGGGGTGAACAAGTCATGAGACAATGGAGAAAGCGGGCCGGAGCGCTGGCTCTGGCCGTCACGGTGGCCCTGAGCCTGTTTTTGCTGGCCGGGTGCAAGGGAAAGCCCCTGCCCGAGGGTATGGACAAGGACGCCGCCCAGGCCAAGGCCGAGGAGGTCCTCGCCCTGCTGGCCGACGGGGACTATGCCGGAGTGGCCGACCAGTTCCGCCAGGACGTGCGGGAGCAGTATGACATCACGGCGGACACCATCGACCAGGCCATGGAGAACGTGGCCGATGCGGGGGCCTATGTCAAGCTCACCGATTCCACAGTGGTGGGCGGCGAGAACGAGAGCTTCGACGGCGAATACGCCGTGGCCGTGCTCTACTGCAAGCACGAGAAGAAAAAAGTGGTCTATCAGTTCTCCATCGACCCCAGCTATCAGCTCATCGGTTTTTCGGCACAGATCCGATAAAAAAGAAGAAAGCAACAATAAACGGAGGTATTTTCCATGAAAGATCCCAAGCCCTTTGGGGTAAACGAGCTGCGCGAGATGTTCCTGCACTTTTTTGAGACCAAGGGACATCTGCGCCTGCCCAGCTTCTCCCTGATCCCCCAGAACGACGCCAGCCTGCTGCTCATCAACAGCGGTATGGCCCCCATGAAGCCCTTCTTCACCGGGGAGCAGGAGCCCCCCCGCCATCGGGTGACCACCTGCCAGAAGTGCATCCGCACCGGCGACATCGAGAACATCGGCAAGACCGCCCGCCACGGCACCTATTTCGAGATGCTGGGCAACTTCTCCTTCGGCGACTACTTTAAGAACGAGGCCATCCACTGGGCCTGGGAGTTTTTGACCAGCCCGGAGTGGGTGGGTCTGGACCCCGACCGCCTGTTCCCCTCCGTCTTTGCCGGCAACGAGACCACCCCCGCCGACACCGAGGCCTTCCGCGTCTGGAATGAGGAGATCGGCGTCCCCGCCGACCACATCTTCAAGTTCGGCAAGGAGGACAACTTCTGGGAGCACGGCTCCGGCCCCTGCGGCCCCTGCTCTGAGATCTACTATGACCGGGGCCCCAAGTATGGCTGCGGCAAGCCCGGCTGCACCGTGGGCTGCGACTGCGACCGGTATATGGAGGTCTGGAACGTGGTGTTCTCCCAGTTCGACAACGACGGCGAGGGCCACTATACCGAGCTGAAGCAGAAGAACATCGACACCGGCATGGGCCTGGAGCGTCTGGCCGTGGTGTGCCAGAACGTGGACTCCCTGTTCGACGTGGACACCGTGATGAACATCACCAACAAGGTCACCGAGATCACCGGGGCCAAGTATGGCCAGAGCCACGCCATCGACGTGTCCCTGCGTGTCATCACCGACCACATCCGCTCCGCCACCTTTATGATCTGCGACGGCGTACTGCCCAGCAACGAGGGCCGGGGCTATGTGCTGCGCCGTCTGCTGCGCCGGGCCGCCCGCCACGGCAAGCTGCTGGGCGTGAACGAGCCCTTCCTGTACCGGGTGTGCGACACCGTCATCCATGAGAACGAGGGCCACTACCCCGAGCTGCGGGAGCGCCAGGACTATATCACCAAGGTCATCCGGGTGGAGGAGGAGAACTTCGCCAAGACCATCGACGGCGGCCTGAAGATCTTCAACGAGATGCTCGCCGGCCACAAGGCCAAGGGGGAGAAGACCTTCTCCGGCGGCGACGCCTTCAAGCTGTACGACACCTATGGCTTCCCCATCGACCTGACCCTGGAGATGGTGGAGGAGCAGGGCATGACCCTGGACGAGGAGGAGTTCCACAAGCAGATGGAGGAGCAGCGCCAGCGGGCCCGCAAGGCCCGTGAGGCCCTGGGCGATCTGGGCTGGGCCGGCGTGGAGTTCGGCAAGGACATCCCCGAGACCCAGTTTGTGGGCTATGATCACACCACTGTGGAGGGGGCCAAGGTGGTCGCCCTGGTGGTGGAGAACGAGCAGGCCGAGGAGCTGATGCCCGGCGTGGAGGCCATCGTGGTGCTGGATAAGACCCCCTTCTACGCCGAGATGGGCGGCCAGATCGGCGACCAGGGCACCCTCACCGCCGACGGCGTGACCTTCGCCGTCACCGACGTGCAGAAGAACAAGGGCGGCAAGTATATGCACTACGGCAAGCTGACCCAGGGCACCCTGAAGGTGGGCGACACCGTCACCGCCGCCCTGGACGTGGAGCGCCGCAAGGCCATCATGCGCGCCCACTCCGCCACCCACCTGCTGGACAAGGCCCTGCGCACCGTGCTGGGCGACCACGTCCATCAGGCCGGTTCTCTGGTGGAGCCCGACCGCCTGCGCTTTGACTTTACCCACTTCTCCGCCCTCACCGCCCAGGAGCTTGGCAAGGTGAGCGCCATCGTCAACGAGGCCGTTCTGGAGGGCTATGACATCGTCACCCAGGAGCTGCCCATCGAGGAGGCCAAGAAGAAGGGCGCCATCGCCCTGTTCGGCGAGAAGTATGGCGACACCGTCCGTGTGGTGGATATGGGCAGCGGCTACTCCGTGGAGTTCTGCGGCGGCACCCACCTGGACAACACCGCCAAGGTGGGCGTGTTCCACATCTCCAGCGAGTTCTCCGTGGCCTCCGGCGTCCGCCGCATCGAGGCCACCACCGGCAAGGCCTCTCTGGCCGTGATGAACCGGAACCAGGAGATGCTGTTCCAGGCCGCCTCCATCCTGAAGGCCAAGCCCGGCGAGCTGCGGGAGAAGGCCGAGGCCGTGATGGCCGAGGTCCGCCAGCTCAGCCAGTCCGTGGAGAAGTTCAAGGCCCGGGAGGCCGTCAGCGAGGCCGAGCGCTTCCTGT
This sequence comes from Flintibacter faecis, assembly GCF_014287875.1. GTDB lineage: Bacteria > Bacillota > Clostridia > Oscillospirales > Oscillospiraceae > Lawsonibacter > Lawsonibacter faecis_A. Next base: position 7,337 of record NZ_JACOPN010000006.1, on the reverse strand, counting down.
TCTCCGGCCACGATGTGGGCGGACTGAAGGTCCTCACCGCCACCGTGCCCGAGGCCGATGCCAACCGCCTGCGCAAGATGGGCGACTTCCTGCGGGACAAGGAGCCCAAGGTGGTGGCCGTGCTGGCCGCCGTCAACGGGGAGAAGATCACCTTCCTGGCCGTGTGCGGCAAGGATGCCGTGAAGGCCGGCGTGAAGGCCGGGGACATCATCAAGCAGGTGTCCGCCATCGCCGGCGGCTCCGGCGGCGGTAAGCCCGACTCCGCCATGGGCGGCGGCAAGGACCCCCTGATGGTGGACAACGCCCTGGCCATGGTGGACAACGTGGTGTCCATGAAGCTGGGGGTGTAAGATGCTGCCTCAGGACCCCGCGATCCTGCTCAGCTATGTGAACACCAAGCTGCGGGACTGCTATCCCAGCCTGGCCGCACTGTGCGACGACCTCCAGGCGGACGGGCAGGCCCTGGCGAACAAGCTGGCAGCCATCGATTATCACTACGACCCGGAGCGGAATCAGTTTGTCTGACCGCCGGAAATACTCAAACCAAACCAAAGAAGCCGAAAGGAGCTGAATTTCATGTCTGATTGTCTGTTCTGCAAGATCAGCGCCGGGGAGATCCCCTCCAACAAGGTCTATGAGGACGAGCTGTGCTACGCCTTCTATGACATCGATCCCCAGGCACCCACCCACTTCCTGGTCATCCCCAAGGCCCACATCGGTTCTGTGGCCGAGGTGACCGGGGACAACAGCGCCGTGGTGGCCCACATTTTCCAGGTCATCGCCAAGGTGACAAAGCAGCTGGGCCTGGACAGCTACCGTGTGGTCTCCAACATCGGGGAGCAGGCGGGCCAGAGCGTCCACCACCTGCACTTCCACGTCCTGTCCGGCCGGGATATGACCTGGCCCCCGGGCTGAGAAAACTGCATCAGATCAGAAAAGGGCCGCTGCGGTACAAGCAGCGGCCCTTTTAGATCATATAATCAGAAAGATCATCCGGCTTATCATCGAAAGATTTCTTTTCTGAATCTTCAGTCTCATCGAACTGAGCTTTAATTCTCTCGTTGATTCGTGCATCCATTCGTGGGATTATCTTCATATCAACTTCTTTCACGGATATGGTTGCAATATCTTTTTTCCCTCCATACTGTGGAAAGTTTACAAGCCAATAACCATCGGCACTTTCATCAAAGCAGATCCACCCTTGCATACCAATATGTACACCTTCGCAGGCATACACTTTTTTCTCAACAATAACTTCAACACAATCCAATTCTTTCATATCAATCATCTCCATATGGTGTAGTCATTTGCAAGAGTCCATTAGCATAGTCAATCGGCTCCAATGTGCAATGGCAATAGGGATGATGTGGGCAAGGTGGGGCTTTTTCTTTCTGAAACCAACAACCATCTAATTTCAGACATGCTTCACAGTGAGTTTTGCCTTCTGAATGATGTGTCCATTTGACCCAACTTGGTAGTCCGGCACCCTTTTGTATTGTACCGAAACATTGCTTATAGTACAATAATTATTCCCCCTTTTGAAAGTACAAGAAAGACATTCTTCACAAATAAGGGGAAATAGGCAAAAAGTTGCACGCAGCGTGTCGATAAACCCTTTTCTGTCATTCCGAGGAGCGCAGCGACGTGGGAATCCGTAACCAAAAAGTCGGGAATGTGCTGATACTCGTGAGTTTTAGGAACGGATTGCCACGTCGGCCCGTTGGGCCTCCTCGCAATGACAGGCTTTTTCGACAGTCTCAGTCGCACGTTTCCGTGCAACGATCACAGAACAATTTGGAAAATAAAAAATCGGAGTACCCCGAAGGATACTCCGATGGTGGGAGTGTAATGATAGGATTTCAGAAAATGCAGATATATCAATGGTTTGCTGGTGGTCAGCAAGAGGTATTCCTCCTAAATTGAACGGTCAAGCACTGTGACCTGTGTGATCACATCACGCAGGCGGTCAGGGCCAACCATATATTCAAGAACTTCATCGGAGGTATCACAGAGTTTTTCAGTATCTTCGCAGTATGCCATGGAAATACTGATTCTTCCGTTGCTGCGAGGCGTAATGCTATATAGATTTTCGTTCCACATGAATTCGACCTCTCCATGCCATTTCATACATGTTTTGAAGTCGCTGATGCTGACAAAACGATTCTGCTCTGAAGTGTTATCTGGAGAAACTGTGTATTTGATCATATTGCAGGCCTCCCGCCATTGCTTAAATTCTGGTGCTCCATTCGGATAATTGATTGCAGGCTGTGGGTCGGGATATCCCGCAGGATTATTCCAATAAATTGGATGATCGTGCGGATTGGTATGTGCCCATGGTTGCTTATGATCTGTATAGTGCCGTTCTGTTACTGCACGTCCATCCTCACCAATCTTGGTGTCAACACGGTACCCGTTCTTATATGTTGTCTTTATTTCTCCCGGTTTACCTAAAAAACGCTGATCTTGCGGTTTATTTGGATTTGGACGCCACTTTCCACCATAGGCGCTGCCGCCGCCCTTATATACCCCGTCGATCAGGTATGGCTCTATTGTATCACGTTCAGGTCGATATGTCTCGCCGATTTTGAAAGCGTCGAGGTCTTCTGCCTTATAATTTCTCTCATAGCTCATATATTTCCACGAGCTGCGCTCATAGTCCACATACACGATGTCTCCCCGCATTTCAGGAAGCGGCGTGTTGTAGCAGATGATTTTCACCATTAGAGAAAGCTGCATATTCTTGTGCAGCAAAAATCAAAAATCGGAACTATAAATAAAAATGGGAGAGCTCTTTGTAGAACTCTCCCATGGTCGGAGTGTAATGATAGGACTTGGAAAAATCCAGTCATATCAATAGTTTGCTAGTGACAAGCAAGAGGTTTTTATCCCATTAGATACGATAATTAGAAAGATCATCCAGCTTTTCGGTAAATGTTTTTGCCTGATCGGCTTCTTTTTCAAATTGTGCCTTGATTTGCTCGTTTATGCGTGCATCAAGGATTTTCACCACTTTCATATCTTCTTCCCTGACGGGAATTGTAGCAATATCATTCTTTTCACCGCACTGAGGAAAATTAACCAACCAATATCCGTTGATATTTTCTGGTTCAGTGATCCACCCTTGCATACCTTTATGAACGCCATCTCTTGTGTACTTTTCCTTTTCGATGATAACTTCTACATTGTCCATGTATGTCATATTATTTACCTCCGTATGGCGTATTCAGTTTTATCTGCCCGTTGGGTTTTACCATCCAACCTGTGACAAAAGAAACATCGCCAAAGCCATCTTTCTTTGGAATAGTTACTCTGATATTGATTCTTTGTCCAAACATATTTAGCTTTCCAAGCTCATATTGCCCAGAGACATAACGTTCCCTCGCTTGCCGTTCTATCTCTGCTTGCAGCCATCTTGCATCGTCGATAGTATATCCCCATTCTTTGAAGAGTTTTTCTTTATTGTGTGTTTGCAGTCCGGTTGTGTTAAACAAATATGGATCAAATTTTCTATAGTCACTGTATGCGGATGCATTTATCAGGACTACAGCATAATCAACTGGCTCTAAAGTACAGTGGCAGAATGGGTGATGCGGATAAGGTGGATGATTGGATGCCATAAAGAAACATCCATCCAGCATCAAGCACTCTTCACAGTGGGTTTTGCCTTCTGAATGGTGCGTCCATTGGACCCACCTTGGCTGCTCTGCCGTTTTCTGCGGCAGCAACTTTCCCGTATATCGTTTGTAGTATATCATATTTCCTCCTATCATGTAAAATTAGGTTTCTACAGATAGGCTACAAAAGGAAGAAAGGTGTACGTTTCTGTACAACTTTAATGGGTGAGTCCCATAAGGACTCACCCATAGAGACTGTCGAAAAAGCCTGTCATTGCGAGGAGGCCCAACGGGCCGACGTGGCAATCCGTTCCTAAAACTCACGAGTATCAGCACATTCCCGACTTTTTGGTTACGGATTCCCACGTCGCTGCGCTCCTCGGAATGACAGAAAAGGGTTTATCGACACGCTGAATGGGTGAGTCCCATAAGGACTCACCCATGGTCGGAGTGTTATTAAAGGATCTGAAGAAATCCAGTAAAATCAATGGTTTACAAGCAGCAGGCAAGAGGTTTTATCCTTTAAATCGTCCGTTCCCACACCTTTACTTTGGTGATTACATCGCGCAGACGATCTTCCCCAACCATGTACTCCAGAATTTCGTCGGCAGTATCACACCACTTCTCTGTACGAGTGTTAACTTCCACAGAGCCAGCCTGACAGATCACCATTTTGGGCGCTGTATCTGCTGTGGAGGAAATGCAGCCAAAGCAGCAGTACATCACGCCTTTCCACTCGAACTGGACTTCACCGCCACGCCGCATACACTGCTTAAAATCGCTGATCGTTTTAAACCGATTATCTTCAAAGCTGTTTGTGCCAACCCATGTTGCCATATTCTTATTCCTCCCGCACAAAATGCTTTTGGCAGTCTGTTCTTTGCCGAAGTGAAAGCCTGACTGGTCCCAAATGATGCTATGTTGGTGTGGAACTTCATGGTACTTGGGGAAACCGTGGTTTGTATGGTGAATTTCCATATATGCTTTTCCGTCAGAACCAATCAGCGTTTCAATAAGCTCTCCTTTTGCTGTATAAGAATATTTTGTTTCGCCCGGCTCTCCCCAAAATCACTCATCCTCTGGTTTTGCCGGTTTGATTTCTCCGCCATAGGCGCTTCCACCGCCTTTTCCAATCAGGTACGGCTCTATTGTATCACAAGGTTTTTGATATGCGCCACCGATTTTGAATGCCTCCAAGTCATCCTTTTGAAAACTCCGCTCATAGTTCATGTACTTCCAGGAACTGCGCTCATGATCCACGTATATAATGTTGCCTTGCATTTCGGGAAATGGCGTGTTGTAGCAGATGATTCTCGCCGGTTCAATCCGCCGCAGCAGTTCATTGTAGCCGGCCATGAACCATTCTTTCTGGTCGCAGCGGTTATCATGCTCAGATGCCATATAGGTGGAGACAGCAACAACGCTGCCTTTTTCGATCCCCTCAAAGCAAAAATCAAACGTGGAGTCATCACCCCAGTTGACTGTGGGAACAACACGGATTCCTTTCGATGCCCAGTATGCGCCGCACCAGCGGTTGCGAAACACATTGTAAAGCTGCATCACGGGAGCCATTTCCAGATACATGCTGAAATCAGGGGAAAGTACGGCCCGGTAGCGGGATAGCTTTTCAATGTCGCTGTGTAATGATAGGACTTGGAAAAGTTCTGTCATATCAATGGTTCACAGGCAGTCAGCAAGAGCTTTTATCCGTTAAATTAAATAATTTGATAAATTATTTTTCTCAGAGTCAGTATAACGAATGGTTGCCGTAATATTCCCATACCGATCCTGTGCGCGTTGGAAGATTGCACACAGTTTGTCCACATATTCGGTGAAGATGTCATTTTGCCCATGGGGAATATTTTCAAATCTGACCGGGCGGATGATCGTAAAATCATCGCCCTTATAAGGCATTCCGGTGAGAATATCCCACAATGCACTCAAGTTTTCTCCGAAATCATCGTCCCATTCCATCTTTGTGCGCATTTCCTTGTACAGCTCGGGAATGTATTTACAGGCTGTAAAATCAAGTGTGACCGCAATTCGCTCGTTCATGTTCAACCTCCAGTTTGAATTTCGCAAAAAGTCAGATAATGGTCATAGGTGACAAAAATCAAGCCGTCATCAGAATACAGAATTCGATGTCCGTTGCGGCGCCCCTCATAGTAATTGATGTCCGGTTCATACCAAATGCGTCCCGGCGCGGAGGGCAAATGCCCGTCATCATTGTCATAAACATCCCTTGTATACATTTTCCCTGGAGCATACCGCTTGGGCGGCTTTCCGTTTTTCCAGCCCAGCGCCCGCAGCTCCGAATCTGAAATATCGTAATCCGGAAGTTTCCCAAAATTCGCAAGATAGAAATCCGCACCGTTTTCCTCGTCTTTTGTTGCTCCACCGGGTGTGATCGTATCCATCGGCAGTATAGCACAGCGGCAGTTGTCGTGCAACGGTGGTTCGATCTCCGGGACTTCATCCATTGCAAAGATTTTGCCGTGGTGGCTCAGGCAGTCTGCACACAGTTTTGGGTCAAGAATCGCCCGCCAGTATTTCCAGATCACACTTTGTGTTGTTGCCGGGAAAAATGTGTCTAATAGCCTTTGAGCGTGGTAATTTCTGCGGATGATTCGCCTAAAATATATCCGCAAGTTTTCTTTATATACATTGTTTTCCTCCTCATATCAGCAAAACGCCCTTCTGCTAATAGGCTGAAAACGGTCAATAGCTGCACGTTTCTATGCAACAAAAAATGCCGAATTTGAAAATTCGGCATTTTGCATATAAGAAAAGGGTAGATTCCATAAAGATCTACCCTTGGTCCGAGTGTAATTATAGGATCTCAGAAAATACAAATATATCAATGGTTTGCTGGTAGTCGGCAAGAGGTATTCATTCTGCATTTAGATTATGCAATACAGGTTGATAGCAGGTTTCGTCCTTTTATTTTTCCTAGCATTCCTTGATTGTTACATCATACTGACTTTTGATCATATTTTTTACGCTATCCCGTTTTCCCCACAGATCATTAATCAAATACTTAAATGTGGCCATAGATATCCAGCAATAGTCCCCAACCCGTTCATGGAGATTAACTGGGCATGTAATAACGCATAAGGCTAATCCCCAAATAAAGCTTGGAGAAATGTTTAGATTTTGATCTTTATCTATGGCAAGCGGAACATTAGTGTTCCAAACAATTTTACTTTCTTCACCAGTTCCGTGTATTAAACCGCAACGCATAACATGATAAATAATCTGCTCCAAAGTGCAATACCCTTCGTAATCAGATTTAATATCCTTATGCGTAAAGGGAAGCTTAACAGCTTCTGTGATTAGTGATCCCATTCCGGTTACAACAATCATCCATATGTTTTCTTTAAGAAAACGTTTGTAACAAGAGGCAGAAGAATTTGGTTCGTTGTAATACTTTTGAGATGTTATATCTATTGCGATACAAATATCAGAAAGTGCCAATTCAATCTCACCTTTTGACATGTGGTCTATCATCGATTGGACCCGTTGCCCAACAGAAACTGACATACTTTACACTCCTTTGCAACTTTACGGAGATGAAGATATTATATAGTAAAGTATGAATTTTGTTGGTCCCGTCAAGATTTATGCGCAAAATTGTTTGCAGGCTCCGGCTGAATGAAGTCAGCCGGCAATAGAGGCGTCGTCCATGACCGCCTCCAAGTGCTTCATGTTCATGTATTTCTTATT
>NZ_JACOPN010000005.1 GCF_014287875.1 Flintibacter faecis | reverse complement strand
ACAGTCCTTTCTTCCCAGGCCATATCGTTCTTCCTTTCCTGCCTCGATATGGCTCTAGTGTATCAAAACTGTAAACCATGTGGTTGCCTGATGTGTAAACTATCTTATTGCACTATACACCTCTGTGTCCGCCCGCCGTCGGCGCACCGGCACCGTGGGCGGATAATATCCGCCCCTACGCCAAGTGTCGTCGGCTGTCCGTAGGGGCGGCCTTTGGCCGCCCGGCGTTTTTTCTCATTTCTCAAATATGCTCGTCAATTCCCCCGCTGATCTTGTCCAGCACCATCTGGTCATAGTGCAGGTACTGATACCCGCTCTTTTCATACAGGGCGGCGGCCCGCTGGTTCACCTCGGTCACCTCCAGGCGGAAGCGGCGGGCGGAGGGGTACTGGCTCTCGATCCAGGCCATGATCTGGTGGCCCAGCCCCATCCCGCGGAAGGGGGGCAGGAGGAATATCTCCTCGATGAACACACACCGGCCCCCCACCTCGGCGGAGTAGCACTGGGTCAGGTAGAGGTAGCCCACCGGCTCCTCCCCTTCAAATAGCAGCACTCCCCGCAGCAGGGGCTCGGCGTGGTCGGCAGCGGCCAGAAAGGACCGGTCCAGAATGGCCTGGTCCACCGGGTGGTCCACCGCGTCGGTCTGATAAAAGGCCTGGACCATGGGCATGACCAGGTCCCGGTCGGCCAGGGTGATGTCACGAAAAGTCAACATAATTTTACCTCACTTTTTCGTTTTTGTGGGATTTTTCCGGGCGGCTAATAGCCGCCCCTACACCAAGTGTTGCAGGTTTTTCGTAGGGGCGGATATCATCCGCCCGGGGTAATTTAGTTCAAACTATTCCCCGTATCCTCAAATAGCCGCCGCACGCGGGCCAGGACGGGGCGGTTTTCCGTCTCGCTCAGCTCCGGGTCGCGGGAGAGCAGCTCCTCCGCTGCGGCCTGGGCCTCGTAGAGCAGGGGCATGTCGGCGGCCAGGTCAGACAGCTTCATCTGGGGCAGACCGTGCTGCCGCCGCCCGAAGAAGTCCCCCGGGCCCCGCAGCTTCAGGTCCTCCCGGGAGATCTGAAAGCCGTCGGTGGTGGAGGCCAGGGTGCGCAGCCGGGCCATGGAATCCGGGTTCCGGGTGGCGGTGAGCAGGACGCAGAAGGAGGGGTGCTCCCCCCGGCCCACCCGGCCCCGGAGCTGGTGGAGCTGGCTTAGGCCAAAGCGGTCTGCATTCTCGATGATCATCAATGTGGCGTTGGGCACGTCCACCCCCACCTCGATCACCGTGGTGGCCACCAGCACCTGCGTCTTCCCCTGAGAGAAGGCCCGCATGGCCGCATCCTTCTCCCTGGGGCGCATCTTCCCATGGAGGATGTCCACCGTCAGGTCGGGGAACACCTCCCGCTGCAGGCGCTGGGCATAGCTCTTCACCGCCTTCAGGGTCAGCGCCGGGGATTCCTCCCCGGGCAGGGCGGCCTCCGGGTCCTCCTCCACTGCGGGGCAGACGATATACACCTGCCGGCCCTCCCCCACCTGGCGGCGGACAAATTGATACATCCGCTGCCGCTTGTCCTCCCGGATGACATAGGTGGAGATGGGGGTGCGCCTGGGGGGCAGCTGGTCGATGACGGACACATCCAGGTCGCCATATAGGATCAGGGCCAGGGTGCGGGGGATGGGGGTGGCCGACATGACCAGCACATGGGGGGAGGGCATCCCCCCGGCGGCAGACTTCTCCGCCAGGGCGGAGCGCTGCTCCACGCCGAAGCGGTGCTGCTCGTCGGTGATGATAAGGGCCAGCCGCCGGAAGGCCACCCCCTGGGACAGCAGGGCGTGGGTGCCCACCACAAAGTCGATGTCCCCCGCCGCCAGGTCGGCGTGGACCTTCCGCTTCTGGGCGGCGGTCATGGCCCCGGTGAGCAGGCCCACCCGCACCCCGGCGGGGGAGAGCAGGGCGGACAGGGTGCGGAAGTGCTGTTCGGCCAGCACTTCCGTTGGGGCCATCATAGCCGCCTGAAAGCCCCCCTGCACTGCCAGCCACCCGGCGTAGGCGGCCACCACCGTCTTGCCCGAGCCCACGTCCCCCTGGACCAGCCGGTTCATGGGTCTGCCGCAGGCCATGTCCCGGGCGGCCTCCTCCATGGTCCGGCGCTGGGCATCGGTGGGCGTAAAGGGCAGCAGGGCGGCAAACTGCTCCACAGGCAGGGCGGGGATGGGGCAGCCGGTGCTGAGCGTGGTACGGCGGCGCTTGAGAAAGGCCAGCCCCACCGCCAGATAAAAGAGCTCCTCAAAGGCCAGCCGCCGCCGGGCCAGGTCCAGCGCCCGGTCGTCCGGGGGAAAGTGGATGGCGGTGAGGGCAAACTCCGCCGCCGCCAGGTGGTGGGCCTGGCGGATGGACTGGGGCAGGGTGTCCGCCAGGCCCCGGGCACAGGGCAGAGCCTGACGCACCAGACCGGCCAGGAGGTGGCCGGATATCCCGGCGGTGAGGGGATAGACGGGGACGATGCGCCCGGTGACGTCCTGACGGTCCGCCCGCTCGAACACCGGGTTGGTCATGGACAGGCGGTTGCCCTGGCGCTCCACCTGGCCGTAGAAGACATAGTCCTCCCCGGGCAGCAGGGCACGCTCCACATAGCTCTGGTTGAAAAAGGCCAGGTGCAGCGTGCCCCCCTGGTCCACCACGGGCACCTGGACCAGATCCAGCCCCTTTCGGATCCGGGAGAGCCGGGGGCGCTGGGCCACCATGGCCCGCACGCACACCCGCACCCCCTCCGGGGCCTGGCGGATGGCATAGACCTGCCGCCGGTCCTCATAGTCCCGGGGGTAATAGGTCAGCAGGTCCCCGGCGGTATTCAGTCCCAGATGAGAGAGCTTTTTGGCCCGGACCTCTCCCACGCCGGGAAATTGCGTCAGCGGGGTGTCCGGTGTGACGGTCATGGCAGCGCCTCCTTTCTCCGCTATCTGCTCTTTATTTTAGCACAGCCGCCCCGGGGAGTAAAGCGGGGCCTTGTCAGCGTAGGCCTCTGCCAGGTATAATAGACCAAAACGCCGCAGGGTGTGCGGCGCAGAGAGGAGCGCATCGTATGCAGGAGGTCATTTTAAATCTTCTCCCGGTGACCGAGGAGGAGAAGGGGGAGTTTGCCGCCATCGCCCCACGGGCGGAGCATATCTATACCAGCGGCAGCGCCGTGACGGCGGAGGAGCTGGCCCGGGCCACGGTGATCTTCGGCTGGCCCAGGCCGGAGCGCCTGGCCCAGGCCAAGTCTCTGCGGTGGTTCCAGACCATGTGGGCGGGGACGGACGAGTATGCCGGGCACATCCCGGCGGGGGCAAAGTTCACCTCCTCCAGCGGGTCCAACCAGGTCAGCGTGGCCGAGCATATCCTGGCCAGCCTGCTGGCGGTGTGCCGCCGCCTGCCCGTCTATCGGGACAGCCAGCGTCTGCACCAGTGGAAGGACCGGGGCCGGATGAAGTGCGTCCGGGGCAGCACCGTTCTGGTGGTGGGGGCGGGCCACATCGGCAGCACCTTCGCCGCTATGTGTCAGGGCCTGGGGGCGCACACGCTGGGACTGAAACGAACGGTACACGGCCCGGTGGAGGGCTTTGATCAGGTGTTCCCCATGGAGCGGCTGGACGATCTGCTGCCCCAGGCGGACATCGTGGTGCTGGTGGTGCCCCACTCCCCCCAGACGGCGGGCCTGATGAATGAGGACCGGCTGCGCCGGATGAAGGAGGGGGCCATCCTCATCAGCTCCGGCCGGGGCAGCGTGCTGGATCAGGAGGCCCTGGCCCGGGTCATGGGGGAGGGCCGGCTGTGGGGCGCCGCCCTGGATGTGACCACCCCGGAGCCCCTGCCCCAGGACAGCCCCCTGTGGGACATCCCCGACCTGCTCATCACCCCCCATGTGGCCGGGGGAATGCGGCTGGAGATCACCCGCCGCACCTGTGTTGAGATGGCCCAGGACAACTTAAAGCGCTATCTGGCGGGAGAGCCCCTGGAGAATCTGGTGGAGGGGTGAGCCGGACGGCGCAGGCTTACAGGCTGGTCGTACCGCCGCCGCACAAATTTTTCGCTGTGCGGCGGCGGTTTTCCGGCAACGTGTCCATTGACTTTCATTCTCTATCGTGCTAGTGTATAGGAAACCAACGTGAACTGCTTCCCGCCGCAGCAGGGGGCGGGAGGTCCGAAAAAGAATTGGAGATGGTCAGGATGCTGTCAAAACGCTATGCAGATATGCTGTCGGAAAAGGACATTATTTTCGAGATCGCCGGAATGGCCAAACGGCGTGCCCGGGAGATCGGCGAGGAGCATGTGTATAACTTCAGCCTGGGCAACCCCTCGGTGCCCGCACCGGAGGCGGTGAACCAGACCATCCATACCATCCTGAACGACACCCCCACCCTGCAGATCCACAGCTATGGCCCCAGCGCCGGACTGCCCCAGGTCCGGGAACAGCTGGCCCGGTCCCTGAACCGCCGGTTCGGCATGGACTATCAGCCGGAGCACCTGTTCATGGCCAGCGGGGCGGCGGGAGCCCTGGGCCACGCCCTGCGGGCAGTGACCGAGCCGGGGGACGAGATCATCGTCTTTGCCCCCTATTTCCCCGAGTACCGCCCCTATACCCAGGGGGCCGGGCTGCGCCTGTCGGTGGTCCCGGCGGATGTGGACTCCTTCCAGATCAACTTCCGAGCCCTGGAGGAGCGCCTGAATCCCGCCGTCACCGCCCTGCTCATCAACTCCCCCAACAATCCCTCGGGCATCGTCCTGTCCTCCGCCACCCTGACCCAGCTGGCCGCCCTGCTGGAGGAGAAGCAGCGCCAGTTCGGCCACCCCATCTATCTCATCTCCGACGAGCCCTATCGGGAGCTGCTGTTCACCGGTACGGAGGAGACCTATCCCGCCCGGTTCTATCACAACACCATCACCTGCTACTCCTTCTCCAAGTCCCTGTCCCTGCCCGGAGAGCGCATCGGCTATCTGGCGGTGAATCCCAAGGCGGAGCAGGCCATGACCATCGCAGAGGTGTGCCCCCAGATCTCCCGGACCATCGGCTGCAACGGCACCTCCACCCTGATGCAGCTGACGGTGGGCCGCTGCGCCGACCTGACCAGCCAGCTGGAGATCTATGAGCGGAACAAAGACCGGCTCTTTTCCGCCCTGACGGAATACGGCTTTTCCTGTGTGGAGCCCGGAGGCAGCTTCTACATGTTCCCCCGGTCTCTGGAACCGGACGACGTGGCATTTTGTAAGAAAGCCACGGAGCTGGACCTGTTTCTGGTGCCCGGCACGGCCTTCGGCTGCCCCGGCCACTTCCGGCTGGCCTACTGCGTACCCGAGGAGCGAGTGGTTGCCGCCCTGCCCCGGTTCAAGCAGCTGGCGGAGCGGTATCAGAGACAGAAGGACTGAAATATTTTCTTTATCCTAGTTTCAAATCGAATTTAAGTACAGCTTAAAACTCCTGCAATGACAGAAAATATCTTCTTTTAAACAGAATAAAGTACAGAATCAAGTCTGTACTTTGTTCTGTATTTTATTTCAGGAATTTGTGTGCTATAATGAGAAAACCGCGCCGCCGGATGTGTGCCGGCGGCGGACTGTGAGGAGGAGAGATATGACAACCATACAAATGATCATCATGGGTACCATCATTCTGTACCTGTGTATGGTGATCTTCACCGGCGTGATGATCGGACGCCGGTCTAAGAAGAGCTCTGAGGGCTTTTATTTGGGCGGGCGGGGCATGGGCCCCCTGGTCACCGCCATGAGCGCCGAGGCCTCGGACATGAGCAGCTATCTGCTGATGGGCATCCCCGGCCTTGCCTATCTCAGCGGCGTGGCCGATGCCAGCTGGACCGCCATCGGTCTGGTGACGGGCACCTACTTAAACTTCCTGCTGGTGGCCCGCCGCCTGCGGCGGTACAGCGTCCATCTGGACGCCATCACCATCCCCAGCTTCATCTCCAAGCGCTATGGGGAGAAGAAACCCGTCATCATGGGCATCTCTGCCGTGATCATTCTGGTGTTCTTCGTGCCCTATGTGGCCTCCGGTCTGGCGGCCATCGGCAAGCTGTTCAACAGTCTGTTCGGCTGGGACTATATGGTGGCGGTCATCATCGGCGCTATCGTTATCATCAGCTATACCTCCGTGGGCGGCTTCAGCGCCGTGGCGACCATGGACCTGATTCAGTCCATCATCATGACCATCGCCCTGGCCATCATCGTGGTGTTCGGCGTGGTCCAGGCGGGGGGCATGGGTGCCGTGCTGGAGCACGCCCGCAGCCTGCCCGGCTTCCTGCACTTTGACCAGACCTATAACGCCGCCACCGGCTCCGCCGAGCCCTACGGCTTCATCCGCATCGTCTCTATGCTGGCCTGGGGCCTGGGCTATTTCGGTATGCCCCACATCCTGGTGCGCTTTATGGCCATCCGCCACGAGGACGAGCTGAAGCTCTCCCGCCGCATCGCCGCCAGCTGGGTGGTCATCTCCATGGCCGTGGCCGTGTTCATCGGCATTGTGGGCCACGCCGTCTCCGCTGCCGGACGCATCCCCTCCCTGGAGGGCAGCGCCACCGAGACGGTCATCGTCCGCCTGTCTGACCTGCTGTCCAGCTATGGCATCCTGCCCGCCGTTGTGGCCGGGTGCATTCTGGCGGGTATTCTGGCGGCCACCATGTCCACCGCCGACTCCCAGCTGCTGGCCGCCGCCTCCGCCTTTTCCGAGAACGTGCTTCAGGACCTGCTGGGCGTGAAGCTCACCCCCAAGCAGAACATGCTGGCCGCCCGGCTGACGGTGGTGGTCATCGCCTTCATCGCCATCTTCCTGGCCGCCGACCCCAACAGCAACGTGTTCAAGATCGTCTCCTTCGCCTGGGCCGGCTTCGGCGCCACCTTCGGCCCCGCTATGCTGTGCGCCCTGTTCTGGCGGCGGAGCAACCGCCAGGGCATCATGGCCGGCCTGGTGGTGGGCGGCGTGATGATCTTTGTGTGGAAGTTCCTGGTGGCCCCCATGGGCGGCATCTTCAACATCTACGAGCTGCTGCCCGCCTTCCTGTGCGCCCTGTGCGCCATCGTCGTCGTCTCCCTCCTCACCCCCGCACCGGAGAAGGAGATCACCGACATGTTCGACAGCTATAACACCTGAGCCTGAATCCAGACCGCCCCGGACCGTTTGAATTGGAAACGGTCCGGGGCGGTTTTTTGTTTTCCGGTGGCCTTTTCGGCGGCAGCGTGTACGCTGAAATGCAACAAAAGTCCCTCTTTTCCTCTAAGATGAGAGAAAAAAGGGAGGTCAAACAACATGGAATACGGATATATCCGGGTGTCTACCCTGGACCAGAACGAGGACCGGCAGCGGCGGGCCATGGCGGACCGGGGCATCCCCCGGGAGCGGATGTTCCTTGATAAACAGTCAGGCAAGGATTTTCACCGCCCGGCCTATGCCCGTCTGCTGCGGCGGCTGCGGCCGGGCGACCTGGTCTATGTGCTGAGCATTGACCGGCTGGGGCGCAACTATGAGGAGGTGCAGAACCAGTGGCGGGTCCTGACAAAAGAAAAAGCCGTGGACATCTGTGTCATCGATATGCCCCTGCTGGACACCCGTCAGGGGAAGGACCTGATGGGCACCTTTATCGCCGACCTAGTGCTGCAGATTTTGTCCTTCGTGGCCCAGAACGAGCGTGAGAACATCAAAAAGCGCCAGGCCGAAGGCATCGCCGCCGCCAAGGCCCGGGGCGTAAAATTTGGCCGTCCCCCCGCCGTCCTGCCGGAAAATTTCCACGCCGTCCACAAAAAATGGCGGGATAAAAAAATAACACTCCGCCAGGCCGCCGAAGCCTGCGGAATGCCGGAGGGGACATTTTACGCCAAAGCAAGGAAGTTTGAGGAGGGGGAAAAGTGAGTGGAAAGTTTGAAAAAGTGTACTTTTTCAAATTTTCTCCCGTGTTTTCAGCAAATTCAGTTTAACATGCTTTTATGCTATTTGCAATAGGATTTCGGGATATTATTCCCTTGATTTTACTAATTTGTAAAAGTACACCTTTAAAAACATTAGAAGGGGAGAGGTGAACAGTATGGTGGTTCTAGCAGTTTTGATTGCACTTGGCATCTTTATTTTGATATTTAAGTTATGGCAAACGTGTTTAAAAGATTTGGGAATAAGTTCAAAAACAGCAACAATCGTAGGTGCCATTGTTGTAATACTCTTGATTGTTACTAGTTATCTTAGATAGGAATATTACTTTCACATTCAAAATTATCAAAGGACTTTTTAGGGGGATTACACTATGTACGGCATCTTGTTCATTGTGTTTATCATCTGTGCCATTGTAATATTGCTGACTGACAAAACATCCCCGTTTTATAAATCATCGCTCGCTAATGGAGTTAAATTAAACGCCCTCTCCCCCGATAATGCACTGTATCGACAATATAAATCGGAAAAGGATGCAACAAAATCAGCAACACTATTGATGACACTTTATAATAACCCAGAGAAAATTGGTGACACAATCCAAATTTACCGAGATAATAATGGGCAGATCATTCTTGTTGATCATAAACATCGACTCGCAAGTACATCCAATTTCTTTTTTGATTCTATGGCACTAAATAATGATTCCTATACATATCATCCTGCAGAAACTATATATACTGGAGCTACTGTAGGAGGAATACATACCGGGGGAACACATACAAATTCAGCGCACTATACAAAATCTCAATACTTTAGCGGAAATGCAATGGTTTTTCTAAACTACTCCACAAATCTGCCGTTCTTTCTTGTCTCCTGTGCGCAACTTAATGAGAATCTTATGAATAAAGCGCAAATAACACCGGTAATTAAGGATTATTTAGAGAAAGGCGGCGTTCTCACGTTATTTGGAAAGCCGAACAGTTTCTTAGCGCAGGCGTATAAAGATACGTTGTTCAGTAGCAATACTTACAGCGCCATGGAACTGCAAAGTAGACTTACATCAAGTTGCGGAATACAAATGGATAAATGCAATATAATAGCCAGGTGGTTAACAAGTATGACCAAATAAAACTTCTTTTTCTCAACGCAGCAGCCCGGACGACCAAACCGTCGTCCGGGCTGTCTTATATCCTATCACAATTTTACACCTTCGGTTTCTTCCCCTCCCGCCCCACGGCTCCGCTTTCCAGTTCCAGGCGGTTCATTTTCCGTTTGCGGGCGGCGGAATAGGACAGCTTTTCCACCAGGGTCGTGGTGTCCCCGGCTTCGATGGCCTGGCGGTAGGTGCGGATGTTGCCCTCCAGCTCCTCCAGGGCGCTGCCCAGGGCCTTGGAGTTCATGGTGAACAGCTGGGTCCACAGTGGCACGTCCAGGGCGGCCACCCGGGTACAGCCCCGGAAGGAGTCCCCCTCGAAGCCCTGATACTGGAACAGGCTGGGGTCGTCGCACACGGCCACGGCGATGACGTGCATCATCTGGCTGGTGTAGGCGATGATGGCGTCGTGATTTTCCGGCGTGGTCTTGACGATATTGGCGCAGCCGATGTGGACGGCCAGGCGCTCCATCAGCTCCACGTGCTCCGGGCGGGACCGGTCGTTGGGCGTGAGGATATAGTGGGCCCCGTGGAACATGTTGACCAGGGCGTGCTGGATGCCGGAGAACTCCGTGCCCGCCATGGGGTGTCCGCCCACAAAGGACACGGTGTCGGGCAGCACTTTGGCTCCCTCTAGGATGGCCCCCTTCACGCCGCACACGTCGGTGACCATGGCCCCGGGCTTGAAGTGGTCCCGGTGCTGGGCCATAAAGTCCACGATGCCCTGGGGGTGCAGGCACAGGAACACCAGGTCGCCCTCCGCCAGGGCTTTGACCGGGTCTGGCTCCACCCGGTCCACAATGTCCTGCTCCAGGGCATAGCGCAGGGTGGGCTCGCTCACGTCCACGCCGATCAAATCAAAATCTTCAAATCCGTGGAGGGCCTTGGCCATCGAGCCGCCGATCAGGCCCAGCCCCACGATGACGATGTGTCTGCTCATAATCTGTTCCTCTTTTCCCCGGACCCGGTGGGGGCCGGTCATCTGGAACACTTTAACACATTTACCCACTGAAGTCAAGGGGGAAGAAAATGCGCCCCGCAACATGAAGTGACGGGGCGCAAAATGAAACCGCTGAGTTGCCCGGTATCTGTCATTCCGAGGAGCGCAGCGACGTGGGAATCCGTTTCCCTTCGTCCCTAGGACGGGAGTTACGGATTGCCACGTCGGGCTTCGCCCTCCTCGCAATGACAATATCCCAAAAAATCAGTTCTTCAAGCTCTGCATGGGGGCGGGGATGCGGCCGCCCCGGGCCACGAAGTCGTGGGCGGAGAAGGGGTGGACGGGCTGCACGGGGGCGGAACCCAGCAGGCCGCCGAACTCCACCGTGTCCCCCACCTTGCAGCCGGGGGCGGGGATCAGGCGCACGGCGGTGGTCTTGGTGTTCACCATGCCGATGGCCGCCTCGTCGGCGATGATGGCGGACAGGGTCTCGGCGGAGGTGTCGCCGGGGACGGCGATCATGTCCAGGCCCACGGAGCACACGCAGGTCATGGCCTCCAGCTTATCCAGGGTCAGGGCCCCGGAGGCGGCGGCGGCGATCATGCCCTCGTCCTCGCTGACGGGGATGAAGGCGCCGGACAGGCCGCCCACGGAGGAGGAGGCCATCACGCCGCCCTTCTTCACCGCATCGTTGAGCAGGGCCAGAGCGGCGGTGGTGCCGTGGGTGCCGCAGACCTCCAGGCCCATCTCCTCCAGGATGCGGGCCACGCTGTCGCCCACGGCGGGGGTGGGGGCCAGGGACAGGTCCACGATGCCGAAGGGGGTGTCCAGGCGGCGGCTGGCCTCCTGGGCCACCAGCTGGCCCATGCGGGTGATGCGGAAGGCGGTCTTTTTGATGGTCTCGGCCACCACGTCGAAGGGCTGGCCCTTCACGGCCTGGAGGGCGTGGTGGACCACGCCGGGGCCGGATACGCCCACGTTGATGACCCGCTCCGGCTCGCCCACGCCGTGGAACGCACCGGCCATGAAGGGGTTGTCCTCCACGGCGTTGCAGAACACCACCAGCTTGGCGCAGCCAAAGCCGCCCTTGTCGGCGGTGCGCTCCGCCAGGTCCTTGATGGTCCGGCCCATCAGGGCCACCGCATCCATGTCGATGCCCGCCTTCGTCGAGCCCACGTTCACGCTGCCGCAGACGATGTCGGTGGTTGCCAGGGCCTCGGGAATGGAGTGGATCAGCTTGCGGTCGGCTTCGGTCATGCCCTTCTGCACCAGGGCGGAGAAGCCGCCGATGAAGTTCACGCCGCAGGTTTTGGCCGCCCGGTCCATGGCCTGGGCAAAGGGGGTGTAGTTGTCCGTTTCGGCGGCGGCGGCCACCAGGGCGATGGGGGTGACGGAGATGCGCTTATTGACGATGGGGATGCCAAACTCCTTTTCAATGGCCTCGCCGGTGGCCACCAGCTTTTCGGCATAGCGGGTAATTTTATCATAGACCTTATCGCAGGCCACCTTCACGTCGCTGTGGGCGCAGGACAACAGGGAGATGCCCATGGTGATGGTACGCACGTCCAGATGCTGCTGGTCGATCATCTGGATGGTCTGCATGATCTCATGTTGATTGAGCATAAAGAACCTCCTGAGTAAACAGGGCGGATCACCGCCCTGACGGATTCGGACGGGCCGATGGGGACATCGGCCCCTACAGACGATTTATGACGACATGATGTAGGGGCAGCTGTCCTCAGCGGCCCTTACGCTGCGTCAGATGCGGTGCATGGCGTTGAAGATGTCCTCCCGCTGGATGCGGATGGACAGCTCCTGCTCCTTGCCCGCCTGCTCCAGCAGGTCGGCCATCTCACCGATGGAGGCGGTGCAGGCGGCGGTGTCCACCAGCATGACCATGGTGAAATAGTCCTGGAGCACGGTCTGGCTGATGTCCAGAATGTTGATGTTGTGCTGGGCCAGCAGGGCGCACACGGCGGCGGTGATGCCCACCCGGTCCTTTCCGATGACGGTAACAATGGCTTTCATAGCGGGATGTTCCTTTCTGTTTATAAAATTATGATTTGACAATATCGTGTATCAAGTCAGCTCGTCCAGGGTCAAAGAAAAGCCGTCTAAAAAGTGATCCATGAAGTATTGCAGGGCGGGGATGGGGTCCCGGCACAGGGCGGCATAGGTCTGTTCTTTGGCTTTCTTGAATTCCAGATTGCCGCTTTTGACCTCCTCCACACACTTGAGATAGGCCGACAGCTTGTCCGCCGCCTTGACCACCGCCCGGATGTTCTCGTCCGGGATGGTGATGGCGGGGCGAAACTCCTCCCGCAGGTCGTCGGGGAGCATGGACAGCAGCTTCTCCTCGGCCACCGATTCCACTTGCTTGTAGGCCCGCTGAATGGCCGGGTTGTCATACTTGATGGGGGTGGGCATGTCGCCGGTGAGTATCTCGCTGGCATCGTGGTACAGGGCCGCCACCGCCGCCTGACCGGGGTCGATCTGGGGGCCGAAGTAGCGGTTCTGGATGACGGCCAGGGCGTGGGAGAGCACCGCCACCATGTGGGAGTGCTCCTGGATGTTCTCCGTATCCGTGTTGCGCATCAGTCCCCAGCGGTTGATATAGCGCATCCGGGCGATCATGGGAAAAAAGCTGCCGGACATGGGGCGTCCCCCTCTCTTGCGGTTTCTTGAAAAAGAACTGCCTTAGCAGACATTTTACCACAGCACCCCGGGAATGTAAATCGGCAAGTCAGCCGGAAATCACCCGGGAAGGAGTTGACGGCGGCGAAAAATTTACGGATAATATGATAAAACACCAGATGTGTGTGGGGAGGGCCATTTCATGGGAAAGAAGAACACGAGAAACACCAAGGGGCGGATCATTCAGGCCGCCTGGCGGCTGTTCTATCAGCAGGGCTATGACGACACCACCGTGGACGAGATCATCCGGGAGTCGGGCACCTCCCGGGGCTCCTTCTATCACTATTTCGAGGGGAAGGACGCCCTGCTCTCCTCCGTGTCCTTTCTGTTCGACCAGAAGTATGAGGAGCTGATGGAGACCATGGACCCGGACATGGACTGCTTTGACCAGCTGATGTATTTAAACCGGGAATTATTCTCTATGATCGAAAACTCTATCTCCCTGGACCTGCTGGCCCGGCTGTACTCCTCCCAGCTCATCACCCGGGGGGACAAGCACCTGCTGGACCACAACCGGACCTATTATAAGCTGCTGCGGCAGATCGTCCTGCAGGGCCAGCAGCGCTGTCAGCTGCGGGGGGACGTGACCGTCAGCGAGATGGTGCGGGTCTACGCCCTGTGCGAGCGGGCCCTGATCTACGACTGGTGCCTGTCCGGCGGGGGCTACTCCCTGCGGCAATATGGCCAGACCATGATGCCCATGTTCTTCCAGGGGTTTCGGGCGGAGCGGTGACCGGTTTCGATTGACATTTCTGCGCCCGTGTGCTACCATCTGTTTTGTCTCAAATAAAACAATTTGGAGGCGATCACCCTGACGCTGGAGCAACAGGATAGGAACTATCTGGGCCGGTGCCCGCTGCTGCGGGGGGTGCCGGAGGACGGGATCGCCCGGGTGCTGGACGAGCCGGGGGCGGAGCTGGCCCGCTTCTCCGGGGGCCAGGTGGTGTACAGCCCCCAGCACTTCTCCCGCCGCCTGGGGATTTTGCTGTCAGGCAGCCTTCAGGTGACCAAGGGGGAGCTGACCGTCAGCTGTCTGGAGCCGGGGGAGCTGTTCGGTGCCGCCGCCCTGTACTGCGATGCCCCCCAGTATGCCACCACCATCACTGCCCGCAGGCCCAGCCGCTGCCTGATGCTGGATCAGGCATTGATCGACCGGCTGCTGGAACAACACAGCCAGATCCGGGAAAACTATCTGCGCTATCTCACCGGGCGCATCCGCTTTTTGTCCAACCGTCTGCAGTCCCTGGCCCAGGCCGGGGCGGAGGGCAAGCTGGCCCGCTATCTGCTGGCCAACGGCCAGGGGGGCAGCGTCACCTGCACTGCGTCGGGGCTGGCCCAGCGGCTGGGCATCAGCCGGGCCTCCCTCTATCGGGCCTTCGAGGCGCTGGAGAACAGTACCCTCATCGTCCGCCGGGGCAAGACCATCCTCATCCCCGACCTGGCCGCTTTAGAGAGCGTTCTGTGAGAACAAGCCCACACGATGATAGGAAGATATGATGAAAGGAAGATCCACATGAAAAAGACCCTGTCTCTGCTGCTGGCCGCCGCCATGACCCTGTCCCTGCTGGCCAGCTGCGGCAGCAAGAACAACAACGACGCATCCCAGTCCGCCGCCGGCTCCGGCTCTGCCTCCGCCAGCCAGTCCCAGCAGGGGGTGGAGAAGACCGGCGTGAACTTTATGGCCCTGTCCGGCCCCACCGGGGTGGGCGCAGCCTATCTGATGAAGTATTACAGCGCCGAGACCTCCCCCGCCGACTGCCCCGTGGCCCTGAATTCCACCGTGGTTGCCGACAACAAGGAGGTCACCGATGCCCTGGTCAACGGCACCGCCGACATCGCCGCTGTGGCCACCAACGTGGCCGCCAACCTGGCCGCCAAGACGGACGGCGGCATCCAGGTGCTGGCCGTGAACACCCTGGGCGTGCTGTATATCCTGGAGAAGGGGGACTCCGTCCAGTCCATGGCCGACCTGGCGGGCAAGACGGTGTACGCCACCGGCCAGGGCGCCAACCCGGAGTATGTGCTCAATTACCTGCTGACCCAGAATGGCGTGGACCCCAGCCAGGTGGACATCCAGTGGATGACTGCCCAGGAGGTCACCGCCCAGATGGCCTCCGGCGACAGCGCCATCTGTATGCTCCCCGTCCCCGCCGCCACCGCCCTGATGATGAAGGACCAGGGCGTGCGCCAGGCCCTGTCCCTGTCCGACGAGTGGGACAAGCTGGGCCAGGGCTCCCTGGCCATGGGCTGCGTGGTGGGCCGCACCCAGTTTATCGAGGAGCACCCCGAGACGGTGGATGCCTTCCTGGACCTGTACGGCGACTCCATCACCTTTATGAGCGACGAGCATGGAGTCGCCGGTGCCGCCGCCTTGGTGGGCGAGCTGGGCATCACCGCCAACGAGCAGATCGCCCAAAAGGCCATCCCCCAGTGCAACCTGACCTTCCTCACCGGGGCAGACATGAAGGCCACCCTGGAGGAGTATTACCAGGTGCTGTTCCAGGCCGACCCCGCTTCCATCGGCGGCTCCATGCCCTACGACGCCTTCTACTATGGGGCGGAGTAAGTCTCTGAACAACAAAATCTCTCTGCTGCTGCCCCCGGCCTTTTGGCTGGGGGTTTGGCAGCTTGGGGCCTTTTTGGTGGACCGCAAAGTGGGGGGGCGGGGGAACGAGCTGCTGCTGCCCTATCCCGCCACGGTGGCCCGCACCCTCGTCCGCCTGGGACAGACGGGGGAATTCTGGCAGACGGTGCTGACCTCCCTGGGCCGCATCCTGGCGGGCATGGGGGCGGGTACCCTGCTGGGGGCTATTTTAGCGGCGGCGGCCTGCGCCTCAGTCTGGGCGGGGCGGCTCATCGCCCTGCCGGTGCGGGTGATCCGGGCCACGCCGGTGGCCTCGTTCATCCTGCTGATCCTGCTGTGGACGGACCGGAGCGCTGTCCCCGGGGTCATCGCCGGGCTGATGGTACTGCCCGTGGTGTGGAGCAACCTGTGCCGGGGCATCCGGGAGACCGACCAAAAGCTGCTGGAGCTGGCGGCGGCCTATCGCTTTTCCCGGTGGAAGCGGGTGCGGCTGATCTATCTGCCCAGCCTGCGGCCCTATTTTCTGGCCGCCGTCACCACCGCCATGGGCCTGGCCTGGAAGTCGGGGGTGGCCGCCGAGGTGCTGTGCATCCCCCGCCCGGCCATCGGCACCCAGATTTACAACAGCAAGCTCTATCTGGACATCCCGGACCTGTTTGCCTGGACGGTGGCAGTGGTGCTTTTGTCCCTGGCGCTGGAGTGGCTGCTGCGGCGGCTGCTGGAGCGGGACAAGAGAAGGGGGGCGGCGCATGATCTGCCTTGAAAACGTGACCATGGGCTATGGCCGGCGGACGGTGCTGGACCGCTTCTCCCTGACCCTGCCGGAGACCGGCGTGACCATTCTGCGGGGGCCCTCCGGCTGCGGCAAGACCACCCTGCTGCGTCTGCTGGCGGGGCTGGAGCGGCCGGAGGAGGGCAGCATCTCCGGGATCGTCCTCGGGGAGACCGCATTTCTCTTTCAGGAGGACCGGCTGTTTCCCTGGCGCACCGCGAAGCAGCAGCTCACCGACGTGCTGCCCCGGCAGCGGCGGGGGGAGTGGCACAAGTGGCTGGCTTTGACCGAGCTGGAGGGGGAGGGGGAGCGATACCCCGCCCAGCTGTCCGGCGGCATGGCCCGGCGGCTGGCTCTGGCCCGGTGCCTGGCCCTGGGCGGACGGCTCTTTCTGCTGGACGAGCCCTTCTCCGGCGTGGATACAGACCGGGCCCGGCGCATTTTGATGGGCATCCGGGAATTGCAGCTCCCCGTCATCCTCACCTGCCACGACCAGGCGTTATTGCCCCTGGCCCACCGGGTGGTGGAGCTGGACGGCCCGCCGTTAAAGCTGATCTGTGGTGACCTGTCCTAACGGCGGTCCTCCGCCCGGGCAGCTGTCCCCTCCCCCCTGAATGATTTTAAGATTTTCCCCCAGAAATCTGTCTAAATACGCCTTGCAAATCTTGAGAAAACCATCTACAATAGCTGAGAACAAGCAAGCAGCGCCCGGTCTTCCGGCGCGTGACATAGACACTAGGAGGAACATCACTATGATCGCAATCGCTTCTGATCACGGCGGGTATCCCTTGAAGGAGCACATCAAGGCCTATCTGGCCGCCAAGGGCATCACCTGTCAGGACTTCGGCACCGACAGCACCGAGAGCTGCGACTACCCCGCCTTCGGTAAGGCCGCCGCCCAGGCCGTGGCCTCCGGCCAGTGCCAGTGGGGCATCGTCATCTGCACCACCGGCATCGGCATCTCCATCGCCGCCAACAAGGTCCGGGGCATCCGCTGCGCCCTGTGCGGCGACCCTCTGTCCGCCTCCCTCACCCGGCGGCACAACAACGCCAACATGCTGGCCATGGGCGCGGGCATCGTGGGCAAAAACCTGGCCGAGAACATCGTGGACACCTTCCTGAACACCCAGTTCGAGGGCGGCCGCCACGAGCGCCGGGTCAACGCCCTGATGGCCATCGAGAACGACTGGTAACGCCGGATCTTTCTAAAAAAGCATCCTGTGCCGCGGCACAGGATGCTTTTTTATGCTTATTTGTGATAGCTGGAGCCCTCGTTGATCTTAAAGGCCCGATAGATCTGCTCCAGCACCATGACCCGGGCCAGGTGGTGGGGAAAGGTCATGGGGGACATGGACAGGCGGACCTTGGCCTCCTTTTTCAGGCTCTCCGCCAGACCGAAGGAGCCGCCGATGACAAAGACCAGGTGCCGGGCGGCGCTGTCCTGCCAGCTGCGCACCAGCCGGGCCAACTCCTGGCTGGAGTGGGGCTTGCCCTCCACGCACAGGGCCACCAGGCAGGAGTTCGGGGGGATCTTCCCCCGGATGTCCGCCGCCTCCCGCTCCAGGGCGGCGTCGATCTGGGCCCGGGAGGGGTTCTGGGGCAGGCGCTCCTCGGGCAGCTCGGTCAGCTCTAATTTACAATAGGCCCCCAGGCGCTTTTGATATTCGGCGCAGGCGGCCAGATAGAATTTCTCTTTCAGCTTGCCCACACAGATGAGATGTACGCTCAGCACAGGCTGCCCCCCTTCTCTCCCGCCGCGGCCAGCCGCCGCTCCAGGCGATAGGTGGGGCCCACCTCCGTGCGGGGGGCCACAGCCAGGGTGATGTCCCCCTCCGGGTCACAGCCCATGGCCCGCAGACGGCGGCGCACCGTCTCCAGCGCCCGGGCGGGGGTGTTGTTTTCTGCGGACAGGTGGGCCAGAACGACAATGCTGGCCCCGGACTGCACCCCCATGGCAGCCAGCTCCGCCCCGTCCTGGTTGGACAGGTGGCCGCGGTCGCCCATGATGCGCTGTTTCAGGGCATAGGGATAGGGCCCGGTACGCATCCAGTCCGGGTCGTAGTTGGTCTCGCACACCAGCAGGTCGCACCCGGCCACCGCCTGGCGCACCTGGTCGGTGACGTGGCCCAGGTCGGTACACAGGGCCATGGTCCGCCCCCCGCCGGACAGGACATAGCCCACGCTGCCCGCCGCGTCGTGGGGGGTGGCGAAGGGCTCCACCCACAGCTCGCCCACAGCAAAGCCAGCCCCCGGCAGTCGGCTCTGCAGCAGCTCCGCCCCGTGGGGGAGCTGATCTGCCAGCTGGCCGCAGGTGGCTGGGGCGGCATAAATGGTGGGGCGTATTTTCTTGGTGAGTACCGCCAGGCCGCTGACGTGGTCCCGGTGCTCGTGGGTGATCAGAATGGCGCTCAGCTCCGCCGGGTCCACCCCCAGGCTCTTCAGCCCGGTGGTGATGCGTCTGGCGGATATCCCGGCGTCCAGCAGCACATGGGTGTCTCCGCAGGAGACTAAAGCCGCATTTCCGCTGGAGCCGCTGGCCAGGGTGGTAAAGGTCAGCAAGGGTCTCGATCTCCTCTTACAAGTCTCGGGCGGGTCAGCCCACCTGGGCGGGGGCCTCCTCATCCGGGACCACAATGGTGCGGATGTCTGCGCCCACGGCGGACAGCTTTTCCACCAGGGTCTCATAGCCCCGCTCGATGTGATAGATGCCATCCACCTCGGTCACGCCATGGGCGGAAAGTCCGGCGATGACCATGGCAGCACCGGCCCGCAGATCGCAGGCGTGGACCGGAGCCCCGGTGAGCTGCTCCACCCCCTCGATGACGGCCACCTTGCCGTCCACCTGGATATGGGCCCCCATGCGGCGGAACTCGTCCACATAGCGATAGCGGTTCTCCCAGACCCCCTCGGTGAGCACGCTGGTCCCCTGGGCCAGACAGAGCACTGCGGCGATCTGAGGCTGCATGTCGGTGGGGAAGCCGGGGTAGGGCATGGTCTTCACGTTCACCCGGCTGATGGGGCCATCCCGGCGGACCAGCACCGCGTCGTCCTGCTCCTCCACATCCACCCCCATCTCCACCAGCTTGGCGGTGATGCAGTCCAGATGCTTGGGGATGACGTTTTTGATGAGCACTTCGCCCCCGGCGGCGGCCACGGCAGCCATATAGGTCCCCGCCTCGATCTGATCGGGGATGATGGAATAGGCCCCGCCGCTCAGCCGCTCTACCCCGCGGATCTTAATGACATCGGTGCCCGCACCCATGATGTCCGCGCCCATGGAGTTCAGGAAGTTGGCCAGGTCCACGATGTGGGGCTCCTTGGCGGCGTTCTCGATGACGGTCATGCCATTTGCCAGGGTGGCGGCCAGCATGATGTTCATGGTGGCCCCTACCGAGACCATGTCCAGATACACCTGGCCGCCGGCCAGACGGCCGCCGCCGGGGACCTGGGCGCAGATCAGGCCGTTGCGCACGTCTACCTCGGCCCCCATGGCCACAAAGCCCTTGATGTGCTGGTCGATGGGCCGTCCGCCCAGATCGCAGCCCCCGGGCAGGGGGACCTCCGCCCAGCCAAAGCGGCCCAACAGGGCCCCCACCAGGTAATAGCTGGCGCGGATCTTCCGGGCCAGGTCATAGGGCACCTGGCGGTTGCGGATGTGGGAGCAGTCCACGTCCACCGTATTCTTGTTCACCGTCTTTACGTCGGCACCCAGCTCCCGCAAAATCTGCAGGATCAGCGTCACGTCGCTGATCTGGGGAATGTTTTCAATGCGGCACACCCCGTCCACCATCAGGGCGGCGGGAATAATGGCCACGGCGGCATTCTTTGCGCCGCTGATCTCAATGGTCCCGTGGAGGGGGCGACCCCCATGGATTTGATACTTCGTCAAATCTTGCACCTTCCTCACGCCATACAAGGCAGTCATATGAAAAAACATGGCAGAGCCATATGTAAATATCCAAATTTCGGGCATTTCTCTCCCCCGTCAGGCCTTGGGGCACAGCAGGGCAGAATAAATCTTATACATTATAGCATCTTCTGATTCCGGTGGCAATAAATTTTGTCCCAGCAGGCGCAAATCGTCAATTTGAATGGAGGACCTTTTCTTTTCCAGGGCTTGCAGAAAGTCCCCCTGTCAAAATGACGGTTTTATGTCGCCCTGTCAGCCCTCCTGCTCCCCGCGGCCGGAGTAACGGGCCCTGGCCCGCACCAGCACGTCAGACAGCTGGGCCTGCTCCTGCCGGTCCAGCAGGTCGCCGATGAGCTGGTTGGACACCAAAAAGCCCTTTGGGGTGAAGCGCCAGCGGCCCTCCGCCGTCTTCTCCGCCCAGCCCTGGGCCTGAAACTCCTCCAGCCGCCGCTCCAGGGGGGCAAAGTCCATGAAATAGTTCCGGCGATACTCCCACTCCTCAATGCCCAGGGCGGTACGCAGGCGCAGCATGAGATACTCCCCGCACCGCTCCTGCCGGGGGATCAGTTCCTCGCTGTCCAGGATGCTGCCCCCCTCCAGCACACCCTGAATATAGGCATCCAGATCCCGGACAAAGGAATACCGCCGCCCGCCGAAGTCGGAGTGGGCTCCGGGGCCAAAGCCGATATAGGGCCGGGTGAGCCAATAGCGCAGGTTGTGCCGGGACTCGTGGCCGGGCTTGGCGAAGTTGGAGATCTCATACTGGGCAAAGCCCGCCCGCTCCAGCCGCCCCACCGTCCACAGATAGCGGTCGGCCTGGGTGTCGTCATCGGGCAGCACCTCCCCCGCCTCCACCCGCCGGGCCAGAGGGGTGCCCTCCTCCACCTTCAGACCATAGCAGGACAGGTGCTGGGGGATCAGGGACAGGGCGTGCTCCACCGTGGCGCGCCAGCTCTCCTCCGTCTGGCCGGGCAGACCGTAGATGAGGTCCAGGGACAGATTTTTAAATCCCGCCTTTTTTGCCATGGTCACGGCCTGGTCGGTCTGCTGCACGGTGTGGGGGCGGTGGACGGCGGCCAGTTCCTCCGGGCAGGCCGACTGCATCCCCAGGGAGATGCGGTTAAAGCCCGCCCGCCGCAGCCGCCTCAGGGAGCGCAGATCCACGCTGTCGGGGTTGGCCTCCAGGGTGATCTCCGCGTCCTTGTCCACGGGAAGCTGCTTTTTCAGGGCGGCCAAAATCTCCTTCAGCCGCTTCTCCCCGTACAGGCTGGGGGTGCCGCCGCCGAAATAGATGGTGTCCACCGGCACCTGGGCGATGGGAGCCGTCTCCGCGATGTGGGAGAGCAGGGCCTTTTGATATCGGTCCATCTGCTCCTCCCGCCCGGCCAGGGAGTAGAAATCACAGTAGTCGCATTTACTCTTGCAGAAGGGGATGTGAACATAAACGCCCAGCTTGTCCCCGCCGGGGGCGACAGCAGGGCGGTCCGCCTTCTTTTCTTTCTTGTGTCCGAACATGGGGTCTTTCCTCCTTGTTTTCACCCCTGATTATATCGAAAAATTGCGCTCCTGCATAGAGGGCGGGAGGAAATATTGTGGGGCAGGCCGCTTACAAAGCCTTCCCCCGGGGGAAGGTGGCACGGCGCAAGCACCCGCAAGGGGTACGCCGCATTCGTAAGGCAGCAAAGCTGCCAACGACTGCGCAGCCGTGACGGATGAGGGGAACGCTATCGACATTTGAGCGCTTCCGACGGAACGGCTATAGCCTTCGCCCTGCAGGGGAGAAGGTGGCATGGCGCAGCCATGACGGATGAGGGGGACCACGGGGGTGCAGCCGTTATCGACGGGCCGCTGGGGACAGCGGCCCCTACGAAATCTATCGTAACCCGGTGTAGGGGCGGATGTCCCCATCCGCCCGTTCGATGACCACCGCACTCAACGATACTCACCCTCATCCGGCCCCTTCGGGGCCACCTTCCCCCGGGGGAAGGTGGCACGGCGTAAGCACCCGCAAGGGGTACGCCGCATTCGTAAGGCAGCAAAGCTGCCAACGACTGCGCAGCCATGACGGATGAGGGGAACGCCATCGACATTTGAGCGCTCCCGACAGAACGGCTATAGCCTTCGCCCCGCAGGGGAGAAGGTGGCATGGCGCAGCCATGACGGATGAGGGGGACCACGGGGGTGCATACGCCAACGACGGGCCGACACGGAGGTCGGCCCCTACGGCGTGTCACGTAGGTTGTCTGTAGGGGCGGACCTCTGTGTCCGCCCTCGATGACCACCGCACTCAACGATACTCACCCTCATCCGGCCCTGCGTGCCACCTTCCCCTGGGGGAAGGTGGCACGGCGTAAGCACCCGCAAGGGGTACGCCGCATTCGTAAGGCAGCAAAGCTGCCAACGACTGCGCAGCCGTGACGGATGAGGGGAACGCTATCGACATTTGAGCGCTCCCGACGGAACGGCTATCGCCTTCGCCCCGCAGGGGAGAAGGTGGCATGGCGCAGCCATGACGGATGAGGGGGATTTGCGGGGGTGCATACGCCAACGACGGGCCGACACGGAGGTCGGCCCCTACGGCGTGTCACGTAGGTTGTCTGTAGGGGCGGACCTCTGTGTCCGCCCTCGATGACCACCGCACTCAACGATACTCCCCCTCATCCGGCCCTGTGGGCCACCTTCCCTATCCCTTTTGTCCCTTCGGGACATTTCCCCTTGACAAGGGGAATCGGCCCCCTGGGAGGGGGAAGGCTATGACCGTTTAAACGCAAGAACTCACGGCCCTTCGGCGTTCCCCTCATCCGCCCCAGTGTGCCCACTGGGCCACCTTCCCCCGGGGAAGGCTTTTTTAACTCAATAACAGCTCCAGCTCCTCCAGGCCCAGGCTAGGCTGGAGGGCCATGCTGATGCCATAGCCCAGGATCTTGGACAGGTCGGCCACCTGGCGGTCGATGTCCCGGGGGGTGACCAGGATGTCCCGGCCCGGGGCGGACTGAGGCAGGCAGTCCGCCCCCAGCAGGTCGGCGGCCAGGGTGGCTCCCTCCACCACCGTGGGGACACCCACCGCCAGCACGGGCACCCCCAGGCTCTCTTGATCCAAGGCCGCCCGGTGATTGCCCACGCCGGAGCCAGGGGAGATGCCCGTGTCCGCCAGCTGCACCGTGCGGCACAGCCGCCCCAGACTGCGGGAGGCCAGGGCATCCACCGCAATGACACAGCAGGGCCGGATGCTTTGGCAGACGGAGGCCACCAGCTCCCGGCTCTCCAGTCCCGTGCTGCCCATCACCTCCGCCGCCACAGAGGCCACCGGGCGCAGATGGCCGAACTGCTCCGGCATCCGCCCCACCAGATGGCGGGTGACCAGGGTGCAGTCGTGGACCAGGGGGCCGATGGCGTCGGGGGTGATGGCCCGGTTGCCCAGCCCGGCCACCAGCACCGGGCCCCGGTCCAGGTCCACCTGCTCCAGCAGCGCTCCCAGCTCGGCGGCCACCGCCTCCACTGCCCGGGGAAAGGCCCCGTCCGCCCTTGTCTCCACCCCCTCCAGGGTCAGGGTGATATAGGTCCCCCGGGGCTTGCCCAGGGCCCGCTCTCCCGTCTTGTCCAGCACTCGCACCACCGTGACGGGCATACCCGCCCGCTCCCGTTCCTCCGCCTGCACTCCGGGCAACTCGGCGGCTTGCCCCGCCCGCTCCTGCCACAGCTCCCGGGCCTCCATGGCCAGGTCGGTCCGTCTCAGATCCAAAGCGCCCTGCTCCCTTCTCATTTTCGTGGTTTTTGCCGGATTTTTCCCAGGAATCCGCATCTAATTTCAGTCTATCCAAAATTCTAAAAAAAATTGAAAAAAACAGTTGCATTTTCTGGGGGTGGGTGTTAAAATACATATCTGCACAGGCATATTGTGCCTAATTTAACGATGAAAATCGGAGGAGGTGTTTGGTTTGCCGAATATCAAGTCTGCCAAAAAGCGCGTCCTGGTATCCCAGACCAAGGCTGCCCAGAACAAGGCTGCTAAGTCCGCGCTGAAGACCGAGCTGAAGAAGTTTGACACCGCTGTGGCGGAAGGCAACCGCAGCGAGGCCGATGTCGCTTACAAGGTGGCCGTCAAGGCCGTGGATCAGGCCGCTGCCAAGGGGCTGCTGCACAAGAAGAACGCTGCCAACAAGAAGAGCAGCATGACCATCAAGCTGAACAAGCTGGCCTGAGGTCTGCAACGTCGAAAGCCGTCTGTTTTACAGGCGGCTTTTTTCGTACCTAATTCAGATGTGGAATCCCTCAGTCATCGCCTGCGGCGATGCCAGCTAGCCCTATCCCTTTTGTCCCTTCGGGACATTTCCCCTTGATAAGGGGAATCGGCCTTTCACAAGGGGGCCTCTGTCATTGCGAGGAGGGCAACGCCCGACGCGGCAATCCGTATCTAAATCTGAAAGGAGTCCCCGCCATGCTGGAACGCCTGATCTCTCTGCCCCCTGTCTCCTTCTGTCTGGAGGTGTGGGACACCTACGCCCGGGCGGGAATTTCCCGCTCCGCCGCCGCCCTGGCCTATTACCTGGTGCTGACCCTGTTTCCCCTGGTCATGTGCGTGAACTATCTCATCGGGCTGTTCCACTTTGATCTGGAGCAGGTGCTTCAGGCTGCCGACGCTCTGCTCCCCGCCGGGGTAACGGGGGTGCTGGGGGACTATCTGGCCTATGTGGCCGGGGTCCGCTCCCCTGCCCTGCTGTGGGCCAGCGTGTTCACCATTTTGATCTCCGCCTCCGCCGGGCTGCGCACCCTGTTTCTGGCCCTGGACGAACTATACGAGGTCCGGCGGCCCATGGGCATCAAGGCCACGCTGCTCAGTGTGGTCCTGTCCGCCCTATTTTTGGTCACCATCTACTTCTCCGTGGTGGTCATCTTCACCGGGGACTGGTTTTTCCGCCTCTTAGAGCAGCATCTGCCCCGGCCCTTAAAGCAGCTGATCTCCCTGGCCCGGGTGTCCGGGCTGTGGGGCTGGCTGCGGTATCTGGTGCTGTTCTGCGCAGTGCTGCTTCTGGTGCTGGCCCTCTATCGGGCGGGCACCCCGCCCCGGGCCATGCCCCGGCGCACCCTGCGCTTTGCCGCCCTGCTCACCGCCCTGGCCATGGCGGTGTGCTCCGGGGTGTTCTCCTGGTTCATCGGCATGTCCTCCCGCTATGCCCTGGTCTATGGCTCCCTGGCCTCCCTCATCATCCTGCTGGTGTGGCTGTACCTGTGCGGCAACATCCTCCTGCTGGGCGCCGCCGTCAGCCGCACCTGGGTGATCCGGCGGACGAGGTGAAAACCGGATCGCCGCATCGGGCTGTGCCCTTTTCGCAATGACAGGCTTTTTTGACCGTCTGTGTGAGCCGTCTGTTGTGGCAGACGGCTCACTTCTTTTTATCACGCTTACCGCACAAATACAGCACGAGGGACGCGACGCTCCACTTTTCTTCCCCCGGTATTTGTGATAAAATTTATTTGATATTTTATCCGCCGTTCTCTTAACAGGCTGTCAAAAAAGCCTGTCATTGCGAGGAGACCCAACGGGTCGACGTGGCAATCCGTTCCCAAAACCCATGATTATAAGCAGATTTCTAGTCTTTGAGTTACGGATTCCCACGTCGCTTCGCTCCTCGGAATGACAGAAAAGGGTTTATCGACACGCTGTCTTAAATCCCCTCCCCAAGAAAGGTGGTCCCCTATGCACGAAAAGATGATCCGACAGTTCAACAGCGACGTGGCTGAGGCCCTCTCCGCCCGGCGGGCGGCAGGCATCACCAGCCGAAAGGCGGCCCTGGCCCTGCTGAAGGCCCCGGGCTGGACTGAGACTTTGAATGGGCTGCTGCCCATCCGCCGGCGGCTCACCTGTGCCCAGGCCCTGGAGCTGTGCCGCCAGCTGCCCGATCTGTTCTCCCCCGCCCCGGAGCAGGGCTGGCTGGCCTTCTGCTATGACTATATCCGCACCCATATGTTCCCGGACGGGCATTTCGTGCCCAGCCCCTCCCCATTCGATGCCGGAGCGGAGACCTATCTCACCGTGCTTCAGGTCCTGCTGGACCACGAGCGCTCGGTCCTGCCCTTCGACCCTCTTATTGATTTTCAGTTCTTGCCCGAGGAGGCGTATACCCCCTGCGATGCCGGGCGGGAGTATGGCCGCTTTCTGACCGCCTGGCGGCAGGAGTTCGTCTATGAACTGCTGCGCCTGGGGGAC
Organism: Flintibacter faecis; assembly: GCF_014287875.1. Lineage (GTDB taxonomy): Bacteria > Bacillota > Clostridia > Oscillospirales > Oscillospiraceae > Lawsonibacter > Lawsonibacter faecis_A. Next base: position 229,821 of record NZ_JACOPN010000005.1, on the reverse strand, counting down.
GAGGTGACCCCCTTCCGCACCCTGGGTCACATCGCCGGGGTCCACTATATCGCCATGACCGCCGCCCGGGGGCTGGCCGGTGCGGGGGTGGAGGTGGACCTGGCCCTCATCTCTGCCGCCGCCGCCGCCCACGACGTGGGCAAGTTCGGCTGCCGGGCGGGGGAGCGGGTCCCCTATCTCCACTACTACTACACCGACCAGTGGCTTACCGCCCGAAAGCTGGAGGGCATCAGCCACATCGCCGCCAACCACTCCGTGTGGGACCTGGAGCTGGAGTCCCTGTCGGTGGAATCCCTGCTGCTCATCTATGCCGACTTCCGCTCCAAACAGGACCGGGACGACCGGGGACAGGAGATCACCGTGCTCTATCCCCTGGACCAGTCCTTCCAGGTCATCCTGTCCAAGCTGGACGGGGTGGACTCCACCAAGCGCCGCCGGTATCAGCTGGTGTACGGCCGCCTCCACGACTTTGAAGATTACATGCGCCGTCTGGGGGTGGACGTGGCCCTGTCCGGCCACCCGGAGCCCCCCATCCCCCATAAGGATGCCGCCCTCATGGGCCCGGAGGAGACTCTGGACAACTTGATCGGCCTGTCGGTGGACCACAACCTGCGGCTGATGCACATGCTGTCTAACGAGCAGAAATTCGGCAACATCATCGAGTCCGCCCGCTCCACCAAGAGCTGGCAGCAGCTGCGGGCCTATTTGAACATCTTTGAGGAGTACTTCACCTATCTGTCCGTGCGGCAGAAGACCCAGGCCCTGGCCTTTCTCTATGAGCTGCTGGTCCACCGGGAGGGCGACATCCGCCGTCAGGCGGGCGGCCTCATCGGCCAGATCATCGCCCGCTTCCACCTGGTCTATCAAAAGGAGCTCCCCGCCCACGCCGACCACGACCCGGCGGAGGAGGTCCCCTTCCAGCTGTGGGAGCAGTATCTGGGGCTGATCGTCTATCCCGACCACAAGACCACCCCCCAGCAGCGCTCCCACATCGGCTATACTCTGAAGCTGGTGGTGGGCTCTATGCTCCAGCACGCCCGTCCCCAGGACATCCCCCGCTTTCTGGGGGCCCTGCTGGACTATTACCAGGACCCCGCCGCCCTGTCGGCGGACACCGCCTTTACCCTGCTGGACGCCATCCGCTATCTGCCCCAGCAGTACTACGGGGAGCAGACCCGGGACAGACTCATCGACTTTGCCGCCTATTTTCTCGCCCGGGGGGAGCTGCGCCTGACCATCGCCGCCCTGGAATTCCTGCGGGAGGCCCAGCGCTCCCTGAACAAGGGGCACCCCCAGATGGGCCGCATCGTGTCCATCGTCCGCTCCATGCAGCCCGAAGCGCTGACGGCCATCTTCCTGAAATATAAGGTCCTCCGCCGGGCCGGGGTAAACGACCCCGCGCTGGAGCAGACCCTCTACCACATGGATATCACCAGCGAGGTGTTTCTGGACAACCTGAAAACCGCCACCCCCTGGATCGTCAAGGTAGCCGGGGTGGAACTGCTGCGGGACCAGGTAGAGCACGGTCTGGACACCCACACCCTGCACATCGCCGCCCATTTCTCCAACCTGGTCAAGGTGTCTGAGCGGGTGGTGGTGCGGCACACCGCCGGCGCTGCCCTGGTGCGCACCCTGTCCCTGCTGCGCCGGGACCAGCGCAACGAGGTGGTGGTAGAGCTGGGCAAGGGGCTGGAGATGGGCCAGTATGAGATATCCAAGTATATCCCCCAGTATCTGGGCCAGGCCGCCCTGTATCTCCACCCCAGCGAGCTGGACGAGCAGGTGATCTGGCTGCGGGGGCTGCTGGCCTCCCCCAGCGACTCCGCCGTGTCCGGGGCCCTGAACACCATCGGCGTGCTGCTGGAGAACTACCCCGCCTATTTAGAGCGCTTCCCCCAGCCCTACTCCGCCTTTGAGCACCGGCGGCAGGAGCTGCTGGGCCTGCTTCTCCAGGGCCTGGCCCACTACCGGGAGGCGGTGCGGCAGGAGGCCCTGCTGGTCATCGGCAAGCTGCTGTTCGAGTCCCGGGAGCTGTCCCTGGGGGAGAAGAGCCGCCTGTTCGCCCTGTGCTACCGCAAGCTGCTGTTTCTCATTCTGGAGTCGGCGGACCAGAGCCGCCTGACCTTCTTCTATCGGGCCGCCGCCCTGGCCCACATCAACCGGTTCATCGCCCTGCACCGGCTGGACCATGGCCCATTCTCCTTCCAGCCGCCCCGAAAGATCGCCTTCTTCCCCGGCACCTTCGACCCCTTTACCCTGTCCCACAAGGGCATCGTCCAGGCCATCCGGGATCTGGGCTTTGAGGTCTATCTGGCGGTGGACGAGTTCTCCTGGTCCAAAAAGGCCCAGCCCCACCTCATCCGGCGGCAGATCGTCAACCTGTCCGTGGCGGGGGACTTCCACGTCCATCTGTTCCCCGACGACATCCCGGTGAACATCGCCAACCCTGACGACCTGCACCGGCTCAGCCAGCTGTTCCCCGGCCAGGAGCTGTACATTGTGGCGGGCAGCGACGTGGTGGCCAACGCCTCCTGCTATAAGGCCCCGCCCCGCCCCTGGTCCATCCACGGGATGAACCACGTGATCTTCCGCCGGGCCGGGGAAAAACCTCTGCCCAAAAAGCTGCCCGTCACCGGCCAGGTGCTCCATCTGCAGCTGCCCCCCCACCTGGAGGACATCAGCTCCACCCGTATCCGGGAGAACGTGGACCTGAACCGGGACATCTCCACCCTGGTGGCCCCGGTGATCCAGGACTTTATCTATCAGAACGGCCTGTATCTCCGGGACACCCCGGACAAGCCCCTGCTGTACGCCGGAGACCTGGAGTTCCAGTGGGAGGAGTCCCCCACCCGGCCTCTGGTGGAGGAGCTCACCGCCGGGCTTGCCGGGGGAGAGGCCCTGGGGCAGGCTATCCTCCGCCGCCACGACCGGGTACTGCTGCTGCGCCGCACGGGGGCGGGCCGGCCCCTGGGCTTTGTCAGCTATCGCCTGCTGCCCACCTCTCAGCTCTTTGATGCCCTGGGGGACAGTGACCTTGCCAACCGGGTGCGCCTGCGGGCAGCGGGCAACGTGCTCTTCCTCACTGCCCTGACGGCAGACACCGCCCACAAGCACAGGGACTATGCCCAGCTGCTGCTCAGCGAACTGCTGGCCCGGGCCCTGGAAAAGGAGTATGTCTACGCCGTCTTCGCCCCCCACGACGGGCTGCTGCCCCCCATTCTGGAGGACACCCTGGCCCGCTCCGGCTTTGTTCCCCGGGAGGGGGAGGCCCCCATCCGGGAGGTGGATATGCGCTCACCCACCGTGCTGCTGCAGAATCTGGAGACCACCATTCAGGAGCCCCTGTGCCGCAACAGCCGGGTGCTCACCGCCATCCGCCGCAGCCACGAGCGGCTGCAGCGCTCCATCGCCGCCCTGTACCCCGGCTCCCTGGTGCTGACCCTGTCGGCGGACATCATCCACCACCGGCTGCTGGAGAAGATCACCGCCTGGAACAACGTGCCCTCCACTCCCACCAGCCCCAGGGTGCTGGGGGAGAACATGTGCGTCCCCTTCGGCAAGCTCCTCCGGGGCAAGATCGTCCCCAACACCGTCACCAAAACGGTCCACACCGACAAGGTCTACTCCCCCGACCTGAAGGAGAGCAGCATCGAGGCCTTCCCCTACTACAGCTCCATCCCCAACCAGATCCGCACCATCAAGTCCTTTGGCCGCCCGGTGATCCTAGTGGACGACCTGATGCACCCCGGCTTCCGGCTCCACGCCCTGGACCCCATCCTGCAGCAGGAGGACGTGCCCATCCGCATGGTGCTGGTGGGCATTCTGTCCGGCTATGGCCGGGACCTGATGCGCTCCTGGGACCGGCCGGTGGACGGGGTCTATTTCCTGCCCCAGCTGCGGCAATGGTTTATCGAGGCCACCCTGTACCCCTTCATCGGCGGCAACACCGTCCGCCGACCCAGGTCCCCGGTGCCCGGTCTGCTGCCCGGAGTGAACCACATCCTGCCCTACGCCGCCCCACCTTGTCAGACCGAGTGTGGGCGGGAGGCCGCCCTTCAGCTCTCCCGCACCTGTCTGGAGTGCGCCCGGGACGTGCTGTCCACCCTGGAGCAGGAGTATCTGGCCCTGTATGGCCGCAACCTGACCCTGTCCCGCCTGCCCGAGGCGGTCATCCTCCCCCTGTGCCCGGACAAGGGCACCTGCCTGGGCTATGACCCCAACCTGTCCGCCTCCGTCTACCTGGAAAACGATCTGGAGCAGCTGCTGCGGCAGATGTGAAAAAAGAGACGGATCGCCACGTCGCTTTGCTCCTCGCAATGACAGTGAACGGAGGCCAGCACGCTTTATTTGACGATCGTCCTAAATTTGGTCGTCATTGCGAGAAGGGGCGCAGGCTCCTTACCAACTCCTACCTCCTACCTCCTAACTCCTACCTCCTAACTCCTAACTCCTAACTCCTAACTCCTACCTCCTAACTTTAATAAAAAGGTGATGGTTTCCATGTATTATTACGACTACAGCGGTCACGCCCTGGTCTCCCTCTCCCCTCTGTCCGGCTTTGGGCCGGAGGTCCCCCCGGTGACCCAGGGGCATCTGTTCGCCCCGGTGGCGGGGGACCCGGTGCTGGGCCGGGGCTCCTTCCGGGTCAGCTGTCCCGGCCAGCTTGCCGCCCCCCACGGTCTGGAGGTACTGGATGCCTCCCGCCTGCCCCGGACAGAGGTGGACGAGGCCTGTGCCGCCGCCATCCAAGAGGGCCGTCTCACCGCCGTGAACATGTCCCGCCCCGGGTGGGAGGCCCTGCTGGACCTTCAGCCCTCCCCCAGGAAGAAGCGGGTGAACGTGCTGGCCATCGGGGATGTGGGCTCCACCCTGCTCATGGGCCTGAAGCTGCTGGGGGGGGATGTGATCGACTCCATCGGCATCTGCGACCTGTCCGACCAGATCACCGCCCGGTGGGAGTTCGAGCTGGGCCAGATCGCCCTGCCCTGGAACTATAACGCCCTGCCCGAGGTGGAGGTCATCCCCCCGGAAAAGCTGTTTGACGGGGACGTGTTCGTCTTTGTGGCCTCCAAGGGCATCCCCCCGGTGGGCTCCCAGGTGAAGGACGTGCGCATGGCCCAGTTCCAGGCCAACGCCGGCATCGTCAAGCACTATGCCCGCATGGCCCGGGCGGCAAACTATCAGGGCCTGTGGTGCGCCGTGTCCGACCCGGTGGACCCCCTGGCCAAGACCGCCTATCTGGAGAGCAACAAGGACGAGAACGGCGCTTGGGACGGCAAGGGTCTGCGGCCCGAGCAGGTCCAGGGCTTCGGCCTGGGGGTGATGAACGCCCGGGCGGCCTATTACGCCAAGCGGGACGAGAAATTCGCCGGCTTCCTCACCGAGGGCCGCTCCTTCGGCCCCCACGGCACCGGATTGACCATCGCCAACTCCATCGACCACTATGACGATGCCCTGTCCCAGGAGCTGACAGAGCTCACCGTGACGGCCAACCTGAAAATGCGGGCGCTGGGCTTTAAGCCCTATGTGGCCCCCGCCCTGTCCTCCGGGGCTCTGTCCCTGCTGCTCACCCTGCGGGGGGAGTGGCACTGCGGCTCCGTCTTTTTAGACGGCATCTACATGGGCGTGAAGAACCGGTTCACCCCCGCCGGGGTGGAGACCGAGCTGCTGCCCCACATCCCAGACCCCCTGTTCGCCCACATCCGGGCGGCGGCGGACCACCTGAAAACCATTTTGTAAAGAGGGTGACGGTATGTCCCTGGTCCTCATCCATCCCGCCCCGGACGAGGGGTGGGCGGACATGCGCCTTGCCGACGTGCTGTCCCACGCCCTGGCCGGACGTCAGGTGCGGGTCATTCGCCGGGCGGAGGAGCTGAACGATCTGACCGGGCAGCGGCTGCTCTTCGCCGCCGCCCTTGGGGAATACGGCGTGAATCTGGAGCTGACCCGGATGCTCTCCGCCCTGCGCCGCACCCCCGATCTGCTCAGCGGCGCTACGGCGGGTATTATCGTCGACGGGTTGTCCCCGCTGTATACCAAATCCACCGCCGGGGAGCTGGCCCTGGCGGCCAACCTGGCCGGCTGTGCCCTGGTGGGCCGCCCCCTGGTGGAGGGGGCGGGGCAGCTGCACAACTTCCGCATCCAGGCCAAAAACGCCGGGACCGACCTGCTGGGGGCCTATCGTGCCTCCGCCGCCGACCTGGCCCAGCGGGTGGAGACGGCGGGCTTTCCCGCCCGGGAGAAGCCGGAGCTGCTGGTGCTCCACGCCTCCAGCCACCACACCTCCAACACCATGGCCCTGTGGGAGCGGACAAAACAGCACCTGAGGGAGGACATCCTGTGCACCGAGATCGGTCTGCGCAACGGCACCCTGTCCGACTGCTCCGGCTGTCCCTATACCATGTGCCTGCACTTTGGGGAGCGGGGGGGCTGCTTCTACGGCGGCGTGATGCAGGAGGCAGTCTATCCCGCCCTGCGCCGGTGCGCCGGAGTGATGATGCTCTGCCCCAACTATAACGACGCCCTGTCCGCCAACCTCACCGCCTGCGTCAACCGCCTGACCGCCCTGTTCCGCCAGCAGCGGTTCTATGACAAGGCCCTGTTCGCCATCGTGGTCTCCGGCTACTCCGGCGGGGACATCGTGGCCCGGCAGCTGATCGACGGGCTGAATATGAACAAGTCCTTCTATCTCCCCGCCCGCTTTGCCATGATCGAAACGGCCAACGACCCCGGCGAGGCCCTGGCCCTGTCCGGCATTGAAAGCCGGGTGGAAGCTTTCGCCGCCCGGGTGAAGAAGACCCTGCTGGAGGGGGAGGAATAGGAGGAGACTTCAAAAAGGAGTATATTGAAAACGGCAGAAGCCCTTGCAAATAAAGGGCTTCTGCCGTTTTCTTATGCCTGTTTGCCACTTGTTTGTCGATTAAATCCGCAATAAGACACTGAAAGAAAATGATAAGCGGCAATGGGGGCGGGGCAAGTGACGAAAACCCACCATATTGTAGGCGAGGGGATTTGTTTCAACAACTATTAAACTATTAGCAAACGATTTGCATCTATCAGTTTCGGCTCAAGAATATTTATAATATCCTGTAGTCCCATTTTGCGTTCAGCTTTTAAACCTAAGCAGTTTGCAATCCCTGCTGAATCTGTACTTACTCTAGCATCTAAAGAAAGATTTAGTTTATTGTTTTCACGTATAAAATCATATGAATGAATATGAACAGGGTCGCCAATACGTACTCCCGAAATACCGTCAAAATTGAAATCACTATACATACGCTCATATAATGGTTTTTGGATAATCAAAACTAAATGCTTGTTAAGATGTTCAAATGTTTCACTTTTATGGTGCATTTGAACAAGAATTGTTTTTAGGGTCATTTTCCAGTTCATGCCAAAACTCTTCTTGTTTTCAAGGTCTGCTTCATCAACCGCAATGTTTTGCTCATTTAGAAATTTCTGTCTATCCGGCCAAACTGTTCCGGTTGTATCCATTGTCTGAAGTTCTATACCGATGAAGTCTTTCACGTGCTTATTTTTAGCTGATACCAAAAAATAGTCAACATGGCCACCGGGAATTTGTACCTCTGGAATTAAATACAGTTCGTTTCCCGGTTCGTGCATTGTCAAAAGGTGTAAGCAGTCAATAAAAATTTGATTGTGCTCAAGCAAACGAAACGGGCAAATTATCACATCGTTATTTTGGTATTTTACAGAACAAGTTCCGATTTTAACATCCGGGTCGGATTTTCTCATTTTTGTACATATATTACCCGTGTAAGGACAATTTTGATTTATCATTGCTTGCTCGAAATTTTGTGAAGTATCTAGGCAATTCAGCCCAAAAAATTCGCTTATTTTACTCATATCTTTCCACTTCTCCACGATTTATATAACCAAAGATGCCACAACGTTCTTGCGCCATGTCTAAATATTCAGATGATAAGTCAACGCCAATAGATCGACGGTTTAACATTGCTGCAACATAGTTTGTTGTTCCGGTTCCCGCAAACGGGTCCAGTACAATTCCGTTTTCAGGGCAGGTCAAAACAATAGGTGTTTTGACTAAATCTTCTGGGTAAGGGGCAAAATGTAACTTTCGTCCTTGCGTGTCCTCTGGAATAATTTGCCAAACATCGGAAATCATGCTTCCTTTTGGATTATAAAATAAAAAGTAAAATCCCTTTTCTTCAAGTTCTTTAGCCCGCCCACTCAAACGTGTAGTGTTCCCATTAGTCACCCTCTGGTTGGCTCCCTTAATAACCATTCTAAAATCAGCCAATTCACCTTTTTGAAGTCGGTCTAGCACTTGATCTAATGCCTTATAAGCATTTTTTCTTTGTTCCTCTGTTAATTCAGTACTTAATTCTATTTTTCTTTTATAGCGAACACCACTTACGCCTGTTGCGCTTACAACAGCACCGTTTTTCACTTGAGCTTCTCTAGGCTTTTTTCTTACTGCATCTGAATCATAATAGTAGCCGCTTTTCTTTTTTACAAAATGAAAGATAGGTTCATATTCACTTCCTAGACTGTCTTTAGAATTTGACATCGTGCCTTTCATTTTATCCCATATAACTGTATTTCTTAAAATCCATTTTTGTTCATCTTGCATTCTAATAGCCATTCTATGCGGAATATTCAATAGCTGCTTGTTTTTATAGCTGTCTCCAATGTTAAGCCAAAATGAACCCGTTAGTTTTAAAACTCTGTAAACCTCTGCTGTTATTTTCAACAGACTTTCTATATAATCTTGATATGTCTTTTCTAACCCTATTCCGCCGCCTAAATACTCGCGTTTCATATAATATGGAGGACTTGTTACTACACAATCAATACTATCATTTGGGATTTGTTCTAATACTTTTAGGGAATCACCGCATACAAACAGAGGCGAATTTCCTGTATTTTCTTTAATATAATCAGTAATATGTATCATATCTATTCACCGTCTTTCTGTATTTCTACAATATCGTCAAGCCCGCAATTCAAGGCGGTTGCAATCTTTGCAAGGCTTTCCATTGCAACAGGTTCGCCCTTTCCCATTTGACAAGTATTGTTGTGCTGATACCCGCCTATTCTGATTATCAGTATACCACAAGAGTGCAACGCAAACAACGCATTTACATTTCCCCTACAAAGTATCATTTGTTAAAATATACTCTGTGAAAAAGTACACCTATCTTTTTTGAGTTTCCTATGATAAGATGATAGGCAAGCTATTTTATAAGGAAATGCCAAAAGCCTTCCCCTCGGGGGAAGGTGGCATGGCGAAGCCATGACGGATGAGGGGAACGCCGCCGATATCAGAGCGCTTTCGATGGAAAAACGGCACAGCCCTTCGGCGTTCCCCTCATCCGCCCCAGTGTGCCCACTGGGGCACCTTCCCCTGGGGGAAGGCTTTATCATAAAATAAGGAGCGAATTACACCGATATGATCACTGTCACCGACCTGAGCCTCAGCTACAGCGGCACTCCCCTGTTCTCCCATGTGGACCTGCAGTTTCTGCGGGGCAACTGCTATGGCATCATCGGCGCCAACGGTGCCGGCAAGTCCACCTTCCTGAAAATTCTGTCCGGCGACCTGGACTCCACCAGCGGCGAGGTGTCCATCCTGCCCAACACCCGCATGTCCGTGCTGAAGCAGGACCAGAACGCCTATGACGCCTATAACGTCATGGACACGGTCATCATGGGCAACCAACGCCTCTATGACATCGGCAAGCAGAAAGAGGCCCTGTACGCCAAGGAGGAGATGACCGACGAGGACGGCATGCTGGCCTGCCAGCTGGAGGAGGAGTATGCCGAGCTGGGGGGCTGGGAGGCCGAGAGCGATGCCAGCCGCATCCTCCAAGGCCTTGGCATCGGCACCGAGCTGCACTATAACGACATGGCCACCCTGGATGCCCGTCTGAAGGTGAAGGTGCTGCTGGCCCAGGCCCTGTTCGGCAACCCCGACCTGCTGATGATGGACGAGCCCACCAACAACCTGGACATCGACGCCGTGAATTGGCTGGAGGACTTCCTGCTGGACTTTGAGGGCACCGTCATCGTGGTCAGCCACGACCGGCACTTTCTGAACACCGTGTGTACCCACATCGTGGACATCGACTATGGCAAGATCAAGATGTATGTGGGCAACTATGACTTCTGGTACGAGTCCAGCCAGCTGGTGCAGCAGCTCATTAAGAACCAGAACAAGCGCAACGAGGAGAAGATCAAAGAGCTGCAGGACTTTATCTCCCGCTTCTCCGCCAACAAGTCCAAGAGCAAGCAGGCCACCGCCCGGCGCAAGCTGCTGGACAAGCTGACCGTGGAGGAGATGCCCGCCTCCTCCCGCCGCTATCCCTTTGTGGGCTTTACCCCTGACCGGGAGGTGGGCAAGGACATCCTGTTCGTCACCGACGTGTCCAAGACCATCGACGGGGTGAAGGTCCTGGACAAGGTCTCCTTCATCGTGGGCCACGGGGACAAGATCGCCTTTGTGGGCGACAACGAGAACGCCCACACCGCCCTGTTCAAGATCCTGGCCGGGGAGATGGAGCCTGACGAGGGCACCGTGAAGTGGGGCCAGACGGCCACCTTCTCCTATTTCCCCAAGGACAACACCCCCTACTTCCTGGACAACGAGGACAACCTGGTCCAGTGGCTGCGCCAGTTCTCCCCCGACCCCCAGGAGCAGTATCTCCGGGGCTTTTTGGGCCGGATGCTCTTCTCCGGGGACGAGGTATATAAGCCCGTCAAGGTCCTCTCCGGCGGCGAGAAGGTCCGGTGCATGCTGTCCCGGATGATGCTGTCCGGGGCCAACGTGCTCATGCTGGACCAGCCCACCAACCACCTGGACCTGGAGTCCATCGCCGCCCTGAACAAGGGGCTGGAGGCCGTGAAGTGCAACGTGCTGGTGGCCTCCCACGACCATCAGCTCATCCAGACCGTGTGTAACCGCGTCTTTGACTTCTCTACTGACGGCAAGCTCACTGACCGCCGCATGACCTATGACGAGTATCTGGAGAAGCAGAAGGAGGCCGAGTAAGCCCCCCTCTCTCCCGCTCCGAACCCCAAAGCGCCGCCCAGGCCGGGCGGCGCTTTTTTCAGCTCCGGGGCCGGTTTTCTGTATTTTGCAAAGAATATGTTAAACCTGTGTAAAATCTGTTGACGGCAGGAAAGGCCACCACCTATAATAAATACTGGAATCATTTCGAGCATCTATGGAAGAAGGCGGCGCGCCCCGGTTTGGAAGGCGGGCGCTTGTAAGCCGCCAAGGAAGGAAAGAGAATATGGGCATCACAGATATTCTGTCCCTGCTGGGCGGCCTGGCGCTGTTCCTCTATGGTATGCAGATGACCAGCTCCGGTCTGGAGGCGGCGGCGGGCGCAAAGATGAAGATCCTGCTGGAGCGCCTGACGGCCAACCGGTTTATGGGCGTTCTGGTGGGCGCGGCCATCACGGCGGCCATCCAGTCCTCCTCCGCCACCACCGTCATGGTGGTGGGCTTTGTCAACGCCGGCATGATGACGCTGAACCAGGCCGTTTGGATCATCATGGGTGCCAACATCGGCACCACCATCACCGGTATGCTCATCGCCCTGGACGTGGGGGCCCTGGCTCCCCTGTTCGCCTTTGTGGGCGTGGTGCTCATGGTCTTTGTAAAGGATACGAAAATGCAGCACATCGGCCAGATCCTGGCCGGTCTGGGCGTGCTGTTCATCGGCATGGACATGATGAGCGCCGCCATGTCCCCCCTGCGGGACTCCCCGGAGTTTGTAGAGCTGGTCTCCACCTTCTCGAACCCCCTGGTGGGTATTCTGGTGGGTGCCGGCTTCACCGCCATCATCCAGTCCTCCGCCGCCGCAGTAGGCATCGTCCAGACCCTGGCCAACGCGGGCATCATCCCCCTGGCCAGCGGGGCCTTTGTCCTGTTCGGCACCAACATCGGCACCTGTATCACCGCTGTGCTGGCCTCCATCGGCACCAGCCGCAACGCCAAGCGGGCCACCATCATCCACCTGCTGTTCAACATCATCGGCACGGTGATCTTCACCCTGCTGTTTTTGATCCTCCCCATCGCCCATATCATTGACGGCTCTCTGGTCCTGCCCGGCGGGCTGGGCACGTCGCTGGCCGCAGTGATGCCCAAAACGGCGGCCGGCCGGGTGGCCCTCATCCACACCTGCTTCAACATCGGCACCACCATCATCCTGCTGCCCCTGGGCAACTACCTGGCCCGGCTGGCAGTGCGTATCCTGCCCGAGCTGCCTGCCTCTGACACAGACACCGGCGAGGGTATGCGCCTGAACTACCTCAAGCCCATCACCGCCAATGGCAAGGAGGGCGGCCTGGGCGTGTCCGCCATCGTCATCGACCAGCTGCGGCACGAGCTGCACCGGATGCTGTCCATGGCCCGGGACAACGTGGCCAAGAGTTTCCGGTCCGTTCTGGACCGGGACCCGGCCAGTCTGGAGGAGATCGAGCAGCGTGAGGAGTATATCGACTTTTTGAACCGGGAAATTTCCCGCTATGTCTCCAAGCTCATCTCCTTCGAGACCAATGAGCAGGGCTCCGCCGTGGTCAGCAGCTTCTTTGCCATCTCGGGCAACATTGAGCGCATCGGCGACCACGCGGACAACCTGGCGGGCTACACCCGGCTGCTGGTAAACAAGGACATCCACTTCTCCCAGGCGGCCCAAAACGCCGTGGCCAGCATGCGGGACGTGGCCCTGGAGGCCATCTCCTCCCTGCTCCACCACGAGGCGGGGGACCCGGTGTGGCTGGCCGATGTGGCCCAGATGGAGCAGCGCATCGATGACATGACCGACCAGTTCCGCCGGGACCAGCTGGACCGGATGCGCAGCGGCGTGTGCAACGAGGAGGCATGCATCCTCTATTCCGAGCTGCTCACCGACTTTGAACGAATCGGCGACCACGTCCTGAACATCGCCCAGGAACTCACCAAAGCCCAGACGGGGCTGTGAGACCGTCCGCATCCAACAGACATATTTTAAAATATCGACCCCCCCGCCCCGTTCTGCAGACCGAAAAAATTTTGTCTGCGGGGCGGGGCGTTGTATTTTCTGCACAAAATCTCTCCGATTCTTGCAGGATTTTCCCGGTCGGGGCGTGCGGTTTGGCGGGGAGAGATTTTCTTGGCACCATCTTTGGTGGAAAAACAGGTTGACAAGTCGGGGTTCTGCGGATTAGAATAGCAGCAAGATATTTGCAAGCTAGCGCTTTAGCTTATCAAATTAGCTCTCGATTTTAACGAAATCTAAACTTGCGTATTCATTTAATTCAGCAAAGCGCTGTGATAGTATGCTAAATTATGCGCAGCCTGCACAAAACATAGGTTGACTATCTCCGCCTTTTTATATATACTGTATGTAATCTGGATGTCCCTGCCGGACGTTCAGCCGCAGCTCCCTATCCCTGCGTCAAATCAAAATTGAATGGAGGACCAGAACTGTGAAAAAATTTTCCCTGAAGAAATTAGTGACTGCTGTAGCAGTCACTACCTCGCTGGTGGCAGCAGCGACCATCAGCGCCTCGGCCTGCACCACCATCTATGTGGGCGCAGATCAGACCCAAGAGAAAACCCCCTTTGTGGCCCGCACGGAGGACTATGGCTGGAACTATAACAAGCAGTGGTTCGTGATGCCCGAGGGCAAGTGGGCCAAGGGTGAAACCTTCCGGGGCTGCCCCGGCTACGGCGAGTTCGAGTGGAAGTTCACCCACGACAGCTACCGCTTCACCTATTTCACCAACGACCAGTATCAGGGCACCTGCCCCGAGTGCGGCCAGAAGAACGCCACCCACCCCTCTTACACCGAGTTCGGCACCAACGAGAAGGGCGTGTCCGTCTCCGCCACCGAGACCATCTATGGCCGCTCCGAAGTGACCAAAACCATCGACCCCTTTGTGAAGACCAAGGTGGACGGCAAGGTGGGCATTGAGGAGACCGACATCCCCACCATTATCCTGGCCGAGGCCGACTCCGCCAAGGCCGGCGTGGACCTGCTGCTGAACATCTATAAGGACTACGGCGCTTATTTCGCCTCCGGCGTGTTCATCTGCGACAAGAACGAGACCTGGTACATCGAGAACTGCTCCGGTCACGAGTACGTGGCCATCAAGGTGCCCGACAGCATGATCTTCCTGGAGCCCAACATGGCGGTCATCGGCCGTGTGGACCTGGACGACCCGAACATCATCGCCTCTGACAAGCTGATCGAGGTGGCTAAGACGGCCGGAACTTTCAAGGGCGATGACACCAAGAACATCATTGACTTCCGCGCCTCCTACGCCGGTCGGCAGGACCGGATGGACAAGCGCATGGTGGAAGGTCTGAACTACCTGGGCTATAACTACACCGCCGAGCAGCTGCTGGCCGACAACACCCTATTCACCATCTCCAACGTGAACGCCAATGACGAGCAGGTGGGTCTGTATACCAAGATCAAGGCCGCCCGCACCCTGGACAAGAACGACGTGTTCGGTTACTACAAGCTCAGCTCCATCGGCAAGCCCAGCAACCAGGACATCGAGATCTTCCAGCTGTTCAAGAACAACGACGTGACCACCGGCACCGTGGGCTGGGTGGGCGTTGGCAACATGTCCAACAACGTCTTCGTCCCCTACTACCCCATGCTGCTGACTGACAGCAAGGATATGTACGAGGGTTATCAGGTTTCCCTGCCCGCCGTGCAGAAGGTCACCGAGCGTCCCGCTGATCCCAACGCCTTCTTTGTCAACGACAGCAAGGTCGGCCGCCTCGCCGTGTATCCCGAGGGTTGGCGTGACTCCTACTACTTCAGCTTTGAGGGCCTGGGCGGCTACATCGCCGACGCCGAAAAGCTCACCGGCACCGCCATTTCCGATGCGGACAAAAAGCTGGTGCAGGACAAGATGACCGCCCTGCAGAACGAGTTCAACGAGACCTTTGCCAAGGTGGAGCTGAAGAACGCCACCGAGACCAGCCGCCAGATGGCCGCCAAGGCCCACGCCACCGCTCTGGCTATGATCGACTATCTCACCGGCGAGAACAACCTCACTGGCCTGGCCGTCCTGGACAAGAACGGCAACGCCGTAACCAAGCCCCAGGTGAACCAGGTCCTGATCCCTGTGATCCAGATCGGCAGCGCCGATGTCTACTCCGAGTCCCAGTCCGGCCTGACCCTGGTACCCTCCAGCACCGCTGTCAACGCCGACATCTATGCCGAGCCCGCCAACCCCTATGCCAACTATGTCTGGCACTATGACGGCTCCACCACCGCTCTGTCCACCGCTTCCACCTATACTGTCTCCTCCGCCGACCAGGGCAAGGTCCTGTGCCTGGACGTGACAGTGGACGGCTATAAGGGCTCCGCCTCCTGGAAAGCCGAGGCCGCTGTACCCTATCTGCCCGACAGCGGCCGGGACGACAGCAGCTCCGGCGGCGGTTCCTCCACCAAGCCCAGCAAGCCCACCACCCCCACCAACCCCAAGCCCGACACCAGCAACGCCTTCAACGACGTGACCGCCGGCAGCTGGTATGCCGATGCGGTGAAGAACGTGGTGAACAAGGGCCTGATGGCCGGCACCGGCAAGGACACCTTCGCCCCCGATAACCAGGTGACCCGTGCCATGATGTGGACCGTGCTGGCCCGCCTGGATGGCAAGGACGTGTCCGGTGCCTCCACCTGGTACGCCAAGGCCATGACCTGGGCCACCGAGAAGGGCGTGTCCGACGGCACCTTCCCCGGCAGCTCCATCACCCGTGAGCAGCTGGCCACCATGCTGTGGCGTGCCGCCGGCAGCCCCGAGGCCAAGGGCGCGCTGACCAACTTTAACGATGCCGCCTCCGTCAGCTCCTGGGCCACTCAGGCCATGACCTGGGCCGTGGAGCAGGGCCTGATCTCCGGCATGGGCGACGGCGCTCTGAATCCCCAGGGCAACGCCACCCGTGCTCAGCTGGCCGTCATCCTGACCGCCTACGCGAAGTAAGTTTTTCCCCATTACGCACAACAGCCGGACCGCTTTCGCGGTCCGGCTGGTTTTTATTTAGACGAGAGAACGGATCGCCGCGCTTAACCGATCACCCCATACTTCTCCGCCAGGGGCTTCAGCTCCTCCTCGCTCAAACCGCCCTCGTACAGGGCGCGGCCCTGATAGACCCGCAGGGCGGCCTCCAGCAGGTCGGCCTGCTGACACACCAGGCACAGGGGCTTGGAGATCATATACTGGCAGTCGGCCAGGGCATCCACGTCCTCCCAGCTGTCAATGGCCACCGCCGCCATGGGGAAGCCGTCCTCCATGGCCTCGGTGAGGCCGTCCTCCATGTGCTCCGCCCCGGCAACCACCGCTCCGTGGCCCGCGTCCACGGGGAGATAGCACACGTCCTTTTCGGTGGCGGCGGGGAGCAGGTCGGGGTACTTGGGAGCGGGGCGGACAAATTCCGCGCCTTTGAGGGCCTTTGCCAGGGCGGCAATATAGTCCTCGTCCGTGCCGCAGCAGCCGCCGAAGATGGCCGTGCCCGCCTGGAGCATGTCGGGCACCCAGCGGACAAACTCCTCCGGGGTGCAGTCATAGGTGGTCTTGCCGTCTACGGTGACGGGCATTCCGGCGTTGGGCTTGGCGATGAGGGGCACCCGGGCATAGTCCCGCAGGCGGCGCAGCTGCTTCAGCATCTGCTCCGGGCCGGTGGAGCAGTTCAGGCCGAAGGCGCTGACCCCCATGCCCTGGAGCACCACCAGCGCGGCGGCCACGTCGGTGCCCGACAGGCAGCGGCCGCTCTCGTCGCAGGTGAAGGTGACAAAGATGGGTCTGTCGCTGACGCTGCGGATGGCCAGCACGGCGGCCCGGGCATCGGCCAGGGTCATCATGGTCTCCACCACGAACAGGTCCACCCCCGCCTGCTCCAGTCCGGCGGCCTGCTCGGCATAGATGTCCACCAGCTCCTCGAAGGAGGCCTCCCCCAGGGGGGACAGGAACAGGCCCGTGGGGGAGATATCCCCGGCCACCCAGGCCCGCGTGTCCACCGCCTGCCGGGACAGGGCCACCAGGCGGCGGTTATACTCCGCCGTCTGGTTGAAAATGCCCCGCTCCTCCAGCTTCTGCCGGTTGGCCCCAAAGGTGGGGGCATAGACCACCCGGCTGCCCGCCTGGACATAGCGGCGCTGGATATCCTGGATGCTGTCCGGGTGGTCCAGCACCCACTGCTCGGCGCTCACGTCGCCTTGATAGCCCCGCTTCTGCAGCTGGGTCCCGGTGGCTCCGTCTAAGATCAGGGGAAAGCGCATCTCCATATTGTCGTCCTCCATTTGTGTATTGGTGTGTTGGTGAAAAGCCTTCTCCTGGGAGAAGGTGCCCCAGTGGGCACACTGGGGCGGATGAGGGGAACGCCACCGATGTTTGAGCGTTCCCGACAGAGCGGCATAGCCTTCGCCCCGCAGGGGAGAAGGTGGCATGGCGAAGCCATGACGAATGAGGGGGACCACGGGGGCGCACCCGTTATCGACGGGCCGCTGGGGACAGCGGCCCCTACGAAACCTATTGTAACCCTGCGTAGGGGCGGATGTCCCCATCCGCCCGTTCGATGGCCTCCGCACCCAACGATACCCACCCTCATCCGGCCCCTTCGGGGCCACCTTCCCCCTGGGAGGGGGAAGGCTTTGACCGTTTTAACGCAAGAACTCACGGCCCTTGGGCGTTCCCCTCATCCGGCCCTGCGGGCCACCTTCCCCCAGGGGAAGGCCATCTGCCCTGTCATTGCGCACCATTTGGCTCCCTTGTCAAAGGGAGCTGGCACGGCGAAGACGTGACTGAGGGATTCCGCTCCCCCGCCCTCTTCAAAACCCCATATTCTCGGTAAACACCCGGGTGAAATCCGGCTGGCCGGACAGCTCGATGTAATCGCAGCCCCGGGCGGTGTCCTCTACCTTGGGCCACAGACGGCCGTCCAGGGCCAGGGCGGCGGCTCCCGCCAGGGCGGTGTTGCCCAGGGGGCGGACCTTCCCCGCCAGCACCGGCGGCAGCATCCCGATGGCCATGGCGCTGCCCGGGTCGATATAGGTCCCAAAGCCCCCGGCCAGGTACAGGCCGTCCACCTGCTCCAGGGGCACCCCCCGGCGCTGGGACAGAACTTGTATCCCCGCCGCCACGGCGGCCTTGGCCAGCTGGAGATTCCGCACGTCCCCGGCGGTGAGATATACCTGGGGGGTGAGATGGAACAGGCCGTTGCCGTCCCCGTCCCGCTCCACATAGCGCCGCAGCTCCGGGGCGACCTCCTCCGGGGGCAGCAGCCTCCCGCCGGGGGCGATGATCCCCAGTTTCCGCAGCACCGCCGCCAAATCCACCAGGCCGGAGCCGCACAGGCCCCGGGCGGGACCGTCCCCGATGACGTCATAGAGAAAGCCCCGGTCATAGCGCACATGGCTCACCGCCCCGTCCACGCCGGGCATACCGCATTGGATGCCAGCCCCCTCAAAGGCGGGGCCGGAGGCCACTGCGCAGCAGGAGAAGCCGCCCTTGCCCCCCATGGCCATCTCCCCGTTGGTGCCGATGTCCAAAAACAGGTGCTCCCCGGGCTTCTCCCCCAGGCCGGAGGCCATGAGTCCCGCGGTGATGTCGCCCCCCACATAGCCCGCCACGCAGGGCAGCAGCCGGACGGGCACGCCGTTCAGGTCACCCGTCCCCTCCGGGCCAAAGAACAGGCTGTCCGGCCGGAAGGGGGCGGCGGCCATGCCGGCCACGCTTTTGCCGGCGAACAGGCTCTCCATCACCGTGTTCCCCGCCACTGAAATTTCTTTCAGTTCTTCTGCCTGTCGGCCTGCGGCGGACAGGGCGGCCTCCAGCATCGCCCAGATCTGCCCCCGGATGCGCCCGGACAGCTCGCTGAAACCCTGGGGCGTGTCCAGCGTGTGCTGGATGCGGCTGATCACATCCGCCCCATAGGGGGCCTGGGCGTTCCAGGCCCCCTGGGCGGCCAGCTCCGCCCCGTGGGTGCGGTCGTACAGCTTGACCACCACCGTGGTGGTGCCCAGGTCCACCGCCGCAGACAGGCCCGTCCGGCCCGGCTGACAGGGGGGCGGGGGGAGGGTGTCCCCCAGGATCACCCCGGAGACCGTCTCGGGCAGGGCCACCTGCTCCCCGCCCCGGGGAAATACTTTGCAGGCCAGCCTCGGCCCGCCGTTCACCTGCACCCGGCACTTGCCGCACCGGCCCCGGCCCCCACAGGCCGCCGGGAGGGAGAAGCCAGCCCGCCGCAGGGCGGACAGCAGGCTCTCCCCGGGCTGGACGGGGATGTCATAGATTTTCTCCCCCTGCCGGACCTGGACCCTTGACACAGACCTCGCCCCCCGAATATAATGAATGAAATATAATTTATTTTAGGCAACCTAGGTTTGCTTTGTCAAGGGGATTTGCAGCAATGACCGATCTTATTTCCCTGGCCCGACAGAATGAGTTTACCCATGTGGCTCCGGTGGACCTGTCCGCCGCCGTCCCCCTGGCGGAAGTGCGGGACATGTGCACTGCGGACCGGTGCGGCTGCTTCGGAAAAAACTGGGCCTGTCCCCCCCACTGCGGCACGGTGGAGCAGGCCGCACGGCGGCTGGCTCAGTATCATGCCGGGCTGCTGGTCCAGACCACCGGGGCGTTGGCCGACCCCTTTGACTACGACGGCATGACCGCCCTGTCCCGGCTTCACCGCAGACGATTTCTCAACTTTGCCCGCCAGGCCCGGCTGGTCTCCCCCGGCTGTCTGCCCCTCAGCGCCGGACCATGCACCCTGTGCGCCCGGTGTACCTGCCCGGACAAACCCTGCCGCCGCCCCAGGCAGCGCCTGTCCTCGATGGAGGCCTATGGCCTGTTCGTCAGCGACGTCTGCATCCGTTCGGGCCTCTCCTACAACTATGGTCCCAACACCCTGACCTATACCGCCTGCGTGTTTTATAAAAAGGGATTGCAAAACGGCATAATTTAGAAGAAATCCTCTGTTTCCCGCCGTTTTTCCGGGGAGCAGAGAGATCTGGATGATTTGGAAGAATTCAGGGGGCCACCCTGTTATAAAAAAAGACAGTGGACACAGGAGGATGAGGCGGGCTATCAGCTCTACCAGCAGGAAACAGATCCCAGGAAGCGCACCCTTCGGGTATGGTATCTCATCGCCAACCCCCGCGGTCTGCCGAAAGAGTTTGTCCAGAAAGAGCTGGAGTTTCGGTGGAAACTGTTCCCAGAAAAGAAGGAGGAAACCAAATGAGCAATAAAACTTTCCAGCAAAACCTGAACGACAAAAAAGGCCCCCAACCCGGTGGCCCCTATCTCATTCAGATGCTGTTCAAAGAGCCGGTAGAAATGCCGGATAAAGAAAAAATGACTGCCGTAATGGAGAAGCACATTGGATCAACAGAGTGCTTCTGTTATGATAAGAAAATGGCCGGCTTTACCGCACAGGATCATATTGCAGAGTTCAAGGACGGAAAATGCCCGGTGCAGCTGATGGTGATGAAATGCGACAAGTTCAAGGGCAAAGGCTTTGATGCCTTCCTGATGAGCCAGATGTGGGACTGCCAGGAGGACCGGGAGCGGATCTTCCGGGAGTGCAAATATCAGGTGGTAGCCACCGATATGCTGGCAGCGGCGCTTCCGGCGCTGGAGCGTGCCAATCTGGATGCCGACTTTTTGGAGGCTCTGGCGGAGCTGTATCCTACCTGTGAGGCGTTCTATTTCCAGAACTGCGGCAAGCTGTTTCTGGCGGAGGATGTGCGTTCCCATCAGATTGAGGGCTCGGATCGCTTCATCCGCTTTGGCGTCAATGTCCGTTTCTTCAACATCGAGGGCACCGAGGATATGCTCATCGACACGGTAGGTATGAGCACCCTGCTCCTGCCCGACCTCCAGTACCACTTCCACGGCATGGACCCCAACTGGGTGGTAAACCACGCCTACAATGTGGCATCGTACATATTGGAGCATGATAACCCCATTCAGGATGGGGAAACCATAGACGGCGTGGCGGATGGCCAGATGTGCCGGGAGATCCAGTGGAAGTGCCAGTATGAGGACGCCCTGATCCAGCCACCCAGAGAGGTGCTGGACATCCACATGGGGAACTATGCCTCGGGAGGACGCTGAATGAACGGCGTTGTGCTCCTGGTGGGCGGACTGCTGCTTGTGGCAGTAATCAAGCTGATTATGGATTGAAATTGGATTGGCCTGCTTCTCTGTGTTGTTGCCCTGTTCCTGGTCTTTGGGGCTGGACACCATACAAAATAGGCCATTTTTAGGGATGAGCAAAACTTAGATTTGCTCATGAGACTATACAATAAATAGTGCCATCCGAATTGCTTAAAACCTATATATTGTGACTCAACTTTGCAAAACTCGCGTTTTGCTCATCCCTATGTTTTATAATCCTGAGGAGTGATCGTCATGTCTACACCCAAAGAGATTTTTCTGGAGCTGATCCGTCCCGGCGGCCAGCCCGAGCGCCAGCTGCGCCAGTATGAGGCCCTGGCCATGTACCTGGCCGACCCCATCAACGTCTTTCTCCGGGGCAACCGAAAGCGGGGCAGCACCAGCCGGGACCGGTGGGGGGTGACCATCGACTTCCCGGAGGATGCCCCCGGGGCCATCCCCGTCCACAGCCCGGCGCTCACCGTCTGCCCCGACGTGACGCGCTGGCGGGAGGTGGTCCACGCCCCCGACTTGGAGGCCAACTGCGCCCAGGGCTGGGAGGAGGCCCGTGCCGCCGCCCACGCCGCCGCCGGGGACGACCGCCTGGTCACCGGCTTTATGGGCACCGGCATCTTTGAGCAGTGCCACTTCCTTATGGACTTTGAGAACACCCTCACCGCCCTGTACGAGCACCCGGACGAGATGCACGAGCTCATCGAATCCATCACCCAGTTCCGGCTGACCTATGCCAGAATGCTCATCGACGGCCTGCAGCCCGACGTGCTGTTTACCCACGACGACTGGGGCACCAAAAACGCCCTGTTCATGAAGCCGGAGATGTGGCGGGAGTTCTTCAAGGAGCCCTACCGCCGCTTCTATGGCTACATCCGCTCCCGGGGGGTCATCGCCATCCACCACGCCGACTCCTATCTGGCCCCCATCGTGGACGACATGGCGGAGATCGGCATCCAGGTGTGGCAGGGGGTGCTGCCCGAAAACGACATCCCCGCCCTCCAGCGGCACCTGCGGGGCAAGCTGGTACTCATGGGCGGCCTGGGTGCCGCCATCGACCGGGCCGACGCCCAGCCGGAGGAGATCCTGGACTATACCCGCAGGGCCCTGAATGCCTACTGCCCCGGCGGACACTTCATCCCCTCCATCACCTATGGCCTGGCGGGGACCGTGTTCCCCCATGTGGACCAGTATCTGGACCAGGCCATCGACGAGTATAACGCCCGGCTCCATGTGCCCCACATGGACCTGCCCCCCGAGCCCCGCCGGAAGCTGGACGGGGCGGGACAGGCCGCTCCCCCGCAGCAGGCTGCCCGGGAGGAGGCCCCCGCCGACCTGCTCTCCGCCATCGCCTCCGCCCTAGAGCACGGCCAGCAGAAAAAGCTGCTCTCCCTGTGTCGGCAGGCCCTGGACCAGGGCTATTCCCCAGACGACATTCTGTCCAAAGGAATGGTGAAGGGCATGAGCGACCTGGGCGACGCCTTCTCTGCCAACCGGGCCTTTGTCCCGGAGATGCTCATCGCCGCCCGGTGCATGACGGCGGCCATGGAACTGCTCAAGCCCCATATGGCCGCCAGCGGCCACGAGCCGGTGGGCAGCGCCTGTCTGGGCACCGTTCAGGGGGACATGCACGACATCGGCAAGAATCTGGTGAAGATCATGATGGAGGGCAGCGGCATCCAGGTCATCGACCTGGGGGTGGACGTGTCCCCTCAGCAGTTCATCGACGCCGCCCAGCAGCACCACTGCGGCATCATCGCCTGCTCCTCCCTGCTCACCACCACCATGCAGGGGATGCGCCAGGTGGTGGAGCTGGCCCGGGCCCGGGGCATCCGGGACCAGGTGAAGATCATGGTGGGGGGCGCCCCCATCAGCCAGGCGTTCTGCGACGAGATCGGGGCCGATGCCTATACCCCCGACGCAGGCACCGCCGCCCGCACCGCCGTGGCCCTGCTCCGGGCCTTGAAGCACTCCCTGTAAAAATACGCCCCCGTCCCCCGGTGTCACAGCCGGGAGACGGGGGTGTTTTCATGTGGACTGCCGGGCAGGGCATCCCGCTTTCTGTTTTCTGCCCCGAGCACATCCGGCAGATTTCTACGCGCCTTTTTGTGATCTGAATGTTTCCTTAGGTCAGTTTACAAGGAACTACACGCAGACCACGAAACGGGGGCTGCTGACAACAAATAAAGGCTGAATATCAAGCACCGGGAAAGTGCGAGATATTCAGCCTGTTTTGTTGTCCGGGGTTTCCAAAGGGGCTTGCCCCTTGGCACACGACTTTGCTTGCAAAGTGTAGTGTGTTATACGCTCTGTCGGCGTTGCTGCGAAAATAAGGTTGCCGCCGGGGAGGGCAAAGGCGTTTGAAGCAGCAGGAAAACAGGGTTGTGATTGCGTGACGTGGAGCCGCAAGCGCAGGACTGGTTTCATCAGCAGACAGGGCGTATATGAAAGTCCCCGTTCCTCGTTCTACACCGAACTTGTGGACACACTCCCGTAAAAACTGAAATTTTAGACTATTTGTAAATAAACCTTTATATTATCCCAAGTGAAATTTTTAATTCTAATATGCGTAAAACAGATTCATCGATTCGTTCCTCTGTAATTTCTCCCTGTTTGACTGCTTCAAGTATGGCTGGAATTTGCACCTCAAAATCTGTGCAGCATAACATATCATTTCCTGCCTTCACAGCTTGAACTGCAATTTTTGTGTCTTCTGCAAAATTGCGCACACCATCCATAGCTAAGTCATCTGTAATAATAACTCCAGTAAATTTTAATTCTTCCCGCAGGATTTTGTGTACCTGTGAAGACAGTGAAGCAGGGGTTTGACTATCCATGCAGGATACCACATTATGAGAAACTAATACCATATTGGCTCCAGAATCGATTCCTGCTTGAAACGGCAAGAAATCTGAGTTCAAAAATGTTTCATAGGTGCGATCATCATAAGCAATACCTGTATGTGTATCCACATTATTTCCGTACCCGGGGAAATGCTTTAGGACGCTCCCCATACCTTCTTGAAACATGGTTTGCACAACTAAGTGGACATAAGCGGCAGTTTGCTCTGCGTTCTGTCCAAAACTCCGGTCATAAATAAAATCCTCTGGATTTTGCGAAACATCGCAGATTGGGGCAAAGTTCAAATTAATCCCCAAACTATTCAATAATTCACATTTTTCTTGTGTGTCACTTTGAATCAAATCAAAGCCACCTTCAGCATAGAGTTCTTGAGGGGACCAGAAAGGCACAGCTCGCAAATTTCGGTTTGTGCTAACACGGTTGACAGTGCCTCCTTCTTCATCTACTCCGATAAACATGGGGATTTTTGCTGCACTTTGGTAACTTTGAATATTCTGGATAATTTCATCTCTTGTTTTTCCAGAAAAGTCTCGGCTAAAAAGAATATAACCTCCAAGATTATACTCCTTTACCTTCTGTACGCTATTTATTTCGGGACAGCGTGCAATAAACATCTGTCCAACTTTTTCTTCCAGCGTCATTGCATTTAGAATTTCTTGTGCTTTCTGTGTCACGGAAGCAGAA
This sequence comes from Flintibacter faecis, assembly GCF_014287875.1. Classification (GTDB taxonomy): domain Bacteria; phylum Bacillota; class Clostridia; order Oscillospirales; family Oscillospiraceae; genus Lawsonibacter; species Lawsonibacter faecis_A. The sequence goes on along the minus strand of NZ_JACOPN010000005.1, from coordinate 205,116 downwards.
GGGGGACTTGGCTCTGTTTCACCAGTTGTTGGTTCAGGATTTTCGGTATTCAAACTGGAATCCGTAACCGTAATGGAAAGTAATTCAACCTCTTGTACAGATGCATTCAAATCCAACTTGCCATGATATGAAACTGTCACTGGATTCCCAATCACTATTCCTGTCTCACCAGTTGAAATATTTACACCTTCTGTTCCAAAACAATATTCACGATTATCCTCACCTTGAACAGTTAGCGTATTCATTGTTGCATCTTTTACAGTTCCTCGAAGCTCTTGTGCAGGTTCAGTTGTACTTGAATTTCCAATCATTTCTATTGTTGCCTTAGACGAGTTTTCCAACAAAATATTATTTACTTTATGCAAACTGGCTATCGCAATGCCTGCACATACAAGAAGCAAGATAATCACACTAAAAATAAGCACTTTATTCCTTTTTTCTTTTTTTACCCGTCTCATGTAATCCTCCTGATTGTTTTATAAAACTACATATATTTTTCTGCAATTATTTTCCTACCTGCTCCATCATCCTCTTTGCCAACTGCCGGAACTGTTCCGTCGTTTCCTCGTCCATCGGAAGAAACTTCCCAATCTGTCCGGCAATCATAGCAGTTACATCGTCCATAGAAAGCAGCTCCTGCTGGTGGTCTTTCATGGTTTCCTGCATGGTTTGGAACATAGCGGCGGTCACAGCTTCTCCTGGCTGTTCTCTGTTGTCCATATCTTTCTTAATATCTCGCAGGATAGCAAGAAATACATTCTTGATTTTTTCAATTTCCGCTTCATGTTCTCCCATCTTCTGTGCGTTCAGAAGTTGCAAATCCTGTTTTGCTTCTGCCCGATGTTCCGGGTGTTCCGGGTAAAGCCATACACAGCACCTCCTTTTCCTATTTCCCATTATACAAGAAAATTGCAGAAATGCAATTTTGAAATTGAATATTGCCCTAAAATGCAATTCTCGCAAGATTCCGGGAATTGCATTTTTTTCGTGTAGACTTAGGGTAGTTCATCGATGAACTGCACCTTGAAAAATGAATGACCATCCGAAAAGGAATACCCCGGCAGGGGAAGCACCGCAAGGAGCCACTTCGGGACAAAATGGACCTGTTGGCAAAGTGGTTTTCTAAAAAAACTGTCTTGAAAAAAGTTCAGGAAAAAGCCGTTTCTGCCATAAAATCGACAAAGACCGGGCAGGAAAATCAAAGCCTTTTTTCAAAATAGGCGTTTGTCAACGGCTCCAACTTGTCCTCAACATTGAAATGGGCGGGAAGCCATTTTAGGGCTTACCCGCCTTGATTACATTTTCCAAATACAGCCGAAGCTGTCAACGGCAGCGTATGCAATACACTGTTCATCTTGACCGTTGACTGGTTCGGTGGGATTTGTTATTCATACAGCTTTCACCAAATTCTTTGTTGGGATTTCATTCAATCTCCATCAATCCATTTGCTTCTATTTCCAAAATAGCTTCTGCTTCTTCCTCTATATCAACTGTCATAAATTTGTATAGACCATCATTCATCACAATATCGCCGATTTCATCTACAAGCTCAATTCGATGATATATACTTTTACAGCCAATCGTTTTTAAATTGCACACTTCTCCATTCCAAAGATTTATCTGAACAACATATTCATCATCTTTTCTGGAAATATTTCCAATTTGATTATCGTTATTGGATATTTTACGAATCCATTCAGCAATCATAATTTCCTCGAATCGCCAGTTCCTCACTACCGCAGGCTGATTTTCCTTGATCTTATGCAAAAACGGCGCTTCCCGGTTTCGGGAAGTGCCGTTTTTGTTGTGATCGTTTCTATATCCGGTTTACCTGGGCTCGCCGGGCATCAGCCAGCCCTTGTGGTCGGTGTGCAGCAGTTCCTCGGCCTTTTCGCTCAGGGGGCTGCCCAGATACTCCCGGTACAGGGCCTGGACCTGGGGGTTCTCGTGGGAGAAGCGCACAGGGGCGCTCTTGTCCAGGGCGTACAGCCGCTGGCCCCGCTCGCCGTAGAGCTCCTTGTCCTCGCAGCTGATGGGCTGTCCTCCGCCGCCCACGCAGCCGCCGGGGCAGGCCATCACCTCCACAAAGTCATAGTGGACCTTGCCAGCCTTCAGCTGCTCCATCAGGGCCCGGGCATTGCCCAGTCCGCTGACCACGGCGCAGCGCACGGGGATCCCCGCCACCTCGTAGGTGGCCTCCCGCAGGCCGGGGCCGGTGCGCACCTGGGCAAAGGCATCGGGGGCCGGGTCCTCTCCGGTGAGGAGATAGGCGGCCGTGCGCAGGGCGGCCTCCATCACGCCGCCGGTGGCCCCGAAGATCACGCCCGCGCCGGTGGCCACGCCCATGGGGCTGTCCAGGGGCTCCTCGGGCAGATATTTGGGGTCCAGCTGGTCGGCCCGGAGCATCCGCACAAACTCCCGGGTGGTCAGCACCCAGTCCACGTCGGGGCCGTGCTGGGTGGCCATGGTGGGCAGCTCGGCCTCCGCCTTTTTGGCCACGCAGGGCATGATGGACACGCAGCAGATCTTCTCCGGCGCCACTCCCAGCGTTTGGGCAAACCAGCTCTTGGCCACGCTGCCGAACATCTGCTGGGGGGACTTGGCGCTGGACAGCTGGCCCACCAGCTCGGGGTACTGGCCCTTTAAGAACCGCACCCAGCCGGGGCAGCAGCTGGTGAACATGGGCCACCGGGTCAGGCCGCCGGCCTTCAGGCGGTGGAGGAACTCGCTGCCCTCCTCCATAATGGTCAGGTCGGCAGTGAAGTTGGTGTCGAACACATAGTCAAAGCCCAGCCGGCGCAGGGCGGCGGCCATGCGCTCCATGGTGGCCTGCTCCCGGGGCATACCGAAGGCCTCGCCCCAGGCGGTGCGCACGGCGGGGGCCACCTGGACCACGGTGATCTTGTCCGGGTCGGCCAGGGCGGAGAACACCTCCATGGTGTCGTCCCGCTCCCGCAGGCCGCCGGTGGGGCAGTGGGTGATGCACTGGCCGCACAGGGCGCAGTCCGAGTCCTTCATGACCCGGTTTCCAGACACGTCGACCATGGTGCGCCCGCCGGTGCCGGACACGTCCCAGATGCTCAGCGTCTGCACCTTGTCGCACACCTGGATGCAGCGCATACACTTGATGCACTTGTTATAGTCGTGATACAGGGGGAAGGTGGTGGTCCAGGCCCCCCGCAGGCCCCGGGGCAGCTGGGTCTCATAGTGGACCTTTACGATGCCCAGATCGTTGGCGATGGTCTGCAGCTGGCAGTTGCCGCTGCGCACGCAGGTGGCACACTTGCAGTCGTGCTGGGACAGGATGAGCTCCACGTTGATGCGGCGGGTGCTGCGCACCCGGGGGGAGTTGGTGTGGACCACCATGCCCTCCTTCACCGGGTTGTTGCAGGCCGTCACCATGGCCCGCTCGCCCTCTACCTCCACGCAGCACACCCGGCAGGCGGCGATCTCGTTGATCCCCTTTAAGTAGCACAGATGAGGGATATGGATGTCGGCCTGGGCGGCCGCCTCCAGAATGGTGGCCCCCTCCTGGGCCTGGACGGTGCGTCCGTCGATGGTCAGCGTTACCATTCCGTGTTCCTCCCTCCCTTAAAAATGCCATAGCCGAAGTGGTCACAGCGCAGGCAGCGGCCCGCCTCCTGCTGGGCCTCCTCCAGGGTCATGCCCTCTTTCAGCAGGGTAAAGTCGCCGCAGTAGCAGTCCAGATGGCGGTTTTTCAGGTTCACCCGGCCGCAGGGGGGCGAGTTGGTCAGGTGGGCCGGGGGGATCTCCACGTCGGTGTGGATCTTGTGGTCAAAGCCCAGATAGGCATCGATGTTGTCGGCGGCCACCTTGCCTGCGGCCACGGCCCGGATGACGGTGGCGGGGCCGGACACGGCATCGCCGCCGGCGAACACGTTGTCCAGTCCGGGTACGGCGCTGGACAGGTCGGCCTGGATGGCCCCCCGCTGGGTGGTCACGCCCACGGCCTCGAAGGGCTTGGCCTCAATGGCCTGGCCGATGGCCACGATCACATAGTCGCAGGGGATGCGGAACTCCGGGGCATCGGCGGCCACGGGCTTGGGCCGCCCGTCGCTGCCGTAGGGGCCGATGTGCTGGGGCCGGGTCCACAGGGCGGTGACGCAGCCGTTTTCGTCGGCCTCGATGCGGGCTGGGGCCTGAAGGGGCAGGATCTGGCAGCCCTCGGCCATGGCCTCCTCGATCTCCTCGGCCAGGGCGGTCATGTCCTCCACCCGGCGGCGATAGACACAGGTGACGCTCTCCGCCCCCAGGCGCAGAGCGGTGCGGGTGGCATCCATAGACACGTTGCCGCCGCCCACCACGCAGACCTTTTTGCCGGTGAAGTCGGGGGCCTTGCCCTCGCCGATGCCCCGCAGCAGCTCCACGGCGCTGACCACGTTTTTAGAGGTCTCGCCCTCCAGGCCCAGCTTTTTGTCGTTGTGGGCCCCGATGGCGATATACACCGCATCAAAGCTGCGCTGGATATCCGCCATAGTCAGGTCCTTTCCGATGGACACGCCGGTGTGGACGGCGATGCCGGCGGACAGGATGTAGTCGATGTCCCGGTCCAGCACCTCCTGGGGCAGGCGGTAGTCGGGGATGCCATAGCGCAGCATGCCGCCCAGCTTGGGCCGCTGCTCGTACACGGTGACCTTGTGCCCCATCAGGGTCAGGTAATAGGCGGCGGTCAGGCCGCCGGGGCCGCCGCCGATAATGGCCACCGTCTTGCCCGTCTCCGGGGCCTTTTCCGGAACGGGGGTGTCCTCCCCGTGGTCCACGGCAAAGCGCTTCAGCCCGCAGATGTTCACCGCGTCGTCCACCATACGGCGGCGGCACTGGGCCTCGCAGGGGTGTTCGCACACATAGGCGCAGGCGGAGGGGAAGGGGTTGTCCTTGCGGATGAGCCGCACCGCGTCGCTGTAACGGCCCTCCCGCACCAGGGCCACATAGCCGGGCACGTCCACATGGGCCGGGCAGACGGACACACAGGGGACGGGGTGGCTCAGGGCGCAGATACACCGGCCGTGAAAAGCGTGCTCCTCAAAATCCTCCCGGAAGCCCCGCACGCCCTTGAGCACCATGTGGGCGGCCTCATAGCCGATGGCGCAGTCGGCGGAGTCGGCAATGACCCGGGCGGTGGCTTCGATAAGATCGATGGTCTCTTTGGTGGCGGTGCGGTCCAGCACCTGCTCGATGAGGTCGGCCAGCTGGCTCAATCCCACCCGGCAGGGTACGCACTTTCCACAGGTCTGTGCATGACAAAGGCGCAGAAAATTCAATGACATGTCCACCGGGCAAAGTCCCGGCTGGCTGGCGCTGATGCGCCGGCCCATGTCCCGGTGCAGGCCCCCTAAAACGGTTTGGGCCCGTCCCGGCGTTTCGATGGACAAACGGCTCAAGGCAACTCCTCCTCCTGAATGTGTGCGGACAGGGTCCAGGCATTGACCCTCACTCCCGGTTTTTGTGTTGAATTTGTGTCTTTTGACTGTTTTTTGACGCATTTTCAACGTTTCCTACCGCAAATACACAAATGAACTATAGCACGTCCCACCCCCGCTGTCAACCGCGCGGGGGGAAGAAATGAATTTTTTCCCGTGCTTTCTTTCGTGGGCTCCCACTGTTTCGGTTGACAGAACACCGCCGGGGACAGTATGATAGAAGATAGAGCAAACCCTCATCTGCGCCCCGGCGCAAATCGGATGAAAAGGGAGGCCCCCTTATGAAAAAGTCCCTCGCCCTGCTGCTGTCCCTGGTCCTGACGGCCGGTCTGCTGTCCGCCTGCGGAAAGGGGGAGACCCCCGCCCCGTCCTCCTCCATGCCGGACGAGCCCGCCGTCTCCGTCCTCGCCCCCGTGGAGGAGCCGGAGCCAGAACCGGAGCCGGAGCCCGTCCTGCCCTATGTCAATCCCCTCACCGGGGAGGGCAGCGCCGTGGACCTGGCCAATGCCCGCCCGGTGGCCATTATGCTCAACAACCTGAAAAAGGCCCTGCCCCAGCTGGGGGTGTCCCAGGCCGACCTCATCTATGAGCTGCCCGCCGAGGGGGGCATCACCCGGATGATGGCGGTGTTCCAGTCGGTGGAGGGTGTGGGCGACCTGGGTTCGGTGCGCTCGGCCCGGGACTACTATGTCTCCCTGGCCCGGGGCCACGATGCGGTGTTCCTCCACGCCGGGGGCAGCCCCCAGGCCTATTCCGCCATTAAGAACATGGGGGTCACCGCCCTGGACTGCGTCAACGGCCCCTACGAGGGCACGCTGTTCTGGCGGGATAAGACCCGGAAAAAGCAGATGGGCCTGGAGCACTCCGTCCTCACCTCCGGCCAGACCATTCAGGAGCTGCTGCCCACCTATGGCAAGCGGCTGGAGCATAAGGACGGCTTCTCCTATCCCGTCTCCTTCCTCCCGGAGGGGGAGACCGCCTCAGGCGACCCGGCAGAGACCGTCTCTGTGCGCTTTTCCGACTATAAGACCGGTGTCTTTACTTACGATACCCAGACCGGGCGCTACCGGGTGTCGGAATACGGCAGGGCGTATATAGACGGCAACACCGGGGAGCAGGTCCAGGTAAAAAACGTCCTGATCCTGCGCACCGACGTGTCCGCCATCAAGGGGGACGACAAGGGCCGCCAGTCCGTGCGCACCACGGGCACCGGCTCCGGCCAGCTCTTCTGCGACGGGCGGGTGCAGGAGATCACCTGGTCCCGCAGCGGCGACAGCAGCCCCATGACCTATCTGGACGCCGCCGGGAACCCCCTGCGCCTGGGCGTTGGGCCGTCTTACATCAACATCGTGGGCCGCTCTGCCGCCGTCACCGTGGGCTGACAGCCGCTTTGCCCAAATCTCACGCGGATTTTGCACGTTTTTCCCCTTCCCCGGCTTGCAAACCCCGGGGAAGGGGATTATAATATTTTTAAGCCACTAAAATGACGCTGCCTTTTTGTCAAAATTTTGTTGCTTGTCTAAGCGGGAAAGGATGTGGGAACCAAATGGAAGGCCGAAGTCGTCACCGGGAGCAGGCGCGCTGCTGCGAGCGGGCGGCGGCAGAGCTGGATGGGCCCCCTTTGTGTCCCCGCTCTGCTGTCCCCGAACAAAAGCGGGACAATATCGGCCCGTTGAGTATCCTGTCCTTGCGGGGAACCCCAAGGGGGTGACGTGGCGATCCGTTTCTTCCGTCTACAGACGAGGGAAACGGATTCCCACGTCGCTGCGCAGTCGTTGACAGCTTTGCTGCCTTACGAATGCGGCGTACCCTTTACGGGTACTGTGCGCCTCGGAATGACATAGTTCTCTATCGCTAAAACGATATTGTCCCGCGGTATTTTTGCGCCCTGCTTCCTTTTTATTGAGAGGAAGGAGGAAAACACCCATGCACGAAAATTATGACGAGGCGCTGCTGTTGGAGCTGGTAAAAAACAAGCAGTTCCGCGCCCTGCGCGCCCACCTAGACGAGATGAACGAGGTGGACATCGCCGAATTTCTGGACGAGCTGGAGCCCGACCAGCAGGTGGTGGTCTTTCGGCTGCTGCCCAAGGACGTGGCCGCCGACGTGTTCACCTATCTGGAGGACAGCGAGGATCAGGAGAAGATCATCAACGCCCTGAGCGACAAGGAGCTGCGGGAAGTTCTGGACGAGCTCTACCTGGACGATACCGTGGACATCATCGAGGACATGCCCGCCAACATGGTCTCCCGTATCCTGCGCAACACCGACGCGTCCACCCGCAGCCAGATCAACCAGCTGCTGAAATACCCGGAGGACTCCGCCGGCTCCATCATGACCACGGAGTTTATCTACCTCCACCCCAACGCCACCGTAGAGGAGTCCTTCGCCCGCATCCGAAAGGTCGGTCTGGACAAAGAGACGGTGTACACCTGCTATGTCACCCAAAACCGGGTGCTGCTGGGCGTGGTCACAGTGAAGACCCTGCTGCTGTCCCCCTACGAGACCAAAATAAAGGACATCATGGAGACCAAGGTCATCTCCGTCACCACCCACGAGGACAAGGAGGATGTGGCCCAGATGTTCTCCAAATACGACCTGTCTGCCCTGCCCGTGGTGGACGGGGAGAACCGCCTGGTGGGTATCATCACCTTCGACGACGCCATGGACGTTATGGAGGAGGAGGCCACCGAGGACTTTGAGAAGATGGCCGCCATCCTGCCCGGTGACAAGCCCTATCTCAAGACCAGCGTGTTCGAGACCTGGCGCTCCCGTATCCCCTGGCTGCTGATGCTCATGCTGTCGGCCACCTTCAGCGGCATGATCATCACCCACTTTGAAGGCGCCCTGGCCGCCTGCGTGGTGCTCACGTCCTTCATCACCATGCTCTCCGGCACCGGCGGCAACTCCGGCTCCCAGTCGTCGGTGGCCGTCATCCGCGCCCTGTCTCTGGGGGAGGTGGAGTTCTCCGACATGCTGGCCGTGGTGTGGAAGGAACTGCGGGTGGCCCTGCTGTGCGGCGTGTGTCTGGCGGCGGCCAACTTTGTGAAGATGATGCTGGTGGACCGGATGCTCATGCACAACCCCCAGGTCACCGTACCCGTGGCTCTGGTGGTCTGCCTGACCCTGATGTGCACCGTGGTCTGCGCCAAGATCGTGGGCTGCACCCTGCCCATGGCGGCAGAGAAGATCGGCATCGACCCCGCCGTCATGGCCGCCCCCTTCATCACCACCGTGGTAGATGCCCTGTCCCTGCTGATCTACTTCGGCATCGCCACCGAGATTTTGGGAATTTAAACGTTAAAGCAAAATGCGCCTGTGTGGATTTTCAGAAAATATCCACACAGGCGCATTGTTTTGGGGAAAACTTTTCCCTGTCCTTGCGAGGAGCATCGTGACACGGCATCTGTCCCCTGATATTCACAGCCCCAACCCATAGATCCGGTTGGCGTTGTGGAAAAATACCTTCTCCCAATACACCTCGGGCACGATGCCCTGGATGAAGCGGATGTACTCCCCCAGGTTGACAATGGGCCAGTCGGTGCCGTACATCACGTCGTCCCACTGGCAGATGGCGGTGAGCCAGGTGCGCAGCAGCCCGGCGTAGCCCGCCTGCACCCGGAAATACTCGTCCAGATCCACTCGGCCCTCCAGCAGGCCGGACAGGTCGGTGGCCACGTTGGGGTTCTTCTCCACCACGGCGGCGGCACTCTCCAAAAAGGGGTTGCCAAAATGGCACATGACAAACCGCGTCTTGGGGTGGTCGGCGGCCACCTCGTCCAGGGTGAGGGGGTGGCAATATTTCAGGTGGGCCCGGGGAAAGGCGGTCAGGCCCATGTGAATGGCCACCGGCTTATCATACCGGGCGGCCAGGTCATAGATGGGCTGATAGCACACATCAGACAGCCAGATGCGGTTATAGCCGGGGTAGAGCTTCACCCCGCAGCAGTTGTCCCGCTTTAAGTGCTCCTCCACCCGGTCGGGCAGGTCCGCCGGGATGTTCCGCCCCCGGTCCAGCACCAGGCTGTCCAGCCCCACACAGTAGTGAAACAGGTCTTCGGGATAGTCGTGCCGCCCGGTCTCCAGGCTGTTGTTGCCCATGACCACCCCGTGGACCATGCCCAACTGGCCATAGACCTGGCGCAGGTGGTCCACGCTGTTGTGGTGGCCCACGCCCTGGGCGGTCTGCTCGGCCCAGTCCTGCTGAGGAAAGAGATGCAGATGGGCATCGATGATCTTCATAGTCCGGCTCCTTTCAGGATATAAGAAAAAACCCGTCCCCAAGGGAACGGGTTTTGAAGCGCAGAATTACACCAGCTGGATGATAGCCATCTCGGCGGCGTCGCCGCGGCGGGGCCCGATGCGGACGATGCGGGTGTAGCCGCCATTCCGGTCGGCGTACTTGGGGCCGATCTCCTTGAACAGCTTGTTGGCCACATCCTCCTTGGTGATGAAGCCCAGGGCCTGACGATAGGACACCAGGGTGTTGTCCTTGGCCAGGGTGATCATCTTCTCGGCCACGGGAGCAACTTCCTTGGCGCGGGTGAGGGTGGTCTTGATCTGGCCGTTCTCCAGCAGGTAGGTGACCATGGCGCGGAGCATAGCCTTACGCTGATCCGTAGTACGGCCCAGCTTACGATTCTTCAGAGACATAGTAAACTCTCCTTCGACCTCGCGTGGCGAGATCCAACTTCAAATTCGTTCAGTTCGGCTGAAAACAGCCGGGGATGCCCGAAACCGGGACGGCAGAGCCGCGGAGCAGAGCGGAACGTTACATACCTCTGCCCCAGTCCCCACAAAACCCGCGGGGCGCTTAAAAGGCCCCGGGTGTTTTAGTTGTTGTTGTCGTCGCTGGCCAGGGACAGGCCCATCAGGGCCAGCTTGTTGATGACCTCTTCCAGAGACTTGCGGCCCAGGTTGCGGACCTTCATCATCTCTTCCTCTGTCTTGGAGATCAGGTCCTCCACCGTGTTGATGTTGGCCCGCTTCAGACAGTTGTAAGAACGCACGGACAGGTCCATGTCGTCGATGGTCATCTCCATGATCTTGCTGGTCTGGCTCTCGGCCTTCTCCACCACCGTGGACTTGCTGCCCATGGTCTCGGACAGGTCGGTGAACAGGGTGAAGTGGTCGCACAGGATGCGGGCACCCAAGGAGACAGCATCTCTGGCGTCAATGGTACCGTTGGTCCATACCTCCAGGGTCAGCTTGTCATAGTCGGTGGCATCGCCTACACGGGTGTTTTCCACGGTGTAGTTCACCTTGCGCACGGGGGAGTAGATGGAGTCTACGGGGATCACGCCGATGACAGTCTGAGCGGTCTTGTTCTTGTCGGCGGAGACATAGCCCCGGCCGTGGGACAGGGTCAGCTCCATGGACAGGGTGGCATCGGGGCCCAGGGTGGCGATGTGCAGATCGGGATTGAGGATCTCCACGTCGGCATCGGCCTTGATGTCGCCGGCCGTCACCTTGCAGGCACCGGATGCCTCAATGTGGACCGTCTTCACGCCCTCGCAATACAGCTTGGCGATGATGCTCTTCACATTCAGGACGATCTCGGTCACGTCCTCCTTCACACCGGGGATGGTGGTAAACTCATGCTGGACACCGGCGATCTTGATGGAGGTCACCGCGGTGCCAGGCAGAGAGGACAACAGGATACGGCGCAGGGAGTTGCCCAGGGTGGTGCCATAGCCTCGCTCCAGGGGCTCTACGACGTACTTGCCATAGGATGCGTCACCGGGATTTTCCACGCATTCGATGCGGGGCTTTTCGATTTCTACCATATGCTAGGATACCCTCCTTTTCTCGGCGGCGCGCTGGCCGCCTCATTCAGCTCACCAATATCTGAGGGTCTAAGTCTGTTGTGCCGAGCCTCTTCAGCCAGGCCGAAGAGGCTCGGCTACAGAAATTACTTAGAATACAGCTCGACGATGAGGTGCTCTTCCACGGGGAAGTCGATGTCGTCCCGGGCGGGCATGGCAGCGACGGTGCCCTGGAGGGTGTTCTTGTCGCGGGTCAGCCACTTGGGCAGGTTCACCACAGGGGCATCCTCGCCCAGCAGGCGCTTGAACTTGACGGAAGCGCGGCTCTTCTCCCGGACCTCGATGACATCACCGGTCTTAACCAGGTAAGAGGGGATGTCCACGCGCTGGCCGTTCACGGTGAAGTGGCCGTGGGTGGTCAGCTGACGGGCCTCGCGGCGGGTCTGGGCAAAGCCCAGGCGATACACCACGTTGTCCAGGCGGCGCTCGATCAGGGTCAGCAGATTCTCGCCGGTCTTGCCCTGCATACGGGCAGCCTTCTCGTAATACATACGGAACTGCTTCTCCATGATGCCGTAGACAAACTTGACCTTCTGCTTCTCGGTCAGCTGCATGGCGTACTCAGACTGCTTCTTGCGCATCTGACCCTTGGGGTTGCGGTTGGTGTCCTTCTTGGCATAGCCCATGGCGGCGGGGGACAGGTTCAGAGCCTTGCACCGCTTGGCGATGGGCTGCATGTTTCTAGCCATCTGTCAAAAACCTCCTTCTCAGATCAGACGCGGCGGCGCTTCGGGGGACGGCAGCCGTTGTGGGGGACGGGGGTCACGTCCTTGATCATGGTGACCTCCAGGCCCACGGCCTGCAGCGCCCGGATGGCGGCCTCACGGCCGGCGCCGGGGCCCTTTACGAAGACCTCGACGGTCTTCAGGCCATACTCCATCGCAGCCTTGGCGGCCGTCTCAGCGGCAGTCTGCGCAGCGAAGGGGGTGGACTTACGGGAACCACGGAAACCCAGACCGCCGGAGCTGGCCCAGGACAGGGCGTTGCCCTGCGCGTCAGTGACGGTGACCATGGTGTTGTTGAAGGAAGAGCGGATATGCACCTGGCCCTTCTCGACATTCTTGCGCTCGCGGCGCTTGCGGACAACTTTCTTGCCCTTAGTGGTGTTAGCAGCAGCCATTGCTTATCCCTCCTTACTTCTTCTTGTTGGCGACGGTACGCTTGGGACCCTTGCGGGTACGGGCGTTGGTCTTGCTCCGCTGACCGCGGACGGGCAGGCCCTTGCGGTGGCGGATACCACGATAGCAGCCGATCTCGGTCAGCCGCTTGATGTCCATCGCCACGTTCCGGCGCAGGTCGCCCTCCACCGTATACTCGTGACCGATGATCTCGCGCAGCTTGGCCTCGTCCTCCTCGGACAGGTCCTTCACGCGAACGTCGGGGCTGATCCCAGCCTCGGCCAGGATCTTGTTGGCGCTGGTGCGCCCAATGCCGTAGATATAAGTGAGGCCGATCTCAATTCTCTTCTCTCTCGGCAGGTCAATACCGGCAATACGAGCCATTTATTACAGCACCTCCAATTAACCTTGTCTCTGCTTATGCTTGGGGTTTTCGCAAATTACCATGACTTTGCCCTTGCGCTTAATGACTTTGCACTTCTCGCACATGGGCTTCACGGACGGTCTTACTTTCATTGTTGAAACCTCCTGATGAATGCCTTACGGCCCCTCGTCGTCGCGGGCTCCGTATCCCTCGCTTCGGCCTTGCGGCCAAAGCTCGCTCACTGCGCCGCTCCTCCTCTTCAAATCGGACCCGCTTCGCTGGGCTCCGATTTGACCCTTTACGGGGGATTTGCGGGCTCCGCTCTCTTCGCCTCGGCCTTCCGGCCAAGGCTCAGTCGCTGCGCCGCTCCTCCTCTCCGGTCAAAACCCGCTTCGCTGGGCTTTTGACCGGGCAGCGGCCACAGGCCGCTGTTTTGGGGAAGAGTTCGGGCGCACCTGGAAAGGCAAGGCTTTCCGGGAGAGCTCCGACGATTCGGTCGTTGATAGTTACCGTAGACGCCGCACTTTGGCGGCCATTTGAATTACTTAGAACGCCAGGTGATACGGCCCCGGGTGAGGTCGTAGGGTGACATCTGCACCGTCACCTTGTCTCCGGGCAGGATGCGGATGAAATTCATGCGCAGCTTGCCGGAAATGTGTGCCAGGATAATGTGGCCGTTTCCAATATCCACATGGAAGGTAGTATTGGGAAGGGATTCTGTGACGACTCCCTCCAGCTCGATCATATCGTCCTTAGCCAAACGTGATTCCTCCCTTGAAGGCGGCCAGCGCCTGTCTCAGTTCCCGGTCAGAGACCGGGGTTCCTTGTTGCAGCTTCTGAATGACGGGGTGGTCAAACTCCTGGGGCAGGAGACACACATGCCGCAGCTTTTTGGCTTTGGGCCGGGCCGCCTTTCGGCGCTTCCCGTCGGCCAGCAGCAGCTGACCGTCCTGTGTCTGGCCCACCACGAAGAGGAAGTTCCCCCGGTCTCGTCCGGCCAAAGCCTGGACGATGCGGCCTGTGCCATTAGACATAGGCTCCGTCCTCAGTGACGGTGAGGACCTCCGGTTCTCCGTCGGTGATCAGAATGCTGTTTTCATAGTGCGCAGTGAGGGAGCCGTCCAAGGACACGGTGGTCCACTTGTCGGCCAGTACCTTCACCTGCCAGTCGCCTGCACACACCATGGGCTCCACGGCGATGGTCATGCCCGGCAGCAGCCGGGGACCGTGGCCTGCGGGGCCATAGTTGCGCACCTCGGGGGGCTCGTGGAGCTTGGCACCCACGCCGTGCCCCACAAAATCCCGGACCACAGAGAAGCCGTTTGCCTCTACATAGGCCTGGACCGCGTGGCCGATGTCGGACACCCGGCAGCCCTTGCGGGCATTCTTGATGCCCTCCCAAAAGCTCTGCTGGGTGACCTTGATCAGACGCATGGCCTCGTCGCTCACCTGGCCGCAGGGGTAGGTGGCGGCGCAGTCACCGTGAAAGCCGCCGATATAAGCGCCCACGTCCACGCTGACGATGTCGCCCTCCTTCAGCTTCCGGGGACCGGGGATGCCGTGGATGACCTGCTCGTTAACGGAGATGCAGGCCGAACCGGGGAACCCGCCGTAGCCCAGGAAAGAGGGCTTGGCCCCGTGGCTTTCGATAAAGCGGCGCACCGCCGTGTCGATCTCGTGAGTGGTTACACCGGGGCGGATCATGGACCCAGCCAGGGCGCGGGCCTGGGCGGTGATTCGCCCGGCCTTGCGCATGGCCTGGATCTCACGATCCGACTTTAAAGAGATCATTTCCAATCCCATCAGATACCCAGCGCCTCCATGATGACCTTGGTGGTGGCTTCAATGGTGGGCTGATTGTCCACAGGGACCAGAACGCCCTTCTTCTCGTAATAGCCCTTCAGGGGCTCGGTCTCCTGGTGATAGACCTTCAGGCGGTTGCGCACGGTCTCCACCTTGTCGTCGTCCCGCTGAATGAGTGCGCCGCCGCAGGCATCGCACACGCCCTCCTGCTTGGGGGGCTTGGACTTGACGTGGAAGGGGGCTCCGCAGGCGGAGCACACCCGGCGGCCGCCCATGCGCTCCTCGATCTCGCTGTCGGAGATCTCGATGGAGACCACATGGTCAAACACGATGCCGGCCTTGTCCAGGGCCTCGGCCTGGGGCAGGGTGCGGGGCACGCCGTCCAGGATAAAACCCTTGGCACAGTCGGGCTTCTCCAGCCGCTCGGCCACGATGCCGATGATCACGGAATCGGGGACCAGCTTGCCTGCGTCCATATAGGACTTGGCCTGAAGGCCCACGGAGGTGCCCTCCTTGATGGCGGCGCGGAGGATGTTGCCGGTAGAGATGGTCGGGATGCCCAGCTTGGCGCTGAGGATCTCAGCCTGAGTACCCTTGCCGGCGCCGGGGGCGCCCAGCATGATAAGCTTCATTCCCATTCTCTCCAACTCCTTTTACTCCAAAAAGCCCTTATAGTGCCGCATGAGCATCTGAGCCTCCATCTGCTTCACGGTCTCCAGGGCCACGCCCACCACGATGATGACGGAGGTACCGCCGATGGCCAGGGAGTGGTAACCGAAGATATTGCCCGTGATGATGGGCGCGATGGCCACAACAGACAGATACAGCGCACCAAACATGGTGATCTTG
Organism: Flintibacter faecis; assembly: GCF_014287875.1. Lineage (GTDB taxonomy): Bacteria > Bacillota > Clostridia > Oscillospirales > Oscillospiraceae > Lawsonibacter > Lawsonibacter faecis_A. The sequence continues at coordinate 189,716 of NZ_JACOPN010000005.1, read as the reverse complement.
TTCAGAACCTTAGTGATGAAGTCGGCGGTGGGCTTACCGGGACGGAAGCCGGGGATGAAGCCGCCGTTCTTCTTCAGGTTGTTGGAGACCTCCACGGGGTTGAACTGCATGGTGGCATAGAAATAGCTGAAGCCCACGATCAGCAGGAAATACAGGATGCTGTAGAAGGGCTTGCTGGTGTCGAACAGACGCATCAGCAGGCTGTTCTGCGTGGTCCATCCGGCGAACGCGCCGATGGTGGCAGGCAGAGCAGCGATGGACTGGGCAAAGATGATGGGCATGACGCCGGACATGTTCACCTTCATGGGGATGTGGGTGGACTGGCCACCGTACATCTTCCGGCCCACCACCCGCTTGGCATACTGCACAGGCAGGCGGCGCTCGGCGTTGGAGATGAACACGATAAAGACCACCAGGGCCAGCATACCGATGACGATCACGGGGATCATCCAGGGGGCCAGGGCCATGGACAGCTGGGCCTTCGCCTGGGTGGCGGAGTAGCCGGCAGCGGTCAGGGTCTCCTCAGTCATGGTGCCATTCTTCACAGCGGACCAGATGGTCACGCCGCTGACACAGTCGCTGATCATGCGGGGGAAGCGGGACACGATGCCCGCAAACAGGATGATGGAAATGCCGTTGCCCACACCGAACTCGGTGATCTGCTCGCCCAGCCACATCAGGAAGGCGGAGCCGGCGGTGAAGGACAGGACGATCACCAGGGCGACCCAGACACCGCTGAGGGCAGAGGACTCGATGAGACCATAGCTCTTGATGAGGGAGTAGTAGCCGAAGCCCTGCAGCAGGGCGATGGCCACGGTGGCATAGCGGGTGATGGAGGCGATCTTCTTCCGGCCCTCCTCGCCGCCCTCCTTGGCCAGCCGCTCCAGAGCGGGGATGGCCACGGTCAGCAGCTGGATGATGATGGAGCTGTTGATATAGGGCTGGATGGACAGGGCAAAGATCGTGGCCATGGAGAAGGCGGAGCCGCTCATGGCGTTCATCAGGCCCAGGATGGTACCGCTCTGGGTCTGCAGATGCTGCTCCAGAGTGGCGGAATCGATATAGGGGACGGGGATTGCAGAGCCCAGACGGAAGATCAGCAGCGCAAAGACGGTAAAGAGCATCTTTTTGCGCAGCTCAGGCACAGCCCAGGCATTGCGGATGGTCTGGATCATGGTCAGACCACCTCCACCTTACCACCTGCAGCTTCGATTTTTTCCTTGGCGGAGGCGGAGAAGGCGGAGGCCTGAACGGTCAGCTTCTTGGTGATGCTGCCGTTGCCCAGGATCTTAACGCCATACTCGCACTTGGAGAGGATGCCCTTCTCCAGCAGAGCCTTGGCGTCCACCACAGCGCCGTCCTCGAACTTGTCCAGAACAGAGACGTTGATGGCCTCCAGGGGCTTGGCAAAAATGTTGTGGAAACCGCGCTTGGGCAGGCGGCGGGCCAGAGGCATCTGGCCGCCCTCAAAGCCAACGCGGACACCGCCGCCGGAACGGGCCCACTGGCCCTTCTGGCCGCGGCCACCGGTCTTGCCGTTGCCGGAACCGGCGCCCCGGCCCTTGCGGTAGGCCTTGGTGTTGGAGCCGGCGGCGGGGGAAAGTTCATGCAGATTCATGTCTCGCGCCTCCTTTTAGTTTTCCTCGGTGACCTGGAGCAGGTAGCCGATGTGGGCGATCTTGCCGCGGGTGGCCTCGTTGTCAGGCTGCACGGTGGTATCGCCGATCTTGCGGAGGCCCAGGGCCTCGGCGGTCGCCTTGTGCTTGGCGATCCGGCCGTTCAGGCTCTTGACCAGCTTGATATTCAAATTAGCCATTGTAAAAGCCCTCCTTAACCCACGATCTCTTCCACGCTCTTGCCGCGGATACGGGCGACCTCTTCAGGGCTGCGCAGAGCCTTCAGGCCCTCAAAGGCAGCGGAGACCACGTTCTGCGGATTGTTGGAGCGCAGGCACTTGGTGCGGATGTCCTTGATGCCGATGGCTTCCATCACGGCACGGACGGGACCGCCGGCGATCACGCCGGTACCGGGGGCAGCGGGCTTCATCAGCACGCGGCCGGCGCCGAACTCGCCGATCACCTCGTGGGGGATGGTGGTGCCGGACAGGGTCACGGTGATCATATTCTTCTTGGCGTCCTCGATGCCCTTGCGGATGGCCTCGGGCACCTCGGCGGCCTTGCCCAGGCCAAAGCCCACGCGGCCCTTCTCGTCGCCCACGACCATGAGGGCGGAGAACTTATTCACACGACCGCCCTTGACGGTCTTGGATACGCGGTTCAGATAGACCAGCTTCTCAACGAACTCGCTGGGCTCTCTCTCAAATCTAGCCATTTGTGTCTCCTCCTCTCTTAGAACTGCAGGCCGCCCTCGCGGGCGCCCTCGGCCAGAGCCTTCACGCGGCCGTGATACACATAGCCGCCGCGGTCGAAGACCACATTCTCAATGCCCTTGGCCTTGGCACGCTCAGCCACATTCATGCCAACCTGCTTGGCGGCATCGGACTTGGTGCCTTCCACGTTGAAGTCCTTCTCCAGGGAGGAAGCAGAGACCAGGGTCACGCCGTTGACATCGTCGATGATCTGGGCGTAGATGTTGGTCGCACTGCGGAACACATTCAAACGGGGACGCTCGGGCGTGCCGGAAATCTTCGCACGCACACGCTTATGACGCTTGATGCGCTGGGAACGAGTATCGGGTCTGTTGATCATAATGGCACACCTCCTTCTTACTTCTTGGCGCCGGTCTTACCAGCCTTGCGGCGGATGACCTCGTCAGTATACTTGATGCCCTTGCCCTTATAAGGCTCGGGGGGACGCTTCTCCCGCACTTCGGCGGCGAACTGACCCACCTGCTGCTTGTCGCAGCCCAGGATCACGATCTTGTTGGCGCTGGGGACCTCGATGGAGATACCGGGGACCTCCTCCACGATGACCTGGTGGGAGAAGCCCAGGTTCATCACCAGCTTGTTGCCCTCCTTGGCCACACGATAGCCAACGCCGTTCACGTCCAGCTCCTTCTTGAAGCCCTCGGTGACGCCCACGACCATGTTGTGGATCAGGGTGCGGGTCAGGCCGTGCAGGGCACGGTTCTCCTTGGCGTCGTTGGGACGGGTCACATGCAGCACGCCGTCCTCCACGGCGATGGCCATGTTGGGGTTGAACTGCTGCGTCAGGGTGCCCTTGGGGCCCTTCACGGTGACCACGTTGTTGTCCTCTACCTTAATTTCCACGCCGGCGGGGACGGTGATAGGCGCTCTACCAATTCTGCTCATTCCTATACCCTCCTTACCAGACAAATGCCAGGACTTCGCCGCCGACATGGGCCTGACGGGCCTTCTTGTCGGTCATGACGCCCTTGGAAGTGGACACGATGGCGATACCCAGGCCACGCAGGACCTTGGGCAGCTCCTCAGCGCCGGCATACACACGCAGGCCGGGCTTGGAGACGCGGCGCAGACCGGAGATGACCTTCTCCTTGCCGGGGCCGTACTTCAGGGTCACGCGGATAACGCCCTGAGTCCCGTCGTCGATCAGCTGGAAGTTCTTGATATAGCCCTCATCCAGCAGGATCTGCGCAATGGACTTCTTCATGTTGGACGCAGGAACGTCCACGGTGTCATGCTTGGCGTTGTTCGCGTTGCGGATACGGGTCAGCATATCCGCAATGGGATCGGTGATTTGCATGAGTTTTACCTCCTCTTGTAGTTTACCGGCCCGGAAATAGACCGGTACAGGCGGCAAGGTATCGGGAATTAGGTGCTTTCCCGACCTGTTGGCCGTCTTTGCACCTGGTTGGGGCAGGTGCGATATCAAAAACCGCAAAGCGGAATTTGAACAAAAGAACTGCTTGTCTCTTTTCACACGGACGGGGCGCGGCTTACGCGCCGGTCTCCGGCACAGAATCATATTTAATCAAAGAAAGGAGACAAAGCCGCCCGACACACACGGAAGCGTGGCCGGACCGGGGATTTCTGCGCACTCACGGCAGCGTGGAGAGATGTTCTTCATGCCCCCCGGCGCAAAATCGATTTATTATACCCCATAAAAAAGGAAAAAGCAAGGCCTTTTCGGCCTCGCACACACGAACGCGTGGAAAGATTATTCCTGGAAGGGATCTGAAAGACCCCTTCCAGGAATACAGCACTTACCAGGAAGCCTTCTTCACGCCGGGGATCTGGCCCTTATAGGCCAGCTCGCGGAAGCAGATACGGCAGATGCCGTAGTTGCGCAGATAGGCGTGGGGACGGCCGCACAGCTTGCAGCGGTTGTAGCGGCGGCTGGAGAACTTGGGCTCAGCCTGCTGCTTCAGGATCATAGACTTTTTCGCCATAACTCATTCTCCTCCTTAGCGGCCGGCAAAGGGAGCGCCGATCTGCTTGAGCAGCTCACGGGCCTCCTCGTCGGTCTGGGCGGTGGTGCACATCACGATGTCCATGCCGCGGATCTTGTCGATCTTGTCGTACTCGATCTCGGGGAAGATCAGCTGCTCCTTGATGCCCAGGGCATAGTTGCCGCGGCCATCGAAGGAGTCGGCGGAAATGCCGCGGAAATCGCGGACGCGGGGCAGGGCCACGTTGAACAGGCGGTCCAGGAACTCCCACATCTTGTTGCCGCGCAGGGTGACCTTCGCACCGATGGGCATGCCCTCACGGAGCTTGAAGTTAGCCACGGACTTCTTGGCGTGGGTGATCACGGCCTTCTGGCCGGTGATGGTGGTCAGGTCGCTGACCACGGCGTCCAGCACCTTGGCGTTCTCACGGGCCTCGCTGCAGCCGACGTTGATCACGATCTTCTCCAGGCGGGGGATCTGCATGGTGGACTTATAGCCGAACTTCTGCATCAGAGCAGGAGCGACCTCGTCCTGATACAGCTTCTTCAGGTTGGGCGTGTTAGCCATTTCGATTCACTCCTCCTCTCTCAGATCTCAGCGCCGCACTTCTTGCAGACGCTGACCTTCTTGCCATCGGCCAGCAGCTTGTGAGCGGGCCGGGTGGGCTTGTTGCACTTGGGGCAGACGCGCTGCACCTTGCAGGCGTACAGGGGGGCTTCCTTCTGGATGATGCCGCCCTGGTCGCCCTGACGGCGGGGCTTGGTGTGCCGGGAGACCATGTTGATCTTCTCCACCACGACCTTGCGCTCCTTGGGCATGACCTCCAGGACCTTGCCCTGCTTGCCCTTCTCCTTACCGGAGAGGACGACGACCACGTCGTCCTTCTTGATGTTCATCTTGATCATGTTTCATTGCCCTCCCTTACAGCACTTCGGGAGCCAGGGACAGGATCTTCATATAATCCTTGTCGCGCAGCTCGCGGGCGACGGGCCCAAAGATACGGGTGCCGCGGGGGTTCTTGTCCTCCTTGATGAGGACGGCGGCGTTGTCGTCGAACCGGACATAGGAGCCGTCCGCGCGGCGCACACCCCGAGAGGTGCGGACGATAACGGCCTTGACGACCTCGCCCTTCTTCACAGTGCCGCCGGGCTGAGCCTTGCGCACAGAAGCCACAACAACATCGCCGATGTTGCCGAACTTGCGCTTGGAGCCGCCCAGAACACGGATGGTCTTGATCTCCTTGGCGCCGGTGTTGTCGGCAACCTTCAGATAGCTTTCCTGCTGAATCATACCGACACCTCCTTACTTCGCCTTCTCGATGATCTCAACCACGCGCCACCGCTTGTCCTTGGACAGGGGGCGGGTCTCCATGACCTTGACGCGGTCGCCCACGCCACACTGGTTGAGCTCGTCATGAGCCTTCAGCTTATAGGTTCTCTTCACGATCTTCTTGTACAGAGGATGGGCCACGCGGTCGGCGATGGCGACCACAACGGTCTTGTCCATCTTGTCCGAAACCACCAGGCCGACTCTGGTCTTGCGAGAAGAAGTTCTGTTTTCCATTGTCTAGTCCTCCTCTTAGCGGCCGGCGAGCTGCTGCTCGCGGATGATGGTTTTGACCCGGGCGATGTCCTTCTTGACCTCAGCGATGCGGATGGGGTTATCCAGCTGGTTGGTGGCGTGCTGGAGGCGCAGGTTGAACAGGTCCTTCTTCAGGTCCTGCAGCTTGGTCTGAAGCTCTTCGCCAGACATCTTACGAACTTCGTTAGCCTTCATTACGCTTCACCACCCTTCTCGGTCTCTTCACGCTGAACGATCTTGCACTTGACGGGCAGCTTGTGGCTGGCCAGTCGCAGAGCCTCGCGGGCGACCTCTTCGGAGACGCCGGCGATCTCAAACATCACACGGCCGGGCTTGACCACGGCCACCCAGTACTCGGGGGAGCCCTTACCGGAACCCATGCGGGTCTCGGCAGGCTTCTCGGTCACGGGCTTATCGGGGAAGATCTTGATCCAGACCTTACCGCCACGCTTGGTGTAACGGGTCATGGCGATACGGGCGGCCTCGATCTGGTTGCTGGTGATCCAGGCGGGCTCGGTAGCCTGCAGGCCGAACTCACCGTAGGTCACGGTGTTGCCGCGGCTGGCCTTGCCCTTCATGCGTCCACGGTGGACGCGGCGATACTTTACGCGCTTAGGCAGCAGCATTACTGAGCGCCTCCTTCCTTAGGGGTATTGGCCTGACCGGCGGGGCGGGGGCCACGGTTGTTGTTATAGCCCTGACCGGCGGGGCGGGGGCCGCGGTTGAAGCCGCCCTCACGGCGGTCGCGGTTAAAGCCACCCTGACGGCGGTCGCCATCGCGGCGGTCGCGGCGGGGACGGCGCTCCTGATAGGGCTTGCTGGTGTCCAGGGTGCGGGGGGTGGTGCGCAGGGCCTGAGTCAGGACCTCGCCCTTGTAGATCCACACCTTCACGCCGATGCGGCCGTAGGTGGTAGCGGCCTCGGCGAAGCCATAGTCGATGTCGGCACGCAGGGTCTGCAGGGGGATGGTGCCGTCGTGATAGTGCTCGGTGCGGGCGATCTCAGCGCCGCCCAGACGGCCGCCGCAGGAGACCTTGATGCCCTTGGCACCGGCGCGCATGGCCCGGCCCATGGAGTTCTTCATGGCGCGGCGGAAACCGATGCGCTTCTCCAGCTGCTGGGCGATGTTCTCGGCCACCAGCTGAGCGTTGGTATCGGTGTCGCGGACCTCAACGATCTTCAGGTCCACGGGCTTGCCGGTCAGCTTGACCAGCTGAGCCTCCACCTTCTTGATGTCCTCGCCGCCCTTGCCGATGACCACGCCGGGACGGGCGCAGTGCAGGTAAACGCGGACCTTGGCGTTGTCCCGCTCGATCTCGATCTTGGGGATGCCAGCGCCGTAGAGGGTCTTCTTCAGATAGTCACGGATCTTCTTGTCCTCGACCAGCAGATCGCCCACCTTTTCGTTGGCGGCGTACCAGCGGGAGTCCCAATCCTTGATGACACCCACGCGAAGGCCGTGGGGATTAACTTTCTGTCCCATATTGTTCCTCCTCCCTTAGCGCTCGCTCACGGCGATGGTGACATGAGAAGTGCGCTTGTTGATGCGGTACGCACGACCCTGGGCCCGGGGCATGATGCGCTTGATGATGGGGCCGGGGTTGGCGTAACAGGTGCTGACATACAGCTTCTCAGGGTCCATCTGGTGATTGTTCTCCGCATTGGCGGCGGCGCTCTTCAGCAGCTTGAGCACGGGCTCAGAGGCGGCCTTGGGGGTCTGCAGCAGGATGGCGGTAGCAGTACCCACATCCTTGCCCCGGATCAGATCCAGGACGATCTTCACCTTACGGGGAGAGATCCGCAGATACTTCAGATTTGCAACAGCTTCCATCGTCTCTCTCCTCCTTACTTACCGGTCTTGCTGCCCGCGTGACCCTTGAAGGTGCGGGTGGGCACGAACTCGCCCAGCTTGTGACCGACCATGTCCTCGGTGACATAGACGGGCACGTGCTTGCGGCCATCGTGCACAGCAAAGGTGTGTCCAACGAAGGAGGGGAAGATGGTGGAGGCGCGGCTCCAAGTCTTCAGGACCTTCTTCTCATTCTTGGCGTTCATCTCATCGACCCGCTTCAGCAGCTCGGGGGCGCAAAAGGGGCCTTTCTTAATGCTTCTGCTCATCGTGTTGCCTCCTTATTTGCTATTGCGGCGCTTGACGATGAACTTATCGGTGCGGTTCTTCGTCTTGCGGGTCTTGTAACCCAGGGCGGGCTTGCCCCAGGGGGTGACAGGGCCGGGACGGCCGACAGGGCTCTTGCCCTCGCCGCCGCCGTGGGGGTGGTCATTGGGGTTCATGACGGAACCACGCACGGTGGGACGCCAGCCCATGTGGCGCTTGCGGCCGGCCTTACCCAGCTGGATGTTGGCCCAGTCGGTGTTGCCCACCTGGCCGATGGTGGCCTTGCAGTTCTCGCGGATATAGCGGACCTCGCCGGAGGGCAGACGGACCTGAGCCATGCCGTTCTCCTTGGCCATCAGCTGAGCGGCCACGCCGGCGGCGCGGACCAGCTGAGCGCCCTTGCCGGGGTACAGCTCGATGTTGTGGATCATCTCGCCCACAGGAATGTTGGCGATGGGCAGACAGTTGCCGGGCAGGATATCGGCATCGGCGCCGGTCATGATGATGTGACCGGCCTTCAGGCCGTTGGGAGCCAGGATATAGCGGCGCTCGCCGTCCTCATACTCGATCAGGGCAATGTTGGCGGAGCGGTTGGGGTCATACTGCAGATTGACCACAGTGGCCTTGCCGTCCTTGTCGCGCTTGAAGTCGATGACGCGGTACTTCTGCCGGTTGCCGCCGCCGTGGTGGCGGACGGTGATGCGGCCATAGCTGTTGCGGCCGGCGTGCTTCTTCAGCACCTCAGTCAGGCTGCGCTCGGGCTTGGCCTTCTTGTCGATCCCCTCGAAGGCGGACACAGTCATGTGACGGCGGGAGGGGGTTGTGGGCTTATAAGTCTTAATAGCCATTTCTCAATTCCTCCTTACACCATACCCTCGAAGAACTCGATGGTCTTGGAATCGGCGGTCAGGGTGACCATAGCCTTCTTCCAGTTGGCACGGCGGCCAGCGGGGCGGTTGCCCATGCGCTTGGCCTTGCCCTGCATGTTCAGGGTGTTCACCTTGGCGACCTTCACGCCGAAGATCTCCTCGATGGCCTTGGCGATCTCGATCTTGTTGGCGGTCTTGGCCACCTCGAAGGTGTAGCGCTTCATCTCAGTCTGCTCCATGGACTGCTCGGTGATGATGGGGCGCTTGATGATATCATAAGCAGTGGTAGCCATTACGCATACACCTCCTCGATGATCGCCAGAGCGGCCTTGTCGATGACCAGCTGCTTGGCGTTGACAATGTCATAGACGCTGAGGATCTTGGCGGTGGTGGTGACCACGCCGGGGATGTTCCGGGCGGACTTGACCACAATGTCGTTGACCTCAGGGGTGATGACAACAGCCTTGGTAACGCCGGCGGCGTCCAGGAACTGCTTGACGGGCTTGGTCTTGATGGCGTCCAGCTTCAGCTCGTCCACCACCACGATGGCGCCCTCGGCAGCCTTGGCAGACAGAGCGGACTTCAGCGCCAGGCGCTTCACCTTCTTATTCAGGGTGTAGCTGTAGTCGCGGGGCTTGGGGGCAAACACGATGCCGCCGTGGGTCCACTGGGGAGCACGGGTAGAGCCCTGACGGGCGTGACCGGTGCCCTTCTGACGCCAGGGCTTCTTGCCGCCGCCGGAAACCTCGGCGCGGGTCAGAGCACTCTGGGTGCCCTGACGGCAGTTGGCCAGGTGGTTCTTGACCACCTCGTGGACCACGACCTGGTTGGGCTCGATCCCGAACACAGCCTCGGAGAGCTCGATCTCGCCGACCTGCTGACCGGCCATGTTGAACACGTTCGCTTTAGGCATGACTCAATCTCTCCTTTCCTTACTTGTTGCGGGCGGAAGCCTTCTGCGGGTTGACGCGGGCAGAGGCCTTCTGCGGGTTGTTGCTGATGCCGGCGGCACCCTTCTTCTCGGCGTTGTGCTTGACGGTGTTCTTCACGAAGACCACGCCGCCCTTGGGGCCGGGGATGGCACCGCGCACGGCGATGAGGCCCAGCTCGGTGTCCACCTTGACCACGTCCAGGTTCAGGACGGTGACCTGCTCGTTGCCCATCTGGCCAGCGCCGATCTTGCCCTTGAAGATGCGGGCGGGGTCAGTGCCGGAACCCATGGAGCCGGCGTGACGGTGCACAGGGCCGGTACCGTGGGTCTCCTTCAGGCGGCTGGCACCGTGGCGCTTGATGACACCCTGGTAGCCGTGGCCCTTGCTGATGCCGGTCACGTCCACAAAGTCGCCGGCGGCGAACACGTCAGCGTTCAGCTTGTCGCCGACCTCGTACTTGCTGCAATCCTCCAGAGGGAACTCCTTCAGGACCTTCTGGAACTCCTCGATGCCGGCCTTCTTCTGGTGGCCCAGCTCGGGCTTGGTGAGCTTGCGCTCGGGGACGGTCTCGTAACCCAGCTGAATGGCGTTGTAGCCATCCTTCTCGGCGGTCTTCTTCTGCACCACGGTGCAGGGGCCGGCCTGGATCAGGGTGACGGGCACCACGCGGCCGGTCTCATCGAAGATCTGGGTCATGCCGATCTTTTTGCCGATGATCGCTTTCTGCATTTGGATTTCCTCCTTGATAAGGTTATTGGTCGGTCGAGTTGGTCATCCCTTCCCATTGGGCTGGGAGGGAGCCATTGCTCGGACGACTTGACCCGCCCGTCTCAAAACGCGACGGGCAGCGGGTTCAACGAATTTGTTACACGGACGCTGCCGTGTGCCACTTTTTGAGAAGTCTTAACTGAAATTACAGTTTAATTTCAATCTCCACGCCGGCGGGCAGCTCCAGGGACATCAGAGCCTCCACAGTCTTGGGGGAGGGCTTCACAACGTCGATGAGGCGCTTGTGGGTACGGCGCTCAAACTGCTCGCGGCTGTCCTTGTACTTGTGGACGGCGCGCAGGATGGTGACGACTTCCTTCTTGGTGGGCAGGGGAATGGGGCCGGAGACGGTAGCGCCGGTGCGCTTGGCGGTCTCCACGATCTTCTCAGCGCTCTGGTCGATGAGCTGGTGATCATAGGCCTTCAGGCGAATGCGGATCATTTCTTTCTGAGCTGCCATTTGGGTGTTTCCTCCTTAAATCATACGAAGTTGACTTTGTCTTGCTGTCGCGCTCCGTACGGTGAGAGCTTCGTCCACGTTACCGTGCGTATCACTCCCGGGCACGAAAAAACCGGCGCATAGCAGGCCGGTCCTCTCCCTGCCGGGGCGATATACGCCGTGGCACGGATCTCTCAGCCGCCCGATCATACGGACATACTCCGCAGAAGTTACCTCATCTCTGAGCAATCTCCTGCATCATCGCAGACTGTGCCCTTACAGGCACCTCGTTATGATACAACAACATCCCCGTGTGTGTCAAGCACATTTTTTCAAAAAAACAGCATTTTTCCCGGAATCGGCGCTTCGTTCCCTTTTCCCAGGAAAAACTGCCCTCCCTTTGTCGAAAAAGTCTCCTCCCGGACAAAAAGAGCGCGCGCCCCCCTGCGGGGACGCGCGCTCGTGGGTCTTTCTTCCGCTCAGGACCCGCTGCTGGAGGACCCGGCGGTGCCGGTGCTGGCACTGCCGTCGGCGGAGGAGCTGCTATCCTCGGCGGTCTTGGCATCCATCACGGCCTGGATCTCGTTCTTGGCTCCCAGGGTCAGGGACTGGGCCTTCTCCCAGAAGGCCTGGGGGTCGATCTGGTCATAGACCTCGTTGGTCTTCACGCCATACTCCTCCAGCCACTGGTTGCTCTGCTGCTCCATCTTGTCGCCGATGAGCTGGCTGCGGAACTGGTCTAAGTCCAGGGGCAGGCGCAGGATGATGTGATAGCCATAGTCGCTCTCCACCACGTCGCTGATCTCGCCCTCCTTCAGGGCCAGGGCGGCCTGCTCAAACTCGGGGACCATGGCCCCCTTGCTGGTGGTATAGCCGTCGGGGTTGGCAGCCAGGCCGGTGTCCTCGCTGTTCTCGTTCATCAGCTGGTCAAACAGGGCGACGGGGTCGTCCGAGGCCCGCAGCTGCTGCAGCAGCTCGTCGGCCTTGGCCTTCTTCTGGGCGATGGTCTCGTCGTCCAGGGGGGCATAGCCGGTGGTGCCGTCGTCGTTGGTCACAGTCTTGGACATGTCCTTGGTCAGCAGCAGGATGTGCTTGGCCCGGTAATAGCCCAGCTCGTCCTCGGCATAGGTCTTTACCTCCGCATCGGTGGGGTAGCCCTGGGTACCCTCGCCGAAATACTCGTCCTGGAGCAGCTGGCTGGCCTCCCCGGCCTGATACATCTTCTGATACAGGGCGGGGGTGAGCATCTGCATCCAGAAGTAGTGGTCCTTCAGCGTCTCGCTGCCCAGCTGCTGGGTGATGCTGGCTTCGTCGTCCTTCAGGCCGTCGATGGTCTCCTGGGGCACGCTCAGCCCCTCTTTCGCCGCCAGCTCGGGCAGCAGGCGATAGAAGCTGGCCAGCTGCATGGCCGTTTTCAGCAGGGCCTGGGCGGTGGTGGTGCCGTCCTCGCTGGTCTCGTCCCAGCGCATGTCGGAGATGCCATAGGCGCTGTACTGCTGCTTGGTATAGTTGATGTTATAGTTCAGCCAATACAGCAGACTGTCCGCCGTCACTTCATAGTCGCCCACCGTGCCCACCACGGTGTCCCCGGCAATGCCGGCGGTGGCCAGATAGGGATCGGTGACGTCTGTCAGGTCCATGGCCTGCACGTCAGAGGAACTGTCGCCGGAGCTGCTCTGGCTGCCGGAGCCGTCCGCCCCCTTGGAGCAGCCGGTGAGAAGGGACGCACCCAGGGTCAGGGCCAGGGCGGCGGATAAAAGCCGTTTTTTGATGCTCATGGTATTTGTGTTCCTTTCCAGCGGTAAAATCCTTCCGCTTTCAAACGCAGATGGTTTTTTTATCATAGCACAAAGGGGAGTTGGGAACAAGAGGTTTCCCGCACCCCGGGCGGACACAGAGGTCCGCCCCTACGGTGTCCATCGTGACCCGGCGTAGGGGCGGATGTCCTCATCCGCCCGAACAATGGCCCAGCGGGTAACGTCGGGCCGCTGGGGACAGCGGCCCCTACAGGCGTTTTCCATCCCATCATGTAGGGGCGGCTATTAGCCGCCCGCGGTAAACAGACGGTCATCGTCCGGGCGGATGATATCCGCCCCTACGGGTCTCCCCCCGCAAAAATCACCCTTCTTCCAGCTGCGCCGCATAGTCGGTCACCAGGGCCCGGGCGGCCCGCAGGGCATCCTCTCCCTTTTTCAGGCGCAGGGACAGATAGGGCTTCTCCCCGGCGGAGAACAGCAGCCGCCCCTTATACTTCTCCCCCCCGCACAGCTGGGACACCGGGCGCAGGTCGAATTCCGGGATGGCCAGCAGCAGGGAGCCATTTTTCTGGTCGATGTCGGTGATGCCCGCCTGTGCGGCCTCGGCCCGCAGCAGGGCCACGGAGATCAGGTTGTTTACCGTCCGGGGCGGCTCGCCATAGCGGTCGATCAGCTCATCCACCAGGTCGTCTGCATCCTGTTCCGTGCGCAGGGCGGCGATGCGGCGGTACAGGTCCATGCGCTGCTCCTGGGCGGGGACATACCGGTCCGGGATGGATGCGGCCACCGTCAGGTTGGCGGCGCAGTCCGTCCGCTTGGGCACGGGCTGGCCCTGCTGGGTCAGCACCGCCTCCTCCAGCAGCTTTAAATACATGTCATAGCCCACGCTGAGCATAAAGCCCGACTGCTCCGGCCCCAGCACGTTGCCCGCCCCCCGGATCTCCAGGTCCCGCATGGCGATCTTAAAGCCGGAGCCGAACTCGGCAAACTCCCGGATGGCCTCCAGCCGTTTGGCGGAGTTCTCTGACAGGGCCTTGCCCTTGCGGTAGGTGAGATAGGCGAAGGCCCGGCGGTTGGACCGGCCCACCCGGCCCCGGATCTGGTGGAGCTGGGCCAGTCCCAAATGATCCGCATCCTCGATGATCAGGGTGTTGGCGTTGGGCAGGTCGATGCCCGTCTCGATGATGGTGGTGCACACCAGTACGTTCAGCTCCCCGTCGGTCATGCGGCTCATCACGTCGTCAATGGCCTCCTGGGCCATCTTCCCGTGGGCCACGCCCACGGCGGCCTGTTCCCCCAGCAGCTGCTGGATGCGGGTCGCGGTGCGGTCGATGGTGTCCACCCGGTTGTGCAGATAATATACCTGGCCGCCCCGTTCCAGCTCCCGGCGCATGGCATCCCCCAGCACCCCCCAGTCATGCTCCAGCACATAGGTCTGCACCGGCTGGCGGTCGGCGGGGGGCTCCTCCAGGGTGGACATGTCCCGGATGCCCGACAGGGCCATGTTCAGCGTCCGGGGGATGGGGGTGGCCGACAGGGTCAGCACATCCACCTGACGGAAGTTCTCCTTCAGCTTCTCCTTGTGCTGCACGCCGAAGCGCTGCTCCTCGTCCACCACCAGCAGCCCCAGGTCCTTGAACTTCACGTCCTTGTTGAACAGCCGGTGGGTGCCGATGAGAATGTCCACTTCCCCGTTTTCCACCTTCCGCAGGGTCTCCTTCATCTGGGCGGGGGTGCGGAAGCGGGAGACCACGTCGATGTTCACCGGATACTTGACAAAGCGGCGCAGGGCGTTGAGATAGTGCTGCCGGGCCAGCACCGTTGTGGGCACCAGCACCGCCGCCTGCTTGCCGTCCAGCACGCACTTCATCATGGCCCGGAAGGCCACCTCCGTCTTGCCATAGCCCACGTCGCCGCACAGCAGCCGGTCCATGGGGGTGGGGCGCTCCATGTCCCGCTTGATCTCCCCGATGCACCGCAGCTGGTCGTCGGTCTCGGTGTATTCAAACTGCTCCTCAAATTCCCGCTGCCAGGGGGAGTCGGGGGAGAAGGCATAGCCCGGCTGGCGCTGCCGCTGGGCGTACAGGGCGATGAGCCCCTTGGCCAGGTCTTTTACCGCCTTGCGGGCCTTGCTCTTGGCCTTCTCCCAGTCGCCGCCCCCCAGGCGGGAGAGCTTCTTTGTCTCGTTGGCATCCTCTCCCCCGCCGATATACTTGCTGACCAGGTCCAGCTGGGTGGCGGGAACATAGAGCACGTCCGTCCCGGCGTAGGCGAGCTTCACATAGTCCCGCTCCACTCCGTCCACGGGCATCTTCACCATGCCCACGTAACGGCCCACGCCGTGGTGCTCGTGAACCACCAGGTCGCCGGGGGCCAGGTCGGCATAGGACTTCAGCTTCTGCCGGTTGGTGGCATCCCTCTGCCGCCGGGGCCGGCGCACCGCCGTACCGCCCCCCTCGGTGACCACCGCCAGCTGGATCTGGGGATATTCCATGCCGGCGGACAGGCCGCCCAGGGTGATGACGATCTCCCCCGCCTTCGGCAGGTCCTTTAGCTGAAATTCCACCGCGGCCTTCACCTTCTGCTCCCGCAGCAGGGTCTGCAGCTCTAAGGCCCGCTGCTCGCCCCCCGCCAGCACCAGGGAGCCGAAGCCGCTGTGCTGATAGTGGGCCAGGTCCTGCACCGCCGTCTCCAGGCTGGCCCCAAAGGAGGGCAGCTGCTTGGCCACAATGGACAGCAGGGTCCGGGGCGGGGCGGGGTAGGCGGAGGTGGTAAAGGCATCCAGATAGACCACCGCCCAGTCCTCCAGCAGGGCGCACAGCTGGCTGTAGCTGCGGAAGAGCTGGGCACAGCTGCCGTCCAGCTCCCCCCGCTCCATCAGGGTCTTGGCGTCCTCCTCCAGCTGCCACTGATAGGTCTTGGCCCGCTCGGCCACCCGGGCGCACTCGGAAAAGACCACGCAGGCGTCCCCGGGCAGAAAGTCCGCCGCCGTACAGAGCTTGGGGTAGATCAGGGGCAGATACCGGTCCATGGCGGGGAAAGACCGCCCCTGGGCGATGGCCTCCCGGTCCTGCTCCAGGGTTGCGGAGAGCTCCTTCTCCCCCTTCTGCAATGCCTTGGCCGCCAGCTTGCCCAGCTTCACCGCCAGACCCGCCCGGCCCCCGGGGGCCATCTGGGGCAGGGTCTCGGCGGCGGGCAGCAGCACCGCCCGGTCTAAGTTCTCCGTGCGCCGCTGGCTGTCCGGGTCGAACACCCCCATGGCATCCACCTCGTCCCCGAAGAACTCCGCCCGCACAGGCCGGTCCATCCCCGGGCTGAACACATCCAGGATGCCGCCCCGCAGGGCAAACTGCCCCGGGCCCTCCACCTGGTCGCACCGGGTATAGCCCGCCGCCGTCAGCGTCTCGGTCAGATCGTTCAGGTCATGGCTCTTGCCCTCCTCCAGGGTGACGCAGCAGCGCTCCAGCACCTCCGGCTCCATGGTCCGCTGCATCAGGCCCTCCACCGTGGCCACGGCCAGGGTGAGCTCCCCCGTGGACAGTCCCCGGAGCATGGCCAGCCGCCGCTGCTCCCACTGGCGGGACACGGTGGCCGCATTGTGGAAGGTGAAGGACCGGGGGGTGAGCATAGGTACGGGCTTGCCGGACAGGGCCGCCAGGTCCCGGGCCATCCGCTCCCCCTCGCTCTCGTCGGCACACACCACCACTACCGGCCGGCCCGTTTTCAGGGCCAGTCCTGCGGCGATGTGGGCCCGGTGGATGGCCGCCGCCCCGGACAGGGCCGCAGGGCACCGCCCGCCCTCCAGGGCGGTCAAAAGCTGTTGAAATTCAGGAAGCCGGCTCAAAGCCGCCGTCAGCAGCTGCATCTGCATAAACAGGACCTCTCTTGAAAAATTTGGAAGCAATGGGGTGAAAAATAGGTGAGTACTCAGCCTTCCCCTGGGGGAAGGTGGCACGGCGTTAGCCGTGACGGATGAGGGGAAGGCCATCGACATTTAGATGGTTCCCATCAGAACAGGTATAGCCTTCGCCCCGCAGGGGAGAAGGTGGCATGGCGCAGCACCCGCAAGGGGTACGCCGCATTCGTAAGGCAGCAAAGCTGCCAACGACTGCGCAGCCATGACGGATGAGGGGGACCACGGGGGTGCATACGTTATCGGCGGGCCGACGCGGAGGTCGGCCCCTACACCAGGTTACGATGGCTTTTGTAGGGGCGGACCTCTGTGTCCGCCCGTTCGATGACCACCGCACCCGCGATAGTCACCCTCATCCGGCCCTACGGGCCACCTTCCCCCTGGGAGGGGGAAGGCTATATCCGTCCCGACGCAACGGCTCAAAGCCCTTCGGCGTTCCCCTCATCCGCCCCGTTGGGGCACCTTCCCCCAGGGGAAGGCTTTTTTACCCGTTAAACCGGTTCATGCCCTTATCCAGCCCGTCGGCCAGGATGCACTCGATGGCATCGGCGGCCCGCTTGACGGCGGCATCCACCGTCTTTTTGTCCTCGCCCACGAACTTGCCCAGCACCCAGTCGGCCATGTCATAGTCGGGGTGGGGCTTTTCTCCCACGCCCACCCGCAGCCGGGGGAATTGGTCGGTGCCCAGGTGGAGGATGATGTTTTTCAGGCCGTTGTGCCCCCCGGCGGAGCCGCCCTTGCGGATGCGCAGACGGCCCAGGGCCAGGGCGGTGTCGTCAGAGACAACGAGCACGTGGTCGGGCTGGATCTTATAAAAGTCCGCCGCCTGGCGCACTGCCTCCCCGGACAGGTTCATATAGGTGATGGGCTTCATCACCAGGACCTTTTGGCCGGAGATGGTGAACAGGTTGGTCAGGGCCTTGAACTTCAGCTTCTGGATGGGGGCGTTCTGCCGCTCGCCGATCTCGTCGGCCACCATAAAGCCCACGTTGTGCCGGGTATTCTCATATTTATCCCCCGGGTTGCCCAAACAGACCAGCAGCCAGGCCACCCCGCCG
The DNA here is from genome assembly GCF_014287875.1 of Flintibacter faecis. Taxonomy (GTDB): domain Bacteria; phylum Bacillota; class Clostridia; order Oscillospirales; family Oscillospiraceae; genus Lawsonibacter; species Lawsonibacter faecis_A. The sequence goes on along the minus strand of NZ_JACOPN010000005.1, from coordinate 171,954 downwards.
GAATTTTTTCCAAACATAATGTTTCCTCGCTTTGATGGTTTTAAAATTTAGCCTTCCCCCTCCCAGGGGGCCGATTCCCCTTGTCAAGGGGAAATGTCCCGAAGGGACAAAAGGGATAGGGAAGGTGGCATGGCGCAGCCATGACGGATGAGGGTGAGTATCGATGGTGCGCCGGTCATCGCGGGCCGACACAGAGGTCGGCCCCTACAAGAGCCATCGTGACACGCCGTAGGGGCGGACCTCCGTGTCCGCCCGTCGAAAACGGATGCACCCCCGCAGGTCCCCCTCATCCGCCCCTTCGGGGCACCTTCCCCCCTGCGTAGGGAAGGCTTATCTCCTTTATGACAGTGCCACAAGGGGCGGGTAAAGCTACCCGCCCCTGTTGACCCTTTTCAGTTGTGCCCTATTACAGGAACAGGGGAGAGACGGAGGTCTCCATGTAGATGTGGCTGATGGCCTCGGCAAACAGGTGGGCCACAGAGATATACTTGATCTTGTCGCAGCGCTGGCCGTGGCGGGGCGGGATGGTATTCAGGAAGACCACCTCGTCCAGCACGCTGTCGTTGATGCGCTGGAGGGCGGGGCCGGACAGCACGCCGTGGGAGGCGCAGGCGGTCACGTCCTTGGCGTGGCCGATCTCCACCAGGGCCTTGGCGGCGTGGCACAGGGACCCGCCGGTGTCCACCATGTCGTCCAGGAGGATGACGTGCTTGCCCTCCACCTCGCCGATGATGTTCATCACCTCAGAGGAGTTGGCCTTCTGGCGGCGCTTGTCCACAATGGCCAGGGGCATGTTCAGCTTCTGGGCAAAGGCCCGGGCCCGGGCCACAGAGCCCACGTCGGGGGACACCACCATGGTGTCGTCGTGGCACTGGGCATACTTCTCGATGAAGTGGTCCACAAAGATGGGGGAGCCCAGCAGGTTGTCCACCGGGATGTCGAAGAAGCCCTGGATCTGGTTGGCGTGCAGGTCCATGGTCAGCACCCGGTCAGCGCCGGCGGTGGTGATCAGGTTGGCCACCAGCTTGGCAGAGATGGGGTCGCGGGGCTTGGTCTTCCGGTCCTGACGGGCATAGCCGAAATAAGGGATCACGGCGGTGATCCGTCCGGCGGAGGCCCGCTTCAGGGCATCGATCATAATAAGCAGCTCCATCAGCGAGTCGTTCACCGTGCCGGGCTTGCCGTCCTTCTCAAAGGAGCAGGTGGACTGGACCACAAAGACATCGGAGCCGCGCACCGTCTCATAGATCGAGGCGAAGTTCTCCCCGTCGGAGAAAGCCCCCACCTCGGAGTTGCCCAGAGGGATGCCCAGTTCCGTACAGATGTCTTTGGCCAGCTGCGGATTGGAATTTCCGGTAAAGACCTTAATATCCTTCCCGTGTGCGATCATGTTGTGTCCTCCCATTTCGTCGGCGCAGTCCGGTCCCGCTGCGGGCCGCGCCTCCTCTTGTTTTATTTTTTTGGTTCAGGGTGCCCGTTTCCGGGATACGGGGCCGCCCTCATTCCGCATTCGCCGCCCTCCGCCAGCCGGGACCGCCCGGCGTGTTTGGCGGCGCTGTCACATACATTATAGCATATTATCAGGGTTTTTTCCCCCTGACAAGACAAAAATTTTTAAACTGGGCCAGAAAGCACGATTTTTCCTGCAACATCGTCCGATTTTCAGGTCTTGTCCCGGCTCCCTCCCCCAAAAATCAGGCCGTCCCTGCCCCTGCAATGGGCACCACGCCCAGCCGCTTTCGCAGCTTGGCGGGGTGATAGATTCGGAACACCTCTAACCCGGCGCAGATGGTATCCACCAGGTCCACCAGCCACGCCTCCGGGGACCGGGGTAGCGCACCCCCCAGGGGCCACATGTGGGATAGGATGATGTTGCGCTCTTTGGGGCTCAGCTCCGTCAGCGTCTGGGCGTTTTGGGCCGCCGCCCTGGGGTGGTCAAAGCACTGCCAGCCCGGGTGGGCGCTCTTGTCCCTGGAGTCATACAGATACAGGTCGTGGAGCAGTCCGCCCCGGGCGGCGGCCCGGGCATCCAGATGGAGGAACCGGGCCCACCGATAGGACAGATAGGCCACAAACAGGGAGTGGTCCAGGGTGCTGATGGGCCCGTGGTGCTTCCACTGGCCCATGCTGCGCACCGTGTCGCTGCCCAGCAGCTCCTGGGTGGTGGTGACAAATTCTCGCATATAACGGTTCATAAAGTTTTCAACCTCTTGGGAAAAACGTACTCTCTCCGGCGGCGGTCAGCGGGTCTGACCGTCCCCCCGGATGAGGAATTTGAAGGTACACAGCTCTCGCAGGCCCAGGGGGCCCCGGGCGTGGAGCTTTTGGGTGGAGATGCCCATCTCGCAGCCCAGGCCGAACTCCCCCCCGTCGGTGAACCGGGTGGAGGCGTTCCAGTAGACCGCGGCGGAGTCCACCCAGGTCTGGAACAGGCGGGCGGCGGCGGCGTTTTCGGTGACGATGCAGTCGCTGTGGCCGGTGGAGTGCTGGGCGATGTGCGCGATGGCCTGTTCCACGTCATCCACCACGGCCACGGCCATCACATAGTCCAGAAACTCTGTGTCAAAGTCCCGCTCCCCCGCCCGCTCCCCGGGGATGATGGCGGCGGCAGTCCCGTCCAGGCGCAGCTGCACCGGGTGCAGGCCGGCGGCGGCCCGGTCCTCCACCATGCGCTTTTGGAACTTGGGCAAGAATTCCTTTGCAATGTCCCGGTGGACCAGACACACCTCGGCGGCGTTGCACACGCTGGGTCGGCTGCACTTGGCGTTCTCCAGGATATCCAGGGCCATAGTTTGATCGGCGTCCCTATCCACATAGATGTGGCAGATGCCCGTACCCGTCTCCAGCACGGGGACGGTGGCGTTGTCCACACAGGCCCGGATGAGCCCCGCACCCCCCCGGGGAATGAGCAGGTCCACCAGACCCCGGGCCTGCATCAGCTGGTTGGCGCTGTCCCGGCTGGTGTCCTCCACCAGCTGCAGGGCATCCCGGGGCAGGCCCGCCTGCTCCATACCCTGTTTCAGGGCGGACACGATGGCCTTGGCGGACCGGTGGGCCTCTTTTCCCCCCCGCAGCACGCAGGCAGACCCGGCCTTCAGGGCCAGGGCCGCCGCGTCAGAGGTGACGTTGGGCCGGCTCTCATAGATGATGGCGATGACCCCCATGGGCACGGCGGTCTTTTCGATCACCAGGCCGTTTGGCCGCTCCACCCGGGCCAGCACCTCCCCCACCGGGTCGGGGAGGGCGGCCACCTCCCGGATGCCCTGGGCCATGCCCCGGATGCGCTCCGGGGACAGGGCCAGCCGGTCCAGCATCACGTCGCTCACGGTGCCTCTGGCCTGCTCCAGGTCCTGGGCGTTGGCGGCCAGAATATCCTCCTGCTCCGCCTCCAGGGCATCGGCCATAGCCAGCAGGGCCCGGTCTTTCGTCTGGGTATCCGCCATAGCCATGGCATCCTTCGCCCCCCGGGCCCGCAGCAGCAGCTCCTGTGTGGTCATTGAGATCATCTCCTTAAATCTTACGGTGGCCCGTTAATGTCGAGCGGGTCTGTAGGGGCGGCTATTAGCCGCCCGCCGCTGGTGCGCCAGGTAACGCGGGCGGATGATATCCGCCCCTGCGCCGGGTATTGGCGGCGTTTTTCGGCGCAAATGCTTTACTTCTTCGCCACAAATCTTGTGCCCACGGCCTTGCCCTGGGCGATGTCATACAGCACCTCCGGGTGCTCGCCGTTGGTGATGACCATGTCGCAGCCCCGGGCGGTGGCCATCTGGGCGGCCCGCAGCTTGGTGGCCATGCCGCCGGTGGCCAGGTCGCTGCCCTTTTCCCCGGCCAAGGCCAGGATCTCCTGTGTGATCTCCTCCACCACGGGGATGAGCCGGGCACCGGGGTCCCGACGGGGATCGGCGGTATACAGCCCCTCAATGTCGCTGAGCAGCACCAGCAGGTCGGCCTTGGCCGAGCAGGCCACAATGGCCCCCAGGGTGTCGTTGTCGCCCACCTTGATCTCCTCGGTGGCGATGGTGTCGTTCTCATTGATGATGGGCAGGGCCCCCAGCTCCAGCAGGCGGGACATCGTATTTTCAAAGTTCCGCCGCCGGTCGGCGTGGTCCACGTCCTCCCCGGTGAGCAGGATCTGGGCCACCGTGTGGTTATACTCGGAGAACAGCTTGTCATAGGTATACATCAGCTCGCACTGGCCCACGGCGGCGGCCGCCTGTTTGGTGGGCATGTCGCCGGGGCGGCCGGGCAGATTCAGCTTGCCCACCCCCATGCCGATGGCGCCGGAGGACACCAGGATCATCTCGTGTCCCGCGTTTTTCAGGTCGGACAGCACCTTTACCAGCTGCTCCACATGGCGGATGTTCAGCCGCCCGGTGGCGTGTGCCAGGGTAGAGGTGCCCACTTTTACCACGATGCGCATGTGTCTCCCCCCTTATCCCTTGCCCAGGGCCTGGGTCTTCTCAAAGGCGGCGATCACCGCGTCGATGGCGGCGGCCCGGAAGCCGTTGGCCTCCAGCACCCGCACGCCCTGGATGGTGCTGCCCCCGGGGGAGCACACCGCGTCCTTCACCGCGCCGGGGTGCGCTCCGGTCTGGCGCATGAGCTTGGCTGTGCCCTCCATGGTCTGGGCGGCATAGCGCCGGGCCTTGTCCCGGGGCAGGCCGCAGGCCACCGCGCCGTCGGCCAGGGCCTCGGCCAGCAGGGCGCAGAAGGCAGGACCGCAGCCGGACAGGGCGCAGGCCGCGTCGATGAGCCCCTCGTCCACCTGGTCCACCAGGCCGGCGGGGGCCAGCAGGGTCTGGAAGTCCTTCAGCTCGCCGGGCTCCACGTCCACGCCGCAGAACTGGATGACCCCCGCGCCCACCTCGGCAGGGGTGTTGGGCATGAGGCGGATGACGGGATAGTCCGCCCCCGCCAGCTCCTGAATGCGCCGGGCGGTGAGGCCCGCCGCCATAGAGGCCAGCACGAACCGGTCCTTCCGCCCCGCCAGGACGGGGGCGATGGACTTCAGCAGCCCCTCCATCATCTGGGGCTTTACCCCCAGGAAGATCAGCTGGCACTGGGCGGCCACTGTCTGGTTGTCCGTGGCCTGGCAGCCCAGCTGGTCAGCCAGGGCCTGGGCCTTGGCGGGGGTGCGGTTTGCCAGCAGCACCCGGGCCCCCTGGGCCCCCTTCACCGCCGCCCGGGCCAGGGCTCCGCCCATCTGGCCGGTACCTAAAAATCCGATAGACTGAAACATAAGCGATGTCCTCCTTCGTCCCGGCCCCCCCGGGACCATGTCCCTTTTATCATATCACGCCGGGGCGAGATTGCAATTGCATTTTGTGTAAACATTTTATGACAGGGAGTTCGGAGATTTTGGACGGGAGTTACGGATTGCCACGTCGCCTGCGCTCCTCGCAATGACAAGGTCGGTTCCGTGCCCGTCATTGCGAGGAAGGGCGCAGCCCTGACGCGGCGATCCGTTTCCCAAAACTACAAAAGGACCCGCCGGTTTCGCGGGGCGTTCATAAGACAGTTAACGGAGCGTATCGGTGCGGATGCGCTCCGTTTCTTTATGCTAATATGACATATGGCACAGTTGCAGGCAGCCCCCCTTGGCTCTCCCAAAGGGAGAGCCAAGTTCCGCGCGTAATGCACTACACCGAACGGTGTATAGAAGTGCGCCCTTGTTATCTGTTCAACAAACTGGAATTTAGTAACGTAAAAGGAAATATATTACATGCACCCAACTAAGTAATCCATGAAAAATCGCCCAACCGACAGATTTCCACGTTGTATAACTAATAACCATAGCTAATGCACTTCCAAAAGTTATTCCTGATTTTACCGTTTTCTTGATATTCGTTGATTTATTATCTTCCACGTTTGTTTCCTCCATAACCTCTGATTTGCAGGTCTGTTCGGCTCCATATTATCATATGACCGGATAAACTACAAGAACAGCCACAGCAGTTTGCACTGCTGTGGCTGTTCGCTGCCTTATGAACACCGACCATTCCCGGCGGGTCCCCTGTCTCTCTTCTCTTCTCGTTTTCAGGCTATCAGCACAGCCCCAGCACGTGGCGGGCCTCGCCGATCATGTACAGGGAGCCGCACACGCACACCACGTCCTCCGGTCCGGCCATGGACAGGGCCTTCTCCATACCCTGCTCCACCGTCTCGCAGGAGTGGGCCTCGGCCCCCTCCCCCCGGAGGTAGTCGGCCAGCGCCTGGGCCTGAAGGGCCCGCTGGCTGTCCGGGGTGATGGTGATGAACGCCCGCGCCAGGGGCAGCAGCTGTCCCACCATGGCGTGATAGTCCTTATCCTCCAGCACGCCCACCAGGAACAAAATTTTCTTGCCGGGATACAGCTCCTCCAGGGCCTGGCGGATAGCTCCCATGCACTGGGGATTGTGGCCGCCGTCCAATATCACGTCCGGGCTGCGGCGGGCCAGCTCCATACGGGCGGGCCACACGGCCTCCCGCATGCCCTGCATCACCGCTTCCCGGGAAATGGGCCAGCCCCGGCGGCGGAGCACGGCGGCGATGTCCAGGGCGGTGAGGGCGTTGCTGAGCTGATAGTGGCCCAGCAGGTTGATGTGATAGGGGCCCTCCCCCCGGTACATAAAGTTCTGTCCGTCCCGTCCGGTGGACAGCACCTCAAGGCTGTCCGGGTCGGTGACGGTCATGGGGCTGCCCGCATGGCGGCAGGCATCGGTGACGACCTCCTCCACATCCCGGCGCTGGTGATACAGCACGGTGTCGCAGCCGGGCTTGATGATGCCCGCCTTCTCTCCGGCGATCTTGGCGTGGGTATCCCCCAGCTGCTCCACATGCTCCAGGCCGATGTTGGTGATCACCGCCACCTCCGGCGCGGGGATCACATTGGTGGAGTCCAGCCGTCCGCCCAGGCCCACCTCCAGCACCACCAGGTCACACTGGGCCTCCCGGAAATAGAGCATGCCCAGGGCGGTCATCAGCTCGAACTCAGTGGCGGGGTCGTCCATCTGCCGCCCGGCTAAAATGACCCGCTCCCCGATGCGGCCCAGGGCCTCGTCTGGGATGGGACGGCCGCACACCTGAAAGCGCTCGTGAAAGCGCCACAGGTGGGGCGAGGTATAAAGGCCCACCCGCAGTCCGGCCGCCGCCAGGATAGAGGCGGTCATAGATGCAGTGGACCCCTTTCCGTTGGTCCCGGTGATATGAACGAACTTTAACTCCTTGTGGGGGTCTCCCACCATGCTCAGCAGTTTTGTGATCCGGCTCAGTCCGGGCTCCCGTCCGATCCAAGCCTCCTGGTGGATCCGTTCCACCGCTTCCTGTCCCGTCATCCACCGCACCTCCTCTCAAACAAAGTGTTTCAGCGTGTTTTGTCATTGCACAAAAGTTTGTCTTCTCGTCCGTAGGGGCCGCTGTCCTCAGCGGCCCGCCGTCGGCGCAGCACCTGCAGTATCCCCGTCCAACAGCCTCCCTTGTCAAAGGGAGGTGGCACGGGCACAGCCCGTGACGGAAGGATTCCGACCACAGGAAAGCTATCCTGAAACCGGAATCCCTCAGTCAGCTTCGCTGACAGCCCCCTTTCACAAGGGGGCCAAGAGACGGGGGTTACGGATTGCCGCGTCGGCCCGTTGGGCCTCCCTATCCCTTTTGTCCCTTCGGGACATTTCCCCTTGATAAGGGGAATCGGCCTGGCAATGACACAGAATTTAAACTTCTTCCAGCCCGCACTTGCGCATGGCCGCCTCCACGGTGTGCGCCATGAGCACCGCCGTGGTCACGGCACCCACGCCGCCCTTCTTGGGGGTGAGGGCGGCGGCCAGAGACTCGGCGGCATCAAAATCCACGTCCCCCAGCAATTCGCCGTCCGGCCCGGGGCTCAGGCCGATATCCACAATGGTCTGGCCCCGGCCCAGGTGTGCCCGGTCGATGACCCCGGCAGACCCGGCGGCAGAGATGATGATGTCCGCCGTGCGGCACAGCTCCATCCGCCGCTCCGGCGGGGTCTGGAGGTGGCAGGCAGATACGGTGGCATCCTCCTGGATGAGCAGCAGCAGCAGCGGCATACCCACGGTGCGCCCGGTGCCCACCACGGTGACGTTCTTCCCCCGCAGGGGGATGTGATAGTGGCGGAGCATCTCCATGCAGGCGGCGGCGGTACAGGGGGCGAACCCGTTGCGCTCCACCGTCATCAGTCCGCCCATGCCCGCAGCGGTCATGCCGTCCACGTCCTTTTCCGGGCGCAGGGTCTCGGTGAGTCCGGGGGCGGACAGCTGCCCGGGCAGGGGGCGAAACAGCAGGCAGCCGTGGACGGCATCGTCCTCGTTCACCCGCTGCAGGGCGGCCACCAGCTCCTCAGGCCGGGCATCGGCGGGCAGCAGGGTGTGGCGCACCTGAACGCCCACGGCCTGGGCCCGCTTCACCGCCGCCCGCTCATAGGCCATATCCTCCGGCCGCTGGCCCACCCGGATGACCTCCAGGGTGGCCGTCACGCCCATCTCTTTCAGACGGGCTGCATTCTGCGCGGTCTTTTCACTCAGCGCCTTGCCCACCGGGCCCCCGGGCATCAATATGGCCATGTGCGTTCCTCCTAGTGTGTTCTCTGTCAGTTCATTCGCCTTCCCCACTCTGGGGGGAAGGTGCCCCGAAGGGGCGGATGAGGGGGACCACGGGGGTGCATACGCCATCGACGGGCGGGCACAGAGGCCCGCCCCTACGGCGTATTACGATGGATCTTGTAGGGGCGGACCTCCGTGTCCGCCCACGATGACCACCGCGTTTCCGAAACTCACCCTCATCCGTCATGGCTGCGCCATGCCACCTTCCCTATCCCTTTTGTCCATTCGGGACATTTCCCCTTGACAAGGGGAATCGGCCCCCTGGGAGGGGGAAGGCGAAAATCAAAACTTTACCGCGTATAGATGGCCGCAGCCATGACCACGGTGTCCCCGTGGGCACGCAGCTCCACGGCGCCCTCGTCGGCCCGGCGGCACAGCAGCAGCTGGCCCTCCTTGGCCTCCACACCGGCCTGGGGCAGGCTCACGCCGCCCTTGACGCAGTAGAGGGCCAGGGTGCAGGCCGTCCCCTCCTGGGGGGCGGCCAGGGGCGCAGTCCAGCGGCAGGCGGCCCCGTCGCTCAGGGCCACGGACTGGGCAATGCCCTGGCACTTGTCCTTGCGGACCATCAGGTTATAGTCGGTGCACATGCCCCAGGACTCCACGGGCACGCCGCCGTCGAAGGAGCGCAGGGTGAAGGGCTCCAGGCCAAAGCGCTCCCCGTCACCGATCTTCATATCCAGCTCGCCGTGGAGCACAGAGATCAGGCGGTTATAGTCGGGCAGGGGAGTGAAGTCAGAGTGCTCCAGCTCCACCTTGGCGGAGCTCAGCCGCCACAGGAAATCCCGGTCAGCATACACCGCGCCCTCGGGCGCGATGGCCAGCTGGGTGGTGGTTCCGCCGGACCAGGTGGTGGTCACCTGATCGGCTTGGGTCAACAGCTTCCATTCCATAAAGATACTTCCTTTCCTTCTGCGCCCCGGCCGGCATCAGGCGGGCTGACTTACCCGACCCATACGCCGCAGCAGCCGCACCATGGGGATGGCCAGGGAGGTGACCACCGCAGTGACCACGATCTCTTTGCCGAAACGCACCAGGGCACTGCCAAAGATCAGGGCGAAGTTATAGTAGTGATAGATCAGGCTGTCCAGCCACAGGCATACGGTGGTCACGCAGCTGGTGACGATGGACGCCCCCAGACAGACCCCATAGCACATCAAAGGCCGCTTCTCCAGATGGCTGCCCCGCTTGGAGAAGGCGGCGGCCACTGCGCCCAGCAGCAGGCCCCGGGTCAGGGGAGGCAGCAGCCACAGCACGGTGGTGGGCATCAGGCCATAGGGGCCCATCATCTGGGCAAGCAGCTCGCCGAACAGGGCCACCAGACCGCCGCCCACCGGGCCGAACATCAGGGCACCCACCACCACGGGCAGGGACTTGAAGGTGATCTCCAGATAGGGGGTCTTCACGGTCAGGGTGATGCTCAGCACGAAATAGGCCGCAGTCAGCAGGGCCAGACGGCACAGAAACATGGTTTTTTCTTTGGAACTCATAAAAAGCAGAATGCTCCTTTCACGGCGTGTTGCCATGAAAGGAGCTGGGTCCTCCATGGCAGCGGATGCGGCTTTAGCGACGCGGGACGCTCCCTTCGTCCGCCGGCGACCTCCCATCCGGCGGCACTTGACGCGCTTAAGTCTACTCTGTCAATCGGTCTGTGTCAATCAGTCTTTGGTTTTTAGGCGCAACAAGGTCAGCCGGGCAAAGCCCGGCTGACCCGTTGTGGAAAAAATTACATCTGAGCCAGGACGTTCTCGTAGATCTTGTCAGCCAGGGGCAGAGCCTTGGCCAGCATCTCCTCGCCCTTCTTCTTGTAGTCGGCGGCCAGATCCTTGTTCTTCAGGCTGCCGATGTTGATCAGCACGTTCAGCCAGGCACCCTGGATGCCGGCGCGCAGGGACAGGGCGGCCACGCCCAGGTCGCTGGCAGCGCTGTCGTTGGTCTTGCCCAGCAGCTCGTGGGTCATCTCCAGAGCCTTGCAGGACAGCTCCATCATCTCAAAGGGAGTGGCGGTGCAGCCCTCCAGGCCCTTCTGGATGGCGGCGGAGCGGGCGGCCTTCTCCTCGTCGGTGGCCTTGGGCATGCCAAAGGCGGCGCTGACAACGTTGAAAGCCTCGGTGTCCCGATCCATCACGTCCACGAAGGCGACCTTCAGCTCGGTCAGCTTCTTCTGGCTCTCGATGACGAACTCCTGATAGTCGGCGTACTTCTCCTTGCTCTTGCCCACGGTGGTCAGACCGCAGACCATGGCGGACAGGGCGGCACCCAGAGCACCCTCCAGGGCAGCGGCGGAGCCGCCGCCGGGGGCGGGAGCGTCAGAGGCCAGCAGGTCAACAAACTCGGCAGTGGTCAGTTCGGCTAACTTCTTCATCGTTATATTCTCCTTTATTTATCCCGGTCAGGCTCAACCCTGCATGTCCAGCAGGTGATACTCCATGATCTGGTTGTGGCAGTCGAAGTCACGGGCCTTCAGATAGAACTCGGCGCAGTCGATCATGGCCTTGGCAGGGGTCAGGCCGACGATCTCGCTGTCCAGAACATAGGTGCCGTAGCGCTCGGCCAGGGCCTTGATCATCTCATAGGCGACGTACAGGGGGGTGTCCTCATAGTTGACCATGTTCATGGAGACCTGAGCGATGCCGCGGTCCTCCATCATGAAGCCCATGGCCTTGCAGCTGCGGAAGCCGCCGGAGGAACCACGGATGACCTTGGCGATCTTCTTGGCGATCTCCACGTCGGAGGTGGCCAGGTTCACGTTGAAGGCGACCAGGGGCATACGGGCACCGATGGCCACGATGCCGGCAGTGGGGTGGATCTTGCGCTCGCCGAAGTCGGGAGCCCAGTCAGGCTGCAGCAGCTTCTCGGGCATGCCCTCGAACTCGCCCTTGCGGCAGGTAGCCAGGTTGCGGCGCTCAGGACGGGTGGCGGAGTCCTCATACAGGAAGGAGGGGACCTTCAGCTCGTCCCAGATACGCTGGCCCAGGCGCTTGGACATCTCCACGCACTCCTCAACGGTCACGTCCTTGGACTGGGGGACCAGGGGGATCACGTCGGTGGCGCCCATGCGCTTGTGCTCGCCCTTGTGGTGGTTCATGTCGATGCGCTCGGTGGCGACCTTGGTCAGCTGGAAGGCGACCTCCTCGATGGCCTCGGGGGAGCCGATCAGGGTGAACACGCAGCGGTTGTGGTTGCCGTCGGTCTGGGCATCGAACAGGGTGCAGCCGGGCACGCTCTTGGCGGTCTCCACGAGGGCGTTGTAAGTGGCCTCGTCCTTCTCCTTGCTGCAGCTGAAGTTAGGGATACACTCTACCAGTCTAGCCATGATAAATTCCTCCATAATTCATAATAACAATTTGGATATTTCTCAACCATGTCCGGCGGCATCCCGGCATTATGTGGGATAGCCGAACATGGAAATGAAACGCTTTACGCAGTTTGCGTAGTAAATGTTGCTGCTCCACAGCAGCGTGGGATAAGATTTGGCGGGCAGCCCGACCAAGGGCTTGGAATAGATGTTAGAGCCCGGATGGGTCTCTACGATGGACCGGGGCAGATAGCTGATGCCAAAGCCCGCCTGGACCAGCTGCATGGTCATGGGCGTGTCATAGCACTGACACACCGTGTTGGGGGTAAAGCCCTTGCGCTGGCACTCGTTGATCAGGTGGCTGCTATAGCCCCACAGATCGTCGCTGCGCAAAAGACACATGGGCACATCCTTCAACAGCTCGATGGGGATGCTGTCCTGGTCCGGGGCCGGGTCCAGCTCCGGGCACATGACCAGCTCCAGCGGGTCCTCGCCCAGGATCTTCTCGTGGAAGTCCGAGCTGCCCTCGGTGGGGGTGCGGAGAAAGAGCACATGCAGGTCGCCCCGGTTCAGGTCGTCCAGCAGGTCGCCGGGGGCCCCCACCCGGATATAAAGCTCTACCTGGGGATATTCCTTGTGATAGGCTTTCAGATAGTTCAGCACGACAGGGGTGTTGGAGTAGACAACGCCCACCTTCAACAGTCCCCGCACGCCGGCATCCACGTCCCTTACGCTGTCCACCATCATGCGGAAGTTCTGGAACATGTGCTGGCTCTGCTGATACAGGCTCCGTCCGGCCTCGGTGAGCTCCACGCCCTTGTTGGTGCGCAGAAACAGGCACACCTTCAGCTCGTCCTCCAGCATGGCGATCTGCCGGCTGATGGGGGGCTGAGCCACGTGTAGTTTGCGCGCCGCCTTGGAGATGCTTTTGGCCTCTGCCACGGCGACGAAGTATTCCAACTGCTTGAAATTCATACCGTCATACCTTTTTTGTATCTCTATTATATAATACAAGTATTTTCAATTATACTAGCTTTTCGATAAAATACAACTGTAAATTGAAAAAATCGGTTGACAGCGCAGGCGCGGCAACGGCCCGGCCCTGTTTTGGCGGCCGAGCAGACTTTGGATAAAGGAGTGACCGGTATGGACCGGACAGATTATCAGATTTTAAACATTTTGCAGGCCGACTGCCGGGCGACACTCAAATGTATCGGCGACCAGGTGGGCCTGACCGCCCCCGCCGTTTCCGAGCGGGTGCGCCGCATGGAAGAAAAGGGCGTGATCCGCGACTTTCGCATCGACATTGACCGCGCCCGTCTGGACAGCGGAATGACCGGATTCATTCTGGTGGCCCTGGAGCCGGAAAAGTACAACAGCTTCTGCGAATTCTGCCGGAACGATCCCGGTATCATCAGCCACTATCATGTCATCGGCGTGTTCAATGCCCTGCTGCGCTTCGCCGTTCGGGGCACCCGGGAGCTGGACGAGCTGCTGTCCGCCATCAAGCGGTACGGCGACTCCCAGACCTCTGTGGAGCTGAAGACCTATTTTGAATCCAAGGACATTCCCATGCCGGAATAAATCCTCTTTTTGTATTTTCTGTTCAGAAGAAGAGCCGCATGGCCGAAGGGCCATGCGGCTCTTCCTCTTTTTCGCTTGGGTCGGATACAGAAAGAGGGGGAACTCTTATATGGGTCCTAGATTAGAACAGGCCGGTGATCTTGCCGTCGGCGTCGATGTCGATGCGCTCGGAGGCGGGCACCTTGGGCAGGCCGGGCATGGTCATGATGTTGCCGGTCTTGGCAACCAGGAAGCCGGCGCCGGCGTTGACCTTGATCTCGCGGACGGTGATCTTGAAGCCGCGGGGAGCGCCCAGCTTGGTCTGATCGTCAGAGAAGGAGAACTGAGTCTTGGCCATGCAGATGGGCATCTTGTCGAAGCCCAGCTCGGCCAGCTGCTTGGCCTGCTTCTTGGCATCGCCGGCCAGCACCACGCCGTCAGCGCGGTAGACCTTGGTGGCGATCTTGTTCAGCTTCTCCTCGATGGAGTCCTCCAGGTCATAGACGTACTGGAAGTGATCGTTGGTGGTATCCTCGGCCAGACGGATGACCTCCTCGGCCAGGGCCTTGCCGCCCTCGCCGCCCTTGGCCCAGACCTCGGACAGGCGGACGTTCACGCCCTGCTCCTTGCACTTGGCCTCGACCAGGTCCAGCTCGGCCTTGGTGTCGGTGGGGAAGGCGTTGATGGCGACCACGCAGGGCAGGCCATAGACGTTCTTCACGTTGTCAACGTGCTGCAGCAGGTTGGGCAGACCCTTCTCCAGAGCCTCCAGGTTCTCGTGGTTCAGCTCGGTCTTGGGCACGCCGCCGTGATACTTCAGGGCGCGGACGGTGGCAACGATGACCACGGCATCGGGGTGGAACCCGCCGGCGCGGCACTTGATGTCCAGGAACTTCTCGGCGCCCAGGTCAGCAGCGAAGCCGGCCTCGGTGACGGTGTAGTCGGCCAGCTTCATAGCGGTCTCGGTGGCCTGGATGGAGTTACAGCCGTGGGCGATGTTGGCGAAGGGGCCGCCGTGGATGAAAGCGGGGGTGTGCTCCAGAGTCTGGACCATGTTGGGCTTGATGGCGTCCTTCAGAACGGCAGCCATGGCGCCCTCGGCCTTCAGGTCGTGAGCGGTGATGGGCTGGCCGGAACGGCTGTAAGCCACGACCATCTTGGCCAGGCGGGCCTTCATGTCGGCCAGGTCGGTGGCCAGGCACAGAACGGCCATGATCTCGGAGGCAACAACGATGTCGAAGCCGTCCTCACGGGGCACGCCGGAGGCCTTGCCGCCCAGACCGCACACGATGTGACGCAGCTGACGGTCGTTCATATCAACAACGCGCTTCCAGGGGATGTTGCGCACGTCGATGTCCAGAGCGTTGCCCTGCTGGATGTGGTTGTCGATCAGAGCGGACATCAGGTTGTTGGCGATGCCGATGGCGTTGAAGTCGCCGGTGAAGTGCAGGTTGATGTCCTCCATGGGGACGACCTGAGCGTAGCCGCCGCCGGCAGCGCCGCCCTTCACGCCGAACACGGGGCCCAGAGAGGGCTCACGCAGGCAGACGATGGTCTTCTTGCCCAGCTGGTTCAGAGCGTCGGCCAGACCCACGGAAGTGGTGGTCTTGCCCTCGCCGGCGGGGGTGGGGCTGATGGCGGTCACCAGCACCAGCTTGGACTTGCGGGGCAGGTCCTTCAGGGCGTGGATGTCGACCTTGGCCTTGTAGTGGCCATAGTTCTCCAGCTGCTCGGGCTTGATGCCCACCTTGGCAGCAACTTCCTCAATGGGGAGCATTTTGGACGCCTGGGCGATTTCGATATCGGTCATGTTTGACAGCCTCCTTAGTTATTTTTACGATGTGTATGGGTTCGCTTTATGGGCATATTGTACCGCATTCTCTCAATTTCGTAAATAGATTTTGTTGTCTTTTTCAGCCCTGCGTCTTTACTTTTTTAAGTTCGATTCTCTTATTTTTTTCATTGCCCCCTTCCTCGTTTCACGGCATGAAAACCCGCCCCGGCCAAGCCCATTTTCTCCCAGTTTCGGTGGGTCGATTTTCGTCATTTTACCAATGCCGCTCCTGTGAAAATTTGTCTTCTTCCGCATTGAAAGCGACGGCCTTTTCCGGTATAATAGATAAATCGGCCAGATGTCTGCGCCACGGAAATTCACCATGCGGCTCCAGTCCGCTCGGACGCATCCCCGCGTCTCTGTACCATGCTCTTGCTGCGGCATACCATATTAGGAGGTGCTTGAGTGAGTAAGATCGTTTGTAAGCTGTTCGGCGTCCCCAAGATCACCAAGGACGGACAGAGCGTCTTTCTCCCCTACGCCAAGATCAACGCCCTGCTCTATTATATCCTGGTCTCCAAGGTCGTCAGCCGGGACGAGGTGGTAGGGCTGCTGTGGCCCGACGAGGACGAGAAAATCGCCAAAAAAAATCTGCGCAACGCCATCTATCAGGCCAAGAAATCCCTGGGGGAGGACATTATCATCTCTCCTAAAAAATCCTTTCTGATCTTAAACGAAGACCTGGACATCGAGTCCGACGTGGACCAGTTCTCCAAGTCCCCACGGGAGAACATCCAGCTGTACACCGGCGACTTTCTCCAGGGCTTTTTCCTGAAGGACGCGGAGTCCTACGAATACTGGATCGTAAAGATGCGCAACTACTATAAGGAGAAGTTCGCTGCCGAGTGCTATCAAAAGATCGAAGAGGACATCCAGAACAAGCACTATGACGACGTGGAGGACCAGATCCAGCGCCTGACCGACCTGGACGAGTATGACGAGCGGAATTTCCGCCTGCTCATGCGCTTCTACCAGGACACCGGGCGCAACAGCAAGGTCATCGAGACCTATTACGACCTGTCCAAGCTGCTGCGGCGTGAACTGGGCATCGACCCGGACAAGAAGACGAAAGAGATCTATGAGCATTCCCTGGAGCAGATCAACTTTGACGGGGGCAAGCGCACCCACGACGATGTATTTTTCTATGGCCGCTATAACGAGCTGGCCACCCTGGAGAAGACGTTTAAAGACTTCCGGGAAAAGAAGGTGGGCAAGTCCATCCTCATCACCGGCGAGCCCGGAGTGGGCAAGTCCACCATCAAGCGCCGCCTGATGGAAGAGGCCACGGACAACATGATGGTACTGGAGGTCAACTGCATCCAGACCGAACAGGACATGCCCCTGCGCCCCTGGCGGGCCATCGCCCGGGAGATCAGCCGTCAGATCCAGCAGGAGAAGCTCCTTCCCCCCACCCTGTGGCGCGACCTGATGACCCGTGTGTTTCCCGACTTCAACGACCACCTGCCCAACAGCCAGTTCATGTCCAGCAAGGACCCGGTGCCTTTCGTCTCCATCGTCCACGTCATGGTGGAAGCCCTGACACAGCTGGCCGACCACAGCCAGGTGGTCCTGGTGTTCGAGGACCTGCAGTGGATGGACCCGGACAGTCTGCGGCTGCTCACCTCGGTGCTTATGGAGACCGACCCCCTGCGGGTCATGTTGGTGGCCACCCGGGGCAAGGAACGCAGCCGCGCTCTGGACGATGCCCTTACCACCCTCTCCCGCTATCACCGCCTGGTATCTGTCCCCCTGGAGCGCTTTAACATCGAGGCCTGCCACCACTTTATCGAGGAGGCCGTCCCCGGCGAACACCTCACCGGCGACACGTTGGAGCACATCTATAACGCCACCGAGGGCAATCCCCTCTTCCTGGGGGAATATATTAACCGTCTGAAAAACCACCAGAACCTGGACGAGATGAGCCCCGCCATGATCGAGGCGCTGAAATCCCGCCTGCTCTATCTCTCCGCCGGGGAGCTGGAGCTGGTGAACCTGCTCTCCTTTTTCTATGACGCTGTGCCTCTGCAGACCATTCTGGCCCTCACCGACCGGGACGAGAACCAGGTCCTCTCCCTGCTGGAGCAGCTGAAGGACCGGAACATCCTGGAGGAGCACGAGAGCGAGGGGGCCGGGGCTTTCTCCTTCACCCACGGCAAGCTGCGGGAATATGTCTATCAGAGCCAGCCCGCCTCCCGAAAAAAAGTCCTGCATCAGAAGATCGGCCAGCTGCTGGAGCAGTCTTTGGACGAGAAAAAGCGGGACACCAAGCTCTATTCCAAGCTCATCTACCACTTCTCCGCCTCCGGCGACTTTTTAAAGGCCCTGAAATATCAGATCGACACCCTGAACTACTATCTGAATTTCAGCCACGAGATGTTCCCCGTGCTGAATAACGTGGCCGTGGAGGAGGGGGCCAACCTCTATATGTCCCGGGACCAGATCGGCGAGCTGTTCCGCAATCTGGAGAGCAGCTTCAAAAAGGTCCGGGCCGGCTCCCGGAACACCACCGAGCTGGACCTGCTGGAGCTGGAGTTCTTCTACATCCGGGGCCGCTACCTCATCCGGGACGGCAGCTATGACGACGGGGTGAACGACATCATCCACGTCATCGACAAGTCCAAGCAGCTGGGCAACCGGGACTATATGCTGGAGGGGTACAAGCAGATGATCCTCTACTACCTCCAGATCAACTCCGCCAAGGACATGGCGGAATATGTGGGCCTGGCTCTGGATCTGGCGGTGCGGTGCAACTATCACAAGGAGATCGGCATCATCCTCCGCCTGAAGGGTCTGTGCCACTATATGATGGGCAACTACACCCAGGCCGAAAAGCTGCTCACCGAGTCCATCAACACCCTGGCCGTCACCGAGACCATCGCCAAGCGCTATGCCACCAACATCGCCGCCGCCTATAACTACATCGGGGAGATCCGTCTGGCCCACGGCACCTATCGGGAGGCCCTGGAGCTGTTCCAAAAGGCCATCTCCCTGTGCGTGGGCAAAAACGCCCTTGCCAGCCTGTCCTACTTCTATATCAACGCCGGCAAGACCGCCTATTACCTGGAGGACCTGAGCATGGCCCGGGAATTCTTCGACAAGGCCTATGCCCTGTACGGCCAGTTCGACTCCTTCTGGCGGCGGTCTGTCCTGGACTCCTATATGGCCCTCACCCTGCTGCGCCAGGGGGAGTACGGCCAGGCCGTGAAGTACCTCACCACCGCCCGGGAGAACGTGGGCTATATCAAGGACCCCAACGACCTGGGCGTGGTCTTCTTTGCTGAGGCCGTGTTCCGCCAGCGCTGCGACCTGGACCCGGAGGGGAAGACCGCCGTGGGCGACCGCCTGCCCGACAGCGTGGAGACCTATTCCCGCCAGGCCCTGGAGCAGCTGAACATCTACTGCAACCAGTACGAGGTCAAGCTCCTCACCCACTCCCTGCTGACCAAATAAGCCGACAACAGATCCGAAAGAGGCCGCATCTCACAGGAGACGCGGCCTCTTTTTGCGGTATTTTTGATTCCGATTCGTTTCATTTGCTGGTGATAATACGTTTCGTTATTTTAAAACGGGTCAATCCTCCAAAATCGCGCCCCGGTCCGCCGAGGTCGCTCCCCTGGCATAGCGGCGGAGGTAGCCCCTTGGGACGGGGGGCGGCTGGGGCGGGGTCCAGTTGGCCCGGCGGCGGTCTAACTCCTCCCGGGTCAGGTCCACATCGATGCGGCCCCGGGGCACGTCGATGACGATCTTATCCCCGTCCTCTACCAGGGCGATGGGTCCGCCCTCGGCGGCCTCCGGGGAGATGTGCCCCACAAAGCAGCCGTTGTTGGTGCCGGAGAAGCGTCCGTCGGTGATCACCGCCGTGGAGCCCCCCAGGCCCATGCCGTAGAGCAGCTTCATGGCCTTATACATCTCCCGCATACCCGGGCCGCCCCGGGGCCCCTCATACCGCACCACCAGCACGTCCCCCGGCCGGATCTCCCCGGCTAAGATCGCCCGGTCAGCGGCTTCCTCCCCATCGAACACCCGGGCCCGGCCCTCAAAGTGGTGCAGCGTCTCGGGATAGGCCCCTGGCTTGGTCACGCCGGTGCGGGGGGCCAGATTGCCCCGGAGCACCGCAATGCCCCCCACCGGGGCAAAAGGCTCCTGCCGGTTGCGGATGATCTCTGTATTCTCGGGGTAGCGGTAAACATACTCCGCCAGATTCTCTCCCACCGTCCTGCCCGTGCAGGTGAGGGCAGATCGGTCAATCAGCTCGCCCAAATGGTCCATCACCCGGGGAATGCCCCCCGCCTGGAAGAAGTCCTCCATATCCCACCTGGCCGCCGGGTTCACCCGGGCCAGCTGGGGGGTGGTGAAATACATGGAGCGGAAGCACTCCATCACATCCAGGTCCAGCTCCGCCTCGTGGGCCAGGGCGCACAGGTGGAGCACCGCATTGGTGGAGCCGCTAACGCTGGTAACCACCCGCACGGCGTTCTGGATGGCCGCCGGAGTGAGGATATCCCGAGCCCGGATGCCCCGACGGACCAGCTCGCACACCGCCCGGCCAGACTCAAAGGCCAGCTGCCGCCGCTGGGCATAGGTGGCAGGGGCCAGGGCGCTGCCGGGCAGCCCCAGGCCCAGCGCCTCGGCCACGCAGCCCATGGTGTTGGCCGTGCCCAAAAAGGCGCAGGAACCGCAGGAGGGGCAGGCGGTATCCTCCAGCTTCTGGACATCCTCCGCTTCGATCTTGCCCACCTGCAGCATTCCCAGGGCCTCGTCGAGGGAGGTCTGGTCCGACTTGCGCCCATCGAACACCACACCCCCGGGCATAGGCCCGCCCACCACCATAACGGCGGGCAGATTCAGCCGGGCGGCGGCCATAAGCATTCCCGGGACGATCTTGTCGCAGGAGCCCAGCAGCACCAGACCGTCCAGCATCGAGGTCCGGGTCTGCACCTCGATGGCATCGCAGATGACCTCCCGGCTGGGCAGGATATACTTCATCCCTTCGGTGGCGTCGGGGATGCCATCACATGGGGCGATGACCCCAAAGTCCACCGCCGTGCCTCCGGCGGCATAAATGCCCTTGCGCACAAAGTCGGCCAGCTCGCTCAGGTTATAGTGCCCCGGAGAGATGGTGTTCCAGGAGCTGGCGATGCCGATGAGCGGCCGGTCCTCCAGTTCAAAATCCGTATAACCCATGGCCTTGAGCAGACTGCGCTGGGGCGCGCAGCGCACCTGCGGGCCAAAGATCTGTTCGCTGGGATATGCCATATGATCCTCCTCCTGTTCGTTGTGCGGATGTCCGTCCTGTATACAGTTAGAATACTGCGAAAGGCGTCATCTGTCAATGTCCTGCTGGGGCGGCGCAGCCAAAAAAAGCCGGCGCAGCAAAAGCTGCGCCGGCCCGACGATTCAAACAAAAGGGGGGCGGTCCCTTTAGCGGGAAGCCACGACCTTCTTATACTCCTCGATCATGATGGGGATGACCTTATACAGGTCGCCCACGATGCCATAGTTGGCAACGCCGAAGATGGGGGCCTCCTCGTCCTTGTTGATGGCAACAATGACGTCAGAGGTCTTCATGCCGGCCAGGTGCTGCAGAGCGCCGGAGATGCCGCAGGCGATGTACAGCTTGGGGCCGACGGTCTTGCCGGTCTGGCCGACCTGGTGCTCGTAGGGGATCCAGCCCGCATCAACGGCGGCACGGGAAGCACCCACGGCAGCGCCCAGCTCCTTGGCAAACTCACGGATCAGGTCGAAGCCGCTGGCATCGCCCAGACCGCGGCCGCCGGAGACGATGATCTGAGCATCGGTCAGGCTGATCTCGCCAGCCGCCTTGGCCAGGATCTCCTTGACCTGGGTACGGATCTTGTCCTCCTCGCTGACCACGGCCACGTCCACGATCTCACCGCCGCGGGTGGCATCGGGGTCGGCCTTGTTCAGGGAGTTGGGACGGATGGTGCACATGGCGGGGTCCTTCTTGAAGACCACGTCGGCCATCAGGTTGCCGCCGAAGATGGGACGGGTGGCCACCAGCTGGCCGTCCTCCAGGCGCAGGGCCACGCAGTCGGCGGCCAGACCGGCCTCCAGACGGCTGGCCAGGCGGCCGGCCAGGTCACGGCCATTGGTGGTGGCGGGCAGCAGCAGGATGCCGGGTTCCTTGCCCTTCACCAGGTCCTCCAGGACGCGGGTGTAAGCATCGGTTCGATAGTTCTTCAGCTGCTCATCGTCGCAGACATAGACCTCGTCCGCGCCATAGGCAACCGCTTCCTTGGCCAGCTCCTTCACGCCGGCGCCCATCAGGACAGCGCCCACCTTACCGGACAGCTGGTCGGCCAGCTTTCTGGCCTCGCTGAGCATCTCGAAGGAGACACCGGCGATCTTACCGTCGTTCTGCTCCAGGCAGACCCACACGTTATTCTTCATAATGACCTTTCCCCCTTATCAGACGATCTTCTGCTCAACGAGCTTCTCGACGGCAGTCTTGCCGATCTCTTCCGCGTCGCCCTTGATGAGCTCGCCGCTCTGACGAGGAGCGGGGGCATAGAGCTTCAGGATGGCGGAGGGAGAGTTCTTGCCCACCTTGCTCACGTCGGCCCCGATGGCGGCGCAGTCCAGCACGGGGATCTCCATGCGGTTGGCCTGACGGGTGCGCTTCAGGGTGGGGTAACGGGGCTCGTTCAGGGACTTCTCGCAGGTCAGCAGCACGGGCAGCTGAGCCTGGACCACCTCTTCGCCGGTGGGGGTGACGCGCTTGACAGCCATCACACCGTCGCCCACCTCAACGATCTCGTTGACATAGGAGACCTGGGAGATGCCCAGCTGCTCGGCGATCCCGGCACCGACCTGGCCGGCGTCGTCGTCGATGGCCTGCTTGCCGCAGAGGATGACATCGAACTGGCCGATGTGCTGGATGGCCTTGGCCAGGGTGTAGGACACGGCAAAGCTGTCGGAGTCCTCCAGGGCGGGGTCGCTGACCAGATAGGCCTTGGCAGCGCCCATGGACAGGGCAATGCGCAGAGAGGTCTTGCAGGAATCGTCGCCCAGGCTCAGCACGGTGACCTCGCCGCCGTGCTCCTCAGCCAGCTTCAGGCCGGCTTCCACCGCGTTCAGGTCGAAGGGGCTGACCATGGTCTCCACGCCCTGGGTGACAACGCGGTTGGTGGCGGGGTCCAGGGTGGGCACCACGGCGTTATCCGGTACCTGCTTGACACATACCAGAATATTCATGTTTTATCCTCCTATCAGCGTACACCGGAAAACCGGTCTCGCAGTAAAGATTTTTAATAAGATATGGGCAGACCCAGGTAAAACCCAGATCTGCCCATATTGTTTTGCAGATGCAGCTATCTAAGCTTTACGAAATGTTATGCAGTTCGCGCCGTCAAATCAGTGCAGCAGCTGGCCGGCGATGACGATGCGCTGGACCTGAGAGGTACCCTCGAACAGCTCGGTGATGCGCTGGTCGCGGTAGATGCGCTCGATGGGGTACTCCTTCATGTAGCCGTAACCGCCGTGGATCTGCAGGGAGGTGTCGACCACCTTGTGGGCGGCCTCAGCGGCGAAGACCTTGGCCATGGCGGCCTGCTTGGTGAAGGGCACGCCCTGATCCTTCAGGTCGGCGGCGTAGTAGGTCAGCATACGGGCGGCCTCGACCTGAGTGGCGGCATCGGCCAGCATCCACTGGATGCCCTGGAACTTGGCGATGGGGCGCTTGAAGACCTCACGCTCCTTGGCGTACTTGATGGCCAGGTCCAGAGCGGCCTGGGCAATACCGACGGACATAGCAGCGATGCCGATACGGCCGCGGTCCACCACGTCCAGAGCCAGACGATAGCCCTTGTTCAGCTCGCCGACCATGTTGGCCTTGGGAACACGGCAGTCCTCAAAGACGATCTCAGCGGTACGGGCGCCGCGGATACCCATCTTGTTATCCTCAGAGGCGATCTTCATGCCGGGGGTGCCCTTCTCGACCACGAAGCAGGTCATGCCGTGGCGGGGATCTTCCTTGTTGGTGATGGCGAAGCAGCACAGGAAGTCGCAGTGAGCGCCGCCGGTGATGAAGTGCTTCACGCCGTTGATGACATAGTCATCGCCGTCTTCCACAGCGGTGGTCTTGTTGGAGGTCATGTCGGAACCGCCGGCGGGCTCGGTCAGACAGAAGGCGGCGTACTTCTCGCCCTCCAGAGCGGGCCGCAGCCACTTCTCCTTCTGCTCGGGAGTACCAGCCAGATACAGAGCGTCGAAGCCCAGATAGTGACCGGTGATGATGGAGCCGGTGGCAGCACAGGCGGCGGAGATCTCTTCCATGGCGATGGCCTCGGAGATGGCATCATAGCCGGCGCCGCCCAGCTCCTCAGGATAAGCCAGGCCCATCAGGTCCTGCTCGCCCAGAGCCTCGATGGTCTCGGTGGGGAAGCGGTTGTTCACGTCGATCTCTTCGGCCTTGGGAGCCAGATAGCTCTGGGCCCACTCACGAACGGCACGGCGCAGGGCGATTTGGTCCTCAGTGTATTTGAATTCCATAAGTCATATCCTCCTAAAATTTTGTTTTGTTCGTTTCGTTTTATATGTTCATTTTAATTGCGCACAAAGTGAATTACAGGACCTTCTCCTCTTTCCACTTGGCGATCTGCTCGTCGCTGTAGCCAAAGATGTCGCGGAGCACGGTCTCGTTGTCCTGGCCCACGGCCGGGGCGGGGTGGCAGGGGTCGGCGGGGGTCTCGGACAGCTTCATGGGGTTGCCGGTGATCTTCACCTTGCCCATGCCGGGCTGGTCGATCTCCACCAGCATCTTCCGGGCCAGGATGCTGGGGTTCTCGCAGGCCTCGTCCACGGTGCACAGAGGGCCGCAGGGGATGGAGTTGTCCTGCATCATCTTCATCGCCTCGGCGGCGGTGTAGTTGCTGAAGAACTTCTCCAGGATGGCCTTGAGCTCCACATCGTTGGCGGAGCGGTGGGGGTCGGAATCAAACTTGGGGTCCTTGATGAGGTCAGGCTGGCCGATCATCTCGCACAGCTTGGCGAAGTGATGGTCGCTGGCCACGGCAATGATCACATAGGTGTCCTTGCACATGTAGATGTCGAAGGGGGCGCTGAGGGGATGGCGGGCACCCACACGGGTGGGGTGGATACCGCCGATGGTGTGGCGGACCACGTTGGTCTCCACAAAGGCGAACACGCTGTCCAGCAGGGCCACGTCCACATACTGGCCTTCGCCGGTGCGCTCCCGGTTATACAGGGCCAGCAGGATGCCGGTGACGGCGTACAGGCCGGCACTCACGTCGCCCAGAGAAGCGCCTACTCGGGCGGGAGGGGTATCGGGATAGCCGGTGATGCTCATCATGCCGGACATGCCCTGGGCCACGATGTCATAGGCGGGCAGGTCGCGCATGGGGCTGTCCTGGCCGAAGCCGGAGATGGAGCAGTAGATGATCTTGGGGTTGATCTGCTTCAGATCCTCGTAGGAGAAGCCCAGTTTCTTCATCACGCCGGGCTTGAAGTTCTCCACTACGATGTCGCAGGACTTGACCATATCATAAATCAGGTCCTTGCCCTTTTTCAGGTCGATGGCAATGCCCTTCTTGCCCCGGTTGACCAGGGTGTAGTAGCCGCTCTGCCCATTTTTGAAGGGGCCAAAGATACGGCTGCCGTCGCCCACGCCGGGCTTTTCGATCTTGATGACTTCCGCGCCGAAGTCGGCCAGGTTCATGGTACAGAACGGGCCGGCCAGCACCTGGGTAAAGTCAAGGACTCTCACGCCCTCAAGTGCTTTTTTCACGATATTACCTCCCAAAAGAAAAGTGTTTCGATAAAAGCGTTCCCGTTCCGGCCGGCTGTTTGATCTCGCCCCCCGCCGCATATTTCAGCGGCGGGGAGGCGTTTTCTCACATTCGGCGGGTCATCTGGTTCGGTTTCCGTCAAAGCCGTACAGCTTCCGTTAACCGTAGATGATGTGGGCGAACACGGAGACGATGGGGATAGCGATCACGGTGCGGATCAGGAAGATCACGATCAGCTGGCCGAACTTCAGGCCCATGTCGGCCTTCATCATGGCGTTGGCGCTCTCGGTGAAGAAGATGATCTGCACGGTGGACAGGACGATAACGAAGAAGATAGCCATCTCGCTGATCTGCTGACCGGCGATGGTCATAACAGGCAGGGCGATCTCGGCGCAGCCAACCAGAGTGGCGGGGGCGATGACCGCCGCGTCGGGCATCTGGCACAGCTGCAGATAGGGGATCATGGGCATGCCGATCCAGGTGAAGATGGGGGTGTACCAGCACAGGAACAGAGACACAGTGGCGATGGACATCACGAAGGACACGATCTTCAGCGCAAAGGACAGAACATCGGGGATCGAGGTGATGAACACGGAGTACTGGGTCTTCTTGGCCTTGGTAGTAGCAGCGGCCAGGGCCTTCTTGAAGATGCCCATGGTGTACTTGCCGGGACGGGCCAGCTCGGGAGTCTGGACCACGCCGTTGCGGTACACGTCCTTCTTCCAGGACAGGGGCGGGATGCGGATGACGATGATGGCCAGGATAAAGACAATGATCAGGGAGCACAGCACGGCGGGACCGTACATATACTCGGTACCGGTGATGGAAACCAGCAGGGCGAAGAAGCCCAGGGACACCACAGAGAAGTTGGTGGAGATACAGCAGGCTTCCTTCTCGGTGTAGACGTTCTCATTGTACAGGCGGTTGGTCAGATAAACACCCACGGCGGGGGCAGCCACGAAGGAGGACAGAGCGTCCACGGCGGCCTGGCCGGGGATCTTGAATACGCGGCGCATGATGGGCTCCATCAGGGTGCCGATGAACTCCAGGATACCAAACTCGATCAGCAGGTTGACCAGCCAGCCGGCGATGGTCACGGTGAACAAGCAGGTGCCGGCCAGGCCGATGGCCATGGGACCGACCTCGGGGTCCATCACTTTCTGAAGGAACGTGGCGTTCAGTGCGCCCTCGGCGGCACCGGCGCTGATGGTGTGCTCAGAGGTGGGCATTGCGGTAATGGCGATGGCGAAGATAGCGGCCAGATAGAACAGAACACCGTCTACCATGCCGTCCTTCTCGTGGAACTTGGCCAGGGGGCCTTTTTTCGTGACCTTGGCGATGGTGAAGGTGACGGCCAGCGCGATACAGACGATCAGGGTCATCCAGTTTTTCACGCTGCCCAGAGTGGCCTTCAGCCAGTCAATGAAGAGGACCATGGGGGTACCGGTCTTGCCGCCGATGGTGGTGTTGATGAAGAACACCCACACGCCCAAGCCGGAGAAGACCAGGAACTTGATGAAGTTTGCCGGGGTGATGGTGCTGTAGTCAACTTCAACACCGACCTCTTTTGAAAGCTTTCTTTCCAGTTCCTCTGCAGTCATTGCCTTGGTGGTTACGTTCGTGTCTTTGCCTTCCATTTAGAACCTTCCTCCTTCCAAAATTGCGGCTGCGAAACACCGGACACACACAGGTATGCCGGGTGCTGTGCCCCTCATTGGACGCGGCGGTCAGTTCCTCGCTAGATCGTTTTTAGACTAGCGCGCTGAACAAGCAGGAATGAATTACCCCTAGGTCATCTTAAAATAATAAGTATTCGATTGTTCTGGCAGGTGGTGCTGCCACCCCTTCGGGAAGGGCCCGTACAGGCCCCTCCCGAAGGAGAAAACGGTTGCTGAGCTTTTAAGATTCGTACAGGTAACGGATACTTTCTTGCTTGAGAAAGGTCTGGGTTCCCGGTTTCCCGGGGACACTCTCACGCCTCTAGTGCGAACGAACTTTTTTGGAACAAATCGCCAACATTCAACTCAGGATCAACAAGACGATTATATACCTTGCACCGTCTTTTAAACGTCTAATTATTAGACGTTTTTTAATTCGCTAGAGAGATAGGTTTGACGCAATGTAGACGCTGGCGAAATTGTCGTTTTCTCAGCGCAGCAGGGAGCGGGAGATGACCATCCGCTGGACCTCGGAAGTGCCCTCGTAGATCTGGGTGATCTTGGCGTCGCGCATCATGCGCTCCACGGGATACTCGCGGGTGTAGCCATAGCCGCCCAGCAGCTGGACGCACTCGGTGGTGACGTACATAGCGGTCTCAGCGGCATACAGCTTGGCGTGGGCGGACTCCACGGAGTAGGGCAGGTGGTTGTCCTTGGCCCAGGCGGCGCGGTAGACCAGCAGCTTGGCGGCCTCGATGCGGTTGGCCAGGCTGGCGATGACGAACTGGGTGTTCTGGAAAGCGGACAGGGGCTTGCCGAACTGCTCACGCATCTTCACATAGGCCACGGCCTCGTTCAGAGCGCCCTCGGCGATACCCAGAGCCTGAGCCGCGATGCCGATACGGCCGCCGTCCAGGGTGTGCATGGCGATCTTAAAGCCTTCGCCCTCCTTGCCCAGCAGGTTCTCCTCGGGAACGATGCAGTTCTCGAAGACCAGGCTGGCGGTGGCGGAGCCGCGGATACCCATCTTCTTCTCGTGCTTGCCGATGGAGAAGCCCTCGAAGCCGTCCTCCACGATGAAGGCGGAGATACCGTGGTTGCCCTTCTCCTTGTCGGTCATGGCCATGACCACATAGGTGGAGGCCTCACCGGCGTTGGTGATGAAGCACTTAGAGCCGTTCAGGACGTAGTGGTCGCCCTGCTTCACGGCGGTGGTCTTCTGACGGGAAGCGTCAGTACCGGCGTTGGGCTCGGTCAGGCCGAAAGCGCCCAGGCACTCGCCGCTGGCCAGGGGGACCAGGTACTTCTGCTTCTGCTCCTCGGTACCCCAGTCAAAAATGGGGGCGGAACCCAGGGAGGTGTGGGCGGACAGGGTCACGCCGGTGGAGGCGCAGACCTTGGACAGCTCTTCCACGGCGATGACATAGGAGAGGTAGTCGCCCTCAGACCCGCCGTACTCCTCGGGCCAGGGAATGCCCAGCATCTCGTTGTCGGCCATCTTCTGGATGCTCTCCTTGGGGAAGCGCTCGTTCTCGTCGATCTCCTCCGCCAGGGGCTTGATCTCCTTCTCAGCGAAGTCGCGATACATCTTCTGTATCATCTTATACTCGTCGTTGAAGCCGAAATCCATGCTAAACCATTCCTTTCTTTTTTCCATCATAATTTCATGTTTTATTTAACGCATTCATGCGTTGGGTGCTTGCCGATCAGGCGGGGTTTTCTGTGATATCTCACAGTTCGCTGTTTCTCTTTCGCCCCGCCTTTTTCATTTGTTACAGATTGTCGGACCTGTCCGGCCCCGCAACCGTGACTAGATTATAGTCCCCCTGTCGTCTTTGAAACGTCTATGAATTTGGGCGTTTTCTGAAAAAGCGCACATGGATTCCCGTTTCCTTGCGTCTAATCTGCACAATTTTTATGAAAACGCCTAATTTTGGCACAAAATACTTGAAATAAATTTTTTAAAAATATTTTTCCCATCGCGGTTGAAACCCCGTTTTTCCTTTCTTTTTTAAAGCCTAATTTCAGTTTTCCTCCACTTTCCACCGTGTTTTCCACAGCTTTTGCCCGACTTTGCTTCCATTTTCCAGGGGGGGAGGTGTCCCATCAGGCGCACCGTCTGACCGGACCTGAACCCATTTATATAGGGATAGGACAGCCTGTTCAGGACTTCCTATGTGGGAAGGCTTTGAGCGCTTTGAGCAAAAACGGATCGCCACGTCGCTTCGCTCCTCGCAATGACAGGCGGGGCCTATCTTGGCTCCCCCCTTGGGGGAGCTGGCGCGGCGTAAGCCGTGACTGAGAGGGCGGGCGGACACGGAGGTCCGCCCATTCGACAGCGTATGCACCCCCGTGGTCCCCCTCATCCGTCATGGCTTCGCCATGCCACCTTCTCCCCTGCGGGGCGAAGGCTATAACTCCTAACTCCTAACTCCTAACTCCTAACTCCTAACTCCTAACTCCTAACTCCTAACTCCTAACTCTCCCCCCAATCTAAAGGAAATCTTAAGCCTTTCTTAATTGTATTTCCCGCTTCTCCCGGCTATACTGGATTGTACTAGCAAGACTCATACAGTTCCGGCGGAAGCGCCGGGGAAAGGAGGCAGCTGATGCTGAATCTGGACTATCGGGATGCCCGGCCCATTTACGAGCAGGTGCGGGACGGCCTGCGCCGGCTGATGGTGTCCGGCATCATTCAGGAGGGGGAGCAGCTCCCCACTGTACGGGCCATGGCCACCAACCTGGCCATCAACCCCAACACCATCCAGCGGGCCTATGAGCTGCTGGAGGCGGAGGGCTATGTCAGCTCCGTCCCCGGCAAGGGCTCCTTCGCTGCGCCCCACCACCAGGTGGACAGCGCCCGGCGGGACGGCCTGCTGCGGGTCTTTGACGACACGGCCACAGAGCTTATGTTCCTGGGCCTGTCCGCCGACGCCCTGTCCCAGCGCCTTAGTAAGTTAGATGGAGGTGTTCGCCAGTGATAAAAGTGAACAACGTGACCAAAAGCTTCGACGGCTTTCGGGCTCTGGACGGCCTGACCATGACGGTGGAGCAGGGCTCGATCTACGGCCTGGTGGGCCCCAACGGTGCGGGCAAGTCCACCATCCTGCGCCACATCATGGGGGTCTATCGCCCCGACTCCGGCTCCATTTTGGTGGACGGCCAGCCGGTGTTTGAAAACCCGGCGGTGAAGGCCAAGATCGCCGTCATCCCCGACGACCTGTACTACTTCCCCTCCGCCTCCACCCGGGACATGGCCCGCTTTTACCGGGGGATGTACCCCGCCTTCGACGGCAAGCGGTACGAGGCCCTGCGGGAGGCCTTTCCCGACGTGGACGACAAGCAGCCCATCCGCCGCCTGTCCAAGGGCATGCAGAAGCAGTCCGCCTTCTGGCTGGCCCTGTGCTGCCAGCCCCAGGTGCTGGTGCTGGACGAGCCGGTGGACGGCCTGGACCCGGTGATGCGCCGCCAGGTGTGGTCTTTGCTCATGGGCGACGTGGCCCAGCGGGGCACCACCGTGCTGGTCAGCTCCCACAACCTGCGGGAGCTGGAGGACGTGTGCGACCATGTGGGCATCCTGTCCCACGGCAAGGTGCTGCTGGAGCGCTCCCTCACCGACCTGCAGGACAACGTGGTCAAGCTGCAGGTGGCCTTCCCCCAGCCGGAGCCCCCCCAGCTGCCCGACGACCTGAACATCCTCCACACCAGCCAGATCGGCCGGGTGTTCACCTACATCGTCCGGGGCAACCCCGCAGATATCAAGGCCCGCATGGCCGCCTATCAGCCCCTGCTGCTGGAGGCCCTGCCCCTGTCTCTGGAGGAGATCTTTATTTATGAATTGGGAGGTGAGGACTATGCGGTCCGGGACATCGTGCTTTAACGGGGCCCTCTATCGCAAGACCATGGCCCGCTTCTGGCCCCTCTGGGCCCTGTACGGCCTGTTTTGGATGTTTGCCATTCCTCTGAATCTGATGAACCGCTATTTCAACTATCTCCGCTGGACCGGCGGGACCGGCACGCCCCAGGACCTGCTGCTGGACCTGGCCCAATCCATCCCCGAGTATCTGGCCCCCGGCGTCTGGCTGGCCGCCCTGATGGGGCTGCTGTGCGCCATGGCCTGCTTCGGCTACCTTTATGATAACCGCTCCGCCTGCATGATGCACGCCCTGCCCATGCGCCGGGAGACCCTGTTCGTCACCCAGTATCTGGCCGGGCTGTCCTTCCTGCTGCTGCCCGTGGCGGCGGTGGCCCTGTGCGGGGTGCTGGTGGAGCTGGCCCTGCTGCCCCCCAGCATGTGGGCCGACGCTCTGCCCTGTCTGGCCGTGTGGTTTTTGGCCCACAGCGGCGCCTGCCTGTTCTTCTTCTCCTTCGCCGCCTTCTGTGCCATGTTCACCGGGCACATTCTGGCCCTGCCCGTCTTTTATGGGGTGCTCAACGGCCTGGCCCTGGGCGTCTACGCCCTGATCCAAAGTCTGCTGGACCAGTTCTACTACGGCTTCTTCTTCCAGGACCCCTCCGGCGGCCCTGTCTATTACCTCACCCCCCTATACGCCCTTATCGATGCCAACGGCCACATCTATAACCCCCACAGCTGGTCCATCGACGACCCCCTGCTGGTGGCCATCTATGCCGGGGCGGGGGTGGTGCTGGCGGTGCTGGCCCTGCTGATCTACCGGGCCCGCCAGGTGGAGTCCGCCGGAGACGTGGTGTCCATCCCCCTGGTCCGCCCCCTGTTCCAGATCGGCGTGGCCTTCTGCGCCGGGCTGTCCCTGGGCCTGTTCACCGCCCTGTTCTTCGGCTGCTATGAGGACCCCCTGGCCCTGACCCTGTGTGCCCTGATCTGGACAGCGGTGGGCTTCTTCGTGGCGGAGATGCTGCTGAAAAAGTCCTTCCGGGTGCTGGGAGCCTGGAAGCGCTGCCTGGCCATGACGGCGGCCATGGCCGCCCTGTGCCTGGTGTGCTTCCTGGACCCCTTCGGCATCGAGGCCCGCATCCCCCAGGCCGGAGAGGTGGCCTCCGTCCGCCTGTACCTGGAGTCCGGCTATCCCTATGACAGCGGCCGGCTCTCGGGGCTGGAGCTCACCGACCCCCAGCACGTCCAGCAGGTCATCGACCTGCACAAGGCCATCATCCGGGACAAGGACCGGCTGGAGGACAACATCGGCAACTCCGTCTATGTCAGCCTGGACTACACCCTGACCGACGGCACCCGCTTGACCCGGCGGTACAGCCAGGTGTTCCTGTACAAGGCTGAGGAGCACGCCGAGGGCACCCTCACCTGGCAGGTGGGCCAGCTGATCTCTGACCGCAGCCTCGTCACCCAGGCCTATGGCTTTGACCAGGCGGAACAGGGCACGCTGATGGAAACCTATCTGCGCAGCGTGTACAACACCCGGAAGCAGTCCTATACCGACCTGTCCATGGACGACTATGGCCAGCAGCTGTGGCAGGCCGTGAAGGCGGACTTCGATGCTGGGAACATCGGCAAGCGCTATCTCTTCGACGACGAGGAGCGCAGCGAGAACACCTATGTCACCGACCTGTCCTTCACCTGGGGCCACATGAATAAAGACGGCGAACAGGAGGACTTCTACCGCAGCGTCACCGTCACCCTCACCCCCCAGGCCGCCAATACTTTGGCCGTGCTGGAGTCCACCGGTCTGGGCAATGACTATCAGCTCCAGCCCCACAGCCGGGACAGCGGCGACGATGACTATGTGGACGGCGGCTGGGACAGATCCGGTTCGGAGACTGTCTCCATTGAACCGGACGAGCCCGCCATGGATGACCTTGCCTCCAGCTACGGTGTCATCGGCGGAGCAGACGGGCCCACGGCGACCATTACGGGCTGACAAGTAAAAGTGAATCAAGCCTTCTCCTGGGAGAAGGTGCCCCAGTGGGCACACTGGGGCGGATGAGGGGAACGCCAAAGGGCTTTTCCAGCCCTCCGTCGAAAGTGCTCGGTCATCGGCAGCTTTCCCCTCATCCGGCGCTGCGCGCCACCTTCCCCCAGGGGAAGGCAAGTTTATCTCTATCCCTTCCGTCAACCTGAGACATAAATTCTCCGGGAAACACGAATTTCCTGCATTGCTTTTTTTCAGCTGTTCCGATATAATGATGTTGAATGTAGACTTGAGACATGCGTCTTGAGAAGAGACGCCAAATTTATGTTGGAGGTTTTACATGATGAAGGAAGTTTATGTTGTTAACTGCTGCCGCACTGCCATCGGCTCCTATGGCGGCTCTCTGAAGGATACTCCCGCCGTAGAGCTGGGCGCTCTGGTCATCAAGGAGGCCCTGAAGCGGGCCAACGTGGCCCCCGAGCACGTGGACGAGGTCATGTTCGGCTGCATCCTCACCTCCGCCCTGGGCCAGAACCCCGCCCGTCAGGCCGCTGTGAAGGCCGGCGTGCCCCTGTCCGCCCCCGCCTACACCGTGGGCATGGTGTGCGGCTCCGGCATGAAGTCCGTCATCGAGGGCGGCCGCGCCATCCTCTCCGGCGATGCCGACATCGTGGTGGCCGGCGGCATGGAAAATATGTCCGCTGCCCCCTATGCCCTGCCCGAGGAGCGCTGGGGTGCCCGCATGGGTGACAAGAAGGTCATCGACACCATGATCCGCGACGGTCTGTGGGATGCGTTCAACAACTATCACATGGGCACCACCGCCGAGAACATCTGCGATGTGTGGGGCATCACCCGTGAGGAGCTGGACGCCTTCGGCGCCGCCTCCCAGCAGAAGGCCGAGGCCGCCATCAAGGCCGGCCGCTTCGAGGACGAGATCGTCCCCGTTATGATCAAGAAGAAGAAGGAGACCGTGGAGTTCAAGGTGGACGAGTTCCCCCGCTTCGGCACCACCGCCGAGAGTGTAGCCAAGCTGCGCGGTGCCTTCCCCGTGGGTCCCGAGGGCGTTGAGGACACCATCGAGCACACCTTCCAGCCCACCCAGATCCACGAGGCCGATGCCCACAAGCACGTCCAGCGCGTGACCGCCGCCAACGCCTCCGGCATCAACGACGGCGCTGCCGCCATCATCCTGGCCTCCGGCGAGGCCGTGGAGAAGTACGGCCTGAAGCCCATTGCCAAGCTGGTCTCCTGGGGCCAGGGCGGCGTGGACCCCAAGATCATGGGCGTGGGCCCCGTGCCCGCCTCCCGTCAGGCCATGGCCAAGGCCGACCTGAAGATTGAGGATATGGACCTGATCGAGGCCAACGAGGCCTTTGCCGCCCAGTCCATCGCTGTGGCCCGCGAGCTGCACTTTGACATGAGCAAGGTCAACGTCAACGGCGGTGCCATCGCTCTGGGTCACCCTGTCGGCGCTTCCGGTGCCCGCATCATCGTCACCCTGCTCCACGAGATGCTCAAGCGGGACGAGGCCAAGAAGGGCCTTGCCACCCTGTGCATCGGCGGCGGCCAGGGCGTGGCCACCATCTTCGAGAAGTGCTGAGCTTCTAACTGAAGAAATAAAGTTGAACCCCGGACCTGCGGAAACGTAGGTCCGGGGTTTTTGCGTTGTTGGAAAGGTTACGATAGCTCTTGTAGGGGCGGACCTCTGTGTCCGCCCGCCCTCTCAGTCACGGCTAACGCCGTGCCAGCTCCCCCACAGGGGGAGCCAAGATAGGCTTGTCATTGCGAGGAGCGCAGCGACGTGGCAATCCGTTCCCCCGTCCCCCTTGCCTCCCCCTTCGGGGGAGGTGCCCCCGCAGGGGCGGAGAGGACAGACCGTTGCCACAAGTGACTGAGGGGTCTCTCAAACTATCTAAAATATAGCAAAACCCGGATGCCAGCTCCAAAGCATCCGGGTTTGCCGTTGAAAAAGAGGATTAAAATGAAACGAACTGTCTCTTGCGAAGTCTATGATACGAAAAAGTTATTAACAAATCCAACATTAAATGTTACATAAGTTTTAAATATTTCAAACGCCGTCCTGCATAAGAGAACGGCTGCCGGGTCTCCCCGGCAGCCGTCCCAAAAGATTGGAGGATAGAATGAAAAGATGCTCTTGCCTTGCAAGTATGAGTATAGCCGGATGATATTACAAAAATTCAGAAAAACTGTTACAGAAGCATTAAATCTCCCCGCTCTTTTCTCTTAATCCCCGGAAGAAGTCCTGGAGCTGACTCTCGCACTCCTCTTTCAGCGGCCCCTGGTAGATCCGCGGGTGGTGGTTGAAGCGCTCCTCGAACAAATTCAGCACCGAGCCGCAGCAGCCAGCCTTGTCGTCCCGGGTGCCATAGCGCAGAGTGCGGATGCGGGAATTGATGATGGCCCCGGCGCACATGGGGCAGGGCTCCAGGGTGACATACAGGGTGCAGTCCGTCAGCCGCCAGCTCCCTGTGCGGGCACAGGCATCCCGGATGGCCTCCACCTCCGCATGGGCGGTGGCGTCCCCCCGCTCCTCCCGGCGGTTGCGGCCCCGGCCGATGACCCGGTCCGCCTTCACGATGACGCAGCCCACGGGCACGTCCCCGTCCCCCTCCGCCTGGGCCGCCAGCTCCAGCGCCATACGCATATATTTTTCGTGGTCCATGTGGTCGCCCTCTCCCCGTAGGGGCGGATATCATCCGCCCGGAATCGCATTTTCTCCAGTGTACCCGATGGACGGTCTGAGTGCAAGGGAAGAATGTCATTCCGAGGAGCGAAGCGACGTGGGAATCCGTCTCCCCCGTCTCTTGCTCGAAAGGAACGGATTGCCACGTCGGCCTGCGGCCTCCTCGCAATGACAGTACGCTGCTCGTGAAAGTTTCCACATTTTCGTCCAATTTTGTGGAAAGTTTTCACCCCTTCTCCCGGGCCAGCAGCGTCCTGGCCACGTTGTCCGCCCACAGGCGGGCGGCGTCCACCGCTTCTGTCAGGGTGTTGCCGTGACCGCCCACCTCCACCAGCAGGGAGCCGGGGAGCAGCTGCTGGTTATACCGGCTGTTGCGCAGGACGATGGGCCGGGCCAGCTGGCTATAGCCCCGGGTCAGCCCCTGCTGGAGCAGCACGGCGAAGGCCAGGTTGTCCCGCCACCGGGGATGTTCTTTGCCCCCGCCGTCAGAGCCCACCACCAGCATCACCTGGGCGACCTTCTGCCCCGCCTCCTGGGCCACCATTTTATACACCTGGCCGTCCTTGCCCACCAGCGCGTCCCGGTGGACATCCAGCACGATCTGGATCGTCGGGTATTTGGTCAGCCACTGTTCCACCGCCGCCCCGGAGCGGTCATAGGCCCCGGTGTAGGAGGGGTAATCATACAGGGTGGGGTCGTGGACCACCCCAAAGCCGTGGGCCCGGAACACGGTGGCCATCTCCTCCCCCACCCGCACCACGTTGTGGGTGCAGTCGGTGGTGCGGTAGGGGTCGCTGGGCTCATAGGTGTCCCCGTCCGTCTGGGCGTAGGCCTCGCTGCCGTGGGTGTGGACGATGAGGATCTGGGGCCCCTCCCCCAGATTTACGTCCACGCTCCCCTGGGTCAGCACCGACTCGTCCAGGTCATAGCCCGTCCGGTTGTAGAGATAGACCCCCTGGCCGAAGAGATACTTCCCGCCGCTCTTCCCTTGGGCGGTCATCTCGATGATGCCGTCGTCCCCCTGGTGAGAGAGCCGGGGCTCCTCCCGGTCCTCCTCGTGCTCTTCGCCGGAGGAGGGCTCCGGGTGCTCCTCCGGGTCGGTCTCTTCGGCGGCAGCGCCGAGTCCCGCCCGCAGCAGGGCGGACTGACTGAGTACCAGCCGGCTCCAGCCGGACAGCTTGTCTGTCCCCGCACTGTCCCCCAGCTGGGCCGACAGCAGGGCCACCGCCACTGCCGAACGCTCCCCCGCCGCTTTTGCCCGGCCCAGCCAGCCCGTCAGGTCCGCCGCCCAGCTCATGCACCAAAGGGCCGCCCCGGTCAATCCCAGGGCCACCCCCCGGCGCACAGCCCGTCCCAGTCCACGTCCTTTGCCCTCCATGCATCCGCCCTCCTTATCCTGCGTGACCCTCTGTATCCAAC
Source organism: Flintibacter faecis (assembly GCF_014287875.1). Taxonomy (GTDB): domain Bacteria; phylum Bacillota; class Clostridia; order Oscillospirales; family Oscillospiraceae; genus Lawsonibacter; species Lawsonibacter faecis_A. The sequence goes on along the minus strand of NZ_JACOPN010000005.1, from coordinate 135,271 downwards.
AGTGTATGAGGGGACAGGCAGGGGTATGACAGGGCATTTTTCAGTACGAAATGTTGAATCATGTTTGAATATTTCAGTATATATATAGCCTTCCCCTGGGAGGGGGAAAGCTTGGCATCGTGTCATTGCGAGGAGGGGCAAAGCCCCGACGTGGCAATCCGTCCCTCTGCCCCGTCAATTTTTCCCGTTTTCCTATTCAAAATACAAAAAATATGTTAAACTTCACCCATGTAACATGTTGTTGCCCCCGATGCAACCTCCGTATGGTTTACTTTTGCCATGCACTTCGATAGGATAGGAGCAGAAAACCATGAGTCTTGCGAAAAAGATGATCGAACTGAGAAAGCAAAACGGCCTGTCTCAGCAGGACCTGGCCGACCGGCTGGGGGTGTCCCGCCAGGCCATCTCCCGGTGGGAGACCGGGGCCGTCCAACCCCTGGCCGACAGCGTGAAGAGCCTGGCCCAGGTGTTCCAGGTCTCCACCGACTACCTGCTCAACGACGACCTGGACACTCCCACGCCCCCGCCCACAGCCCAGCCTGCACCGCCACAGGAAAAACCCAAGTCCGCCCGGAAACACCGGAAATGGCTCCTGGCTCTGGCGGCCCTGGCTGCTGCCGCTGTGCTGGTCCTGGTCACAGCGGCGGGCACGGCGTACTATCTCCAATGGAAGGAGAGACAGCCGGTGTCCATGTACGACGTAAGCACAGATACCGCTGAAGAAAATGATAATTCCTATTCAGATATATCGTTTTCTTTTGATGAGTGGTAAGTAACAACGGAAGGAGGTAATACCAATGAAGCGCAACAAAATCTGTTTTGCAGCTCTTGCCGTTGCTTTGATGCTGGGTTGTTTGTACGGCTCTGCCTGTGCGGTAGATGTCCCCGCAGAAGAAATCAGCATTGCGACATTCGGGGTAACCCGCGCCTCCGACTCTTTCCACATTACGATTCAAGCGAAGCAGAAAGCACATTCAAGTCAGTCGTTCCACTTGACCGCTGGCGAAACGGTACGCTTTAACGCCAGCTATACGCCTGACGGAAGCGTAGACTTCGGTCTTATCGACCCCGATGGAAACTTCCGCTATTTCAACGTGACCAGCGGGAAAATCGACAAGACCATGAAAGTCGAGAAAAATGGCAGCTACACGCTGCAAATCAGAAACAATTCGTCCAAGGAAATCAAGGTGTCTGGGTATGTAAATTACTAAACTACAAGGAGGAACTGAAAATGAAGAAAGCTCGCCGAATGTTAGCCCTCGCGCTGTGTATTGCCACGATGCTGACCGGCGTGTATGCACTTGAGGCAGTCTCTAGCAAAAACACTTCTTACGTTATGGAAGACGGTGTCATGGTTACTGTAGATACGTCTGACGTAAACCTTGATTCGGACATTGATGCTGCCATGACTAAAGAGGATGTAAGCTCCAATTTTGTCCACTACGCATCTGGCGAGTCCAGAGTGGCACTGCCTAATATGGTAGCTGGCAACAGTGATGAAACCGCAGTCTCCAACGTAGTAGGCATGGTCCTCGACCTCTATACTAAACAGCCTATTGCTAACGCAAAGATAAATGCAAACGGAGTGGAACTTGTATCTACTGACAAAGACGGACGGTTTCAAATCGTAAATCTCCCCGATGGTAAATACGATTGGGAGGTGTCTGCGAACGGGTATAAAAACGGAACATACCTAAACTATGTTGTCACAAATGCAGGAGGCACAAACATCTTCGAGTTTAAGATTTGTGATGATAGAGAATTCTCCGTGAATCGCGACACTCTACACGAGCATGTTGGAGAATGTGCACAGGAAGAGTCGTTAGATGAGCTAGTCGCAAGCGGTATGCGCGCAACGAGAAAACCAAATAATCCTATGAGTTCAATCCCAACTGCGTATTCAACAGTGAAAGTATATCACGATGGGATAACTGAAACAGTCGATAGACAAGAGTATGTGTATCACACTGTAGCGTCTGAACAATATCCACCCGCTTATTATAGCGGATTAAATATGAGTGATACGGACATACTACAAGTTTATGCAGCACAGGCACTAATATGCAACACATATATTGAGGCTCTTCAAAAAGTCTATATTAAACACTCTGGCTATGATGTTTGTGCTCCAGGGTGCCATGCCTACGATACTACACAGAGCTACTCAATCCTTCCTAAAGCGCTTTCTGCTATGTTTGTCAATGCAAACGGCGCTCCAAGTACGGTTATCTTATACTACAAACCTAGTAGTTCTACGTATCAGTACCTAATGACCGAATGGTTTTCCAGCTGTAAAAACAAAGGGACCATTGATCACCCAGATAATTGGCCAGGTGTAAAAGCAAAAAGCTGTTCCGATCTGTTTACCGGCGCTGATGGTCACCGAAGGGGATACTGCCAAAGTGGAGCTGCAAAAAAAGCGCTGAACGGCAATAAAGCTGTTGATATCGCAAAATACTATTTCACAAATTCTGGACAAGGTTTCAGCAAACTAGTCACCCGCTCTTAGCATAACAACGTAGTAGCCATTCAAAAGCATCCGTATCTTTGGCATTAGTCATCACGCCAATTATCCTTCTCTTTGGTCTACTGCATCTCTAACCAAAATTTCTGGGCAGAGCCTTCTTGGCTCTGCCCACCCATTTCTATTAAATCTTATTGTTCTTCTATACAAAACGCAAATTCCATGATACAATGCTTACAGAACTACCATTCCCATATCCTTCCCCTGTACATAAAACGACTGACCGGCCCGTTCGGGCCACAACGGAGAAAGGAGCTGACCACATGAAACACACCTGGAAACGATGGATCACGGCGGCGCTGGCTTTGGTTTTGGTTGCGGCGCTGTTCGGCTGCGCCGGAGAAAAGTCGGACAAAATGACCTGGACTCCCGGTGCGTTTGAGAAAAAAGACGGCAACGGCGACCCGTCTTACAGCATCCGGCTCCCCCTGTCGGAAGACAACACGGGGATATGCGTCAGCTCCACCCATGACGGTACTGCCATCGCCATGGCCGATTTAGAACGTGGTCGAATCGACTTCATCCGCGTGGACCACAACACCGGCGAGGTCACCCGCTGGACCACAGAGAATGTACCATTCAGCGACATCTATGACCTTCCTATGGAGACCGACTAAAGGCCGACAGAGAAAGGAGCCAACTATGATTTTATGGAACGAGCGCCAATGGCGGTGGGAGATGCTGCTCTGCGCGCTGGTCTTTCAGGCAATCTTTCTGATTGAGCTCATAGGGCTTTGGGGTATGATCGTGGTAGACCCAAAGGTACATTTGATAAGCTACGAGAATTGGGGTTGGCTCTGCCAAGAGTGGCAGCAACCCGCTTGGCAGCACAATTACTTTACCCAAATCACAGGAACTGCCCTGGCCCTGAACTGGGTGGCCCAGGTCCTCTTCTGGGCCAACGCCGTCTATGTTTGGCTCCACCGGGAGCGATTCGGGCACAGCCGCCCGATCATCGCCGCGGAGATCGTCCTGGTCACGGCGGCAGCCCTGTTCATTCGGTGGTACATCAAGTACAACGTGGACTTCTACCGCCTGTTTATGTACGCCATCTACCCGGAGCTGCTCATGCTCCTGCAGCTGGTCTGGGTGCTGAAAAAGAGGGACCCGTGCGCTGAGAAGGCGGAAACCGCCATGACCAAACGAACTTCTCTTGAAAAAGTCCTACTGCTGCTCGTCCTGGTCCTGGGGGTGTCCCTGGCGGCGGCTCTGTATCGCCTGTACGCCCTGAATCCCCTGGGCAGTATGTTCGGCATGTATCAGACGGAGTGGACAGATGGGGCCTTCTACAATGCGCAATTTTTCAACAAAGACCAATACTACCTGGAGGTGGACGACGGCCAGCGGACGAAGTTCTCCCAGGGGACGTATGAGAGCCTGGGAAACAACCACTATCTCCTCACCGACCAGACCACCGGGGAGTCCACCCTCATCACCCAGGGGCACCGGGGGTTTTATTACTACTATGCGCCCATCGACACGGTGCTGTACTTCACCAAGCGGGCACCCTAAAAGGAGGCGTGACGACCATGAAAATTATCCTGCTCTTCCTGTGCATATTCGCTGGCTTTATCATTTTCCTGCCCCAGACGCCCGTTCCCGTTGTGTACCACCGCCCACTTCTGGCACTCTTTTTTCTGGTGTGCAGTCTGGTCACTGCGGTGCGGACCTACCGCCAGGGCATAGCAAAAAACTCCGCCTATTTGAAGGTACTTGCCGTCCTGACACCGATCATGATAGCGGCGATCATCCTATTTGGCCTACTGTATCTCTAAACAAAACTTCCGGGCAGAACCATGTGTAAGCTACATGGCTCTGCCCGGTTTTTTGTGTTTTCCATTTACCGCTCTTCCCGGAAATAGTTCAGTCCCAGGGCGGCGGGGCAGCCGGAGCCCTCCCGTTTCCGCACGGAGGTGGCCACCAGGACCACGGCGGTGATGAGGAAGGGCAGGGCCTGATAGAGCTGGGTGGGGACCTTGGCCAGCCAGCCCAGGGCGGCGGGGAAGGCGGCGGCCAGGCTGCTGCCGGACACCCGCAGGGTGCTGAAAAAGCCGAAGACAAAGGTGCCCAGAATGGCCAGGGCGGGGTTCCAGTTGGCGAAGATGACCAGGGCCACTGCGATCCAGCCATAGCCGTTGATCCAGCAGCTGCTGGAGAAGGAGCCGGACATGTTCAGGCCCATGTAATAGCCGCCCAGGCCCATGATGCCGCAGCCAATGCAGATGTGGATATACTGAAAGCGCTTCACGTTCACGCCCACGGAGTCGGCGGCGCCGGGGTTCTCCCCCACCGCCCGCAGCCGCAGGCCGGGGGTGGTGCGGTTGAGATACCACCAGGCCACGATGGCGATGACCACGCCCAGATAGACCAGCAGGTTGTGGTCAAACAGGCCCTCGCCGATGAGGGGCAGCTTGGACAGGCCGGGGATGGGTAAATTCGCAAAGCCGTTTTTGATGCCGGAATAGTCGTTCATGGCGGGCCAGCGGACGGCCTTCAGGCCGTTGCCCACGAAGAAATATACGCCCAGGCCAAAGGTAGTCAGGGTCAGGCCGGTGATGTTCTGGTTGGCCTGGAGGGAGACGGTGAGGGCGGCAAACAGCAGCCCGCACAGGGCCCCGGCCAAAAAGGCGGTGAGGATGCCGATGAGCAGACTGTTGGTGTAACAGCCGATGATATAGCCGAAGATGGCACCCACGGCCATGATGCCCTCCACGCCCAGGTTCAGACTGCCCGACTTCTCCACCATGATCTCCCCCACCGTGCCGTACAGCAGCGGGATGTTATAGACCACAATGTTATGTACAAAGGAGGTGACCACCCCCAGCTTATCCATTTCCATTGTCGTTTCCCCCTTTCTTCACGGGAACCACTTTAAAGCGGGTGCAGAAGTCCGCCGCCAGCACCAGGAACAGGATGGCCCCCTGGAGCATGTTGGCAAAGCTGGAGTCCACCCGGGCGAAGGTGGCCGCAGCCACCGTGGAGCCATAGCGCAGCATACCGATGAGGGCGGACACCACAAAGATGACGGCGGTGTTCATCTGAGACAGCCAGGCCACGATGATGCCCGTCCAGCCCACGTCGTCGGTGATAGAGGTGGCCAGCACCCCGGCGGTGCCCACCTTAAAGGCGGCGGCCAGGCCGATGAGACAGGCGGACAGGAACACGGTGCGCAGCACGATGCGGTCCACCTTCATGCCCGCATACCGGGCGGTGCCCACGCTGTCGCCCACCACGGCGATCTCATAGCCGTGCTTGGTGTATTTCAGATAGACGAACACCAGAATGCCGATGACAAAGGTGAAGATGACGCACACGTTCAGCCCGAACTTGCCCAGGGGAATGCGGGGGAAGGCGGCATACTGGGAGAAGGTGGCGAACATGGGCCGGGCGGAGCTCTTGTCCAGATAGAAGTTCCAGTCGGCCTGGGTCTCCCCCAAAAACGTGACAAAATACAGGGCCACATAGTTGAGCATCAGGGTCATCAGGGTCTCGTTGGTGCCGAACTTCACCTTCAGCACCGCCACGATGGCCCCGTAGACCCCGGCGGCCAGCATCCCGGCCAGACACATGAGGAGCAGCGTCGCAGCCGAGGGCAGCACCGGCCCCAGCTTGAAGGCCACCGTGGCCGCCGCCACAGCGCCCAGGATGAACTGCCCCTCGCCGCCGATGTTCCAAAAGCGCATTTTAAAGGCCAGGGACAGGGCCACCGAGGTCAGGGCCAGGGGCACGAACACTTTTAAATAGTTCTCAAAGGTCTTATAGGCGATCTTGTTGCCCACCATGCCCATGGTGAACATGCGGCTGTAATAGGCCAGGGGGTCCACCCCCAGGGCCAGCAGCACCACGCCGCCCAGGATCAACGCGGCCAGCACCGCCAGGACATACAGCCCCAGCTTCTTCCACAGGGGGCAGCCGTCCCGCTTTACCACATGAAAGCGCATCTCACTTCTCCTCCTGTTCCACGGCCTGTTCGGCCTCTGTCTGCTCCCGGTTCTGGCGCTCCAGCTGGGCCAGCTCCTGGGGGGTGATGTTGGTGTCCTTGGCATAGCCGGCGGGCTTGTCCTCATAGCGGTTTGACAGGTCCAGCGCCCCGGTCATCATCAGGCCAAGCTCCTCCTTGGTGGTCTTGTGGGCGTGGACCACGCCCATGACCTTTCCGTGGCACAGCACCATGATCTTGTCGCACAATGCCAGCATCACGTCCAGGTCCTCGCCCACGAACAGGATGCCCACGCCGCTCTGCTTCTGCTGGTTCAGGATGTGATAGATGGCATAGGAGGAGTTGATGTCCAGCCCCCGCACGGGATAGGCGGTGACGATGACGTTGGGCCCGGCCTTGATCTCCCGGCCCAGCAGCACCTTCTGCACGTTGCCGCCGGACAGGCGGCGCACCGGCGTCTCGGTGGAGGGGGTGACCACCTCCAGCTCCTGAATGACGTGTTCCGCATCCGCCCGGCCCCCCTTCCGGTCCACAAAGGGGCCCTTGGCCAGGGCATAATTTTTCAGGATCATGTTGTCCGTGATGGACAGGGAGGGGGCCAGGCCCATGCCCAGCCGGTCCTCCGGGATAAAGGACATGGAGATGCCCTTTTCCAGGATGGCCTTGGGGGAGAGCCCCACGATGTTGTCCCCCTTGTGGATCATCAGGCCGGACTGGACGGGGCGCAGCCCGGCGATGGCCTCGCACAGCTCCTTCTGGCCGCAGCCGGCGATGCCCGCCACGCCTAAAATTTCGCCCCCCCGGATATAGAAGTTCACGTGGTCGATGGCCACGGCCCCCTCGTCGCTGCGGATGGTCAGGTCCCTTATCTCCAGCAGGGGCCGGGTCTTCTCCACCACGGGGCGCTGGATGTTCAGGTCGATCTTCCGGCCCACCATCCACTCGGTCAGCTCCTGCTCGTTGGTCTGGGCGGTGTCCACGGTGGTGATATACTCCCCCTTGCGCAGGATGGCCACCCGGTCAGACAGCTCCATCACCTCGTTTAATTTGTGGGTGATGATGATGATGGAGTGCCCCTCGTCCCGCATCCGGCGCAGGACGGCGAACAGCTTTTCGATCTCCTGCACCGTGAGCACGGCGGTGGGCTCGTCCAGGATGATGACCTTGGCCCCGTAATACAGAACCTTGATGATCTCTAGGGTCTGCTTTTCCGACACGGCCATGTTGCAGACCTTCTTGCCGGGGTCCAGGGCAAAGCCGAACCTGCCCACCATGTCCTGAATTTCACGGCAGCGGTCCTTCTTCAGCGTAAAGCCCGCCTTCTCCTTGCCCATCCAGATGTTGTCCGCCGCGGTGAACACGTCCACCAGCTTGAAGTGCTGGTGGACCATGCCGATGCCCAGCTTTTTGGCGTCCTCCGGGGAATTGATGGAGACGGGTTTGCCCTCCACCAAAATTTCTCCCGCGTCCGGCTGATAAATGCCGGAGAGCATGTTCATCAGGGTGGTCTTGCCCGAGCCGTTCTCCCCCAGCAGGGCCAGGATCTCCCCCTGGCGCAGGTCCAGGTGGACGTTGTGGTTGGCCGTCACGCTGCCAAAGGTCTTGGTGATGCCCCGCATCTCAATGGCACAGGGTCGCTCCGCCATAAAAAATTCCTCCTTTGTCCCGGCGGAACCCTCCGCCGTTGTTCTCTCCTGTTCGGGCCGGCAGCTGCACTGACTCCGGCCCCAACAGCAAAGGCCGACCTGGGTCGGCAAAAAAGTCCGGGCCGGCCGGATATCCGGCCGGCCCGGGTTTCGGGTCTTTGATTGTCCGGGCAGGGGGCCTTAGGCCTCCTCCACCCCGGCCACAAAGTAGTTCATGGAGCCGGTGATGACGCTGTCCTCCACGCTGGGGCCGCCGGCGGCAACGATCTCGTTGCCCGCATTGTCCACCAGGGCCTCGTCGGCCTGGTCCACGGACACGGTGCCGTCAGTGTTCACGTTGACGTGCAGCTTCACGCCGGAGAACACATCCCACTCGCCGGAGACGATCTTGGCCTTCACGGCCTCGATGGCGGCATCGGTGCCGGGGGCCACGGTGTCCTGGTTCAGGGGGGACACGTCCACAAAGTCCTGGGCCAGGCCGCCGTAGTAGGCACCGCCGCCCATCTTGGTGACGAACTGGGAGGCATCGCCGTTGCAGTCCATGGCGGCCTGGATGGCGGTGTGATAGTACACGTTCCAGTTCCAGATGGCGGCGGTCAGGTGGGCCTTGGGGGCGTCGGCGGTCATGTCGGAGTTATAGCCGCAGCCGAACACACCGGCATCCTGAGCGGCGATCTGGGGCTGGGCGGAGTCGCAGTGCTGGGAGATGACGCCGCAGTTATAGTTCTGGATCAGCTCCTTGGCAAAGGCGGACTCGTTCACCTCGTCGGCCCAGTCACCCAGTTCCTTCACATAGACCTTGGCGTTGGGGTTCACGGCCTGAGCGCCCAGGGTAAAGCCGTTGATGCCGGAGCAGGTCTCGGCGTACTCGGTGCCGAAGGCGGAGACATAGCCCAGGTTGTTGTTGCCCGTCTCCAGGCTCTTCAGACCGGCGGCCACACCGGCCAGATAGCGGGCCTGATAGATGCGGCCAAAGTAGTTGTTGAAGTTGGTATCGTTGCTCATATAGCCGGTGGCGTGGGAGAAGATCACGTCGGGATACTCCTGAGCCTTGTCAGCCATGGCCTGCATATAGCCGAAGGAGATGCCGAAGATGATGTTGCAGTCGGCGGCCACCAGGGTGTCCACGGCGCTGGCGATGCCGTCATAGTTGTTGTCGTGCACCTCGTCCACAATGACCAGCTGGCTGTCGGGGTCCAGGCCCAGTTCCTCCATGGCCTTGGTGATGCCGTTGTGGTGGGCGTAGGTATAGCCGGCGGTGTCGTTCTTGCTGTTGATGTAGATGGCACCAACCTTAAAGTCGGCGTTGGCAGCGGAACCGGCCTCGGAGCTGGCGGAGCCGGTGGAGCCGCTGGCGGCGGGGGTGCTGTTCCCGCCGCAGGCGGCCAGGGACAGGGTCATGGCGACGGCCATGACCATTGCAAGCAGTTTCTTCATGGGTGAATAATTCCTCCTTGATATTTTTGCGGTTTTTCTTTCTCGGGCAGAATGTTCTTCCGCCCTATCTTAAAGCCGGTCCCCCGGCCTTAATTCCAATTCAGTCGTCCACAAAGACCACGCCGGTCTCCTCGCTCATGGATTTTACCCGGGCCAGGGACTCCACCCGGATGCCCTGGGCCCGCAGCCGGTCGCCACCGGGCTGGAAGGCCTTCTCCACCACGATACCGGCACCCACCAGGGTGGCCCCCGCCTGGCGGACCAGGTCGATGAGGCCCTCCAGGGCCGCACCGTTGGCCAGAAAGTCGTCGATGATGAGTACCTTGTCCTCCGGCCCCAGGAACTTTTTAGAGACGATCACGTCATAGATCTTTCCGTGGGTGAAGGACTGCACCTTGGTGGCATACACTGCGCCGTCGATGTTCTTGCTCTGGCTCTTCTTGGCAAACACCACCGGGCAATGAAAAGACTGCGCCGTGACACAAGCGATCCCGATGCCCGAGGCCTCGATGGTCAATATCTTGTTCACGCCGCAGCCCTCGTACAGCCGCTTAAACTCCTTGCCGATCTCCTCAAAAAGGGCAACATCCATCTGGTGGTTCAGAAAACTGTCCACCTTCAAAACGTCGTTCCCCTTCACAGTGCCATCCTTGCGGATGCGCTGCTTCAACAGCTCCATAGTCCTGTTCCGCCCTTCCTCTTTAAAAAATGACAATGGCCCGGAAAAACGGGCCACGCGGATCATGTCGATACAGTGTTATTGTACAAGAAATTTTTTCGCCCTGCAATCCCTTTTTTTAATTTCTTTTCCCCCGCCGCCCTTCTTTTTTTCTCCCTCCCCCGGGCAGACAGGCCCAAACACCTAAATCGCAAGAAACGTCAGCGTTCTCCCCCGCTTTTCACACTTTCCACCGACTTTTCCACAAATTTATTTGCGGTTTTGATTTTCTAAGATTTCTGGTGAAAATGGCCGGGTTTTCCGGGGAAACGGGGTGGTTTTGATACGGGGGGTTGAATCTGATTTTAATATTGCGGGGTGTATTTGAAAATCGGCAGGTCACATCGCTCTCGTAGGGGCGGATGTGACGAACCTCGTCCGTAGGGGCCGCTGTCCCCAGCGGCCCGCCGGGGGCGGATGCACCCGCAAGGGGTACGCCGCATCCGTAAGGCAGCAAAGCTGCCAACGACGGCGCAGCCATGACGGATGAGGGGGACCACGGGGGTGCAGCCGTTATCGACGGGCGGACACGGAGGTCCGCCCCTACACCAGGTTACGATGGCTCTCGTAGGGGCGGACCTCTGTGTCCGCCCACGATGACCACCGCATTTTCGACGGAATCCTCCAGTCATCGCCTTGCGGCGATGCCAGCCCCCTTTCACAAGGGGGCCTATTGGTGCGGAACATCAGCCTCCCTTGTGAAAGGGAGGTGGCACGGCGAAGCCGTGACGGAAGGATTCTGTCCCTCGTCCCCCGCAGGGCGAAAACCACGTCCATTTTAACGTTAGCGCTACAAGCCCTTTGGCGTTCCCCTCATCCGGCCCTGCGGGCCACCTGCCCTATCCCTTTTGTCCCTGTGGGACATTTCCCCTTGACAAGGGGAATCGGCCCCAGGGGAAGGCAGAAAAACAGCCGCCTTTCGGCGGCTGTTTTTCGTGGAAAATTTTCAAACTCTCTCAGCCCAGCACGCCCCGGGTGCGCTGCTCTTTCCGCTCCTCCATTTTGGAAATGACCACGGCGCAGGCGGCGTCGCCGGTGATATTCACGGTGGTGCGGCCCATGTCAAAGATGCGGTCCACGCCCATGACCAGGCCGATGCCCTCCACGGGCAGGCCCACGCTCTCCAGCACCATGGCCAGCATGACCATGCCTGCACCGGGCACACCGGCGGTGCCGATGGAGGCCAGAGTGGCGGTGAGGACGATGGTGACCATCTGGCCCAGGGTCAGGTCGATGTTAAAGCAGGAGGCGATGAACACGGCGCACACGCCCTGGTAGATAGCGGTGCCGTCCATGTTGATGGTGGCCCCCAGGGGGATGACGAAGGAGGCGATCTCCTTTCTGGCCCCCAGCTTCTCGGCGCACTCCAGGGTGAAGGGCAGGGTGCCCACAGAGGAGGCGGAGGAGAAGGCCATCATCATGGCGGGGACCATCTCCCGGAAGAAGGTCACAGGGGAGATCCGGGCCAGGGCGGCCATGCTGAAGGAATAGACGGCCAGGGCGTGGATCACATAGCCGATATAGGCCACCAGCAGCACGGCGGCCAGGGCACCCAGGATCTTGGGGCCATTCTCCGCCACCACCGGGGCCAGCAGGCAGGCCACGCCCACAGGGGACAGGCGGATGATCAGGTCCATGACCTTCATGGACACCTCGTTAAAGCTGTCTACCACCTGGGCACACACCAGGCCCTTCTCCCCGGCGATGAGAATGCCCACGCCGAAGAGGATGGCGATGACAATGACCTGGAGCATGGAGGCCGAACGCATGGGTTCGATGATGTTGGCGGGGAAGATGTTCACCAGGGTGTCCATAAAGCTCACCGGATCGCCGGCGGTATACTCCCCGGAGGAGAGCTTATCCAGGGGCGGGAAGAAGCCCTTGCACAGGTTGGCCAGCACCAGGGCGATGATCACCGCTCCGGCGGTGGTGCACATGTAATAGACGATGGTTTTCACGCCCACCGAGCCCAGCTTTTTGATGTCCCCCATGGAGATGATGCCGGCGGTGATGGAAAACAGGACGATGGGCACCACAATGAACTTAATGAGGTTCAGAAAGATGGTGCCGAAGGGCTTGACGTAGGTCTTGGCAAAGTCCACGCCGCCGGGAATGGCCATCAGGGCCAGACCGGCCACGATGCCGACGACCAGGCCTACGAAAATCCAAAATGCAAGGGGCAGTTTCTTTGTGTTCATTTTCTTTCCTCCAATTTCTGGTGTTGTTCTCTCCACGTCGATTTCTTCTCTTTTTCTCTCCCATTATATCGGCATTTTTCCTCTTTTTCAAGATATTTTTCCCTCTGTTTCGGCGAAATTTCACATTTCCGTCCGGCTTTTTTCGGTTCTTTCTGTCCCGCTGCAGGAAAATTATTTCCCCGGCCCATATTTCGACGGTTTTAATTCCATGATATGGTAAACTATTCCTGACCATATCAGAACGAAAGCGGGGACCACCATGGGTTTTCTCACGAGAAAGGGGCTATATGACAGCGGGCGGGTGCTGTTTCTGCCTGTGGAGGATATTGCGCCCAATCCGGGCCAGCCCCGCACCCAGTTCTCCCAGCCCGAGCTGGAGGAGCTGGCCGGCTCCATCCGCTCTATGGGGCTGCTCCAGCCCCTCACGGTCCGCCGGGGAGAGCACGGCTGGGAGCTGGTGGCGGGGGAGCGCCGCCTGCGGGCGGCCAAGCTGGCGGGCCTGCAGCAGGTGCCCTGTCTGTCCGTTCAGGCCGACGGCCAGACCTCCTCCCTGTTCGCCCTGGTGGAAAATCTACAGCGCCGGGATCTGGACTTCTGGGAGGAGGCCCTGGCCCTGCGGCGGCTGCAGGAGGACTTTGCCCTGTCCCAGGAGGAGCTGGCCCGGCGGCTGGGCAAGAGCCAGTCGGCCATCGCCAACAAGCTGCGGCTCCTTAAGCTGCCTCAAGAGGTGCTGTCCTCCCTGCGGGACGCGGGCTGTACCGAGCGCCACGCCCGGGCCCTGCTCCGCCTGCCGGATGGGGAAGCGCAGCGCCGGACGGCGGACCGGGTCATCCGGGACAAGCTCACCGTGGCCCAGACGGAGGCCCTGGTGGAGTCTATGCTCCGCGCTCCGCCCCCCAAGAAGCGCCGCCCTGTGCTCATCGTCAAGGATGTGCGCCTGTTTCTCAACACCATCTCCCACAGTCTGGACGTGATGCGCTCGGCGGGTGTGGACGCCCAGTGCCAGCGCCAGGACGACCAGGATGCCATCACCCTCACCATCCGTATCCCCACGTCGCCCCGCCCTTAGTATTGTCAAACTCCGTTGATCACTTCCTCCATGATACTCCTTCTGGACCGCCTATCGGGCGGTCTTTTTTCGTTCCTTCCTGCGTACACATTGTATACAGCTTAGATGGTTTCTCGCATGTTTCACGTGAAACATGGCTGTTTTTTATGATCGTTCCGTTCCACGGCAAGAAAATCCCGTCTTTTTCCTGCCACAAGGTGAAAAAGCCGGGCAAAACGGTTGAAATGCCCGGCGGTGATTGTTATAATGGGATACTGCAAACGGCCTTATGTAAATACTCCCGGCAATGCCCTTCTGTTTATATAAGGTAGACCCTTTCCGAATTTAGGAGGCAAAACATGGCCAGAATCATCGCAGTGGTCAACCAAAAGGGCGGCGTGGGCAAAACCACCACCACCGTCAACCTGACAGCCACCCTCTGCGCCCAGGGAAAACGGGTGCTGCTGTGCGATTTCGACCCCCAGGCCAACGCCACCTCCGGCCTGGGCGTGGACAAAAACGGCGCTTCTCCCAACATCTACGACGTGCTCATCAACGGCGCAGATGTGGAGCGGGCGGTGGTATCCACCAAATACGGGGACGTGCTCCCCTCCAACAAGGCCCTGGCAGGGGCCGGCGTGGAGATGATCGGCATCGACCACCGGGAGACCCTGCTCAAGCAGGCCCTGGACATCCTCTCCCCCCGGTATGACTACATCCTCATCGACTGCCCCCCCTCCCTGGAGATGCTCACGGTGAACGCCCTGTGCGCCGCCGGCTCCCTTCTGGTGCCGGTGCAGTGTGAGTATTACGCCCTGGAGGGACTCAGCGACCTGCTGGCCACCGTCCGGCTGGTAAAGCGGAAGATGAACCCCGAGCTGGCTCTGGAGGGCGTGCTGCTGACCATGTTCGACAGCCGCACCAACCTGTCCCTCCAGGTGGCGGCGGAGGTGAAGCGCCACTTCCCCGGCCAGGTATACGCCACAGTGATCCCCCGGAACGTCCGCCTGTCCGAGGCCCCCAGCCACGGCAAACCCGTCACCGCATACGACCCCTTCTCCCGGGGGGCGGAGGCCTACACCGCCCTGGCCCAGGAGATGATCGCCATCCACGATAAGAATTAGGCAAAGCGATTATTAGCCAGCGTTTCTGTCATTGCGAGGAGGCCCAACGGGCCGACGCGGCAATCCGTAACCCACGTCCAGCAGCCTCCCTTGTTAAAGGGAGGTGGCACGGGCGCAGCCCGTGACGGAAGGATTCCGACCATAGGAAAGCTATCCTGGAAACGGAATCCCTCAGTCAGCTTCGCTGACAGCTAGCCCTATCCCTTTTGTCCCTTCGGGACATTTCCCCTTGATAAGGGGAATCGGCCTTTAACAAGGGGGCCAAGGGACGGGAGATACGGATTCCCACGTCGCTGCGCAGCCGTTGGCAGCTTTGCTGCCTTACGGATGCGGCGTACCCCTTGCGGGTGCTGCGCTCCTCGGAATGACACAATGCCAACATTTCAGTTGCTTATAAAAGAAATCGAGGTTTGATATGGCAAAACGAAAACTTGAGACCGGTCTGGGCCGGGGGCTGGATGCCCTGTTCGGCGACCCGGACCTGCCCGCCCAGGGGGAGGGCTCCGTCTCGCTGCCCATCTCCCAGGTGGAGCCCGGCCTGAATCAGCCGCGAAAGCGCTTTGACCCGGAGTCCCTGGCCGATCTGGCCGAGTCCATCCGGGTCCACGGGGTCATCCAGCCCCTGACGGTGCGGCGGCTGCCCTCGGGCTACTATCAGATCATCGCCGGCGAGCGGCGGTGGCGGGCAGCCAAGTCCGCCGGACTGGACCAGGTCCCCGCCGTCATCATCGAGGCGGACGACCGAAAGGTCATGGAGCTGGGTCTCATCGAAAACCTGCAGCGGGAGGACCTGAACCCCGTGGAGGAGGCCCAGGGCTATCAGGTGCTGATGGAGGAATACGGTCTGACCCAGGAGCAGGTGGCCCAGCGCATGGGCAAATCCCGCCCGGCCATCACCAACATGCTCCGCCTGCTGGCCCTGCCCCAGGACGTGCTGGCCCTGGTGGAGGAGGAACAGCTGTCCGCCGGACACGCCCGGGCCATCCTGGCCGCCCCCAGCGCCGACCTGCAGCGCCAGGCCGCAAAACAGGTGATGGAGCACCAGCTGTCCGTCCGCCAGACCGAGGCCCTGATCAAGGCCCTGCAAAAGGGGGAAAAACCCCCGAAAGAGCCCGAGCGCCCCGACCTGGCCCTCTATCTGGGCGAGGTGGAGAAGAGCCTGTCCAGCTCCCTGGGCCGGAAGGTCACCATCTCCCACAAGGGGAAAAAGGGCCGCATTCAGCTGGAGTATTACGACGACCAGGACTTAGAGAGCCTGCTGGCCCTGCTCCAGCAGCGTGACGGCGGGGAGGTGGAATCTCTGTGAGCGAAGAAAAGCAGCCCCTCTCCCCTACCCCGGAGGAATCTGACCGTAGGGGCGGATATCATCCACCCGAAGCCGATCCCCCTGCCCAGCAGCCGGAACCGGAGAAAAAGCCCGAGCACTCCCACAAGCACCGGCAGAAGTCGGTGTTCCAGTATATCACCATCCTGTTCGCCGCCGCCTTTGTCCTGCTGCTGTATACCTTTATGATGGAGCGCCGCCAGAACGACATCCTCCAGCAGCAGTCCAACGACAAGCTGAACCAGCTGCAGCAGCAGTCGGTCTCCGCCGTCCAGTCTCTGGACAACCTGTATCAGGAGAACGAATATCTGAAGCAGTCCATGGACCATCTGGAGACCCAGATATCCAACCTGGAACAGGAAAAGCAGCAGCTGGAGCAGGACCTGGCCGCATCCCAGGACACCGTGGAGTGGCAGCAGCGCTCGGCCCAGGCTCTGGACTGGTTCTGGCAGGTGGACGAGGCCTATGTCCGGGGCAAGTACGCCCTTTGCCGCACCCTGATGCGCCATCTGGAGGACACCGGCGACGGCGACCCCCTGAAGAACTACCTCCCCCAGGAGAGCGCCACCAAAAACGGCCGCTTCTCCCCCTATCACCGGTATGAGGAGATCTATCACGCCCTGCACTGATGGGCGAGATGTTTCACGTGAAACGTGAAGGCCCTCTCAGTCACGGCTGCGCCGTGCCAGGATCCCTATCCCTTTTGTCCCTTCAGGACATTTCCCCTTGATAAGGGGAATCGGCCCCCGCAGGGGGAGCCAAGGACGTTCTTTCGACACCGCTCTCTCTTGCCTCCCCCTTTGGGGGAGGTGCCCCCGCAGGGGGCGGAGAGGGCCGCCCGCCGATAACGAATGCACCACCGATGGTCCCCCTCATCCGCCCCTTCGGGGCACCTTCCCCCCAGGGTGGGGAAGGCTAAAACCGCCCCCCTAAAGCCTTCCCCTGGGGGAAGGTGGCATGGCGCAGCCATGACGGATGAGGGGAAGGGCGGCGAAAACTGAGCGGTTTCGACGAGAGCCTAAAAGGCCCTTCGGCGTTCCCCTCATCCGCCCCCTTCGGGGGCACCTTCCCCCAGGGGAAGGCTTTTTCCGCAGATTCTTAAACTTTATTATAATAAGGAGAAATCAACGATGCTGGATATGAAATTTGTCCGGGAGAATCCCGAAATCGTCAAGGAGAACATCAAGAAGAAGTTCCAGGACGCCAAGCTGCCCCTGGTGGACCAGGTGCTGGCTCTGGACGAGGAGAACCGTGCCGCAGTGAACGAGGCCAACGACCTGCGGGCCCAGCGCAACACCCTGTCCAAGCAGGTGGGCATGCTGATGGGCCAGGCCAAAAAGGACCCCAGCAAGCTGGCCGAGGCCGAGGCCGCCAAGGCCAAGGTGAAGGCCAGCGCCGACCGGCTGGCCGAGCTGGAGGCCAAGGAGACCGAGCTGGCCGCCCAGATCCGCCACATCATGCTCCAGATCCCCAATATCATCGACCCCTCCGTGCCCATCGGCCCCGACGACTCCGCCAACGTGGAGGTCCAGCGCTTCGGCGAGCCCGTCACCCCCGATTTTGAGATCCCCTACCACACCCAGATCATGGAGTCCTTCCACGGCATCGACATGGACGCCGCCGGCCGTGTCTCCGGCAACGGCTTCTACTACCTGATGGGCGACATCGCCCGGCTCCACGAGGCGGTGCTGGCCTATGCCCGTGACTTTATGATCAACAAGGGCTTTACCTTCTGCATCCCCCCCTTCATGATCCACGGCAACGTGGTGGAGGGCGTCATGTCCCAGACCGACATGGAGGCCATGATGTATAAGATCGAGGGCGAGGACCTGTACCTCATCGGCACCAGCGAGCACTCCATGATCGGCAAGTTCATCGACCAGATCATCCCCGAGGCCACCCTGCCCCAGACCCTCACCTCCTACTCCCCCTGCTTCCGCAAGGAGAAGGGCGCCCACGGCATCGAGGAGCGTGGCGTCTACCGTATCCACCAGTTCGAGAAGCAGGAGATGATCGTGGTCTGCAAGCCCGAGGACTCCATGAAGTGGTATGAGCAGATGTGGCAGTACTCCGTGGAGCTGTTCCGCAGCCTGGACATCCCCGTCCGCCAGCTGGAGTGCTGCTCCGGCGACCTGGCCGACCTGAAGGTAAAGTCCTGCGACATCGAGGCCTGGTCCCCCCGCCAGCAGAAGTATTTCGAGGTTTGCTCCTGCTCCAACCTGGGCGATGCCCAGGCCCGCCGCCTGAAGATGCGGGTGAAGGGCGAGGACGGCAAGATGTATCTGCCCCACACCCTGAACAACACCGTGGTGGCTCCCCCCCGGATGCTCATCGCCTTCCTGGAGAACAACCTCCAGGCCGACGGCTCCGTCACCATCCCCGAGGTGCTGTGGCCCT
This sequence comes from Flintibacter faecis, assembly GCF_014287875.1. Lineage (GTDB taxonomy): Bacteria > Bacillota > Clostridia > Oscillospirales > Oscillospiraceae > Lawsonibacter > Lawsonibacter faecis_A. Next base: position 116,915 of record NZ_JACOPN010000005.1, on the reverse strand, counting down.
ACATGGGCGGCACCCAGGTGCTGGTGCCCAAGAAGTAAGTTAGAAAGTAGGAGTTAGGAGGGATGAGTTGGGGAGGACGGATTGCCGCGTCGGTCCTTCGGACCTCCTCGCAATGACAGTAAATCGGTTTCGTGTCGAACCGACAGCCTTCAGATTTTTGTCATTGCGAGGAGCGCAGCGACGTGGCAATCCGTTCCCCACCCCACTCCACTCCCCTCCCCCGCTTTTCCCCATCTCCCGCTCCGAATGTGGAAAACTGCTCGCTCCATATCTTTCTGTAATATTTTCGGATATTATTACGGTTTGTTTTACCCTTCTCCAGCCGCTCACGCTGTCCCCGACCCTATCCTGGGTCATTTTGGCCTCTGAAAATGGCTCCAGAGCGGTCAAGCCCGGAAACCCTTGGGCCCCAACGGTTTCCGGGGGCGGGTCATGGGGGCGGAGCGCTTCCCTGTTTTTTCCGTGCGAAAAACAATGTTTTGATTGGAGATGATCCCTGCTATGAAAAAGTTTATCAACGAGTTCAAGACCTTCATCGCGCGGGGCAATGTGATGGACATGGCCGTCGGCGTGATCATCGGCGGCGCATTCAAGGCCATCGCCGACTCCCTTACCGCCGACATCATCATGCCCATCCTGGGCATCTTCACCAGCGAGGTGTCCTTTGCCGACCTGTCCGTCACCGTGGGCGGGGCAGTGATCACCTACGGCAACTTCATCAACGCCATTCTGAACTTCCTCATCATGGCCCTGGTGGTGTTCACCATGATCAAGGGCATCAACACCTTCCACGACAAGGCCGCCGCCCTGGCCAAGAAGAAGGAGGCGGAGACCCCTCCCCCCGAGCCCTCCGCCGAGGAGAAGCTGCTCACCGAGATCCGTGACCTGCTGAAGGAGCAGAACAAGTAAGCCGCCCGCCGGAAAGGAGGCCCTATGGCCAAACCCAATCAAACCCGACCCGACCCCAACCAGCAGCCTGACCACCGGGAGGAGCAGCCGGAGTATATCCCCGCCTCCCCGGTGAAGCGCACCATGGCCTGGATCGGCATCGTGTATATGGTCATCCTGCTGTGTCTGGCCACCTTCTATTTTTACACCGGCAGAATGCTGGGCAACCTGGCCCCCCTGCTCACCGTGCCCGGGCTCATTGGCCTGGGGGCGCTGATCCTGGTCAGCTGGCGCTCCACCGGCCACCCCCGCCGGGGGCTGGCCTTTGGACTGAGCCTGCTGTGCTTCTGTCTGGCCGCCTTCACCCTGCCCATCGGCCTTTTGGGTCTGATGAGCAATTTTTGAGGTTATACTATGAAAGAACTGATCTCCTCCGGCCTGGAGGCCCTGGGGCTGACCGGCTCCGTCCCTCCTGATGCCGCAGAAAAGCTGGCGGAATACGGCCGCCTGCTGCTGGAAAAAAACCAGGTGATGAACCTCACCGCCATTCGGGACGAGGCGGGGGTGGCCCGGCTGCACATGCTGGACTGCGCCGCCCTGCTCCCCTGCACCGACTTCTCTCAGGCCCGCACCCTGCTGGACGTGGGCACCGGGGCGGGCTTTCCCGGCCTGCCCCTGAAGATCCTGCTGCCCCAGTTGGATGTGACATTGCTGGACAGCCTGAACAAGCGGGTGGACTGGCTGAACGAGGTCTCCGCCCAGCTGGAGCTGACCGGTGTCCGGGCCATCCAGGGCCGGGCGGAGGAAAGGGCCCTGGACAAGTCCATGCGGGACTCCTTCGACCTGGTCACCGCCCGTGCCGTAGCCGACCTGCGGCTGTTGGCGGAGCTGTGCCTGCCCTTTGTCAAGGTGGGGGGCCGCTTCCTGGCCATGAAGTCGGTGGACAGCGACCAGGAGCTGGACCAGGCCGCCCACGCCATCAAGCTGCTGGGGGGCCGGGTGCGGGATGTGAAGGACTACGCCATCCCCGGCACAGAGGTCACACACCGGCTGGTCATTGTGGAAAAAGTGGCCTCCACGTTAAAGGGCTACCCCCGCCGGTGGGCCAAGATCCAAAAGGCCCCTCTGTAACGGGGGATTTTGTCCACATTTCTCCTCTTTTTTGTGGAAAGTTCCACGGACTTTTCGCCTTTCCCCCGGCATTCGACAAATTTTTGTCCCAAAACCATTGACGCAAAACAGATTTGTGATACACTTTTAAGTGGTGTGATAGGAGGTTTTTCATGGGTATCGTCATCGCCGTGGCTTCCGGGAAGGGAGGCACGGGCAAAACCTCCGTCACCGGCGGCGTAGCCGCCGCCCTGGCCATGGCCGGGCAGCGGGTACTGTGTATCGACATGGACATCGGTCTGCGGAATCTGGACATCTCCCTGGGTCTGAGCGACCGGGCCCTGATGGACTTTGCCGATGTGGCCCTGGGCCGATGCACCCTGTCCCGGGCTGCCGTGCACCACCCGGACCTGAAGGAGCTGTCGCTCCTCACCGCCCCCATGGCCCTCCCCCCCAGTCTTAGCCCCTATCGGGTGCGCTCCATGCTCTCCGCCGCCCGGACGCTGTATGACTACGTCCTCATCGACGCCCCCGCCGGTCTGGGGCCCGGCTTTCAATATGCCGTGTGCGGGGCGGACCGGGCCTTAGTCGTGGCCACCAACGACGCCTCCTCCCTGCGGGACGCCCAGCGGGTGGTGGCCGAGCTGGACTGGCTGCCCCAGGTCCACCTGGTGATGAACCGCATCCAGCCCAAGCTGCTGCGCAAGCTGCGCACCACCATCGACGATGCCATGAACACCGCCGGCCTGCCTCTGATCGGGGTCATCCCCGAGGACGCCCAGGTCATGCTGTGTGCCAACCGGGGCATCCCCCTCACCAGCCAGGGCCGCAAGGGTGCGGCCATGGCCTGCCGGAACATCGCCTGGCGGCTGATGGGCCGCCGTATCCCCATCATGCGCATCCGCTGACCCCGCATCACGCCGTCTATCACGATCAAGGAGGTTTCGCCACCATGAATATCGCCATTATGAGCCACACAAAAAAACAAGACCTGATGGTGCAGTTCTGTACCGCCTACTGCGGGGTGCTGTCCAAGCATTCCGTCTGCGCCACCAACGCCACTGGGCGGATGGTAGCCGATGCCACCGGCCTGCCCGTCCACCTGTTCCTGTCCCACGAGCACGGGGGCATCGAGCAGATTGGCCAGCGCATCATCTATAACGAGATCGACATGGTCCTGTTCTTCAACTCCCCCCTGGACAACGAGATGGACAAGGACGTGCTGTATATCTCCCGCCTGTGCGACCAGCACTCCGTGCCTATGGCCACCAACGTGGCCACTGCCGAGCTGCTCATCCACGGCCTGGCCCGGGGCGACCTGGACTGGCGGGAGGTCATGAACCCCAACCGGGTGCCCTTTGCGCTGTAAGCTGAGCTTTTGCGGATCGTCCGGGCGGCCAAAGGCCGCCCCTACAGACATTTAATGCACCCTGTGTAGGGGCGGATATCATCCGCCCGTGATACCTGGTCTGTTAACGGCGGGCGGATAATATCCGCCCCTACAGGTATCATTGCCGGACCGTGTGGTAAAATGTCAACATCCCCCACCGTAGGGGCAGCCTTTGGCCGCCCGCGGTAACTGTTGCGCCAACGGCGGGCGGACACGGAGGTCCGCCCCTACGGCGTGTTTTCGATCTCTCTTGTAGGGGCGGACCTCCGTGTCCGCCCGTTTCCTCTGCTTTCAATTTATAATCTACTGTATTAAAGTCACTTTTTGCCCTGATTCCCTTGACTTTTTTCTCATTTCGAGTTAGGATACCACCATCCACCGCAATGACGGCGCATGAGTAAGCGAAACACCCCCCGACAGAGAGCGGCCCCTTGGTTGAGAGGGCCGCAGGGGAAGGAGCCGCCCAAGACAGCGCCAGCAGCGGACCTGGAGACAGGTGCGGTTTTTCCCTTCCGCACAAAAAGGGCCAAAGGGACGCATTCTGCGTCTGAAATTGGGTGGCACCACGAAGCGGTTTTCGCTCTCGTCCCAATCCAGGGGGACGTAGAGCGCATTTTTTTACCTCTTCCCCGTCCACATCCATTCTGAAAGGAGCTGTTTTTGATGTTCCGGCCCCAAAAGCTTCCCCATGCCCGCCGGGGATACGGCCAGTATCACAAGCACCACCTTCCCCCCAGGGAAGGATCATTGTAATGCCGGGCCCATTGTGCCCACGGGAAAAACACCAAAATACAACTTCATGACAGAAAGGATTTTTGACTTATGAGTAAGGTTCAGCCCCGGACCCTGTCCGGCTTTATGGAATTGATGCCCGCCCGCCAGATCCAGTTCGACCGCATGATGGCCGTTCTGCGCGAGTCCTACTCCCTGTACGGCTTCACCCCCCTGGATACCCCCATCATCGAGGCCAGCGAGGTTCTGCTGGCCAAGGGCGGCGGCGAGACGGAGAAGCAGATCTACCGCTTTCAGAAGGGCGACTCCGACCTGTCCCTGCGCTTTGACCTGACCGTTCCCCTGGCCAAGTATGTGGCCCAGTACAGCGGTCAGCTGGCCTTCCCCTTCCGCCGCTTCCAGATCGGCAAGGTATACCGGGGCGAGCGGGCCCAGCGGGGCCGCTTCCGGGAGTTCTATCAGGCTGATATCGACATCATCGGCGACGGCAAGCTGGACATCTCCAACGACGCCGAGATCCCCGCCATCATCTACCGCACCTTCACCGCTCTGGGCCTGAAGCGCTTCCAGATCCGGGTGAACAACCGAAAGATCCTCAACGGCTTTTATGCCATGCTGGACCTGACCCACGAGTCCGGGGCCATCATGCGCACCGTGGACAAGCTGGACAAGATCGGCGCAGCCCAGGTGAAGGAGCTGCTGATGGCCGAGGAGATCGGCCTGAACGCCGAGCAGGCCGGAGAGATCATGCGCTTTATCGCCATCGACGGCTCCAACGCAGAGGTCCTTCAGGCCCTGGAGGGCTACCGCGGCCGTCACCCCCTGTTTGACGAGGGCCTGGACGAGCTGACCACCGTGGCCCGCTATCTGGCCGCCTTCGGCGTGCCCGAGGACCACTTCAAGGTGGACCTGACCATCGCCCGGGGCCTGGACTACTACACCGGCACCGTGTATGAGACGACGATGCTGGATCACCCGGAGATCGGCTCCATCTGCTCCGGCGGACGGTTTGACAACCTGGCCGAGTACTACACCGACAAAAAGCTGCCCGGCGTGGGCATCTCCATCGGCCTGACCCGCCTGTTCTTCGTGCTGGAGGACCAGGGCTATCTCAACGACCAGCTGAACACCGCCCCCGCCGACGCGCTCATCCTGCCCATGACCGAGGACCTGAGCGCCGCCATCGCCCTGGCCACCCAGCTGCGCAGCGCCGGGGTGCGCACCCAGCTGTATGGCGAGCAGAAGAAATTCAAGCAGAAGATGTCCTATGCCGACAAGCTGGGCGTCCCCTATGTGATCTTCCTGGGCGAGGAGGAGATCGCCTCCGGCGTGGCCGCCGTAAAGAACATGCGCACCGGCGAACAGGTAAAGGTCTCCCCCGACGAGGCCGTCAATCTCATCCAGGCCGGCCTGGAGCTGCTGAACCAGGGCACCCCCATCGTTGACAAGGAGTAAGTTCATCCGCCGCCCCATCCCCCGGATGGGGCGGGGATTTTCTTGACTCTATGTTATATATCCACTTAATAATACGATTCGGAGTTGAAATTTCATGGATAATCTTCAGAATTTCCACCGCAGCCACTACTGCGGCGACCTGCGTCTGGCCGACGCAGGCAAGACCGTGTCCCTGTGCGGCTGGGTCCAGCGGCAGCGGGACCTGGGCGGTCTGATCTTTGTGGACCTGCGGGACCGCACCGGCCTGGTCCAGCTGTCCTTTGACGACAGCACTGCCAAGGACATCTTCGACAAGGCCGCCTCCCTGCGCTCGGAGTATGTGGTGGCCGCCACCGGCCTGGTGCGGGAGCGCGAGTCCAAGACCGACAAGATCGCCACCGGCGACATCGAGGTCTATGTCACCCAGCTGCGCCTGCTGGCCAAGGCGGACACCCCTCCCTTTGAGATCGTGGAGCACTCCAAGGCCAACGACATGCTGCGCCTGAAATACCGCTATCTGGACCTGCGCCGCCCGGAGATGCAGCAGGCCATCGCCACCCGTCACAAGATCACCAAGATCGCCCGGGACTACTTCGACGAGAACGGCTTTTTAGAGATCGAGACCCCCATCCTCACCAAGTCCACCCCCGAGGGGGCCCGGGACTATCTGGTGCCCAGCCGTGTCCACCCCGGCAAGTTCTATGCCCTGCCCCAGTCCCCCCAGCAGTATAAGCAGCTGCTGATGCTCTCCGGCTTCGACCGCTATTTCCAGATCGCCCGGTGCTTCCGGGACGAGGACCTGCGGGCCGACCGTCAGCCCGAGTTCACCCAGATCGACCTGGAGATGTCCTTCCTCAACGAGGACGAGATCATGACCATCCAGGAGGGCTTCCTCAAGCGGGTGTTCAAAGAGGTCCTGGACGTGGACGTGCAGACCCCCTTCCAGCGGATGCCCTGGCGGGAGGCCATGGACCGCTTCGGCTCTGACAAGCCCGACCTGCGCTTCGGCTTTGAGCTGAAGGACATCAGCGACCTTGTGAAGGACTGCGGTTTCAAGGTCTTCTCCGGCCCCGTGGCCGCCGGCGGCAGCGTGCGCCTCATTAACATCCAGGGCGGCGCAGCTGCCTTCCCCCGGAAGAAGATCGACAAGCTGGGCGAGTTCGTCAAGACCTACAAGGCCAAGGGCCTGGCCTGGACCCGCCTGCACGAGGGCAGCACCACCTCCTCCTATGCCAAGTTCCTCACCGAGGAGGAGAACGCCGCCATTCTGGAGCGGGCCGGCGCCAAGGACGGGGATCTGGTCCTCATCGTGGGCGACGAGAAGAACACCGTGGTGTGGGCCGCCCTGGGCGCCCTGCGCTGCGAGATCGCCAAGCAGCTGGACATTCTGGACCCCAAGGACTTCCGCTTCCTGTGGGTCACCGAGTTCCCCATGTTCGAGTGGTCCGAGGAGGAGAACCGCTACATGGCCATGCACCACCCCTTCACCGCCCCCATGGTGGAGGACGAGGACAAGATCCTCACCGACAAGGCCAACTGCCGTGCCCGTGCCTATGACATCGTGCTCAACGGCGTGGAGCTGGGCGGCGGCTCCATCCGCATCAACACCCCCGAGATGCAGGAGAAGGCCTTCCAGGCCCTGGGCATCAGCGAGGAGGACATTCAGGAGCGCTTTGGCCACCTGGTCAACGCCTTCAAGTTCGGCGCGCCCCCCCACGGCGGCCTGGCCTATGGCCTGGACCGGCTGTGCATGCTTATGGCCGGTGCCCCCTCCATCCGGGATGTCATCGCCTTCCCCAAGGTGCAGAACGCCTCTGACCTGATGATGGCCTGCCCCGACGTGGTGGACGACAAGCAGCTGGACGACCTGTCCATCGCCGTCACCCGCATGGAGCAGAGCGACCCCGAGGCCGAGCAGTAAGTTCAAAAACAGACCCCATTCGCCGGGGCGGGACCGTCCCGCTCCGGTATTTTTTCGCCCGCACAACGCCTTCCCCTGGGGGAAGGTGGCACGGCGCAGCCGTGACGGATGAGGGGAACGCCATCGACATTTGAGCGCTCCCGACGGAACAGCTATAGCCTTCGCCCCGCAGGGGAGAAGGTGGCATGGCCGCAGGCCATGCCGGATGAGGGGGATTTGCGGGGGTGCACCCGTTATCGACGGGCCGCTGGGGACAGCGGCCCCTACGAAATCTATCGTAACCCTGCGTAGGGGCGGCTATTAGCCGCCCGCCCTCTCAGTCACGGCTTCGCCGTGCCAGCTCCCCCAAAGGGGGAGCCAAGAACACGCCTTCGACACTGCCCCTCCGCCTTCCCCTGGGGGAAGGTGGCACGGCGTTAGCCGTGACGGATGAGGGGAAGGCCATCGACATTTGAGCGCTCCCGACAGAGCGGTTATAGCCTTCGCCCCGCAGGGGAGAAGGTGGCATGGCCGCAGGCCATGCCGGATGAGGGGGATTTGCGGGGGTGCACCCGTTATCGACGGGCCGCTGGGGACAGCGGCCCCTACGAAATCTATCGTAACCCGGCGTAGGGGCGGATGTCCCCATCCGCCCGTTCGATGGCCATTGCACCCAACGAAATTCACCCTCATCCGGCCCTTCGGGCCACCTTCCCCCTGGCAGGGGGAAGGCTAAATACGTTCCCACGCAACCTCTCAAAACTCTTCGGCATTCCCCTCATCCGCCCCAGTGTGCCCACTGGGGCACCTTCCCCCAGGGGAAAAGGCCAACTCCTAACTCATCCCTCCTAACTCCTAACTCCTAACTCATCACTCACCGAGGTGTTACTTATGAAACTGGTTCAATTTTGGCACGACAGCACTCCCGCCCTTGGCCTTCAGACCCCCCAGGGCATCGTGGACGTGCAGGCGGAGGCCGCCCGGCGGGGGGTGTCCGCTCCGGCGGACATGGCCCAGGCCATCGCCCTGGGGGACGAGGGGCTCTCTCAGCTCGCTCCCCTGGCGGAAGCCGCCCGGTGCTTTACCAGCGCCCCTCTGGCCCCGGTGGTCACCCAGACCGGGCGCATCCTGTGCATCGGCCTGAACTATCGCCGGCACGCCAAGGAGTGCGGTCTGCCCCTGCCCCCGGCTCCCGTGCCCTTCTGCAAGTTCTCCAATGCCCTGGCCGCCCACGGGGAGGCCGTGAAGCTGCTGCCCGACTATAAGGAGTATGACTATGAGGCGGAGCTGGTGGCCGTCATGGGCCGCCCCGCCCGGGACGTTTCCGTGGACGAGGCCCTGGACTATGTCTACGGCTATACCTGCGGCGACGACCTGTCCACCCGGGACCTGCAGTTTGCCCGGGGCGGCCAGTGGCTGCTGTCCAAGACCTTCGACGGCTTTGCCCCCATCGGCCCCTGCCTGGTCCCCGCCAGGGAGCTGGACCCCACCGCCCTGGACATCTCCAGCCAGGTGAACGGCCAGACCCGGCAGAGCTCCAACACCGGAGACATGATCTTCTCCGTGGCGCAGATCATCGCCGACCTGTCCCGCCACTTCACCCTGATGCCCGGGGACCTGATCTTCACCGGCACCCCCCAGGGGGTCATGCAGGGCTACCCCGCCGACCGGAAGGACTGGCTCAAGCCCGGGGACCGGGTGTCCGTGACCATCCAGAGCATCGGCACCCTGGAAAACACCTTCGTGTGATGCTGGACGGCGTGATCATCGGGGGCATCGCCTTTGCCCTCATCGGTCTGTTCCACCCCATCGTCATCTGGAGTGAATACCACTTCTCCAGCCGGTGCTGGCCCGCCTTCCTCCTGGCCGGACTGGCCCTGCTGGCTGCTTCTCTCTTCGTCCGGCAGACCATCCCCTCCGCCGCCCTGGGCGTGGCAGGGATGAGTTGCCTGTGGAGCATTCTGGAGCTGAAGGAACAGGAAAAGCGGGTAGCCCGGGGCTGGTTTCCAAAAAAAGAGCGCAAAAAATCGACGTGAGAACACTCACGCCGATTTTTTGCGTTAAGACAGGATCAGCATCAGCACCGGGATGGTGAGAAAGCAGCCCAGCATGGACAGGCAGGCCCCGGTGGCGGCATACTCCTCGTCGGCCCCATAGGCCCCGGCCATCACCGTGATCTGGCTGACCACGGGCAGGGCGGACTCCACGATGAACACCCGCATGGCAAGGCCGGACACGCCCCCCAGCGTGCAGAACGCTGCGCAGATCAAAGGGGAGATGATAAGCCGGATGATCAGCATTGTCGGCATGCCCCGGAGAAAGCGCAGGTTTTTCAGCCCCACCTCATAGACGATATAGCCGCAGTAGATGAGGGCCAGGGGGGTGACGCTGCCGCTGATCTGGCTGGCAAAGCGCATCACCAGCTCCGGCGGGCGCAGCCCCAGCACCAGCAGCACAATGGACACGGCCATGCCCACGATGGGGGGCTTGCGCAGCATGTCCAGCATCCGGTGAGCCAGGCTGCCCCCCTTCCCCGGCTGGCTGCCCGCCCGCTCGATGAGCACCACGGCCAGAGACTGGGTGAAGATGGTGTTGGACAGGTAATAGACCATCACATAGGGGACGCACACCTCCCCAAACAGCTGGGTACACAGGGGCAGCCCCACAAACAGCACGTTGGACAGCCCCGCCATGGGCACGAACACGCCCCACCGGGACCGGGGCAGCTGCAGCAGGGTGGCCGCCAGGGCGCTCAGCGCCAGGGTGAGCACGATGCCCCCCACGGTGAACACCATCATCTGCCCCGCCCGGGCCAGGTCCTCGTGCTTGAGATTGTTCAGCAGACCCACCAGACAGTTGCAGGGCACGGCGATGTTCACTACAAAGCGGCTGAGGAACTTCTTCTCCCCGCCGCCCATCCAGCCGGACACGCCCAGAAAATAGCCCACGGCCATCAGGGAAAACAACAAAAACACGGCGGACACCGCATTGAAAAATTCCGCCATCGGGACCCTTCTCTCTTTTCCAGTTTTACAAAAACAGCGGGCGGCCTGTGGCCGCCCGCCGTCGGCGTACAAAGCGTTCCGGGCGGATGGGGACATCCGCCCCTACGGAATGCGACGGACCTCGTCCGCAGGGGCCGCTGTCCCCAGCGGCCCGCCGGGGGCGGATGCATCCATGGGGGTCCCCCTCATCCGTCATGGGCTTACGCCCATGCCACCTTCCCCCCTGCGTGGGGAAGGCTATATTCGTTCTGATGCGAGGGCTCACAGCCCTTCGGCCTTCCCCTCATCCGTCACGGCTAACGCCGTGCCACCTTCCCCCAGGGGAAGGCTTGGGACGTGGGGACGGGCGGATGGGGACATCCGCCCCTACGGAATGCGACGAACCTTGTCCGTAGGGGCCGCTGTCCTCAGCGGCCCGCCGGGGGAGCCACGGGCGCATTCTCGATAGCGGTTCTCACTTGCCTCCCCCTTTGGGGGAGGTGCCCCCGCAGGGGGCGGAGAGGGCCTTCCGCTTACTCCTCCCCCGGCTTTCCTCCGGGGGCTCCGGCGGGGCCATTGCCCCGGCCGGGACGGCGGCGGCGGCGGCGGGGGCGGTTGGCACCCCCCTCCCGGTCGGGGCCGGGCTGATTCTCTCTCCGCTCCTGCTGGAAAGGCTGCTGCCGGGGCTCGCCGCTGCCCTCCTGGGGGCGGCGGGGCGGGCGGCGGCGGAACTCGGGCTTTTTGCCCTCGCCGGACGGCTCCTGGCGGGGAGGCCGCTGGTCCTGACGGGGCTGGCCCTGGTTCTTATCCTGACTCTGGGCCTGGTCCTCCCCCTGGGGGCGGGGGCGGCGGGGACGGCTGCGCCGGGGCTTGGCGGGGCGTTCCTCCCCCTGGTCGGGGGCGGGCTCCGGCTGACGCAGCTCCTTGGCCGGACGGCCTGGGAAGGCGTTCTCCAGGGCCACGGTGAGGGCGTCGACTTCCTTCTTGGCCTGGTCCTCCTCGGCGGAACGGCGGAGCTTGGCCAGCTCCTCTAACGGAGGCTGGACATAGTCGTCAGGCCGCTTGCCCTTGCCGCTGCGGATGACGCACAGCTCGCAGTTGTGATAGCACTTGGGGCTTTCGGGGGCGCTGTCCAGCCGGACCTGCACCGTCTGCCGCAGCAGGTTCACGCTGGACACGGTGCCCGCCCCGTCGGGGGTCTCTACAAAGGATTCCTGCTTGGGGGCGTGCTTGACCAGATCCTCGTAGGCATCCTGCTCATACTTCAGGCAGCACATCAGCCGCCCGCAGGCCCCGGAAATTTTGGTGGGGTTCAGCGACAGGTTCTGGGTCTTGGCCATTTTGATGGACACGGGCTGGAACTCGTCCAAAAACTGGGCGCAGCAGAAGGGCCGGCCGCAGATGCCCAGGCCGCCCAGCATCCGGGCCTCGTCCCGCACGCCGATCTGCCGCAGCTCGATGCGGGCGTGGATGGTCCCGGCCAGATCCTTCACCAGGGCCCGGAAGTCCACCCGCCCGTCGGAGGTGAAGAAGAACAGGACCTTGTTCCCCTCGAAGCTATACTCCGCCTCCACCAGCTTCATGTCCAGCCCGTGCTGGGCGATCTTCTCCTGGCAGATGGCGAAGGCCTTTTTCTCCTTCTCCTTGTTCCGCTCCAGGGTCAGCTTGTCCTCCTGGGTGGCCTTGCGCACCACCGGGCGCAGGGGGGCCATCAGCTCGATCTCGTCGATCATGGAATTTCCGTGGGTACACAGGCCGTATTCCGTGCCCCGGGTGGTGTCTACAATGACCCCGTCCCCCACCTGGAACTGCTGGCCGTCGGGATTGAAATAATACTGCTTGCCGCCCTCTTTAAAGCGGACGCTGATGATCTCTACCATTGCCTTCTCCTTTGGTCCGATCTTAAAAACAAAATATCGATTGAAAATCTGCCGGATCGGGGCCGGAGCCCCCTTTTTCCGGTGCGGTTCGTTCAGGAAAACATCCCTGCGCACAGCCACCCGGCCAGCTGGCCCGGGTTGGCGTTGAGTTTGGCTGCCCGGCGCAGGGCGGCCACAAGCTCCATGCCCTTCACCAGCCGGCGGCGGTCTGAGGCCGCCACGCACCGGCGGCCTAAATTTTCCTCCAGGGCCTCCAGCATGGGCAGCAGGCTATCTTTCCGGTCCAGGGCCATGGAGGCCTGGAACAGCTCCAGCTCGCCGCCCCGCTCTATGGCCTCTGCCAGCGTCTCTACGGCGCTTTGCCATTCCGGGGTGCTGCTACCCTCCAGCAGGGCCACCGCCCGGCCCAGCACGCCCTGACAGCTGAAAGCGGCCTGTTCCCGCTCCTCCTCCGTTTTTCCCGGGAAGCGGACGGCGAGATACCTGCGGCAGTCGGCCAGGGGCACGGGGGAGAGCTCCAGCTCCTCGCACCGGGAGCGCACCGTCTCCAGCACGCCGGAGCCGTTTTCCGCCAGCAGCAGAAAGGCGGCGTAGTCCGGCCCCTCCTCCAGCAGCTTGAGCATGGCGTTCTGGGCGGAGGCGTTCATCTGGTCGGCCCCCTCCAGCACATAGACCTTCCGCTGCCCCTCGTTGGGGCGGACGTAGGCATCGGAGCGGAGGGAGCGCACCTGGTCCACGGCGATGGGTTTCTCCCCGCCGGAAATCATATTCACGTCTGGGTGTACGCCGGCGAGCACCTTTTTGCAGGGCGGGCACCTATGGCAGGGGCGCTGTCCCGCCGGTGCGGTGCAGACCATGGCGGCAGAGAGCTCCGTGGCCAGGGTGTGCCGCCCGGAGCCTTTTGGCCCGGCGATGAGATAGGCGTGGGAGAGGCCCCGGCCCTCCTCCCGCTGGGACAGCTGCTGCTTTAAGCGCCCGTTCCCCGCCAAAGCAGGAAAGTCCATGGTCTCACCCCTGTTTCTCTTAGAATTTTAGAAATGCTTCTATCGTTTGTCATTCCGAGGAGCGTAAGCGACGTGGGAATCCGTAACCCCCGTCCCTTGGCCCCCTTGTCAAAGGCCGATTCCCCTTACCAAGGGGAAATGTCCCGAAGGGACAAAAGGGATAGGGCTAGCTGGCAGCGAAGCTGACTGAGGGATTCCTTTCTTAGGTCAGCTTTCTGGTAGTCGGAATCCTTCCGTCACGGGCTGCGCCCGTGCCACCTCCCTTTGACAAGGGAGGCTGTTGGACGAAGATACGGATTGCCGCGTCGGGGCTTTGCCCCTCCTCGCAATGACAGAAAACATGCCGTTACGCTTTCACCACGGCCACGTTGGGGCTATTATACCCTATTTGGGCGAAATAAGAAAGTTCTTTTTTCCCGATCCGCTCCCCCGGGGCCACCACGGGGATGCCGGGGGGATAGGGGGCCAGCTGTCCGGCGGCCACCCGGCCCAGACAGTCGGCTAAAGGCAGGGTCTCCACGGGGGCGAACAGGGCCTGTCTGGGGGAGAGCACCCGCTCCGGGGCGGGGGGTGCAGGCAGGGGCGGACAGGGACCCATCTCCCCCTCCAGGGCCGATAGCGCCCCCTCCAGCCGGTCCAGATCCTCCTCCCGGTCCTGGGCCGAGCAGATGAACACCACATGCCCCCCGTCCTCCATCTCGGGATAGATGCCCATTCCCTCCAGCGCCCGGGCAAAGGCGGGGCCGTTTTTCACCTTCACGGTGAGCCGGGCGGGGTCCCAAGGCAAACGATCCCCCACGCTGGGAAAGCGGCGGCGGAGCCCGGCTACCCGTCGGGCTGCCCGTTCATACTCCTGCCGCCCCGGCCCCAGCATCCAATCCCGGGCCGCGTCCAGGCTGGCCATCATGGGATAGGAGGGGCTGGAGCTGCCGTACAGGCTGGCCCGGCGGCGGACCAGCTCCGGGTCCACTCCCCGGGTAAAAAGCAGGGCGGACTGGCCCATGGCGGGCAGGGTCTTGTGGGCGGAGACCACCACCCCGTCCGCTCCGGCAAAGGCGTCGATCCCCAAAAAGGGCAGGTGGGCTCCATGGGCTCCGTCCACCAGCAGCCGGGCCCCGTGGGCGTGAGCCACTTGGGCGATGGCGGGAATATCCGACAACGCTCCGGCATATGTGGGTGACGTTATACATATCGTTTTGATCTCCGGGGCTTTTTTCAGGGCCGCCTCCACCTGCTCCGGCCCGAAGGGGCCCACCAGATTTTCCTCCGCCAGCCAGGGCCGGGGGAGATAGACGGGATCTAAGTCCAGCAGGGCCAGGGCGTTGAAGGCGGAGCGGTGGCAGCCCCGGTCCAGCAGCACCCGGCTGCCCGGGGGGCAGAACAGGGTCAGCCCGGTGAGCACCCCCATGGTGGAGCCGCCGGTGAGGAACTGGCAGTGGTCAAAGCCGAAGACCTGGGCCCACAGGGCCTGGGCAGAGTCGAACGGCTCCCCCGCCTCGTACAGGTTCCCCGTTCCCGGGATCTCGGTCACGTCCAGAGGGGCCAGGGGGACCAGCTCCGGCAGGGGCAGCCAGCGGCCCTTGTGGCCGGGCATGTGGAACCGGGCCGTCCGCCGGGCGGCATAGTCTTTCAGGGCGTCATAAAGGGGCGTGGACATGATGAAACCTCCTGACAAAAAGGCGGCGGGAGGAAGTTCCTCCCGCCGCCAAAAGCCTCGCAGAATCAAATTTTTACTTCTGCCCCGGGGCGTAGGCCACCACGGTGCGGCGGTTGGGCTCCACGCCGGTGGAGTAGGTGGTCACGTTGGGGTAGTCCTGCAGGGCGGTGTGGATGACGTGGCGCTCGTAGGCGTTCATGGCCTCCAGGGTCATGTTCTTGCGATACTTGACCACTTTTCCGGCCACTTTCACTGCCAGGCGCTGGAGGGACTCCTCCCGCTTGGCCCGATAGCCCTCGGCATCCACGTGGATACGCACCCGCTTGGACTGGCCGTGGTTGACGGCATAGTTGGTCAGCTGCTGGATGGCATCCAGAGTCTCCCCCCGGCGGCCGATGATGGCGCCCAGGTTCTGGCCCTGGAGGACGATCTGATAGCCGCCGTCGTCAGCGGCAAAGATCTCGGGGGTGGCCTCCACCTCCAGCCGCTCCAGCAGGCCGGTGAGGAAGGTGCCGATCTTCTGGGCCTTCTCGTCGTTGGCGCTGGCGGGGGTCAGGGTGACCTCCTTGTGGACATGGACGGGCTTCTCCCCGCCGATGAGCACCTCGTCCCCCTCCTGCAGCTGGTTCTGGGCGGGGCGAGGGCGGCGCTGCTCCCGGCGCTGGGGCCGGGCGGACTTAGAGGCGGGCTTCCAGGCCGTCTTGGCGGTGAGGATGGTCTCCTCCTCCACAGGCTGGGCGGGTGTCTCCTCCTGCGCCTTGGGGGCGGCCTTCTCCTCGGCCTTGGGGGCCCGGACGGGCTGGGGCTTGGGTGCCTGGGGCTTTTTGACCTCGGGCTTTTTCTCCTCCTTCTTGGGGGCGGAGGGCCGGGCCACATCCCGCAGCTCCTGGAAGGGGTCCTTCATGGGCTTGGGGCTGCCGCCCTCCTGGTCCACCTCGTAGCTGACGCGGACCTTGGCGGGGTTGCCGCCGAAGCCCAGGAAACCGGACTTGGCCCGCTCGATGACTTCGATGGACACATCATCCCGCTCCAGTCCCAGCTGGAACAGGGCGGCGGAGATGGCATCCTCCTCAGACCGTCCGGTGGTCTCGATCCATTTCACCATGGTCAGTTCTCCTCCTTCTGCTGCTCCTGCTCCGGCTGCTGGGCGGACTGCTCAGGGGCGGCGGTCTCTTCGGGAACGGGGGCCTGGACGGGCTCCTGGGCCTCAGGGGCGGCGGTCTCAGACTTGGGCTCGGGCTGCTCCTCGGCCTGGGCCTTCTTGGCCTCCTGCTGGGCCTTCTCGGCGGCCTTGCGCTCCTTCTTGGTCATAAACAGCTGACCCAGCAGGGCATTGGGGTCGGTGTACTCGGTGGCCTCATAGCGGTCGGGGATATAGCTGCGGCCCCGGGCGTGGGCGCGGATGCCCTCCTTGCTGTCGTTGGGGTCCACGCCGGGCTCGGCGCTCACGGGCTTGGGGAGCTTCTTTTTCTTGTTCTTCTTCTCCTCCTCGGCCCGGCGGGCGCGCTCCAGGCGGGCCTCCTCCTTGCGGCGCTTCTCGTCCTCCTTGGCCTGGCGGGCCTGCTCCTCAGCGGCGACCCGGGCGGCCTCGTAGTCCTTTTTCAGCAGTTTGGCACAGATGAGCTCCTGGACCATGTTCACCAGATACTGGGCGATCCAGTAGATGGACAGGCCGGCGGGCACGGTGAAGCCGATCCACAGAGACATGAGGGGCATGGTCCACAGCATGGTCTTGTTGGTGCGCTCCATCTGGTCGTTCTGGGGCTGGTTGTTGTTGATCTTATTGGTGTCCATGCTCACCTTCATGGACAGGAAGGAGATGACGGTGGACACCAGGGGCAGGATGGTCAGGCCGATGCTGCCCCAGCCAAAGCCGTTGGTCCAGAACTTCCAGGTGGGCACGCTGGCCAGGTTGATGCCCAGGAAGCTGAAATCCATGGCAAAGACTTTAGAACCGGCCTCGCCCAGGGCCTTCTGCACGCTCTGGAGAATGGCGGGGTCGTTCATGGCCTCGGCCATGTAGATCTGGGGATAGGCGCCGCTGTTGGCGATGCCGGTGATGTCGGCCACGGTGGCGATCATGTCCTTGGGCACGCCCATCAGATTGATCAGGGGCTCCCGGATGATGGCGTACAGGGCAATGAGCAGCACCAGGGGGATCATGGACCACAGGCAGCCGCCCATGGGATTGACATGCTCCCGCTCATAGAGCTTCTGCAGCTCCAGATTATAGCGCTCCCGGTCCTTGCCGTACTGCTTTTGCAGCTGCTGCATCTTACCGGAGATCATGGTGGTCTGGATCATGCTCTTCTTGCCCTTCAGGGTCACGGGGAACAAAATGACCTTGATGACAACGGCGAACAGGATCAGGGCCAGGCCGTAGCTGTTCAGAACATGATAGAAAAACAGCAGCAGCCAGGAAAATGGCATTAGAATGTATTGCACGTTGAAACCTCCACAAGTTTAAAATGGGGGCAGCGCCGCGGCCTGTTCAGGGCACGGGGTCATATTGAACAGACCTCTGCCGGTGGAAGGGATGGCACCGCAGAACTCTCCGCAATGCCAGCCAGCCCCCTTTTCCCGCGCCGTATTTCTCCACGGCCTCCAGGGCGTACTGGGAGCAGGTGGGGATAAAGCGGCAGCAGGGGGGGCGCAGGGGGGATAGGTTGCGCCGATAGAATCGGATGAGCCACAGCAGCAGAGACTTGATCACGGCTTGTCCGCCTCTTTGTTCTCCTTCGCCCTCTGTTTCGGGGCGGGAGCGGGGGCAGGCGCGCCAAGGGTCAGTCCCAGCTTGCGGGTGAGCTGGCGGAAGCTGCGCTCCAGGTCGGCATAGCGGCCGAAGATGGCCCGGGTGCGGGCCACCACCACAATGTCGTACCCCGGCTGCAGCCCCGCCTCGTTGGTGCGGTAGAGGGCGCGGATGCGGCGGCGGACAAAGTTGCGCTTGACGGCGTTGCCCAGCTTTACCCCGGTGGTGATCCCCAGGCGGCTGTAGTCCCGGCCCGTCTTGCGGCAATAGATGGCAAAATAGGGGGACACCGCACTCTTCCCCCGGTTGTACAGGCGGCGAAACTCGTGGTTTTGCTTGAGCGAAACCGTATGCTGCATGAAAACTGCCTCCTAAAAACCAAACGGGGGGATGCCTGCGGCCTCCCCTGTACTGAAGCTGCACCAAAAAGCTTTGGAATGCACACATGGGGCGGGGGAATACTCCCACGCCCCTTCTGCGCGATCTATTGGCTTTATGGCAGCTGTGTCCTCTCGTCGTATCGCAAAAACGATCCGATCCTTGTCCTGCGTTACCGATGCCGTCGGGAGACCCCGGCGTCTTTAGTAAGACAGACGGGCGCGGCCCTTGGCGCGGCGGCGGGCCAGCACCTTGCGGCCGTTCTTGGTGGCCATACGCTTGCGGAAGCCGTGCTCCTTGGAACGCTGGCGCTTCTTGGGCTGATAGGTACGAAGCATGGGGGACACCTCCTCATCAGATTTCAAGCCGGCTCTCCCGGCCCAACAACAGCCCGTTTTATGGGGCTGCGGTCTGCATGGAATCGGCCAGACTGGCCGGCGCTTTGTCGCCGGAAAAGGGTACAAGAACCCCTCCTTTGCCCAGAACGCAAGGTTCATTATAGACGATGAGCGGCGGCCCTGTCAACCGTATTTTTCGCCCCGCCGGGGAAATTTTTTTCTGTTTTTGTCCCGTGTACCACATCTTGTAGCCGCAGGGCGCGGCAGCTACAATTTTTCCACAGGTCTTTCCACACATTTATATAAAAAATATTGCGATGTCCACAGCCATCTGCTATAATGGTGGAGAAAAATTCTGCTTTCCAGGCCCATTCAGCGGCAGCTTTTACAACGCCTTTTCCTTCTCCCGGGGAAAGGCGCTTTGAAGGTTATGCCCTTTTGGCCCCGGCAAGGCCTTTTCCGCGCTCTGATCCCGTTCTCCTTTTTCTCTTTATCATTCATCCCGGCTATGGCCGGACAGACCCCGCAAGTTCAAAACCGTGAAGGAGGGTCCCCATGAACCTAGCCACAGACATCTGGGCCAAGGTGCTGGAGCTGATGCAGCCCGACATGACCACCACCACCATCCACACCTGGTTCGACGACGCCACCGCCGTCGCCCTGGAGGAGGACCGCTTCGTCCTCTACTCCCCCACACGCTTCAAACGGGACATCATCGCCACCCGGTATGTCCCCTTCATCCAAAAAGCCCTCCACGAGCTGTTCTCCACCGACTTCGACGTGGTGGTCCTCACCGAGGGCGAGCTGGACACCTATCAGCAGCCCGCCAAGAGCAGCTTTCTCCCCGGCACGGAGGAGTATACCTTCGAGCGGTTCGTGGTGGGCTCGTCCAACAAATTTGCCCACGCCGCCGCCCGGGCGGTGGCTGACAACCCGGGCCACAGCTATAACCCCCTGTTCATCTACGGCGAGTCCGGCCTGGGCAAGACCCACCTGCTTTACGCCATCGCCCACACCATCCACAACAACCACCCGGACTATAAAGTGGTCTACATCAAGGGCGACACCTTCACCAACGAGCTTATCCAGGCCATCCGGGAGGGGCGCAACTCCGAATTCCGGGAGAAATACCGGGGCGCGGACGTGTTTCTCATGGACGACGTGCAGTTCATCGCCGGCCGTGACTCCACCCAGGAGGAGATGTTCCACACCTTCAATACCCTGTACGAGCTGAAAAAGCAGATCGTCTTTACCTCTGACCGCCCGCCCAAGGAGATGCTCCGCCTGGAGGACCGGCTGAAGACCCGGTTCGAGTGGGGCCTGCTGGCGGACATCCAGCCCCCCGACTATGAGACCCGCATGGCCATCATTAAAAATAAGGCCATCCGCATGGGGGTGGAGCTGCCCGAGTTCCTGCTGCAGCTCATCGCCGAGAACATCACCGCCAACGTGCGGCAGATCGAGGGCACCGTGAACAAGATCATGGCCTATCAGGACCTGATGGGCGACCTGGTGGACAAGGAGACAGTGGTCCGGGCCGTGAAAGACATGTTTAAGGAGAAATCCGACATCGTGCCCACGGCAGAGGTCATCATCGACGAGGTGTGCAAGTTCTATAACATCGAGCCCGTCGTACTCAAGGGCCAGGGCCGGGCCAAAGACATCTCCATGGCCCGGCAGATCGCCATGTACCTCATCCGCCGGATGACCAACCTGTCTCTGAAGGAGATCGGCAAGGAGTTTGAGGGCCGGGACCACACCACTGTGCTCCACTCCATCGAGCGCATAGAGGACCTGTCCAAAAACGACCCGGAGAAGGCGGAGATCATCAAGGACATCACCGCCAACATCAATATCCGCTACGAATGAGCTTTATGAATACACTTGCATAAATATTCGTTCTATACACCCGTATTCAGCAGGATTTCCTGCAAAACAGGCGGTCTGCTCTCTTTTTTCTCTTTCTCCGTCCCCAAAGTTATCCACACTTGCTTGTGGATTGTTCGTGGACGGATGTGGAAAACTTTTTTCCGTTTCTTCGTCTGTGGATAAGCCCAATTTTTTGTCCACACCCCCTGTGGACGGTCAAACTCCCGTCCCCCAACGGCTTTCCCCGGTTTTCCACACTTTTTTTCTCTACGGCTATTGTTACTAAAATAATCCTATCCTCTCCTCTTGTTGCGGAGAGAAAGAAACTGGAGGCATCCCAATGAAATTCTCCTGCGAGAAGGCCCTGCTCTCCGCCGCGGTATCCGTGGCATCCAGGGCGGTGGCCGCAAAAAGTTCCATTCCTGCCATGGAGGGTATCCTCATCGAGGCGGGCAGCCAGCTGCGTCTCACCGGCTATAATCTGGAGACGGGCATCCAGGCCACCGTCCCCGCCGAGATCACCCAGCGGGGCTCTCTGGTCCTGTCCGCCCGGCTCTTCGGCGAGATCGTCCGCAAGATGGCCGACGACGTGGTGGTCTTCTCCGCCGAGGGCTATATGGTCAACATCAAGTGCGGCCTGTCCGAGTTCAATATTGTGGGCAGCGACCCGGAGGAGTTCCCCGAGCTGCCCACCGTGGACCAGCAGAACGCCCTCACCCTGCCCCAGCCCACCCTGCGCTCTATGATCGGCCAGACCCTGTTTGCCGTCAGCGACAACGAGAGCCGCCCGGTACACACCGGCTCCCTCTTCGACGTGGAGGGGGACAGCCTCACCGTGGTGTCGGTGGACGGCTACCGCCTGGCCCTGCGCCGGGAGAATGTGACCGAAAAGAAGGGGGCCGATGCCTTCTCCTTCGTGGTCCCCGGCTCCGCCCTGGGCGAGGTGGAGAAGATCTGCTCCGGCGAGGAGGACATCACCGTCATCCAGGGCGCCCGGCACATCCTGTTCCAGACCGGGGACATCGTGCTGGTCTGCCGCCGGCTGGAGGGGGAGTTCCTCCCCTATAAAAGCGCCATCCCCCGGAACAACCCCATCCACGTGGTGTGCAGCGCCCGGGCCCTGCTCAGCAGCATCGAGCGCGTCTCCCTCATCATCAGCGAGAAACTCAAGTCCCCCCTGCGTTGTGTGTTCGGCAGCGGCATGGTGTCCATCACCACCAAGACCGCCATCGGCGATGCCGCCGACCAGTGCCCCATCGACGGCGACGGCCAGGAGCTGGAGATCGGCTTTAACAACAAATATCTCATGGATGCCCTGAAGGCCGCCCCCGCCGAGAAGCTCCGTCTGGAGTTCACCTCCGGCGTGGCCCCATGCGTCATCCTTCCCGCAGAGGGCGAGGAGAACTTCATCTATATGGTCCTGCCCGTGAGATTGAAGGCAAATTAAATAACTTTAAGTTAAAAGTAAAATCAATTATACAAAACGTATCGCAAAAGCCTTCCCCTGGGGGAAGGTGGCACGGCGCAGCCGTGACGGATGAGGGGAACGCCATCGACATTTGAGTATCTCCGAAAATACAGGCCAAAGCCTTCGCCCCGCAGGGGAGAAGGTGGCATGGCCGTAGGCCATGACGGATGAGGGGGACCACGGGGGTGCAGCCGTTATCGACGGGCCGCTGAGGACAGCGGCCCCTACGAAATCTATCGTGACCCTGTGTAGGGGCGGATGTCCCCATCCGCCCGTTCGATGGCCTCCGCATCCCACGATACCCACCCTCATCCGGTCCCTTCGGGACCACCTTCCCTATCCCTTTTGTCCCTTCGGGACATTTCCCCTTGACAAGGGGAATCGGCCCCCTGGGAGGGGGAAGGCTCTATCCGTTCCGTTGCAACCGCTCAAAACCCTTCGGCGTTCCCCTCATCCGCCCCAGTGTGCCCACTGGGGCACCTTCCCCCAGGGGAAGGCTAAATTCGCCTACACAATGTCTTCCCCCGAGGGAAGGCGAAACTAAAACCCAACCAGAAAGAGGCAGCTATGGAAACTGAACACGTTAAAATTCACACCGAATTCATCAAGCTCCAGGACCTTTTAAAGTTCGCCGGGGCGGTGGAGACGGGGGGCGACGCCAAGCTCATCATCCAGGAGGGCCGGGTGGCGGTGAACGGCGAAGTCTGCACCATGCGGGGCAAGAAGATGCGTCCGGGTGACACCGCCGTCATCGACGGCGAGACCGCCCTGGTGGTGGAATGATCGTCCGCAGCCTGGAGCTGGAGGGCTTCCGCAACTATGACCGGCTGGCGGCAGAGTTTCACCCCCAGGTGAACCTGATCTACGGGGACAACGCCCAGGGCAAGACCAATTTATTGGAGGCCATCGCCTATCTGTCCTCCGCCCGGTCCCACCGGGCCCGGTATGACCGGGAGATGATCGGCATGGACCGGACCGCCGCCCATATCCGGGGGACCATCGAAAGCCGGGGCCGCACCTTTGTGGTGGAGGCCCAGCTGGCCCGGGGCCGCACCAGAAAGCTCTTTTCCAACGGGGTCCGGCTGAAAAACGCCGGGGAGCTGGCGGGGGTGCTGAACACGGTGCTGTTCTGCCCGGAGGACCTGTATCTTATCCGGGAGGGGGCCGCCGCCCGGCGGCGGTTTCTGGACAGCGCCATCTGTCAGCTCCGCCCCCGGTACGCCCAGGCCCTGGCGGAATACGGCCGATTGTATGAGCACAAGACCCGCATCCTGCGGGACTGGAACGAGCACCCCTCCCTGCTGTCCGCCCTGGACGACTTTGACCTGCGCATGGCCCAGATGGGGGCGCTGCTCATCCACTATCGGGCCCACTTCGTCAAGCGCCTGCAGGAGGCGGCCCCGCCCATCCACCGGGACTTCTCCGGCGGCGGGGAGGAGCTGAGCCTGACCTATACCACCGTGTCCAACATCCCGGACCCCCTGGCATCGCCCAAAGAGCTGCTGCCCCTGCTGCTGGACCACCAGGCCCGGCACAAACAGGCGGAGCTGGACAGCCGCCAGTGTCTCTCCGGCCCCCACAAGGACGACCTGCTGGTGGACATCAACGGCCTGTCCGCCAAGACCTACGGCTCCCAGGGCCAGACCCGCACCGCCGCCCTGTCTTTAAAGCTGGCCCAGCGGGAGATCTTCCAGGCGGAGACGGAGGAGTGGCCCGTGCTGCTGCTGGACGACGTGCTGTCTGAGCTGGACAGTCGCCGCCAGGCATTTATTTTGAACCGCATCCGGGGCGGCCAGGTGTTTATCACCTGCTGCGAGGAGGAAAAATTAGAGGGGCTGGAGGGCGGCAAGGCCTTCCATGTCCAGGGCGGAAGCCTGATCTGAGGAGGAAACGCCGTGTATCTGCACTTGGGCCAGTCGGTGGTGGTGCCCCACCGGGAGATCCTAGGCATCTTCGACCTGGACAACGCCAGCTGGGCCTTTAAGACCCGGGAATTTTTGGAGCGGGCCGAGGCCGAGGGCCGGGCCGTGTGGGTGTGCGACGACCTGCCCAGGTCCTTCGTGCTGGTGGGCGGACAGGGCGGCAAGCCCACCGTCTATATCTCCCAGCTGTCCTCCGCCACCCTCCTCAGCCGGGCGGCGCGCAATTCCTTTGAGTAGAACATAGAAACCAGGAAAGTTGAGAGCGGAGAGGAAAGAAGCAATCATTGTCATTGCGGTCCATCGATACCCAATGTAGGGGCGGATAATATCCGCCCCTACGGGAATGACAAAAAGTCCTCTTCCCCCTCCCCTCTCAACCATTCCACGAGATCATTTACCGGAGGTAGTTATGTCAGAAGAATTGAACGAATTGAATTCCACCCAGGTGGAACACGAGTATGGCGGGTCGGAGATCCAGGTGCTGGAGGGCCTGGAGGCCGTCCGCAAGCGTCCGGGCATGTATATCGGCTCCACGTCCGAGTCCGGCCTGCACCACCTGGTCTATGAGATCGTGGACAACTCCATCGACGAGGCCCTGGCGGGCTACTGTACCGACATCACTGTGACCATCAACCCGGACAACACCATCACCGTCACCGACAACGGCCGGGGCATCCCCGTGGACATCCAGCCCCAGACGGGCAAGCCCGCCCTGGAGGTGGTCTTTACCATCCTGCACGCCGGCGGCAAGTTCGGCGGCGGGGGCTATAAGGTCTCCGGCGGCCTGCACGGCGTGGGCGCCTCGGTGGTCAACGCCCTGTCCGAGTGGCTGGAGGTCCAGGTCCACAAAAACGGGCAGATCTACGAGATGAAGTTCTCCCGGGGCAAGATCACCCAGGAGATGAAGATCGTGGGCCAGACCAATCACACGGGCACCACCGTCACCTTCAAGCCCGACCCGGAGATGTTCGAGACCCTGGAGTATCAATACGAGACCCTGCACACCCGTATGCGGGAGGAGGCCTTCTTAAACGCCGGCCTGCGCATCCAGACGGTGGACCTGCGTCCCGGCCAGGAGCAGGAGGACGACATGTGCTATGAGGGCGGCATCCGGGAGTTCGTCTCCTGGATCAACCGGGATAAGGATGCCCTGCACGGCGATGTCATCTACATGTCCGGCTCCCGGGAGGACTCCATGGCCGAGGTGGCCATGCAGTATAACGACGGGTATAACGAGGTGATGGTCTCCTTTGCCAACAACGTGCATACCCCCGAGGGCGGCATGCACGAGGAGGGCTTTAAGCGGGCCCTGACCAGCGTGCTCAACGCCTATGGCCGGAAGATCAAGCTGCTCAAGGACGACGAGAAGGTCTCCGGCGAGGACTGCCGGGAGGGCCTGACCGTGGTCATCTCCGTCAAGCTCACCGAGGCCCAGTTCGAGGGCCAGACCAAGGCCAAGCTGGGCAACAGCGAGATGCGGGCCCTGGTCAACGCCATCGTCAGCGAAAAGCTGGAGACCTATCTGGAGGAGAACCCCGCCGTGGGCCGCGCCATCCTGGACAAGGCCCTCACCGCCAACCGGGCCCGGGAGGCCGCCCGCAAGGCCCGGGAGTCCATCCGCCGCAAGACCGCCCTGGGCGGCGCGGCCATGCCCGACAAGCTGCGGGACTGCAACGAGAATAACCCCGAGCTTACCGAGCTCTATATCGTCGAGGGCGACTCCGCCGGCGGCTCGGCCACCCAGGGCCGGGACTCCCGCTTCCAGGCCATCCTCCCCCTGTGGGGCAAGATGCTCAACGTGGAGAAGGCCCGGGCGGACAAGGTCTATGGCAACGACAAGCTCCAGCCCGTCATCACCGCCCTGGGCGCGGGCATCGGCGAGGAGTTCGACCTGGATAAGCTGCGCTATCACAAGGTGGTCATCATGGCCGATGCCGACGTGGACGGCGCCCACATCCGCACCCTGCTGCTCACCTTCTTCTTCCGCTTTATGCGGCCTTTGATCGAGGAGGGCTATGTCTACTCCGCCGTGCCCCCCCTCTATAAGCTCACCCGGGGCAAGACCACCCGGGTGGCCTTCTCCGACGAGGAGCGGGACCAGATCTCCGCCGAGATGCGGGGCGGAAACCCCAACGTGAAGATCGACATCAGCCGCTTTAAGGGCCTGGGCGAGATGAACCCCCACGAGCTGTGGGAGACCACCATGGACCCGGAAAAGCGCACCCTGCGCCGCATCGAACTCACCGACGCCGTGGCCGCCGATGCCACCTTCAACATCCTGATGGGCGAAAAAGTGGAGCCCAGAAAAGAGTTCATCGAGCGGAATGCAAAATATGCGGTGAATTTGGATTATTAAGGACGAAGGGGAACGGATTGCCACGTCGGCCTGCGGCCTCCTCGCAATGACAGGAAGCCGAGGGCTTGCAGTTCTGAACCAGCCGGAACGGCGCAGATAGATGGCTGATTTTATGAATGATTCGGTAGAGACAGAGACCAAAATTTCTGTCATCGCAGGGAACGGATTGCCACGTCGGCCTGCGGCCTCCTCGCAATGACAGGAAGCCGAGGGCTTGCAGTTCTGAACCAGCCGGAACGGCGCAGATAGATGGCTGACTTTACGAATGATTCGGTAGAGAAAGAGACCAAAATTTTTGTCATCGCAGGGAACGGATTGCCACGTCGGCCTGCGGCCTCCTCGCAATGACAGGAAGCCGAGGGCTTGCAGTTCTGAACCAGCCGGAACGGCGCTGACAGATGGCTGACTTTGGGAATGTATCGATAAAAGCGGAGACTGTAATTTTTGTCATTGCGAGGAGCGAAGCGACGTGGCAATCCGTCCTGTCCCCCGCAGGGACAAATGATAGGAGGCTGTGATATTCCGTGAGCTATTACGTTTATATCATGGCCAATCAGACCAATGTGGCGCTCTACATTGGTGTGACCAACAATCTGGAGCGCCGCGTGGCAGAACATCGGAGCCACCATTTCCCTGATAGTTTTACCGCCAAATATAACATCACAAAGCTGGTCTATTTTGAAGAAACACCAGATATCCAGGCTGCGATAGCACGGGAAAAGCAGATAAAATCCTGGAGCAGAAAACGAAAGAACCAACTGGTCGAGACAACGAACCCAGCGTGGAGCGATTTTTATAAAACGATTTGATCCGGCCTCTGTGCGAAGGAGGAAACACATAAATGTCTAAAAAACCCCAATACGACCCCGAGGAGATCCGATATCCTCAACAGAAGATCGTCACCTCTCCTCTGGTCCCCGAGATGGAGAAGTCCTATATCGAATACGCCATGTCCGTCATCGTGGGCCGGGCCCTGCCCGACGTGCGGGACGGCCTGAAGCCCGTGCACCGGCGCATTCTTTACGCCATGTACGAGGACAACCTGACCTCGGACAAGCCCTTTAAAAAGTCGGCCACCTGCGTGGGCGACGTGCTGGGCCGGTATCACCCCCACGGCGACGCATCGGTGTATGATGCCCTGGTCCGTCTGGCCCAGGACTTCTCCATGCGCTATATGCTGGTGGACGGCCACGGCAACTTCGGTTCGGTGGATGGCGACCCCCCGGCCGCCTATCGTTACACCGAGGCCCGGCTGAGCAAGATCTCGGACGAGATGCTCCGGGACATCGAAAAGGACACGGTGGACTGGGACCCCAACTTTGACGAGAGCCGCAAGGAGCCCCGGGTGCTGCCCGCCCGCTTCCCCAACCTGCTGGTGAACGGCTCCAGCGGCATCGCCGTGGGCATGGCCACCAACATCCCCCCCCACAACCTGCGGGAGGTCATCAACGCCACCATCTGCGTGCTGGACGACCCGGAGTGTACCCTGGCCGACCTGATGGAGCATGTGAAGGGCCCCGACTTCCCCACCCGCGGGATCATCATGGGCCGCAGCGGCATCCGGGCCGCCTATGCCACTGGCCGGGGCCGCCTGATGGTCCGGGCCCGGCACGAGTTTGAGGAGTTCGGCAAGGACCGCACCCGCATCGTCATCACCGAGATCCCCTATCAGGTGAACAAGCGCCAGCTCATCAAGAACATGGCCGACCAGGTGGAGGACAAGCGGCTGGAGGGCATCTCCGACATCCGGGACGAGTCTGACCGGAACGGCATGCGCATCGTCATCGAGCTCAAGCGGGATGCCAACCCCCAGGTGGTGCTCAACCGCCTGTTTGCCCAGACCCAGCTGCAGACCACATTTGCCATCAATATGCTGGCCCTGGTGGAGGTGGACGGCAAGCTGCAGCCCCGCATCCTGTCCCTGCGGCACATTCTGGACCAGTATATCGCCTATCAGGAGCAGGTCATCATCCGCCGCACCCAATACGACCTGCGCAAGGCCCAGGAGCGGGCCCACCTGCTGGAGGGCCTGCTGGTGGCCCAGGACAACATCGACGAGGTCATCCACATCATCCGCTCCGCCTATGACGATGCCAAGCAGCGCCTGATGGACCGCTTCGGTCTGGACGACGTGCAGGCCCAGGCCATTCTGGACATGCGTCTGAAGGCTCTGCAGGGCCTGGACCGGGAGAAGCTGCAGGGCGAGTATGACGAGCTGGAAAAGCGCATCGCCTATTTCCAGCGCCTGCTGGCCGACGAGGCCATGCTCCGGGGGGTCCTGAAGGACGAGCTGACCGCCATCCGGGACAAGTACGGCGACGACCGGGTCACCGAGATCCAGGACGTGGAGGACGAGCTGGACATCGAGGACCTGATCGAGGAGGAGCAGTGCGTGTTCACCCTGACCCATGCGGGCTATATCAAGCGCACCCCCGTCAGCGAGTACGCCGCCCAGTCCAAGGGCGGCCAGGGCCGCAAGGGCATCACCACCCGGGAGGAGGACTATGTGGTGGACGTGTTCACCGCCTCCACCCACGACTATCTGCTCTTCTTCACCGACACGGGCAAGGTCTATCGCAAGAAGGGCTATCAGATCCCCGAGAGCGGCAAGGCCGCCAAGGGCACCAACATCGTGAACATCCTCCAGGTGGAGCAGGGGGAGCGGGTCCAGACCATGATCCACTTCCGGGACTTCACCGAGGAGGAGCTGTACCTGTTCATGGTCACCCGCCGGGGCACGGTGAAGCGCCTGGCGGTGTCCGCCCTGAAAAACATCCGGGTCAGCGGCATCCGGGCCCTGCGCCTGGACGAGGGGGACGCCCTCATCTCCGTGCTGGAGACCGACGGCGGCCAGGACGTGCTCATCGCCACCCACGACGGCCAGGCCATCCGCTTCCCCGAGGAGAAGGTCCGTGCCATGGGCCGTGACGCCGTGGGCGTCCGGGGCATCCAGCTCCGGGACGGCGACTTTGTGGTGGGGGCCGGCGTGGTCCGGCCCGGCCGGTCTGTGCTGGCCATCACCGAAAAGGGCTTTGGCAAGCGCACCGATCTGGAGGAGTATCGCATCACCAACCGGGGCGGCCTGGGCATCCGCAACTATATGGTCACCGACAAGACCGGCCCCGTGGTGGGCATCAAGGTGGTGGACGGCACCGAGGACCTGCTGCTGGTCACCCAGGCGGGCATCCTCATCCGCACCCATGTGGACGCCATCCGCATGGCCGGCCGGGCCACCCAGGGCGTCATCGTCATGCGCTTTAAGGAGGAGGGCGATCAGGTGATCGCCATGGCCCTGGCTGACCGGGAGGAGGACACCGCCCCCGCCCCGGAGCAGGCCGCCGCAGAAGAGGAGTAAATTATGAGCCTTTCTTCCTTTGGAGACAACGGCCGAAACAGGGGGAACAACAAGCTCTCCCCCAACATGATCCTGCTGCTGGTGGGTATCTTTGTCATCCTGCCTATGTCCGGCCTGTTTGGCCTGCTGTGGACCGCCGTCGCCGCATTTCTGCTGGTGAAGCAGGCAAAAAAACAGGGGGGGAACGGAGAAAAGCCCTCCGCCCCCCTGTCCCCCCGGCGGGAGAGCAAGGGCCCTGCCCTGTCCATATCCGGGCCCGCCAAGCGCACATATCAGAGTGTCACCAAACGCACACCCCGCAAAGAACAGCACGACCACATCCCCTCCATCTGCCTGGACCAGACCGGCCAGCTGGAACAGCTGGAGACCCTGAGAAAAGCCGGGCTCTATACCAACGAGGAGTATCGGCAGAAGAAGGAAGAGATCTTGAGGGGGAAGTGAGGGGCACGCGGGCGGCCAAAGGCCGCCCCTACGAAATGCCACCGACATTTGGCGTAGGGGCGGCTATTAGCCGCCCGGGGTAGAATTGCCGGTCATCGACGGGCCGACACGGAGGTCGGCCCCTACGGCGAGTTACGATGGCTTTTGTAGGGGCGGACCTCTGTGTCCGCCCACCGTTGGCGCACGGGTATCGCGGGCGGATGATATCCGCCCCTACACCGGACCGCCGATACCCATCGACACTCCCACCACGCACCAGGAGAACACCAACATGAAAACTGTCACCATCTACACCGACGGGGCCTGTTCGGGCAACCCGGGGCCCGGGGGGTGGGGGGCCATTCTGATGTATGGCCCCCACACCAAGGAGCTGTCCGGGGGCGAGGCCCAGACCACCAACAACCGCATGGAGCTCACCGGGGTGATCTCCGCCCTGGAGCTTTTGAAGGAGCCCTGCCGGGTGGAGCTGTACTCCGACTCCAAATACGTCATCGACGGCCTGGGTAAGGGCTGGGCCAAAGGCTGGCGGGCCCGGGGCTGGGTGAAGAGCGACAAAAAGCCCGCCCTGAACCCCGACCTGTGGGGCCGCCTGCTGGACCTGTACGAAAAGCACGACGTACACCTGCACTGGGTGAAGGGCCACGCGGAGAATCAGTACAACAACCGCTGCGACCAGCTGGCCGTGGCCCAGAGCCAGAAATACAAATAAAACCGGGCGCAGAAAAGAGAGTATTTTCTGCGCCCTTTTTCAAAACACAAGGAGGAAACACCCCATGAACGAATTCAAAGGCAGCCAGGACTATGTGGCCTCGGAGGAGCTGATGCGCTCGGTGAACATCGCCATGGTGCTGCAAAAGCCCCTGCTCATCAAGGGCGAGCCGGGCACGGGCAAGACCATGCTGGCCGAGGCCATTGCCGCCGCCCTGAATAAAAAGCTGCTGATCTGGAACATCAAGTCCACCACCAAGGCCCAGGACGGCCTCTACGTCTATGACGTGGTGCAGCGGCTGTATGACAGCCAGTTCGGCGGCCAGGGCGTGGACGACATCGAAAAGTATGTGAAGCTGGGCAAGCTGGGCGAGGCCTTCACCGCCGACGAGCAGGTGATCCTCCTCATCGACGAGATCGACAAGGCCGATCTGGAGTTCCCCAACGACCTGCTGTGGGAGCTGGACCGCATGGAGTTCCACATCCCGGAGACGGGCCGCACCGTCACGGCAAAGCACCGCCCGGTGGTCATCATCACCTCCAATGCGGAGAAGGAGCTGCCCGATGCCTTTTTGCGCCGGTGCGTCTTCCACTATATCGAGTTCCCGGACAAGGAGCTGATGGCCCAGATCGTCCGGGTCCACTTCCCCGACCTGGACGACAAGCTGCTGACCCAGGTGCTGGAGGCCTTCTATAAGATCCGCCAGCTGCCCCAGATCAAGAAAAAGCCCTCCACCAGCGAGATCATCGACTGGCTCCAGGCCCTGGTCCACGGGGGCGTGGACCCCAAGCGGGTGGTGAAGGAGGTGCCCTATCTGGGGGTCCTGCTGAAGAAGAACGAGGACATGGACGCCCTGCGGCGCAACTGGCGGTGAGCCTATGTTCGAGGATTTTCTCTATCTCCTCCGCTCCAGCGGCCTGAAGGTCTCGCTGACGGAGTGGATGTCCCTGATGGAGGCCCTGGACAAGGGACTGCACGGGTCCAGCTTCACCGGCTTTTACTACCTGTGCCGCTGTCTGCTGGTGAAGAGCGAGGCGGACTTTGACCGGTTTGACCGGGTGTTTCTGGAGTATTTCCGGGACGTGCCCTTCCAGCAGGAGGTATCTCAGGAGCTGATGGACTGGCTGAACCGGCCCGACGTGCTGAATGACTATGCCAACTGGGACGAGGAGCAGGCCCTGAAAAACATGGGCCTTTCCGAGGAAGAGATCGAGCGGATGCTGAAGGAGCGCATGCAGGAGCAGAACGAGGAGCACAACGGGGGCAGCTATTGGGTGGGGACCCACGGCATGTCCACCTTCGGCAACTCCGGCCTGTCCCCCAAGGGCATCCGGGTGGGAGGCGAGTCCATGTACCACCGGGCCTTTCGGGTGGCGGGGGAGCGGAAATTCCGGGACTTCCGCCGGGACAACACCCTGGACACCCGCCAGTTCCAGGTGGCCCTCCGCCGCCTGCGGCAGTTCTCCGGCCTGGTGGACCTGCCCCCTACGGAGTTCGACGTGGACAACACCATCAAGGACACCGCCGACCAGGGCGGCGTGCTGCAGGTGCGCTATAAGCGCCCCCGGGAGAACACGGTGAAGGTGTTGCTGCTGATGGACTCCGGCGGCTCTATGGACTACTACAGCCAGCTGTGCTCCTCCCTGTTCCAGGCGGTGAGCAAGTCGGGGCACTTCAAGGACCTGAAGGTGTTCTACTTCCACAACTGCGTCTATGGCCGGCTGTATAAAGACCCCATGCTCTGGACCAGGGAGTCGGTGCTGACAGATTGGGTGCTGTCCAACCTGCCCGGGGACTGGAAGGTCATCTTTGTGGGGGATGCCCAGATGGCCCCCTACGAGCTGCTGGGGGGCTACTATGGCCGGAACAACACCGGCGACGGCCCCCAGTGCGGGTTAGATTGGCTCAAGCGCTTTAAAAGCCGCTACACCAACGTGGTCTGGCTCAACCCAAGTGAGCGCCCCGTGTGGGGGGACTATTGGACCCAGACCTACGACGCCATCGCCCGGGTCTTCCCCATGTTCCCCCTCACCGTGGAGGGCCTGGAGGAGGCCATGAAAAAGCTGCTGGCAAGATAAAGAGAAAAGCCTTCCCCCCAGGGTGGGGAAGGCTTTGGACGGGTGGACGGATTGCCACGTCGCTGCGCTCCTCGCAATGACAGGGTGGGGGATGCGGGCGGCCCTCTCCGCCCCCTGCGGGGGCACCTCCCCCGAGGGGGGAGGCAAGGTTCGGTGGGGTCCTCGGGTCTGGTCTTGGCTCCCCCTTTGGGGGAGCTGGCACGGCGAAGCCGTGACTGAGAGGGCGGGCGGCTAATAGCCGCCCCTACGCCGGGTTACGATAGATTTCGTAGGGGCCGCTGTCCCCAGCGGCCCGGCGACAACGTATGCACCCCCGTGCTCCCCCTCATCCGTCATGGCTTCGCCATGCCACCTTCCCCCAGGGGAAGGCAAACAGAAACCCCCGCTGGAAATGCAAATTTCCGGCGGGGGGCTTATCTTTTCTGAACTTTTTGCTTAGTAAGCCAGCTTCTCCTCCAGCCAGCTCTTCAGCTGGTCGATGGGGACGCGGACCTGCTCCATGGTGTCGCGGTCGCGGATGGTGACGGCGTTGTCGGCGGGGGTCTTGTCGTCGCCCACGGTCTCGAAGTCCACGGTGATGCAGTAGGGGGTGCCGATCTCGTCCTGGCGGCGATAGCGCTTGCCGATGGAGCCGGCATCGTCATAGTCCACCATGAAGTACTTGGACAGCATCTGCTGGATCTCGCGGCCCTTCTCGCCCAGCTTCTTGCTCAGGGGCAGCACGGCGCACTTGTAGGGGGCCAGGGCGGGGTGCAGACGCAGCACGGTGCGCACGTCGTTCTTCTCGGCGTCCACCACTTCCTCGTCATAGGCATCCACCAGGAAGGCCAGGGTCACCCGGTCGGCACCCAGGGAGGGCTCGATGACGTAGGGGATATAGTGCTCGTTGGCCTCCTGGTCGAAATAGGACATGTCCTTGCCGGAGGTCTTCTGGTGGGCGGTCAGGTCGAAGTTGGTCCGGCTGGCCACGCCCCACAGCTCGCCCCAGCCGAAGGGGAAGACGAACTCGAAGTCGGTGGTGGCGTTGGAATAGTGGCTGAGCTCCTCGGGGTCGTGGTCCCGCAGGCGCAGGTTCTCGTCCTTCATGTTCAGGTCCAGCAGCCACTGGTGGCAGAACTGCTTCCAGTAGGCGAACCACTCCAGCTCGGTGCCGGGCTTGCAGAAGAACTCCAGCTCCATCTGCTCGAACTCGCGGGTGCGGAAGGTAAAGTTGCCCGGGGTGATCTCGTTGCGGAAGGACTTGCCCACCTGACACACGCCGAAGGGCAGCTTGCGCCGGGTGGTGCGCTGCACGTTCTGGAAGTTGACGAAGATGCCCTGGGCGGTCTCGGGACGGAGATACACGGTGTTCTTGGCGTCCTCGGTCACGCCCTGGAAGGTCTTGAACATCAGGTTGAACTGGCGGATGTCCGTCCAGTTGAATTTGCCGCAGGAGGGGCAGACGATCTGGTGCTCGTCGATGAACTCCTTCATCTGGGTCTGGCTCATGGCATCCACGCTGTGGCCCAGATCGAACTTGTTCTCCTGGCACCAGTCCTCGATGACCTTGTCGGCACGGAAGCGCTCCTTGCACTCCTTGCAGTCCATCAGGGGGTCGGAAAAGCCGCCCACATGGCCGGAGGCCACCCAAACCTGGGGATTCATCAGGATGGCGGCATCCAGACCCACGTTATAGGGGTTCTCCTGGACGAACTTCTTCCACCAGGCCTTCTTCACGTTGTTTTTCAGCTCCACACCTAGGGGGCCGTAGTCCCAGGTGTTGGCCAGGCCGCCGTAGATCTCGCTGCCGGAAAAGATGAAGCCGCGGCCCTTGCACAGGGCGACGATCTTTTCCATGGTCTTTTCGGTGTTCTTCATGGGGATCAAACTCCTTCTGTCTTGATTTTGTTGTGACTCAGGGCAGAAAAAAACGCCCCGAGCCCAATAAGGCTCAGGGCGAACATAAACATGTCCGTGGTTCCACCTGAATTCGCACCTGGCTGGTGCGCACTCTCCTCCCGATAACGGCGGGGACCGGCGGGCCATTTCCTGCCCGCGCTCCAGAAGTGCCTTCCCGCCGCACCGTCGAAGGGCTCTCACCGGCCGCCCTCTCTCTGCCACCAGAATGCGGGGTACTGTTCTCTGTCGTTGCTGTTAACGGGTATTCTATTACAGAACTGCGGCAATGTCAAGGGTAAGAATGGGTTTTTGACGGGCGGCCGGGCCGCTCGTGGCCCTCTCCGCCCAGTGTGCCCACTGGGCACCTCCCCCAAGGGGGGAGGCAAGGCGGTCAAAAAAGCCTGTCATTGCGAGCAGGCCCAACGGGCCGACGCGGTGATCCGTTCCTATTGCGGGTGCGGCGCCGCCGGCGGGCCGCTGGGGACAGCGGCCCCTACGGACGAGATTCGTCACATTCTGTAGGGGCGGATGTCCCCATCCGCCCGGAACCCGCCGCCCCTTGGCTCCCCCCGTGGGGGAGCTGGCACGGCGATAGCCGTGACTGAGAGGGCTTTGGGGTTTTCTCCCCTTCCCCGCACTTGTGTTTTTTCGGGCACCATGATAAAATAATTACTTAACTTAAATGAACACGAAGAAAGCGCCGGAACATGCGCCGGAACGGAGGACAATACTTTATGGAACGAAAAACCACCCAGATTTCCCAGGCGGAGGTGGAGCGCCAGCTGACCCTGTGCGACGACATCTGCCGGGTGACCGGGCAGTGGGCGGACAAGCCCCTGGCCCTGGTGGACACCTATGGCTGCCAGCAGAACGAGGCCGATTCAGAGCGCATCCGGGGCTATCTGGAGCGGATGGGCTTTGGTTTTACCGATGACCCGGAGCAGGCCCGCATCATCGTCATCAACACCTGCGCCATCCGGGAGCACGCCGAGCAGCGGGTGCTGGGCAACGTGGGTGCTCTGGTCCACACCAAGCGCCGCCACCCGGAGCAGCTCATCTGTCTGTGCGGCTGCATGGTGCAGGAGAAGCATGTGGCCGAGAAGATCCGCCAGTCCTATCGCCACGTGGACCTGGTCTTTGGCCCCCACGCCCTGTGGAAGTTCCCGGAGATGGTCCACACCCTGCTCACCCAGCGGGGGCGCATCTTCTCCGTGGCCGACGAGGCCGGGTCCATCGCCGAGGGCATCCCCACCGTCCGCCAGGACGGCATCAAGGCATGGGTGTCCATCATGTACGGCTGCAACAACTTCTGCACCTATTGCATCGTGCCCTATGTCCGGGGCCGGGAGCGCTCCCGGGCCCCCGAAGACATTTTGGAGGAGGTGCGGGGGCTGGTCGCCCAGGGCTATAAAGACATCACCCTGCTGGGCCAGAACGTGAACTCCTATGGCAAGGACCTGCCCGAGCCCATGGACTTCTCTGACCTGCTCTCTGCGGTCAACGATATTCCGGGGGAGTTTCTCATCCGCTTTATGACCTCCCACCCCAAGGATGCCACCCACAAGCTGTTTGAGACCATGGCCCGGTGCGAAAAGGTGGCCCCCGTCCTCCACCTGCCCTTCCAGGCGGGGAACGACCGCATTCTAAAGGTCATGAACCGCCGCCACACCATTGCGGACTATCTGGCCAAGATCCGGGACCTGAAGAGCCTGATCCCCGACATCGTCCTCACCTCTGACATCATCGTGGGCTTCCCCGGGGAGACCACGCAGGAGTTTGAAGATACCCTGAAGGTGCTGGAGGAGGTGCGCTACGACGCCCTGTTCACTTTCATCTACTCCCCCCGGGTGGGCACCCCCGCCGCCAGTATGGACGACCCCATGTCCCGGGAGGAGAAGCTGGCCAACTTCAACCGCCTCACCGCCCTGCAGGATGCCATTTCCGAGGAAAAGCACGCCGCCTACATCGGAAAGACGGTGCGCTGCCTGGTGGACGCCCTCAGCGACGACAGCCGCTATGACCTCACCGCCCGTACCCCCGGCAACCGCCTGGTCCGGGTGGTGGGCGACAAGTCTGCCCTGGGCCAGTTCAAAGACGTGAAGATCACCGGGGCCAACAAGTGGTCCCTGTTCGGGGAGCTGGCGTAAAGACGAAAAAAGCCTTCCCCTGGGGGAAGGTGCCCCAGTGAGCACACTGGGGCGGATGAGGGGGACCTCCGGGGGTGCATCCGTTGTCGACGGGCGGACACAGAGGTCCGCCCCTACGGCAGGTCACGATGGCTCTCGTAGGGGCCGACCTTTGCGCAGCCGTTGGCGACGAAGGAGCCTTACGGATGCGGCATACCCCTTGCGGGTACTGTGTCGGCCCGCGATGACCACCGCATCCACGATACTCACCCTCATCCGTCATGGCTTCGCCATGCCACCTTCCCCCTGGGAGGGGGAAGGCTTTTGACCCTGTCCAAAACTCCTACCTCATCCCTCCTACCTCCTAACTCACAGAAAGCCGGTGTACTATGGCAGAGCTCACCCCCATGATGCAGCAATATCTGGACATCAAGGCCCAGAACCCCGACTCCATCTTGTTTTTCCGCCTGGGGGATTTTTACGAGATGTTCAACGAGGACGCCAAGCTGGTGTCCAGGGAGCTGGACCTGACCCTGACCACCCGGGACCGGAACAAGCCCCCGGAGGAGCGCACCCCCATGTGCGGCGTGCCCTATCACTCCTGCGAGGGCTATATCGCCCGGCTCATCGCCAAGGGCTATAAAGTGGCCATCTGCGAGCAGACGGAGGACCCGGCCCTGGCCAAGGGCCTGGTGGACCGGGACATCATCCGGGTGGTCACCCCGGGGACGGTCATCTCCTCCTCCATGCTGGAGGACAGCAAGAACAACTATCTCTGTGCCGTCTACGCCGACTCGGCCCGGTATGGCCTGTGCCTGTGCGACCTGTCCACCGGCGAGGTGTATGCCACCGCCTTCCCCGCCGGGGGGGAGAATCTGGACCACCTGAAAAACGAGCTGGCCCGGTTCCACCCGGCGGAGGCCCTGCTGTCTGCGGGGGCCTGGGAGGTGGACGGGCTGCGGGACTTTTTGAAGGAGCGGCTGGACTGCCCCTGTGAAAACGGGGGGGAGGGCCGGTTTCGGCCCGATGCGGCCCGGGCCCTGGCGGAGAAGCAGTTCCGGTCCGGGCTGGACGGCCTGGGAGCGGGAGAGGAGGCCGCCGTCCAGGCGGCGGGGGCCCTGCTGTCCTATCTGTACGAGACCCAAAAGACCGACCTGAGCCACATCGCCCACTTCACCTACTATACCACGGGGCAGTTCATGGAGCTGGACCTCACCGCCCGCCAGACCCTGGAGCTCACCGCCACCATGCGGGGCAAGGAGAAGAAGGGCAGCCTGCTGTGGGTGCTGGACAAGACCCGCACCGCCATGGGCGGGCGGCTGATCCGGGCGTGGATGGAGCGGCCACTCCTCTCCCCCGTCCAGATCTCCCGGCGGCAGCAGGCGGTGGGCGATCTGGTGGAGAACAGCATCGCCCGTCAGGAGCTGTCCGCCGCCCTGCGGGAGGTGACGGACTTAGAGCGGCTCATTGGCCGGGTGGTCTATGGCTCCGCCGGGGGCCGGGACCTGTCCGCTCTGTGCGCCGGACTGGGCAAGCTGCCCCACATCCGCCAGCTGCTCTCCCCCTGCCCCTCCGCCCTGCTCCGGTCCCTGGGGCAGCAGCTGGACGACCTGCCCCAGCTGCGGGAGCTGCTGGGCCGGGCCCTGGTGGACGAGCCCCCCTTCTCCGTGCGGGAGGGCGGCTTCATCCGGGACGGCTTTGACGGGGAGGTGGACCGGCAGAGGAATATTCTTGACCACTCCGCCGAGCTGCTGGCCCAGCTGGAAGCGGACACCAAAGAGCAGACCGGCATCAAAAATATGAAGATCAAGTCCAACAAGGTGTTTGGATATTACATCGAGGTGGCCAAGTCCCAGATCGACCTGGTCCCCGACAGCTGGACGAGAAAGCAGACCACGGTGAACGCCGAGCGGTATATCTCCCAGGAGCTGAAGGAGCTGGAGCACGCCATTCTGTCCGCCCAGGACACGGTGACCGCCCTGGAGTATCAGCTGTTCTGCCAGCTGAAGGACCAGGTGTGCCGGCAGGTGGCCGCCATCCAGGCCTCCGCCGCAGCGGTGGCCCAGGTGGACGTGCTGAACTCCTTTGCCACAGTGGCGGCGGACAACCGCTATTGTATGCCCCAGGTGGACGACTCCGACACCCTGACCATCACCCAGGGGCGGCACCCGGTGGTGGAGAAGGTGCTGAAAGGGACCCCCTTCGTCCCCAACGACACCCACATGGACCGGGGGGAGGACCGGTGCGCCATCATCACCGGCCCCAACATGGCGGGCAAGTCCACCTATATGCGCCAGGTGGCCCTCATCGTCCTGATGGCCCAGATGGGCTCCTTTGTCCCCGCCCAGTCGGCTCACATCGGCGTGGTGGACCGGGTGTTCACCCGCATCGGGGCCAGCGACGACCTGGCGGCGGGCCAGTCCACCTTCATGGTGGAGATGACCGAGGTGGCCGCCCTGCTGAAAAGCGCCACCCGCCGCTCCCTGCTCATCCTGGACGAGATCGGCCGGGGCACCAGCACCTACGACGGCATGTCCATCGCCCGGGCGGTGCTGGAATACTGCGCCGACCCCAAGCGCCTGGGGGCCAAGACCCTGTTCGCCACCCACTACCACGAGCTGACCGTGCTGGAGGGCCGCATCCCCGGTGTGAAGAACTATCACATCGCCGCCAAAAAGAAGGGGGCGGACGTGATCTTCCTGCGGAAGATCCTCCGGGGGGGCGCAGACCAGAGCTATGGCATCGAGGTGGCCCGCCTGGCCGGCGTGCCCGAGGGGGTCATCCGCCGGGCCCGGGAGATCCTGGCCGAGCTGGAGGGGGGCCAGGGGGTCCATCCCCGGCCCGCCCAAGCGCCGGAGGAGGACCAGTTCTCCCTGGCCGAACTGGGCAGCCGGGCGGTGCTGGACCGCCTGGAGCAGACCGACGTGAACGCCCTCTCCCCCATCCAGGCGTTGAATCTGTTGGACGAATTGAAGCGGATGCTGGAGGGGTGAACCACCGTTGGTGCGGCGGTCATCGAACGGGCGGACACAGAGGTCCGCCCCTACAAGAGCTATCGTGACACGCCGTAGGGGCCGACCTCCGCGTCGGCCCGCCGACAACGGATGCACCCCGCAAACGCAGCATTTTTCAAAATGAACAGAATAAATCAATCCACAAAATACAAATAGTATTCAAAATTGACCCAAAAGGAGCCATTTATCATGCATCATGGAGAACTGATTTTGCGCCAGCCCCGAAAGGACGAGCTGTATTGGATCTGCACCTTTGTGGTGAGTCTCATCCCCTGGGGCCTGTCCCGGGCCTATCTCACCCAGGAGACGGTGACCGCCGGCGTGCTGGCCACCCTGGCGGTGCTGGTGGCAGTGCGGGTGACGCTGCTGAAAAACTGGAATGTCCGCCGGGTGGCCTGGACAATGGACGACCGGGCCCTGGAGCTGGACGGCCGGACCATTTTGATCGGGGATATTCAGTCCGCCTTTCTCCGCCAGCACACCATGACCCGGGGGGTGTGGACCCTGACCATCTGGACCAAGACCCCGCTGCGCCTGGCGGGGGTGGCCGTCGGGCCCCAGCGCCTGGCCTCCCTGCACAGTCTGCGGCAGCTGTCCGCCGCCCTGGACCGGGCCCGGGGCGTGGAGCCCCAGGTGTAAGGCGATGTCGGTCATTACTGTACTGGACCCCCATGTGGCCGACCTGATCGCCGCCGGCGAGGTGGTGGAGCGGCCCGCCAGCGCCGCCAAAGAGCTGATCGAAAATGCGGTGGACGCCGGGGCTTCTGCCGTCACGGTGGAGATCGCCCACGGGGGCATGACCTTCCTCCGGGTGACGGACGACGGGGGCGGCATCCCCGCCGACCAGCTGAAGACCGCCTTTCTCCGCCACGCCACCAGCAAGCTCCACTCCGCCCGGGACTTAGAGGCCATCGGCACTTTGGGCTTTCGGGGTGAGGCCCTGGCCGCCATCTGCGCCGTGTCCCGGATGGAGGTGCTCACCTGCACCGCCGATGCCCCGCTGGGTGCGTCGTTGACAGTGGAGGGAGGCGTGTTCGGCCAGGTGGAGGAGGCGGGCTGTCCCCAGGGCACCACCATGGTGGTGCGGGACCTGTTTTACAACACCCCCGCCCGGCAGAAATTCCTGAAAAAGGACGCTGCCGAGGGGGCCGCC
Organism: Flintibacter faecis; assembly: GCF_014287875.1. Classification (GTDB taxonomy): domain Bacteria; phylum Bacillota; class Clostridia; order Oscillospirales; family Oscillospiraceae; genus Lawsonibacter; species Lawsonibacter faecis_A. Next base: position 76,099 of record NZ_JACOPN010000005.1, on the reverse strand, counting down.
GTCTTTGCCGTGGTGCAGAAGGCCGCCCTGTCCCACCCGGAGGTCTCCTTCCACTTCATCCGGGACGGCAAGCAGGAGCTGATGACCCCCGGGGACGGACAGTTAAAGTCCGCCGTCTATGCCGTGCTGGGCCGGGAGCTGGCCTTAGGGCTGCGCCCGGTGCAGTCCGCCGGGGAGGAGATGACCGTCACCGGCTTTGTGTCCATGCCCGCCTGCTGCCGGGCCAGCCGGAGCTGGCAGTTCTTCTTCGTCAACGGCCGCCCGGTGAAAAGCCCCCTGATGACCGCCGCCGTAGAGCAGGCCTATCAGAACCAGAAGATGGTGGGCAAGTTCCCCGGCTGCGTCCTCCATCTGGACATCCGCCGCAGCGCCGTGGACGTGAACGTCCACCCCGCCAAGAGCGAGGTGAAGTTCGGCAGCGAGCGGCAGGTGTTCTCCGCCGTATACCACGCCGTCCTCTCCGCCTTAGAGGCGGACCGCTCCCGGCCCCAGGTGGAGCTGAAGCCCAAGCCCATCCCCGGGGTGCGGTCTGTGGACCAGGTGACAGAGCAGCAGCTGACCATCACGCCCCGCCCCGCTGCTGCGCAAAAGCCCGTAGGGGCCGCTGTCCCCAGCGGCCCTGCGTCTGTGGCCCCCTCCCCCCGCCCGGCATCGCCCAAGCCGGTCTCCCCTCCCGTCAACCTGCGGGTGCAGGACAGCACCTATCGCCCCCTGACCCGCGTTTCCCCCGTTCCGGCGGGGCCTGTGGAGAAAAAACCGGAAGTCTCCGTCCCCTCCCCCGTCTCCCCCGCCCAACCGGCGGCTTTTGCCACGGCAGAGAAGCCCCATGTGGAAAACCTAGAGCCGAAAGAACCCGAAAGACCTGTAGGGGCCGCTATTCCAGAAAAACCCGCAGGGGCCGCTGTTTCTGAAAAAAATGTAGGGGCTGCTGTCCCCAGCAGCCCTGTCCCCCAAGAGTCCGTAGGGGCTGCTGGCCCCGGCAGCCCGTCCCCGGAGGAACTCCCCTGGCGCATGGTGGGGGAGGTGCTGCACACCTATATCGTGGTGGAGCAGGGGGACCGGGTGTTCTTCATCGACAAGCACGCCGCCCACGAGCGGATGAACTTTGACCGCATGAAGGCCCAGGGCTATGACCCCATGGCCCAGACCCTCCTCTCCCCCGTCCTGTGCCGCCTGCCCGCCCAGGAGCAGGCCGTCCTGCTGGCCCATCAGGAACTGCTGGGGCAGTTCGGCTTTGACGTGGACCAGCTGGGGGATGCCCTGGCGGTGCGCCAGGCCCCCTTCGACGTGGATGTGGGGGACATCGAGGCCACCTTGTCTGAGCTGGCCCAAAGGCTGCTGACCACCGGGGATGCCGACCCCGCCGCCGCCCGGGACGAGCTGCTGCACACCATGGCCTGCAAGGCCGCCATCAAGGGCGGCTGGAAGACCAGCGACCAGGAGCTGGAGCGGGTGGCCCGGGCCGTCATGTCCGGCCAGGTGAAATACTGCCCCCACGGCAGACCGGTGGCCATTGAACTGACGCAGAAAGAACTGGAGAAGCAGTTTAAGAGGATTTGAGTTTAGTTAGGAGTTAGGAGGGATGAGATAGGAGTTTGGGGACGGATTGCCACGTCGCTGCGCTCCTCGCAATGACAAGATACGGGGCTTTCTGTTTCCGTCATTGCGAGGAGGGGCAAAGCCCCGACGTGGCAATCCGTAGCCCCCGTCCTAAAACTCATCACTCATCACTCCTAACTCCTACCTACCCAAAGGAGGGTCCATATGAGCTACATCGATTGGAACCGATTTCTTGCGGGCTATCAGAAGCACCGGGGCGGCAGCTTTTTCAGCTGTGGACGGGAGCGGCTGAACCAGTGCGACAGCCAGCTGGTGCTGCCCGACGGGGAGGAGCCGCCCCTGCTGATCCTCCTCCGGCAGTGCGCCGAGGGGCGCGGCAGCTGGGACAACCTGATCGCCCGGACCACCATCCCTCTGGATGGCAGCTACTCCCTGCACATCCGCCGGAAGGACCTGACCGGGGCGGGCTTTCAGACCCTGATGAGTCTGGCGGGAGAGCGCCGGGACTACGGCGACCCCGCCGCCCTGAAGGGCCGGGTGGTGACCACGGACGACCGGGCCTTCACCAAGCTGGTGCTGGGGGATCGGGAGCTGCGAAACGCCCTGACCGCCCGCCCCGGCGACTCCCTGCGGGTCGCCCCCGGCCCCTTGGACGACGGGGCGCACACCGTGGAGGTGTGCTGCGAGAACTTTGACGGCACCCTTACCCAGCGCTCCCCCTGGCTCACCGACCACATCGCCGCCCTCACCGACGACTGCTTTTTCAAGGACGACGGGGAGAAGTCCGCCCTGCAAAAGGCCGCCCAGGAGGACTTCGACCGGCAGATGGACGGCTTTTTGGCGTTTTTACGGGCGGCGAGGGACGCAGTGAAAAGATGGCCGGTGAAGAAGTAGAGGTGGCTTGGTAAAAGCCTTCCCCACCCAGGGGGGAAGGTGCCCCGGAGGGGCGGATGAGGGGGACCTGCGGGGGTGCATCCGTTGTCGACGGGCGGACACGGAGGTCCGCCCCTACGGCGTGTCACGATGGCTCTTGTAGGGGCCGACCTTTGCGCAGCCGTTGGCGACGAAGGAGCCTTACGGATGCGGCATACCCCTTGCGGGTACTGTGTCGGCCCGCGATGACCACCGCACCCACGATCCCCACCCGCATCCGTCATGGCTGCGCCATGCCACCTTCCCCCAGGGGAAGGCTAACTCCTACATCCTATCTCATCACTCCTAACTCAAAGAAGGTGAATCCTATGCCCCCCAAAATTTTAGTCATCTGCGGGCCCACGGCCTCGGGCAAGACGGCCCTGGCGGTGGAGCTGGCCCGGCGGCACAACGGCGAGGTGGTGTCGGCGGACTCCATGCAGCTCTACCGCCGCATGGACATCGGCACCGCCAAGCCCACCCCGGAGGAGATGGGGGGCGTGCCCCACCACATGCTGGACGTGGCCGACCCGGAGGAGGACTTCTCCGTGGCCCGGTATGTGGACATGGCCGCCAGATGCGTGGACGACATCCTGTCCCGGGGCAGACTGCCCATTCTGGCCGGGGGCACGGGGCTGTATATCGACTCCCTGCTGTCCGGCCGGACCTTTGCACCATTTCAGCCGGACAGCCCCCTGCGGGGACAGCTGGAGGAGCAGCTGCGCCGGGAGGGCGGGGCCGCCATGCTGTCCCGCTTGGCCCAGGTGGACCCGGACAGCGCCGCCCGCCTCCACCCCAACGACGAAAAGCGCATTATCCGGGCCCTGGAGGTGTATCAGTCCACGGGCAAGACCATCACCCAGCACAATCTGGAGACCCGGGCCATCCCGCCCCGGTACGATGCCCTGACCCTGGCTCTGGCCTTTGAACAGCGGGAGGACATGTGGAGCCGCATCGACCGCCGGGTGGACCAGATGATGGACCAGGGTCTGGTGGACGAGGTGCAGCGCCTTCTGGACTCCGGCGTGCCCGCCAAGTGTACCGCCATGCAGGCCATCGGCTATAAGGAGATGGCCGCCGCCCTGCTGTCCCACGGGGATGTGTCCGCCGGAGCGGAGGAGGTGAAGCTCCGCTCCCGGCAGTATGCCAAGCGGCAGCTCACCTGGTTCAGGCGGAACAGGGCCGCCCGGTGGCTGCTGTGGGGCCGGGAGCCGGATTTTGCAGCCGCCCTCCAGACTTCGACAGAATATATGGAAGAATTTGGTTTAGTATAAAGGCACTCAGGGACTGACTAAGACCCAGCGGTTTAAACGGTCCCCAAAAGAAAAAGGAGTGCTACTTATGCAGAAAACCAACAACCTTCAGGAAATTTTCCTCACCCAGCTGCGCCGGGAGCGCCGCCCCGTCACCATGTTTTTGATGAACGGCTTTCAGATGCGGGGCTATGTCACCGGCTTCGATGCCTTTTCCGTGGTGCTCAGCAGCGACGGAAAGCAGATGTTCGTCTATAAGCACGCGATTTCTACCATCACGCCGGAGCGCCCCGTCCCCCTGACGGAGCAAAACGTTGGAATCCCCCAGTCGTCGCCTTACAGCGACGCCGGCCCTCTTTTAACAAGGGGGCCTGATAAAGCGTAACAGCAGCCCCCTCGTGAAAGGGCCGATTCCCCTTATCAAGGGGAAATGTCCCGAAGGGACAAAAGGGATAGGGCTAGAGGGCCGCGCAGCGGCGGGGGGATTCTGCATATCGGCCAGAAAAGAGGACCCCATGAAGCAAGGAAAACCTGTTATCACCGTTGCCATCGCCGCCATCGCCGTGGCCCTGGTCATCTATTTCGGTTTTTATGTGGCCAAGGTATTCAGCGAGCCGTACACCACCGCCCTGGCCTATACCTACACCTCCAACGACAGCGCCGAGGCCGTTGGCATTTTAGTCCGGCAGGAGACCGTTCTCCCCGCCCAGACGGGCATCGTGGACGTGACCCGGTCAGAGGGGGAGAAGGTGGGCGTGGGCCAGAGCGTGGCCCAGGTCTATCGGGACAGCCAGGCCCAGAACAACCAGGCCGACTTAGAGGCCCTGGCCGACCAGATCCAGCTGCTGGAGTACTCCTCCGACGGCGGGGGCGTGGATTCCGCCGCCAAGCTGGACGAGAACATTCTGCAGGCCGTCACCGCCCTTCATGCCGCCTCCGGCGTGGGGGACTATAACCAGCTGGAGGATCAGGCGCGCACCCTGAAGAGCACCGTGCTCAAGCGGGGTTATGTCTATGGCAATGGCCTGGGGGCCGAGGAGCTGAGCCAAAAGCTCAACGACCTGAAAAGCCAGTATGCCGCCCTGAAGCAGCAGACCTCCTCCTCCACATCCTCCGTCCGGGCCCCACAGTCCGGGGTGTTCTCCACATTGGTAGATGGGTATGAGACGGCGGTGACCCCCCAGACCGTGTTCCAGCTGACCCCCTCCTCCCTGTCCGCCCTGCTGGCCGGTCAGGGGAAGGAGGCCGGCGGCGGCATGGGCAAGCTCATCACCTCCACCCGGTGGTATTTCGCCGCTGCCCTGCCTGTCTCTGTGGCAGAGCGGCTGAAGGAGGGGATCACGGCCACCCTGCGCTTTTCCGGAGACTTTGACCAGGACATCGACATGCGAGTGGACCAGGTCGGCCAGGCCGAGGGGGACAAGAGCGTGGTGGTCTTCTCCACTGACCGCTATCTGTCCCAGACCACCCTGCTGCGCCAGCAGACGGCGGAGCTCATCTTCAACAGCTGGTCCGGCCTGCGCATCCCCAAGCAGGCCCTGCGCATGGAGAAGAGCACCTACACCGACAAGGAGACGGGCCAGGAGGTGCAGAACAACCGCCTGGGCGTGTATGCCCTGCTGGGCGGCCGGGCGGAGTTTAAAACCGTGGAGGTGGTCACCGAGGGGGACGACTATTATGTGGTCCGCTCCACCACCGACGAGAGCGATGCCCTCCGCGCCGGGGACGAGGTCATCGTCCGGGCCACGGAGCTGTACGACGGGCAGCTGTTGGAGTATTAAAAAAGGGATGAGTTAGGAGTTAGGAGTTAGGAGTTAAGAGACGGATTGCCGCGTCGGGCTGCGCCCTCCTCGCAATGACAGAAACAGCAGGCTACCGTGTCTTGTCATTGCGAGGAGCGCAGCGACGCGGCAATCCGTACCCCCGTCCTAAAAAACTCATCCCTCCTCACTCCTAACTGAATCATAAACCGAATCAAGACAGAAAAGGTGATCAAAATGGATGTTTCGCAACAGGTTCAACGGGTAATGGAACGCATTCGCCGGGCGGCCCTGGCCGCCGGGCGAGAGCCGGGGGAGATCACCCTGTGCGCGGCCACCAAGGTTCAGACCGACGAGACCATTCGGGCGGCCATCGCCGCCGGGGTGCGGGTGTGCGGCGAGAACCGGGTGCAGGAGCTGGTGGCACATCTGGCCGCCGATGCCTACGCCGGGGCGGAGCAGGTCCACTTCATCGGCCACCTTCAGACCAACAAGGTCAAGCAGGTGGTGGGCCATGTGGACCTCATCCAGTCGGTGGGCTCTGCCCATCTGCTCCAGGCCATCCAGAACCAGGCGGACAAGCAGGGGATCATTCAGGACATCCTGCTGGAGGTGAACATCGGTCGGGAGGAGAGCAAGGGGGGCTGTATGCCCCAGGAGGCGGAGGCCCTGGCCCGCCAGGCCATGGACATGGGCGCTGTCCGTCTGCGGGGCCTGATGGCCATTCCCCCCGTCTCTGCCCAGCCCGGGGCCAACCGCCCCTATTTTGCGGCCATGCGTCAGCTTTTTATTGACATCAGACAGAAAATGTCGGATAATGAAAATGATATCATTTGTCTGTCTATGGGTATGAGCGGAGACTTTGAGGATGCCATTGCCGAGGGGGCCACCATGGTTCGGGTGGGTTCCGCCCTGTTCGGCCCCCGGCCCCCCATGAGATCCCGCCTGCCCTCCTGAGTTTGGCTGGAATCCTGCTGACCTTTTCAGGATAATCGGAAAGAAAAGAGGAGTACCATGGGATTATTGGATGAATTCAAGCGCCTTGCCCATCCCTATGAGGATGAAGAGGAGGACGACTATGACGAGTATGACGCCCCCGCCCCCCGCGCCGAGCGCCAGGACCGGTCCGACCGCAGCGACCGGGCTGCCGAGCGGGCCGAGCGCCGGGAGCGCACCGGGTCGCTGTATGGCTCCGCCCCCATGCTGGACGAGGAGCGCCGCAGCAACAAGGTGGTGAACATCCGGGCGGCCACCCAGCTGCAGGTGGTGCTGGTGAAGCCGGAGAAGTTTGAGGACGCCTCCTCCATCGCCGACCACCTGCGGGAGAAGCGCACGGTGGTGCTGAATCTGGAGTCCACCAACAAAGAGATCGCCCGCCGCCTGCTGGACTTTTTGTCCGGCGTGGCCTATGCCAACGAGGGCAAGATCAAAAAGGTGGCCATCTCCACCTATATCATCACCCCCTATAACGTGGACATTCTGGGGGATCTCATCGACGAGCTGGAGAATAACGGGATGTATTTCTGATCCCGCGCCCCCGCGCCGGTCAGGCAGGGGGCGTTTTTTAGGAGGTAATGGACTATGCTGACCCCTCAGGAGGTCTCTGAGCGCGCCTTTCAAAAGGCGTCCTTCGGCGGCTATAACATGGGACAGGTGGACGAGTTTCTGGATGTGCTCACCGGGGACTATTCCGCCCTGTACAGCGAGAACGCCGTTTTAAAGAGCAAGATGAAGGTGCTGGTGGACAAGGTGGAGGAGTATCGCTCCACCGAGGAGGCCATGCGCAAGGCCCTGATGACCGCCCAGCGCATGGCGGACACCATGGTGAAGGAGGCCGAGCAGAAGAAGGCCGAGCTGCTCCAGCAGGCCGAGGGCGAGGCCCGGCAGCGCAAGCAGGCGCTGGAGCAGGAGTTCCAGGCCGAGGAGTATCGCCTGGCCCAGGCTAAGGAGCACACCGCCCAGTTTGTGGCCCAGGTGAAGGCCCTCCAGGCCGCCCAGACCCAGTATCTGGACCAGCTCTCCCAGCTCTCCCCCGCCGCCCCTGTCCAGAGCCAGGCCGACCGGGTGGAGAAGGCCGCCGAGGAGATCGACGACAACGTACAGCGGCTGCTGGCCCAGGCCATGCAGGAGGCCACCGCCGCCAACCAGGCCCAGCAGGCCCAGGAAGGGGAGCCGACCGGGCAGGACCAGCCAGAAGCCGACCAGGCCGACCTGTCCGACACTGCCGAGTTCTCCCCCGTCTCCGCCCAGCCCCAGCAGGAGGAGCAGTCCCAGGAGGAGGACATGCCCTCCGCCCGCCGGGACGGCCGCATCGACTTCGGCTCCCTCCAGTTCGGCCGGGACTATGAGATCAAGTAACAGTTCAGGCATAAAAAAACAGCCCCGGGGGGGCTGTTTTTTTATGCCTGTTTTGAATTATCGTCCGTTATTCTCCCGCCAATACTCCGCCCACAGGAAGCGGTCTACAAAGTCCTGCTGTCCCTGGGGCAGGGCGTCGGTGATCTGGCCGCCGGACAGGTAGAGCCCCCGCTCGTGGACCAGAGGGGTGATCTCCCGCACCTGGCGGGCCAGCTGCATAAAGCCGGGGCCTGTCCAGCCGCACAGGTCAAAGACCTTGGGCATGAGAAAGCAGGGGGAGAAATCCCCGCCTTCCCCAGTGAAGTCGCTGCCCAGCACCTCTTTGGCGGCGGAGTTGGCCCAGATGAGATAGGGCGTGGCGTAGTAGTCGTAAAACCCCTGAAGGGTGCCAAGGTCGAAGGTGAGCCCCATATCGGCATAGGCGGAGTTTCCGTTCCCCCCCCAGGGCTTGTGGTCCCCGAAGAGGACCAGCACCACCGGCCGGTCCAGCTCCTCCAGTCCCTGGGTCAGCTGGACCATGGCCTGGATGGTGGAGTCCACCCCCCGGAGATAGTTGTTCCAGATGTGGCAGCTCTCTGCGGCCATGCCGGAGTTGGCTGGGGTGAAATACTCCACCCCGGCGGAATAGGCCGACTCGTAGGGGCCGTGGTTCTGATAGGACACGGAGAAGGAGAAGCAGGGGCCCTCTGCCGTGCGCTGGGTCAGTTGGGCGAGCAGCTCCCGGACCAGAATGTCGTCCGAGTGGTAGATGGCGCTGGTGGGGTCTACCAGCGCACCGTAGTGGTTCTCGGTGAACCAGCTGTCCTGAAAGCCCAAATAGTCGTTCACGTTCTGCCGGTTATAGAACCAGCCGTACCCCGGGTGGCTGAAAAAGGTCTGATAGCCCTGGTCCCGGAGGTACCACACATAGGAGTCGGTGTCCCGGCGGAAGTCGTCGTGCTGGGAGTAGCCGGACAGAAAGCCCCACTCACTGTCCACCGTGCCCCCGGCAAAGATGTTGGTCAGCAGCCGGCCGGACACCCCCTGCTCCGCCAGTGCGTGCCAGGGGTCATACACCCGGGCAGCGTCCGGGTGGCCGGCCATAAAGTCAAAATCGGTCAGGTCGCAGAAGGCCTCCAGCATGATGCCCATCACGGACACCTGCTTGTCCGCCGGGATGTCCGCATCGGAGAACGCCTCCAGCAGGGCCTGGGCCTGGGCCCCGTCATAGCCCGGGGGCGGGGCGGGAAACATGTCCCGCATACTGTACAAAAAGGGGTACAGACAGCCCTTGGACACAAAGACCTCCACGTCGGACCAGGGGTTGATATACTCGGAATTGTCCGTGGACTGATATAGATCGGAATTTGTAAACAGGCTGGCGCAGCTCACGGCGCACACTGCAGCGCAGGAGGCGGCGGCAAAGGCCCGGCCCCAGCCCCGGCGGGGCCACTTGGGGATGAGCAAAACCGAGAAGAGCAGTCCGGCCAGCAGCGCCCCCAGAGTCAGCCAGGTGAGCCAGTCTACATCCAGGGAGTAGTTGCCCACGATGCCCCCCGCCTCGGAGATGAGGGTGAGGTCGGCGGCCAGAAAGGGGTCTGACCGCAGGCGGATCTTGAAGTAGTTCACCATGGCCACGGCCACGCAGGGCAGAAAGCTGCCCAAAAAGGCGCCCCAGCCCCGGCGGGTGAGGAAATAGAACAGCCAGATCAGCAGCACCGGGGGCAGCAGGTTCAGCCCCAGCAGGGCCGGGTGGTGAAAATAGGACCGGAACAGGGCCAGCCCCGGCAGCTTGATATAGGCCGCCGCCCCATACAGCAGGGTCAGCGCCCCCACGCAGCAGCCCAGCCCTGTCAGGGCAAAGATCAGCCAGGCCCGGCGAAGGGGGGTGAGGGGCGGAGTTTGTCTGTGGGTACGAGGTCGTGTCATGTGGATACCTTCCTTGAATGGGGTTGGTGGGGATATTGGGGGTACAGCGGTCATCGTTCGGGCGGACACGGAGGTCCGCCGCCGTCACCCGGCAGGTCATCGGATTTTGGACGTTGAGAACGGATTGCCGCGTCGGGCTTTGCCCTCCTCGCAATGACAGAAAATCGGTTTTAACAATGATTGTTAGAACGGAGCACTCTCGTTGTGTCATTGCGAGGAGCGCAGCGACGTGGCAATCCGTTTCCCCTCACCCCGTAATGACCGTGCCCTCCACCCGCTGGCCCAGGGTGTCCAGCAGGAGGGCGTGCTCCACCCGGCCGTCCAGGATGGACACCTGGCCCACACCGGACTGGATGGCGTGGACGCAGCCCCGGACCTTGGGGGCCATGCCCCCGGCGATGAGCCCGGCATCCATCAGTTCCAGGGCCCGCTTCACGTCCATGTGGGGCACGGCGGTCTTGGTGTTGTGGCTGTCGATGAGGATGCCCCCCACGTCGGTGAGGAACACCAGCTTCTGGGCACCCAGGGCCTCGGCCACCGCCCGGGCGGCATCGTCGGCGTTGCAGTTCAGGCCGCCGCCGTCCTCCCCCAGGGCGATGGGGGAGATGACGGGCAGGAACCCGGCATCCAGCAGGGTGGTGATGAGCTTGGTGTCCACATGGGTGATCTCCCCCACCCGGCCCAGGGCCGGGTCCTTCACCGTGGCGGTGATGAGGCCGCCGTCCTTGCCGGACACGCCCACGGCGGACACCTTCCGGCGGGCAAGCTCCTGGACGATGGACTTGTTCACCTGGGCGGACAGGGCCAGCTCCGCCGTGTCCAGCACGGTCTGGTCGGTGTAGCGGTAGCCGTTTTCAAACCGGGTGGGCACGTTCAGCTGCTTCAGCAGGGCGGTGATATGCTTGCCGCCCCCGTGGACCAGAACCACCCGCACCCCGGCCATGCGCAGGGCGGCCACGTCCTGCAGGGTGGTGTCGTGGACGGACTCCGCCCCGATGGCCGAGCCGCCGTATTTGACCACCACCGTCTGCCCCTCCGCCCGGTTCAGGATGGGCAGGAGAGAGAGCAGGCTGCGCACCTTCTCCATGCCGTCCAGGCCGTGGGACACGTCATACTCCCGGAGATAGGTGTGGACATAGTCCACGTCAGAGGGGGTGTCGATATACTCGCTGCCCCGCTTCTGCCGGGTCTCCGCCCCCTTGCCGGTGATGAGCAGCACCGAGGGGGTCTGGCAGGACAGGATGGCCCGGCGGATGGCCTCCCCCCGGTTGGGCTCGATGGAGTAGTCGCAGGCCACATACTGGGCGATCTCCCGGCAGATGGACACGGTGTCCTCCTCCCCGGAGTCCTCCTCGGTGAGAAGGATGAAGTCGGAGTTGGCCCCGGCCACCTCGCCCAGATCCTTCCGCCGGTCCAGAGCCTTTTTGCCGGGACAGCCGAACACGGTGACGATGCGCCGCCCGGGGTACTCCGCCTGGACAGAGCGGAACAGAGTCTCGAAGCTCATGCGGTTGTGGGCGTAGTCCACAATGGCGGTGACGGTGTCGTCGGCGTTGGAATAGACCTCCATCCGCCCGGGCACCCGGGCCTTCATCAGCCCCACATACACCGCCTGCTCCGGGATGTTCAGCCCCTGGCACACGGCGATGGCGGCCAGGGCGTTTTCCACGTTGAACAGTCCGGGCATGGTCAGGCGGAATTCCCGCTGGAACCGGCGGGTGCGCACCCGGAACAGGATGTCGTTGCCCCGCTTGCGCACCTGGCTGGCGTACACGTCCGCCTCCTCGTTCTTCTGGGAGAAGGTGATGACGGGGCGGCCCCCCTCTTGGGCGGCCTGGAGCACCCGCTGGGCGTGGTCGCAGTCCAGATTCACGCAGGCGATGCGGGCCTGGGCGAAAATTTTCAGCTTGGAGGAGAAATAGTCCTCAAAGTCCGGGTGCTCGATGGGGGAGATGTGGTCGGTGCCGATGTTCAAAAAGCAGGCGGCGGCAAAGTCGGTGCACAGGGTGCGGTGATATTTCAGCGCCTGGCTGGACACCTCCATGGTCACATAGCCCAGGCCGTTGTCCCGGGCGGCGGCGAAGTGCCGCTGCAGCTCCAGAGGCTCCGGGGTGGTGAGATGGGACTCGAACTGCTCCGTGCCGTCGTAGGTGTCGATGGAGGAGATGATGCCGGAGGCGGGGCGGCCCTCCCCCGCCAGATACTCGTCCAGGATATACTTGAGATAATAGGCGGTGGACGACTTGCCCTTGGTCCCGGTGATGCCGATGACCTTTAAATCGCCGGAGGGGTGGCCGTAGTACAGGTCGGCCAGGGGGGCGATGCTCTCCCGCATGTCCGTCACCCGGATGCAGGGCAGGTCCACCTGGGGGTAGGGCTCCAGGCTCACATAGGCCATGGCCCCCTTGTCCCGGGCCATCTGTAAAAATTCCGCCTTGAAGTGGGCCCCCTTGCACACAAACAGGGTGCCGGGCTCCACCTGGCGGGAGTCGTAGGAAACCAGGGCCACCGGGGCCGTCAGGTCCAGGCCGGCGGGCCGGGACACCAGCAGCCCCCGCTGCTCCAGCAGATCAAGATAGTCCCCCAGGGGACGGACGGACTGAGCCATAGCTGTCGCCTCCATAAGAAAAATCAATCGTTCCTTGTCATTGCGAGGAGGTCCGAAGGACCGACGCGGCAATCCGCATCTTCCGTCTTAGGCTCCCCTGAAAGGGGAGCTGTCAGCGAAGCTGACTGAAGGGTTTGGCCCCCTTGTGAAAGGGGGCTGGCATCGCGAAGCGATGACTGAGGGATTCCGTTTTCAGGACAGCTTTCCTGTGGTCGGAATCCTTCCGTCACGGGCTGCGCCCGTGCCACCTCCCTTTCACAAGGGAGGCTGATGTTGCGAAGAACGGATTGCCACGTCAGGGCTTCGCCCTTCCTCGCAATGACAGGTTTGGTATATCGAATAAATCGCCCGGGGACTATGCATGATCGCCCCGGGCTTTTTTGTGGTTCAGATAAAGATGTCCCGCAGGGGCCGGCGGCAGGCCAGCACGGCCCGCTCGGCCAGGACGGACATGGCATCGGTGTAGAAGGGGGGCAGCCGGCGGCGGACGGCGAACACAGACAGCTCTGTGCAGGCCAGCACCCCGCTGTCGCAGCCCTGAGAGAGCAGGTCCTGGTGGATGGCGTCGAACTTTTGGGGGTCGCCGTCCCGCCCGGCCTTCACGTCGTCATAGATCAGGGACATGACCAGCTTCTGGGCCTCCGGGGAGGGGGTCACCGCCGTGATGCCAAGGGCGGCGAACTCCTTTTGGTACAGGCCGGAGCGGATGGTGCCGTCGGTGGCCAGAATGCCCGGGCGGGTGCGCCCCTGGCGCTTCAAGGCCGCCGCAGTCTCCCGGATCATGTTCAGGATGGGCACGCCGATGTGCTCCTGCACCCGGTCCAGGAAGAAGTGGGACGTGTTACAGGGCACGGCCAGCACCGTGCAGCCAGCCCCCTCCAGCAGCCGGGCGTCGGCCAGCAGCCGCTGGAACACCGCCTCCTGCTCCTCCGCCGTGCCCAGAATGGCCGCCGTGCGGTCGGGCATCTGGCAGTCGGACAGGATGAGGGCGTTCACATGCTCCTGGTCGGTGCGGGCATCGGTGCGGTCGATGACCAGCTGATAAAAGGTGTTGGTGGCCTGGGGACCCATGCCCCCCAGCACCCCGAGACGGTCGTTCACAGAAAAACCTCCATGGTGATAGCGTTAGGTGTAGGGGCGGCCTGGGGCCGCCCGGCCCTCTCAGTCACGGCTGCGCCGTGCCAGGATCCCTATCCCTTTTGTCCCTTCAGGACATTTCCCCTTGATAAGGGGAATCGGCCCCCGCAGGGGGAGCCAAGAAGGGGCTTTCGGTGCTATACTTCTTGCCTCCCCCTGTGGGGGAGGTGCCCAGTGCGTACACTGGGCGGAGAGGGTCAGGGAAAGATTCTTTATCCCTCCGGCACCTTGTTGTACTGGTCGAAACGCTTGATGTTGCCGATATGGTTCTTCAAAATGCGCAGGCGGCGTTTCAGGCTGGCGTCGCCGGAGTAGACCAGGGAGTGGGAGTCCTTCCCCGCCCGGATCAGCTCCTGCATCTCCCCGTGGTAGGCCTTGGGGGTGAACTTGAAGGCGACTTTCCGGGGCACCATCCGCCACAGGGAGCGGTCGTGGGTCATCTGGAAGGGCAGGTCCTGATGCTCCACCCGGTCCTCCACCACCATTTTGGCGATGTTGTGGCCGGAGCCGGTGACATAGTAGTTGCTGCGGCCCTGGCGGCAGTTGATCTCAAAGGCCTTATACTTGCCGTCCCGCCGGTCATATTTGATGTCGAAATTGGAGAAGCCGGTGAAGTGCAGGCTCTCCAGCAGGTCCCGGAATTTCAGCTCCAATTCCTCGTCGCAGTCGGTGAGGATGACGGCGTGGTTGCCGATGCCGTGGGGGGAGTGCTCCTCCAGCAGCACATGGCCCAGGCACATAGTCGTCACTTTTCCGTTGCGGTCGGAGTAGCTGGTGAGTACCCGCATATAGCTGTCGTCCCCGGGGATGAACTCCTGCAGGACCATGTGGTCCTGATAGCCTGCGGCATAGACGTGGTCCAGGCTCTCCAGCAGCTCCTCCCAGCTCTGGCAGATATAGACCTTGGCCAGGGAGTGGTCCCCGCAGGCCCAATAGGCCACGGAGTCGGCGGGCTTGGCGATATAGGGCGCTCCCCAGGGCAGGGAGAAGTCGTGGCCCATGGACTTGTCATAGATAAAGGTGGCCGGGTGGTCCACCCCGTGCTCGTCGCACAGCTGATAGAACCGCTCCTTGTTGATGAGGGAGTTGAGCAGGTCCTCGGAGATATAGGGGGCGATGACGTTTTCCGGCAGATGGTCCCGGTGGCGGGCGGCCAGCTGGACATAGCTGTCCCCGCAGCCCAGCAGCAGGACGGTCTTGTCCGAGAATTCTTCGGCCACCGCCCGGGCGTTGCGCAGGAACGCCTCGTCGCTCTCGTTGTCCGGGCAGACCCGATAGTCAATGATGGCGCTGCCGTGGCAGGGGAAGGAGGGATATTTGCCGAAGGCCACCGAGCGCACGCCATAGGCCTGGTGAAAGGCCCGGGCCACACTGTATACGTTGATGTCGCCGCCGAAGAGCAGCGGCTGGAAGGAAAGTGACTGATCCATCAAAGAGACTCCTTTGTATTCCAATGTCTGATGTCGTTGCGCCGGGCGGCTGATAGCCGCCCCTACGGGATATGACGGGGCCGTCCGTAGGGGCCGCTGTCCCCGGCGGCCCGTTGTCCGGGCGGATGAGGACATCCGCCCCTACGGGATATGACGGGGCTGTCTGCAGGGGGCCGCTGTCCCCAGCGGCCCGTCGTCCGGGCGGATGAGGACATCCGCCCCTACGGGATATGACGGGGCCGTCCGTAGGGGCCGCTGTCCCCGGCGGCCCGTCGTCCGGGCGGATGAGGACATCCGCCCCTACGGGATATGACGGGGCCGTCCGTAGGGGCCGCTGTCCCCAGCGGCCCGTTGTCCGGGCGGATGAGGACATCCGCCCCTACGGGATATGACGGGGCCGTCTGCAGGGGGCCGCTGACCCCGGCGGCCCGTTGTCCGGGCGGATGAGGACATCCGCCCCTGCCGGTCTTGTCCCTTATCGAAACTCCACCTGAAAGCCCCGGGCGAACAGGGGGTCTATCTCAAAGGTGGCCAGGTCGCCCACGGAGCACTTCACGTCCGTCACGTCCAGAATGAGCTCGCTGGCTCCCAGGCCGCCTAGCACCCGGGCGCGCTGGGACCCCAGGCGCACGGTGCGGCGGTTATTCTTCCGCCACCGGGCGATGGCGGCCAGCAGCCCCGTCTCCCGGGGGCGGGTGATGCCAAAGCCGTTTTGATACCCCACGGGCAGCACCGCCACCCGGGTGGGCTTTTTCAGCGTGACCGGCCGGTCCACCCCCAGCACATGGCCCTTGGGAAGCCAGCGTACCTCGGTGAGGGGAGCCTGTCCAAAGCCCACGGTCTTCAGCCCGTCGTCCCGGGTGCGGCGGCACCGGCCCAGGATGGCCGAGCCGGCCCGGACCCCGTCCAGCTCCGGTGCCAGCCCGTGGAGCAGGGCGAAGGAGCCGGCGGCGTGGACCGCCCCGGTCTCGAACCCCGCCTGGTGGATGGCATCCAGGGCCAACTGGAATTGCTCCAGCTGGCGCTTGGCCTGGGGGTCGTTGGGCCGGGCGGCATGGAGCTGGGTATACACCCCGGACAGGGCCACGTTGGGCATGGAGCGATAGGCCAGCAGCAGCTTCTCCGGCTCGCTGACCAAAAAGCCCCCAAAGCCCATGCCCGTGTCCACCTGGATGTGGGCCTCGGCCACGGTGGAGCGGTTGCCCGCCAGGGCGTTCAGGGCCATGCCTGTGTCCACAGAGGAGACGGTGCACACCACGTTCAGGTCCACCAGCCGCTCCAGCTCCTCCCGGTCGGTGGTGGCCCGAAGCATCAGGATCTCCTCGTCCACAAAGCCCGCCTGACGCAGGGCCTCGGCCTCGGAGACCTCGGACACGGCAAAGCGGCCGATGCCCTCGTCCCGCAGCAGCTGGGCCAGGGCGGCGGTGCCCACCCCCTGCCCGTCGCCGGTGAGCACGCCGTAGATGGCGGCCCCGGCGGCCCGGTCCTTGATGACCGTCAGGTTATTTTTGATGGCGGCTCTGTCGATGACCAGCTTGCGCATGATGCAGCACTCCCCTTTATCTCTGTGTCGGGACGCGGTGGAACAGGGCCCGCAGCGTGGATATGGGCGGGCACAGCCTTTTTCGGCTATTTTACCACCCTTTGCGGGAAAAGGCAATGGGACAGAATTCACAGTTGCCTTTTCGGGCGAATCCGGTTATAATAGGGAGAAACCGGGGTGTCTTGTCACCCCTGATATGAGGAGGCGGCCTCAGGAATGAAAGCGAAAACAAACCTGACGATGCTGTGTGATTTTTATGAGCTGACCATGGCCAACGGCTATTTTCAGACGGGACTGAAGGACCGGATCTGCTATTTCGACGTGTTCTACCGTTCGGTGCCCGACAAGGGCGGATTCTCCATCGCCGCGGGCCTGGCCCAGGTGGTGGAGTATATCCAGGGCCTGAGCTTTGACGAGGAGGATGTGGCCTATCTCCGGGGCAAGGGCTGCTTTAGCGAGGAGTTTTTGCAGTATCTGTTGCACTTTGAATTTACCGGCGACATCTGGGCCGTGCCCGAGGGCACGCCCGTCTTCCCCGGCGAGCCCATTCTGACGGTCCGCGCCCCGGCCATCCAGGCCCAGTTTGTGGAGACCTTTATCCTGCTGACCCTGAACCACCAGAGCCTGATCGCCACCAAGTCCAACCGCATCGTCCGGGCCGCCGAGGGCCGCCCGGTGTCTGAGTTCGGCTCCCGCCGGGCCCAGGGGGCGGACGGGGCCGTGCTGGGCGCCCGGGCCAGCTATATTGCCGGCTGTGCCTCCACCGCCTGCACCCTGGCCGACCAGCGGTATGGCTCCCCCGCCTCGGGCACCATGGCCCACTCCTGGGTGCAGATGTTCCCAGATGAGTACACCGCCTTCAAGACCTATTGCCAGCTGTATCCCAACAACGCCACCCTGCTGGTGGATACCTATAATGTGCTCAAATCCGGCGTGCCCAATGCCATCCGGGCCTTCAAAGAAATTCTGCTGCCCCAGGGGATTACCCGCTGCGGCATCCGCCTGGACTCCGGCGATCTGACCTATCTGTCCCAAAAGGCCCGGAAGATGCTGGATGACGCGGGGCTGACCGACTGCAAGATCTTCGTGTCCAACGCCCTGGACGAGTATATCATCCGGGACCTGGTGCGCCAGGGGGCCCGCATCGATGCCTTCGGCGTGGGCGAGCGGCTGATCACCTCCCGGTCTGAGCCGGTGTTCGGCGGCGTTTACAAGCTGGCCGCCATCGAGGACGACCAGGGCAACATCATCCCCAAGATCAAGATCAGCGAGAACCCCGCCAAGATCACCACCCCCCACTTTAAAAAGGTCTACCGCATCTTCTCCAAGGATACCGGCAAAGCCGAGGCCGATTTAGTCTGTCTCCACGACGAGCAGTTCGACTTCTCCCAGCCCCTGGAGCTGTTCGACCCGGATGCCACCTGGAAGAAGAAGACCTTCACTGGCATCTATGCCACCGAGCTGCTGGTGCCCGTGTTCCAGGGGGGAAAGCTGGTGTATCAGGTGCCCGACATCCAGACCAGCCGGGCCTATTGCCAGCGCCAGGTGGACGCCCTGTGGGACGAGGTCAAGCGCTTTGAGAACCCCCACAACTACTATGTGGACCTGTCCCAGAAGCTGTGGGACATCAAGCAGCAGCTGCTCAGCAGCAACGGATAAGCTGGAAATAACGTTATAAACCCCCGCCGTTTTGTTGAAAACGGCGGGGGTTTATGCTGTGGCCCTCTCAGTCAGCTGCGCTGCCAGCTCCCCCGAAGGGGGAGATGCCCAGTGCGTACACTGGGCGGAGAGGGCCGCACCGCTTATTACTCCAAAATCGCACCCTTGTCGGCGGAGGAGACCATCTTGGCGTAGCGGGCCAGATAGCCGGTTTTGATCTTGGGCTCGGGGCAGACCCACTTGGCCTTGCGCTGGGCCAGGGTATCGTCGTCCACCAGCAGCTGGATGGTGTGCTGGGGGATGTTGATGGAGATGAGGTCGCCCTCCTCCACCAGGCCGATGGGGCCGCCGCTGGCCGCCTCGGGGGAGACGTGGCCGATGGATGCGCCCCGGGTGGCGCCGGAGAAGCGGCCGTCGGTGATGAGGGCCACGTCCTTGTCCAGGCCCATGCCCGCAATGGCGGAGGTGGGGTTGAGCATCTCCCGCATACCGGGGCCGCCCTTGGGGCCCTCATACCGGATGACCACCACGTCGCCGGCGACGATCTTGCCGTCGTAGATGGCCTGGATGGCCTCGTCCTCGCTGTTGAACACCCGGGCGGGGCCCTGGTGGACCATCATCTCCGGGGCCACGGCGGACTGCTTCACCACGCAGCCGTCGGGGGCCAGGTTGCCCTTGAGTACGGCGATGCCGCCGGTCTTGGTGTAGGGGTCGTCGATGGGCCGGATGATCTCCGGGTCGCGGTTGACCACGCCCTGAAGATTTTCGGCGATGGTCTTGCCTGTGCAGGTGAGCAGGCCGGTGTCGATCAGGTCCTTCTTGGCCAGCTCGGCCATCACGGCGTACACGCCGCCGGCCCGCTCCAGGTCCTCCATATAGGTGTTGCCCGCGGGGGCCAGGTGGCACAGGTTGGGGGTGTGGTCGGAGATCTCGTTGGCCATGTCAAAGGACAGCTGGATGCCGCACTCGTGGGCGATGGCGGGCAGGTGGAGCATGGTGTTGGTGGAGCAGCCCAGGGCCATGTCGATGGTCTCGGCATTGTGGAAGGCGGCCTGGGTCATGATGTCCCGGGGCCGGATGTTCTTTTCCACCAGCTCCATGATCTTCATGCCCGCGTGCTTGGCCAGGCGCAGCCGGGCGGAATAGACGGCGGGGATGGTCCCGTTGCCCCGAAGGGCCATGCCGATGGCCTCGGTGAGGCAGTTCATGGAATTGGCGGTGTACATGCCCGAGCAGGAGCCGCAGGTGGGACAGGCGGCGTTCTCATACTCCTCCACCCCGGCCTCGTCCAGCTTTCCGGCGTAGTAAGCGCCCACGGCCTCGAACATGTGGGACAGGCAGGTGCGGCGGCCGTCGTTCAGGGTGCCGGCCAGCATGGGGCCGCCGGAGCAGAAGATGGTGGGGATGTTCACCCGGGCGGCGGCCATAAGCAGGCCGGGCACGTTTTTGTCGCAGTTGGGGATCATCACCAGGCCGTCGAACTGGTGGGCCATGGCCATGGCCTCGGTGGAGTCGGCGATGAGGTCCCGGGTGACCAGGGAATACTTCATGCCCACATGGCCCATGGCGATGCCGTCGCACACGGCGATGGCGGGGAACTCCACGGGGGTGCCCCCGGTGGCCCGGATGCCGGCCTTCACCGCCTGGGCGATCTTGTCCAGGTTCATGTGGCCGGGGACGATCTCGTTATAGGAGCAGACCACGCCGATCAGGGGGCGCTCCAGCTCCTCCTTGGTATAGCCCAGGGCATAGAGCAAAGAGCGGTTGGGAGCGGCAGGGATGCCTTTTTTCACAACGTCAGAGCGCATACAAAAAACTCCTCCTCAAAATAGTCCCTCGGGAAGTGGGAGACATCCCGGGAGAAAATAGTTGTCTGATAACTATTGCATTGTCTGACTACATGTTATATCATGTGATTCAGAATTGTCAAGAGAAAAGAGGAATGGACCATGGGAAATCTGTCCCAGCAGGCGGGAAAGACGCTGTACAGCTGGATCGCGGTGGAAAAGCGGTTCCGGCCCGGGGAGAAGCTGCCCAACGAGGTGGAGCTCTCCGCCCAGCTGGGGGTGAGCAGGGCCACCCTGCGGGAGGCCCTGCGGGCCCTGCTGGTCCAGGGCGTGGTGGAGGTGCGCCGGGGCCGGGGCACCTTTGTCACCCAAAAGGCGGCCCAAGTGGAGGACTTCGGCTTTGATGACCTGGCCCGGGTGAGGGGCCAGCTGCGGGATCTGTTTGAACTGCGGACCATCTTCGAGCCCCGGGCCGCCCGTCTGGCCTGCCGCCGGGCCACCCAGCGGGAGCTGGAGGACATCTTAACGCAGGGGGAGGCGGTGGCCGACTGCATCCGCCGTGGGGCGGACCGCACTCGGACGGACCGGGCCTTTCACGCCGCCATCGTCCGGGCGGCCCACAACGAATTTATGATGCGCCTGCTGCCCATGATCGACCGGGCGGTGGAGACGGCCATCGCCGCCGGGGCGCACAAGGAGGCCCTGGCCCAGATCACCCTGCAGGACCACGCCCTGCTGCTGGAGTTCATCCGAAAGCGGGACGGCGAGGGGGCCGAGCACGCCATGGCCATCCACATGCGCCACGCCGTGGAGGAGCTGGGCGTGGAGGACGCGTAAAAAGAGAAGCTCTGCGCAAAAAACCACCCCTGGACTGACCGGCCGGTCAGTTCAGGGGTGGTCTGTGCTTGTGGGGAGGTTATCGCAGATAGTTCAGGGGATTGACGGCGGAGCCCCGGACCCGGACCTCGAAATGGCAGTGGGTGCCAGTGGAGCGGCCGGTGCTGCCCGCCCGGGCGATGGCCTGTCCTTTGGATACCTTCTGTCCGGCGGATACCAGCAGCGAGGAGTTGTGGCCGTAATAGGTCTGGGTGCCGTTGTCGTGGGTGATGACCACCAGATTGCCATAGCTGCCCTTGTACCCGGCGAAGGTGACCTTGCCGCCGTCGGCAGCCCGGATGCTGGCCCCATAGCTTGCGGCGATGTCGATGCCGGAGTGATAGCTGTACCGGCCAAAGATGTACCGCCCGCCGAAATAGGAGTTGATGCGCCCGGAGATGGGCCAGGAGAAGGAGCCGGTGGAGGCGGTCTTGGGCTTCTCCTTGGTGCCCACGGCCTTGATGGTGGTGGTTGGCTCCCGCACGGTGACATTGGACAGGATGTCCCGCTGCTGCTCCTGGCCGTTGACATAGGTCACGTCGGCCTCCAGCTTTGCCTCGCCCTTCACGCCCTGGGTGACGATTTTAGAGGTGCCCTTGTACATGGAGCTGTCCTCCCGGGTCTCTACGGGGCACTCGATCTCCTGCGTGTACACCTGGTGCTCGGTGGTCTTGACAGACAGCACCGGGGTCTGGGCCTTCACGTTCAGCACGTCGCCGATCATCAGGCGGTTGATGTCCACGCCGGGGTTCAGGGCCTTCAGGTCGCTGATGGACATGTTGTTGGCGTAGGCGATGCCGTTGAAGGTGTCCCCCTTCACCACGGTGTAGGTGCCGGAGCCGTTTCCGCTGGACTGGAGGGCGGCCTGCATCTCCTCAGTGGTCAGCACGCTGTCTGCCGCGTAGACGTATTGGATAGACATGTCCTGCATGAATTCCACCGAGGTGGTGTTCTCGTTCACATACTGGTTTTTCAGGTCGTCCAGCATGTCCCGCAGGGCGGTCTCGTCCTTTACCACGCCCACGGCCTGACCGTCCACCACCACCTCGCACTTGCGCAGGTGGACGCTCACGTCGTTGAGCTGGCTGTAGAAATAGTCCTCGATCTGATTTTGGCTGTTCAGGTCGGTTTTCAGGGTGAGGGCAAACTGATAACCGATGTCCCCCTGGACCTGATAGTCATAGCCCAGCAGGGAGGAGCCCTGGGCCTCTACATCGGCAATGGCCCGGTCCACCACGTCCCGGTCGGCCACCACGCCCACCGGCGCTCCGTCCACCGTGACGGCATAGCTGGGGGTATAGAGGGTGGTCAGAGTCAGCGCCACCCCCAGGGCGGCGGACACCACCAGAAAAGAGACTGGGCCGACGGCCTGGTGAATGGCCAGGGAGCCGTGGGTCCGGTGGGCCATCCGGCGCAGATGGATACGGGCCCAATCCCGGGCCAGCCGCCGCCGCTGTCCCGCCAGGCGGCCCCGCTGCTGGCGGGCTTCCGGGTCGTTCCAGGCTGCCGCCCGCTCTCGCAGCCGGGCCCACAGGCCGGTCTGCCGGTCTTGTAAATTATGTTCCATGTTCCGCCTCGTTCATCGTGTCTGGCCCCGCCGCTGGGTGGGGCCTTCAAAAAGAGTTACAATTCGGTAACAATCGTACTATACACGGTTTTTCCCGGTCCGTCAACCCTGTGCCGGAGGGGAGAGGGCTGTTTTCTGGAAAAATTTAAGACCAAATTGAAAACCTTTTGTGAACGAGGGGATATTTTGCCGAAAGCGGTCAGATCGCCAGCACCCAGAAGGTGAAGGCGGCGGTCATGGCCACCACCCCCAGGCTGGCCAGAAGGTCCATGGCCAGGGCGCACCGGCGCAGGCGGCTCCCCCGGCGGCGGGGCCGGGAAACAAGAACGGGGATGGCCGGGACCGGGGGCTCCGCCGGGGCCCCTGTCTGGACGGACCAGCAGTCGGCCAGACTGCGGCGGTATTCCCCCAGGTCCACCACCTTATCCCGGGCGCACATCATATAGGTTCTGGAAGCCTGTATCGTCTGCATCTGCCGTTCCTCCCTTATCCCCCGCATCGGGGCCGTTTGATGGGAATAGAGTACCCGAAGCCCTGTCCCAAAAACCGGACAGCGACGAATTTTGTCGAAACAAATGTTCTGGAATGAGAATACAACATCTGTTCGAGCTTGTCAAGGTGATTTTAGAACAAAGTTTCGAGATGGGGCGTAAAGAGCCGGCCCCGAGAGGGCGGTCTTGCCCTCTCAGTCACGGCTATCGCCGTGCCAGCTCCCCCACGGGGGGAGCCAAGGGGCGGGGGATTCCGGGCGGATGGGGACATCCGCCCCTACGGAATGTGACGAACCTTGTCCGTAGGGGCCGCTGTCCCCAGCGGCCCGCCGTCGGCGCAGCACCCGCAGTAGGAACGGATTGCCACGTCGGCCCGTTGGGCCTCCCTATCCCTTTTGTCCCTTCGGGACATTTCCCCTTGACAAGGGGAATCGGCCTCGCAATGACAGGCTTTTTTGACAGTCTCAACCTTCCCCCAGGGGAAGGCTAAATTTGCCGTTCTTCTATACAAAACACAAAAATCATGATACAATCCAATCAGAAGCACCCGCCATGCGGGGAAAGGAGGGCCTATGGCCTGTTATACGACGGAGCAGACCCTATATTTTTATGAGACCCGCCGGGGGCTGGAGCCTGCGGAGACGGAGCAGAACGCCCATCTGGCCCTGACCCTGTCCACCCAGGAGGAGTATGACGGGGAGACGGGGCAGGTGGCCCAGACAGAGGTCCGGGTGGACTATGTCTGGAACCCCGGGCGGCCCCGGCATCGGGGAGACGATGAGATCACGGTGACCTGGGATTCGGGCCGGGACACCTATGCCGGGTCCTTCGTCAGCGAGCATCGGGCCGACGGGGCGCAGTATGATCAGACCGGCAGACCGGGAGAGGCGTATCAGGGCCGCGTGGCCTGGTCGGCACCCCTGGACAAGGCCGGTCTCTTTGCCAAAGAGCTGGAGGGCACGGCCCGGTTCGTCCTGCTGCCCAAAACACCCCGAGTCCACAGTCAGACGGGACAGAGCATCTTTGTCCATTATCAGCATTCCGTGAGCAGTACTCCCCTGCTGCTGGGAGCTGCAGTGGTGCTGGGCATTGCGGTGTGGTGGGGACGGAGATACCTTAAAAAGGGCAGAGCGTGAGGATTGGCATCGAGGGGGGCGGTTTTTCTATGGGGGGAGGACGGATTGCCACGTCACTTTCGCTCCTCGCAATGACAAGAACAGGAAGTCTTCCGTTTTCACGCAGCGGCCAATTTTCTGTCATTGCGAGGAGGGCGCAGCCCGACGTGGCAATCCGTCCTTTTTTCTGGAACACCTTGCTTTTTTTCGTGGAGGGGCCGTCTTTTTTGCGGGAAAGGCGTTGCGTTTTTTCGGAATTAGGGGTATAATATCCCGTCTAAAATTTGAAACACATGCTGAAACGCAATTTTGAGAATTCGAGGTGCCAATATCGTGCGTAACGAAAAGCTGAGAAACGTAGCGATCATCGCCCACGTAGACCACGGCAAGACCACTCTGGTGGACGAAATGCTGAAGCAGTCCGGCGTGTACCGGGAAAACCAGACCGTGGTGGACCGCGTCATGGACTCCAACGACCTGGAGCGTGAGCGGGGCATCACCATTCTGGCCAAGAACACCGCCGTGCAGTACGGCGACGTGAAGATCAACATCGTGGACACTCCGGGCCACGCCGACTTCGGCGGCGAGGTGGAGCGCATCCTGAAGATGGTCAACGGCGTTATCCTTCTGGTGGACGCCGCCGAGGGCCCCATGCCCCAGACCCGCTTTGTCCTGTCCAAGGCCCTGGAGCTGGGCCACCGGGTCATCGTGGTGGTGAACAAGATCGACCGCCCCGACCAGCGCATCCACGAGGTCATGGACGAGGTGCTGGAGCTGCTGCTGGACCTGAACGCTACCGACGAGCAGTTCGAGTCCCCCACCCTGTTCTGCTCCGGCCGCCAGGGCACCGCCTCCTACTCCCCTGACGTGCCCGGGACCGACCTGAAGCCCCTGTTCGAGACCATCATCAACTATATCCCCGCCCCCGAGGCCGACGTAGACCAGCCCTTCCAGATGCTGGTCTCCTCCATCGACTACAGCGAGTTTGTGGGCCGCATCGCTATCGGCCGCATCGAGCGGGGCACCATCAAGCAGAACCAGGAGATCGCCGTGTGCAACTATCACGACCCCGACTCCCCCGCCAAGAAGGCCAAGGCCACCGCCCTGTATGAGTTTGACGGTCTGGCCAAGGTCCCCGTGCAGGAGGCCACCGCCGGCAACATCATCGCCATGAGCGGCATCGGCGACGTGACCATCGGCGATACCATCTGCGCCCCCGAGGCTGTGGAGCCCATCGAGTTTGTGAAGATCTCCGCCCCCACCATCGAGATGACCTTCTCCGTCAACGACTCCCCCTTTGCCGGGCGGGAGGGCAAGTTCGTCACCAGCCGCCAGATCCGGGACCGCCTGTTCCGGGAGACCCTGAAGGACGTGTCCCTGCGGGTGACCGAGGTGGAGGACTCCACCGACTCCTTCAATGTGGCCGGCCGGGGCGAGATGTCCCTGTCCATCCTGATGGAGACCATGCGCCGGGAGGGCTATGAGTTCCAGGTCTCTCCCCCCCGCGTGCTGTTCCAGGAGATCGATGGCGTGAAGTGCGAGCCCGTGGAGCGCCTGGTGGCCGATGTGCCCAACGACTGCGTGGGCGCGGTGATGGAGAAGCTGGGCTCCCGCAAGGGTGAGTTTTTGTCCATGAACCCCGTGGGCAACCGCACCAAGCTGGAGTTCCTGGTCCCCTCCCGGGGCCTGTTCGGCTATCGCAACGAGTTTTTGACCGACACCAAGGGCGAGGGCATCATGGCCTCGGTCTTTGAGAAGTATGCCCCCATGAAGGGCGAGATCCAGCGCCGGTCCACCGGCTCCCTGGTGGCCTTTGAGACGGGCGAGGCCGTGACCTACGGCCTGTTCAACGCCCAGGAGCGGGGCACCCTGTTTATCGGCGCGGGCGTCCCCGTATATGCCGGCATGATCGTGGGCGAGTGCCCCAAGCAGGAGGACATCTCCGTCAACGTGTGCAAGAAGAAGCAGCTGACCAACATGCGCGCCTCCGGCTCCGACGATGCCCTGCGCCTGGTCACCCCCAAGACCCTGTCTTTGGAGCAGTGCCTGGAGTTCCTGGCTGACGACGAGCTGCTGGAGTGCACCCCCGAGAACCTGCGTCTGCGCAAGCGTCTGCTGGACCACAGCGCCCGTATGCGCGAGGCGTCCAAGAAGAAGAACGGCTAAGCCTTGTCATTGCACGTAGGGGCCGCTGTCCTCAGCGGCCCGCAGTGCCTGGAGGGCCATCGTTCGGGCGGATGAGGACATCCGCCCCTACAGAGCATCAACGCAAGTAGGGGCGGATATTATCCGCCCGCAATATCTGGTCCGCCAACGACGGGCGGCTGATTCTGCAAAAACAACTCCCCCGCTGTCTTTCCGCACCGGAAGGACAGCGGGGGTCTTTCGTTTTCTGCGGTTACGCCTGCAGCGTCAGCTGCTTTACAGCGGGGTCGCCCGCCAGCAGCGCACCCTCCCGCCGGTGGCAGGTGAAGAGAAGGATCTGCTGGTCCTCTGCCAGCTCCCGGAGCAGGTCCAGCGCATACCCCAGGCGCTGGTCGTCAAAGGCGGCCAGGGCATCGTCCAGCACGATGGGGGGCTTTTCCGGCAGACACAGGCGGCACACCGCCAGGCGCAGGGACAGGTACAGCTGGTCCGCCGTGCCCCGGGACAGGGACAGGGCACTGCGGGGGGACAGGTCGTCCGCCGTGGCGGCAGAGCCCTCCAGTTCCCGAGTGAAGGACACCCGGCGGTAGCGCTGCCCGGTGAGCCGGGAGAGATACTCCCCGGCCAGGCGGTTCAGGGCGGGGGAAAACCGCTCCTGCAGCCGGGCGTTGGCCTGCTCCAGTGCGGACAGGGCCAGGGTGAGGGCCTGGTGCTCCTGCCGCCGCTGCTCCAGCTGCTGTTGAAGCTGCTCCCGGCGGGCGCACAGGGCGGCTGGGTCGCCCAAAGCGGCCTGACGGCCCAGGGCCTGGTCCAGCGCCTGACGGGCCTGGTCCAGCCGGGCGGCGGCGCGGGTCAAAGCGGGGTCGTCCTGCACGGCGGCTCCCCCCGCCTGCTGGGGCAGGTCGTCCAGGCGGCGGCGGCGCTCGGCCACCCGCTGGCGGGCCAGCTCCGCTTCGTGGTCCAGCCCCAGCGCCCTGGACAGGGCGGCAGATACCCCGAACAGACTGCTGACCTGGGGGGCAAAGGAGCGGGCAAAGCGCAGCAGATCGGCCTGACTGTTCTCCCGCCGGGCCCGGCGGTCATTCAGAGCCCCCCGGACGGCTTTCAGCTGCTCTGCGGCCTGGTCGGCAGCACGGCGGCGGGCCTGATAGTCCTCCGCCAGGGGCAGCAGAGCGTCGGGGTCACCGACCCCATAGCGGGCCAGAATTTTTTCTCCCCGGTCTTTCAGCCCCCGAGCCTTGCTCCGGCAGACCCCGGAGAAGATCAGGGTCAGCACAAATACGGCTGCTCCGGCGGCCAGGGGCAGGCCTACGGGCTGCTTCTGGACAAAATAACCTGCCGCCCCGCTGCCCGCAGCGGCCAGCAGGCCCAACAGGGGCAGGAGCTTGGCCCACAGGGCTTTCTTTTTGGCGCGGGCCAGACAGCAGCGGTGCTGGTCCAGGTCCTTGTGGACCTGAGCCAGAGCCTCCTCCCCGGTGAGGCCGGGGAAGTGCTGGTCCTGGATGGCGATCTGGGTCTGGACATAGTGGTCCTCCGCCGCCTTGTGGTCGGCCTCGGCCTGGCGGATCTCCTCGTCCAGCACTTTTAAGTATTGCAGCTCCCCCTGGGCCTGCTTCAGCCGGTCTTTCGGCGGGAGGGGGCCGTATTGCTCCAGCTGCTCCAGCTGCTCCTGGGCCTCGTCCAGGGCGGAACGGGCCTCCTGCCGGGTCTGGTCCAGCTGATTCTGGGCGGCCAGACGGCTGCGGCGGAGACGGGAGAGCGCATCGGCCCGCTCCCGTTCCAGGGTGCGGACGGTCTCCTCCAGGCGGGCGATCTCCCCGCACAGGGCGGACAGCGCTTCCGCCTGCTCCTCCACCTGGGACAGCTCCTGCTCCAGCTTGGGGATCTGGCCCACGCTCTTGTTCACCCGGCGGCGGTTGAGCCACTCCCGCAGGCGGGCCTGGGTCTGGGAAAAGGACACGTCCTCCTGGCCGGAGGAGACCAGGGCGGCGATGCGCCGCTCCAGCTCTGGGGCGGCGGTGACGGACAGGTCTCCCCCGCTGCCCAGGAAGGCGGAGCGCTGAAATACCTCCCGGCCCACGCCGGTGAGCAGCTCCCCGCAGGTGTCGGCGGTGAGACCGGGCACCGGCTCCTCCGTCCCGGTGTACACGGCGGAGAAGGCGGCGAAGGGTGCGCCGTTTTTGGGGCCCCGGCGGATGGTGATATCCCGGCCCCGCCACTCCACCTCCAGCTCCCCGGCCATGGGGGCCCCGGACCAGGGCTGATAGCGGTTTTTCTCCGCCAGATGGCCCTTCCGGTCCCGCTCCCGGGTGTCGAAGCCATAGAGCATGGCCTGCCAGAAGGCGCACCAGGTGGATTTTCCCCCCTCGTTGGGGGCGCAGATCAGGTTCAGACCGTCCCCCAGCTCCAGCCGGGCCCGGTCCAGCTTGCCGAAGATGGCGGTCATGGTTCTAATTTTCATGGGCAGATGTCCTCCCCGTTTTCCAGTGCGGCCAGACCGAAGCGGGCGGCCAGACGGCAGACGGGGTCGTCGGGCCGTTTGGCGCAGAGCTGTTCCATCTCCCGAAGGAACAGCCCGGTCAGGCTGTCCTCCTCCCGCCGCTGCCACAGGTCCTGGGGCAGTCGGGTCTCGTCCCGCACGGTCAGACCGTAGAACCGGGGGGCCAGGGCCCGCTGCAGTCTGGCCAGATCCGGGGCGGTGCAGGCCCCGGTAAGGGTGATGCGATAGATGTCCTCCTCCGTGGCCGGGGGCAGAGCGTTCAGCACGGCGTCCAGGGGGTCAGAGCCGGTGACGTCCACCCGGATGTCCTGATACCGGCGGCGGCACAGGGGGACGAACTCCCCCGTCACCTGTCCCGGCTGGGCGTGGAGGAGCAGCACGCCCTTCTCCCCCAGCTCGTCAAAGCCCCGGCCCTCGGGACAGCCGGGATAGGCCCAGGCGGTCCGCCCCGCCCGCTGCAGGCCGCTGTGCTGGTGGACGTGGCCCAGGGCCAGATAGTCCAGGCCGCTGGCGGCGATCTCCTCCTGGGAGATGGGGCCGTAGCCGCTGCCGGGGGCCGTGTCCCCGTGGAGACAGGCCAGCGTCAGCCGTCCGTCCTCCGCCGCCTGAAAGCCGGCCAGGGGGGATCCCGTCTCGTGGGGGGAACAGAAGGCCCGGCCATAGACGGTGCAGTTGAACTGGGGCAGGTCCACCCCCTCCACAGCGGGGGTGGTGAAGATGTGGACGTTGTCCGGCCAGTCCAGGGTGGCGTACACCGAGGAGGGGCTATAGCAGTCGTGGTTGCCCGGGGCCAGGAACACCGGGCAGGGGATGCCGCCCAATGCCTGGGAGAGGGCCTGGGCCGTCTCCCGATAGACGGTCTCTCCGTCCATCAGGTCGCCGGACAGCAGCACCAGGTCGGCCTGTTTCTCCCGGGCCAGCTGGGCCAGACGGGTCAGCAGGTCCCGCTGCTCCCCCCGCCGCTGGGCCGCCCGCTCCGGGCTGAGGCCGGAAAAGGGGCTGTCCAGATGGAAGTCCGCCCCGTGAATGATGTTCAGCATGGTGTTTTTTCGTGTCCTTCCCTAACGTAATCTAGCATGCTACACGCAATCTTTCGGATATGTGTCCGGCTCGTGGCTTAAATCGATATACTCAAATTGATGGTCCGGGAGTGTTTTTGATGCGGAACGAATCCGCTTTATGGTGTGTTCACAGTAATAGACCTCTGTTTCCACATTGATACTGTTCCGACCATTGCCAGCAGAGGCCAGCATAGTTGTGCCGCTTCCGCAGAAGGGGTCCAACACAGTGTCTCCCGTGAAGGAAAACATTTTTACCAGACGGTTGGCAAGCTCCAGGGGGAAGGGGGCCGGGTGACCATTCTTTGTGGAGGCTCCTGGCATTTCCCATATCTGGCTGAACCAATTCTGAAAATCTTCCTTTGGAATCTTGCTGTCGATGCGTTGCTGTTCTGTAGGCTTTCGGTATCCGCCGGGTTTTCGTTCCATCAGGATATATTCCACATCGTTTTTGATGATGGCGTTGGGCTCATAGGGTTTTCCTAAAATAGAACTGCTGGTGTTTGCCTCGAAGGTCGCATTGGATATTTTGTGCCAGAGGATAGGGTTTAGATTATCAAAACCGATTTTGCGGCAGGAGACGGCGATGTCAGAATGGAGCGGCATGACCACATGACGGCCATATTTGCGTCTGGACAGGCATACATCACCGACCACACAGACGATCCGCCCACCGGGGACCAAAACCCGGTAACACTCCTGCCAAACCTTTTCCAGTTCGTTTATAAAGTCCTGATAGGTGTTCAGCATTCCCAACTGGTTTTTTCCGCAGCGGTATTCTTTTAGATTGAAATAGGGCGGAGAAGTCAGCACCAGGTGGACACTTCGGTCTGGAATATAGCTGAGGTCTCGGGCATCCCCGTGATAGAGAAGCTGATTTGTCAAGATCAATGCCCCCGTTGAAAAAAGTGTGCCAATGCTGCGCTCAGCATGGAGGTGATAAACATATCAAATGATAAGTGTTCGCCGAGAAAACCGTATGTAACTGCCTCATCCGAACATGAAGTTGACATAAGACAAGAGGCGGAGTATTGTCGCTCCCGCAGAAGTTTTTCACAGAATATCTGATAGCGTTTCTGATACGAAGCATTGTGAAATTCACGCAGCACAGGGAAATGAGGAGATCTCACACGGACGGGTTCCTTAGATTTAGCGCAATCTTCCAGCACCATAAAATAGCCGAGCCACGGTGCCTGCTGAGCGCCGAACACGCCTTCCCGATAGGCGGTCCAGATATCCAGGGCTGTGCCCATGGCCTCCTCAGTGCGGTTGTTAAAGTTATTGCCGAAAGACGGTCCCACTTGACTTTTGAATTCAATGGCAATGACCAGTTCGTTTTTGTCAACTACCAGTAGGTCCCATTTCTTGTTGGGGCGGAAATACCCGGGAAGTTCCAAATCTGTGTCCACAAAAATACAGTGCTCCGGCACCCCGTTTTGGATGAGCAGATTGCGTATCAGCGCAACGAATCCGTCAAGCTGTTTGCCGCCGGTCACCGCACCGCGGTTTCCTTGGTCTCTCGTTCCAATCACGGTCTGCTTTTTGATCTGGCCGAAGCGAGTTGACCAGAAAAAGTGGACCGCTTCAAAAATCTGCTGTTCTAAATCTGGTGGAAGCTGGATGGCATTCATAGTATTGGCTCCTTTCCTCGCTTCACTCCTGAATATCCGCCCGGCGGACGCCGGTGCAGCGCTTTTTCTCCGTGTCGATGGTGAACAGGCAGGCGTTGAGCTTGCAGTTGCCCTCCGCCTCTTCATACCGCCGGGGCAGGCCGCCCATGAAGAGGTTGATGGAGTTCTCCGGCTTGATGCCCAAAACCGAGCGGCTGGGGCCGGTCATCCCTAAGTCGGTGACAAAGCCGGTGCCCCGGGGCAGGATCTGGCAGTCGGCGGTGGGCACATGGGTGTGGGTGCCCCACACGGCCTGGACCTTGCCGTCCAAAAACCAGCCCATGGCCCCCTTCTCGCTGGTGGCCTCGGCGTGGAAGTCCACCAGGGCCAGGTCGGAGCCGCCGCTGCGCAGCAGGCTGTTGGCCATTTTAAAGGGGTTGTCCAGGTTGGAGTTCAGCTCCGCCCGGCCCATCAGATTCAGAACGGCGATGCGCAGCCCCTTGCAGGGGTAGATGCCCATGCCCCGGCCCGGCACCCGCCCGGCGTAGTTGGCGGGGCGGAGAATGCGCGCCTCCTTGTCCAGATAGTCCCCGATCTGCAGCCGGTTCCAGGTGTGATTGCCCAGGGTGATCACGTCGGCCCCGGCCTCCAGAATGCGCCGGGCCTGGGCGGGGGTGATGCCCACGCCGGAGGCGTTCTCCCCGTTGACCACCACAAAGTTGGCCTGCGTCTCCTGCCGCAGCCCGTCCAGACGGCGGGAGAGAATGTCCAGGCCGCCCTCGCCCACCACGTCGCCAACGGCCAGTATATTCAAAAGCATAGCTGTGTCCTCCTTCAAATCATCCCGCCTGCTGAGCGGGGATAGAGCTATTATAGCCGATTTTTGGGGTGGTGGCAATGTGGGGAGTTAGGAGTTAGGAGTTAGGAGTTAGGAGTTAGGAGTTAGGAGTTAGCCTTCCCCTGGGGGAAGGTGCCCCAGTGGGCACACTGGGGCGGATGAGGGGAACGCCGAAGGGCTTTGAGCCGTTGCGTCAGAACGGATAAAGCCTTCCCCCTCCCAGGGGGCCGATTCCCCTTATCAAGGGGAAATGTCCCGAAGGGACAAAAGGGATAGGGAAGGTGGCCCGTAGGGCCGGATGAGGGTGGGTCTCGTTGGGTGCGGAGGCCATCGAACGGGCGGATGGGGACATCCGCCCCTACGCCGGGTTACGATAGATTTCGTAGGGGCCGCTGTCCCCAGCGGCCCGGAATCCCCCCGCCGCTTTGCGGCCCTCCCCCCTTTCACAAGGGGGGCTGCTGTTACGCATCATCAGGCTCCCTTGTCAAAGGCCGATTCCCCTTATCAAGGGGAAATGTCCCGAAGGGACAAAAGGGATAGGGCTAGCTGGCACGGGCGCAGCCCGTGACTGAGGGATTCCGTCCCCCCGTGGTCCCCCTCATCCGTCATGGGCTTCGCCCATGCCACCTTCTCCCCTGCGGGGCGAAGGCTATAGCCGCTCCGTCGGGAGCGCTCAAATGTCGATGGCCTTCCCCTCATCCGTCACGGCTGCGCCGTGCCACCTTCCCTCAGGGGAAGGCATTGTGCGGGCGAACATAGCCTTCCCCCGGTGGAAGGCGCTTGACAAAACTGGTTTACTCTGATAAACTACAATCAGAAGATAGGTTTATCATAATAAACTAAAGGAGGCGGTAGGAGGCGGTCCCATGGAAAAGCTATTTGACGGGGAATACAAGCTGATGGAGATCCTGTGGCAGACGGGTGCGGTCCACTCCGCCCGGCTGGTGGAGCTGTGCGCCCAGCGGCTGGGGTGGAACAAGAGCACCACCTATACCGTCCTGCGCCGCCTGAAAAACAAGGGGACGGTGGACCACCGTGACACGGTGGTCACCCCCCTGCTCACCCGGGAGGCGGTCATCCGGGCGGAGGGGGCGGAGCTGGAGCGCCGGGCCGGGGGGCTGTCCCCCTTCCTGGCCGCCTTTTTTGGGGGCAGAAAACTGACCCCGGCGGAGGCGGAGGAACTGAAGGAGCTGATCGACCGGACCACATGGGAGGGGTGACTGTGAACGCTGCTTGGAAAACGTGCCTGATGCTGTTTTATGACGTGGCCAACATGTATTTCAGCGTGGGCGTGATCACCGCCCTGACCTTTGGGATCATCATTCTGCTGCGTCCCGTGACCAACCCCCTGCTGGAGCCCCGGGACCGGGTGCGGCTGTGGTCCTTCGGGTGGTATTGCAGCTATACCGCCTATATCTGGTGCCTGTATGGCCGAGTGAAAGTGCTGCCCTGGACCTTCCGGGGACTGCTGCGCCTGCGGCTGGAGGAGCCCAGCCAGACCCCCGCCATCCTGCCCGCCCCCTGGACGGAGGGGGCACAGGACACCCTGGCCCTGCCCGGCGGGGTGAAAATTTTCTGCCCGCTGTCCCAGGGGCAGATGATGGCCATCGGCCTTGTGTGGCTAGGTATGGTGGCGGCGGTGCTGGTCTGGAGCACCCGGACGGAGGGCCGCCTGAAATGCCTGGGCCAACAGGGGGAGCGGCTGCCGCCGGAGAGCGTGGCGGAGTTTGGCCTGGACCCCAAAACGGTGGCGGTGCGGCTGTGTGACGGTCTGCCCACCAGCTTTGTCCGCCGGGGCCACGACACGGGGGCGGGGGACGGCGTTCAGTATGTGATCTGTCTGCAGCGGGAGCTGCCCCCGGAGCGGATGGGGCTGGTACTGCGCCACGAGGGGGAACACATCAAAATGCGCCACCCCTGGTGGAAGATGGCCAATGCCATCTCCATGGCTCTGTTCTGGTGGAGCCCCCTGCACTGGGCGGCCTATCGCCTGACCAACCGGGACATGGAGCTGGCCTGCGACCGGGCGGTGCTGAACCAGCTGGAGCCGGAGGGGCGGCGGGAGTACGCCCGGATGCTCACCGAGCTTGCCGCCGGGCGGCACCTGTGGGGCAGCGTGTCCGCCTTTGGGGAGTGCGACGCCGCCATCCGCATCCGCCGGGCCGCCGCCTGGAAGCCGGAAAAGGAGTGGAAAAAGCCCCTGTCTCTGGTGCTGTCTGTGCTGCTGATCCTGTTTTTCTTTACCGGGGGCTGGGCGGGCTGATTGCGCCGCAGGCAGCCGGAGGAAAACGGCCGCCCCCGTTGCAATTTTTTCCGGCAGCGCTTATAATAAGGACAATTTCTGAAAAGCGCCGGGCGTGCCCGGTTTTCGGCGAGGAGGTCCTTTTTTTGGCGGAAGAGATAAACGCCTGCGGGCAGGACGGAGCGGAGGAGCCGAAGCTCCCCGGAGCTGATCTATTCGACTGGCTCCAGATGGTCATGGGCTGTATCCTGGCGGCGGTGCTGCTGTTCAACTGCTTTGCCCGGCTGACCCAGGTGGATGGGGAGTCCATGACCAACACCCTGCAGGACGGGGAGATGATGTTGGTCTGGTCCCTGGGCTATCACCCCAAGGCGGGGGACATTGTGGTCGTGAACAAGAAGACGGCCACGTTTCTGGATGACCGGGCCATCGTCAAGCGGGTCATCGCCGTGGGCGGTCAGTCGGTGGACATCGACTATGCCAGCGGCACGGTGTATGTGGACGGCTCCCCCCTGGACGAGCCCTATATCAAAGAGACCATGTACTTCCCCGCCAGCTACACCATGAGCCAGACCCACTGGGACGTGCCGGAGGGCCAGCTGTTCCTCATGGGCGACAACCGCAACGGCTCCACCGACAGCCGGGACGAGCGCCTGGGTCCCGTGGACGAGGGCTATGTCCTGGGCCGGGCCGTCCTGGCCCTGTGGCCCCTGAATAAGGCGGGGGTGCTGTGAGGACTGCCCTCTCCGCCCCTTCGGGGCACCTCCCCCAAAGGGGGAGGCAAGGGGGACGGGAGAACGGATTCCCACGTCGCTGCGCTCCTCGGAATGACAGAAACGGGTTTATTGACACGCTGACCTTCCCCTAGGGGAAGGCTTTGGAACGTAACGGCGATAAACGATCTCGCACTTCATGGTCAGCCCCGCCCCGGGCTGACTTTTTATTTTTCTCTTGACAGCTGTGGGTGGATGTGGTATCCTCGTACAGTAGTTAGCAATGACTAACTTTTGAATGGGCGCATAAAGCGCTTGCTTTTTAACATAATAGTTAGCATATGCTAATTATAAAGGAGGCCGCCCTATGTCCCCGCTTCACTATCGGTTTGAACAGACCCTGGCCTGGCACTGTGCCCCATCCCTGGCGGGTATCAAGGCCGCCGACCTGCTCACCTGGACGGTGGAGGGCCGGGAGGGGGCCGACCTGCTCTCCCACTATGCCGACCTGCTGTCCAGCCGGGGCATCCGCCTGTATGTGCTGGGAGCCCGCCGGGGACGGACCCTGCTGCTGATCTTCCGGCCCCGCCGGCTGGACTGCTGGCTGGCTCAACCCAAAGTGCGGGAGATGCTGGACAGGGCGGGTTATCCGGTAAGCCGGGACACCGAGGCCATGCTGGCCCATCTCCGCCGCCGACTTCAGGGCGGGGAGTTCCCTCACGAGATCGGCCTGTTCCTGGGCTATCCCCCGGGGGATGTGGAGGGCTTTCTCCGGGACGGCGGCCGCCACTGCAAGCTGTGCGGCCCCTGGAAGGTATATGACAACGTGGAGGAGGCCGCCCGGCGCTTTGCCGCCTTCCACCGCTGCCGGGATGCCCTGACCCAGCGAGTGGACCGGGGCATCCCCCTCTCCCGGGTGTTCCCCGCCGTGTCCTGATCCTTTATTCCGCTGTGACCGCCCACTGGGCGCTTACAAATATTTATCATGTGAATTTTTATCGCAGGAGGTTTTTCTTATGAGCAAGATCGCCGTGATCTATTGGTCCATGTCCGGCAACACCGAGGCCATGGCCAACGCCATCGCCGAAGGCGCTGAGAGCGCCGGAGCTGAGGTGGACGTGAAGCAGGTGAGCGAGATCACCGTGGACCAGGCCCTGGAGTATGACAAGCTGGCCCTGGGCTGCCCCGCCATGGGGGCTGAGGTGCTGGAGGAGAGCGAGTTCGAGCCCTTCTTCACCCAGCTGGAGGGCCGCCTGGGCGGCAAGAAGGTGGCCCTGTTCGGCTCCTATGGCTGGGGCGACGGCCAGTGGATGCGGGATTGGCAGCAGCGGGTGGACGACGCCAACGCCAGCCTGTATCACGGCGAGGGCCTGATCATCAACGAGACCCCCGACGACGACGGCCTGGAGCAGTGCCGCCAGTTCGGCGCCGGTTTCGCCGGGTTCTGAGCCCTCTCCCCTCTCCTTCCTCAAAAAAGCGGACCATCCTCCGCTTGCGCTGCATATGAGATCATCGTTCCAGCAGGACCGCCGCCCGGGCAATCAAGTCCGGGCGGCGGTCCTGTGCTTTTCCGGGCCATCGAATGGGTTTGGCCGGATTTTAGCTTGATGAAATTGTGGGAAATATGCTATAATGGATAAGTTAAAATACCCGAAGACCGCCCGGGAATGGGCGGCGGGGCAGAAAGGGGGGCGAGGCATGTGAAATTCAAGGCGTGGAGCGTGGCTCCCCCCTGCCCCGACGGGCGGCGGACCCTGGAGGAGAGCGGCCTGTCCCCCCTGCTGGCGGCGGTGCTGTCCGCCCGGGGGGTGACGGACCCGGAGGATGCCCGGCGGCTCCTCTCCCCCCAGGCCGAGCCCCTGTTGGACCCCATGCTCATGCGGGACATGGACCGGGCTGCAGAACGGGTGCGAAAAGCAGTGAAGAACGGCGAGCGCATCACCGTCTACGGCGACTATGACGTGGACGGCATCACCTCCACCTGCCTGCTGACCCAGTTTCTGCTGGACCTGGGGGCCAATGTGCAGCCCTATATCCCCGGGCGGCTGGAGGAGGGCTATGGCCTGAACCGGGAGGCCGTGGCCGCCCAGGCCCGCCAGGGGGTGGGGCTTATCATCACGGTGGACTGCGGCATCACCGCTCTGGACGAGGCCGACTATGCCCGGGAGCTGGGGGTGGACCTGGTCATCACCGACCACCACGCCTGTAAAGACCGCCTGCCCCGGGCAGCGGCAGTGGTGGACCCCCACCGGCCCGACTGCCCCTACCCCTTCAAGGGCCTGGCCGGGGTGGGCGTGGCCCTGAAATTGGCCATGGCGGTGGCGGGACCGGACAGAGCCGGAGACGTGTTCCGGCGGTACCGGGACCTGGCCGCCGTGGGCACGGTGGCCGACGTGATGCCCATGACGGGGGAGAACCGCACCATCGTCCGCCAGGGGCTGGACGACCTGCACCCGCCCCGGCGGCTGGGCTTTGCCAAGCTCATTGAATGCGCCGGCCTTGTCGAGCGGCCCATGACCTCCGTCACCGTGGGCTATGCCCTGGCCCCCCGGATCAACGCCTCCGGTCGTCTGGGCCGGGCGGAGGTGGCGCTGGAGCTGCTGCTGACCCACGACCCGGACCGGGCGGAGGAGCTGGCCCGGACCCTGTGCGACTTAAACCGGGAGCGCCAGGCCATCGAGGGGGACATCTTCCAGCAGTGCGTCCAGCGCCTGACGCAGCAGCCCCAGTCCGGGGCCATCGTATTGGCGGATGAGCAGTGGCACCAGGGGGTGGTGGGCATCGTGGCCTCCCGCCTGGCCGAGCAGTTCGGCTGCCCCACCTTCATGATCTGCCTGGATCAGGGCATGGGCAAGGGCTCCTGCCGGTCCTGGGGGGGCGTGAACCTGTTCCAGCTGCTGCAGAGCTGCGCCCCCCTGCTGGAGAGCTTTGGCGGCCACGCCATGGCGGCGGGCTTTACCGTGCGGGAGGAGAACATCCCCGCCCTTTCACGCGCCCTGTGCCAGGCGGTGGAGGCCGCCCCCAAGCAGACCGCCAGCTGCCTGGAGGCGGATGCCGCTGTGCAGCCAGAGGCGCTCACCGTCCAGGCGGTGGAGGACCTGGACCTGCTGGAGCCCTGGGGGGCAGGCAACCCCCGCCCTGTGCTGGTGCTGCCGGGGGCCCAGGTGGTCAGCGCCGCGGCGGTGGGCCGGGGGCGGCACTTAAAGCTGCGGCTGGAGTCCCGGGGGGTGCCTTTGGATGCCATCTGGTTTTCCAACGACGGCTCCGGCCTGGATTTGGAGCCGGGCAGCCGGCTGGACGTGGCCTTCTGCCCCCAGATCAACGAGTTTCGGGGGCTGCGCTCGGTGCAGCTGCAGGTGATGGACCTGCGCCCCGCTCCCAGCCGGGCCCAGCTGGAGCGGGACGTGTATGAAAAGTTTGCCCGGGGGGAGACCCTCTCCCCGGGGGAGGCCGAGCTGCTGCTGCCCCAGCGGGCGGAGTTTGTGGGCCTGTGGCGCTGGCTGGAACGGCGCTGCGGCAGCGCCCTGACCATGGAGGACAGCCTGCCCCACATCGCCCGGGGGGCCGGACGGGCATCCGGCCGGAGAGAGGCCCCGGTGCGCACCCTGGTGTGTCTGGAGGTGCTGGAGGAGCGGGGCCTCATCGACCTGGACCGGCAGACAGACCGGGTACGGGTGGTGCTCCACCGGCTGGAGCACAAGGTGGACTTAGAGTCCTCTGCCCTGCTGCTGCGCCTGCGCCGGGCAGCGGAGGACCGCCTGTAAGGCGAAGGGGAGCGCGTTTTTCCGGCGCAGCGAGAGGAGAGAGTATGGACCCTATTTTGGAACGGTATCACGCCCTGGAAGATAAGGTGGCCATGTATACGCCCAACCTGGACACCAGGCGTTTGTTCGAGGCATTTACCTTTGCCGACACGGCCCACCACGGCCAGCTGCGCAAAAGCGGCGAGCCCTATATCATCCACCCCCTGGCCGTGGCCGAGATCGTGGCCGACCTGGGGCTGGACGTGGACAGCGTCATTGCGGCTCTGCT
Organism: Flintibacter faecis; assembly: GCF_014287875.1. Taxonomy (GTDB): domain Bacteria; phylum Bacillota; class Clostridia; order Oscillospirales; family Oscillospiraceae; genus Lawsonibacter; species Lawsonibacter faecis_A. The sequence continues at coordinate 36,997 of NZ_JACOPN010000005.1, read as the reverse complement.
CCACGACTGCATCGAGGACACCCCCACCAGCCACCTGGACATCGCCAAAAAGTTCGGCGAGCCTGTGGCCGCCCTGGTGGAGGGGGTCACCAAGCTGACACGGGTGCAGTATGTCTCTAAAGAAGAGGAGCAGATGGAAAATCTGCGCAAGATGCTCATGGCCATGGCCCAGGACATCCGGGTCATCCTCATCAAGATCTGCGACCGGCTGCACAACATGCGCACCATGGAGTATCAGTCCCCCAAAAAGCAGCGGGAGAAATCGCTGGAGACCATGGAGATCTACGCCCCCATCGCCCACCGCTTAGGTATGCAAAAGCTGAAGTGGGAGCTGGAGGACCTGTCCCTGCGCTATCTGGACCCGGTGGGCTATAAAGAGATCGAGGACGAGCTGGCCGAGCGCTCCTCCGCCCACGAGGAGTTTATGGCGGGCATCCAGCATAAGATCCAGCAGCGCCTGAGGCAGGAGGGCATCCACGCCACCGTCTATGGCCGGGTAAAGCACATCTACTCCATCTATCGGAAGATGTACACCCAGAACAAGACCCTGGACGAGATCTTCGACCTGTACGCCTTCCGGGTCATCGTGGACGACATCCCCGGCTGCTATAACGTGCTGGGCTGCATCCACGACATGTTCAAGCCGGTGCTGGGCCGCTTTAAGGACTATATCGGCACGCCCAAGCCCAACATGTACCAGTCCCTCCACACCACGGTCATCGGCCGGGAGGGCATCCCCTTCGAGGTGCAGATCCGCACCTGGGAGATGCACCAGACGGCGGAATACGGCGTGGCCGCCCACTGGAAGTATAAGCAGGGCCTGGCCAACAAGCAGCTGGGCAGCGAGCACGAGTTCGAGTGGGTGCGCAAGCTGCTGGAGAGCCAGCAGGACACCGATGCGGAGGAGTTCGTCCGCACCCTGAAGGTGGACATGTTCGCCGACGAGGTGTTCGTCTTTACCCCCAACGGCGACGTGAAGAGCCTGCCCGCCGGGGCCACCCCCATCGACTTTGCCTATAACATCCACTCCGCCGTGGGCAACAGCATGGTGGGAGCCCGGGTGAACGGGCGGATGGTCCCCTTTGACTATCCCCTGCACAACGGCGACATTGTAGAGGTGCAGACCTCCAAGGCCGCCAAGGGCCCCAGCCGGGACTGGCTGAAGATCTGCAAGTCCAACGAGGCCAGAAACAAGATCCGCCAGTGGTTCAAGAAGGAGCGCCGGGAGGAGAACATCGCCACCGGACGGGCCGCCTTCGAGGCCGAGCTGAAGCACATGAAGATCGCCCTGTCGGCCATCACTGCCGAGGAGAATCTGCCCCATATCCTGCGCAAGGTGCGCTGCGGCACCCTGGATGAGCTGTACGCCTCCATCGGCTACGGCGGCACCACCGCCACCAAGGCGGTGGCCCGGGCCAAGGACGAGCTGCTGCGCCTGGGCCGGCTTCAGGCGGAGAAGGCCGCCGCCGCTGCCAAGACCACGGCGGAGAGCGTGATCGTCCCCGGCGTGAGCAATCAGGTGGAGGAGGCCGCCCTCACCGGGTCGAACAAGCACACCGACTCCGGCATCATCGTGGAGGGGCTGGGCAACTGTCTGGTGAAGTTCGCCAAGTGCTGCACCCCCGTCCCCGGCGACCCGGTCATCGGCTTTATCACCCGGGGCTATGGCGTGTCCGTCCACCGGGCCGACTGCCCCAACGCCGCCCCGGACAAGCGCAAGCCCGAGGAGGCCGACCGCTGGGTGAAGGTCTCCTGGGTCAACAGCAAGCTGCCCAACTATAAGACCGCCCTGGAGCTGTCCGCCAAGGACCGGGACGGCCTGACCATCGACCTGGCCATGGCCCTGTCCGCCGCCAAGGTGAAGGTGACCGCCCTGTCCGCCCGCTCTATGTCCGACGGCCACGCCGCCGTGAACATCGTGGTGGAGGTGCAGGACAAGGCCGAACTCAGCGCCGTCATCAACAAGCTGAACAACATCCAGGGCGTCTACCACGTGGCCAGAAGCACGGGGAAATAAGAAGTGAGAGGAGCGCTGACATGCGCGCTGTTGTGACAAGAGTAGCTTCCGCCGCCGTGGCCATCGAGGGCCGGACGGTGGGTGCCATTGACCGGGGCTTTTTGGTCCTGCTGGGGGTGGGGCCGGAGGACACCCAGGCCGTGTGCGACAAGCTGGCCGAAAAGGTCTGCAACCTGCGGGTGTTCGAGGACGAAAACGGCAAGATGAACCGGGACCTGTCTCAGGTGGGCGGGGCGCTGCTGGTGGTGTCCCAGTTCACCCTGTATGCCGACACCTCCTCCCGCCGCCCCGGCTTTTCCAAGGCGGCCAAGCCCGACCTGGCCATCCCCCTGTACGAGCGCTTTCTGGACCAGTGCCGGGCCAGGGGCTTTGCCGTGGAGCACGGCCAGTTCGGTGCGGACATGCAGGTGTCGTCGGTGAACGACGGGCCGGTGACCATTTTGTTTGATTTATAAACAGGGGTGACGAAAGGGCCCACAGCCCTTCGGCGTTCCCCTCATCCGCCCCTTCGGGGCACCTTCCCCCAGGGGAAGGCTTTCATACTCATTCAAGAGGAGGGTTTCCCATGGAAGTAAAGGTGCTTCAGGTGGGTCCCATCGGGACCAACTGCTATATTCTGGAGGACGAGAAGGCCCGTGCGGCCGCCATCATCGACCCCGGTGACGAGGCCGGGCGCATCCTTCAGGTGATCGAGGACGACGGCGTGGATGTGAAGTATATTCTGCTGACCCACGGCCACTATGACCACACCACCGCCGTGCCCCAGCTGCACAAGGCCCTGCCCCAGGCGGAGATCTATATCCACAGGGCCGATGCCAACGGGGCGGGCAGCCAGCTGTTCCCCCTGGCCGGGCAGATCCCCGGCCTGAAATTCTATGACGAGGGGGACACCCTTGCCCTGGGGGATATGACCATCCAGGTGCTCCACACCCCCGGCCACTCCAAGGGCTCCGTCACCTTGAAGGTGGGGGACGTGCTCTTCTGCGGGGACACCCTGTTCGCCGGCTCCTGCGGCCGCACCGACCTGGCGGGGGGCAGCTATGCGGAGATCATGACCTCCCTGAAAAAGCTGGGGCAGCTGCCCGGGGACTACCACGTCTGCCCCGGCCACGACGTGACCTCCACCCTGGAGCGGGAGCGGCGGAGCAACCCCTTCCTGCGGGAAGCGATGATGCACTGACGGGGACAGCCCTCTCAGTCACGGCTAACGCCGTGCCAGCTCCCCCATAGGGGGAGCCAAGCTCTTTGCCCTGTCATTGCGAGGAGCGCAGTAGGGGCGGATGTCCTCATCCGCCCGGACGATGCCTGTTTTGACGGTCACGGGCCGCTGGGGACAGCCCTCTCAGTCACGGCTAACGCCGTGCCAGCTCCCCCATAGGGGGAGCCAAGCTCTTTGCCCTGTCATTGCGAGGAGCGCAGTAGGGGCGGATGTCCTCATCCGCCCGGACGATGCCTGTTTTGACGGTCACGGGCCGCTGGGGACAGCCCTCTCAGTCACGGCTAACGCCGTGCCAGCTCCCCCATAGGGGGAGCCAAGCTCTTTGCCCCGTCATTGCGAGGAGCGCAGTAGGGGCGGATGTCCTCATCCGCCCGGACGATGCCTGTTTTGACGGTCACGGGCCGCTGGGGACAGCCCTCTCAGTCACGGCTAACGCCGTGCCAGCTCCCCCATAGGGGGAGCCAAGTTCTTTGCCCCGTCATTGCGAGGAGCGCAGCGACGTGGCAATCCGTCTCCCCTGCCTCCCCCCTTGGGGGAGGTGCCCAGTGCGCACACTGGGCGGAGAGGGCCTGCTGCGAATCACAAAGAAGGTGACCCATTGAAGCTATATTTGCAGCCGGGAACCGTAAACTGGAGCCCGGAGCGCTATCACTATGCCGCCGAGCAGATGATGCTCACCCTGTTTCCCGGGGAGCGGCCGGAATATCCCGAGGATAACGGGCATAGTCTGGATCGGGACAACGCCGCCGTCTTTTCCCTGGCAGTGGAGGGAGAGACCGCCCGCCTTGCAGCGGAGGTCTTTCGTGGCGAACAGTCCGCCCGGGGGGAGAGCGATTTCCCCGCCGATGCCCTGGACCAAAGCCCGGAGAAGGTCTATCATGTGGTGCAGCACGCCCTGAAAATGGCCTTTTACCAGGCCGGGTGCGCCCTGCTGGGCCAGGAACCACCCTGGGGGGCTCTCACCGGGGTGCGCCCGGTGAAGCTGCCCACCCGGGCCATGCTCGCCGGGGCTACAGAGACGGAGGCCATCGCCCAGCTGGAGAGGGAATATCGGGTCTCCCCCGTCCGGGCCGCCCTGGCCGCCGACTGCGCCCGGGCCACCCTGGCCGCCCAAAGGCAGCTGGGAGAAAAGCAGGTCTCCGTCTATGTGGGCATCCCCTTCTGCCCCACCCGCTGCGCCTATTGCTCCTTCGTCTCCGCTGACGTGGGCCGGACGCTGAAGCTGGTGGAGCCCTATCTCCAGCTTTTGCTGGAAGAAGTAGATGCTACTGGCAGAGCGCTGAACGCAGCGGGGCTGACGGTGCGCTCCTTCTACATGGGGGGCGGCACCCCCACCACCCTGTCCGCTGACCAGCTGGACCGGCTGCTGGCCCGGTGCGAGCAGTCCCTGCCCCTGCAGAGCTGCATCGAGTACACCGTGGAGGCCGGCCGCCCGGACACCATCACCCGGGAAAAGCTGGAGGTGTTGGCCCGCCACAGCATCGGCCGCATCTCCATCAACCCCCAGACCCTGGAGGACCAGGTGCTCCAGGCCATTGGCCGCCGCCACCGGGCGGGGGATATTCAAACGGCCTTTGCCCTGGCCCGTGACGTTGGGTTTGCCTGTGTGAACATGGACCTGATCGCCGGACTGCCCCGGGACAGCTTTGAGGGGTTTCAGCGCAGCCTGGAGGGGGTGCTGGCCATGGGACCGGAGAATGTCACCGTCCACACCCTGGCCCTGAAAAAGGGCTCCACCCTGATGGAGCGCCGGGACGTGATCCCCGGCGGGGACCAGGTGGCCCGGATGCTGGACTTCTCTCTGGACGCTCTGCGGGGGGCGGGCTATGCCCCCTATTACCTGTACCGGCAGAAATATATGTCCGGCTCGCTGGAAAATGTGGGCTGGGCCAGGCCGGGGACCGAGAGCCTTTATAACATCGTGATGATGGAGGAGCTGCAGACGGTGGTGTCCATCGGCGGCGGCGGCGTGACCAAGCTGGTGGACCCGGCGGCGGGGCGCATCCTCCGTCTGCCCAACCCCAAGTATCCCCACGACTATCTGGCCGCCCGGGACAAGATTTTGGCCCAGAAAGACGAGATCGTCTCGTTCTATGGCGGCTGACCCCGGCAGGACCTGCCTGAAAAAGGAGTTTTTCACCATGGCATATCAGTTACAGGAGATCAACCGGAGCATCCGCACCGACGTGGCGGAATTTTTGGCCGAGTGCGACCAGTCCTATGCCCAGCGGGTATCCCTGGCGGCGGACCGCATTCTGGGCAATCTGGACAAGAGCCCCATCGTGCTGCTGTCCGGCCCCTCCGGCTCGGGCAAGACCACCACGGCCATGAAGATCGCCGAGGAGCTCCGCCGCCGGGGGGTGAACTCCCATGCGGTGGCCATGGACAACTATTTCAAGGACGTGGACCCCAAAACCGCCCCCCGCACCCCGGAGGGGGAGCTGGACTACGAGTCCCCCCTGTGCCTGGACATGGACCTGCTGGACCGGCACTTTGCCGCCCTGTCCCGGCGGGAGCCCGTCTTGATCCCCCGGTTTGAGTTTGCCCGTCAGATGCGCAACGACAGCCTGGGCACCCCCCTGAAGCTGGAGAAAAACGAGATCGTCATCTTCGAGGGCATCCACGCCCTGAACGACGACATCGCCGGGCGGCACCCAGAGACCGCCAAGCTGTATATCTCCGCCCGGTCCAACGTGAACGAGGGCTCCGCCCTGCGCTTTAAGGGCACCTGGATGCGCCTGGTCCGCCGGGCGGTGCGGGACTACAGCTTCCGGGGCACCGGAGTGGCCGACACCATGGCCCGGTGGGCCAACGTGCGCCGGGGGGAGAAGCTGTACATCTCCCCCTATAAAAACCGGGCGGACATCGTGTTCGACTCCTCCCTGCCCTACGAGGTGTCCGTGATGGCCAACTACGCCGCTCCCCTGCTGCGCTCGGTGCCCCAAGACAACCCCCGCCACGACGAGCTGCTGGAGCTGATCGATGCCTTCCACTGGTTCGAGCCCATCGACCCCAAGCTGGTCGCCCCCGACTCCCTGCTGCGGGAGTTCATCGGCGGGGGGAGTTATCAGTATCATTGAATCAAAATTTGCCTTCCCCCCTGCGTGGGGAAGGCTCGTATTCTACTTTGGAGAGATGCCCTATGACCGATTCGGTTATTTTTGACCCCCGGGACTTGAATTTCAAAAACCCATATGGCGCAGTCCCCTCGGGGACTGTGGTGTCCTTTACCCTCCGCCCGCCCCGGGCGGGGGGCTTTTCCCGGGGACGGCTCACCGCCCGGTTCGAGAGCCGGAACAACGAGGAGCAGACCGTCCCCCTCCCCTGGGTGGACAGCCGGCTGGGGGTGGACCAGTTCCGGGGGACGCTGGACGTGGGCACCTATGTGGGCCTGATCTGGTACTCCTTTGTGCTGGAGGGGCTGGACGGCCGCCGGGCGGAGCTGGGGCCCTATCAGCTCACCGTCTATCAGGGGGAGGAGGCCGTCCCCACCTGGTTCGGCGAGGGGATGACCTATCAGATCTTCCCGGACCGCTTCTGCCGCAGCCGCATCCCCGACCCCGCCGGTCTGGTGGGCGGACGCACCGTCCATCAGGATTGGGCGGACGAGCCGGTCTACCGCCCGGACGAGCACGGGGAGATCCGCAACCGGGACTTCTTCGGCGGGGACTTTCGGGGGGTCATCAGCAAGCTGGACCATCTGAAGGACCTGGGGGTGGAGACCCTGTACTTCAACCCCATTTTCGAGGCGGCGGAGAACCACCGCTACGGCACGGCGGACTACGACCGCATCGACCCCATGCTGGGCTGCAACCAGGACTTCTCCCGCCTGTGTGACGAGGCCCACAGGCGGGGAATGCGGGTGATGCTGGACGGGGTGTTCAACCACACGGGCTATGTCAGCCGGTATTTCAACGGCGACGGCTTCTATCCCGATGTGGGAGCCTGCCAGAGCTGGGACTCCCCCTATCGCAGCTGGTTCCAGTTCATCCACTGGCCCGACCGGTATGAGAGCTGGTGGGGCATCTATTCCCTGCCCGCCGTGAACGAGTCCGACCCCGGCTATCGCCGGTTCATCTTCGGGGACGAGGACAGCGTGGTCCGCCGGTGGCTGCGGGCGGGGGCGGACGGCTGGCGGCTGGACGTGGCCGACGAGCTGCCCGACGACTTTGTGGCCGGCATCCACGCCGCCGCCCGGGCGGAAAAGCCCTCGGCGGTGGTCATCGGCGAGGTGTGGGAGGACGGCTCCACCAAGGTCGCCTATGGCGTGCGGCGCAAGCACATCCTGGGCGGCCACTGCGACGGGCTGATGAACTATCCCCTGCGCAGCGCCATTTTGAGCTATTTCTCCGGGGGCAGGGCGGAGGACTTTGTCCAGAGCATGGAGACCATCCGGGAGAACTATCCCCCCTTCGCCTTCTACTCCGCCATGAACTCCCTGGGCACCCACGACACCCCCCGCATCCTCACCCTGCTGGGGGCGGGAGGCGAGCGGCGGGACCAGTCCCGGGACTGGCGGGCCTCCTTCCGGCTGGAGGGGGATGCCCTGCGCATGGCCAAGGAGCGCCTGCGCTCGGCGGCGCTGCTGCTGTTCTGCTTCCCCGGCTCCCCCACGGTGTACTATGGGGACGAGGCGGGCATGGAGGGCTTTGAGGACCCCTTCAACCGCCGCCCCTACCCCTGGGGGCGGGAGGACGGGGAGCTGCTGGGATGGTTCAAGCAGCTGGGTGCCCTGCGCAAGGACCACCCCGCCCTGCGCCGGGGCACCATCCGCTATGTGGCGGCGGAGGGCCCCCTGCTGGCCTTTGCCCGGGCGGACGACGGGGAGGAGCTCCTGTGCGTCTGCAATGCGGGGGACGCCCCCGTCACCCTGCCCCTGCCGGGAAAAACGGCCAGTCCTTTGGCCGGCACACCCGCCCTCTCCCCCCTGGAGGAGGACGCGGGGGTCCAGATCACCCTGCCCCCCCGCAGCGGGGCGGTTCTTTTGATGAAATAATGCAAAAATCCCGGAAGAGCAGTTGAAGCTCTTCCGGGATTTGGAGACTGTCAAAAAAGCCTGTCATTGCGAGGAGGCCCAACGGGCCGACGTGGCAATCCGTTTCAAAAAGCCATGGTTATCAGCATATTTTCGGTTTTTGAGTTACGGATTCCCACGTCGCTGCGCTCCTCGGAATGACAGAAAAGGGTTTATCGACACGCTGAAAATCCCGGAAGAGCACTGCTCTTCCGGGATTTGGTTTCTCTAAGGGGAGCTCTTACTTGATGGGCTCGCCGGCCTCTTTCTTTGCCTTGATCTCTTTCAGGGCATCCTTGTAGGACAGGTTGACACGGCCCTTGTCATCGATGTCGGTGACCTTGACCCAGATCATGTCGCCGATGTTCACCACGTCCTCCACCTTCTCCACCCGGCGGTCAGCCAGCTTGGAGATGTGGACCATGCCGTCCTTGCCGGGGGCCAGCTCCACAAAGGCGCCGAACTGAAGGATGCGGACCACCTTGCCGTAGTACAGGCCGCCCACCTCGGGGACGAAGACGATGGTCTCGATCATCTTCTTGGCGGTGTCGCAGCTGGCGGCATCGGGGGAGGCGATGTGGATGGTGCCGTCGTCCTCGATGTCGATCTGGGCGCCGGACTCGGCGGTGATCTTCTGGATGACGGAGCCGCCCTTGCCGATGACCTCACGGATGCGGTCGGGCTCGATCTTCATGGTGATCATCTTGGGGGCGAAGCGGCTGACCTCGGCCCGGGGGGCGGAGATGCAGGGCAGCATGACCTCGTCCAGGATGGCGAAGCGGGCATCCCGGGTGATCTCCAGGGCCTCCTTGATGATCTCGTGGGTCAGACCGTCGTTCTTCAGGTCCATCTGGATGGCGGTGATGCCGGACTTGGTGCCGGCCACCTTAAAGTCCATCTCGCCGTGGAAGTCCTCCACGCCCTGGATGTCGATGAAGGTCTGGAAGGAGCCGTCGTCGTCCTGGATCAGGCCGCAGGAGATGCCGGCCACGGGGGCCTTGATGGGCACGCCGGCGTCCATCAGAGCCAGGGTGGAGCCGCAGATGGAGCCCTGAGAGGTGGAACCGTTGGAGGACAGCACCTCGCTGACCACGCGGATGGCGTAGGGGAACTCGTCCACGCTGGGCAGCACGGGCACCAGAGCCCGCTCGGCCAGAGCGCCGTGGCCGTACTCACGGCGGTTGGTGGAACGGGGGGCCTTGGCCTCGCCCACGGAGTAGGGGGGGAAGTTGTAGTGGTGCATATAGCGCTTCTCTTCCTCTTCCCAGATGGTGTCCAGCTTCTGGCAGGCGGACAGGGTGTTCAGGGTAGCCACGGACAGGACCTGGGTCTGGCCGCGGGTGAACAGGCCGGAGCCGTGGACCCGGGGCAGCACGCCAACCTCGGCGGCCAGAGGACGGATCTCGTTCTTGGCACGGCCGTCTACCCGGTGACCCTCCAGCAGCCAGGCCTTGACGATCTTCTTCTGGAACTTATAGGTGAACTCCTCCAGGTACTGATCCATATCGGGATACTCCTCCAGATACTTCTCGTGCCAGTGGTCGATCATGGCGTTCCAGCGCTCCTCGCGCACGTTCTTGTCGTCGGTGTCCATGGCGGCCTTGGCCTCGTCCATGAACTCGGTGGTGATCTTGTCGAACAGCTCCTGATTGAACTGGGCGTGCTCGTACTCCATCTTGGGCTTGCCGATCTCGGCGACGATCTGGTCGATGAGGTCGATCTGCTTGCGGATCTCCTCGTGGGCCTTCACGATGCCGGCGTACATGATCTCGTCGGGGATCTCGTCAGCACCGGCCTCGATCATGACCACCTTCTCCCGGGTAGCGGCCACGGTGACATCCATGCGGGAGGTCTTGCGCTGCTCCTGGTTGGGGTTGAGCACGATCTGGCCGTCCACATAGCCCACCTCCAGGCAGCCGATGGGGCCGGCGAAGGGGATCTCGGAATAGCTGACGCAGGCGGAAGCGCCGATCATGGCGGCCACCTCGGGGGAGCAGTCGTGATCCACGCTCATCACGGTGCAGGTGATGCACACGTCGTTGCGGAAGTCATAGGGGAACAGGGGGCGCATGGGCCGGTCGATCAGGCGGCTGGCCAGCACGGCGGGCAGAGAGGGGCGGCCCTCACGGCGCATGAAGGAGCCGGGGATGCGGCCCACGGCGTACAGCTTCTCCTCGAAGTCCACGGACAGGGGGAAGAAGTCCACGCCGTCACGGGGACGGGGGGCCACGGTGACGGCCACCATCACGGTGGTCTCGCCATAGGTGACCATGGCGGCGGCGTTGGCCAGCTCGGCCACCTTGCCCACCTCGATGGTCAGGGGACGGCCGCACAGGTCCATGGTCCACTTCTTGTTCTTGGGGAACTGCTTGTGCTTGATAATAGTCGACATAAAAACACTCCTTTTCCGGTGGTCCACCGGAGCGCGCCGACCCTTTAGCACTTGGAGCCGGGCCGCAGGGCGGGCTGCGGTCCAGGTCCAACTGCTAAAAAAGCGGGTCGCTCCGGCGGTGGTAAAATGGCGCAGGATGTGAACATAGGGCAGCACGATAGGCGCGCTGCCCTATGAGACACAAAACTTACTTACGGATGCCCAGCTTGGCGATGATGGCACGGTAACGCTCGATATCCTTGTCCATCAGATAATCCAGCAGCTTGCGGCGCTTACCGATCATCTTGTACAGACCGCGGCGGCTGTGGTTGTCGTGGATGTGCACCTTCAGGTGCTCGGTCAGCTCGGCAATGCGGGCGGACAGGATGGCGATCTGGACCTCGGGGGAGCCAGTGTCGTTCTCGTGGGTGCGGTTGGCCAGGATAACGGCCGTCTTTTCGTCCTTACGGATCATGGGAAATTTCCACCTTTCATGTTTGTTTGCCCGATCTTCCGCGTAGCAGGTGGGTGAAGCCCCGGACTGTTGCCCGGGCCGTGTCCCGCAACGAGGAGAGTGGGCATGAAAACGCAATTATCATGCTGGGCTACTATATCATAATTCTGCCCGGCTGTAAAGGGAAAAAACACAATTTCGTGGAAATTCCGGGGGATGGGTGAAAAACGGATTGCCGCGTCGGGCGATGCCCTCCTCGCAATGACAGCAGATTGGTTCCCGCGCCGGATCGACGGTGCAGAAGCCTTTGGTATCTCTCGTTGCGAGGAGCGAAGCGACGCGGCAATCCGTATTAAGTTTTGCTGCACAGGATACCCTTTTCCGAAAGGTATTTTTCAGTATGCCAGAAAAAACAGCCCCTGCATATCTGCACACTAGTGAAACAGAGTGTGAAAATAAAAGGAAGAATTGTGAAAGTTATACGGAAGGGCGGGGGCAGCGCCGGGCGCACTTGCCCCGGCGGGACAGACGTGGTAAAATAGCAGCAGCATGGGGGACTTTGCCCCTTGAGACTCCGAAAGAGGATACGATGCGTATGAACACTTACTTTGCCGGACAATTTGACGTGGCCGTGGTGGGCGCAGGACATGCGGGCATCGAGGCCGCCCTGGCCTGCGCCCGCATGGGACTGCGTACCCTGTGCTTCACCGTGAACCTGGACGCAGTGGGCAATATGCCCTGCAACCCCGCCATCGGCGGCACGGGGAAGGGCCATCTGGTGCGGGAGCTGGATGCCCTGGGGGGCGAGATGGGCCGGGCGGCAGACAAGGCCTGCATCCAATACCGGCTGCTGAACCGGGGCAAGGGCCCCGCCGTGTGGTCCCTGCGGGCCCAGGCCGACCGCCGGGCCTATCAGCAGGTGATGAAGCACACCCTGGAGCTGCAGGAGAACCTGTGGGTGAAACAGGCGGAGGTGGTGGATCTCCGCACCGACGGGCAGGGTGCGGTGTCCGCCGTGGTCACCCACACCGGGGCGGAGTATACCGTGCGGGCCGCCGTGATCGCCACGGGGACCTATCTGGGGGGGCGGACCATCGTGGGGGACGTGGTGCGGGACTCCGGCCCTGACGGGCTGGCCGCCGCCCTGCCCCTCACCCGGCGGCTGGTGGAGCTGGGACTGTCCATCCGCCGCTTTAAAACGGGCACGCCCCCCCGGGTGAACGCCCGCAGCGTGGACTTTTCCAAAATGGAGCTGCAGCCCGGGGAGGACGAGGGGCTGGCCTTCTCCTTTCAGACCCGGACCCCGCCGGAGAACCGGGCGGTGTGCTGGCTCACCTATACCAATGCCGACACCCACCGGATCATCCGGGAGAACCTGGCCCGCTCCCCCCTGTACGACGGTACCATCGAGGGGGTGGGCCCCCGGTACTGCCCGTCCATCGAGACCAAGATCGTCCGCTTCCCGGATAAAGAGCGCCACCAGCTGTTTATCGAGCCCATGGGCTTGAACACCGAGGAGCTGTATATCCAGGGCTTCTCCTCCTCCATGCCCGAGCAGGTGCAGGTGGAGATGCTCCACACCGTCCCGGGGCTGGAGCATGCGGAGATGACCCGCTGCGCCTATGCCATCGAGTATGACTGCGTGGACCCCACCCAGCTGCAGCCCACGCTGGAGAGCAAGGTGGTCCCCGGCCTGTACGGAGCGGGGCAGTTCAACGGCTCCTCCGGCTATGAGGAGGCGGCGGTGCAGGGCTTTGTGGCCGGGGTGAATGCGGCCTTAAAGCTGCTGGGCCGGCCCCCCATGATCCTGCGCCGGGATCAGGGCTACATCGGCGTGCTGGTGGACGACCTGGTGACCAAGGGCACCAACGAGCCCTACCGCATGATGACCTCCCGCACGGAGTACCGCCTGCTCCACCGCCAGGACAACGCCGACCGCCGCCTGACCCCCATCGGCTATGAGCTGGGTCTGGTGTCCAAGGAGCAGTATGAAAAGACGCTGGCCAAATATCAGGCCGCCGACCGGGAGGTGCGCCGGTTGGAGCACACCGGCGTGGCCCCCTCCCCCGCGCTGGATGCCCTGCTGGAGGGCTGCGGGGAGACCGAGGTAAAGAACGGGGCCCGGCTGGCCGACCTCATCCGCCGCCCCCGGCTGAGCTATGCCGCCCTGGCCCCCTTTGACCCGGACCGTCCCGCCCTGGACCCCGCCGTGGCGAGGGAGGCGGAGATCACCATCAAATATGCCGGGTATATTGACCGCCAGCTGCGCCAGGTGGAGGAGATGCGCCGCCTGGAGGACCGGGTCCTGCCCCGGGACATGGACTATCTGTCCATCCACGGCCTGCGCATGGAGGCCCGGCAGAAGCTGCAGGACATCCGCCCCCGCAATCTGGGCCAGGCCAGCCGGGTGTCCGGCGTGTCCCCGGCGGACGTGGCCGTGCTGATGATCTATCTCAAGCAGGCAGAGAATGCCACCCACTAAAGAGGAGGAGAGACGGACATGATGGGACTGACACAGGTGAAGGGAAACACCTGGGTGGTGGAGGCCATGGGCCTGATCCCCTTTTACAAGCTGGACGAGCGCCATGTGATCCTGCTGGACACCGGCCTGAAAAGCGAGGGGGAGGCCCTGGAGCAGACGCTGCTGAAAAACGACTTAGAGCCCGTGGGCATCCTGTGCTCCCACGCCCATGTGGACCACTGCGGAAACAACCGGTATTTTCAGGAGAAGTATCACATCCCCGTGGCCCTCACTGCCGGCGAGGCGGGCATGTGCCGCTCGGTCACCACGCTGAAGTGCTATTTTCTCAACCTGTCCCCCCAGACGGTGGAGCGGGAGGCGGGCGTGATGATCCACACCCCGGACGTGCTCATCCCGGAGACGGAGGGCAGCTTCCACTTTGCCGGGGCGGATTTTCGCATCATCCCCACCCCGGGCCATTCCCCCGGCCACATCTCCACCGTCACGCCGGACAATGTGTGCTACACCGGGGATGCCATGCTCAGCCGGGAATTTATGGGCTCTAAGCTGCCCTATAACTTAAACCACGCCGAGGCCAACCAGAGCCGGGAGCGGCTGCGGCCCCTGAAGTGTGACAAGTATATCATCGCCCACCGGGATATCTGCTCCCGGGAGGAGTTTCTGCCCCTCATCGACGACAACCTGGCCCTGATCCAGCAGCGGGCGGGGGAGATCTTAGAGATGATCACCCGGCCCATGGCCATGTGCGAGATCACCCACGCCGTGTGCGCCCACTATCAGCTCTACACCAAAAAGCCCACCCGGGCCCTGCGGTTCGAGCGGAACATCCGCCTGTTTCTGGAGTTTCTGCAGGACGAGGGGCTGCTGGACGTGATGTCCAGCCGGGGCATCAGCCGGTTTTACCGGCCTTGACCCCACAAAAACAGCCCCGGGAGCGGAATTTTCCTGGATAAGGGCTTGCGCCGGGGAAAAAACTGTGGTATGCTTTAAACTGCGTCCAGATGTCTGGACGGGCTTTGCAATAACCGGCCCACAGGGCTTTGAAAGGAACGATGAAAGCAATGAATCTGGTAATCACGGTGATTCAGGTACTGTGTTCTCTGGTCCTGGTGGCCATCGTCATGCTCCAGTCCGGCAAGAGCGCCGGTCTGTCCGGCGCCATCTCCGGCATGGCAGATACCTTCCTGTCCAAGAACAAGGCCAAGACCATGGACGCCAAGCTGGCCAAGGCTACCAAGTGGGTGGCCATCCTGTGGGTGATCCTCACCCTGGCCCTGTGTGTCATTCAGTAATATGCGCCAAAATGCCCCGTCCGGCCGGACGGGGCATTTTCCTGTCCAAAAACAGAGAAAACAGAAAAACTTTCCACAATTCCCGGGAGAATTGTGGAAAGTTTTTTAATGCAGCTTTTCCAATCTGCCGATCAGCAGCTGGGCGCACGCTCCGGTGAACAGGCCGGTGATGACCCCGGACAGGGCCAGATAGGGCAGATAGGCCAGCACGGCCCAGGTCTCCATGATGGCGGCGGCCACCAGCAGCTGGCCCAGGTTGTGAAACAGGGCGGCCACGGGACTGCACAGCCACAGGTGTTCCCTGTGGAAAACCGGGCGGAGCAGGCACATGACAAGCCAGGCCAGCAGTCCGCCCCCCAGGGAATAGAACAGGGTCATCATCTGGCCGGAGAACACCGCCCCCAGAAACACCCGGCTGAGGAGGATGAGCAGGGCATCCCCCGGCCCCAGGGCAAAGACGGCGTACACCGTGACGATGTTGGCCAGGCCCAGCTTCACCCCCTGGATGGGCACCAGCACGGGCAGCTGGGCCTCCACCATAAAGATGGTCAGGGCGATGGCGGTGAGCAGGGCCAGCCGGGTCAGGCGGGCCGTGCCGCTTTGCTGTTTGTCATCCCGCTGCGGCATCAAGGGCATCCCCTCCCCCCTGGATCTGAATGATGAGCCGGTTGGGCAGGCAGACGATGGGCTGGCTGCCGTCGGAGATATAGCCCTGGTGGACGCAGATCTGGTCGGGGCAGTCGGCCTTCTCCACCCGGATGCGCCCCGGTTCCACCAGGACCGTGTTGGTCAGGCCGTCCTTCCCCGTGACGGTGAAGGAGTAGGGCTCCTGCACCTGCGTCAGGTCGATCTCGTCTAAAACCTCCCCATCCAGGGTGATCACAGCCACCGGGTGGTCCGTCCGGCCGGGGGCCAGGAGCAGCCAGGCGACAGACCCGGCGCAGACCAGGATCAGGGCCGCCAGAGTGAGCTTGACAGGCCGCTTCATGACAGCACGGTCACCTCCCGGCTCTGGCCGTCGGCCAGGGTGAACGCATCCGCCAGGCCTGGGGTGAGGTAGACGGAGCCGTCGTCAGTGATGAAGATGCAGTCAAAGCTCACGTCTTTGTGGTCCCGCCAGGTCTGCCAGAACTGAACGCCCCGGTCCAGGCCCATGACGAACAGGGCGGTGGACAGGCCGTCGCACAAAAGGCCGCTGTCCGCCACCACGGTGACGGAGGCCAGACCGGACCGGGCGGGGGCGGCGGTTTTGGGGTCCAGGATATGCCAGTAGATCTCATCATCCTGGACAAAGCAGCGCTGATAGCCCCCGGAGGTGCTCATGGCCCGGTCGGTGAGCTCCAGCACCCCCAGATAGCTGCCCTGCTCCGTCTGGATGGCGGGGGCCTGGGAGGCATCGCCGGTCCGGGCAGCCTGCTGCGTCAGCTCGGCCAGAGCGGTGCCCTCCCCCAGGGGGTCCTGGATGCCGATGCGCCAGGCCGAGCCGTCCGGCTTGGCCCCCACGGTCTGGATGGTGCTCTGGCCCAGATTCAACAGGGCCCCGTCCACCCCCTCGGTCTCCCGCACCAGCCGGGCAAGCTGGTCCCCCGCCCAGCCCTTGGCCACTGCGCCTAAGTCCAGCTCCATGCCGTCGGGCAGGCTGGCCTGACCGGAGTCCCGGTCCAGCTTCACCCGGGTATAGTCGATCTTGGCCGCCAGCGCATCCAGTTCGGCCTGAGCCGGCACCCGATAGTCGTTGTTTCCGGGAAAGCCCCAGGCCTCCACGGCGGAGTAGGCGGTGACATCCAGCGCCCCGTCCGTCAGGGCGCACAAGTCCAGGGCACGGCCCAGCAGCTGGGCCGTATCCTCCCCCAGGGGGACGGGCCGGCCCTCCGCGTGGTTCAGGGCATAGACGTCGCTGTCGGCTGATCCGGTGGCGGACAGGTGCCGGTTCCAATCATAGAGCATGTCCTCCCCATCCCGCAGCACGGCCTGACAGGCGGCCTTGTCCGTGCCATAGACGGTGAGGGTCATCACCGTGTCCATGGTCAGCACCTGGGCGGACTCCTGTACCGTCTGCCTGCCGCAGCCGGGCAGGGTCAGCAGCAGGGCCGTCAGAACGGCCAGAGCCGCAAAACGGCGGGGGCGGCTCACAGCACCTCCTGATACATGGCGGCGGCATCGTTCTTGCCCACGTTGTCCGCCACCACCAGCACCTCTACCCTCACGGTGCGCTCGCCGAAGCGCAGCTCCAGCACGTCGCCCACCTTCACGTCATAGCTGGCCTTCACCGGTCGGCCGTTGGCCGTCACCCGGGCGTTGTCGCAGGCCTCGTTGGCCACCGTGCGGCGCTTGATGAGCCGGGAGACCTTTAACCATTTGTCCAGTCGCATGTTCGTTGCTCCTTTCTGTTGTGCATATCAAAGCCTTCCCCCCACAGGGGGGAAGGTGGCATGGCGTAGCCATGACGGATGAGGGGGACCACGGGGGTGCATACGCCAACGACGGGCGGACACGGAGGTCCGCCCCTACAAGAGCCATCGTAACATGCCGTAGGGGCGGACCTCTGTGTCCGCCCACGATGACCACCGCATTGACGATACCCACCCCCATCCGCCCCCTGCGGGGGCACCTTCCCTATCCCTTTTGTCCCTTCGGGACATTTCCCCTTGACAAGGGGAATCGGCCCCCTGGGAGGGGGAAGGCTTGGGGTACGGATTGCCGCGTCGCTGCGCTCCTCGCAATGACAGGCCCTCGACCCTTGTCATTGCGAGGAAGGGCGCAGCCCTGACGTGGCAATCCGTCTCCCCCGTCCCAAAATACAAAAACGGGAACGCGCTCTCTGCGTCCCCGTTTTGTGTTTTTTGATTACTTTACGGCATCCTTCAGGGCCTTGCCGGCCTTGAACACGGGGGTCTTGGAGGCGGGGATGTGGATCTCCTCCTTGGTCTTGGGGTTGCGGCCCAGGCGCTCGGCACGGACCTTCACCTCGAAAGAGCCAAAGCCCACCAGCTGGACCTTCTCCTCCTGGCTCAGCGCACCGGTGATGGCATCCACCATGGCGGTGATAGCGGCCTCAGCGTCCTTCTTGGAAAGCTCCGCCTTCTCGGCGACAGCGGCAATGAGTTCAGTCTTATTCATAGTCGTTTTCCTCCTGTGCATGTGAGACAGCGCCGGGGCGCATGTCGTGAATATACTTATCATCCGCCCGAAGGGAGAATTCTAAGTGTCGTAAGTTTCAGCCCTGGGGCTGTTCCTGGCGCTCACGGGCCTTGGCCTGCCGCCACAGGGCCTCCAGAGCGGGCACATCCAGCTGATCCAGGGGCTTGTCCGCCAGCTGCTCCACGGTGCGGAAGCGGCGGATGAATTTTTCGCAGGCGGCATGGAGGGCCAGCTCGTTGTCCAGGCCCAAAAAGCGCCCGGCCTTGGCGGTGACGAAGAGCAGGTCGCCCAGCTCCTCCTCGATGTTGCTGTGCTCGTCCACCGCCTGGCGCAGCTCCTGGGCCTCCTCGGTTATTTTGTCCAGCATGGGGCCGATGCAGTCCCAGTCAAAGCCCGCCTTCCGGGCCTTTTCCTGGATCTTTTCCGCCCGCATCAGGGCGGGCAGGGAGCGGGCCACAGCGTTTAAAGCGTCAGCGGTGGTGCGCTGGTCCTTCTCCTGCCGCTTTTGGCGCTCCCAGGCGTTCAGGGCCCCGTCGGCATCCGCCGCCTGGCCGTCCCCAAAGACATAGGGGTGGCGGAAGACCAGCTTCTGGGCCACGCCGTTTACCACGTCGTCAAAGTCGAACCAGCCGGCCTCCTGGGCCATTCTGGCGTGAAAGACCACCTGAAGCAGTACGTCGCCAAGCTCCTCCTTCAGGTGGACAGGGTCGTTTTCGTCAATGGCCTCGGCGGCCTCATAGGCCTCCTCCAGCATGTTCCGGCGGATGGACTGGTGGGTCTGGGCCCGGTCCCAGGGGCAGCCGTCGGGACTGCGCAGCAGCTCCATGATGCGGAGCAGGTCCTGGATGTCGTAGCGGGGCTTACATTCAAAATCTACCACAGTTTCGCTTCCTTATCAAGAGATTTTTGGTTTTTTGTGGACAAACATCGGGGAACCGTGGTTTTTTGCTTCCACGGCTCCGTTTGTTTGTTACAGGCGCAGCAGTCGGGCCAGCTTATCCCCCTTGGGCATCAGGGCCAGGTCGTCCCGGGAAATGGCCCGCAGGGCGATGACCAGCACCAGATAGACCACCCCGGCCACGGCGATGGCCAGGAGGATGCCGGCGGCGTTGCCCATGCGGCTGACCGCCCGGACGGTCTGCCCCGCCTGGTCCACCTGCTCGGAGGACAGGATGCGGGAGAGCAGACCGTATACTGCCCAGGCCGCCCCGCCCATGACGGCGGAGGCGATGGCGGGCTTTGCAAAGATGGGCAGCAGCCGGGGCCGGTTGGGGATGACCCGGGTGATGACCACCAGGTCCAGCACCAGGGCCAGACCGAAGCAGAGAATGTTGCCCACGGGGGCTCCGGCGATGCCGATGGCCCCCACCAAATTATAGTTGTTCACGATCTTCACGATGCCCCCCAGCACCATGACGATGACGGGCAGGTTGATAAAGCCGTGGGCCTGGAGCACCGAGTTGCACACCAGCACCATGCACACAAAGGGGGTGGCGATGCCCAGGGTGGACAGCAGGGGGCCGGCCACCGCCACGTTCAGCTTGGGGAACAGCAGGCGGATGATGGGGGTGCCCAGCACGAACAGGCCCACCCCCATGGGGAAGGACAGCAGGGCGGTGATGCGCAGGGCCGAGCCGGTGATCCGGGCCGCCCCCCGCCGGTCCCGCCGGGCCAGAGCGGCGGACACCGCCGGAATGACGGATGCGGTGATGGCCGCCATAAGGGAGGTGGGCAGGTTATAGATGTTCAGGGCGCCGGAGTAGTTGCCGTACAGGGTGCGGCTGGCCTGCTCCGTCAGGTCCAGGGCGCTTTGCAGCTGGCCCTGCACCAGGGAGGAGTCGATCACGGTGACGATGCCCACCATGGACGAACTGAGGGTGATGGGCACGGCGATCTTCAGGATATTGGCCAGGATGCTCCCGGCGCTGTCCGGCCGGTCGGTGCCCCGGGTGTCCTCCCGGCCACGGGACAGGAGAAAGTCCAGCACCATATACGCCAGGGCCACCACGGTGCCCACGGTGACGCCAGTGATGGCACCGGCGGCGGCCACGTCCGGGTCCTTGCCCTGCTTCACCAGCCAGAAGGCCAGCCCCAGGCCCACCACCAGCTTGCACAGGGCCTCGATGATCTGGGAGACGGAGGTGGGGGCCATGTTGCTGTGGCCCTGGGAATAGCCCCGCAGGGCGGCCAGACAGCCCACGCACACCACGGCGGGGGCCAGGGCCCGGATGCCGGCGGCGGCCTTGGAGTCGTTCATCATCCCGGCCAGGGCGTCCGCCCGGAAGAACATCACCAGGAAGGAGACAAGTCCCAGGGCGAGAAACAGCACCAGCGCCAGGCGGAAGGTCCGCCGGACCTGGTTGCGCCGGTCCAGGGCGTTGGCCTCGCTGACCAGCTTGGACACGGCCACGGGCAGACCCGCCGTGGACACGGTGAGCAGCACGGCATAGATATTATAGGCGTTGTTAAAGTCGGCAGCCCCCGCCTCGCCGATGATGTTGATGAGGGGGATCTTATAGAACATGCCGATGAGCTTGACGATGAGAATGCCGGCGGCTAAGATCGCCGCGCCGCCGAAGAAGCTGTTCTGCTTCTGCGTCTGGGCCACCCGCCTGGGGGCCGGATCACGTTGGGCCATGGATATCTCTCCTTCCGCCGGAGAACCGGCGCGTTTGGCGGCTGTCAGCCGAAGATGCGGGGCAGGGCATAGCCCTCCAGCTGGGCCCGGATGTCCTCCAGGTCCAGGGTGAGGAAGGCTCCGTTTTCATATATGACCTTGCCCCGGGCCATATTCATGACCACGTCGCTGCCGTGGGCGGAAAAGACCAGATTCTCCTCTGGGTCGTGGCAGGGGGTCAGGCCGGGGTGGGTGAAGTCCACCAGAATGAGGTCGGCATCCAGCCCGGGGGCGATGCAGCCGGTGTTCCGGCCCAGGGCGCGCGCCCCGTTGATGGTGGCCATCTCCAGGGCCTGGCGGGCGGACACCGCCGTGGGGTCCCGGGAGACCCCCTTGTGGAGCAGGGCGGCCAGCTTGATCTCCTCGAACATACCGTGGCTGTTGTTGGAGGCCACCCCGTCGGTGCCCAGGGCCACGTTCACCCCGGCCCGGAGCAGCCGGGGCACCGGGGCCACGCCGGAGGCCAGCTTTAAATTGGACACGGGGTTGTGGACTGCGGTGACCCCCCGGCGGACCATGCCCTCCATGTCATCCTGGCTGACCCACACGCAGTGGGCGGCCACGCCGCCGTTTTGCCACACGCCATAGTCGTCCAGCACGGCGAAGGGGGTCTTGCCGGCGTGGCGGGCCATGCATTCCAGATGCTCTGACCGGGTCTCGGACAGGTGGACCTGCATCCCCAGCTTGTGGTCGGCGGCATAGCGGCCCAGATACTCCCACATGTTGGGGGCGGCGAAGGAGGTATACTCGGCGTGGATGGAGGCATCCACCCGGATGCGTCCGCTGTCAAAGCCGTGCCACTGCTCCCGGAAGGCGTTCAGCTCCCGGCAGGCATAGTAATTCTCCGGGTCATCCACCGGGCCGAAGCAGGTGACAGACCGGCTGATGTTGGCGCTGATGCCGCTGTCGGCCACCGCCTGGGCGATGTCCGGGCAGAAGTAATACATATCGGCCACGCAGGTCACGCCCCCGGCGATGAGCTCGGCCAGGGCCAGCAGGGTGCCCGCCCGGACGCTGGCGCTGTCCAGCTTGTCCTCGGCGGGGAAGATATAGTCGTTGAGCCAGTGCTGCAGATCGTGCCCCCCGCCATAGCCCCGCATCAGGGTCATGGGCAGGTGGGTGTGGGCGTTGATGAGACCGGGCATCATGACTTTCCCGGTGCAGTCCACCACCCGGTCAAACGCCCCCTGGGGGCGGGTATGGCCCACCTGAGAAATGGCCGTACCCTCCACCAGCACAAAGGCGTTGCGGAGCACAGGGGCGGCGGGGTCCATGGTCACGGCGGTGACGTGTTCAAAGAGAATGGACATAAAAACCTCCAAACAGCGGCAAAGAAATCAGAGTTTGGGCAGACAGGCCCGGACCAGGCCGGAGAAGGTCTCCCGGGCGGCCTCGGCGGCGTCCAGCACCTCCTGCTCGGACAGGGGCTGATCCAGAATGCCTGCGGCCATGTTGGACAGCAGGGTCAGGCCAAGCACCTCCATGCCGCAGTGGGCGGCCACGATGACCTCCGGTGCGGTGGACATGCCCACGGCGTCGCCCCCCAGGATGCGGGCGGCCCGGATCTCGGCGGGGGTCTCGTACTGGGGGCCGTAACAGTAGAAGTAGACGCCCTCCCGCAGGGTCAGCCCCAGGTCCCGGGCGGCCTCACGGGCCAGCTGCTGCAGCCGGGGGCTGTACAGGTGGGAGGCATCGGGGAAGCGGGGGCCAAACTGGGGCAGATTCTCTCCCCGCAGGGGGGAGGGGGAGAACATCTTGATCTGGTCGGTGATGAGCATCAGCTCCCCGGCGTGCCAGTCCTGGCGGACGCAGCCGGCGGCGTTGGTGACCACCAGGGTGTCGCAGCCCAGCAGGCGCAGCACCCGCACGGCGTAGGACACCTCCTCGTAGGAGTAGCCCTCGTAGTGGTGCATCCGGCCCTGCATCACGGCCACGGCCTGGCCGTCCAGCATGCCGCACACCAGGCGGCCCTTGTGGCCGGGGGCGGTGGACGCCTTGAAGTGGGGGATGTGGTGATAGTCGATGGCGATGGGGTTTTCCACCTGGTCGCCCAAAAAGCCCAGGCCGGAGCCCAGCACCATGGCCACCTTGGGAACAAAGCCGTTCAGGCGGGCCCGGATGGCCTGGGCGCTCTCCTCGTACTGCTGCATGGTATAGGTCATAGGGGGATTCTCCCTTCTGCTAAGTTAAGTGGCATTATTCTACACCAAAGCCGGGGCAAATGCAACAAAAGCAGAGCAGCAAGGGGACGGTTCCTGCGATTTTGAGATCACAGGAACCGTCCCCTTGAGGGTTAAGATGATTTTGCGCTTACTCCTCAATATTCAGGGCGGCGACCACTTTGGCGCAGCGGGGGCACAGGGCGGGGTGCTTGGCATCGGAGCCCACCAGGGGGTGGTGCTTCCAGCAGCGCTGGCACTTTTCGCCCTGGGCGGGGGCGACGGCCACGCTCAGCTCGCTGCCCGCGGTCAGGTCGGCCTGAGAGACGATGAACAGGTCGGCCAGCTCGTCGGCGTTCATCTCGGCCAGGAAGGCGTCCTCGGCGGGGACGGTGACGGAGACCTGGGCCTCCAGGCTCTTGCCGATCTTCTTCTCAGCGCGGGCGCTCTCCAGGGCGGCGTTCACGGCGGTGCGAACGGAGATGATCTTGTCCCACTTGGCCATGGTGTCCTCGTCCAGAGCATAGCCGGCGAAGGGCTGGTTCATCTGGTTGAGCACCACGTTCCGGCCGTCGTCGCCCTCCTTGTGGGGCATGGCCTGCCAGATCTCGTCGCAGGTGAAGGCCAGGATGGGGGCAAACAGCTTGGTGATGGTGTCCAGGATCAGCCACAGGGCGGTCTGGGCGGAGCGGCGGGAGAGCCCGTCGGTCTCGTCGCAGTACAGGCGGTCCTTGATGATGTCCAGATAGAAGCTGGACAGCTCCACCACGCAGAAGTCGTTGATGGCGTGGGAGACCACATGGAACTCGTAGTTGTCATAGGCGGCGAAGCACTGGCTCGTCAGCTGGTTGAGCTTGGTGACGGCCCAGCGGTCCAGCTCCAGCATATCCTGGGGGGCCACCAGCTGGTCAGGGTCGAAGCCGGCCAGGTTGCCCAGGCAATAGCGGGCGGTGTTGCGGAACTTCAGATAGTTCTGGCTGAGCTGCTTGAAGA
The DNA here is from genome assembly GCF_014287875.1 of Flintibacter faecis. GTDB lineage: Bacteria > Bacillota > Clostridia > Oscillospirales > Oscillospiraceae > Lawsonibacter > Lawsonibacter faecis_A. The sequence continues at coordinate 13,178 of NZ_JACOPN010000005.1, read as the reverse complement.
TGGCATCGGAGCAGCGCACGTCCACATGGTAGTCGGCGGAACCGGCCCACAGGCGCAGCAGGTCGGCACCGTACTTTTTGAAGATGTCGGCGGGGTCCACGCCGTTGCCCAGGGACTTGTGCATGGCACGGCCCTCGCCGTCCACGGTCCAGCCGTGGGTGACGCACTCCTGGAAGGGCGCGCCCTGGCCGAAGGCACCCACGGCGGTGAGCAGGCTGGACTGGAACCAGCCGCGGTACTGGTCCAGGCCCTCCAGATACATGGTGGCGGGCCAGAAGCCCTGGTCCTTCTTCATGGAGGCGAAGTGGGTGGAGCCGGAGTCGAACCAGCCGTCCAGGGTGTCCTCCTCCTTGGTAAAGCCGGCGGCCTTGCCGCAGTGGGGGCAGGGGAAGCCCTGGGGCAGGATGTCAGCGGCCTCCATCTCGTACCAGGCGTTGGAGCCCTTCTCGCCGAACAGCTTGCTGACGGCGGCGATGGTCTCGTCGGTGCAGATGGGCTTGCCGCAGTCGGCGCAGTAGAACACGGGGATGGGCAGGCCCCACCGGCGCTGACGGGAGATACACCAGTCGGCACGCTCCCGGATCATGCTCTTCATCCGGTCGATGCCCCAGGCGGGGACCCAGCGCACATCGTCGCAGGCGGCGCAGGCCTCGTCCTTGAAGGAGTCCACGGAGCAGAACCACTGGGGGGTGGCCCGGAAGATGATGGGGTGTTTGCAGCGCCAGCAGTGGGGATAGCTGTGGACGATCTCCTCGCTGGCCAGCAGAGCGCCGGACTGCTTCATGTCCTCCAGGATGATGGGGTTGGACTCCTCCACCCGCAGACCGGCGTACTTGCCGGCGTAGTCGGTGTGGCGGCCCCGGTCATCCACGGGAACCACCATCTCCATGTTGTAGCGGCGGCAGGTCTGATAGTCATCCGCGCCGAAGCCGGGGGCGGTGTGGACGCAGCCGGTACCGGAGTCCATGGTGACATAGTCGGCCAGCACCAGGCGAGAGGTCTTGGGCAGGAAGGGGTGGTCGGCCAGCATGTTCTCGAAGAAGGCACCCTCGTGGGTCTCCACGATGGAGTAGTCGGCGATGCCGGCCACCTGCATCACCTTCTCCACCAGGGCCTCGGCCAGGATATACATCTCGCCGTTTTCATGGTTCTTCACAACGGCATAGCTCTCGCTGGGGTGGAGGGCGATGGCCAGGTTGCCGGGCAGGGTCCAGATGGTGGTGGTCCAGATGACGAAGTTCAGCTTGCTCTTGTCCAGGTGGCTCAGCTTGCCCTGGTCGTCGTGCATGGGGAACTTCACATACACGGTGGTACAGGGGTCGTCCTGATACTCGATCTCCGCCTCGGCCAGGGCGGTCTCGTCGTGATAGCACCAGTACACGGGCTTGAGACCCTTGTAGATATAGCCCTTGGCGTACATCTTGCCAAAGACCTTCACCTCCTCGGCCTCGAAGCCGGGGTCCATGGTCTTATAGGGGTGCTCCCAGTCGCCCAGAACGCCGATGCGCCGGAAGCCCTCCATCTGCACGTCGATATAGTGCTGGGCAAACTCGTGGCAGGCGGTGCGGAACTCGGGCACGGACATGGCCTTGCGGTTGAGCTTGTTCTGCTTGATGATGGCGCTTTCGATGGGCATGCCGTGGTTGTCCCAGCCGGGGATATAGGGGGTGTAGTAGCCCCGCATGGCATAGGAGCGGGTGATAAAGTCCTTGATGGACTTGTTCAGGGCGTGGCCCATGTGCAGGTTGCCGTTGGAGAAGGGGGGGCCGTCGTGCAGGGCGAAGCGGGGCTTGCCCTCGTTCTTCTTCAGCATCTCGTTGTACAGGTCCATATCGTTCCAGCGCTGGAGCATCCCGGGCTCCCGGTTGGGCAGACCGGCCCGCATGGGGAAGTCGGTCTTGGGCAGGTTGATGGTCTTGTTGTAATCCATGTCCGTTCTCCTTTTTATATCGTTAAGGTTATGATGCACAATTTTTAAGCCTTCGCCCCGCAGGGGAGAAGGTACCCCCGCAGGGGGCGGATGAGGGGGGACCACGGGGGTGCATACGCCGCCGACGGGCGGCCACAGGCCGCCCCTACAGGAGGGCCGGCGATATTTGCCGTAGGGGCGGCCTGTGGCCGCCCGCCCTCTCAGTCACGGCTTCGCCGTGCCAGCTCCCCCTTCGGGGGAGCCGAGCGTGTCAATAAACCCGTTTCTGTCATTCCGAGGAGCGAAGCGACGTGGGAATCCGTAACCACCGTCCCTTGGCCCCCTTGTCAAAGGGGGCTGGCATCGCGAAGCGATGACTGAGGGATTCCGTTTCTAGGATAGCTTTCCTGTGGTCGGAATCCTTCCGTCACGGGCTGCGCCCGTGCCACCTAGCCCTATCCCTTTTGTCCCTTCGGGACATTTCCCCTTGATAAGGGGAATCGGCCTTTCACAAGGGAGGCTGCTGGACTGGGGAACGGATTGCCGCGTCAGGGCTGCGCCCTTCCTCGCAATGACAGCGTATTTTACGCGCAATAAAAATTCCCCAACAAAAAACGCCCCTGTCTCCTACGATGTAAGAGACAAAGGCGTAACGTCCTCTGCGGTACCACTCTTCTTGCCGCCTGAATTTAGACGGCCACTCAAGGTCTGCCCGGTAACGGGGGCCGCCGGAGGGGCCTACTGAAAAAGGTTCAGCCCTCTGCTCCGAGGTGATGTTCGCCCCTTGGCTCCCGTCCGCCTTGCACCAAACGGCGGCTCTCTGCTCGGGAGCGGGAGGGGTTACTGTCCTCATCCGCGCATATGTCGGTATTTGCCCTATTATCTTATCTGTATCCCGGGGGAATGTCAAGGGAAAAGTGGGACTGCCGGAGAGAATATCTCCACAATCTTCAAGGAAATTTAATTCCTTTTTTCACAAAAGTGTGATATACTATGCTCCACTTAATATCGAAGCAGATCGAAGCAGATCACCGCCGGCAGTTTAAGCTCCGGCGCGGAAAGGCGGCAGACAAGATTGAAACAGACATTTGACACGCTGGTGGTGGGCGCAGGCTATGCCGGAGCGGTCACGGCCCGGGCGCTGGCGGAGAAGGGCCGCCGGGTGCTGGTGCTGGAGCGGCGGGATCACGTGGCGGGCAACGCCTATGACCGGCCCGACCAGGCGGGCATTCTGATCCACCAATATGGCCCCCACATCTTCCACACCAACGACAAGCGGGTGTTCGACTGGCTGTCCCGCTTTACCCAGTGGCGGGACTATCGCCACCGGGTCATCGCCAACATCCCCGACGACAGGGGCGGGCGGATGACCTATCCCGTGCCCTTTAACCTCACCTCCCTGGAAACGGCCTTCGGCATGGAGGAGGGCAAGCGCCTGGGGGACAAGCTCATCGCCGCCTATGGCCCGGAGAAAAAGGTGACCATTCTGGAGCTGCGGCAGAACGCCGACCCGGAGATCGCCGCCCTGGCCGACTATGTCTATGAGCACGTCTTCGTCCACTACACCATGAAGCAGTGGGGGCAGAAGCCGGAGGAGATCGACCCGGCCACCACCGCCCGGGTGCCCGTGTTCCTGTCAAGGGACGACCGGTATTTCCAGGACGCCTATCAGGGGATGCCCTTGGAGGGCTATACCCCCATGTTCCAGCGGATGCTTGCCCACCCCAACATCACCGTGGAGCTGGGCTGCGATGCCCTGGAGCGGCTGGACGTGTCCGGCGACACGCTGAGAGTGGACGGGGAGCCCTTTGCCGGCCCGGTGGTCTACACCGGTCAGGCAGACGAGCTGTTCCGCTTCCGCTTCGGTCCCCTGCCCTACCGCACCCTGAATTTCCAGTTTGAGACCCTGCCCCGGGACGATTTTCAGGGCTATGGCACGGTGAACTACACCGTGGACCGGGAGTATACCCGCATCACGGAGTTTAAGCACCTCACCGGCCAGGTGCTGCCCGGCAAGACCACCATTGTGAAGGAATACTCCAAGGCCTATGGCGGCATTCTGGGGGAGATCCCCTACTATGCCATCATCAACCCGGCCAACCGGGCCCTGTATGACCGGTACCGCGGCCTGGCCGAGCACTTTGGCAACCTGCACCTGCTGGGCCGCCTGGCGGAGTATCAGTATTACAACATGGATGCCATCGCCGCCCGGGCCCTGGACCTGGCGGAGCGGCTTTGAGCCAGCGGGCCGGAGGAGAGACCGGCCCTGAAAATTGCAAGATGCAAGGAGAGAACGACATGGATAAGCTGATCACCTTTGCCGTCCCCTGTTACAACTCGGCGGCCTACATGGAGCACTGCGTGGACACCCTGCTGCAGGGGGGCGACGACATTGAGATCATTCTGGTGGACGACGGCTCCACCAAAGACAAGACCCCGGCCATCTGCGACCGGTATCAGGAGCAGTACCCCGACATCGTCCGGGCCATCCACCAGGAGAACGGCGGCCATGGCGAGGGCGTGAACCAGGGCATCCGCAACGCCCGGGGCATTTACTATAAGGTAGTGGACTCTGACGACTGGGTGGATGTGCCCTCCCTGCACAAGGCCCTGGACAAGCTGCGCCAGTTCGTCCGGGACGACAGGCTGGTGGACATGATGGTGTGCAACTATGTCTATGAGCATGTGGAGGACAACACCCAGCGGGTGATGGACTATCGCAACGTGTTTCCCAGAAACAAGGTGTTCGGCTGGGAACAGATCGGGCGCTTCCGCCCCTCCCAGTATCTGCTGATGCACTCGGTCATCTATCGCACCCAGCTGCTGCGGGACTGCGATCTGGAGCTGCCCAAGCACACGTTCTATGTGGACAACATCTTTGTCTATCAGCCCCTGCCCCATGTGAAGAACATCTACTATCTGGATGTGGACCTGTACCGCTATTTCATCGGCCGGGCCGACCAGTCGGTGAACGAGAAGGTGATGGTCACCCGGGTGGACCAGCAGCTGCGGGTCACCTATTACATGATGAAGTCCCACGACCTGCGCAAGGTCTGTGCCGAGCACCACAAGCTGGGCCGGTATATGATGAGCTATCTGGCCATGATGATGGCCATCTCCTCCATCTTCCTGGTCATCGAGGACACCCCCGAGTCTCTGGGCAAGCGCACCCAGCTGTGGGAGTATCTGCGCACGGTGGACTCCGGGCTGTACCACAAGATGAAATACCGGGCCGTGTCCGCCTTCACCGCCTTCCCCGGCTATCAGGGCCGGAGGCTGTCGGTGGGGCTGTACCGCCTGGCGAGAAAGATATACAAGTTTAACTGAGCTGCATGTTTGCGGCGGCCGCTGTTTCGGGCGGCCGCCGCTTTTTTGCGCCCCTGTCAGGATTCTGCAAAAAACAGGACAGGCCTGGGGGTATACTGTGTGCCACAAAGGGAAGGAGCGTGGAGACATGGAGCGGTGGCACAGCATGACGGCGCGGCAGGTGATGGAGAAGCTGGACAGCGGACCGGAGGGGCTCTCTGACGGGGAGGCCGCCCGGCGGCTGGAGCGGGACGGGCCCAACCAGCTTTCCCCGCCCCGGCGTCCGCCCCTGCTGCTGCGGCTGCTGGGGCAGCTGCAGGACCCCATGATATTGGTGCTGCTGGCGGCGGCGGGGCTGTCTCTGGCGGCCAGCGGGGGCCGGGACTGGCTGGACGGGGCCATCATCCTCATCATCGTGGCGGTGAACGGGGTGCTGTCCGTCACCCAGGAGGACCACGCCCACCAGGCCCTGGAGCAGCTGCGGGACCTGTCCGCCCCCATGGCGTTGGTAATCAGAAGCGGGAAAGAGAAGCGTTTGCCCGCCGCGGCATTGGCGGTGGGGGATGTGATCCTGCTCCAGGCGGGGGACCAGGTCCCGGCGGATGCCCGATTGCTGGAGAGTACCCGTCTGCGGGCGGATGAGTCGGCCATGACAGGGGAGTCCGCCCCGGTGGAGAAATCCCCACGGGAGGGCCTGGACCCGGACACCCCCCTGGGGGACCGGGCCAATCTGCTCCTGTCCGGGACCATGGTCACGGCGGGCCATGGCCGGGCCATGGTGGTGGCGGTGGGCATGGACACCCAGGTGGGCCGCATCGCCGGGCTGCTGCTGGAGGAGGGAGAGAGCCAGACACCCCTTCAGAAGAAAATGGCCGAGATCTCCAAGACCCTGTCCTTCCTGTGCCTGGCGGTGTGCGGGGTGATGTTCGGCCTGGGGCTGCTCCAGGGAAAGGAGCTGCTGGGCATGTTCCTCACGGCGGTGAGCCTGGCCGTGGCCGCAATACCCGAGGGGCTGCCCGCCATCGTCACCATTGTGCTGGCCATGGGGGTGCAGCGCATGGCGGGGCGGGGGGCCATCGTCAAGCGCCTGCCCGCGGTGGAGACCCTGGGCTGTGCGTCGGTGATCTGCTCGGACAAGACGGGGACCCTGACCCAGAACCGCATGACGGTGAAGGAACTGTGGGTGCCCCAGGGGGGAGCGCGGCGGGAGGCCCTGACGGCAGGGGCGCTGTGCTCCGACGCCAGGCTCAGCTGGAGCGGCGGCACGCCCGCGGCGGAGGGGGACCCAACCGAGACCGCCCTGGTAGAGGCAGCCGCCCGGGAGGGGGTGGACCAGCGGCAGCTGGAGAGCCGCCGGCCCCGGGCCGGGGAGGCCCCCTTTGATTCAGAGCGAAAGCGGATGTCCGTCCTCTATCCCGGCCCGGGAGGCGGCTGGGTGCTGTATGTCAAAGGGGCCCCCGACGTGGTGCTGCCCCGGTGCAGTGCCGGGCCCACGGGACCCATGGGGGAGGCGGAGCGGCGGCGGGTGCTGGAGGTGAACGACAGCATGGCCGGCCGAGCCCTGCGGGTCATCGCCGTGGCCAGCCGGAGACTGGAGCGCTCCCCCGGGGAAAGTTTAGAGGGGGCGGAGGAGCAGCTGACCTTTTTAGGGCTGTTCGGCCTGATGGACCCGCCCCGGCCAGAGGCCCGGGCCGCCGTGGCCCGGTGTCATATGGCGGGGGTGCGCCCGGTGATGATCACCGGGGATCACAGGGCCACCGCCGCCGCCGTGGCCCGTGCTTTGGACCTGGGCCGCCCGGGGGACAAGATTTTGACGGGGGCGGAGCTGGAGGGGATGAGCAGGGAGGAGCTGGAGCGGGCGGTGGAGCATACCGCCGTCTTTGCCCGGGTGGCCCCGGAGCACAAGACCCGTATCGTCAAGGCCCTGCAGAAGCGGGGGCACGTCGTGGCCATGACGGGGGACGGGGTGAACGATGCCCCGGCCCTGAAAGCGGCGGACATCGGCTGTGCCATGGGCCGGGCGGGCACCGACGTGGCAAAGGGTGCGGCGGACATGATCCTCACCGACGACAACTTTGCCACCATCGTCTCTGCCATCGAGGAGGGACGGGGCATCTATTCCAACATCCGCAAGGCCATCCACTACCTCCTCTCCTGCAACATCGGAGAGATCTTTACCATTTTCATCGCCACCCTGCTGGACCTGGGGCAGATGCCCCTGGTCCCGGTGCAGCTGCTGTGGCTGAATCTGGTGACGGATTCATTGCCCGCCCTGGCCCTGGGGGTGGAGCCGGTGGAGGAGGGAGTGATGGAGCAGCGGCCAAGGGATGCCCGGGCGGAGCTGTTTGACCGGCGGTTCTCCCTGCGCCTGGCCTGGCAGGGGCTGATGGTGGGAGGGCTGACCCTGGCGGCCTATTTCTTAGGGCTCACCCGCCTGGGGCACCCGGGGCTGGAGGGTGCGGCGGCCAACACCATGGCCTTTGCCACCCTGACCATGTGCCAGCTGTTCCACGCATTCAATGTCCGCAGCGAGGAGCAGTCCCTCTTCCGCATGGGCCCCCTGTCTAACCCCGCCATGGTCCGGGCCTTCGTCACCGGGATGCTGCTGCAGCTGGCCGTGCTTCTCCTGCCGCCCCTGCAGGGGGTGTTCTCTGTGCTGCCCATGGACGGGCGGCAGTGGCTGGCGGTGCTCCTTCTGGCCGCAGCGCCCATCCCCATCTGCGAGGGAGCGAAGTTAGTTAGGAGTTAGGAGGGATGAGTTAGGAGTTAGGAGTTAGGAGTTGGCCTTCCCCTGGGGGAAGGTGCCCCCGAAGGGGGCGGATGAGGGGAACGCCGAAGGGCTTTGAGCGGTTGCGTGGGAACGTATTTAGCCTTCCCCCTTCCGGGGGGAAGGTGGCCTGCAGGGCCGGATGAGGGGGACCCCCGTGGGTGCATCCGCCGAGGGCGGGCCGCTGTGGACAGCGGCCCCTACGGACGAGGTTCGTCATATTCCGTAGGGGCGGATGTCCCCATCTGCCCGGAAAGCTTTGTACGCCGACGGCGGGCGGCCAAAGGCCGCCCCTACGGCAAATATCGCCGGCCCTCTTGTAGGGGCGGCCTGTGGCCGCCCGCCCTCTCAGTCACGGCTTCGCCGTGCCAGCTCCCCCTGTGGGGGAGCCAAGGGACGGGGATGCGGATTCCCACGTCGCTTCGCTCCTCGGAATGACATAACTTGACAGCATCAGCACAACGACATACTTTTTGAGACTGTCAAAAAAGCCTGTCATTGCGAGGAGACCCAACGGGCCGACGTGGCAATCCGTAACCCCCGTCCCTTGGCCCCCTTGTGAAAGGGGGCTGTCAGCGAAGCTGACTGAGGGATTCCGCACCCCCGTGGTCCCCCTCATCCGTCATGGCTGCGCCATGCCACCTGCTCCCCTGCGGGGCGAAGGCTTTGGCCTGTATTTTCGGAGATGCTCAAATGTCGATGGCGTTCCCCTCATCCGTCATGGGCTTCGCCCATGCCACCTTCCCCCCCGGGGGAAGGCTTTTTTACAATGCATAATCCCCTCCCTTTTCCGGCAGACTTAGAGGGTGATGAAACTCCGATCTCATCACTCCTAACGCCTAACTGAAAAAGGGAGGGCTTTTTTATGTCCAAATCGCCAAAGCAGAGCCCGGACCGGCCCCATCCCCGGCGGGAGCCCCGCATCCCCCTGCCCCTGTGCCTGGAGAATTTGGGCCGGGTGTTTGACCGGTGCGCCGACTATCAGACCCGGACAGTCTGTCTGGCGGGGGCGGGGGAACGGACGCTGACAGTGTGCTACATCGACGGCATGGCCCGGACCGAGCGGCTCAACGACTATGTCCTCCGCCCCCTGGCCCAGGACGAGCGCCTGGCCCGGGTCCCTGAGGGGGAACTGTTGGAGCACCTGCGGCAGGGGGCCCTGTACGCCCAACAGGTACACCGGCGGACCACCCTGGACCAGGTGGCCACAGACCTGGTGGGGGGCTGCTGCGCCCTGTTCCTTCCGGGGGAGGGGGCGGCCCTCACCGTTCCGGTGTCCACGGAGGAAAAACGCTCGGTGGGGGAGCCGGAGAACGAGCCGTCCCTGAAGGGGGCCCGGGACTCCTTTGTGGAGAGCCTGCGCACCAATACCTCGCTGGTGCGCCGCCGCCTGCGGGCCCCGGAGCTGCGGGTGGAGGAGCACATCGTGGGCCGCCAGAGCCTGACCCCGGTGGATGTGGTATGGCTGGAGAACATCGCCGACCCGGACACCGTGCGCCGGGCAGGGGAACGGCTGGACGAGATGGATATAGACGGGGTGGAGTCCGCCGGGGACCTGGAGGAGTATCTGGTCCCCGCCGTATCCAGTCCGTTCCCGCTGATCTTATCCACCCAGCGGCCCGACCGCTTCTGCCGGGAGCTGCTGGACGGCCGGGTGGGCCTGCTGTGCGACGGCATCCCCCTGGGCTGGGTGGTTCCGGGGACGGCGGATCAGTTTTTCAAGACGGGGCAGGATCGGGCCTATCACTGGATGGCCGCCTCAGCGCTGCGGCTGATCCGCTATTTCTGCGCCGCCGTCACATTGCTGCTGCCGGGGCTGTATATCGCCATGGTGACCTATCACCCGGAGGCCATCCCAGGCAAGCTGGCCCTGTCCATCGTCGCCGCCAAGCAGGAGGTGCCCTTCTCCACCATCTTCGAGGTACTCATCATGCTTCTGGCATTTGAGATCATCCAGGAGGCGGGGCTGCGCCTGCCCGGGCCCATCGGCTCCACGGTGTCCATTCTGGGCGGACTGGTGGTGGGCAATGCGGCGGTGGATGCCCATATCGTCTCTCCGGCGGTGCTCATTGCGGTGGCCATCGCCGGGGTGGCGGGGTACACCATGCCCGCCCAGGACTTTGGCAACGCCCTGCGGCTGTGGCGCTTTGGGCTGACCGTGCTGTCCAGCCTGGGCGGACTGTTCGGCCTGGTGCTGGGCTGTGTGGCGCTCCTCTATCACCTGGCGGGGCTGGAGAGCTTTGGCGTGGCCTATCTGGCCCCCTTTACCGCCGGACCGGGGAGACACTTGGGCGGGCCCGACCTGATCCGTCCGCCCCTGCCCACCCTGAAATGGCGGGGCGGGGCAGAGCGCACCCGGAACCGGAGAAACCAGCGGTGAGGCGGGGGGTGAGCTTGGCCCTGGCCGCAGTCCTGCTGCTGGCTGTATGCGGTGCCCTCCCAAGGCCCCGCGAGATGGGGGACATGGCCCTGCTGCGGGTGATGGGGGTGGACCGGGGGGAGAGCGGTCCGGCCATGAGCGCCGCCACCGGCCCCCAGCCGCCGGAGCAGCCCGCCCGGCTGTGGCGGGGGGAGGGCAGTTCGCTCAGCGCCGCCGCTCAGGCCATCCAGAGCCGCAGCGACCGGTATGTGTTCTTTGGCTATGTGGATCAGCTGCTGCTGGGGGAGGGACAGAGCCGCCGGGGAGTGGAGGATATCTTCGCCTATGTGGCCCGGGATGCCCAGCTGAGTCTGGCAGCCCGGCTGTGGGTCGTCCGGGGGGACACTGCCCGGACGGCTCTGGAAGCCGGGGGCGACCGGGGGGTGGAGAGCCGCCTGGCCACCCTGGCCGCAGACGGGGAGAGGGGCTTATCGATTCGGCCCCGGCGGGTGGGGGAGATGTACACCCAGCTGCTGGAGCGGGGGTGCGCCTATGCTCCCGCCCTGACCGTGGGGGAGGCGGAGCTGACGGCGGCGGGCTATGCCGTCTTTGCCGGGGACAAGCTGGCGGGGTATTTAGAGGGAGAGAGCGCCAGGGGCCTTGCGCTGCTGCTGGGACACCCCCTGACGGAGGTGGTGGAGATCGCCCTGCCCGGTGGCCGGGCGGCGGCGCGGATCATCGGAGCCAAGACGGTCAGCCGGTTTGCCGGGTCGGAGGGACGGCTGAGGCTCACCTGCCGGGTGACGGCGGAGCTGGCGGAAGGAAACGGCCCCCTGTCCGAGACGGAGCGGGAGACGGTCTGCCGACGTCTGGAATCGCTGGCGGAACATGAGGTCACCTCGGCACTGGAACAGATGCGGGCCTGGAAAGCGGACTGCGCCGAGCTGGGCCCCCGGGCCGCCCTGTCCGACCCGGGACTGTGGAGCAGCTTAGAGTCGGACTGGCCGGAGGTGTTCTCCCGACTGGAACCGGAGGTGACGGTGCGGGCGGACCTGCCCGGGGGCTGATGGAAATGTGAGGAGGGAGCGGAAATGAAGAAAGGTGCGCTGTCCCGAACGCAGCTGGCCGTCCTGGTGTGGGCGGGGGTGCTGGCCCCGGCGGCGGAGCTGCTGCCGGGTGCGGTCCTCTCCGCGGGCCGGGGGGCGTGGCTGGCTCCCTTGGCGGCCCTCCCGCTGGTCCTGCTGTCCGTGTGCCTGCTCACCCGTCTGGCGGGGGATAAGGGCCTGGCCCGGGGAATTTTAGACGGTCTGGGGCCGCGGTTTGGCTGGGGAGTGCTCTTTCTATATTTGGTGTGGGCACTGGCCCTGCTGGCCCTGCGGCTGCGGCTGTGCGCCGGGCGGATGCTGTCCTCCGGCTATCGGGATGGGGCGATGCCCTATTTCCTGCTGGCGGCGGCGGGAATGGTGTTCTGGCTGGCCGGGGGCAGTCTGGCCGCCTTTGCCCGGGCAGGACAGCTATTTTTCTTGGTACTGGCGGTGACGGGGGGAGCCATCCTCCTGCTGTCCCTGCCCCAGGTGCGGGCCGTCCGGCTGTTGCCCCTGTGGACGGGAGACGTTGTGCCCGTGCTTCAAAGCGGCTTCGCGGCGGCAGGGGTGCTGGGTTGGGGGAGCTGCTGGGCGTTTCTCACAGAGGAGATGCCATCGGATGGAAAGGGCAGCTGTCGCCGGACGGCCCTGGGCTGTGTGATCCTTGCCCTGACCCAGGGGGTGATCCTGGGCAGCCTGGGCCCCGCCCTGGCCGGGCGGCTGGACAGCCCATTTCTGGCTCTGGCCAAGAGCGTGGGGGTGGAGGGGGCTTTTCAGCGGGTGGAGAGCGTGGTAGCCGCCCTGTGGGTGATAGCGGACGTGACCATGGCGTGCCTGTTGACCTTTGCCCTGCGGGCCATGCTGGCGGCCGCCGCGCCGCAACGGCAGGAAAAATGGACAGGGCGAACGGCAGTGGTACTAGCCACGGGGATAGCGCTGTTCTTGCCCGGACGGCAGATGGAGAGATTGGAGCATTTGGCCCTGTGGGCGAACCTTTGGTCTGGACTGGTCATGCCCATTTTGCTGGGGACATGGATAAAAGTGCACAAGAGTGGGTAGAATACAGAGGGAAAACAAAGGCGTGGAGCGGGAGAATCAACGGGAGATTGGGGCGGTTCTGGAGAAACGTAAAAAAAGAGGAAAAAACCTGTAAAAAAACAGTTGACAAACGGGACTGGTTCTGATAATATAAGCAAGCGCTTTGAGCAAGGGACCTGTTCCCAAGCAAAAGCCCGTTTGGAAACCGAATACAGTAGCTGAAGCGAGAACAAAACAGCTTGAAAAGCTTGAAAAAGTTCTTGACAAGGCAAACTGAGTATGGTATCCTAAATAAGTCGCTTGCGAGAGCGACGGTGATAAAACTTCAAGGACCTGGCGGATGAGAGGACTTGAGAAGAGGTTGAAAAACTTCTGAAAAAAGTTCTTGACAAAAGGAAAACGAAGTGATATCATTAAAAACCGCTGCAGGACGCAGCGTGTACCTTGTAAATTAAACAACGTGACAAACACGAAGCACCAAAAGGTGATGGTTGTTTTTAAAGAGCTTTGAAAAGAGCTTGTAAGGAACAACGTCAATTTATTTTCTTTGAAGCAAGGAACGCTTCAATAAGATCGATTTGATTGGCTTCTTTGAGGTCATTTAAATACCATTTTATTGAGAGTTTGATCCTGGCTCAGGATGAACGCTGGCGGCGTGCTTAACACATGCAAGTCGAACGGAACTCCTGTGTTTGAGGTTTCGGCCAAGAAGAC
>NZ_JACOPN010000004.1 GCF_014287875.1 Flintibacter faecis | reverse complement strand
TCGGACATAGTTTGCTTGCTCCTTTCGAATGTTTGTGTGGTAACTTCATTCTACCAGAGCCTGCAAGCTATGTCTTCTTTTATGCTCTTTTTAATTTGCGCAAGTTATTGTACATTATCTGTTTCGTGACCTCCTTTTTTGATTTTGGGGATAAAAAAAGACCGTCAACTTTTCGCATAGTGCGACCAGTCAACGGTCTAATTTTCCGTATTGAGTTAAAGATGTTAGTGATTTTCCGCCTTTTCTTTCTTTAATATATCAAGAATTTCTCGAAACGATTTTTGCAATCGAGGATCATCATACATTTTCTTTGCTGTATCCAGCAATTCTTCTGCCTGATTATATTGCTCATTTATAATTGCTGCTATTATATCAAGTATGGCTATGTTTCCGCCGTAGATTTTGTGATGTCTATATTGTTGAAAAAGTCCTTGGTTTTCGTTGTATATTGTAATTGCTTTTTCATACTGGGCAGTTTCAAAATAGCTCAAGCAAAGGTTGATTTTATGAACTACATTAACAGAAGAACCGCTCAGCCGCTCATGGGATAATTTTTCCAGCATAGGAATTGCTATATCAAATTGTTTTATCTCGATGTATCCAGCAGCCAAATTTAATTCTAAGATATTTCTTAATGTTTTCCCTTTTGCGGTTTTTAGCAAATTTTCTATACCGTCAATGTATTCCTGTGGCTTTTCTTCACTCAGCAACTTTGCAATTTTCTTGACTTTGTTAAAATAAATTAGATTGTAACATACATTGATTAACACAGCGCCTAATACAATGGCAACCGCTGCAATCCAATAACCATGCATAAAAGCTGCATCATCAATCCTAAAAATAATTTTAAGAAATAACAAAATCAAGCCGAAGCAGACTCCTATCAAAACTATTTTTGCAGCTCTTTTCAAATTGAGTACCTCCATCATACTTCTTTTGCAACTTGCTGGCGGCGAACGGTTTGTCAAAACCGTTTGCGGACGGCAAGTCCACAAGGGATAGACGCACAAGCGGCGCAAGGGAGTGTAGCTTCCTTGACGGAAGGTCGTGACGCAACATTCTCGATCATGCAGTTTTCTTCTGCTGACCGGGAATGAAGCGACCCAGGACGCACGATACTCCCGATAGGAGAGTATAGAAGTGCGCCCTTTCGTTCCTAAAGGGATTTGCTCCGGCTTAACTTCTCGACAAATCGAGATTTATAACAGTCCTTCTGCTTTTGTCCGAATCGCATAAAACTCTTGGAATGTATCTGGTTCTTCCATTATAGTTTCTTTCATAATTCTTAATCTCCGTTTACCAACTCGTCTATCCAATACAGCAAATATTTTTACGATTAAATTTTCACTTTTAAGACTCGCTTCAATATCTTGATTATCAAACTCTGCAAACGCATTATAAAAACAGCGTTGGTCAAAAATACCCAATTTTATAGCTGTATCGTCCATATACGCATTTTCTACTTTCATGCGTTTCTCGTATTTTTCGTCTTGAGGAAACATGTCTGCTTTCACCCAATTGTTCCAATAGCATCCCTTGATGATTTCTTTTCCATCATATCTTATCGCCGCCCGTCCCTCATGGTCGTGACTCCTGCTATATGATGTTGCATAATACTGAATATGACCTTGCAGACTTTGAGCCAGATATTCCGTTTCCAATTTTTTCCTTATACCACTCCATGTTGCCATTCATTGTTCTCCTCAAATTCCGATTTGTTTCTCAATTTCGTATTCAAATTATACCATAAACTTGTGAACAGTTCTACCGCAACTTTGGACTACATGAGAAAAGTCCGAACAGTTTTCTGCCCGGACTTCCTCGCTCAATCGTAAATCAATTCCGCTTTCACAACTTCCTCTGCCTGTGCCTTGCAAGCGTTCATCTGCCGTACCCACTCCATCTGATTTTCGGCTTTCAGCTGTTCGGTCACGCCGTTTTGCTCTGCCAGTGACCGCACGATCAGTTCTATGCGGTTTCGTGCCGCTTCGTCAATCTCGGCGCAATGCTCAAAGAGCTTGTCGGATAGCGCCAGCTCATTGAACAGTATCGCGCGGTGTCGTTCAGCCTGAAAGACGGCGCTGTGTTCAACTGGAGGGGCGGAAAAACGGGGCACCGGATTGACCTGAGGGAGGACATGCACAAGGCCCTGACGGACAGCGGCGTACTGAACGATCTGGCACCGGACAGAATATCCCGGTGATCATCCAGACCGGGGACGGAAGATACTATGTCTCAGAGACGACCACTGCGGTGCGGACCAACAAGGTGGGAAATTACATTGCGGTCGCAGAACACATGGGGCTCTATGGCTATAAAAAATATTGCTCCTCCGCCAACCAGTACAAGACGCTTCAGGATGCCTATCGCGCATATACAAAGCTGGTGACAGAGGGAGATTATCAGCAGTATAAAGATACCCTGCCGCAATGACATGGCGTTGCAGACCCGGGCCGGCTATGTTATAATGGACCGGCAAGAAGTGACCGGCAGGCGTATTCTGGAAATCAGATCATACTTTGTCGCTGTAAGTAGAAAGGCTGCTTGCAGCGACTTTTTTCAAGAGAGAAAGGAGCGGAATGCTATGGACGAGGAGCGCGTGCCCTGGGACGGGGCGGAGCAGGACGGGATGATGGTGTACATCGACCCAAACGTGATCCACAGCATGGCCGCAGTGTCGGCCAAAAAGCGGGCGGGGCTGCAGGAGCTCCAGAGCGCGGCGGAGAGCGGCGATCTGGAGGCGGAGTATCGCCTGGGCATGTGTTATTACGAGGGCAGCGGCGGGGCGGAGCAGAACGACCGGCAGGCCTTCTATTGGCTGGACCAGGCCGCCGAGGGGGGGCATATCGCCGCCCAGTATGGGGCCGGTCTGTGCTGGGCCGGAGGCGTGGGCACCCATCAGGATTTTGACAGGGCCGCTGAACTGTACATGGCGGCGGCGGAGCAGGAGTATATCCCCGCCGTGTGCGAGCTGGGGCTGTGCTATGAGATGGGCCGGGGGGTGCCCCAGGACAAGGACAAGGCACTGGAACTCTACCGCACGGCGGCGGAACAGGGGTTTGCCCCCGCCCAGTGCCGGCTGGGCTTTTTCTATTACCACGGCATCGCCGTGGCGGAGAACAATGAGGAGGCCGCCCGCCTGTTCACCCTGGCGGCGGAGCAGGGCTATCCCCGGGCCCAGGCCCTGCTGGGAGAGTGCTATGAGAACGGCCACGGGGTGGAAGCTGACCCGGTGAAGGCCTTTCGTCTGTATGAGGAGGCCCACCGCCAGGGCTATGACGAGGGGACCTGCTCGTTAGGGGAGTGCTATGACCAGGGCATCGGGGTCACGCCTGACCGGGAAAAGGCCGCCCAGCTCTATCGCCAGGCGGCGGAGCAGGACAGCGCCCGGGGGCTGTATCTCTATGGCATCTGCTGCGAGATGGGCCGGGGGACGGCCCAGGACAGCCGGAAGGCGGCGGAATGCTATCGCCGTGCCTATGTCCAGGGCTTTCTCCCCGCTGCCTGCGCCCTGGGCCTGTGCTATGAGACGGGGGTGGGCGTGGAACGGGATCTGGCCCACGCGGTGGAGCTCTATCAGGTGGGGGCGGACGCGGGCTATCCCCCCGCCGCCTGCAACCTGGGCTTTTGCTATTACATGGGTATCGGCGTGGACGAGGACAACAAAAAGGCCGCCCACTGGTTTGCCAGGGCGGCCAAGAGCGGCTATCCCCGGGCGCTGAACCTGCTGGGGGAGTGCTATGACCGGGGCTTTGGCGTGGAGCAGGACCTGGTGCGGGCGGTGGGACTGTTTCAGGCTGCCAGTGACCGGGGCGAGATCGCCGGCACCTGTTCCCTTGGCCTGTGCTACGAGCTGGGCCGGGGGGTGGACCGGGACCTGGATAAAGCGGTGGCGCTCTACCGCCAGGCGGCGGAGGCGGGGGACGCCCGGGCCCTGTGCAATCTGGGCTATTGCTACTACCAGGGCATTGGCGTGGAGGAGAGCGACGAGACGGCCGTGGAATGGTTTCAAAGGGCCGTGGCCGCAGGCAGCCACCGGGCGGAGTTTTTGCTGGGGCAGTGCTATGACCATGGCTATGGTGTGGAGCAGGAGTTAAAGCGGGCGGCGCAGCTTTATGAGGCCGCCCACCTGGGGGGCTATCCCCCCGCCACCTGTATGCTGGGTCTGTGCTATGAGCTGGGCCGGGGCGTGGAGATGGACAAGGCCCGGGCCGTGCCCCTCTACCGCCAGGCGGCAGAGCGGGGAGATGCCCGGGCTCAGTGCAACCTGGGCTATTGCTATTACCGGGGCATCGGCGTGGACGAGGACGACGACAAGGCGGCGGAGTGGTTTGCCAAGTCCGCCCAGCAGCGGCATCCCAGGGCCATGAGCCTGCTGGGGGAGTGCTATGACCTGGGCTGCGGCGTGAAGAAGGACGAGAAGCGGGCGGCGGAGCTGTACCGGGCCGCCCACGAGATGGGCTATGCCCCCGCCACCTGCTCCCTGGCCCTGTGCTATGAGACGGGTACCGGGGTGGAGCAGGACAAGACCAAAGCCGCCCAACTCTATCGCCAGGCGGCGGAGGCGGGGGATGCCCGGGCCCAGTGCTGCCTGGGATTCTTCTATTACCACGGCGTGGCCATGAAGCAGGACCGGGTGCTGGCGGCGGAGTGGTTCGGCAGGTCGGCCCGCCAGGGCTATGCCAGGGGGCAGTATTGGCTGGGGGAGTGCCTGGAGCACGGCTATGGCCTGCCCCGTGACCGGAAGGCCGCTTTGGAATACTATCACCAGGCGGCGGAGGGTGGCAGCAAAGAGGCCGCCCGGGCCCTGGAGCGCCTGGAGAAAAAGCGCAGCCGCAACCCCCTGAAAAGGCTGTTCCGCCGGGAACGGGACGACTGAGCACATACAGACAGAAACACTCCCTGACAGGCCGTGAAAAGCCCGTCAGGGAGTGTTCTTGTGTTGGGGAAGGGGGAGGCCGCGTCAGATGCCCGGCTGCTCCAGCCTTTCAATGGCGGCCTTGGCGGCCATCTGCTCGGCCTCTTTCTTGCTGCGGCCGCTGCCCGTGCCCACGGGGGAGCCGTTCAGGTCCACCTCCACGAAAAAGCGCTTGTCGTGGTCGGGGCCCTCCTCGCGGACCAGGCGATAGCGCAGCACCTGGCCGCTCTCCCGCTGGACCAGCTCCTGCAGGGCGGTCTTGTGGTCCCGGGGCTTGGTCAGCCCGGCCACCTCCCGGCTGAGGATATACTTCTGGATGATCTTCCGGGCAGAGCCGATGCCCCCGTCCAGATAGACGGCGGCCAGCACGGCCTCCACCGCGTCGGCCCGAATGGAGGGGCGCTGGCGGCCGCCGCCGGCCTCCTCGCCCCGGCCCAGGTGGAGATACGCGCCCAGGCCCAGCTCCTCGGCCACCACCACCAGGCTCTCCTCGCAGACCAGGGCGGCCCGGGTGCGGGTCAGGTCCCCCTCGGGCAGGTCGGGGTGGTTGCGGTACAGGTGGTCGGCCACCACCATGCCCAGAATGGAGTCACCCAAAAATTCCAGCCGCTCGTTGCTCTGCAGCCGGCCCTTGCTCTCGTTGGCACAGGAGCTGTGGGTCAGCGCGTTTTCCAGCAGGGATTTGTCCTGAAAGGTATACCCCAGCTTTTTTTCCAAGGTTTCCATGCGCAGCTCTCCTTAGACATGGCAAAACTCCGCCCGGGGCGGAGCTTCGCATGTGTTTCTTTCTGTATGCTCAGTCCACTTTGCCCTGCAGGAAGCGGACCAGATCGCCCACGGTGCTGATGGAGGCGGTCTCCTCCTCGGTGAGCTCGTCAATGCCGAACTCCTCTTCCAGGGCCATGGACAGGTCTACGAGATCCACCGAGTCGGCGTTCAGGTCATCGGCAAAGGAGGTCTCCATGGTGATGGAATCCTCGTCCACATTGAACTGCTCGGCAATGAGCGATTTCAGTTTTTCAAAGATCATACTCGCTGCTCCTTCATATATGTTCGTATGCGCACAACGTACGTTTTCTTTCAATACTATATGCAGAATCCGGGGCACTGTCAATAGGTTTTTGGGATTTTTGTCCCTTTGCGTCAATCAAACATGACTGCATCGGCCAAGTCCTGATTGGCCGCTGACAGTTCCGGGTCTGCAATGGACGCGGGAGCATCCCGTTTTACGAGCTCTGTGCCTGTGAAATCCCAGCCGCCGCCGGCGGCAGCTTCGTTTGTGTTGATCAGGACCTCCATGCCGCGGTACTGGAACCTCAGCCAGCCCTCGGCGGTGATGGTATTTTCGTCATCTCCGAAGTATTCATACTCGTCCACGCCGAGCAGGGAGAAGAAGTCCTCAAAGGACATCTCATCTTCCATGTCGGGAAAGAGAACGCCTGCTGTGGTGACGAAACCGGCGCACTTCAACTGAGGGGCACATTCGTCCATGGCCTTCTCGGCATCCCCGCTCTGTGTTCCGAAAAAGTAGGAAGCGTATTCCGCCCCCGGCTCTCCAAAACATGCGGCGGCATGATCGGGGAAGCCGTCCAACCGTATCCCGACTTCGCCGCTGGGCTGTTCGGCTTTTAATTCGCGCAGGGGTCTCCCTATGTCATCGAGAAATGCCGGCGTGCCCGGGCCCACAGGGCTGAGAGCCTCGGACCCCTGCCCGCCGGGGGCGGCAGGGGAGCAGGCGGAAAGCGCGAAAGCTGCGAGCAGACACAGGGCGGGGATCAGTACAGTGCGTCTCATAAGAACCTCCGTTCTGACAGGATGATATCGATTGGATCAAGTCCATTCTATCAAGATGCAGGGCAAAAAGCAAGGGATCAAGGGATGCAGGGAGGTGCCGCCTGCTGAGAACGCATAAAAAATCGTCGCAAACTTGGTAAAGTCTGCGACAACTGGAGCAGGTAAAGGGAGTCGAACCCTCCTATCGACCTTGGGAAGGTCGCGTTCTACCGATGAACTATACCTGCATCGAACTTACTAGCCCATTATAGCAAAACAGGAACCAAAATGCAAGCATTTCTTTTCGGAAAGTTTCGATTTTTTTCTTCACCGGCATAGAAAAGACCAGCGCCGTCCCGGAGAGAGCCGGGGCGGCGCTGGTCTATGTCAAAGAGATGGGATGGGAAACGGGGAGGGGTCAGTCCTTGGCCGACTCACGGCTCTTTTCGATGAGCTGGCGGACCAGCGCCACGGAGCCGTCGATGCCGTAGGACGCACTGTTGAGACACAGGTCGTAGTTGGCGGGGTCGCCCCAGCGGCGGCCGGTGTAGAACTCGTAATAGTGGCGGTGGCGGCGGTCCAGCTGGTGGAGCAGCTTAACGGCCCCCTTCTTGTCCAGACCGTCGGTGTCCATCACCCGGCGCACCCGCAGGTTAAAGGGGGCGTTGATGAACAGGCTGATGTGGGGGATGCCGTTGTTGGACAAGATCGCGTCGGCGCAGCGGCCCATGATGATAAAGTCCTCCCGCTTGGCCATGTCGCACAGCAGGCCGCTCTGGTTGAAGAAGAGGGCATCCTCGGTGGGCAGGCCGTGGTAGCGGTTGAACTCCCGCAGGCGCTCCTTCAGGCCGCGGTTTTTGTCCATGCCCAGGCTCTGGTTCAGGTTCTGCTTATGGGCAAAGCTCACCCGGTCCTGAACGGACTTGGGGTCGGCCTCCATGCGCTCCAGCACCTCGGTGAAGATCTCGGAGTCGTAGTAGTTGATCTTCAGGGCGTCGGCCAGGGCAAAGCCGATGTCGGTGCCTGCGCTGCCGTAGGTGCGGCCGATGCACACCACCAGGTGGTTGCCCTGGTCAAAGCGGCGGTTGAGCCGCAGGCTGTTCAGGTGGGCCATCTTGGGGTCCAGGATGTCCAGGGAGTTGAAGTTGGTGGGCAGCTTGTCCAGGGCGTGGAGGATCTCGTTGTACTCGGTCATCAGCCGGGAGCGGTCCGCCTTGACGGGGATGGTGCGGGCCATGTTGGAGATCAGGGCCAGCTCGCTGCGCAGGTAGTGGCCCTGGGTGAAGTCGCCCATCAGGTTGGCCAGACGGCGGACCGTCATGTCCCGGTCGCTGTTGAACACCCGGCCCAGGCTGGAGCCCAGCACCCGATAGACCTCCGCGTCCAGATCGTAGATACGGCGGGCAATTTCCAGCCGCATAGTCATATTGTCATCCATGTGATCCAAGCCTCCTTACAGAAAGAAGATGAGCGAGTCCAGCAGGAACACGGGAACCAGGAAGCCCAGCGACCACAGCATGTAGCCGAAGAAGGAGGGCATACGAATACCGTTTTCATCCGAGATGGATTTTACCATAAAGTTGGGGGCGTTGCCAATGTAGGTGTTGGCACCCATGAACACCGCGCCGCAGGAGATGGCCTCCAGCATCTGCACGGGGACCACGCCCAGGGTGGTGTTCACGCCGCTGGTAAAGCCCTGGGCACAGGCGGTGGTGAGGAAGACCAGATAGGTGGGGGTGTTGTCCAAAAAGCTGGACAGGGCACCGGTGGCCCAGAACATCTGGAAGGGGGTGGTGATCCCCAGCTCGGCACCGTGGGCCTGGAGGAGCATCAGGGCGGGCTTCATGGTGATGAAGATGCCGATGAACAGCACGGCCACCTCCTGGATGGCACCCCAGGTAAAGTGGTTGGAGCGGCGGACCTCGACGCTGGTTGTCTTGAAGGACAGCAGGGCGGCCAGCAGAATGATGGCGATCTCGATGACGGCGGGGAGGGTGAGCCGCACCTCACCGAAGATGGGCAGGCCCAGCACCTGGCCCTGGGCATCCTGCATGGCGGGCAGGTTGGGCAGAGTGCCGCTGAGAATGACGGCGGCCACGATCATCAGCAGGAAGACCACGTTGTGCAGCCCCCGGATATGGACCTGGGTGCCGGGGCCGCTGATGTCGGGCTTGCGGCCCTCGGCGATGTCGCGGCGATAGGCCCGCATGTCCACATGATAGAACAGGAACAGCAGCACCGCCACGTTCAGCAGCAGCATGGGCACCAGGCGCAGGCTCCAGAAGAAGGGCACGCCCCGGGAGAAGCCCATGAGCAGCGGAGGGTCGCCGATGGGGGTGAGGCAGCCGCCGATGTTGGAGATGAGGAAGATAAAGAACACCATAATGTGGCGGCGGCGCTTGCGCCAGGCGTTCATCTTCAGCAGGGGACGGACCATGAGCATACTGGCACCGGTGGTGCCCACCAGACTGGACAGCATGGTGCCGAATAGCAGCAGGGCCACGTTGACCCGGGGGGAGCCGGCCAGGTCGCCCTCCAGGGTGATGTTGCCGGCCACGCAGAACAGGCCGAACAGCAGCACGATAAAGGTGAGATAGTCGTCCACCAGGCACTCCAGGGCAGACTGGACAGAAGCGCCCGCCCCGTTCACCACGGCGAAGGGGATGAGAAACAGCAGCGACCAGATGCCCACTACAATGGGTTGGTGGCGCTCCCACCAGGCGGGGGCTACCAGAGGCATCACGGCGATGCACAGCAGGATACCGGCGAAGGGGATGCACATCCAAAGGGCAGCCGTGGGCTCGGCGATCTCAGATACCTGGCCGCCCGCAGCCAGCACCGGGACGCAGAGCAGAAGCAGGGCCGCCAAAAAGACCGGAACTTTTTTCAATGACAAGACCTCCTTGTGGCCGACACACACATTTGGCCACCATTCGTTTCATTTTCGTTGCATTCTTATGGGCGTTTATGAATCTTAGCTGTTTTTGTCGGGAATGTCAACGCCGAAGCTGGTAAGAAAACGGAGGAAAAACAAAATATTCATGGGCAAAACCACCAAACAGCCCAAAAACGTCAAATCCAAGAGTGAAAAAGAAAGGGAAAAGTGTTGGAAACTTTTCTTTTTTTAACGGGAAATTAACGGTTTCTTTATGCCGGAACGCAGGAATCCAAATTCGGCGAAACGACAAAAGGACCTGCCCCCGCTGTTCCCGCTATGGAAACGGCACGTTTTTCAAAGAACGGAGAAAGTCGTTGCAAATGGGACGGGGATACGATATACAGGATAAGCGACACAAAAATTCAGGCCCGCACTGTCTTGGGTTGGCAGTGCGGGCCTGGGGGCCTGATGATTTGCTTCGATAGCCTTCATTTGACACGGGGGACAGCCCTCTCAGTCACCTTCGGTGCCAGCTCCCCCACAGGGGGAGCCGAGGAGACGAGGGGGACGGATCGCTGTGCCGCTTTGCTCCCGGCAATGACGGGAGCGGGTGGAGCGACAGGCTGATAAAAAGACCGCAAAGGGTTTTGTCCCTTTGCGGCCTTTTTGACAAGTAAGCCTGTAAGCCGGGTTCTGTCTTTTAAGACAGCCATCTATCTCGACGTGGAGTTGCCCCCACGCTCCAGCCGCCCCCTGAACGCGACCGGGCCGGTCTATTGCGTTCCCACGGCGTTGCTCCGAATAGAGTTTACAGCGACGGACTGTTCCCAGCCGTCGGGTGAGCTCTTACCTCGCCTTTCCACCCTTACTCACGGCCACAGGTGTGACTGTGGGCGGTATATCTCTGTTGCACTTTTCCTAGGGTCGCCCCCGGCGGGTGTTACCCGTTATCCTTGCCCTGCGGAGCCCGGACTTTCCTCACAGACGGGCCTTTCGCCCCGCCCGCGCGGCTGTCCAGCTTACTTGCTCTGCCTATGATACAGGAAAATGCGGGGGTTGTCAACAGGGGGGACCGCACTTCTTCCGCCGCAGTTCGTGACGGGAAAGACGCACGAAAACGTACCGCTTTGCCCGGAAGCCCGCCCTTTATATAGGTGTATTTTGCGGCAGATAGGGGGAGCGGGAGATGAAGAGAAGCGGTATGCGGACCAAGCCTTTTGTCATGGTGTATCGGGAGGTGGCCCAGGACGGGCGGCTGAGTCTGGAGGCCAGGGGGCTGTTTATGCGGATGACCTCTCTGCCGGACAGCTGGCGCTATACCGTGGCGGGACTGGCCAAAATGGCCGGGTGCGGCCGGGGCAGACTGCGCCGGATGCTGGAGGAGCTGGAGCGCCTTTTCTGCCCGAATGGGGCCGAGGTCGAAATGTGTCCGCACTTTCGATTGAATTTTTCGGGGAATCGTGGTAAAATCACTAAGTTACAAAGAAAAACATGGAAGGAGGACGTTTATGTCCACCATTGCTGAATATCTGGAGTCCCTGCGGGGCAAGTCCGTTGCCGTCATCGGCATGGGCGTGAGCAACACCCCCCTCATCCGCATGATGCTGCGCGCCGGGCTGAAGGTCACGGTGTGCGATAAGTCTCCCCGGGAGCGGGTGGAGGAACTGGCCGCCGAGCTGGAGAGCCTGGGTGCGAAGTTCCAGCTGGGGGAGGAGTATCTGGACAAGCTCTATCGCTTTGATGTCATCTTCCGCACCCCCGGCCTGAGCCCCAACCACCCGGAGCTGGTCAAGGCGGCGGAGAAGGGGAGAGAGATCACCTCGGAGATGGAGCTGTTCTTCCGGCTGTGCCCCTGCAAAATCTTCGGCGTGACGGGGAGCGACGGCAAGACCACCACCACCACCCTCATCAGCGAGTTTTTGAAAGAGGCCGGGTTCAACGTGTATGTGGGCGGCAACATCGGCAAGCCCCTGCTGCCCGACGTGGGCGGCATGACGGCGGACGACATGGTGGTGGTGGAGCTGTCCTCTTTCCAGCTGATGACCATGACTCTGAGCCCCAACGTGTCCGTGTTCACCAACCTGAGCCCCAACCACCTGGACTATCACCACACCATGGAGGAGTATACCAACGCCAAGCGGAACATCTATCTCCACCAGAAGGCGGGGGACCGGGCGGTGTTCAACTTTGACAACGACATCACCCGGGAGCTGTCCAAAGAGGCCCCCGCCGGCGTGACCCTGTTCAGCCGGAAGAGCAAGCTGGAGGAGGGGGTGTATCTCCGGGACGAGGCCATCTGGCTGACCAACGCCATGGGCAGCCGGGAGGTCCTGCCGCTGGCGGATATCCGCATCCCCGGCGTACACAACATCGAAAACTATATGGCCGCCATCGCCGCCGTGGACGGGGTGGTCCCCGACAAGTGCGTGCGGGCCGTGGCCAAGCGCTTTACCGGCGTGGAGCACCGCATCGAGCTGGTGCGGGAGCTGGGCGGCGTGAAGTACTATAACGACTCCATCGGCACCAGCCCCACCCGGACCATGGCCTGTCTGGACTCCTTCCAGCAGAAGCTGATCTTGATCGCCGGGGGCTATGACAAGGGCGTGCCCTTCACCCAGCTGGGCCGGGAGATCTGCAAGAAGGTGAAAGTGCTGGTGCTGTGCGGGGCCACTGCCCCCGCCATCCGCCAGGCGGTGGAGTCCGCCCCGGAGTTTGCCGGGAGCGGCCTGGAGATCTTGGAGACCCACGACCTGGCCGCCGCCGTGGCCGCCGCCCAGGGGGCCGCTGTGGCCGGGGACGTGGTGGTGCTGTCCCCCGCCTGCGCCGCCTTTGACCAGTTCAAGAACTTTATGGAGCGGGGCAAGCGCTTTAAGGCGCTGGTGAACGAGCTGTAAAGACATCTTGTCATTGCGAGGAGGCCCAGCGGGGGGGATTCCGGGCGGATAATATCCGCCCCTACTGTCAAAAAAGCCTGTCATTGCGAGGAGGCCCAGCGGGCCGACGCAGCAATCCGTAACCCTCGTCCCTTGGCCCCCTTGTTAAAGGGGGCTGTCAGCGAAGCTGACTGAGGGATTCCGCTTTTAGGATCGCTTTCCGGGCAGATAATATCCGCCCCTACACCGGCTCCCCTGGTCTCTTGTAGGGGCGGCTTTCAGCCGCCCGGATGCCAGTGCGTTGACAGCGGGCCGCTGGGGACAGCGGCCCCTACAAGGGAACACCCGTAGGGGCGGATGTCCCCATCCGCCCCATATCGATCAGGATCTTTCCTGCAATGACAGCAAAAAATCGGAGGGTCTGAGTTTGGACTACGAAGAAGTATTGAAACACCTGTGCGCCCTGCCGGGGCCCAGCGGCTTTGAAGGCCCGGTGGCCCAGGCGGCGGCAGAGCTGCTGCGTCCCCTGGTGGACGAGGTGCGGGTGGACCGCATGGGCAGCGTGGTGGGTCTGCGCCGGTGCGGCAGGGAGAACGCTCCCCGGCTGCTGCTGGATGCCCACCTGGACGAGATCGGCTTTCTCATCACCGGCCACGAGGAGGGCTATCTCCGCTTCGCCCCCCTGGGCGGCGTGGACCCCCGGATGCTGCCCGACCGGGAGCTGACCATCCTCACCCAGCCCCCCAGGCTGGGGGTTGTGGCCTGTATGCCCCCCCACGTGCAGACGGCGGAGGACATGAACAAGCCCCAGCCCATCAAGGACCTGTATCTGGACGTGGGCCTGTGCCAGGAGGAGGCGGAGCGGCTGATCCCCGTGGGCACCCCCGCCGTCTATCGGGCGGGCTGCACCCGGCTGGGGGACAAGCTGCTGTGCGGCAAGGCGCTGGACGACCGGGCCTGCTTTGCCATCCTGCTGGATGCCCTGGAGCGGCTGAAGGGGGAGGCGCTGGACGTGGACGTGTACGTTCTGGGCTCCACCCAGGAGGAGACCCACAGCACCGGGGCCATCACGGCGGCCTATGGCATCGTGCCGGAGCTGTGCGTGGCGGTGGACGTGACCCACGGGGACAGCCCCGACGGGGACAAGGGCAAGACCTTCCCCCTGGGGGGCGGCCCGGTGATCGGGCTGGGCCCCAACTGTACCCGGTGGATGTCCCGCCGCCTGCAGCACAAGGCGGAGGAGGCCGGGATGGACTGCCAGATCGAGGTGATGGCCGGCCACTCGGGCACCAACGGCTGGCCCCTGCAGGTGAGCCGGGAGGGCGTGGCCACCGCCGTGCTGTCCCTGCCCCTGCGCTATATGCACACCCCCATCGAGACGGTGAGCCGGGAGGACATGGACAATACCGCCGCCCTGCTGGCCCACTTCATCCGGGGGTTGGGAGAGGAGGTGCCCGGCAATGATTGATCTGCTCAAACAGCTCTGCCGCCAAAACGGCGTGTCCGGGGACGAGGACGCTGTCCGGGACTTTCTGCGGGAACAGGCCGGGCCCTATGCCGACTCCATCCGCACCGACGCCCTGGGCAACCTGATTGTGTTCAAAAAGGGCCTCCGGTCCGACGGGCCCAAGCTGCTGCTGGCAGCCCACATGGACGAGGTGGGCCTGATCGTCACCCGCATCACCGACGAGGGCTTTTGCAAGTTCGACTTTGTGGGCGGGGTGGACCGCCGGGTGGCCATCGGCAAGCCGGTGGTGTTGGGCCCGGAAAAGGTCCCCGGGGTCATCGGCCTGAAGGCCATCCACCTGGTCAGCCGGGAGGAGGGCAAAAAGGTCCCCAAGACGGACAGCATGTATCTGGACATCGGAGCTGCCGACAAGGACGAGGCCCTGGCCCTGGTCCGGCCCGGCACCTACGGCGCATTTTTGGGTGAGCCCGAGGAGCTGGGGGAGGGGATGCTGAAGGCCAAGGCCATCGACGACAGAGTTGGCTGCGCCGTCATGCTCTCCCTGCTGCGGGAGGAACTGCCCATGGACGTGACCTTCGCCTTCACCGCCCAGGAGGAGGTGGGCACCCGGGGGGCCTTTGCCGCGGCCTTCTCTGTGAAGCCGGACATCGCCCTGGTGCTGGAGACCACCACCGCCGCCGATCTGCCCGGGGTGGACGACCACCGGAAGGTGTGCGCCCCGGGAAAAGGCCCGGTGATCTCCTATATGGACGGGGCCACCATCTATGACCGGGGGCTGTTCCGCACCCTGACCCGGCTGGCGGAGGGGCACAGCATCCCCTGGCAGACCAAGGAGTATATCGCCGGGGGCAACGATGCCCGGACCATCCAGCGCAGCCGCGCCGGGGTGCGGGTGGCCGCCATGTCGGCGGCGGTGCGCTATCTCCACGCCCCGGCCAGCGTGGCCAATGTGGAGGACATGGAAAATATGCTGCGCCTGACCCGGCTGTTTCTGGAGGAGATGGCCCGGGACGGGGCGGAAGAATAAGGAGCGGAGAGAGAATGGAACTGCTGGAACTGATCCAGACGCT
Organism: Flintibacter faecis; assembly: GCF_014287875.1. Classification (GTDB taxonomy): domain Bacteria; phylum Bacillota; class Clostridia; order Oscillospirales; family Oscillospiraceae; genus Lawsonibacter; species Lawsonibacter faecis_A. The sequence goes on along the minus strand of NZ_JACOPN010000004.1, from coordinate 245,407 downwards.
GAACGCCGCCCACGGTCCCTCCGGGGACGAGGGGGGCATCCGGGAGAGGCTGGCCGAGCTGGCCCGCCCCCTGGCCGACGAGATATCCACCGACACCATGGGCAACCTGATCGTGCGCAAGCTGGGCAGCGGCCCCCGGGTGATGCTGTGTGCCCACATGGACTCCATCGGCTTTATCGTCACCCATGTGGAGGAGAACGGCTTTTTGCGGGTGGGCCGCCTGGGGGGCATCAGCCCCAAGGAGGCCGCCTATACCCCCGTGCGCTTTGCCGGCGGGGCGCGGGGGGTGATCGTCCCGGAGGAGAAGGCCGACTTCGGCAAGCTGAAGCTGGACGAGTGCTATGTGGACATCGGAGCCAAGGACCGGGAGACCGCCCTGAAGGCCGTGGCCGTGGGCGACACGATGATCTATGATTCTCCCTGCTTTACCAATCAGGGTAAAGTGGTTTCCCCTTACTTGGATAACCGCATCTCCTGCGCCATTTTGCTCAAGGTGCTGGAGGAGATGGAGCTGTGCCCCAACGACCTGTATGTGGTGTTCACCGTGCAGGAGGAGGTGGGCCTGCGGGGGGCCAAGCCCGCCGCCTGGGCGGTGGACCCGGACTATGCCGTGGTGGTGGATGTCACCGACGTGGACGACACCCCCGGCTCGGAGAAGTGCGGGACGGTCCGGCTGGGCAAGGGCCCGGCCATCAAGATCATGGACTCCTCCGTCATCTGCCACCCGGACATGATCCAAAAGCTGGAGAGCCAGGCCAAGACCCTGGATATGCCCACCCAGCGGGATATCATGCGTGCCGGGGGGACCGATGCCGGGGTGATGCACACCACCCGCATCGGCGTGCGCACCGGCGGCGTGTCCGTGCCCTGCCGCTATATCCACACCCCGGTGGAGATGGCCGACCTGCAGGACGCCCGGGACTGCGCCAAGCTGCTGTGCGCCTTTGTCCAGAGCAAGCTGGAGAGCCTGTAAGCGGGAGAGAAACACCTGCAACATATTGAAACAGATAGGATGACAAGTGAAATGCCTTTGCAGTTAGATGAGAACGTGAAAGCGCTGGGCAGCCGGGCGCAGGCCCAGCTGACCGAGCAGTTTGCCCGCATCGACGCCATCGCCCAGGAGAATACCGCCCGGGTGCTGGCCGCCTTTCAGGAGCACCGGGTGGCGGAGAGCTATTTCTCCGGCACCACCGGCTATGGCTATGACGACCTGGGCCGGGACAAGCTGGACGAGATCTACGCCCAGCTGTTCGGGACGGAGGCCGCTCTGGTGCGGCTGCAGTTCGTCAACGGCACCCACGCCATCACCGCCGCCCTGTTCGGGGCGCTGAAGGCGGGGGACGTGCTGGTGTCCGCCGTGGGCGCCCCCTACGACACCATGCTGGGGGCCATCGGCGTGGTGGACAAGGGCCACGGCTCCCTGAAAGACTACGGCGTGGAGTACCGTCAAGTGGAACTGCTTGACAACAAGCCGGACCTGGACGGCATGGCCAAGGCCGTGGCCGACCCCAAGGTGAAGGCGGTTTTGATCCAGCGCTCCAAGGGGTATGCCACCCGGGCCTCCCTGTCCGTGGACGAGATCGGTGAGATGTGTCAGGTCATCAAAAAGGCCAACCCCAACGCCGCCATCATCGTGGACAACTGCTATGGCGAGTTTGTGGAGGAGAAGGAGCCCACCCATGTGGGGGCCGACCTGGTGGTGGGCTCCCTCATCAAGAACCCCGGCGGCGGTCTGGCCCCCACCGGCGGCTATCTGGCCGGGCGGCGGGACCTGATCGAGGGGGCGGCCATGCGCCTTACCGTCCCCGGCATCGGCGGGGAGTGCGGCTGCACCCTGGGTCAGAACCGCAGCCTGTATCAGGGCCTGTTTCTGGCCCCCCACACCGTGGCCCAGGCGGTAAAGACCGCCGTGTTCGCCGCCAAGGTCATGGAGCTGCTGGGCTATGACACCGAGCCCCGCTCCGACGCGGTGCGCCACGACATCATCCAGATGATCCACATGCGGGAGCCGGAGGCCCTGAAAAAGTTCTGCCGGGGCATCCAGTTCGGGGCCCCCGTGGACTCCTATGTCACCCCGGAGCCCTGGGACATGCCGGGCTACGACTGCCCGGTCATCATGGCTGCCGGGGCCTTTATCCAGGGCGCATCCATCGAGCTGTCCGCCGACGCCCCCATGCGCCCGCCCTACACCGTCTATCTCCAGGGCGGCCTGACCTTCGAGTCCGGTCGGCTGGGGGTGCTGCTGGCGGTGCAGGAGCTGCTGGGCCGGGCTTAACGTCCGGCTGAATAGGCCAAGCCAAGGGCGGCATATCCTCTCCCTATGAGGGGGTGAGGGAATGTCCGCTGGGCCGTGGCGCTTAAAGCTGGAGCGCCGGCTGCGCCGGGGCCTGCCCTCGTGGGTGCTGACCTGGCTGGTGGCCGCCGGCGTGATGCTGTGCGCCGTCCGGGTGACGGAGCGGGCCCTGCGGCCCGTGCTGGCCGCCGCCGCCCGCTATCAGGTCCGCAGCCAGGTGACCGCCGCTGTGGAGCAGTGGGCGGCCCGGGACCTGCAGGAGCGGGGGGTGGACTACAGCGACTTTGTGACCATCACCCGGAACGAGGCGGGGGAGATCACCGCCCTGTCCGCCGACATGGCCCGGCTGAATCTGCTGCGGGCGGAGCTGTCCGCCCATCTGCTGGAGCGGCTGGAGGACAGCCAGTTAGAGCTGACGGTCCCCGTGGGGAGCCTGCTGCCCCTAGAGCCGACTTGGGCCCGGGGGCCGGAGCTGCACCTGCGGGCCCTGGCCCTGGGCACGGCTTCGGCAGAGTTTGAAAGCGAATTTACCTCCGCCGGGATCAACCAGACCCGGCACCGCCTTTGGCTGGAGCTGTCCGTGCCCGTCACGGTGCTGCTGCCCGGGGGCGGGGAGGAGCTCACCGTGGACAGCCGCCTGTGCGTGGCCGAGACGGTGATCGTGGGCCAGGTCCCCCAGACCTGGTTCCAGACAGGGGGCCTGCCCGACGATGCCTGACGGGGCGGGCCCCTGATTTTTCCCAACGAAGGAGAACCCATGAATTTCGGAGAGCTGTTGTGGTGGTATCTGGGCAACGCACGGGACTATGCCGCCCAGATGCTGCCCTGTATGTGTGCGGGCATGGCGGTCTATGCCCTGGCGCTGCCGGTGAGACGGCGGCGGCTGGACAGGCTGGGGCTGGTCAGTCCCCGTCGGAGGGAGCTGGCCCTGCTGCTGTTTGTCATGTTTGCGGCGGGGCTGGCCGCCCTGACCCTGTTCCCGGCGGGCTTTTGGCGGCGGGCGCACTGGCTGGCCGCCCTGCGGGGGGAGCGCCCCCTGTTTCCCCGCTGGGCCGACCTCCACCGCATTTTGCAGCTGGTGCCCCTGCGGGAGATCCGCCGGGCAGTGCGGGGGCCGTGGGTCATGTTTCTGGTGGTGGCCAACGTGGTCATCTTTTTGCCGGTGGGATTTTTTCCCGCCCTGCTGGGACGAAGGCCCCGGTGGTGGAAGGCGCTGGCAACGGGGCTGATCGCCTCGGGGACCATCGAGACCATTCAATATTTCATCGGCCGCAGCGCCGACGTGGACGACGTGCTGCTGAACACCGCCGGGGTCCTGGGGGGCTATGGGCTGTTCTGCCTGGCCCGGGCCCTATTTCCCCGGCTGATCGCCGGATTTCAATGCCAAACAAGAGGTGACGACAATGGACTTTCACACGGAAATTGACCAGCTGCGCCGGGAGCTGGAGCGGGCGGGCTATGAGTACTATGTGCTGGACAAGCCCACCATGTCCGACTACGACTATGACCACAAGCTCCGCCGTCTGGAGGAGCTGGAGCAGGCCCACCCGGAGACGGTGACCCCCGACTCGCCCACCCAGCGGGTGGGGGGACAGGCCCTGTCCAGCTTTGAGCCGGTGCGGCACCGGGTGCCCCTGGAGTCCCTGCAGGACGTGTTCGACTTTGACGAGGTGCGGGCCTTTGACCAGCGGGTGCAGAGCGCCGTGGCCGGGGCGGTCTATGTGGTGGAGCCCAAGGTGGACGGCCTGTCCGTGGCCCTGGAGTATGAAAACGGCCTGTTCGTCCGGGGGGCCACCCGGGGGGACGGCCAGGTGGGGGAGGACGTGACCGCCAACCTGCGCACCGTGCGTTCCATCCCCCTGCGGGTGGACGGCGCACCGGAGCATCTCATCGTCCGGGGCGAGGTGTTCATGCCCAAAAAGGTGTTCCACGCCCTGAACGACGAGCGGGAGCGCCGGGGCGAGGCCCTGTTCGCCAACCCCCGCAACGCCGCCGCCGGCTCCCTCCGCCAGCAGGACGCCAGGATCGCCGCCCAGCGGAAGCTGGACATTCTGGTGTTCAACGTGCAGTGGAGCGACGGGGCGGCCTTTCAGACCCACGAGGAGACGCTGGAGTATCTGGCCCAAAAGGGCTTTAAGGTCATCCCCCACCAGCTGTGTACCACCATGGACCAGGTGATCGGGGCCATCACTCAAATCGGGGAGGAGCGGGACCGGTTTTCCTTTGACATCGACGGGGCGGTGGTAAAGGTAAACGATCTGAGCCAGCGGGCGGTGCTGGGCTCCACGGCCAAGTTCCCCCGGTGGGCCGCCGCCTATAAGTACCCGCCGGAGGTGAAGCCCTCCCGGCTCACCGATATCGTGGTGCAGGTGGGCCGCACCGGCGTGCTCACCCCCAAGGCGGTGCTGGAGCCGGTGCGTCTGGCGGGCACCACCGTCACCAGCGCCACATTGCACAACCAGGACTTTATCTCGGACAAGGACATCCGCATCGGGGACACGGTGCTGGTGCGCAAGGCGGGGGAGATCATCCCGGAGGTGCTGTCCGTGGTGCTGGACAAGCGCCCGGCGGACAGCCGGCCCTATTTCCTGCCTAAGACATGCCCCGTGTGCGGGGCTCCGGTGGAGCGGGACGAGGACGGGGCCCACATGCGCTGCACCGGGGCGGAGTGCCCCGCCCAGCTGCTGCGGAACCTGACCCACTTTGCCAGCCGGGACGCCATGGACATCGACGGCCTGGGCGTGGCGGTGGTGGAAAACCTGGTCAACGCCGGACTGGTAAAGACCCCCGGCGACCTGTACTTCCTGAAGGAGGAGGACGTGGCCGGGCTGGACCGCATGGGCAAGAAGTCGGCCCAGAATCTCATGGCCGCCATCCGGCGCTCCAAGGACCAGGACCTGGCCCGGCTGATCTACGCCTTCGGCATCCGCCAGGTGGGACAGAAGGCGGGCAAGATCCTGGCTGCCCGGTTTCAGACCATGGAGGCGTTGGAGCACGCCACCCTGGAGGAGCTGACCGCCGTGAACGACGTGGGGGGGATCACCGCCCGCAGCATCCTCACCTGGCTGGAAAGCCCCCAGAGCCGCCACCTCATCGCCCGCCTGCGCCAGGCCGGGGTGAACATGACCGCCGCAGAGCAGGGCAGCGACCAGCGCTTTGCGGGCATGACCTTTGTCCTTACCGGGGGGCTGGAGCAGTTCACCCGGGACCAGGCCGCCGCCATGATCGAGGACCGGGGGGGCAAGTCCGCCGGCTCCGTGTCCAAAAAGACCACCTATGTGGTGGCCGGGGAGGGGGCCGGCTCCAAGCTGAAAAAGGCCCTGGACCTGGGCATCCCCGTGCTGACAGAGCAGGAATTTTTGGATCTGATGAAGTGAGGATGGTTAGCCTTCCCCTGGGGGAAGGTGGCCCGAAGGGCCGGATGAGGGGAACGCCGAAGGGCTTTGAGCCGTTACGTCAGAACGAACATAGCCTTCCCCCCTGGGTGGGGAAGGCTTTGGACGGGGGGACGGAATCCCCCCTCCGCCTTCGGCGGTGTCCCCCCTTTCACAAGGGGGGCTGATGTGCTGCTCAAATAGGCCCCCTTGTGAAAGGCCGATTCCCCTTATCAAGGGGAAATGTCCCGAAGGGACAAAAGGGATAGGGCTAGCTGGCATCGCCGCAGGCGATGACTGGAGGATTCCCACGCAAGGGCTGGGAAAGCTTGCGTCAGAACGGATAAAGCCTTCCCCCTTCCAGGGGGAAGGTGGCCCGAAGGGCCGGATGAGGGTGGGTATCGTTGGGTGCGGAGGCCATCGAATGGGCGGATGGGGACATCCGCCCGGAATCCCCCCGCCGCTTTGCGGCCCTCCCCCCTTTCACAAGGGGGGCTGATGTGCTGCTCAAATAGGCCCCCTTGTTAAAGGCCGATTCCCCTTATCAAGGGGAAATGTCCCGAAGGGACAAAAGGGATAGGGCTAGCTGGCATCGCCGCAAGGCGATGACTGGAGGATTCCCACGCAACAGCTCCCAATCCTTCGGCCTTCCCCTCATCCGTCACGGCTAACGCCGTGCCACCTTCCCCCAGGGGAAGGCTTTTTCCGAAAATACGACCCCGCCCGGTGTTCCGAACCAGGAACGCCGGGCGGGGTTTTATGATTTATGGAAAACGGATTGCCGCGTCGGGGGCGCTGCCCCTCCTCGCAATGACAGAGGTCACTTCCCATACAGCCCAAACAAGAACGTGACGATCTGGGCGCGGGTACAGATGTCCTCTGTGCCGAACAGGCCGTTTCCGGTGCCGGAGGTGATGTGGTTCTCCACCGCCCAGGCCACGGGGCCGGCGTAGTACGCACCGCTGTCCACGTCCAGGAAGCCGGAGCCGCCGGTGACGGCGGGGGAGCCCATGGCCCCATAGAGGAAGGTCATGGCCTGGGCCCGGGTGCAGGGCAGGTCGGGGCCGAAGCGGGTGGGGGAGACGCCGGAGACGATGCCCTGGCTGGCCGCCCAGCGGACGGCCTCGGCGTAATAGCTGCTCTCGGCCACATCCTCAGAGGGCAGAATGTAGTTCACCACCGGGCTGCCCGCCGCCCGCCACAGGAAGGTGACGATCTGGGCCCGGGTGCAGGAGGCATCGGGGGAGAAGTGGTTCTCGTCCGTGCCGCCGGTGATGCCCTGCTCCGCCGCCCACTTCACTGCGTCGTAGTAATAGGCGCTGGCGGGCACGTCCACGAAGAAGTTCAGGATGGAATTGTCCTCCATGAAGGTGGCATTTACGGTGACGCTGCCGCTGGGCATGGTGAAGGCAAACTTGCCGCCGCCCTTGTCCGTGAGGGTGAGGGCGCTGCCCCGGCTGTCGGTGACGGTGAGGGTCTCCAGAGTATAGCCCTTGTCGGGCTTTACGGTGATGATCACCGTGTCGCCCCGGCGGGCGGAGGTATCGCTGAGGGAGAGGGTGCCGTTGCCGGTCTTGCCGGTCTTGCCGGTGCTGACGGAATAGCTGGTCCGTCCGCCGCCGCCCCCGCCGCCGGTAGAGCCGGGGATGTCCTCCCACACCGCATAGGCGGTGGTGCCCCGGAGGATGGGCAGCCCGCCGCCGGGGACGGCAGTGGTATCGCCGTCCAGGGAATCAATGGCCCAGTGGGCAAAGCGCTTGCCCTCGGGGGCGGTGAAGCCGTTCTCGGGGAAGAGATAGGTGGCGCCATAGTCCACCGTCACCGGGTCCATACTGCCGCTGCCGCCGTTGGGGTGGAAGGAGACGGTCAGCTTCACGACGGCATCCTCCACAATGGTGCCCGTGCCGGTGATAGCGCCGGAGAAGGTGCCGCCGTTGATCTGGCCGTTATTGGATACAGTGTCCAGGAACGTGCCGCCGTTGATCTGGCCGTTGGTGTTATTGGTCACGTCGCCCAGGAAGGTGCCGCCGTTAATGTTCTTGCTATTGATGACGGGACCATAGAATGTGCCGTTGATCCCGATGGTGCCGTTGTTGGTCACCTTGCCTTTGTAGGTCCCGCCTGCAAGCATAAAGTCGTTGATCACGTCCCCGTTGAAAGTTCCGTCGGCAACATACGAGGCCTTGTTGTTCACCGTGCCGTTGCCGTTGAAAATGCCGCCAGCGACGCCGCCATTATTGAGGATCACATCGCCGTTGAACGTGCCGTTTTCAATATAGCCCTCGCTGGTGACGGTGTCGTTGAACGTACCGCCGCTGATGGTGGCCACTTCTCGATTTGTCACATCGCCGGTAAAGCTGCCGCCGGAGATGGTGCAGCTGGGGTCGTTGGTCACGGGTCCCTCGAAGGTCCCGCCGGAGATGAGGCCCAGGGCCGGTTTCTTGTCATCGCCCTCCAGCGTATTGCCGTTCTGGTCCAGCGCTTTCTTATTGATCACGGTACCGGTAAAGGTCCCGCTTTCAATGACTGCGCCGTTGTTGGTCACGGCCTCCTCAAAGGTGCCGCCGGTGATCTTGCCTTGGCACAGGTAAGTGTCGCCACGAGAGTCGTAACCGAAACTGGCTTCATTCGTCACCGCACCGGTGAACGTGCCGCCGGAGATGGTGGCCGTCTTCTGATTTGTCACATCGCCGGTAAAGACACCGCCGCTGATGGTGCCGTAATTATTGCAGACCGCACCGGAGAAGGTGGTGCCCTTGGCGTTTGTGTCCGCCTGAATGGTGCCGCCGTCGTTGTATGCCGCACCGCCCTGATCTGCGGTGCAGCCCGTGATCTGGCCGCCGTTGGCGTGCATTGTGGCACTGTTAGTGAGGTACACGCCGCCGCCGCGTCTAGTAGTAGCGTCGCGCTCTGCTATGTGGCAGTCGGTAATGGTGCCGCCGTTCATAGTAAAGATGCCGTCTTGGATGAATACGCCGCCGCCGCAGTTCCATGAGCTATAAGAATCAGAAACAACGGTGCAGCTGCGGATCTCCGCACCGGGGTTCATGGTGAAAGAGGCATCGCCTTGAGTATTAGCAGTAACATACACACCGCCGCCCATAAGCGTCGAATCATTACTGACGGTGCAGCCGATGATGCGGGCCGGGCTGCTGCCGTCGCCCAGGACGAAGGAAGCTCCCTTGGTGACAATCACGCCGCCGCCCTTGTCCGACGTGCAGCCCACGATGCTGCCGCTGCGCAGCTCCGCCGACGTGTTTTTATCAAGGACGAGGCCACCGCCGCTGGAGAAATAGATAGATGCTTTTGAATTGCCGCCGGTGATAATGCCGCCGAGGACTTTGTTTTCTGTGGCTGCGTCGGTGTCGTTCCATTTCCACAGGCCGTTTTTATCAACCGTGAAATAGTGGGGCTTGGTGGGGTTGCTGTCCACAACGATCAGCTTGGCTTCGTCACAAAGCTGTATGACCGGGCAGCGGCCCCCAGCGTTCAGCACACAGCCGTTCAGGTCCAGGGTGACATTTTTCTTGACTTCCAGGGGAACGGTCAGGTCGATGTTGCCGGCGAGCCGGATGTAGTTGTTGTCGATTTGAACGGCGGCCTTCAAAGCGGCCTCGTCAGAGACATCCGTGGAGTTTTCTGCCGTGCCGGGGGAGAGCCGCAGTGTCAAATGCAGGGTGCTGTCCTTCTGAACATTGTGGTCTGCCAGCGTTTCGTTATCATTCTCCAGCAGCTTGCCCTGATAGGTGAGCTGCTGCTGGTCGGGGGGAATGCCCTCCTTTTTCTGTATTTGGGTTTTTACAGTGGAAATGTAGTCGCCGGGCTCCACCTCCAGGGTGATATGCTTTCCGGTGAGAGTCTTGACGAAAATCTGCATGGCGCTGGCGTTCATGCACAGCATGGACAGGCACAGAACGGTGGCTGTCAGGGTGCGGAACAGGCGTTTTTTCTTCATTTGCGTTCCTCCTTCCTGTCATGTGTATCTTGGTCCAGTTCGGGCAGCAGGGCAAAGCCCTGTTCGGCCTGCATTACGGTGCTCTGGATGATGCCCACGGCCATGGTGCGCAGGTCCAGGTGCAGCACAAAGTGGATGATCTCCTCCCGCTGCTTTTGGGGCACATGGTACAGGGTCAGGGCGCAGTCCAGAAAGCGGGAGATCTTGGCCTCGATGGTGAAATAGAGGTCGCAGGGGACGGACATAAAGCTGCGCATCATCCCGGCGGAGGCGAGCTCCATCTCGTAAAAGTCCTTGGCCTGGAGCTGGGGGAGATAGGGGCCGAAGATGACCTGAAGCCGCTTGGCGGTGCTGTGGTAGATATAGGCCGAGGTGGTGGGCAGGGAGTAGCCGGTGACGTACAGGTCCCGCAGGGGCTCGCTGAGCTCGGCGATGTGCAGCTGTATGGCGGTCTCCACGGCGTACAGCACCACCGGGTCCGTCGGGCCGCTGTGCTGCTGGGCCAGGGCGAACTGGCCGGAGAACATCCGCCGCACCAGCTCCAGCAGCAGGGCCTCCTTGCTGGGATAGGCCCGGAAGAAGGAGCTGGGGGTCATCCCCGCCGCCCGGGCGATCTCCGCCGTGGTCGTTCCCTCATAGCCCTTCTCCAGAAACAGCGACACCGCCCCCCGCAGCATCTTCTGCTGGGTCAGCAGCCCGCTGGTGCGTTTTCCTTTGGCGGGCATGGGATCTACCTCCTTTGTGCAAACAGAGTGAGTGATGTTGTGAGTATGGTCACAGTATAGCATAGACCGGGAGAAAAGGCAAGTTAAATCTGGGGGAGTTCCGTTGGTGCGGTGGTCATCGAACGGGCGGACACGGAGGTCCGCCCCTACAAAAGCCATCGTGACACGCCGTAGGGGCCGACCTCTGTGTCGGCCCGTCGATAACGGGTGCACCTCCGTGGTCCCCCTCATCCGTCATGGGCTTGCGCCCATGCCACCTTCTCCCCTGCGGGGCGAAGGCTTTGGCTGTTCTGTCGGAAATGCTCAAATGTCGATGGCGTTCCCCTCATCCGTCACGGCTGCGCCGTGCCACCTTCCCCCAGGGGAAGGCTTTTTTGCTCACTTACCCCAGCGCCACGTCCAGGATCATCATCATCAAAAACCCGGTCATCACGCCCAGGGTGCCGGTGTGGCCGCCCTGGGACAGGTTGGCCTCGGGGATCAGCTCCTCCACCACCACATACAGCATGGCCCCGGCGGCGAAGGACAGCAGCCATGGCATCAGCGCCTGGACGGAGCCCACCGCCAGCACGGTGAGCAGGCCGAACACCGGCTCCACCACCCCGGAAAGGGCCCCAAGGGCGAAGGCCCGGCGGCGGCTCATGCCCTCCTGCCGCAGGGGCAGGGCGATGGCGGCCCCCTCCGGGAAGTTCTGAACGCCGATGCCCAGGGCCAGGGCCACGGCGGCGGTGAGCAGGGCGGGGTCCTCTGCCTGGGCGGCCAGGGCGAAGGAGACCCCCACGGCCATGCCCTCCGGGATGTTGTGCAGGGTCACCGCCAGCACCAGCATCAGGGTCCGGCGGCGGGAGGTCTGCCCCTCCCGCCAGTGGAAGGACTCCGGGGCCAGATGGGGCAGCAGGGCGTCCATGGCCAGCAGAAAGGCGATGCCCAGCGCCGACCCCCCGGCGGCGGGCAGCCAGCCCGCCAGATGCAGCTCCCGGGCCTTTTCAATGGAGGGGATGAGCAGGGACCACACGCTGGCGGCCAGCATCACCCCGGCGGCAAAGCCCAGCATCACCCGGTGCAGCCCCGGGGAGGACTGGCGGCGGAACAGAAAGACCACGCAGGCCCCCAGGGCGGTCATCAGGCAGGTAAAGCCCGTGCCCAGGGCGGCCAGAAATAAAGCCTGTGTCACAATGTACGTCCTTTCTTCTCAAAACGGCGGCGGTCTCCGGGGAGGGCGAAAGTGCGCGCAGGAGAACGCCTGACTGCGGATGCGTCCAAAGCAGGCTATGCCGGGGGAGAAGAAGAGGTGTCTGGCGTATGCGCTTGCGGCGGGGCGGGGGATGTGCTACAATACGAAGCAGACTGCGAGAAGGGGGGCGGGGACATGGGCTGGTATGTCTATATGCTGCTGTGCGGCGACGGGACGCTGTACACCGGAATGACGGATAACGTGGAGCGCCGCCTGAAGGCCCATCAGATGGGACAGGGGGCCAAATATACCCGTGGCCGGGGGCCCCTGACCCTGGTCTATGTCCAGGAGCAGCCCAGCCGCTCCGCCGCCCTGCGCCGGGAGTATCAGATCAAGCGGCTCTCACGGCCACAGAAAGACACCCTGCGCTCCGGCTGGGCCGGCGAACCGAATCGGTGCCAGACAGAAAAAGAGACAGCGCCAAAGGCGATCAGCCCCAAGCGCTGCTCCAACAGCCTGGACTGGGTGGACGTGTGCAAGGACCGGCAGTAAGGGAAAAGAACAGAACAGCCGCCGTCAGCGCAGAGAGGAGCGTTGACGGCGGCTGGTTTTATGGATCAATTTTCTCCGCTTGAATACCGGTGGATCAGCTTGATCAGCTTCGGCCCGTCCAGGGGCTTGGGGATATGCTCGTTCATGCCGGCCTGGCGGCTGAGGACCTGGTCGTCGGCAAAGGCATTGGCCGTCAGGGCGAAGATGGGGACGGTTTTGGCATCGGGCCGGTCCATGGAGCGGATGCGGCGGGTGGCCTCCAGGCCGTCCATCACGGGCATCATCACGTCCATCAGCACCACGTCGAAGCTGCCGGGGGCGGACCGGGCAAAGGCATCCACCGCCTGCTGCCCGTCGGTGACGGCCGCCACCAGGGCACCCTGATTTTCCAGAACAAAGCGGGTGATCTCCCGGTTCATGTCGTTGTCCTCCGCCATCAGCACCCGGGTCCCGGCGATGGAGGGCAGCTCCTCCGCTTCTGCGGGGACGGCCTGCACGGCCCCGTCCGGGTCGGGAAGAAGGGAGAGCACGATCGTGAAGGTGGTCCCCTCGCCCTGCCGGCTGACAAAGGAAATGGTGCCGCCCATATGCTCCACCAGCTCCTTGGCGATGGGCAATCCCAGACCGGTGCCGCTGTAGGTGGAGCGGACGGTGGTGTCCTCCTGGGCAAAGGGCTCGAAGGCCCGCTTTTGAAACTCCGGGCTCATGCCCACGCCGGTATCCGCGCAGGTAAAGGTGAAGGTCACGGGGCCCTGGGCCGCCGGGTCTGCCGGGGGCAGCTCCCGGCAGGAGAAGACGATGGAGCCGCCGGCGCGGTTATACTTCACCGCGTTGCTGGAGACATTCAGCAGCACCTGGCGCAGGTGGAGGGGGCTGCCGATAAGCCTGTCGTGGACGATGTCCCTTGTATCCCGGCTTAGGACCACGCCCCGCTCGCCCGCCCGGACCTGGACAATGGACAGGACGCTGTCTATCACCTCGCTCAGGGAGAAGGGGCGCTCCTCCAGCTGGATGGAGCCGGACTCCAGCTTGTTCATATCCAGCACATCGTTGACCAGGTCCAGCAGGAAGCCGGAGGCGGAGAGGATATTCTCCCGGCACTCCTCCTGCTTGGCCTCGTCCCCGGCGTAGTGCCGGCTGATGGCGACCATGCCCCGGATGCCGTTGATGGGGGTGCGCACGTCGTGGCTCATGCGGCGGAGAAAGTCGGTCTTGGCCAGGTTGGCCCGCTCGGCCTGCTGGGCCGCCTGACGCAGCTGCTGCTGATAGTCCAGCTCCCGGCGCTTTTCGTCCGACATGTCCCGCAGCAGCAGCAGCACCGACTGGATGCCGCCGCCATCGTCGTATTCCTGGGGGATCAGCACCGCCGATATCCACCGGTCGGACAGGTCCTCAAAGGGGCAGGAGAGGGAGGAGACCCCCGTCAGGCGGCGCTCCACGCTGGACAGATCGGTGAAGGCCCGAAAACTCTGACGATAGGCGGGGGCGACATGTTTTTGAACCAGCAGGTCGACCACCTGTTGGGGCCGGGTGAGCTGATCCAGCTGGGGGCGCATGTCCTCCTGGGCCCGGATGACCTCTACCGACTGCCCATCCAAGGAGAACAGAAAGCAGGAGGAGTAGATGCTGCTCACGGCGCTGATGATCCGGTATTGCTTTTCCAGCTGGCGGAGCGTTGCCCGGGAGGAGCGGTGGCGCAGGACAGTAAACACGGTCAGCAGCAGGATATAGGCCGCCAGCGTGTACCCCAGGGCACCGGTGCGGGTGGCGAAGACAGAGGAGGCGGGGAAGAAGGCGTACAGCCGATAGTCTCCGCTGCTGGTGCGGGAGCCGTACCAGTCCTGGCCCTGATAGGACAGGTGGATGAGACCCGACCGGTCCGGCGCCAGCTGTTGGTGGAAGCGGTCCAGAAATTCTGCGGAATAAGTCCCCTGCAGCGCGCTCTTGTTGGAGGCCAGGATCGCGGTACCGTCAGACACCACCACCACGCCGCCCAGGTTATAGTTGTCGCCCAGGAACATGGTGTCCAGAGAGATGTCGTCCTCGCTGAATTCGGCGGTCTCCTTACGCACATAGGCGACCACCGCGCCGGGGCCATCCTGTCGGGCCACGGCGGCAAAGTCGAAGGTCCCGCCGGAGGTGGTCAGGCGGGTGAGGTAGGTCTTTTTGGGATGCTGGACCACCGATTCCACCTGGGCGCGGACGTTGGCCTGGTCCTGGCCGGAGAGGGGAATGGGGGCCTCCGAGAACCGGGCCTCTATGCCGAGCCGGTCATTCAGCAGGAAAATGCCGGTGAGCCGCTGCTGATGGGTATAGCTGGCGAGCAGGGCGCTCCGGTCCCCCTGCTCCCGGGCCAGGCAGCGGCTGAGTTCGTTGGCCTTGTCCAGCAGGCGGATCAGGCTTTTGGACTTTTCATTGGCCATATAGTTCTCATACCGCTGCAGACGGCCGGACATGGAGAACAGCGTCTGTTGGGCCACCCGGCGCACGCCGGCCTTGTCCAGGGCGGTGATGGCGCTGTAGCCCAGCAGGATGAGAACCAGTCCGGCCAGCAGGGACAGCCGGAAAAGCTTGGATGCCCAAATGCTGCCCGCGGCATAGATGCGTTTTTTCATGGCGTTACCCCCAGAGCCCGGTCAGCGTCCAGGCCATATCGCGTTAAAATGGCCCGGGTGGTCCCGTCGGACTCCATCTCCGCCAGGGTCTGGGTGAGGGCCTGGGCCAATTCTTTATGGGTGTCCTTTTGAAAGGCCACCCCCAGCTGAGATACGTCCAGGATTTCGTCCAGCATCCGGTAGGAGCCAGGGGAGGAGTCGAGGAACAGCCGCAGGGCGTTCTCGTGCCCCGCAATGGCATCGGCATAGCCCTTGCGCAGACAGGCGTATACCTCGTCCATGGTGGAGAAGGCGTACACCGCCTCCACCTGGGAGACACCCGGCGCGCTGGAGGTGAGGAAGAGCGCCTCCGGCTTGCCCGTGGCCTGCACCGCCACCCGGCGGCCCGCCAGGTCGGCCAGGGTGTGGATGTCGCTGTTTGCCCGCACCGCCACCATCTGGCGGCTGTAGAGATAGGGCCCGGCCCACTGGTACAGGTCCTCCCGCCCGGTCATGGTAAAGCTGCCCCACAGGCAGTCCGCCTGGCCGCTGGACAGATAGGCATCCTTGTTCTCCCACACGATCTGGCAGAACTCCGGGGCATAGCCCAGGCGGCGGCAGGCCTCGGTGGCCAGGTCCACGTCCACGCCGATCAAATTGCCGTTGGGGCCCACATAGCTGTATGGCTTATAGTTGTCGCTGGCGATGACCAGCCGGGGCAGGTCCTCCGCAGAACGATCGCTTTCCGCTCCACCGCAGGCGGTCAGGGTCAACATCACAGCCAGGGCGGCGGCCAGCAGGCCCTTTTTCATGAAAACACCCCCACATCAGGATACATGTTACATTTAAAATAACATTTCATGGAAACCTTGTCAATCATGAAGAAACGCCGGACCCTCCCGCCCATGGGAGGATCCGGCGTTTTCCGTCAGCTTTCGATCAGACCCTCCGCCCGGTAGAAGTCGGCGGCCCCCTGGTGGAGGGGGATGGGCAGGTCCTCATACAGAAATTCCGGCCGGGCCATCTCCGCCAGGGCGGGGGTGGACTGGGCCAGCTCCTCCGCCCCGTGATACAGGGTCTGGGTCAGCTGATAGACCAGCTCGTCCGGTGCGTCGGCCCGGACGCACAGCAGGCACTTGGCCCCGAAGGTGTTCAGGTCCTCTGTCTGGCCCGAATAGGTCCCGGCAGGGACGCAGACGGCGTAATAGGACTGGTTTTCAGCCAGAATGCGGCTGAGCTCCTCGTCGGTAAAGGGCAGCAGACGGCAGGACTCCTGCTGTGTCAGCCAGGTCAGGCTGCGGGCGGGGACCCCGGCAAAGGCGTGGAGGGCATCCAGGCTGCCGTCGGCGATCTGGCGGGCCCCGTCCTCCAGGCTGCAATTCACCAGCTGAGCCTTCCGGGTATCCAGTCCCAGCAGCTCCACCGCCGTCCGGGCGGACAGCTCGGTGGTGGAGTCCTGTGGGCCCACCCCCAGGCGCAGCCCGCCCAGGTCGTGGATGTACTCTGCCGGACTGTCCGCCGGGGCGATCCAGCAGGAGACGCTGGAGTATACCGCCGCCACCGCCCGCAGGGGCTGGGGCTGGCCCTCAAATTCCGCGGTACCCGCATAGGCGGCATAGGCCACGTCGCCGGATACCAGCCCCAGGTCGATGTCCCCGGCGGCCAGGCTGTGTACATTCATGGCCGAGCCGCTGGATACGCTGACGCTCACCTTTCGGGCTTCCCCGTCAGACAGCAGGGCGGCGATGGCGCTGCCCGCCGGGGCCATGGCCCCGCCCCGGTCCGCCGTGCCGATGGTCAGCAGGGTGGGCTCCGGCTCCGGCGCAGCGCAGCCGGGCAGCAGCACGGCCAGCGAGAGGAGAAGGGCGAGGGGGGCGGCATGTTGAAGTTTCATGGCGGGCTCCTTTTTCAAAGGCGGGATTGGAAGGCGGCGCATCCGCCGCCATTTCTGGGTATTATACCACAGGCTGACACCGTTCCGCAAGAGAGGACCGCCGAGGCAAGAAAACGGCCCGGAGCGGGAAGCTCCGGGCCGTTTGCCTCTTACCGGACATCAGCCGGCGATGAAGCTGCTAAAGATAGAGAGGAAAATGGGGTTGTAGATGTCGTCGATGATGACAGCGAAGGAGGGATACAGCACCCAGGCCACGTTGTGCCAGCCGTACTGGTCCATCACGGCCTTCTCGTTGGCCACGGCGTTGGGCCCGGAGCCGCAGCCCCAGCCGCAGTTGCCGGCGGCCATCACCGCCGCGCCGTAGTCGCGGCCAAAGGCGGGGAAGGAGATGAAGATGGCAAACAGGGCGATGAGGACGGCCTGGGCCACCAGAATGACGCCCATCTGACCGGCCACGGTGGACAGGGCGGTGATGTCCACCGTCATCAGCACCAGGGCCAGATAGAGCTCCAGGAACATGTGCTCGATGGCATCCATCTCGGGGACATAGGTCTCCACATGGGCGGCCTCCAGAATGTTGCGGACGATGCTGCCGGCGAACAGGCAGCCGATGAACTTGGGCATCTCGATCTTGGGGATGTTGTCCAGCAGGCAGTAGATGGGCATACCCAGGGCGCAGATGAGCAGCACCAGGCCGAAGCAGGAGACCATGCGGCTGTTGACCAGGGGATTGACCGCACCGGTCTTGGCGGAGTCGGGCTTGTCGTTGGGGTCGGCCTTCAGGTGGTGGCGGGTGATGAGGAAAGCGGCCACAGGTCCGCCGATGAGGGAGCCTATGATGTTGCCCATGGTGCCGGCGGCTACGCCCACCTCAGTGGCGTTTTCCGGGGCACCCAGCTTGACGAAGATGGGGCCGAAGGCGGAGGCGGTGCCCACACCGCCGGACATGGCGGAGGAGGAGCACTGCAGGCCCAGCAGGGGGTGCATCCCGATGAACTTGGCTACCACAACGCCCAGCACGTCCTGCATGGTGATGAGCAGACAGGCGGCCAGGGCGATCTTCACGCACAGCTTGCCGCCGGCGTTTTTCAGCAGCTTGGCGCTGAAGCCATAGCCCACGCACATGAAGAAAACGTTCTGGCACAGGTCCTTAATGGTGCCCACGTTAAAGGACAGGGCGATGATGCCGGAGCCCTTGATGGCGGCCACCAGGATCGAGAACAGCAGGCCGGAGACCACGGGGGCGGGGATGGCGAACTTTCGCAGGGGGGTGGAGTGGTCGATGATGAACCGCCCCAGGAAGATGACGATGGCGGCAAAGCCCAGGCTGGTCAGATATTCAAACTGAAACCCGGCGATGGCACCATCCGCTGCTGGCGTATAGGTGCCGAAGTAGCTTAGAATGTTTTCCATATGCGTTTCCTCCTACTGCAGGGCCCTTCTCCGGGGACCTTGCTCTTTCTGGACACAATATATAAAAAAGACGATGGTAAAGTCAATTTTTGTACTTAAAGAAGCACATAAGTAAGTAAAGTATATGAAGGAGAAAACTCAAAAATACAGATGGAAAACAAAATTCTGCAAAAAAATAAGCGAACAGACGGAAAGAAGCCCGCAAGCGGGGGAGGACATGAATAAAACCCGAATATCTCATGCAGAAATATCCGGGTTTTGTTTGTTATGTTCCCACGTATCGATATTGGATAGAGGGCCGTCCGCCGGTGCGGTAGTCGATGGAGCTCTCCAGCTCGTGGGTCTCCACCATGTGGCTGACATAGCGGCGCACGGTGATGCGGGACAGATGGACCTGGGCGGCGATCTGCTCGCTGGTGAAGGCCTCTCCGGGGTGAGCGGAGAGGAACTCCCGGATCATGGACAGGGTGGACAGGTTCAGCCCCTTGCTCAGCTCTTCGGCCGGAGGCGGGGGCTCGGGCAGCTGAATGAGCCGGTCAATGGTCTGCTGGTCCACCCCGGCGGAGTGCTGGGTCAGCAGGCTCTGCCGCTGGAGAAAGCGGTCCATGGCCTGGCGGAACCGGGGCAGGACAAAGGGCTTGATGAGATAGTCCAGCACCCCCCGCTGGAGCAGGGCCTGAACGATGTCCGGGTCGTTGGCCGAGGTGACGGCGATGACGGCGGGGGCGGGGCCCGGCAGGGCCAGCAGCCGGTCCAGAAACTCCTGGCCGTTCATCTGGGGGGTGTAGTAGTCCAGAATGACCAGGTCGGCCCGGTGCTCCGCCAAGTAGTCCAGGGCGGGCAGCCCATTTTTAAAGACCCGGTCCACCTGGAACCGGCGGTCAGACTCCACATATTGCCGGTCAATGGCGGCCACCATAGAGTCGTCCTCGATGATCAGCACATGATAGGGCACGGTCAGGACCTCTCTTTCGTAAACGTCAGGGTGAAGCAGGTGCCGGTGTGGGGTTCGGTGTCCAGGTCGATGGTCCCACCGCGGCGCTGGGTGATGTCCCGGATCATGGCAAGGCCCAGACCCCGGCCCGGGCCCTTGGAGGAGAAGCCCCGCTCAAAAATGCGGGCCCGGATGTCCTCGGGCACCCCGTCCCCCGTGTCCTCACAGGTGATGATGTTGCAGTCGGAGCGGGTGTAGAACCCCAGGCGGATCTCCCGCACCTTGGGGCTGCTGCGGGCGAGCTCCTCAATGGCGTTTTCCAGCAGATTGCCCACGATGGAGGTGCACTCTGTCTCGGTGAGCAGCAGGTCCTCCGGGCGGCACCGGCTGTCCGGCGTGACGGTGAGGCAGATGCCGTATTCCGCCGCGTGCAGCATCTTTCCGATGACCAGGGCGCAGATGGAGGATACCCGGATGCAGTCCGCCGTCTCCCGGACGGCCTGGCTGGAGACCAGGCTGCTGTTGATGATGAGACGCTTGGCCTGGTCGATCTGGCCGGACTGGAGATAGCCCAGGATCACATGGAGCTTGTTCATAAACTCGTGGTTAAAGGCCCGCAGGGTGTCCAGGGTGTTCTGGGTGCCGGACAGCTTGTCCGACAGGCGGAGCATCTCCGTCTTGTCGTGGAAGACGGTGAGCACGCCGCCGCCCTCCTCGCCCTGGATGGGCAGCTCGGTGGTCAGCACCTGGCGGTTGCCCAGGGTGCAGGAGCGGTTATAGCTGCCCGCGCCGGCCCGGGCCGTCTCTTTGCAGCGGGAGTCGGGGAACAGCTGGGGCAGGGGGCATCCCGCCGGGTCATCCTCCGTATGGAGCAGAGCCTGGGCGGCCTGGTTGCAGAAGAGGATGTTTCCCACCGGGTCGGTGGCCACCACGCCGTCTTCAATGGCGTTGAGCACGTCAGACTGGCGCAGATACAGGTCCAGCAGCTCGGCGGGGTGGTGCCCTCGCAGACTGCTTTTCAGCAGGGACACGATGCCGTGGGACAGGGCCAGGGCCGCCGCCAGCATGACGCACAGCAGCACCAGACTGTAGCAGGCCAGCACCAGGCCCCGGCGGAGGATGTCAGAGGTGAAGACCGAGGCCATGACAAAGCCCACCAGATTTCCCCCGTCGTTATACACGGCGTGAAAGGCCCGGCGCTGCTCCCCGTGGGTGCTGTATCCGGTGGTGATAAAGCTGTCCTGTTCCTGAAGCCGCTGCCCCTCGTCCCCGGTGAGCTCCGTCTCGCCGCCGGACTGGCGGCTGGTGTGGTAAAAGCGCATCCCGCTGGTGTCGCACACCAGAATGACGTCCAAGCCGGACAGGGTCTGGCTCATGGCATCCAGCTCCTGGCGGACCTGGGGGTCGGGATAGCCCTGCTCCAGCATGTCGGCCACCGGGCGGAGGGAGGCCACATAGGCGGCGGTGTTGGAGATGACGCCGTCCATCGCGTGGCGCTGGCGGGAGATATCCAACCACAGGGTGAGGCCGGTGAACAGCAGCAAAAGCGCGGCGCACAGGGAGAAAAAGCTGAGAAACAGCTGGCGCTCTAAGCTCAGCCGTTGAAATCGTCGGATCAAAGAAGATCGCCTCCCGGGGGAAGATGGGGGATGTTTTCCGAAAAAATCATATCAGCGGCTGGGGGAAAAGTCAACTGCGCCCGCCCTCTTGCCTTGGACGGTGAAATGTGATACCATCAGACGACAGCGCTCGGCGCTGTCTGACATCTGACAAAGGAGTATCAGTATGCCGATTTACAAGACAGACAGAACCCCCACCGGCACCGGCGGCTTTGACATCAGCGCGGCGGCCCTTCATATCATCGCCATGGCGCTTATGCTGATGGACCACCTTTGGGCGACGATCTTCCCCGCCCAGGAGTGGCTGACCTGTGCGGGGCGGCTGGCCTTTCCCATCTTTGCCTTTATGGCGGTGGAGGGGTATTTCCACACCCACAGCTTTCAAAAGTATGCGCTGCGGCTGCTGCTGTTTGCGGTGCTGTCTGAGGTGCCCTTCGACCTGATGTACGGCGGGACGTGGTTTTATCCAGTCCACCAGAATGTGATCTGGACGCTGCTGATGGGCCTTTTGGGCATCCGCCTGATGGAGACGGTGCGGGCGAAGGGGAGGACCTGGCGATACATCCTGGCATCCGCCGCCGTGGTGGTGGCCGGAGTGGTGCTGGGGACCCTGTGCATGGTGGATTACTACGGCGCCGGGGTGCTGACGGTGTTCCTGTTCTACTTTTTCCGGGGGAAGAAGTGGTGGTGCCTGCTGGGGCAGCTCCTTGGGCTTTACTGGGTGAATGTGGAGCTGCTGGGCGGTCTGGTGTACCCCATCCGGCTGCTGGGCATGGAGCTTGAGCTGTGCCAGCAGGGGCTTGCGCTGCTGGCGCTGATCCCCATCTGGCTGTATCACGGCCGGCAGGGATACCACAGCAAGCCGTTCCAGTATGTGTGCTATGGGTTTTATCCGGTCCACATGCTGGTGATCGTGCTGATCCTGAATGTTATGACCCGGTGAGCACAAAGCCGGAGGGCAAACCCAAAGCCCGGAGCGCCGCACAGCGCTCCGGGCTTTGGGTTTTACATAGAATTTGACCCGAAATCAGTATTTTTCTGGATTGTAAATATTTTGAAAAATTTGCTTCCTGTGATTGTAAGACGCCGGAAAATCTGCTATACTTTTAAGAAAAGAGAAATTTGATATAAAAGGGAAAGGGAGGGAGCAGATGAGATCGTCCCGTTTTATCAATGACATCAAGGATAACCGTGTGGTGACCGAGCTGCTGCGCCACCGCCGGGTCTATCTGTTTGAATATTTTTCCGCCGCCGACACCATGGTGGTCTATGACCAAGCGCTGAATGTGCAGCGGACCATCGAGCGCTATGTGGCCTCCGTCTGTGCGCAGGGCTGTGTCCTGCCGGAGGACCGCTGGCAGCTGCGGGAGCTGCTTACCGGCCAGATGCACGGCCCCCTGGAGCTGCGGGAGATCAAAGAGGGGAAGCTGCTCTACCTGGAGGCGGACGCCCTGCCTGTGCAGGATATCCGGGAGGGGCAGGTGTTTGTGGGCTATGCCAAGGACGTGACCCCGGAGAAGGAGCGGGAGCGCAGCCTGCTCCGGCAGGCCCAGCACGACCCGCTGACCCAGCTGTATAACCGCCGGATGGCCAAGACACTGATTGCCCGGTATCTGGAGGAGAAGGACCCCTATGCCTCCTGTGGCCTGCTGGTCATTGACGTGGACTTTTTCAAAAACGTGAACGACCGCTACGGCCATCTGTTTGGAGACAAGGTCCTGCGGGAGTTTGCCCGTCTGCTGAATACCCTGTTCAAGCGGGAGGACGTGCTGGCCCGGATCGGCGGAGACGAGTTTTTGGTCTTTATGAAGGATGCCGGACACTCCGTGGTGCTGAAAAAGGCCAGGCAGCTGTCTGAGGCGGTGCGGAAGCTGGTGTTCGAGGAGAACGACTATTGCATGACGTGCAGCATCGGGGTCTGCTTTTTGCCGGAAAACGTATCGGGCTATTCCTATGAACAGCTGTTTCAAAATGCCGACTGGGCCCTGTATCAGGCCAAGGAGAACGGGCGCAACCAATACGCCTTCTGCGACAACCTCCACCGCTATGCCGAGGGGGAGAATACAGAGATCAAGACGGAGGATATCGATGCCCGCTATCTCCACAACGATCTCATCTCCACCGCCTTTGAGCTGTTCGAGAAAACGAACAGCTTTGAGGCAGCCATCTCTCTGTTTTTAAAGATCGTGGGCATCCGCCTGCAGCTGGACCGCATCACCATCATCAATACGGACATTAAAGAGCACCGCACCAGCCGGCAGTTTCAGTGGACCTCCCCCCGGGCCCCGGCGGCTCTGGAGCAGCAGAGCGGCTTTACCAAGGAGGACTTTCTCACCCTGTTCCAGAGCTATGACGAATATGGCACCACCGTTTTGCAGTATGACAACATGGACATGTATTCCCCCGGCGGGGCCGCCCTGCTGATGCAGGGGGGCGCGAAGACGGTGGTCTATGCCGCCATGTACAGCGAGGGCGAGTATCTGGGGGCCATCGCCTATGTGGTGTGCGGCAGCAAGCGCTTTTGGACGCAGCAGAGCCGGAAAGAGCTGGGGGAGATCACCAAGATCATCAATGCCTATCTCACCAAGCATCTGGCGGCCAACGCCATCAATCGGGGCATGATGGCCGCCCCGGACTTTGACCGGCTCACCGGTCTGTTGAGCTTCAGCCGCTTCCGGGAGGAGATCGAGCACAAGATCGTGGGCGGCTATGCCGGGGGCCATATCATCGTGTACAGCGATTTTGAGAACTTTAAATACTTCAACGAGAAGTATGGCTACGCCGTGGGCGACCAGGTGCTGAAGGAGTTCAGCGACTATCTGGTAAGCAATGTGCACGCCGTGGGCGACATATACATGACCCGGGTAGTCGGGGATCAGTTCGCCGTCTATGTGCCCTACCGTGGGCCGGAGGACAGCGTGCTGTTTGTGGACCGGGTAAACCAGGTGTTCCAGCGGCGGCAGGCGGAGAAATACCCGGAGGCCAGCCTGCGCCTGCGCAGCGGCATCTATGAGATCGAGCCGGACTGCCTCAGCGCCTCCGCCGCCATCGACAAGGCCAACTTTGCCCGCAAGCAGCTCCGGCCCGATACCAGAAGAGCGGTCCTGCGCTATGACCGGCAGATGGAGGCGCGGCAGACGTTGACCAACGAGCTGACCAACGGCCTGAGCCGGGCCATAGAAAGGGGAGAGTTCAAGCTGTATCTCCAGCCCAAGTTTTCGTTGAAGGACTTCTCCGTCATCGGGGCGGAGGCCCTGGTCCGGTGGGAGCGGGAGAACGGCACCGTGCTCTATCCCGACCAATTTATCCCCATCCTGGAGAACACCGGCCGCGTGGTGGCCCTGGACCTGTATATGTTCGAGCAGGTGGCGGAGTTTTTAAAGCGCGGCATTCAGGACGGGCTGAGGCTGTATCCCATTGCGGTGAATGCCTCGGTGGCCCTGGCCAAGAACCCGGAGAACGCCCGGCGGTATGACGAGATACTCCGGCGGCACCGGATCAGCGCTGAACTGCTGGAGATCGAACTGACAGAGACCGCCGCTGTGTTCGAGTTTGACCGGGTGAAAAAGCTTTTCGCCTGCTTCCGGGAGAAGAAGATGCAGACCTCTCTGGACGACTTCGGCGCGGGCTATTCCGTGCTCAACTCCGTGGTGGACATCCCCATCAACACCGTGAAGCTGGACCGGGGCTTTATCGCCCGCTGTACAGAGAACCAGCGGGGCATCTACTTTCTGCAGCAGGTGGTGAACATGGTGAAGAGCCTGGGCTATCAGGTCATCTGCGAGGGCATCGAGACCCGGGAACAGGTGGACATCATGCGCGCCGTGGGCTGCGACAGCGCCCAGGGCTTCTGGTTCTCCAAGGCCATCCCGGCGGAGGAATTCCGGGAGAAATATATGAGGTAAACGACATCCTATAGGGGCGGCCTGTGTGTCACCCGCCGTTGGCGCACCGGTCATCGCGGGCGGACACACAGGTCCGCCCCTACTGTCATTGCGAGGAGCGCAGCGACGTGGCAATCCGTTCCCCAACGCGCAAAAACAGCCGCCCGGCCGGGCGGCTGTTTTTGCGGTTCACTGCGCCTGTGTGCGGTGCAGCGCTTTTTTGTTTTCATACATGGCCCGGTCTGCCCGATGGAACACCTGGTCAAAGGTCAGGCTGTCGTCCTGTGCGGTGGAGCTGCCAAAGGCCACATCCAAGGGGAGGATGCCGTCGCTGCACTGCTTTAAACGCTGGCGGATGCGGGCGATGACGGCCTGGGCCTGGTCGGCGGGGCACTTGGGGCAGAGAATGAGAAACTCGTCCCCGCCCACCCGCATGGCCACGGAGCTTGGGGGGATGCTGTCCTGGATGCACCGGGCCACCCGCTGGAGCATCAGGTCGCCATATTCGTGGCCCAGGGTGTCGTTCACCCGTTTCAAATAGTTGCAGTCGGCCATAATAAGGCTGGCGGGGAAGTCGTCAGCGCGGACGTAGTGCCGCATCCGGGTCTCCAGATAGTTCCGATTGTACAGCCCCGTGAGCTTGTCCCGGAAGGAGAGCTCCTTCAACTCCCGCTCCTGGGTCACCTGCTGGGTGATGTCGTTGATGACCCCGATGATGCCGATGACCGCCCCGTGGAGCCGCACCGGGTTCTTTTTGATCTCCAGATAGACCGGGCCGGAGGGGAGGGGGACCCGGCTGATCCGCTGGCTGCCCTGGCCGGAAGCCAGAATGTGCAGGTCCTCCTCATAATGCTCCCGGCCCAGGGCGGGGTCAGATTGGACCTCTAAATCGGTCCGGCCCAAAAGGTCCTCTGCCGCGCTGCCGTGGACCAGACCGCACAGGTCAGAGACAAAGCGGTATCTGCATTGGGTATCCTTAAAGAAAATACTGGCCGGGGCGCTGCGGATAAAGCACAGCAGCTCCTCGTGGCTCAAGCTGGTCAGTTCGTTCATGCCTGCGTCCTCTTCTTCAGTCTTGTATGCGCCTGTCATGGGGCGGGTACAGGTTCCACCTTAAAATTTCCAGAGTCATTATAACTCCATTATAGCTCCGTTTTCAAATATTTGCAAGGCTTAACGCTATTATAAGTCCATAATAGCGTTATACGGAGGAAAAGAGGATGAACAAGATCAATGAAAAGCACTTCGGGCTGCGGGTGGATGGGGATATTCTGGCGAAATTCCGCTATGTGTGCGGGTTCAAGGGCCGCTCGGCCAACGCCCAGATCATCCAGCTCATGCTGAAATGTATCGCGGAATATGAAAAAGAGCACGGAAAGATCACGTTGGAATAAAGAAAAACCGGACTGGCCGTTAATTAGGGGAACGGTCAGTCCGGTTGAGTTTTGGGGGATACCCTCTCAGTCACGGCTGCGCCGTGCCAGCTCCCCCACAGGGGGAGCCAAGGGCGTGCCCTGTCATTGCGAGGAGGGCATAGCCCGACGTGGCAATCTGTCTTACTTGCCTCCCCCATTGGGGGAGGTGCCCCCGCAGGGGGCGGAGAGGGCTGCGGGCGGACACAGAGGTCCGCCCCTACCCGTATTTCGTCGGCGTTTCGTAGGGGCGGATGTCCCCATCCGCCCGAACGATGCGCCGCTCAGATCACCTCATAAGCTTTCAGCAGCTTCTCCAGATCGGTGCCCTGGATCTTGCCCAGGGCCATTTTCAGGGCCATGCGCTCCAGCCAGCCCAGCTCCATGTCGGTGGCCTTTTTGCCGTCCCGGAGCTTCACCGTGGCCTCCAGCAGACAGCGCAGGTCGAACACGCTGCCCCACACCTCGGGCACGCCCCGGTCCACGTTCAGCAGGGTATACACCGCCTCCATGCCCGTGCGCATGGAATACTCCGTGGTGAAGATGGTGTCCCGGGCGGTCTCGGCAAACTGGCCCAAAAAGGCGAAATTCACCGCCCCCTGGGGGACCACGGCGGGCCGGTCGCCGTAGGCCCGGGGCATGAAGAAGGCGTCGATATAGGGCATCATCACGGGCACGGTGTTGGCGCTGTGGGCGGCCATGTCCTCGATCTGGTCGGCAGGAACGCCCAGGTGATAGAGCCACTCCATGCAGATCTCCTTGCCGGTGCAGTCTCGCATGGGCTTTTTGACGAAGTCGCCGGGCTTGTCGGTGAACAGGGAGTACAGCCACACCAGGCAGTGGCCCTTGGGCTGGTCCCGGAACTGGGGCTGGCGGTTGATGGTCCAGCTGAGCAGCCAGGAGGAGTCCTTCACGGTGACGATGCCGCCGGTGACCACGCCGCCGGAGAAGGGGTCCCGCTTGCAGATCTTTTTGAGATAGGGGAGGATGCGCTCGTCCAGGGTCTCCACGGTGGCGCTCATCCAGTTGGTCTGCTCGGGGGTGGAGCAGAACTTCTCCGGGTGGCCGAAGGAGGGGTCCTGGGCGGCGATCTTTTTCCACAGGTCCCAGCCGCCGCCGGGGCGCAGCTGGGTGTGAAAGGGGGCGGGCTTGTCCTGACTGCCGGTGGCGGAGTTCTCCACGCAGCCGCCGTGGGTGATGAACACCAGGTCGTTCTCCGTCAGGGGGATGGCATCCGCCTTCCCGTTTCGCAGCACGTCGATGCGGGTGGCCAGCTTGCGGGTCTTATTGCAGTCGAACTGCACGTTGGTCACCTGAACGCCATAGTGGAACTGAACGCCGAAGCCCTCCAGATACTTCACCATGGGCAGGATCATGGACTCGTACTGGTTATAGCGGGTGAAGCGCAGGGCCTTGAAGTCGGGCAGACCGCCGATGTGGTGGATATAGCGCTGGAGATAGAGCTTCATCTCCAGGGCGCTGTGCCAGTTTTCAAAGGCGAACATGGTCCGCCAATACAGCCAGAAGTTGCTTTGAAAGACCTCGTCGTCAAAGATGTCGGTGATGCGCTTGTTCTGCAGGTCCTCGTTGGGGGTGAAGAACAGCTTCAGAATCTCTTTCGCGCCCTTGTCGGACAGGCCGAACTTGCCGTCGGTGTGGGCGTCCTGGCCCCGATTCACCGTGGCCCGGCACAGGGAGTAGTTGGGGTCGGCCTTGTTCAGCCAGTAATACTCGTCCAGCACGCTGACCCCCTCGGTCTCGATGGAGGGGATGGAGCGGAACAGGTCCCACATCACCTCGAAGTGGTTGTCCATCTCCCGGCCGCCCCGCATGACATAGCCCAGGTTCTCGAACTTATAGCCGTCGCAGGCCCCGCCGGGCAGGTCGCCCTTCTCCAGAATGTGGATGTTTTCGCCCTTCATCTGGCCGTCCCGCACCAGATAGCAGGCGGCGGCCAGGGTGGCCAGACCGCTGCCCACCAGATAGGCGGACTTGCTGTCCACCCCCTCGGGCTTTTTGGGACGGGCGAACGCCTCGTAATTTCCGCTGGAATAGTACATGGGAATGACCTCCTGATAAAAAAGTAGTTTTGTGTTAGCATGGCCTGAATGGAGAGAAATAGTCACGCCTTAATCTAGTTTTTAAAACTATATCACAAAGCATTCAAAATGTCTACAGGGAAAACGCCCTCTGTCCAGATCGTGGACAGAGGGCGCTTGTGTCTATTGCGCACAATACAAATTGACATAACACAGGGGTTGCAGTACAATATTACTGTAAATCTTCGGAAAATATCTAAAAGATGGAGAGGAAAACGCTGTGAAACAGGAGTATTACGCCCACATCCGGCCTGACCCGGAGGAGCCGGAAAAAGTGGACTATCAGACGGTAAAGGACCATCTGCTGGGGACGGCGGAGCGGTGTGCGGCCTTTGCGGGGGCCTTTCAGGCGGAGCAGGCCGGGCGAGCCGTGGGCCTGGTCCACGACTGGGGCAAGTGTACGCCGGGCTTTCAAAAACGGCTGCTCTGCGATGGACCGAAGGTGGACCACGCCACAGCCGGGGCGCTGCTCTGTGCCAGTCGTGGGCAGCTGCTGCCGGCTGCCTGCGTGGCCGGGCACCACGGCGGGCTGGCGGATGTGGGCAGCCAGGGGGACAAGAGCGGTCCCACCCTGTTTGCCCGCCTGAAGAAGGGGGTGGGGGACCGGCTGCTGGAGCAGTGCGGCGACCCCGGTATCCCTGTGCCGGAGTTTCCCCGGGAGCCTTTGTGGAGGAGCAGACTCCAGATGAGCTTTTGGACCCGGATGCTCTATTCCTGTCTGGTGGATGCGGATTTTCTGGACACGGAGCAATTTATGAACGGAGACCGGGGCAGGGGCCGGTATGACAGCATAGAGACCCTCTTAGCCCGGCTGGAGGAACATATCGCGTCCTGGCAGAAGCCTGAAACAGAGCTGAATCGGCTGCGGTGCGAGATTTTGAACACCTGCATGGAGAAGGGCGGTCAGCCCAGGGGGATATACACCCTGACCGTGCCCACCGGCGGCGGGAAAACGGTGGCCTCTCTGGCCTTTGCCCTGCGCCACGCAAAGGAACACGGGATGCAGCGTGTGATCTATGTCATTCCGTACACCTCCATCATCGACCAGAACGCCGCCGTTTTTCGGGATATTTTGGGGGAGCAGAACGTGCTGGAGCATCACTCCGGGGTGCAGTTTGACCTGGAGGACGGTGCGCCGCCGGAGCAGGTGCGCCGGGCGCTGGCGGCGGAGAACTGGGACGTGCCGGTGGTGGTCACCACGGCGGTGCAGCTGTTTGAATCGATGTACGCCAACCGCTCCTCCAAGTGCCGCAAGCTCCACAATCTGGCCAACAGCGTGGTGATCTTTGACGAGGCGCAGATGCTGCCCCTGGCGCACCTGCGGCCCTGTGTGGCGGCTATGGCATCGCTGGCGGAGCAGTTCCGGTCTACCGTGGTGCTGTGTACCGCCACCCAGCCCGCCTTGGACGATCTGCTGCACACCTACGCCCCCGGCTGCACGGTGACGGAGCTGTGTCCCCAGACGGCGCAGCTGTATGACTGTTTCCGCCGGGTGACCTTCCGTCAGACGGGAAAGCTGGAGGATGAGACCCTGGCCGCCCAGCTGGCGGAGCACGACCAGGTCCTGTGCATCGTCAACAGCCGCAAGGCGGCCCAGAGCATTTTTGACAAGCTGCCCCGGGAGGGGAGCTATCATCTGTCTACGCTGATGGTCCCGGCCCAGAGAAAAACGCGGATAGAGGAGATCAAAGTGCGGCTGCGGAAGGGGGAGCCCTGCCGTGTGGTGTCCACCTCCCTGATCGAAGCCGGTGTAGACGTGGACTTTCCGGCGGTCTATCGGGAACTGGCGGGTCTGGATTCCATTTTGCAGGCGGCGGGCCGGTGCAATCGAGAGGGAAAGCGCCCGGCAAAGGAGAGCGTTGTGACCGTCTTTGAACGGACAGAGCTTCCGCCGGTGCTGTTCCGCACGGCGGTGGGAGCAGCCCGGGAGGCGCTGGGAAAAGACCGGGACCCCGGCGCGCCGGAGACCATGGACCGCTATTTCCACAGCCTGCGGAGCCTGAGCGGCGAGACCCTGGACAAACAGGGGGTGGTGCAGGCGTTTGAGAAGGGGATCGAAGGCTGCGAGCTGCCCTTCCGCACGGTGGCAGAGACCTTCCGACTCATCGACCAGAATACCTGCACGGTCTATGTGCCCTATGGCGAGGGGGCGGCCCTGGTACAGCAGCTGCGGGATGGGGGGTGCTCCAAGTCGCTGTACCGCAAATTGGGACGCTATGGGGTCACGGTATATGAGCAGCATTTTCGGGCGCTGTATCAGGCCGGAGCCCTGATGACCGCTGGGGAAATTCCGGCCCTGGACAGCCGCAGTGCCATTTTGACCGATATGAATTTGTATGACCCAACCATGGGCCTGTCCCTGGAACCGGAGACCGGCAGAGCAGAATTTGTCTGAAGTCCGGTTTATGGGACAGCGTATGGTGTATTTTGAAAAAACAGTACAAAATAGACAGAAGGACGGAGAGTCGTCCGTGAAGAATGATGTATAGTGAACACACAAAGAGAAAGAAGGGAGTGATCTTATGTCGATCCAAGTAGAGGTCTGGGGCGATTACGCATTATTCTCACGCCCTGAGTTTAAAGTCGAGCATATGAGCTATGACTGTATGACCCCATCGGCAGCCCGGGGGCTGCTGGAAAGTATTTACTGGCACCTCGGTCTGAAATGGATCATCGACCGCATCCATGTGTGCAGCCCCATCCGCTTCACCAACATCCGCCGCAACGAGGTAAAGGATACCATTCCGTGGCGCAAGGTAAAAACGGCTATGGAGAAGGGGGGCGGAGCGCTGTATCTGGCCACGCCGGAGAGCATCCAGCAGCGGGCGGCCATGGTGCTGCGGGACGTACATTATGTCATCGACGCCCACTTTGAAATGACCCAGCGGGCCAACCCGGGCGACAACCCCGGCAAGTTTCAGGATATCGTCAAGCGGAGGCTGGAGCGGGGGCAGTGCTACAGCATGCCCTATCTGGGCACCCGGGAATTTCCCGCCCATTTCCGCCGCTGCCAGCAGCTGCCTCCCTGCCCGGAGGAGCTGAAGGGGACTCGGGACTTGGGGTGGATGCTGTGGGACATGGATTACAGCGACCCGCAGAACATCGTCCCTAAGTTTTTCCGGGGCAGCTTAAATGACGGCGTGCTGACAGTGCCGACCATAGACAGCGGGGAGGTGAGGGGATGATCCTGCAAGCGCTGACCCAGTATTATGAGGACCTGCTGGCCCGTGGTGAGATCGCTGCCCCGGGTTGGGCCCCGGCCAAGATCAGTTATGCCCTGTGCCTGGACGAAGACGGGCAGCTGACCCAGGTCGTGCCGACGATGGAGGAAGTGCCGAAGGGGAAGAAAACCGTTTCGCAGCCGCTGGTGTTTCCGCTGCCTGCAGCGGAGAAACGGACTGTGGGCATCGTATCCAACTTTCTTTGGGATAACTCGTCCTATCTGCTGGGTGTGGACCAGAAGGGCAAACCGGCCCGGAGCCGGGAGTGCTTTTCCACTGCTGCGGCCCGGCACCACGCCGTTTTGGACGGAGTGGATTCTCCTGCGGCCCGGGCAATCTTGCGCTTCTTCGACAGCTGGCAGCCGGAAAATGCGGCCCAATGCCCAGCCCTTGAGGGAAAGCTGGAGGAAGTGACCTCCGGCGGCAATCTGCTGTTCCGGGTGGATGGGCGCTATGCCCAGGAGGACGCTGCCATTCGGGAGGCGTGGCAGCGCCGGCAGTCTGACAGGGATAAAGATGCGGTGGAAATGCAGTGCCTGGTCACCGGACGGGAGGACGAGATCGCCAAAGTGCATCCCGCCATCAAGGGTGTGCGGGACGCCCAGTCCAGCGGCGCAGCCCTGGTGTCCTTCAATGCCCCGGCCTTCTGTTCCTATGGGCATGAGCAGAACTTCAATGCCCCGGTGGGAAAATATGCCGCCTTTGCCTACACCGCCGCCCTGAACCATCTGTTGGCGGACAAAGACCAGGTGCAGCAGATCGGAGATACCACGGTGGTCTGCTGGGCCGAGGGCGCAGACCCCGTCTGCCAGAGCCTTGCCGTGGCGGCGATCTTCGGGGGTGAGGCCCCCGGCGGTCTGACAGACAATGCGCTTCGGGCGACCCTGTGGCATCTGGCCCACGGGGAACCCTGCGACGAGCTGGCAGTGGACCCCAACCGCACGTTTTACATCCTGGGGCTGGCGCCCAATGCGGCACGGTTGTCCGTCCGCTTTTTCCTGCGGGACAGCTTCGGTGCGCTGATGCGAAATGTGAACGACCACTATGAGCGGCTGGAGATCGTGGGAGGCAGATATGAGATGCTGCCACTGTGGGCGCTGCTGCGGGAGACAGTGAACCTGAATTCCCGGGACAAAATGCCGTCCCCCGCTATGGCGGGGGCCACCGCCCGGGCAGTTTTCTCCGGCGGACGCTACCCCGCCTCTCTGCTGGAGGGGGTGATGCTCCGCATCCGGGCGGAGCGGAATATCACCTGGGGACGGGCCGCCATCTTAAAAGCTTATTATTTGAAGAATCCGCATGAAGATTGTCCAAAGGAGGTTTTGACCGTGAGTCTCAACGAGGAGAGCACCAACCCCGCCTATACCCTGGGCCGCCTGTTTCGAGTGATGGAAGAGATTCAACTTGCATCGACGGGGTGGAACGTGAACCGGAGCATCAAGGACAGCTATTTCAACTCCGCTGCATCGACTCCGCTGAGCGTGTTTGGTAAACTGTTTGCCCTGAGTAACTATCATCTGAAGAAGCTTATGAGAGATAAGCCGGGATTGGGGAAAAAGCTTGGAGATTTGGAAAGTGAGCTTGCTGCGAAATTGACTTCGCCGCCTCCCGCAAGATCCACGCAGGAAGAGGTAGTTTGTTTTTATCTCGGTTACTATCATCAGTGTAATCACAAAAAGGAGGAAGAGAAAAATGTCTGAACCCATCAAGAACCGGTATGAGTTTGTAGTGTTGTTCGACGTGGAGAACGGCAACCCCAACGGCGACCCGGATGCCGGGAATATGCCCCGGGTGGACCCGGAGACCGGCCATGGCCTGGTGACGGACGTGTGCATCAAGCGGAAGATCCGCAACTATGTGGAGATGGCCAAGGAGGGCGAGGAGGGCTACCGCATCTACATCAAGGACGGCGTACCGCTGAACCGCAGCGACGCAGAGGCGTGTTCCTATGTGGGTGCGGACCCGGGGAAGCTGAAGGAGGCCAAAAAGAAGGACGACCAGCTGGACATGAAGCTGCGGGACTTTATGTGCGCCAACTTCTATGATATCCGCACTTTCGGCGCAGTGATGACCACCTTTGTCAAAGGGGCGCTGAATTGCGGTCAGGTGCGGGGACCGGTGCAGCTGGGCTTTGCCCGCAGCGTGGACCCCATCCTGCCCCAGGAGGTCACCATCACCCGTGTGGCTATCACCACCGAGGCGGACGCAGAGAAGAAAGGCACGGAGATGGGCCGCAAGTACATCGTGCCCTATGGCCTGTATCGGATGGAGGGTTATATCTCCGCCAACCTGGCCAGAAAGACCACCGGATTCTCAGAGAAGGACCTGTCTCTGCTGTGGACAGCCATCCTGAACATGTTTGAGAATGACCACTCCGCCGCCCGGGGGAAAATGGCGGTGCGGGAGCTGATCGTGTTCAAGCACGACAGCGAGCTGGGCAATGCCCCCGCCCACAAGCTGTTCGACCTGGTAAAGGCGGAGCGGGGCCCGGCAGTTCCCGTAGCCCGCAGCTATTCTGACTATACCGTGACGGTGGAGGAGGAGAAGCTCCCCGCCGGTGTCGCCTGTATGCGGATGGGGTGACCTATCAGGAGGAGGACTTCCTCCAGCTCTCCGGTCTCCAGCATTTCAAGTTCTGCCGCCGGCAGTGGGCCTTGATCCACGTGGAGGACCAGTGGGAGGAGAACTACCGCACGGTGGAGGGGGGCATTCTGCACCAGCGGGCCCACGACGAGGACCTGCGGGAGAGCCGGGGAGACCTGCTGGCGGTGCGGGGGGTACGGGTGTTTTCCCGTACCCTGGGGGTGTCCGGGGCCTGCGACGTGCTGGAGTATCACCGGGGGGAGCCCTGTACTACGGCCAGACCCGCCGCCGTGTGACGGTAGAGCTGACAGAGACCCTGCGGCAGGAGGTGCGGACGATGACGGCGGAGATGCACCGGCTCTATGACCGGGGCTATACCCCAAAAGTCAAGCCGACAAAGGGCTGCCACTTGGATGCAATGAGGAAGAATTCTCCGACCGTCGCCCCCCACATGGGGGCGTGGATTGAAATTGGCGACCTTGACGTAGTCGCTATAGACGGCGTTGTCGCCCCCCGCACGGGGGGCGTGGATTGAAATAATGAGGTGCCGGATTATGGGGAGCAGCTGCGGAGTCGCCCCCCGCACGGGGGGCGTGGATTGAAATTACGGCAGCGGCTGGGTCACTGGTACAGACTCTCGACGTCGCCCCCCGCATGGGGGGGGCGTGGATTGAAATGACGTAAAAATGACGTAAAATTGACGTTGAACCGTGTCGCCCCCCGCATGGGGGGCGTGGATTGAAATACAGCCTCATCGCCGTGCCAGTCTACCACGGCTGTCGCCCCCCACCCGGGGGGCGTGGATTGAAATTTCCGGGGGCATGGGCTTGCCGATATAGTAGCCGTCGCCCCCCGCACGGGGGGCGTGGATTGAAATGCCGAGCGTGCGGACTACGAGATGCGCAAGGTGAGTCGCCCCCCGCATGGGGGGCGTGGATTGAAATCGCTCTGGTGGCCTTGTGCAGCTGCTGGCGGCTGTCGCCCCCCACACGGGGGGCGTGGATTGAAATGAGCTGCGGGACGGGCCTAACGCCATGACCATGGTCGCCCCCCACACGGGGGGCGTGGATTGAAATCTATGCGCGGAAAATCTGCGGCAGAATGTCGACGGTCGCCCCCCGCATGGGGGGCGTGGATTGAAATATGAAGGGGCAGGACGTGGATATGGATGAGGTGGTCGCCCCCCACACGGGGGGCGTGGATTGAAATCGCATACGGGCCGTGATCTGGTCTTTATACTTGCGTCACCCCCACCCGGGGACGTAGATCGAATTACCGGGCGGGTCGTCCCCGCACGGGGCGAGGATTGAAATATGCAGGCGATTGATCTGGGAGCCAACTTAGAAGGCAACGTTAAGGCCGTTCTCTTTCCGGCAGCGGCCTTTGCTGTTTTTGGTCAAGACGGGCCAAATTGGGAAAAATCCTTGCAAATCACAGCAGTTTTCTCTATAATGAAAAATCGTGTGTGTCCCTAGAAAAATAAGAGGAGAGAGAACTGTGAGTGAACTGAAACCTCAGTTGCTGCTGTCGCTGAGAAACTATTCCAAAGAAGCGTTCGTCAAAGACCTGATATCCGGCATCATCGTGGCGATCATTGCCCTGCCCCTGTCCATCGCCCTGGCCCTGGCCTCCGGCGTGTCCCCGGAGCAGGGACTGTACACCGCCATCGTGGCCGGATTTTTGATCTCCGCCCTGGGCGGGAGCAAGGTGCAGATCGCCGGGCCCACGGCGGCCTTCGCCACCATCGTGGCGGGTATCGTGGCCCGCAACGGCATGGACGGCCTGGCGGTGGCCACCATTCTGGCGGGTATCCTGCTCGTCATCATGGGCCTGCTGCGCATGGGCAGCATGATCAAGTACATCCCCTATACCATCACCACCGGCTTCACCGCCGGCATCGCCGTGACCATTTTGATCGGCCAGATCAAGGACTTTATGGGCCTGACCTTCCAGACCGCTCCCGTGGAGACCATGGAGAAGCTGGAGCAGGTGGTCCTGTGCATCGGGACGATGAACGTCACCGCCCTGGGCGTGGGCTGTCTGGCCCTGGCCATTTTGATCTTCTGGCCCAAGACACTGAAGAAAATCCCCGCCTCTCTGGTGGCTGTCATCGTCACCGCAGGCATTATAAAGGGATTTGACCTGCCAGTGAACACCATTGGCGATCTGTATACCATCTCCGGGTCGCTGCCCCATTTCCAGCTGCCCGCCCTGTCCTATGAGACGGTGGCGGCGGTGCTGCCCGATGCGTGCACCATCGCCATTCTGGCGGCCATCGAGTCGCTGCTGTCCGCCGTGGTGGCCGACGAGATGATCGGCGCCCGGCACAACTCCAACATGGAGCTGGTGGCTCAGGGCGTGGGCAACACGGCCTCCGCTCTGTTCGGCGGCATCCCCGCCACGGGAGCCATCGCCCGCACGGCGGCCAACATCAAAAACGGCGGCAATTCCCCAGTGGCCGGCATGGTCCATGCGGTGGTGCTGATGCTGGTACTGGTGCTGCTGATGCCCTATGCCGCCCTGATCCCCATGCCCTGCATCGCCGCCATCCTGTTCCAGGTGGCCTATAATATGAGCGGCTGGCGCACGGTGGTCAAAGTGGTCAAGACCTCCCCCAAGAGCGACATCGCCGTGCTGGTGCTGACCTTCTTCCTCACGGTGGTGTTCGATCTGGTGGTGGCCATTGCCGTGGGCCTGACCCTGGCCTGTCTGCTGTTCATGACACGCATGGCCGACGTGGCCGTGGTCCGGGAGTGGGAGTATGTGGAGGATACCCAGGACGATCAGGGCCGGTTTAAGCCCGTGCCCGCCCACGTCATGGTCTACGAGGTCACCGGCCCCATGTTCTTCGGAGCAGCGGACAAGATCCCCCATATGGACCGAAAGACGGACAAGTCCGTCCTCATCCTGCGCATGCGTGCCGTCCCCGCCCTGGATATCACGGCGCTGAACGGCCTGCGCCGCCTGTGGGAGGAGTGCCGCCGCCAGAACATCCAGGTGGTGTTCTCCCATGTGAACGAGCAGCCCATGTCCGTGTTCCAGAAGTCCGGCCTGCTGGACGAGGTGGGCCGGGAGAACTTCCAGCCCAACATCGACGCCGCCCTGGACCGAGCCGCCCAGCTGGAGGGCGTGGCCAAGTAACCATAATAGAACACCGCCCGAACCGGGGAGAGGACCGGTTCGGGCGGTGTTTACATGATTATGAAAATACAAAAAGATCAGAAATCAGCGCTTGCCAGCTGCTCCTCGCAGAATCGTTTTAAAGCGGGAATATCTGTTGTTGCTGTCTCCCAAATGATCTCGCGGCTCATACTGCCGTAGTTGTGTGCAACCAGATTTCTCATCCCCTTGATTGGTCCCCACTGTACTCTGTCGGCAGTGGCCTGACGGTATTCCTGGGTCAGACCTCCGCTG
The DNA here is from genome assembly GCF_014287875.1 of Flintibacter faecis. GTDB lineage: Bacteria > Bacillota > Clostridia > Oscillospirales > Oscillospiraceae > Lawsonibacter > Lawsonibacter faecis_A. The sequence goes on along the minus strand of NZ_JACOPN010000004.1, from coordinate 208,267 downwards.
AGTTCACCGATTTGAAGGATGGAAAAGGAGACAGATCGCTGATAGTCTGGGTCGCTGTCGAAGATAGTGAAGGCCCGGCCATAGCGCATGACGGTCTTCTCTATCTCGGTGCAATAGTCGCGGATGTGCTTGATCCGCTGTAAATCAGGCGGCAGCATAAAGTTTCACCCTTTCCCGCATGACCGTTTGACGGAAATCCTGTTCACTTGGCATCTGAGTCCGCTGCTGCAGGGCGCTGATGGTGATGAGGTCGACCCGTTTTTGCAGGGCATCCTCTAAATCGCAATATAGCGCCCCCAGAGCGAAAAGACTGGTCAGAGAAGTGCCTGTTGTGTCCACCAGCAGGTCCACGTCGCTGGACTCGGTTGCGGTGCCACGGGCATAGGAGCCGAACAGATAGACTGCAGCGAGCTGATACTCTTCTGCGATGGGGGCGATCAGCTCCTTGAGTTGTTCCAGTGTGTAGATCAAAAAAGACACTCCTTTCCGGCTGCGGCCGCTTTTAATAAAAGTATTTGCTTTCAAATACAATATATCACGGAAACGGGAGAAAGGAAAGCGTTTTCTTGGATTTTAGATATCGTAAATACATAAACAGAAAGGCTCCGCCGTTACAGCGGGGCCTTTTCGTTGTCTTTCATGTTCATGGCGGCCACAAAGGTCTTCAGCAGCTGCTCGGCATAGGTGCGCTCCTGGGCGGAGCAGGTCTCCAGCACCCGCATCACCGGCTCCGGGTCCTCCTGGCCCCGTCGGCCATAGAGGATATAGTCGGTGGACAGGCGGAGGGTCCTGGCGATGCGGCAGAGGGTGGGGACAGACATGCCCTTGGCGCCCGTCTCAATGTCGGAACAGAACTTGGGGGTCACCTCGATCTGCTCGGCAAACTGCTCCCGGGTAAGGCCCATATATTCCCGCTGGCATCGAATCCGCTTTCCAATCGCACTCCAGTCCACGGCAGAATCCTCCTGTCACTTGGCTATGATATCAGTTTAACGCCATTAGTTGTTCCCTTAAATAAACTTTGAGAAGGGACAAGCATAAACTTTCAGGAGAAAATTTCGGAGCTTTCCAGGATGGACAAAAGCTGTCTCTCTGCCTGCGTAGAATGGGGGCAGAACAGAGAAAGGGGGAGACAGAATGCAGGAATGGGAGGAACTGTTGGCCCGGGCTGAGGGCGGGGACAGGACGGCCCAGGTGCAGCTGGCCGACTGCTATGCCCAGGGGCGGGGCGTGGAGCGCAGTCCGGCTCAGGCTGCGGCGTGGCTGAGACGAGCGGCGGAGCAGGGCAGCCCGGAGGGGCAGAGTATCTTCGGCTTTTGCTGTCTGGAGGGCTTTGGTGTGAAAGAAGATGCGGACCAGGCGGCGGCCTGGTTTCGGAAGTCGGCGGAGCAGGGGTGCAGCGAGGGCTGGTTCGGGTTGGCGATCTGCTATTTCTCCGGGGCGGGTACGGAGCAGAACGACCGGACGGCGGCAGATCTGTGCAGGTGCGCCGCAGAACAGGGCCATGTGAAGGCCATGATCCGGCTGGGGGCCTGCTGCCTGGAGGGCCGGGGCACGGCCCGGGACCTGGGGGCGGCGGAGGATTGGCTGTGCCGGGCCATCAAAACCGGAGATGCCCAGGGCTGGAAGGACAAGCTGGACCGGACCCAGGCCCTGCGGCTGCTGGCGGAGGCGTTCTACGCCAGGTACGCCGAAGGAGAAACCAAGTCCCAGGCGGAAGAACGCTGAAAGTGCGGAAAATTGGAACTATCTGTTGCATAAATGGAAGATGTAGCATATACTGTGGACAGGACTTCCAAACAGCACCCGAAAGAGCGGCCCTGTCTTTATCTACTTCAACAACGTCAGACAGGAGGAGAGGACGAGATGGAAACGGAAAAAACGGCCCGGCTGCTGTATCTCTACCGGGACTTTGCCAGGGGGGCCAAGGTGCGCAAGCAGGAGGCGGCGGACCGCTTCGGCGTGACCCAGCGCAGCCTGCAGCGGGACATCGAGGACCTGCGCTGCTTCTTCGCCGAGCAGACCCCGCCGGGGGAGATCATCTATGACGCCAAGGAGCGGGCCTACCGCCTGGTAGAGTGGGGCAGCACCCTGTTCACCAACGGCGAGGTACTGGCGGTGTGCAAGATCCTGCTGGAGAGCCGCTCCCTGCGCCGGGACGAGATGCTGCCCATTCTGGACAAGCTGGTCAGCTGCTGCGTTCCGGCGGAGCAGCGCCAGGCGGTGGCGGAGCTGCTGGCCAACGAAAAGCACCTGTACATCCAGCCCCACCACGAAAAGCCCCTGCTGGAGCGCATGTGGGCCCTGGGGGAGGCGGTGCAGAAGCACCTGGTGACGGAGATCGACTACGAAAAGCTGAAGGGCGGCGAGACCGTCCGCCGGACCATCGAGCCGGTGGGGCTGATGTTCTCGGAATACTACTTCTATCTGGTGGCCTTCATCCGGGATATCGACAAAAAAGCGGCCTTTGAGAACCCGGACGACCTGTTCCCCACCATCTACCGCCTGGACCGCATCCGGGACTTCCGGGTCACCCGGGAGCACTTTCAGGTGCCCTATCTGGAGCGCTTTCAGGAGGGCGAGTTCCGTAAGCGGGTGCAGTTTATGTACGGCGGCAGACTGCAGACCATCCGCTTCCAATACACCGGCCCCTCCATCGAGGCCGTGCTGGACCGCCTGCCCACCGCAGAGATCGAGGAACAGACCGAGGACGGGTGGATCGTGAAAGCGGAGGTGTTCGGCAAGGGGATCGAGATGTGGCTGAGGAGCCAGGGGGAGTATATCACACTACTTTGATTAGGAGGCGAAGAGAATGCCAGCAGCAAATCAGATCGTTTCGTTTGACAAAGGCTATGTGCCAGACCCCAGCGAGCCGCTGTTCACCAGTATCTTTCAGCAGTATGAGAGATTGCTGGTCGAGAGCCTGATTACGTCGTTTGGCCTGGACTTTATCATAAAAGACCAGCACGGCGGAGATGTGGACACGATTCACAATGTACGGAAAATTGGCGTGGATGACAAGATGACATATAAATCCGCCAAAAATCAGCAGAACTATGAGAATAGAGGTCAATATGATCGAGTTGCGTATCACAAAGACCAGCGTTATGCGGGCACAGTGAAAGCGGCAAAAAATGAGTTTGACCAGCACGGCACAAAGATTGCGGATACATATGTTCCTGGCAATCAGGTAATACCTCGTATGGAAAAGAATATCCCCCGTGGTCAGCAGGGACAACTGGACCATGTCATGTCAGCAGAGGAAATACATAATGACCGGGGGCGGGTCTTATCTGGAATGGACGGTTTGGACTTGGCTAACCGCCCGGAAAATCTACGCTATACCAATGCGGCTTTGAATCGAAATATGTCTAACATGAGCGTGGATGAATATATCGCCTGGTGTGAAGCGAATCCCAGCAAAGTAGACTGGAACGGGAAGAAGGGAGAGCCGCTCCCGGAAGAAGTGAAGGAGCGCCTGAGAGCGGAATATCAGCGGGCAAAAAAAGATTACGATGCCCAGCTAGCTCGTACTTATTACACCAGTGTACAGTTCAGAAAAGATATGACATACGCAGCAGTCAAGGTCGGGGCCGGCATGGGATTGCGGCAGGTGCTTGGATTTGTGTTTGCTGAGATTTGGTTCTCGGTGAAAGACGAATGGAAGAAGCTGAACGACCAGGAGACTGGCCTGACAGAATATCTGGAAGCGATTGTTCGGGGGATTGAAACAGGGATCAAAAAAGCCAAAGAAAAATATCCCGAACTGTGTTCCCGGTTTTTGAACGGTGCGACTGCCGGTGTCCTGGCCAGCGTGACAACTACGCTGTGCAACATCTTCTTTACGACTGCAAAATCGACGGTGCGTATCATCAGACAGTCCTATGCCTCTTTGGTGGAAGCGATGAAGGTCCTTTTCATCAACCCGGATGATTATGAATTCGGAGACCGGATGTGCGCAGTCGTAAAGGTTCTCTCTGTCGGTGCCAGTGTGACCGTCGGTGTGCTTGTGGGTGACGCATTGGCCCGCACCCCGCTGAGCAGCCTGGGAGAGACGGGAGAAATTGTAAAGAATTTCTGCGAGGCGTTTGCGACCGGCATTATGAGCTGTACGCTGCTCATGTATTTAGACAGAAGCAAGACCATGAATGCGCTGGTCAAATGTTTGAACAACGTTCACACGATGGAAACGGAGCTGAATTATTACCGGGAGTATGCGGCGTATTTTGAGCGGTATGCGGCGGAACTGATGCAGATCGACATAGAGCGGTTTGAGCAAGAGACCGGTGCGTTTAACGAGATCGCAAATAAGCTGGACAAGATTCAGACCCCGGCTGAGTTGAATCTCACCCTGCGGCAGGCGTTCGCAGCCAGAAAGCTGCCGCTGCCCTGGGAGGGCTTTGAAGACTTTGACGCATTCATGCGCGACGAGCATGCGCACTTGGTGTTTCAGTGATGTTTCCATGTGATCAATGCGGGGCATGCTGCCGCAATTTGAAGCTGTCCGAGCTGTACCGAGAGTTGGACAGGGGAGACGGGGTGTGCAGATATCTGGACGGGAATCTGTGCAGCATCTATCAGACCCGACCCCTGTTGTGCCGGATCGACGAGAGCTATGACCGGTTTTTCAAGGATTCCATGTCGAGGGAAGAATTCTATCGTGAGAACCTGCTGGTATGCAGTCAATTAAAGAAAAAAGAGATTTAGGAGGAAATTACTATGCCGTTACCGTTAATTTTGGGTGGAGTCGCTACCATTGCCGGAGCTGTTGGACTGGGGAGTGCCGTTCACGGCGGAGCCAAGATGAAGGAAGCCAACGACACCATGAAGCTGGCGGACAAGAGACACAAGGAAAACATCGCCAAGTTTGAAAAGCAGAACCAGGAGACGACAGAGGCTATGGATCGCCTGGGCGAGATGGAACTGGTGATCCTGGACAGTTTTAAGAAGTTTTCGGATATTTTCGAGCGCATCCAGAACCGGCCTGAGTTCAAAGGCTACAACAAAGAGAATGTGGATATTCCCGCCTATAACGGGGAAGAGCTGAAGAAGGTTTCTGTGGGTGCCGGTGTTTTGCTGGGCGGACTTGGTGGCGCAGCAGTTGGAACGGCTGGCGGGTTTGCCGCAGCCGGTGCGACTACGGCAGCAGTGATGGCGCTGGGCACTGCGTCCACAGGTACTGCCATTGCGTCGCTGAGCGGCGTGGCAGCGACTAATGCGACCCTGGCTGCCCTGGGTGGCGGAGCGATTGCTGCTGGCGGCGGAGGAATGGCGCTGGGTACCACGATTTTGGGTGCGACCACATTGGGTGTTGGCCTTTTGGTAGGCGGTATTATCTTCAATGTGACCGGAAGCAAGCTGTCTGACAAGGCAGATGAGGCTTATCGTCAGATGGAGAAGGCAGAGCGGGAGATCAATAAGATTTGTCGTTATCTGAAGAAGCTGTATGATACGGAAGCTGCGTTTGAAAAGGCGCTGAAAACGTTGGATCGTCTCTATCTCCGTCACCTGAGCAAGCTGGGTGATCTGGTGGTCGTGAGCGGGAAGACGGACTGGAATGAGTTTACGGATGCGGAAAAGAAGATGACGGAGAATACGGTAATGCTGGTGGGACTGCTGTACAGCATGTGCAAGGTCCAGTTGGTCCGCCAGACTGGCAGCACCGCCGAAACGAACGTGGTAAATGAGCAGGAGGTCAATCAGGCTATCAACAATGCGGAGTCTTTCCTGGAGGACAGCGGCCTGGTGACGCTGGTGTGATGTATCGGCCAAGCGATAAATTTCAGTGCGCTGTTTAAATGAAGAGAGGAGCCCCCAGTCCATTGTACGGACCGGGGGCTCCTCTTGAGTTTACCCCTGGGTCAGCGGCGCAGCGGTGGGGGCGTCGAAGGCGGGGTTGGTGAGGTAGACGTTTTTGGCGTCCATTTTTTCCTTGCACAGGCGCAGGCATTCTCCGAAGCGTTGGAAGTGGACGATCTCCCGCTCCCGCAAAAAGCGGATGACGTTGTTCACGTCCGGGTCGTCGGACAGGCGGAGGATGTTGTCATAGGTCAGGCGGGCCTTCTGCTCGGCGGCCAGGTCCTCGGTGAGGTCGGCGATGACGTCGCCGGTGGACTGGATGGACCCGGCGCTCCAGGGGAAGCCGGAGGCGGCGGTGGGGTAGACCCCGGTGGTATGGTCCACGAAGTAGGCGGCGAAGGGGGTGTCCTTGATCTGATCCTCTTTCAGGTTCCGGGTCAGCTGGTGGACGATGGCGGCCACCATCTCCATGTGACCCAGTTCCTCTGTGCCGACTGTGGAAGCAAAAGGGCCACAGGTGCGGGAAAGGCCGTGTTTTCTTTCTTCCGCTTGTGAATATAGCGTTTTATGGTATAATTACTCTGTAGAATTGTTGGCAGAAAGGTCATCCGACCTTCTGGACACCCACTGAGAAGCTATTTTGCAAACACATGGAGGCCCACAATGGCACTTGAAAATAAACTTGGCATCACCAACTCCGCCGAGCTTGCCCGCGAGGAGGAGCGGATCAGCAAGAAGAAAGCCGTGGAACTGTTTGAAAGCGGCGCTCTGGACAGGCTGGCCCCCGGCAGATTTGCGTCGCTGCAAGCCATTCACAAGGCGCTGTTCGAGAATATTTATGACTTTGCCGGTGAACTGCGCACTGTGAATCTGGCAAAAGGCAATTTCCGCTTTGCGCCGCTGATGTATCTGGAGGCGGCGCTTGCCAACATCGACAAGATGCCGCAGTCCACCTTTGACGAGATCATCGAGAAGTATGTGGAGATGAATATCGCCCACCCGTTCCGCGAGGGCAACGGCCGCAGTACCCGCATCTGGCTTGACCAGATGCTAAAAGCCGGTATCGGGCAGGTGGTGGATTGGAGCCGTGTCGATAAGGAGGACTATCTGCTGGCCATGGAGCGCAGCCCCATCAAGGACGTGGAGATCAAGGTTCTGCTGAAAGCGGCTTTGACCGACGAGATCAACAGCTGTGAGGTCTATATGAAGGGCATCGACCACAGCTACTACTATGAGGGGTATACGACCTTCAAGACGGAAGATCTGAGCAAGGAATGAGGTGCACATTGATTATGTGGACGAGAGCGCTTCCCAAAGTACCAGCCCCAAAGTTTCAAAGTATCAATTTGATACTTTGGACTGCTCGCTGGAGGAACTGGCTGTTTTGGAGCGGATCGCACAAAACCCGACCATCAAGCAGCAGGAGCTTGTGAACGCAACTGGCAAGTCCATCGCAACCGTGAAGCGGATCATGAAGTCCTTGCAGGATAAGAACTATATCCGCAGAGAGAACGGCAAGAGATACGGCAAGTGGGAAGTGCTGGTTAAATAGAAAACTTGGCTTAGAGAGAAAGAATTGTAAAACTTTGAGAGGATTGGATTCATGATTACAGGCGAATTGAAAAACAAAATTGACAGTCTCTGGGATATTTTTGCGGCGGGCGGTCTGGTGAACCCGCTGGACGTGATCGAGCAGATCACATATCTGATGTTCATTCACGACTTGGATGATTCGGACAATCTCCGGGCGAAAGAGGCCGCCATGCTGGGACTGCCTTATACCAGCATCTTCACCGATGAGGTGCAGGTGGGTGAGCGCACCATCGACGGCCAGCAGCTCAAATGGAGCGTATTCCACGATTTCCCGGCAGGGAAGATGTACTCCGTCATGCAGGAGTGGGTGTTTCCCTTTATCAAGAATCTCCACGGGGATAAGAACAGCGCCTATTCCAAGTACATGGACGATGCCATTTTCAAGCTGCCCACGCCGCTGCTGCTCTCCAAGGTGGTGGATGCGCTGGACGAGATCTACCGCCTGATGAGCGAATCACAGGCGGTGGATGTGCGGGGCGACACCTATGAATATCTGTTGAGCAAAATCAGCCAGTCCGGCCGCAACGGCCAGTTCCGTACCCCGCGCCATATTATCCGCATGATGGTGGAGCTGATGGACCCGAAAGCCGATGACATGATTTGCGATCCGGCCTGCGGCACCTCCGGTTTTCTTGTTTCAGCGGGCGAGTATTTGAAAGAAAACCGAAAAGAAGAGATCTTCTTCAACCGCCAGAAGAAAGATCACTACATGAATCACATGTTCTTCGGCTATGACATGGACCGTACCATGCTCCGCATCGGTGCCATGAACATGATGACCCACGGCATTGACAACCCCTTTATCGAGTACCGGGACAGCCTTAGCGACCAGAACCCGGACAAGGAGAAGTATTCCTTGATTTTGGCCAACCCGCCATTTAAGGGCAGTCTGGACGCAGACACCGTGTCTGCGGATCTTCTCAAAGTCTGCAAGACCAAGAAAACCGAGCTGCTGTTTCTGGCTCTGTTCCTGCGGATGCTGCGCATCGGCGGGCGCTGCGCCTGCATCGTCCCGGACGGCGTGCTGTTCGGTTCGTCCACGGCGCACAAGGCCATCCGCAAGGAGCTGGTGGACGGCAACCGGCTGGAGGCCGTGATCTCCATGCCCTCCGGCGTGTTCAAGCCCTACGCAGGCGTGTCCACCGCCGTGCTCATCTTCACCAAGACCGGCCACGGCGGCACGGACCACGTGTGGTTCTACGACATGACCGCCGACGGCTTCTCGTTGGACGATAAGCGCAGCCCGGTGGCCGACAATGACATCCCCGACATCATTGCCCGCTTCCGCAAGCCGGGGGCAGAAAAAGACCGCCAGCGCACAGAGAAGTCTTTCCTCGTGCCCAGGGCGGAGATCGTGGACAACGGCTATGACCTGTCCATCAACAAGTATAAGAAAACCGAGTATAAGCCCGTGGAGTACCCGCCCACCAGTGAGATCATGGCCCAGCTGAGAGAGCTGGAAGTGGAGATTGGTGCGGAAATGAGCAAGTTGGAAGAATTGCTTAGAATGTGACTAAATTCGGATTTGTGGGGATGAAGAATGGAATATATAAAACTTTGTGAAGTTATTTCATCAGCAAAAATAGAACGATGTGGGGCAAGTGATTATCCAGTTCTATCAATTACAAAGAGTGATGGCGTTGTTCTTCAAAGCGATAAGTTCAAAAAGAGAATTGCTTCAAGAGACACGGAACAATACAAACTTGTAAAACGTGGACAACTTGTTCAAGGAATTCACATCGATGAAGCTAATTTTGGAATTCAGTCTATTGTCGATATCGGTATTGTAAGCCCGGCTTATAAAATCTGGAATGTTGATTTTCAAAAAATTGTCCCCAAATATCTTGAAACGGTATTGCGCTCTCCTCGAAGCGTTCGTTATTACTCATCAAAGTTTAATGGAAGCGTTAAACGTCGTGAAAGGATAACGGATAGTGATTTCCTGGCAATGGAAATTCCCTTTCCATCAAAAGAGCAGCAGCAGTATGCTGTCGATGTCCTGGAGAAGGTATGTAGCATGACTACGCTATATCAACAACAACTCCAGAAACTGGACGAGCTGGTCAAGGCACGATTTGTCGAGATGTTTAGTTCTTGTCAGCATATAGCTTCGATGAATGAATTGTGCTCAATAATCACTGACGGGACGCATCAGCCGCCGAAGTTTCAAGACAACGGAATTCCCTTTATTTTTGTTTCAAATCTGGTTAACAATACTGTCACATATAACGCTGAAAAATTCATAAGCGAAGAAACATACGGTGAACTCTACAAGCGAACGCCTATCGAGATAGGAGATCTGCTGTTATCAACAGTAGGTTCCTATGGCCATGTGGCAGTCGTTGTTGAAGATAAAAAATTCCTGTTTCAAAGGCATATCGCATATTTGAAACCCAAACACGAAATTGTGAATAGCTTTTATTTGTATGCGGCATTGCTATCTCCAGATGGCCAGCGGCAAATAGAAGAAAAAGTCAAAGGTATTGCACAGAAAACCTTAAATCTATCCGAAATAAAGACAATACTCATTCCTCTACCGAGTATTGAAGAACAAAAAAACTTTGAGGTATTCATTAAACAGGTCGACAAATCAAAAGTCGCCGTACAGAAAGCATTGGATGAAGCACAACTGTTGTTCGACAGTCTGATGCAGACGTATTTTGACGAATAACTGATGTAAAGTTGACGTTCCGTTCTTCAAAAAACATGGTAAAATTAGGGCGAAACCAAATTTGAGGAGGCGTTACTATGACTTCACAACAGGAATATGAAAGGTTCGTAGCCAAATTTTCAAAAACGGCTTTTGACTTGAAGGCCGAGTTTGAAAAGCTTTCTATCGAAAACCAGAAACGTTTTGCGGAAAACATGAATGTGCTTCTAGAAAGTTATGGTTTTTCAGTGGCTTTTAAATATCTACAACAGAATGATTTCAGGCGATAAAATGTTAAATATATTATCTATTATAATTTCAATTCTTGCGCTTATTTCAAGCGCCATTATTGGAAAAAAGCAAGTTGAACTATCATTGGAGATTGTTTTTTATGATTGGCAAAATCAAACATGAAAAACAACAGGCTATGCTGATCTCAGAAACGGAGTATGGGAGATGACCTATTCACTGTGTGAGCGACAGTAGGCATATATCTTGCCTGTCCCTGTCAGAGTATCGACTTACTGTAAAATACATCGACTGTAATAGATAAAGGAGAAGCCGTATGAATATTTTGCTCTCTCTCATTTCTGGACTTTTTGGCGTGTTAATCGGTTCTAAGCTATCTCAAAGAGAAGAGTTGAGAAAAGAACAGCTAAGCATACTGAAAACGTTGGTTACATACCGTTTGTTTCCAGCACAACCAGAACGCGTAACAGCGTTAAACATCATTCCTATCGTATTTTTTAACTGTCCCGACATTTGTAGCTGTCTAGAAAATTACAAAAAAGCTCAGAACGACGTGACAGATAATCTAACAGTCCCACAGTCCTTCATGCAAAAGTTGTCTGCACTTGACGATGCATATATAAAACTTCTCGAAGCGATTGCTAGACACCTAGGATACGGAGAGTCACTTTCCTGGGACAAGCTGAAAAATCCCTACATCGCTAAAAGTTATATAGGGCAAGGTAGCAATCTATACTGGTACTAATAGCTGTTTATGGCAGGTGATTTTATGACCAACTTTGACACATTCCTCTCAACCCCACAATTTTCCTCCTTCGCCCCTGTTGCCGTCTCCGCCGAGCGGATTCTACATATCGACCCTTCCGCCTGCGTGCTGAACTGCCGCAGGGCGATGGAATTCGCCGTGAAGTGGATGTACTCCGTGGACAAGGCGCTGGTCATGCCTTATCAGGACACGTTGGTCAGTCTGATGAACACCGAGGACTTCCGGGACATTGTGGGCGCAGACATCTGGCGGCGGATGGACCTGATCCGCCGCATGGGAAACAACGCCGCCCACACCGGCAAGAAAATCACCCAGGAGCAGGCGGCGCTGTGTCTGGAAAACCTGTATGTCTTTCTGGATTTTGTGGCCTATTGCTACGGTGAGAACTACACCGAGGGACATTTCGACCCTGCGCTGCTGACGCAGAAAAGCGAAGTGTCCGCCGCACCGGTGCAGGAAGCGCCGGAGGTGGATCTCGCCGCACTGATGGCGGAGAACGCTGCGCTGAAGGAGGAACTCACCGCCCGCCGAGCCGAGCAGCAGCAGACCTATGTGCCCAAGCCCCTCGACCTGTCTGAGTACAAGACCCGCAAGCTGTATATCGACACCATGCTCACAGATGCGGGCTGGACAGAGGGCAAGGACTGGCTGAATGAGGTGGAGCTGCCCGGTATGCCAAACAAGTCCGAGGTGGGCTATGCGGACTACGTGCTCTGCGGGGACGACGGCCGCCCCTTGGCGGTGGTGGAGGCCAAGCGCACCTGTGTGGATGTGGCCAAGGGCCGCCAACAGGCAAAGCTCTATGCCGATCTGTTGGAGAAAAAGTATCATCGCCGCCCGGTCATCTTCCTGACCAACGGCTTTGAGACCCGCATCACGGACAATCTATACCCTGAGCGGAAATGTGCGGCCATTTACTCCAAACGCGATCTGGAGAAGCTCTTCAATCTCCAGAGTATGCGGACGAGCCTCAAAAATATTATGGTGGACCGCAAGATCGCCGGGCGCTACTATCAGGAGGGGGCAATCAAGGCCGCCTGCGACGCCTTTGCCCGAAATCGCCGCAAGGCGCTGCTGGTCATGGCTACCGGCTCCGGCAAGACACGGACGGTCATTGCTCTGTGTGATGTGCTGCTTCAGCACGGTTGGGTGAAGAATATCCTGTTTCTTGCTGACCGCAACAGTCTGGTCACCCAGGCAAAGCGCAGCTTTGTGAATCTGCTGCCCGATCTCTCCGTTACCAACCTCTGTGAGGAGAAGGATAACTACACCGCTCACTGCATCTTTTCTACTTATCAGACCATGTACAATGTCATCGACAGCGTACAGGATGAGGAGGGCAAGCTCTTTACCTGTGGGCACTTTGACCTTGTGATCTGCGACGAGGCGCACCGCTCCGTTTATAACAAATACCGGGATATTTTCAATTATTTCGACGCGCCGCTGGTAGGACTGACGGCCACGCCCAAGGACGAGATCGACAAGAATACCTATGAGATATTTGAGCTGGAAAACGGCGTGCCGACCTATGGCTATGAGCTGGCGCAGGCGGTGAAGGACGGGTATCTGGTGGACTTCCTGTCTGTGGAGACGAAGCTGAAATTCATGGAACAGGGCATTGTCTACGATGAACTTTCCGACGCGGACAAGCAGGCTTACGAGGACACTTTTGAGGACGAGAACGGCGAGCTGCCGGACAGCATTGCATCGTCGGCGCTGAATGAGTGGATCTTCAACGAGGACACCATCCGACAGGTGCTGAACACACTGATGACCCACGGCCTGACCATCGACTACGGCAGCAAACTGGGCAAGACCATCATCTTTGCAAAGAACCACACCCATGCAGAGAAAATTCTCACGGTTTTCAATCAGGAATACCCGCATCTTCCCGGCTTTGCCAAGGTCATCGACAACTATATGACCTATGCCCAAAGCGCCATTGACGAGTTTTCCGACCCGAAGAAGCTGCCTCAAATCGCCATTTCCGTGGATATGCTGGACACCGGCATTGACGTGCCGGAAGTGCTGAATCTGGTGTTTTTCAAGAAGGTCATGAGCAAGGCGAAGTTCTGGCAGATGATCGGGCGAGGCACCCGTCTGTGTCCGGGGCTGCTGGACGGTAAGGACAAGGACAAGTTCTACATCTTCGACTTCTGCGGCAACTTTGAGTTCTTTCGCATGAACAAGGGACGGCCCACCGCCAATATGATCGCCCTGCAAGGTGCGATCTTCCATCTGAAGGCCCAAATTGCCTTCAAATTACAGGACTTGGCGTATCAGACGACGGACTTGATTGCCTTCCGCAAGACGCTGGTGGAGGACATGGTGCGCAAGGTGCGGGAACTGAACAAAGAGAACTTTGCTGTCCGCCAGCATTTAAAATATGTAGAGCGGTATGCCGAACCGGACAGCTATAGCGCCCTGACCTATGAGGACACGCTGCTCATGGGGCAGGAGCTTGCACCGCTCATTACACCGGAAGAGGACGATGCCAAGGCGCTGCGGTTCGACGCGCTGATGTATGGCATCGAGCTTGCCTATCTCGCCGGAAAGAAATACAGCAAAGCCCGCAGCGACCTGTTTAAGAAAGTTTCCGCTGTTGCATCTGTGGCGAACATCCCGGAGATCATGGCACAGGCTGAGCTGATCGACAAGATTTTGCATACAGACTATGTGGAGACTGCCGGGATCAATGAATTTGAGCACATCCGGGAGAATCTGCGTGACCTCATCAAGTATATTCCGGTCAGTAAAGCGCACTATGATACGAATTTTGATGACGAAATTCTGTCTGTGGACTGGAAAGAATCTGAGCTGGAGAACGACGATCTGAAGAACTACAAGGCCAAGGCGGAGTTCTACGTGCGTCAGCACATGGACAATGCGGCCATTGCCAAGCTAAAGGACAATGTTCCTCTGACTGCGGAGGACGTGCAGGCGCTGGAGAAAGCACTCTGGAACGAGGTCGGGACGAAACAGGATTACGAGGCCGAGTACGGCCAGAAGCCGCTGGGGGAGTTTGTGCGGGAGATCGTCGGGCTTGATATGAATGCGGCAAAAGAGGCTTTTGCGCAGTACCTGAACGATGCCAGCCTCGATAGTCGACAGATCTATTTCGTAAATCAGATCGTGGAGTACATCGTCCACAACGGCATGATGAAAGACCTGTCCGTTTTGCAGGAAGCGCCGTTTACCGACCACGGCAGCATCGTGGAGGTGTTCACGGATCTTACAGTTTGGATGGGAATTCGGAATACCATAGAGAAAATCAATTTAAATGCTGTCGCATAAGAATAAGCACGGTTACTGCTATTTCCGGTAACCGTGCTTATTTTTACAGTTCCAATAACTTTTGCGCTCTTCGCTGCACCTGCCGCTCCATCATCCGCAATCTTTTTTCGGGCAGGTTATAGCGCGAGTGCTTCTTGAACTTGAAGTTCAGCAGATGCCGCAGCTTCTCGCGCAGCTCCGGCGTCAGGACACTTGCCGCCGTACCGAGAAAATCATCGTACACGCTGGGGTACAGCGTTTCGATATATGCCTCCAGCGCGGTCTCGTTCGCCCAGGCGTCCGCGCCCGCAAAGTTAAAGAGGGAGTTGCCGTGGTCGAACAGGGGAGCGGGGGAGACGATGGTATTCGTCCGGTTATCGACCATTACGCCAAAGTTCCCGAAATGCCGGTCCACATTGCAGATCACCGCATCGAACACCAGCATTTCGTTCAGCGCGTCGACAAACTCGACTCCCATCTTCTCGTAATATGTCCTGACAGCCCCCATGCCGCCCTTAGAAACAAGATGGCCGATCGGGAGGTAGGCATACACCTTGTCGGTAAAAAGCTCGCAGGTGGAGCAGAGAACGCCTTTCCAACGGGATAAGCCGTAGGGGATCGCGTGAACGCCCATGGCGGCGGCGATCTGTGCGGCGTAAAACTCAGAGTATGGCTCGTTGCCTGTGTTGGCCGCGCCCTCCGTGCCGCCCTTATAGAGATACACCTTACCGCCCATGCGCCGCCAGCATTTACGAAGCATTCCGTTGGTGGTAAACTCCGGGCTGGAGAGCAGGGAAGCGCGGACGCTGCTGCCATAGCCGGTAAAGGCAAGCTCGGCCAGAACATTGCTGAATGGGTTGTCGTAGAGATTTACTTTGTCGAAAGAAGCGGTGTCACCGTCCTCGACGACCCAATAGCAATCGTTAAGGGATAGTCCTTTACAAGCACTGATAATACTGAGCGGTCGGTTGAGGTTTAAGCCGCATTTTGCTAAAAGGCTATGGACGTAGGCGCGGTTTTTGGGGATCGTGCGGCGGCGCAGCCAACGACTCAATCCGTCCGGTGTCAGCGTCAGATCAAGCGGCAGAAATGCCGCTTTTTCTTCGTTTGTCCAAAGGATTTGGATCTCCGGCTCACTGGTATCGGTCGTTGCGGAGAATTTAACCAGCGGTTCATCGAACTGCTTTAGAATGTAGTTCATGATAAATCCTCCAAACGGTCATTTTTATTATCATACCACACAAGAGCTGTATTGAAAACAGAAAACGCTCATGTTTTCTTCGTCTATTATTCGCCTTTCTTCTTTGGGAGCTGTGTAAGCGCATCTAATTCTTCATAGGTCAATTCACCGTTCACATACCTGCTGGCCATGGAGCGCAGCCCCATCAAGGACGTGGAGATTTCAGAACACCCGTAAAAAACAGCAAGGCTGTCGGCGCATTTGCCAACAGCCTTGCTGTTTTTTCATACACTTAGCAGCGGCTTTGCTCGTTTCCCCGCCTGTCGCTCCGCCATCCGCGGCGTTCTCGGGCAGCTGGGAGCGCAAGCGCACCGCAGAAGGCCCATCAGTAAACGGCGCAGCCGTTTCTGCCGGTTTTCTTCACCCGATACAGCGCCTCATCCGCGTTTTCAAAAATCCTCTCCGCCGCTTTTTTGTTGTTGGCGAAGGCCACGCCGGAGCTGAGCGACACCGTCGGTACGCCGTCCTCCGGCACGGAGAGCCGCTCATTGATGGCAGCCATCTTCCGACAGATCACGTCGGCGTCCGCCTTGGTGATGTCCGACACGATGACGGTGAACTCGTCGCCGCCTATCCGGCAGATGTGATCTCCGCCGCGGAACGCGCCGCCGAGCGCAGACGCCACCCGCTTGATGACCGCGTCGCCGACAGAGTGTCCCATCGTGTCGTTGATGGTCTTAAAGGTATCAATGTCCACGATCACAAGCGCAAAGGGCTCGCCCGCCTGCTTGTAAGCGCCCAGGGTCCGCTCAAAGCATCGGCGGTTGAGCAGCTCCGTCAGTGCGTCGCGCTCCGCCTCTCGGCGGATGATGCGCTGCTTCTCCTGATTTTCCTCGAACATTTCGTTGTATACCGACGCCAGCTCACGCACCTCCATCGCGCCCCGCACCGGCACCAACTCGCCCCTGCGGACATAGCCGATGCCGCGGGCGATGGGCTTCACGATCAGCAGATAGACCAGCGCCCAGCTGGCGAAGATCGACACAACCAAAAGAACGGAGTAGACGCCCAACTGCCACAGGCTGGCGGAGAGTCTGCCGGCAGCCTTCGTCTGCCGGTCGCGGGTCACTGCTGCCATCGTGTTCCGATAGGCGGTGATCGAGGCGGCAATGCCGTCCCTCTTTTCCTGATAGGTCCTGCTTCGGAGCAGATGCTGCGCCGCTTCCACCTTCTCAGACTTGGACAGAGCCGCCTCCTCCTCGGAGAGCACCGTGTCCAGCAGCTCCTGCGGCCATTCGGCAGGATCTACTCCCATGGCCTCCACCATGAGCCGCATGGCGCGGTATTCTACCTTCGTCAGGGCGCGGGAGAGCTGAAAGGCTGTGGTGATATACGCGAAGCTGTCGCTCTCTCCAGAGCATTTCTGTAATTTCTCCGCAGACAGATCGACCCGTCGGGTCTCATTTTCCTCCGTGAAGTAATTATCTAAGTACTCGATATCTCCCCACAGAGTAAAAAGGCGGGCCTGCTCCGTCAGGTAGTTAGAGCCGTCCTGCATCTCTCGGGCGGTGTTGACGCAGACGATGTACTGCTCCGTGGCATCGTGCAGCTCGATAAACCCACGCTGCAGCCGCGCCACCAGCATCGTTACCAGTACCGCGATCAGAAGCGCAAGCAGACTGCTGGAAAGGCTCACAACCCGCATCCGAACTCTTCCGTGTCTTGATTTCATGTCTCATATCCTTTCTTCACCCTGCCTGTAGAGCGGGTAAGGCATGCTCTTAGCGCGACAAAAAAGCACCGAAAACCGTGGTTTTCGATGCCTTTTGAAGCCTTTTCGGGCAAGATATTCCGTTTGCCGAGCCGTGAACCGGCGGTTTCGCAGACATTTCAGCCATGTACCCGCCCGCCGTGCGGCGTTTTTGGCGGTGTGATCATTTTTTTGAGAGTATTTTAGCACAGCTTATCCAAGTAAGTCAACGACAAATTCCGCAAGGGAATCAGTATGTGGAAGTTGAAATTCTGCGCAAACGATCGGCAGGAAACCGCTTCCGGGAAAACAGAAAACAAGTTCACCGGTCTCTCCGCATAGTTTCAGGGAAAGGGGGGAGCAGGATGGCAAGCAAACCGGAGTTGCTGCATAATCAGGCGGCAGACGAGATCGGGCAGGACTTTCTTTTCGCATACCAGCGAGCCGTCCTGCTCACCTTGCAGCGGCAAGGGGTTCTTAACGAAATGCAGTGTAGGAACTGCGTACAAAAATTGGAAGAACAGATAAGAAATACAGGGAAATCAAACTCTGTAAAGCAATAGTGCCTTTCAGTATCCGCACAGTTGCAGAGGCATGAGATTTGCCGTATGATACCCGCGAGGAGGCGGTTTTATGCTACAAGTAGCGGCGTATTGCCGCGTATCCACGGATAAGGAGGATCAGGCGAACTCGTTTGAAGCGCAGCAGCGGTATTTCCGCGAGTACATCCAGCGCCAGCCGGATTGGGTTTTGCAGGGCATCTATGCCGACGAGGGCATCTCCGGCACATCGACCCGCAAGCGCGTGGAGTTCAATAAAATGCTCCACGCGGCGGAGCTGGGCCAGATCGACCTGATCGTGACCAAGGAGGTCAGCCGTTTTACCCGCAACACGGTGGACGCGCTGCAAATCACCCGCGCGCTGCGGCGGCGGGGTGTAGGGGTGCTGTTTCTCAATGACAGCCTGGATACCCGCACCAACGATGGGGAGCTGCGGCTGACGATCATGAGCTCCGTCGCGCAGGATGAGAGCCGAAGGACCTCTGAACGCTCCAAATGGGGACAGATGCGCAGCATGGAGAAGGGCGTCGTTTTTGGCGGCTCGCTGCTGGGTTACGACGTGATCGGCGGCAAAATGACCGTCAACCCGGAGGGCGCGGAAGTTGTCCGGCTCATCTTCCATAAGTACCTGCAAGAGCGCAAAGGGTGCAGCACCATCGCGCGGGAGCTGCGGGAGGCCGGTATCCTCAGCAGCAAGGGCAACTGCCTTTGGTCATCGGCCACCGTGACAAAGATCCTGAAAAATGAAAAATACTGCGGCGACCTGATCCAGAAAAAGACCTACACACCGGACTTCCTGACCCATGAAAAGAAGTACAACCACGGCAAGGAGCCGCTGGTCGAGCTGAAAGACCACCACGAGGCCATCATCGACCGGGAAACGTGGCAGGCGGTGCAGCGGGAGCTATCCCGACGCAACCGCGCGACGGGCCGCGGCGGACACGGCAACCGCTATCCGCTCTCCGGCAAAATTCGCTGCGGCGAGTGCGGCAAGAGCTTCTCTCACCGCACCCAAAAGCGGCAGGACGGCAGCTCCTATTATCGCTGGTGCTGCTTCACCGCCACCAACGAGGGCCTGCGGCGCACAGACGGCGCGGGAAATACCATCGGATGCAGCGTCGGGCGGCAGATCCGGGACGACATCGCCATGGATCTTCTACGGCGCTCCGTGAACGCCGTGACGCTGGATAAGAGAGCGATCATATCAAACCTCGCCCGCATTGTGGAAAGCGTTCTGGTGTCCGGCGACGACAGCGGCGAGCAGGAGCTGCGGCGGCTGGAGCTGGAGCTTGAAAAGCTGCAAGCCCGCAATGACACCATCCATGACCGCTTTTTCGACGAGAGCATCACCAAGGCTGACTATCAGCGCGCCAAAGCCCGCTGTGAAAGTGAAATGAACCGGGTGCGGGAGAAAATCGCCGCGATCCAACAGCGGCAGACGCTGAACACCGACACGCAGACCCTAAAGCCGGACATTCGCGCCGCCATCACGGGCATCGTCAGCGGGCGCACGGCGGACGACGACTTTTACGGTCATCTCCTCCAACAGATGACCGTGTACCGGGACGGCAGGGTAGCGGTGGCGCTCAATCTGCTGCCCGCCAAATGGGTCTATGTGCTGGACGGACTGGAAAAATACCGCGCCAAAATTGGGGGCCATGACGCTTCCTCTGTGCCGATGTCAGTCAGCACCCCTTTGGCCTCGGGGTAGGGCATGGTATAGCGCTGGGAGAGGTAGCGCATGGAGGCACCAAGCTCGCCGTCTGGCCCACCATACTGACTGATAATAAAGGCCGCCAGTTTGGGGTTGGGGGTGGCGATCTTCACCGGGAACTGGAGCTTTTTCTCATAAAAAAACATCCCTTATTTCACCTCATTCTGCTCATAGCACCAGGGCCAGGGCTCCTGGAGCCAGCGATAGCTGTCGCCTCCGGCTGCGGACTGGGTCAGGGGGCCGAAGCGGTCCTCATAGGCCGCCCGGGCCGCTTTCTCCATGGCGGTGTACTGGCGGAACAGGGCCAGAGCCTCGGTATCCTGGGGATGGGTGTCCAGATAGATGCCCAGCTCCAGCACCAC
The DNA here is from genome assembly GCF_014287875.1 of Flintibacter faecis. Taxonomy (GTDB): domain Bacteria; phylum Bacillota; class Clostridia; order Oscillospirales; family Oscillospiraceae; genus Lawsonibacter; species Lawsonibacter faecis_A. The sequence goes on along the minus strand of NZ_JACOPN010000004.1, from coordinate 188,371 downwards.
GAACTCCAGGGCCTGCAGCTGGGCCATGGGGGTGTCGGGCAGGGTGCTGTTCTCCGTTTTCAGGTGGAAGGGCAGATTCAGGCCGGGGAAGAGCGTCCCGGCGCTGAGGGCCTGATCCTGGGCATACTGTTTGGCGTTCTCCTGCTGAAAGGGGACATAAGGCACGGCCAGTCCGGCGCAGGACGGCATGGTGCCATAGTGGTCAGGGCAGTGGGGCAGCGGGCAGGCGCTGCCGGTGGGTGTGTTCAAAGAAGATCCCTCCTCCATGGAATGTAAGGGACGCTGACAGGTCCCTCACGTCAGTCTATGCCGCCGGGGGGCGGATGTCACTTTCGGCATAGTCCAGGGGCGGGGGCCATAGGATAGGGCGGAGGTGGTGGGCTTGAAGCGCACGATGGTTTTGGCGGCGGCCTGGGTGGGGCTGACCGTCTTTCTCATGTTCTTGGCGGGGCGGTGTCTGCTGGGGAGGACGTGCCCGGCGGTTCAGACCGTTGTCCCGGCGGAGGAGACATTGATCCTGGACGCGGGCCACGGGGGAGAGGACGGGGGCGCGGTGTCCGTCACCGGGGCCCGGGAGAGCGACATCAATTTAGCGGTGGTCCTGCGCCTGCGGGACCTGCTGGCCTTTTACGGCACCGACCCGGTGCTGCTGCGGGAGAAGGATGTCTCGCTGCACAGTCCCGGGGCGGTGAGCCCCAGAGAGAAAAAGACCTCCGACCTGAAAAACAGGACGCAGGCGGTAAATCACATCCCGAACGCCACGCTGCTGAGCATCCATCAGAACGCCTATCCCCAGGGGAAATACTGGGGCAGCCAGGCCTTTTACGCCAAAACTGAGGGCTCGCAGGAGCTGGCCCAGGCTCTGCAGAGGGCCCTGCGGGAGAACCTGCAGCCGGACAACCGCCGGGAGTGCAAGCCAGTCCCGGACACCGTCTATCTAATGAACCACGTGAACTGCCGGGCGGTACTGCTGGAGTGCGGCTTTCTCACAAACCCGGAGGAGGAGGCCCTCCTGCGGGACGGGGCCTATCAAAAAAAGCTGGCGGCGGTGCTCCTGTCCGTGGTGCAGGAAGAAAAATCGGCTCGCTTTTCCTGAAAATGTATGGAGGAAAAAGAATCGCTGCCCCCTTGTCCGGGGCAAAAAATCCTGCTACAATAGAAACAAATGTATCAGACTAGGAGCGGAAACATGAAGGCAAAGACGCTGTTTTATTGTACCGACTGCGGCAACGAGACACCCAAGTGGATGGGCCGCTGCCCTGCCTGCGGGGCCTGGAACACCATGGAGGAGCGCCCGGCGGAAAAGCCGGGTGCCAAGAGCCGGAAGACGGGCTACGCCGTGGCCCGCGGCTCTGACACAGGGGTGGCCCTGAACCGCCCCAGGGCCATGGCCCAGGTGGAGACCACCGACGAGCTGCGCTTTCAGACCGGCATGGGCGAGCTGGACCGGGTGCTGGGCGGCGGGGCGGTGAAGGGCTCATTGGTACTGGTGGGCGGTGCGCCGGGCATCGGCAAGTCCACCCTGATGCTGCAGATCTGCGACAGCCTGTGCCGGTTTGCCAAGGTGCTGTATGTCTCCGGCGAGGAGTCGGAGCGGCAGATCAAGCTGCGGGCCGAGCGCCTGAACGTCCGGGGGGAGGGCCTGTACCTCCTGGCGGAGACCAATTTGGAGAATCTGGTGGATGCCGTCCACGCCATGCGGCCGGACGTGCTCATTGTGGACTCCATCCAGACCATGTACAACGGGGACGTGAGCGCCTCCCCCGGCAGCGTCAGCCAGGTGAAGGAGTGTACCATGACCCTGATGCAGCTGGCCAAGGGGGAGGGGATCACCGTCTTTGTCATCGGCCATGTGAACAAAGAGGGGTCCATCGCCGGGCCAAAGGTGCTGGAGCATATGGTGGACTGCGTCCTCTATTTCGAGGGGGAGCGGCACATGGCCTATCGCATCCTCCGGGCGGCCAAAAACCGCTTTGGGGCCACCAACGAGATCGGCGTGTTCGAGATGGAGGACTGCGGCCTGTCCGAGGTGCCCAATCCGTCCGAGGCCCTGCTCAGCGGGCGGCCCGCCGACGCCCCGGGCACCTGCGTCACCTGCGTGATGGAGGGGGTGCGCCCAGTGCTGGCGGAGATCCAGGCCCTGGTGGTGCCCAGCAGTCTGGGCAACCCCCGGCGGGTGAGCAACGGCATCGACTATAACCGGGCGGCCCTGCTGCTGGCGGTGCTGGAGAAGCGGGGCGGGCTGCTGTTGAGCAACTGCGATGCCTATATGAACGTCATCGGCGGCCTGGACCTGGAGGAGCCCGCCGCCGATTTAGCGGCCATCCTGGCTATGGCCAGCAGCTTTCGGGACAAGCCCGTGCCACACGACCTCACCGCCATCGGCGAGGTGGGCCTGACGGGGGAGCTGCGGGCGGTGAGCGCCCTGGGCCAGCGGCTGGCAGAGGTGCGGCGGCTGGGCTTTACCAAGTGCCTGGTGCCCAAGCGCATCCAGGGGAAGCTGACGGTGCCCGAGGGGCTGGAGCTCATCCGGGTGGCCAACATCCGGGAGGCCCTGGCGGCATTATTATAAGAGACTAAGAGACGGATCGCCACGTCGGGCTTTGCCCTCCTCGCAATGACAGGAAATAGCCCTTCAGATAATTACCAAGATGTCTAACGATTTTGCAAATTCAAAGAGAGGTCAGCCATGAAAAAAGGGATCGTATTGGAAGGTGGGGCCCTGCGGGCCATTTTCTCCAGCGGCGTGTGTGACGCCCTGCTGGAACAGGACGTGATGCCCGACTATCTGGTGGGCGTGTCCGCCGGCATCGCCTATGGAGTGAGCTATCTGTCCCGACAGCCCCGGCGAAACTTGAAGGTGGTCACCACCTATGCCCCGGACAAGCGGTATATGGGCATGCGGAATCTGGCAGATAAAGATAACCGGTGCTATTTCGGCCTGAAATTTGCCTATGACACCATTCCAAACCAGCTGATCCCATTTGATTATGACGCTTTCGCCTCCTATCCCGGCCAGGTGGAGGCGGTGGTGACCAACCTGAACACAGGCAAGGCGGAATATTTCCCCGTGCCCCGGCGGGACCGGTACTCCACGCTGCTTCAGGCCACCTGCGCCATGCCGTTGATGTTCCCCATCTTTCACCTGGGCGGACAGCCCTATCTGGACGGGGGCATTGCCGATGCCATCCCCTGGAAGCACGCCTTGGAGCAGGGGTGCGACCGGCTGCTGGTGGTGCTGACCCACCCCCGGGACTATGTCAGGAAGTCCGACCCCATGCAGAAGCTGCTCCACCGGACCTATCGGGATTACCCCAATTTCCTGCATGTGATGGAGCACCGGGCCCATGTGTACAACGAGAACCGGGAGGAGCTGTTCCGTCTGGAGCGCCAGGGGAAGGTGAAGGTCATCCTGCCCGACTCCACCATGGGGGTGTCCCGCACCGAGCGGGACCCGGAGAAGCTGCGCCTGCTGTGGGCCAAGGGCTATCAGATGGCGGTGGACCGGATGGAGGAGCTGAAGGACTATTTCACCCCCTGATCCGGCGGCCGCAGGTCGGGCTGGAGGGCGAACAGGGCCAGAGTGTCACCCACCACGGTGAAAAAGGCGGCCAGACGGCCCAGCTCCGCCTGGCCCTGATCCCGGGCCAGACAGAGGGACAGCGCTATGGCCAGAGCCAGCAGCTCCCGGCTGTCGCCGGAGGACAGATTCATAATGCACCACCACCGAACCCATTCTATGCCGGGGGTCCGGCGGTGGCGCTGTGTTTTGCGCACATTGGCGCATGGAGAGGAAGTAATTACATGAAGATCGTAGTCATCGACGGCCAGGGCGGCCGGCTGGGCAAGCTGCTGGTGGAGGGGGTCAAGGCCCGTCTGCCCCAGGCGGAGGTGTGGGCCCTGGGCACCAACAGCATCGCCACCGCCACCATGCTGAAGGCCGGGGCAGACTGCGGGGCCACCGGGGAGAACCCGGTGGTCCGGGGCGTGGCGGACGCCGACGCAGTGCTGGGGCCCATCGGCATCGTAGTGGCCCACGCCATTCTGGGGGAGGTGACCCCCGCCATGGCCCAGGCCGTGGGCGGCTGCCGGGCCAAAAAGTTTTTGGTGCCCATGAACAGCTGCGGCGTGGTGATCGCCGGGGTCCAGGAGCAGCCCCTGCCGGGCTATGTCGCCCAGGTGGTGGAGCAGCTGGCAACATCCTTAGCGTGACATAGAAAAACGCTGCGGAACTTCATCCGCAGCGTTTTTACCTGTCAATAAATCCTTTCTGGCATTCCGAGGAGCGAAAGCAGCGCAGCGCCCTGCCCTTCGTTCCCTTGGCTCCCCCTGTGGGGGAGCTGGCACGGCGTTAGCCGTGACTGAGAGGGCAGCCTCCCTTGTCAAAGGCCGATTCCCCTTATCAAGGGGAAATGTCCCGAAGGGACAAAAGGGATAGGGCTAGGTGGCACGGGCGCAGCGCCCGCAATGGGTACGCTGCATCCGTAAGGCAGCAGAGCTGCCAAGGGCTGCGCAGCCCGTGACGGAAGGATTCCGACCCCACGTCCCTAAGCCTTCCCCCTTCTAGGGGGAAGGTGCCCCCGCAGGGGGCGGATGAGGGCGGGTATCGTAAGGTGCGGAGGCCCTCGAACGGGCGGATGGGGACATCCGCCCCTACGCAGGGTTACGATAGATTTCGTAGGGGCCGCTGTCCTCAGCGGCCCGTCGATAACGGGTGCACCCCCGTGGTCCCCCTCATCCGTCATGGGCTTCGCCCATGCCACCTTCTCCCCTGCGGGGCGAAGGCTTTGGCCGTTCCGTCAGAAGCACTCAAATGTCGATGGCGTTCCCCTCATCCGTCATGGCTGCGCCATGCCACCTTCCCCCAGGGGAAGGCTTTTTGTTTCTTACCCCAGGAGACGGTGTAGGGGCGGATATGATCTGCCCGGAAAGCTGACCTAAAAACGGAATCCCTCACTCAGCTTCGCTGACTTTTCTGACAGTCTCAGGCATCGACCCAACGGCGATGCCTGTTTTGCTGTAAACTAATTGTCCCCGTTCCAAACCAGCTGGCAGCACTCCTTCACCCGGCAGGCGGCGAAATAGCGGTCCTCCAGGGGGATCCAGACCTGCCGGAAGCGGTCGGTGCAGCCGGGGCCCCGCTGGGCGATGCGCTCCAGGCGGGTGTCCCAGGGGGCCTGGGTCCAGATGCGCAGGTGATAGCGCTCCCGCAGGTCGGGGCGGAGGGAATAGCTGCCCTCAAACACCGCCAGAGGGGCGGGGGGAATGACGATCTCCGGCCCCAGGTCGCCGGTGCGGCACCGCCAGGGCCGATAGCGGGCGGCCTCGTTCCGGCACAGGGGGGAGAGGACCTGGGCATCAAAGCGCTCGTAGTCCACGTTGCCCCCCGGCTCCTCCAGCCGCTGGGGGGTGCGCTGGTGGGGCCGGAGAAAAAAGTCGTCCATGTGGATTACCGGGCAGCCATAGATGTCCGCCAGCGTCCGGGCCAGGGTGGACTTGCCCGAGGCGCAGGGGCCGTCGATGGCCAGGCGCACCTGATCCCGCCGGGCCAGCTCCCGGTCAATGGCCGCCAGAATGGGGACCAGCGCCCCGAACCGGGCCAGCACCACCCGATAGGCCGGGCGGTAGCGCGCTCGATAGGCGCTGCTGTGGCGCACCGCCGGACAGCCCCGGCGGCGGTAGTCAGCCGGAAAATCCGGCCACCCGGGCAGGCAAAAGTCCCGGACCTGGTCCAGCGCCCCTTCAAACGCCGCCCGGTCCCCCCGGAACTGCCGGGCGGTGAGAAAGAACAGGCGGTTCAGGGTGGCGGGGGAGAGCCCCGCTGCTTGGCTTGGCCGGAGGTTCAGCCGACACAGGCCGTTGCCCAGGGACTGGGTCAGGGGCTGGCCAAAATCGGGGCCGCACTGGGCCAGCTCCTCCTCCAAGCGGGTCAGAGAAGCCGGCTCCGAGGGGACCAGATGCTCCGGCCCCAGATAGCTTTGGAACAAAAATTTTACTGCGTCCACGGTCTCCAGACCGGGGTGGCTGTCGATATGCTCCTTCAGGAGCGCCGCAATCTGCTCCATGGTGTCAGGCGGCCTGGGGGATCAGGCGGGCCTTCTGCAGGGCCACCACCACCACGGGGATGGCCACCAGCTGGAGGAGGATGCCGGGGATGGCGGAGGTGAAGGCTCCGGCGATGAAGGCGGCAAAGGAGAACTGGGTGTTGCCCGTCAGGGTCAGCAGGGCCCGGACCACGCCCCACACCACACGCCCGGCTGCCATAGCGCCGATGAGGGAGGCATAGATGCCGCCCAGGTTCTTGGGCAGGCGGCGGTACAGCGCACCGGACACCAGGCCGTAGACGGCCATCTCAAAGGCCATGGAGATGGCGGTGGGGAACATGGGGGGCATCCCCAACAGAGTGGAGCGGAGCAGAGGGGCCACAAAGCCCACCACAGCGCCCCACACGCCGCCGCACAAAAAGCCGCACAGCAGGGTGGGCAGGTGCATGGGCAGCAGCATGGAGCCGATCTGGGGGATGTTTCCGGTAAAGTTGGGCAGAACATAGGCCAGGGCCAGCATCAGGGCGGCCACCACCATGTTCTTGACGGAGCGGTTCGTGTTTGTCATTGAAAAACTTCCTTTCCTGAACGGGATAAAAAATACCGCAAAAGCAGCCCCGCCCTTCTGGGCAGGCGATACCTTTGCGGTATGTGATTCCATCCGTATGAAATAATGCAGGGGAAGGGATGCGCAGGGGCCGGCTTCATGCCAGCATTTGCTTTAGTATAGCACAGAGCAGGAGCGGGGTCAAACGTTTTTAGTAGATCCCCTTTCCGCCGTTCCACTTCCAGTCCCGCACCTCGGGCATATCCTGGCCGTGGGTGGTGATGTACTGGCGGTGCTCCACCAGCTTGTCCTTCATCTCCTGAATGAGATAGGCGGCGCTGTTGCCCAGCTGGGGCAGGCGCTTCACCGTGTCCATGACCAGGTGGAAGCGGTCGATGTCGTTGCGTACCCGCATGTCGAAGGGGGTGGTGATGGTGCCCTCCTCCTTGTAACCCCGGACGTGGAGCTTTTTGTTGTGGCGGCGATAGGTCAGCTCGTGGACCAGGGTGGGGTAGCCGTGGAAGGCGAAGATGATGGGGGCATCGGTGGTGAACAGGGCGTCATAGTCCTCGTCGGTAAGGCCGTGGGGGTGCTCGGTGTGGGGCTGCAGCTTCATCAGGTCCACCACGTTCACCACCCGGATCTTCAGGTCGGGCAGGTGGTGGCGCAGGATGGTCACGGCGGCCAGGGTCTCCAGGGTGGGGGTGTCGCCGCAGCAGGCCAGCACTGCGTCCGGCTCATGGCCCTGGTCGTTGGAGGCCCACTGCCAGATACCGATGCCGTGGGTGCAGTGCTTGATGGCCTCCTCCATGTTCAGCCACTGGGGCCGTGGGAGCTTGGAGGCGATCATCACGTTGATCTGGTTCCGACTCTGGATGCAGTGGTCAAAGCAGGACAGCAGGCAGTTGGCGTCGGGGGGGAGGTAGAGCCGCACCACGTCCGCCTTTTTGTTGGCCACATGGTCCAGAAAGCCCGGGTCCTGGTGGGTGAAGCCGTTGTGGTCCTGCTGCCACACGTTGGAGGCCAGCACATAGTTCAGCGATGCAATGGACTGCCGCCAAGGCAGCTGGCGGCACACCTTCAGCCACTTGGCGTGCTGAGAGACCATGGAGTCCACGATGCGGATGAACGCCTCGTAGCTGTTGAAAAAGCCGTGCCGCCCGGTGAGGAGATAGCCCTCCAGCCAGCCCTGACACAGATGCTCGGACAGGGCCGCATCCATCACCCGCCCATCGTGGGAGAGGCAGGAATCTGTCTCCGGGTCGATCTCGTCGGCCCAGCGGCGGCCGCTGGCCTGGAACACCTGCTCCAGACGATTGGAGGCCGTCTCGTCCGGCCCGAAGATGCGGAAGTTCCGCCCGGCCAGGTTCCGGGACATCAGGTCCCGGACATAGCCGCCCAAAACGGCCATGTCCTCCGTCTCCACCGCACCGGGCCGGGGCACCTCTTGGGCGTACTCCCGAAAGTCGGGGATGCGCAGGTCCCGCAGCAGCAGGCCGCCGTTGGCGTGGGGGTTGGCTCCCATGCGCCGCTCCCCCCTGGGGGCGAAGTCCTGGAGGGAGGGGATGAGGGCGCCGTTCTCGTCAAAGAGCTCCTCGGGGTGATAGCTGCGCAGCCAGGCCTCCAGCTGCTCCAGCCGCCCCGGCCGGCCGTCGTGGACGGGGATGGGGGCCTGGTGGGCGCGCCAGGAGCCCTCCACGATTTTTCCGTCCACTTCCTTGGGGCCGGTCCAGCCCTTGGGGGTGCGCAGGACGATCATGGGCCAGCGGGGCCGGGCGGCATCGCCGCTGGACCGGGCGTACTCCTGAATGCGCTGGATCTCCCGCACCGCCCAGTCCAGGGCGGCGGCCATCTTCTGGTGCATGGACTGGGGCTCGTCCCCCTCCACAAAGCGGGGCTCCCAGCCGCAGCCCTTGAAGAACATCTCCAACTCCTCGTGGGAGATGCGGGCAAAGATCGTGGGGTTGGAGACCTTAAATCCGTTCAGATGCAGAATGGGCAGCACCGCCCCGTCGGTGATGGGGTTTAAAAACTTGTTGGAGTGCCATGCGGCGGCCAGGGGGCCGGTCTCTGCCTCGCCGTCGCCCACCACGCAGGCGGCGATGAGGCCGGGGTTGTCCATCACCGCGCCGAAGGCGTGGGCCAGGGAATAGCCCAGCTCGCCCCCCTCGTTGATGGAGCCGGGGGTCTCCGGCGCGGTGTGGCAGGGGATGCCGCCGGGGAAAGAAAACTGGCGGAACAGCCGCTTCATCCCGGCCACGTCCTGGCTGATGTTGGGGTATATCTCGCTGTAGGAGCCGTCCAGATAGTCCTGGGCCACCACGGCGTTGCCCCCGTGGCCGGGGCCGCAGAGGTAGATCATGTCCAGGTCATATTTCACAATGGCCCGGTTTAAATGGGTGTAGATGAAGTTCTGTCCGGGACAGGTGCCCCAGTGGCCCACGATGTGCTGCTTCAGATGCTCAGGCTGCAGGGGCTGGCGCAGCAGGGGGTTGTCCAGCAGATAGAGCTGGCCGGCGGACAGATAGTTGGCCGCCCGCCACCAGGCATCCACCGCCCGGAGCTGCTCCTTGGTGAGAGAGTCCTTTTTCGACATGCGGGCAGGGGCCTTGGCCGCCGCCTTTGAACTGTTGTCCGCCGCTTTTGCCATGGAAGCGCCTCCTTAATAGAAAACCAGCCCGTCTTTGTTCTTTTTAAAAGAACTCTGAACGCAGCAAACGTCTGCGTCAGTGGGGAGACGGGCGGAGTTGATCAAGTAAGAACTAAGTTAAGTATACTCTAAAGCGGCGAAAAGTCAATTCATATCGAAAGCTATCCCGTAAAATCGGGATATCTCACAGATAAAACAAAAACAGAGAAAGAAAGGCAGAGTAATTGAAACAGTCGAGGGGAGAAGAGAGAAAATCGGGGACCGGTCCCCCGATTTGACAGGCCAAGTATAATAAGATCAAAACCGCAAAAGGGGAGAGGACCGTGGCATCCGGAAAAGAATATCTGAATTACATTTTGGAGCAGCTGTCCGGCCTGGAGGAGATCACTTACCGGGCCATGATGGGTGAGTTCATCCTGTATTACCGGGGCAAGATCGTGGGCGGCATCTATGATGACCGGCTGCTGGTGAAGCCTGTGAAGGCGGCTGTGGCCTATATGCCCACGGCCATTTATGAGCTGCCCTATGCGGGGGCAAAAGAGATGCTGCTGGTGGACGAGGTGGATGATAAAGCGTTCCTGACGGGCCTGTTCAACGCCATGTACGATGAACTGCCTGCGCCAAAGGCGAAGAGACGGAAGTAAACGAACAAAGGCAGCGTGTCGATAAACCCTTTTCTGTCATTCCGAGAAGCGCAGCGACGTGGGAATCCGTAACCAAAAAGTCGGGAATGTGCTGATACTCGTGAGTTTTAGGAACGGATTGCCACGTCGGCCCGTTGGGCCTCCTCGCAATGACAGGCTTTTTTGACAGTCTCAGGGACGGTCCCCGCGGGAACCGTCCCTTTGACTCAGATGCTATGTAGCTTCAGGCTTCAAATATGCAAAATCCGCTCTCTATCCGCCTTTAAACCTATAAAAAAGAGAAGACTGCGACACCGCAGTGTCACGCGCCTTCTCTTTTCATGACTGGTTTTTCTGTCGTCCGCCGACGCTCAGTTCCATCTGGTCAAAGACCATTCTACTGCATCTATATCGGGTTTTTCTGTTGCCCGCCAACGCTCCGGCCCAAAGTCCGGCATCTCTTTCGGATTTTAGGTGCCAGTCACACCAGAGGGATGATGCCCTCTATCCACATTTATTATATGCGGGATTTCAGAAAATGTCAATCGGATTTGATGGGATTTTTTTCAACAAGCAAAGGCTGGCCCCCGGGGAGACCGGCCTTTGCCGTTGGAACAGATCAGGAACGCCTTACTCGTGGTGTCTGGCGCGTTTGGCGCGGTTGATGGCGGAGAGGATGCCGCGCAGGGGGGCCAGGTTGATGTTGTGGGACAGGCCCACGCCCCAATACTTCTTGCCGTCCCGCTGATCCTGAAGCAGGATATAGGCCACGCCCTGGGAGTCAGAGCCGTCGGTGATGGCGTGGGAGGCGTAGTCCAGGAAGGAGAAGCGGGCCATCTTCTCGCCCTTGATGGCGTTGAAGAAGGCATCGATGGGGCCGTTGCCCTCGCCGGACACCTGGAAGATGGTGTCGGTGTGCTGGATGGTGCCCTGGAAGGCCACATGGGAGTGGCCCTCGCCGTCGATGGTCTCCTGGAAGGCGTGCTTGAGCAGTTTGTAGGGGCCATCCACGTCGATGTAGGTCTGGTGGAACAGCTGGTTGATGCGCTCCGGGGTGATCTCGGTGCCTACGGCATCGGTCTCGTGCTGGACCACCGAACCAAACTCCGGGTGCATGGCCTTGGGCAGATCAAAGCCGAAGTTGTGCTCCATGATATAGGCTGCGCCGCCCTTGCCGGACTGGGAGTTGATGCGGATGATGGGCTCGTACTCCCGGCCCACGTCTGCGGGGTCGATGGGCAGATAGGGGATCTCCCAATACTCGGTGCCCGAGTCCTTCATATACTGGCTGCCCTTGTTGATGGCGTCCTGGTGGCTGCCGGAGAAGGCGGTGAACACCAGCTTGCCGGCGTAGGGCTGGCGGTCGCCCACGGGCATCTTGGTGCAGCGCTCGAACATCTCTTTGATCTTGTTGATGTCGTGGAAGTCCAGCTCCGGGTCGATGCCCTGGGTCCACATGTTCATGGCCAGGGTGACCATGTCCACGTTGCCGGTGCGCTCGCCGTTGCCGAACAGGGTGGCTTCCACACGGTCGGCCCCGGCCAGCAGGCCCAGCTCGGTGGTGGCCACGCCGGTGCCTCGGTCGTTGTGGGGGTGGAGGGAGATAATGGCGCTGTCCCGGCCGGGGATCTTGCGGCAGAAATACTCCAGCATGTCGGCAAACTGGTTGGGCATGCAGTTCTCCACGGTGGTGGGCAGGTTCAGGATGACCTTGCGCTCCGGGGTGGCGTGGAGGTGCTCCAGCACCGCCTGGCAGATCTCCACGGCGTAGTCCATCTCGGTGCCCATAAAGGACTCGGGGGAATACTCAAAGCGCAGGTTCATGCCCTGGTCAATGAGGGGCTTGCTCATCTCATAGATCAGGTCGGCGGCGTCGGTGGCGATTTTGGTGATGCCGTCGGTATCCATGTGGAACACCACCTTGCGCTGGAGGGTGGAGGTGGAGTTATAGAAGTGGAGGATGACGTTCTTGGCACCGCGAATGGCCTCGAAGGTCTTCTTGATCAGGTGCTCCCGGGCCTGGACCAGCACCTGGATGGTCACGTCGTCGGGGATGTGGCCGCCCTCGATCAGCTCCCGGCAGATCTCGTACTCCGTCTCGCTGGCGGAGGGGAAGCCGATCTCGATCTCCTTCACGCCGATGTCCACCAGCGTGTGGAAATACTCCAGCTTCTCCTGCAGGTTCATGGGGTCCACCAGGGCCTGGTTGCCGTCCCGCAGGTCCACGGAGCACCAGACGGGGGCCTTGGTGATGACCCTGTCGGGCCAGGTGCGGTTTTCGATCTTCTGGGGCTGGAAGGGAATGTACTTTTGATATCCGGGTTTCATAGCGATAAGAGCCTCCTTAGAAATGTCCGTCAGGGAAAATAAAAACGCCCCTGACTTGTCTGTTCAAGTCAGGGGCGTGAACATCACGCGGTACCACCCTGGTTCAGCCGTTGGTCGCCCAAACGGCCCTTAGAAGCCTCTAACAAGGCCGGGGCCGATAACGGGGCCAGACGTTCTGTCCTACTGAGTTGTTCAGACAGAAGGCTCGGGGAGCAGTTATACACAGCGGAGCACACATCGGTTCGCACCAACCACCGACTCTCTGAAATGGGCAGGCCGCTGTCTTTATTCCCGTCATCGCCTGTTGTAACGATGATTGTAGCGAAAAAGAGGGCGTTTGTCAAGCACTGACAGAAAAATATTTCAGTCCCCGGTCAAATTACTCGCTTTCAAGGCAAGCACAATATCTCTGATTCGTTTTTTCGTCATGATGACTTACAGCTCCTTCTGAAAGATCAGCGATAGGGTCTCTATGTCGCCGATGCCCCGGTTCTCCACGGGGACGTAGCCCTCAAAGGACCAGCCGTCCATCAGGCGGTCCTTGATGATGTTTTCGATGCCGGTGAAGCAGTATTTCATGCCCTTGCTGAAGCCATAGCCGCTCAGTTCCGACTTGACCCGCACGAATTCCACTTTTTTCATAGGGACACCTCCATGAGCAGTTTATTCTTTTTGTTCCACATCATTGTACCATGTCCCGGACGGCCCGGGCAACAAAATTTATTCTGCTTTCCATTTTCAAAACTTTGTGGTACAATAGTACGACTAACAGCGAACAGGGGAGGGCGGCATGATCATTTTAGGCATCGACCCCGGGGTGGCCACCATCGGGTTTGGCCTGGTCCGGGCGGAGCGGAATCGGAACCAGCTGCTGCGCTATGGGGTCATCACCACGCCGCCGGGCATCCCCCTGTCCAACCGGCTGCTGCAGATCTCCAACGACATGGAGGAGCTGATCCACGCCTTTCACCCCGATGAGATGGCGGTGGAGGAGTTATTTTTCACCAAAAACATCACCACCGGCATCGCCGTGGCCCATGGCCGGGGGGTGATCCTGCTGGCCGCCGAGAAGCTGGGGGTGCCCGTGTTCGAGTATACCCCCATGCAGGTGAAGCAGGCGGTGGTGGGCTACGGCAAGGCGGAAAAGCGCCAGGTGATGCTGATGACCCAGCGCCTGCTGCACATGAAGGAGATCCCCCGGCCCGACGATGCCGCCGACGCCCTGGCCCTGGCCATCTGCCACAGCCGGGCGGCCACCTCCCTTTTGAACACAGACCGGGAGTTCGATCCGGCGAAATACGACACCAGATAACAAATCACAACATCACAAGGAGTGATCCTTTTGTTTTACTATGTCAGCGGCCCGGTGGCCCATATCGAGGCCAACCTGGCTGTGATCGACTGCGGCGGGGTGGGCTATGCCTGCCGCACCACCAGCCACACCCTGTCCAAGCTGAAGCAGGGGGAGAAGGCCAAGCTGTTCACCCACCTGAACACCCGGGAGGACGCTGTGGAGCTGTTCGGGTTCGGCACCCAGGAGGAGCTGAACCTGTTCCGCCAGCTCATCTCCGTCTCCGGCGTGGGGCCAAAGGCGGCGTTGTCCATCCTGTCGGCCACCACCCCGGCCAACCTGGCCCTGTCCATCATCACCGGGGACGAGAAGGCCCTCACCTGCGCCCCGGGCATCGGCAAAAAGATCGCCCAGCGGGTGATCCTGGAGCTGAAGGACAAGCTGGCTAAGGGCCAGACCCTGGGCACCGCCGGGGAGAGCTATGGCGGCAGCGGCATCACCGTCATCCCGGAGAACAAGCTGTCGGAGGCCTCCGCAGCCCTGGCCGTGCTGGGCTATTCCCAGGGGGAGATCAACCTGGCCCTGAAGGGCCTGGAGCTGGACAGCCTGACCCTGGAGCAGATCATCAAGGCGGCACTGAAAAAGATGATGAAGCATTAAATTTCTGACCGCCAATAGGAAGTGACCCAATGTCTATTGATTTTTCCAACTCGGATTTTGACCCCCAGGAGATGGAGGAGCCTCTGGTGACCACCTCCCTGACCCGGGAGGATGAGAACGAATACTCCCTCCGGCCCAAGACCCTGCGGGAGTACATCGGCCAGGAGAAGGCCAAGGGAAATCTGGAGGTGTTTATCCAGGCGGCCAAGATGCGCCGCGAGCCCCTGGACCATGTGCTGCTCCACGGCCCCCCGGGCCTGGGCAAGACCACCCTGTCCGGCATCATCGCCAACGAGATGGGGGTGAACGTGCGGGTGACCTCCGGCCCGGCCATCGAGAAGGCGGGGGACCTGGCCGCCCTGCTGACCAACTTAAATGAGAACGACATCCTCTTTGTGGACGAGATCCACCGGCTGAACCGCCAGGTGGAGGAGATCCTATACCCGGCCATGGAGGACTATGTCATCGACATCATCATCGGCAAGGGCCCCTCGGCCAACTCCGTGCGGCTGGACCTGCCCAAATTCACCCTCATCGGGGCGACCACCCGGGCCGGACAGCTGTCCGCCCCTCTGCGGGACCGCTTCGGCGTGACGCTGCGGCTGGAGCTGTACACCCCGGAGGAGCTGGCCCTCATCGTCAAGCGCTCGGCGGACATTCTGGAGGTGCCCATCGAGGACGACGGGGCCATGGAGATCGCCCGGCGCTCCCGGGGCACGCCACGCATCGCCAACCGGATGCTCCGGCGGGTGCGGGACTTCGCCCAGGTGCGGGCGGGGGGTGTCATCACCAAAAAGGTGGCCGACGAGGCCCTCACCGCCCTGGAGATCGACTATCTGGGCCTGGACACCATCGACCACCGGATGCTGCGCAGCATCATGGAAAACTATCGGGGCGGCCCTGTGGGCCTGGACACCCTGGCGGCCACCATCAACGAGGAGGCCGTGACCCTGGAGGACGTGTACGAGCCCTATCTCATGCAGCTGGGCTTTCTCACCCGCACCCCCAGGGGCCGGTGCGTCACGGCGAAGGCCTATCAGCATCTGGGGCTGCCTGTCCCCGGCGTGACGGCGGGGGAGAGCAGCGGCCTGGACCAGCTGTCCCTGTAAACACAGAAAAACCGGCCCTACAGACCGGGTCAGTCTTAAAAAGAATGAGGAGATCGAACTATGGGAAAGTTATTTGGGACCGACGGCATCCGCGGCGTGGTCAACGCCGGTCTGGATGCGGACTTGGCGTATAAGGTGGGCCTGGCTGCGGCGCAGGTGTTGGCACGGGACAAGCAGCCGGGGGAGAAGCCCCTGGTCACCATCGGCAAGGACACCCGCATCTCCGGCGACCTGCTGAAGGGCTCCCTCATTGCGGGCCTTTGTACCGCCGGGGCCGACGTGCTGGACCTGGGCACCCTGCCCACCCCCGGCGTGGCCTGGGTGACGGTGGACGAGGGGGCGGACGCCGGCATCGTCATCTCCGCCAGCCACAACCCCTTCGAGCATAACGGCATTAAGATCTTCAACGGCAAGGGCTTTAAGCTCTCTGACGAGCTGGAGGAGCAGATCGAGGACATCGTCCTCTTCGGCCACAACAATGTGCCCCGCAAGACCCACGGGGACATCGGCAAGGTGAGCTATGTGGCCCCCAAGGCCTCGGAGGACTATATCGACCACCTGGAGGGGACCATCGACTCCACCCTGGGCGGGCTGCGCATTTTGGTGGACTGCGCCAACGGTGCGGCCTCCGCCACCGCCGCCCGGCTGTTTGACCGCTTCTCCAAGCTGCGCACCGACGTGATCAACGCCGACCCCGACGGGGTGAACATCAACGACAAGTGCGGCTCCACCCACACCGATGCCCTGGCCGCCATGGTCAAGGCCGGCGGCTATGACATCGGCATCGCCTTTGACGGCGACGCAGACCGGTGCCTGGCGGTGGACGAGCTGGGCAACCTCATCGACGGAGACCAGATCATGGCCGCCTGCGGTCTGGATCTGCTGCAAAAGGGCAAGCTGTCCGGCGAGACAGTGGTGGCCACGGTGATGTCCAACCTGGGGCTGCACCGGTTTGTGAAGGAGCACGGCATGAAGCTGGAGTGTACCAACGTGGGCGACCGGAACGTGCTGGAGCGGATGCTGGAGAAGGGCTATGCCATCGGCGGCGAGCAGTCCGGCCACATGATCTTCTTAGAGCACGCCACCACCGGAGACGGCGAGCTGACCGCCCTGCAGATGCTGGCCCTGCTGAAGGAGAGCGGCAAAAAGGCCTCTGAGGTCTTTGGGGCCTGCCCCCGATATCCCCAGGTGCTCATCAATATCCCCGTGGCCAACAACGACGTGAAGAAGGCCGTCATGGCCAGTGCGGAGCTGGCCCAGGCTGTGGCCGGGGAGGAGGAGAAGCTGGGCGACGAGGGCCGTGTGCTGGTGCGTCCCTCCGGTACCGAGGCGCTGATGCGGGTCATGGTGGAGGCCAAGACCCAGCAGACCGCCCAGGAAGCCGCCCAGCGGCTGGCGGATCTGATCGCCAAGCTGTAAGCATCTGCCATGGATTTTGTCGGTTCTGGGAAAATGAACAAAATATTTCCACAGGCCACTTGACAAATCCGGCGATTTTGTTTATTATGGTTGATAGCAGAAGTGTTAATAGGCAAGCGGACCTGTCCCCGGACGATTTAGACCGGGAATTGTGTCTGCGGGCTGCCCGGGGTGACCCCCAGGCGGAGACCGAACTGGTCAGCCGCTATGGGCAGCTGGTTCGCGCCTGTGCCCGCCCCCTGTTTCTGGTGGGAGGGGACAGCGAGGACCTGATCCAGGAGGGTATGTTGGGTCTGCTCACCGCCATCCGGGGCTTTGACCCCCAGCGGGATACCCTGTTTCGGACCTATGCGGAGATCTGTATCCGCAGCCGCCTGTACACCGCCATCCGTGCGGCCCAGGGCGGAAAGCACGCCCCCCTAAACCACAGCGTCTCTTTTGAACCCCCTCTTTTTGATGGAAGCAACGCACACCTGTTTTCCAGCGTCGAAAGTCCCGAGGACGTCATCATCGGCAGGGAGGAACTGAAAGAGCGACTAGACGCTCTGAAGGGCCAGTTATCTGAGCTCGAAGGAAACATCTTACCCCTATACCTCAACGGCCTCTCCTGCGGAGAGATCGCCCGCCAGGTAGGCCGCCCCACAAAGTCGGTGGACAACGCGATCCAACGCATTCGGCGCAAGGTGGCGCAGCAATTTTCTTCCGGCGTATCCAGCGAGAGCTGATCGCAATATTACACCGTTCGACCCTAAGCGGGGCCGGACAACAGTCAAAGAGAGGGAATTATCCATGTACGAAGACAAGATCCTGGTATGCAAAGAGTGCGGCAACGAGTTTACCTTTACCGCCGGTGAGCAGGAGTTCTATGCCGAGCGCGGCTTCCAGAACGAGCCCCAGCGCTGCAAGGCCTGCCGTGATGCCCGCAAGAACGCGGCTCGTGGCCCCCGTGAGTACTTCACCGCTGTCTGCGCTGCCTGCGGCGGCGAGGCCAAGGTGCCCTTCGAGCCCAAGTCTGACCGTCCCGTCTATTGCAGCGACTGCTTCGCCAAGATGCGTGAGCAGGGCTAATTCTAGCCGGAACACCAGCGGCGTGGCGAATTTTCGTCACGCCGCTTTTTCACGCCCTTTTTGTGACTAAATCGGCCCCACTCCGCGCACCCTAACAGAAATTCCGGTTTAGGAGGCGCGACTATGGCAGACATGGAACAGGATCACACACAGCCGGAGACCCCGGCCAACACGCAGAATTTGGTGGACCTGGGCACATCCCTCATCCAGCGGGAGGAGGGGCGGGTCTATGTGCTGACCATCGTGGGGCAGATCGAGGGGCATCAGCTGCTGCCCTCCGGCATGAAGAGCACCAAATACGAGCACGTGCTGCCCCTGCTGGCGGCGGTGGAGGGCGACCCGGACATCCATGGCCTGCTCATCCTGCTGAACAACGCCGGGGGAGACGTGGAGGCGGGGCTTGCCATCGCAGAGCTCATCGCCTCTATGTCCAAGCCCACCGCCTCTCTGGTGCTGGGGGGCAGCCACTCCATCGGCGTGCCTCTGGCGGTGGCGGCCCGGCGGTCCTTCATCGCCCCCTCCGCCGCCATGACGGTGCATCCGGTGCGGCTGACCGGCCTGGTCATCGGCGCGCCCCAGACCTTTTACTATTTTGAGCGGGTACAGGAGCGCATTGTCCGCTTCGTCACCGGCAACAGCCACATCTCCCGGGAGGACCTGACCCGGTTGATGCTGCGCACCGACGAGCTGGCCGCCGACGTGGGCAGCATCCTCTATGGAGAGGAGGCGGTGCAGCTGGGCCTCATCGACCAGCTGGGGGGCCTGACCGATGCTTTGGACTGGCTCTATCAGACCATGGGAAAAAAGAAGACAACGTGAAGAATATCGCCTGGAGGTCCCGGAGCTTTTCCCAGGAAAAGCCCGGGGCATTTTTTATGTTCCCACTCTTTTTTTGCAGCGGAAAATGTGATAAAATAAAGGCCGATTTTGTATCATGAGAGGGGGAAGGCGGATGCTGCGCATTTTGATGGGCCGGTCCGGGAGCGGCAAGACCACCGCCGTGCTGAATCGCCTGTGCCAGGCTGCCGAAGAACGGCCCCAGGTGTTGAT
Source organism: Flintibacter faecis (assembly GCF_014287875.1). GTDB lineage: Bacteria > Bacillota > Clostridia > Oscillospirales > Oscillospiraceae > Lawsonibacter > Lawsonibacter faecis_A. The sequence goes on along the minus strand of NZ_JACOPN010000004.1, from coordinate 169,582 downwards.
GACCCCGGAACAGCAGTCCCACGAGGCCGAGCGGTCCCTGTGCAGGGCGGGCGGCCCGGGGATCTCCCTGCGGGCAGAGGTGCTGTCCTTCAGCCGCCTGGCCAACCGGGTGTTCCAGGCCGCCGGTGGGCTGGGCTTGGAGGAGCTGGACGGGGGCGGACGGCTGCTGCTGATGTATCGGGCGGTGCAGGAGACCGCCCAGCAGCTGAAAGTCTATGGCCGCCCTTCCAAGCGTCCCGCCTTTCTTCAATCCCTGCTGGCTACGGTGGACGAGCTGAAAAGCTGCCGGGTGAGCCCGGAGCAGCTCATCCGGGCGGGGGAGGAGGCCGAGGGCCCCGGCGGGGACAAGCTCACCGACCTGGGGCTCATCTGCGGGGCCTACGAGGCCCTGGTGGCCCAGACGGCCCTGGACCCCAGAGACCGGCTCACCCGGGCGGCGGACAAGCTGACCCGCTGTCCCTGGGCCCGGGGGAAGGACCTGTGGCTGGACGGCTTCACCGACTTCACCCCCCAGCAGCAGGAGGTGCTGCGCCATCTGCTGCGTCAGGCCAACCAGGTGACGGTGACCCTGACCTGCGACCACCTGGAGGAGGACGAGGGGGGCACGGGCATCTTTTCTCCCGCCCGGCTCACGGCGGCACGGCTGCTGCGGCTGGCCGCCGGCGAGGGCGTTTTCTGTGAGGTGGAACACCCTGTCAGCGATTACAGCACAAAGCCTGACGCCCTGAAACATCTGGAACAGGCCTTGTTCGGCCATGAGGATGTCCGGCCCGTTCCCCAGGCCGGGGCGGTGGAGCTGTTCCGGGCCTCCAGTCCCCGGGCGGAGGTGGAGTGGGCCGCCGCCCGCACCCTGCGCCTGGCCCGGGACAGCGGCCTGCGCTTTCGGGACATCGGGGTGGTGGCCCGGAACTACGGGGCCTATCGGGACCTGATCGAGAGCATCTTCCCACGGTTCGGCATCCCCGTGTTCTCCTCCGCCATGTCGGACATCCTGGAAAAGCCCGTGCTGGCTCTGGTGACGGCGGCGCTGGATACGGTGGCTGGAAACTACGCCTATGACGATGTGTTCCGCTATCTGAAAACCGGGCTCACCGACCTGCCCCAGGAGGACCGGGACCTGCTGGAGAACTATGTGCTGGAGTGGGACATCCGGGGCAGCGCCTGGACCCAGGACAGGCCGTGGGCCTGGCATCCCAGGGGTTACGGCTTCCCCTGGGAGGAGGCGGACCGCACCCTGGCGGAACGGCTGGACGCCGCCCGGCGAGATGTAGCCAAACCGCTGGAGGCGCTGCGAAGAAACACCAACAAAACCGGACGTGGGCAAGCAATCGCACTTTACACCTTTTTGGAGGAGATCGGCCTGCCGGAGCGCCTTGCCCAGCGGGTGGAGGAGCTGAAACGCCGGGGAGAGCCCCTGTTGGCAGAGGAGTATCGCCAGCTGTGGGACATCCTGTGCGGCGGCCTGGAGCAGTGCGCCGCCCTGCTGGGAGACCAGCCCATGGATCTGGACGAGTTTGCCGCCCTGTTCCGGCTGGTGCTGTCCCAGTATGAGGTTGGGGCCATCCCCGTCTCCCTGGACCGGGTGACGGCGGGGGAGACCACCCGTCAGACGGGCCACCAGGTGAAGGCCCTGATCCTGCTGGGGGCGGACGACGGCTCCATCCCCCAGGCATCCACGCCCCCGGGACTGCTGTCGGACGACGACCGCAGCCTGCTGGCCCTGTACGGCCTGGAGCTGAGCGGGTCGGCCCGGGAGCTGCTGTACCGGGAGATGACCACCGTATACCTCACCTGTACCCGGCCCAGCCGGTATCTGCTGGTGTCCTGGGCGGCCAGCGGCCCCGGGGGGGAGGAGCGCCGCCCCAGCTTTTTGGCCCAGCGGCTGCTGCGGCTGTTCTCTGACCTGACCGTGGGTCAGGAGGCGTGGGACGGACAGTTTGCTCTGGAGGCCCCCCGGCCCGCTCTGGAACAGGCCGGATGGAATCCCCGGGCCCGCCTGGCCCTGGAGGGTCTGCCGGAGTACGCCGGCGAGCTGGATCGCCAGGACCGGGCCCAGCGCTGGGACCGGGGCAGCCTGTCCCGCTCCGCCGCCGACCGGCTGTATGGCCGGCGGGTGGCCATGTCCGCCTCCCGCATGGACAAATACCGCTCCTGCCACTTCGCCTATTTCATGCGCTATGGCCTGAAGGCCGAGCCCCGGCGGCAGGCGGGGTTCTCCGCCCCGGCCTACGGCACCTTTGTCCACTATGTGCTGGAGCAGGTCATGCAGGACGAGATGTTCCAGCAGACCCGGCTCCCCGGCATAGAGCCGGCCTTTGGAGACCGGGAGCGAGAGCGCCTGGCTGCTCTGACCCGGGAAGCGGTGGAGCGCTATACTCAGGAGGAGCTGGGCGGCCTGGAGGGCCAGTCCGAGCGCTTTCAATATCTGTTCCGCCGTCTGCTCCGCTCGGTGCAGGCGGTGGTGGAGAATGTGGCCCAGGAGCTGCTGTCCGGCAGCTTCAAGCCCATCTCCTTTGAGCTGGGCTTTGGCCGGAAGGGGGAACTGCCCCCGGTGGAGCTTACCGTGGACGGGGTGACCATCAGCGTGTCCGGTTTTGTGGACCGGGTGGACGGCTGGGTCCGGGACGGGCGGCTCTACCTGCGGGTGGTGGACTATAAGACCGGGAAGAAGTCCTTTGACTGGACGGAGGTCTGGAACGGCCTGGGCCTGCAGACGCTGCTGTATCTCTTCGCCTTAGAGCGACAGGGAGAAAACCTTTACAAGATGCCTGTGGAGAGCGCCGGCGTGCTCTATCTCCCCGCCCACGAGGCGGTGATCCAGGGCAGCCGGACCATGGACGACGACCAGTGGCGCAAGGCGGTGGACAAGGAGCTGACCCGCAGCGGTCTGGTGCTCAACGACCGGGGCGTGCTGGACGCCATGGAGATGGCGGGGGAGGCGGGCTATCGCTTTCTGCCCCTGCGGGTGTCCAAGACCTCCGGCGACGTGACCGGAGAGGCCCTGGCCACCGCCGAGCAGTTCGGCAAGCTGGGCCGCCACATCCATCGGGTGCTGGAGGAGATCTGCCGGGAACTGGGCCGGGGGGCCATCGCCGCCGACCCCTTCTGGCGGGGGCCGGACAAAAACGCCTGCCGCTACTGCGACTACGCCGCCGCCTGTCACTTTGAGGAGGGCCGGGGGGGCGACTGCCGCCGGTGGGCCCCCAAGATCGCTGCGGCGGACTTCTGGAGCGAGGTGAGCAGAGATGGAGCCGATGACTGAGTCTGTGTATAAGCTGGAGATCTTTCTGCCGGAGGAGTCCTTCGACCCGGTGTGCCGGGCCCTGTGGTCGGCGGATGCGGGGCACATCGGCCGATATGACCGCTGCCTGTCCTGGAGCCGGGTGCACAGCTGCTGGCGGCCCCTGGAGGGGACGGACCCCTATCTGGGCCGGCCGGGGCAGCTGTACCGGGCGGAGGAGATCAAGATCGAGGTGTGCTGCCCGGCCGCCCGGTTGGACGAGACCCTGGCGGCAGTGAAAGCGGCCCACCCCTACGAGGAGCCGGTGATCAACGTGCTGCCCCTATACAAAACGGGCCTTTGAAACGCAAAAAAGCCCCGCAGGGCTTTGTGACATAAGGAGACAAGACGAAACATGGATATCACGCTGCACTACGAGCAGATGGGGGAGGGCTTCCCCCTGGTCCTGCTCCACGGAAACGGAGAGGACCACACCTATTTTCAGCACCAGATGGAGCCCTTCGCCGCCCATTATCGGGTCATCGCCCTGGATACCCGGGGGCACGGCGGTTCTCCCCGGGGGGAGGCGCCCTTCACCCTGGAGCAGTTCGCCCAGGACCTGAAGGACTTTCTGGACGGGCAGGGCATTGAGAAGTGCCACCTGCTGGGCTTCTCCGACGGGGGAAACGTGGCGCTGATCTTTGCGCTGAAATACCCCCAGTACATTGAAAAGCTGGTGCTCAACGGGGCCAATCTGGAGCCGGAGGGGCTGAAAAGCGGCCTGCGGATGAAGCTGCGCCTGCGCTGGGCGGCCCTCCAGGCGGCCCGCCGTGTGCAGCCGGAGCTGGAGGGGCAGTTCGAGCTGCTGGACCTGATGGTCACCCAGCCCCACATCGACCACCTGGCCCTGCGGGGGCTGCGGATGCCCGTGCTGGTGGTGGCCGGGGACCACGATGTGATCGCCGAGGCCCATACCCGCATGATCGCCGCCCCCATCCCCCACGGAAGGCTGGCCATCCTGCCCGGGGACCACTTTGTGGCCCGGGATAACTTTCAGCAATTCAACGCCCTGGTACTGGACTTTTTGCAGAAGGGCTGACATCGGGAAAGAGAGGCGACCAATATGGAAAACAGCAAAAACGTACTCATCATCAACGACATGCCCGGCTATGGCAAGGTGGCCCTGGCGGCCATGCTGCCTGTGCTGTCCAACCTGGGCCACAGCGTGTATAACCTGCCCACCGCCCTGGTGTCCAACACCCTGGACTACGGCAAGTTCACCATCCTGGACACCACCGACTATATGGTCAAGGCCATCGAGGTGTGGAAGCAGCTGGGCTTTCAGTTCGACTGCATCACCACCGGTTTTCTGGCCTCGGCGGCTCAGGTGGGCATCATCCGGGACTTTATCGCCAGCCAGAAGAAGGAGGGCCTGCTGGTGATGACCGACCCCATCATGGCCGACGAGGGAAAGCTGTATAACGGCGTGACGGAGGAGACGGTGGAGAACATGCGCCGGCTCATCGGTGTGGCTGACGTGATCGTGCCCAACCTCACTGAGGCGGAGTTTTTGACCGGCCTGTACGAGGGGCAGCAGTCTCTGACCCGGGATCAGGTCCGGCGGGTGATCGATGCCCTGCGGGAATTTGGCCCCCGGTCGGTGGTCATCACCAGCGGCCAGCAGGCCGAGACGGGGGAGCACGCCGTGTGGGGCTATGACCACAGGGCGGGGGAGTATTTCTGCATCCCCTTTCAGTTTATCGACGTCCATTTTCCCGGCACCGGGGACATGTTCTCCGCCGTGCTGGTGGGGGAACTGCTGGGCGGCACAGCCTTTCAGGGGGCGGTGCGCCGGGCCATGGACGTGCTGGAGACGCTCATCGATTTGGAGAAGGGCGAGATCGAGAAGAACAAGGGAATTCGCATCGAAAAGTTTTTAGACGTTTTAAAACAGTGACAGGGAGGACGGGACCATGGCGTTTCCTTTGACCCCGGAACAGCGGGATATTGTACAGGACCGGGGGGGCGAGCTGCTGGTGTCCGCCGCCGCCGGGTCGGGCAAGACCCGGGTCCTGGTGGAGCGGCTGCTGGACCGGGTGACGGAGGAGGGGCTGGACATTGACCGCTTTCTGGTCATCACCTATACCAAGGCCGCCGCCGCCGAGCTGCGCACCCGGGTGGCCCAGGAGCTGGCCGTCCGCCTGGCCGAGCGGCCCCACGACCGGCATCTTCAGCGCCAGCTGACCCTGGTGTACAAGGCCCAGATCTCCACCATCCACGCCTTCTGTTCTGCGGTGCTGCGGGAGAGCGGACATGTGCTGGACTTGGACCCGGACTTTCGCCTGTGCGACGAGGGGGAGGCCCAGGTGCTGATGACCCGGGTGCTGGAGCAGACCCTGGACCGCCGGTATGAGGGCATGGACCCCCAGGGGCCCTTCGCCCGGCTGGTGGACACCCTGGCCGCCGGGCGGGACGACAGCCGTCTGGCCCAGATCGTGCTGGACATCGCCGGACGGGTGCAGAGCCATCCAGACCCCGCCCGCTGGCTGGGGGAGGAGCAGAGCCGCTGGCAGCTGGAGCCGGGGACGGACATGGAGGACACCACCTGGGGGTCCATCCTGCTGGAGGAGCTGCGCCGCCGGTGCCGCTGGTGCCGGAAACGCATCTGCCAGGCGCTGGAACTGGTGGGAGAGGACGAGCTGCTGAAGGTGAACTACGCCACCGCCCTGCATGAGAGCATCGCCCAGCTGAATAAGCTGCTCGCCGCCCGCGGCTGGGACGAGACCACCGCCTGCCTGCCCATCCCGTTCCCCACCCTGGGCCGGAAGAAAAAGCGGTCCAAAGAGCTGGAGGCCTGGGAGGAGATGGAGGTCGCAGACCGGGCCGAGCGCATCAAGACCACCCGCTCCCGGTGCAAAAAGCAGCTGGAAAAGCTCTCCGGCCTCTTCCAGGAGAGCAGCCGGGAGCTGGGGGAGGAGCTGGCCCTGGCCCGCCCGGTGGTCGGGGCTCTGATGGAGCTGACGGCGGACTTTCTGGCCGACTATGCCAAGGAGAAGCGGCGGCGGGGGCTGGTGGACTTCTCCGATCTGGAGCACCTGACGGTCAAGCTGCTGCTGGATGACCGGGGAGAGCCCACCCAGGCCGCCCGGATGTGGGCCGACCGCTTTGAAGAGGTGCAGGTGGACGAGTATCAGGACACCAACCAGGTGCAGAACGCCATCTTCCGGGCCATCTCCCACCAGGGGCGCACCCTGTTTCAGGTGGGGGACGTGAAGCAGTCCATCTACCGCTTCCGTCTGGCCGATCCCACCATCTTTCTGGACAAGTACCACCGCTTCCCGGACGGAGCGAAGGCCCGGCCCGGCCAGCCCCGGCGGCGGGTGCTGTCGAAAAACTTCCGCTCCCGGCCCCAGGTGCTGCTGGGCTGCAACGACCTGTTCCGAAACGTCATGTCCCGGAGCTTTGGCGAGCTGGACTACACCGACGACCAGGCCCTGGTCCCCGGGGCAAGCTTCCCCGACCCGGAGGGGGCGGACTATGCCCTGGAGCTGGACGTGCTGGACCTGTCCTATCTGGGGGAGCAGGACCGGGAGGACCGGGAGAACAAGGACCAGGCCGAGGCCCGCTTTGCCGCCCGGCGCATCCGTCAGCTGCTGGACAAGCCCCTGATGGTGACCGAGGGGGACGGCCAGCGGCCTCTGCGGCCCAGCGACGTGATGATATTGCTGCGCAGCCCCGGCGTGGTGCTGCACCACTACACCCGGGCCCTGGGGGAGGAGAACATCCCCTGGGTGGCCGACGGGAACGAGGACTTTTTGTCCACCACCGAGGGGAACGTGGCCCTGGCCATTCTGCGCCTGGTGGACAACCCCCGTCAGGACGTGCCCCTGCTGGCCGCCCTGCGCTCCCCGGTGTTCGGCTTTACCGCCGACCGGCTGGCCGAGCTGCGCTCGAACGACCGGGGGGAGGACTTCTATTCCGCCGTGGCCGCCGGGGCGGCCCGGGGGGAGCAGGACTGTGCGGACTTTTTGGACCGGCTGGAGCGGCTGCGCTTTGGGGCGGGAGACCGGACCTGCCGCCAGCTCATCTGGCACATCTATGAGACGGCGGACCTGCTGGGCATTTTCGGCGCCATGAACGAGGGGCGCAAGCGCCAGGAGAACCTGCTGTCCCTCTACGCCCTGGCCGGGCAGATGGAGGACGGGGGCTGCCGGACCCTGTTCCAATTCCTGCTGCGGCTGGACCGGCTGCGCCAGACGGGGGGAAAGCTGTCCGCCGCCCGCCCCGCCCAGGAGGGGGAGGGCGTGTCCATCCTGTCCATCCACCGCTCCAAGGGGCTGGAGAAGCCGGTGGTGCTGGTGTGCGGCCTGAGCCGACGGCTGAACCGGGACGATTTGAAGGCCCCGGTGCTCTTCCACCCGGAGCTGGGCGTGGGTCCCAAGGGGCTGGAGCCGGAGCGGATGGTCCAGTATCCCACCCTGGCCCGCCAGGCGGTGGCCCTGCGTCTGGACCAGGAGATGATGGCCGAGGAGCTGCGGCTGCTGTATGTGGCCATGACCCGGGCCCGGGAAAAGCTGATCCTGTCCGTGGCCCTCACCGCCGGGCGCAAGACCCTGACCGAACTGGGGGAGGATCTGACTCTGCCTGTGTCCCCCATGACCCTGTCCGTGCAGCCCAGCGTGGGCCACTGGGTGCTGCTGTATGCCATGACCCGGCCCGAGGCCACGCTGCTGCGGGCCCTGGCCGTTCCGGGACACGACGAGGACTTCCCGGACCCCGAGATCGGTCCCCGTTGGGAGATCTGCTGGGTGAACGACCTGGGGGAGACCCAGGACGACCAGGACGACCGGGACGGCATCGTGGGGAAGGCGGAAAAGGACGTCCGGGCGGACGAGGGCCCGCAGCCCGACCTGTCCTGGCGCTATCCCCATCTGGCCCTGGCCGACGTGCCCTCTAAGGTGACGGCCACCCAGCGGAAGGGGCGGCCCCTGGATCAGGAGGCGGCGGAGGAGGGCATGTCCACCGACCTGCCCCAGCCGGAGCCCGCCGTCCACCGCCCCCGCTTTGCTGCGGAGGAACGGGGCCTGACCGCCGCCCAGCGGGGCACCGCCCTCCACCAGGCCATGCAGTATCTCCCCCTGACCGGGGACCACAGCCCGGAGGGGGTGCGGGCGGAGCTGGACCGGCTGACCCGGGAGGGCTTCCTTACCCCCATGCAGCGCCAGGCCATCCGTCCGGCGGTGCTGTCCGCCTTTTTCCAGAGCGATCTGGGCCGGGACATGTGTGCCGCCCGGGAGTGCCGCCGGGAGTTTAAGTTCTCCCTGCTGGTCCCCGCCCGGGAGTATGAGCCCCAGGGGGAGGAGGTGCTCCTCCAGGGCGTCATCGACGCCTGGTTCGACGACGGGGACGGCATCACCGTCATCGACTTTAAAAGTGACCGCATCCAGCCCGGGGGCGAGGCCCAGCGGGGGGAGGAGTACCGCCGGCAGCTCTGCTCCTACAGCCGTGCGCTGGAAGAAATTCTGGGCCGCCCGGTGCGGAGGCGGGTGCTGTGGTTCTTCGCCACCGGCCGGGCCTGGGACGTGTGAGACTAGTCTCCCCGCTGGCCGGGCAGGTCCGCCAGGACGATGTCCTCCCCAAAGCGGCGCACGGCGGACCAGGGGATGGTCCGGTCCGGCTCCCGGCCCAGCAGTCCCAGCAGTCGGGGCCGGCCCGGGATGATGAGGGCCGTGACCTGGCCCAGGTCGGTGTCCACCTCCAGATCCCCCACATAGCCGAACCGGGTGCCGTCGGCCAGACTGACCACCTCTTTATACCGCAGCTGTTCCATGCTTATATTCATATGGGCGCTCCCTCCTTTTGTAGTAAGGGTATGCGGCCGCAGACGAAGAAATGAGGAATATCCATGCACGATTTGAAACGAACCGATGCGCCCCTGGTCCTTTACGTCCACGGCCAGGGGGGCAGCGCCCGGGAGGCGGAGCACTACCGCCCTCTTTTCCCAGGAAAAGATGTGTTGGGCCTGGACTATCAGGCGGACACCCCCTGGGATTTTATCCGGGAAGTCCGCCCTCAAGTCCAACGTCTGACAGAAGAGCGGGGGCCGCTGACGCTGATTGCCAACAGCATTGGGGCCTATTTCTCCATGGGTGCCCTGTCCAACCAGAGCGTACAGCGGGCCTTTTTCATCTCTCCTGTGGTGGACATGGAGCGGCTTATCACCGACATGATGGGCTGGGCCCGCATCACCGAAGGGCAGTTGAAGGAAGCGGGGCGCATTCATACCGATTTCGGCCAGACACTGGACTGGTACTATCTGACCTACGTCCGGGCCAACCCCGTGCAGTGGGACGTGCCTACAGAGATTTTATACGGGGACCGGGACAATCTGACGACCCCGGCGACCATCGCCGCCTTTGCCCAGGCCCACCGTGCCGGACTGACCACCGTGTCCGGCGGAGAACACTGGTTCCATACGCCGGAGCAGATGGCCTTTTTGGATGAATGGCTCAGAGAAAAGCAATAGGAGACAAAGAAGCACCCACCTAGGAAGTGAGATTCGTTCCCAGGTGGGCGCTTTTTAGAATTATTTGATGAGTCCACGCCGGACCAGGAAGTCGTGGGCCACGGTCTCTAGGTCCCGGCCCTCCACGTCCACGGCGTAGGTCATCTCCACCATGTCGGCGCTGCTGACCTGGCCGGTGAGCTGGCTGAGCACCTGCTCCAGCTCCGGTGCGTCGGTCCGGTGGCGGCTGAACAGGTCCTCCCGCACCAGAATGGCCCCGTTGTACTCCGGGAAGAAGCCCCGGTCGTCGGCCAGAATGGTCAGCCCCGCCCGCTTGTTCAGTCCGTCGGTGGTATAGACGATCATGGCATCGAAGGCCCCCTGTTCCAGGGCCTGATATTTCAGCACCACGTCCACAGCGGAGACGGTGCGGAAATTCAGCCCGTAGAACCGGGTGAAGGGGTCGAACTTCATGCTGCCCTCCTGGGTGAAGAACTCATGTTCCGCCCCAAAGCGCAGGTCGGGAGCTGCGGCGGCCAGGTCGCTGAGGGTGGTCAGGCCGTATTCCCGGGCCGCCTGAGCGGTGACGCCCACGGCATAGGTGTTGTTCAGGCCCACCTTGCCCAGCAGCCGCAGGCCGTCCTCCGCCACTTGGGCATTCACATAGTCAAACAGGCTCTCCCCGGCGGGGATATCGGCGGTGTCCCGGCCCAGGAAGGTGGTGAGCACCGTGCCGTCATAGGTGAACATCAGATCGCAGCTGGGGGAGGGGCCCCGCAGGGCATTATAGTTGTTCACCTGGGTCATCTGATCCCGGATATCCACAGTTAGGTCGGTCTGGTCCTCCACCAAAAGGCGGATGATGCGGTGCATCAGCTTCACCTCGGTGTAGTCCCCGTCATACAGCACCAGCGTCCCGGCGGTACTTTGGGGCAGCAGGGGGAACAGGAGCAGTCCGGCGCACAGGGCGGCGCAGGCCACCCCGCCGGTCCACCGGAGCCAGGATGGCGCGGGTTTTCGCCACCGGCGGTCATTCAGCCGCCGCTCTGCCGCCGACAGCACCAGGTCCAGGATCAGGGCCATGACCATGAGCACGGCGGTGCCCTTCAGCATCAGGGGCAGGTCCTTCTGGCGGATGGCGGTGTAAAACACTCCGCCCAGGCCGCCGCCCCCCACAAAGGCGGCGAATACCGCCGTGCCGATGGCGTTGACGGCGGCGATGCGCACCCCGGTGAAGATCATAGGCAGGGCCAGGGGCAGTTCCACATGGCGCAGACGATAGGCCCGGGTCATGCCCATTCCATCCCCCGCCTCCTTTAAATAGGCGGGGACCTGGGACAGCCCCAGGCTGGTGTTGCGCACGATGGGCAGCAGGGAATAGAGGGCCAGCCCCACCACCACCGTGGGTTTGCCCGGCCCCATGGCCACCATAATGACACCCAGCAGAGCCAGGGCGGGTGTGGTCTGAATGAGGTCCACCAGGCGCAAAATGACCTGACCCGCCTTGGGGTACAGATAGGAGGCAAGCCCCAGGGGGACACCCAGGCCAACGGCCAGAAGCATGGCGGCCAGGACCAGAGAGAGGTGGTCCCGCAGCATCAGCATGGTCATCTCTCCGCCGCCCCCTTTCCGCTGCGCATCCCCCGGGGGACCACACGCTTTTGCAGGGCATCCACCAGAGAGCCCAGCAAAAAGGCCAGCAGGGCCGCCGGAATGGCCCCTTGAAGGATGAGCACATGGTTGTTGGAGCTGACGCCCTTATAGATAAAGTCTCCCAGTCCGCCCTGGCCGATCATAGCGGCCAGCACCGCCCAGCTGACGGTGTACACCGTGGACAGGCGCAGCCCGCCGATGATGGTGGGCATAGCCAGGGGCAGCTCCACCAGCCGCAGCCGCTGAAGCTGGTCCATGCCGCAGCCCCGGGCGGCCTCTTTATACTGGGGCTCCACCGCCGCCAGGCCCGCCACCGTGTTTTTCAGCACAGGGAAGGCGGCGTAGATACTGAGTGCGGCCAGCACGGTGACAGGCCGCATCCCAAGCCACAGAAACAGCAGGCCGATAAAGACGATGCCGGGCACGGTGTTCAGCACGGACAGGGCTGGCAGGATAAAACGGGCCGCCCGGGGGAACCGGGACAGGACGATGCCCAGGGCCACCCCCAGCACGAAGCCCACCGACACCGAGACCACCGTGTAGCCCAGGTGGACGGCCACAGCCCGGAGAATATCGTGGACGGTCTGCATGGTCATATCCATCACCCCCACAGATGCTCCGCCATGGCGGCGGCCATAGAGGTCTTGGTGATGATTCCGGCCACCGTCTTGTCCGGGGCGAGGACCACCAGATAGGGGAAGCCGCTGGAGGCCAACAGGTCAAAGCAATCCTTGGCGTTGTCATCCACTCCCACGGTGGGCGTATTGTTGCGCACCAGGGGGCCGATGGTCTTGACCACATGGCCGGTGAGACGGATGTCCGTGATGGAAACCGTGCCCTGATAGCGCCTGGCCTCGTCCACCACCAGCAGGGTGTCCACGTTGTGGTGCTGCATCCGGCTGACGCACTCGTGGATGCCCCGGTTCTGGTTGACGACAACAACGCCGGTGCGCATCACGTCGGCGGCGGTGAGGTCGGCGGGGGAGGGGCCGGAGATGTGACTGCCTAAAAAGTCCCGCACCTGCTGGGTGGCGGGGTGTTCCAGCATCTCCTCCGGGGCGGCGGCCTGGACGATGTTCCCCCGGTCCAGAAAGACGATCAGGTCGGCCAGGTCCAGGGCCTCGTCCATGTCGTGGGTGACAAAGACGATGGTCTTGTTCAGCTTTTGCTGGAGCTGCTTGATCTCCAGCTGGAGGGAGCGGCGGGTCATGGGGTCCAGGGCGCTGAAGGGTTCGTCCATCAGCACCACCGGGGGCGAGGCGGCCAGGGCCCGGAGGATGCCGATGCGCTGCTGCTGGCCGCCGGACAGCTCTGAGGGGTATTTGTGCGCATAGGACTCATAGGGCAGATCCACCATGGCCAGCATCCGGCGTACCAGGTCGTCATAGCCCTCCTTGGGCGTGCCCAGCAGCCGGGGCACCACGCAGATGTTCTGGGCCACCGTCATGTTGGGGAACAGGCCCACCTGCTGGATGACATAGCCGATGCGGCGGCGCAGCTGATACCGGTCTGTCTTGGCCACGTCCTCGCCGTTGAGATAGATATGCCCGCTGTCGGGCTGGATCAGGCGGTTGATCATTTTCAGGGTGGTGGTCTTGCCGCAGCCGGACGGGCCGATGAGGACGGCAAACTGCCCCTCTTTGATTTCAAAATTCAGGTCGTTGAGAATGGTCTGGTTTCCATAGTGCAGGGACACATGCTCGAAGCGGATCAAAATGAACCTCCTTTTTGCGGGGAACACACAGGAAAAACATAGAAAACGCAGGAAACGGGGTGTTCCGGGCCAGTTGGCCAAAACATAGTTTGGTCAAATTGTATAAAGATATTATACCAAACATAGATAAAACAGTCAAATCAATAAACTGTGAAGAAAGTGGAGCCAAGTCGTGTCTGAACGGGCGGGCCTTTCAAAAGTCTTTATAAAATCTTAAACTTCTTCCCGCTGGCTTCTTAACCTTTGTCTGTTACCATAGGGACAGAAAGAGAAGGAGGAGACGGCCATGGAATGGATCGTGATGCTGATAAAGGCCCTGGCGGGCACTGCGGGAAGTCTGCTGGCCCTGTGGGGCGGATACTATCTGGTCAGTGGACTGATGTGCTGGAGGGGGCAGAGGCCCTTTCCCATCCGTCCGGCCCGGACAAAGTTCGCCGTGCTCATCGCTGCCCGGAACGAGGAACTGGTCATCGGCCCCCTCATCAACAGTCTGCTGATGCAGGACTATCCCCCGGAGCTGTATGACATCTGGGTCATCCCCAACAACTGTACCGACCACACCGCCCGGGCGGCGGCCGGCTTTGGGGCCCGGGTGTTGAAATGCGACCGCCCGGTGAAGAGCAAGGGGGAGGTGCTCCGCTTTGCCTACGCCCGTCTCCGGGGCCGCCGGTATGATGCCTGCTGCGTGTTCGATGCGGACAACGTGGTGGACAGCCGGTTTTTGCGGGAGATGGACCTGGCTTATCAGGCCGGGGCCGGTGCGGCTCAGGGCTATCGGGACAGCAAGAACCCCTATGACAACCCGCTGTCCGGCTGTTACTCCATTTACTACTGGATGATGGATCGGTTTTATAACCAGAGCCGGGCCGCTATGGGGCTGTCCGCCATGATCAACGGCACCGGCTTTATGGTGGCCACCCGGGTGCTGGAGGGCCTGGGCGGCTGGAACACCCACACCCTCAGCGAGGACCTGGAGATGACCGTCCAGTGCGCCCTGGCGGGGGAGAAGGTGGCCTGGGTCCCCCGGGCCGTCACCTATGACGAGCAGCCCCTGGACTATGCCGTGTCCGTCACGCAGCGCCGCCGCTGGACCAGCGGGACCATTCAGGTGGCCGGGCGGTATCTGTCCCGGCTGGGCCAGGGTGCGGAACAGGGGAGCAGGCCGCTGGTCCTGGCCGATGTAGCCGCCCTGCTGGTGGTGCCCTTCTATCAGGCGGCGGCTCTGGGCGGGCTGATCTTGTCGTCCGTCTCCGCCGCCCTGACCTGTCCCAGGATAGAACTGGCCCCCTGGGTCCTGCTGACCGCCGCGCTCACCCAACTGGCGGGCATGATCCTGGGCTCTGCCGCCGCTGCCGCACTGGTGCTGACGCTGGAGGGCAAATGGGACCGCCGTCTGCTGCCCGCCCTGGGGCTGTATGGCTTCTTCCTGCTGTCCTGGCTGCCCATCACCCTGGGCTGTCTGGTGAAGCAGACCACCCAGTGGGAGGAGATCCGCCACACCCGGAACGTATCTCCCCAGCCCGCAGCAAACCGGGACTCTCTGGCCAGCTGAATGAAATAACACCCTCTCTTGACTTTGGCCGCCGCACAAACCAGCTGTGCGGCGGCTGCTTTTATTTTTCTCAACGGTAAAACATACGTTGAAAAAGCTGAAAAAATTCCGTATAATGATAAGGACACCGCCGGGGCGGCCCGGTAGGGGAGAACGAATGAGAAAAAAGATAAGGACGCTGGAACAACCATGTATCAGATCGACATTATGACCTTGTTCCCCGACGTGGTAGGGGATATGCTGTGTGAATCGGTGCTGGGCCGGGGACAGGAGCGGGGCTATATCCGCATCGAGTGCCACCAGATCCGGGACTACACCAAGAACAAGCAGCGGCAGGTGGACAACTATCCCTATGGCGGAGGGCGTGGGGCCGTGATGCAGGCCGATCCCCTTTACAACTGCTGGCAGCACATTTGCGACCAGGCGGGGGAACGGGTCCACACCATCTATATGTCCCCGGCGGGCAAAACCTTCACCCAGGCCGATGCCCGGCGGCTGAAGGCGGACTACTCCCGCCTGATCCTGGTCTGCGGCCACTACGAGGGCATCGACCAGCGCTTCATCGACGAGTGCGTGGACGAGGAGATCTCCATCGGTGACTTTGTGATGACCGGGGGAGAGATCCCCGCCATGGCGGTGGCCGATGCGGTGTGCCGTCTGGTGCCCGGGGTGCTGTCCGACCCCTCCTGCTATGAAAACGAGAGCCACTGGAGCGGCACGCTGGAGGCCCCCCAGTATTCCCGCCCGGAGGTCTGGCACGACCGGGCCGTGCCCCCCATCCTCCTCTCGGGCAACCACGCCAAGGTGGACCTGTGGCGGCGGAAGCAATCCCTGCTGCGCACCCGCCAGCGCCGCCCGGACCTGTATGAAAAGCTGGCCTTCACGGAAAAATCGGACAAAAAGCTGCTCTCCGAGCTCCATGAGGAGTACCCGGAGCTGTTTTAAGGGAGCCGTTCTCTTTACAAACGGAATAAAACATGCTATAGTATCTCACAAGACATAGTTTAAAAAACCATATTCGGAGATGATACGAATGGGATTTAAGATCGTTGTGGACAGCTGCTGCGATTTGACCGGCCAGATGCTGAAGGACCCACGCTTCATAAAGGTGCCGCTGACCATCCGCTCCAACGGGAGCAGCTTTATTGACAACGAGACCTTTGACCAGGCCGATCTGCTGTGGGCCATGAAGCAGAGCGAGGAGGCCCCCTCCACTGCCTGTCCCTCCCCCCAGAGCTATCTGGATGCCTATCAGGGCCCGGAGGAGGAGGACGTGTATGTGGTCACCCTGTCCGCCCTGCTCAGCGGCTCCCACAACAGCGCCGAACAGGCCCGGATGCTGATGGAGGAGGATCACCCCAACAAGAACGTCTATGTGTTCAACTCCTGCTCCGCCTCCTCCGGCGAGGTGCTGGTGGCCCTGAAGGTCCGGGAGCTGGCCGAGAGCGGCGCACCCTTCAAGCATGTGGTGCGGGAGGTGGAGCAGTTCATCTATCAGATGCAGACCATGTTCGTGCTGGAGACACTGGAGAACCTGCGGAAAAACGGCCGTCTGACCCGCCTGCAGTCGGTGATCACCGGAGCGCTGAAGATCAAGCTGCTCATGGGCGCTACGCCGGAGGGGGAGATCTGCAAGCTGGGACAGACGCTGTCCATGAAGCAGGCCCTGTCCAAAATGGTGGACCACATGGCAAACGACCCGGCCCACGCCGGGCGTACCCTGGCGATCTGCCACTGCAACTGTCTGGACCGGGCCTTCCAGGTGAAGGCCATGGCCGAGCAGCGCTGCAAATTCGCCCACATCCTCATTCTGGAGGCCGGCGGCATCACCAGCGTCTATGCCAACGACGGCGGCATTGTGACCGCCTATTGACAAACTGCCCCGATGGGGTTACAAATAGAGGGCGGCCAGCTTTTTTGCGGCTGACCCTCTATTTTTATGCACCGGGAGGAAAACACCATGGCAATGACCAGACAGCAGGCGTGGGACCTGCTGACCGAGTATAATCACGAGCCCTTTCATCTCCGCCACGCCGTGACGGTGGAGCATGTGATGGGCTGGTACGCCCAGGAGCTGGGCTATGGAGACGAGAAGGCGTTCTGGTCCGTGGTGGGCCTGCTCCACGACCTGGACTTTGAGCAGTGGCCCCAGGAGCACTGCGTCAAGTCTCAGGAGTTGATGCGTCAGGCCGGAGTGGACGAGGCCATCATCCACGCCACCGCCAGCCACGGCTGGGGCCTGTGCGTGGACATCAAGCCTGAACACGAGATGGAAAAGGTCCTGTTTGCCGCTGATGAACTCACCGGTCTCATCGGGGCGGCGGCCCTGATGCGTCCGTCCAAAAGCGTGGCCGACATGGAGCTGAAATCCCTGAAAAAGAAGTATAAGGACAAAAAGTTCGCCGCCGGCTGCTCCCGCGACATCATTGCAAACGGCGCCCAGCTGCTGGGCTGGGAGCTGGACACCCTGC
Organism: Flintibacter faecis; assembly: GCF_014287875.1. GTDB lineage: Bacteria > Bacillota > Clostridia > Oscillospirales > Oscillospiraceae > Lawsonibacter > Lawsonibacter faecis_A. The sequence goes on along the minus strand of NZ_JACOPN010000004.1, from coordinate 152,467 downwards.
TGGAGCGCACCCTGAAGGCCATGCAGGCGGAGGAGGGGGCCATCGAGGCCGCTTTGACCGAGGGGGAGCACTGAAAAACCTGTTATCGTTGCCGGAAACAGACAAAAAGCCGGACTGAATGGCACGCTTCGGTCATTCAGTCCGGCTTTTCCGTTTGATGGCGTTATGGGGTCGTTATGATATAGAACTGCTCTGTCCGGCGCAGGTCCATCAGTCCTCTCTGAAGTATTCTGCCAACAGAATTATGACTCCGCCCGCTGAGATACAGGCGCTGAGCAGAAAAGGCACAATGATCCACGTTTTGAATAATGCTGTTCCATATCTGCCCCATGCAGTATACCAGCTAGTCAGGGAATCCGCATAAACGCCCGCACCGATCAATATGACGGCGAGTGCAATGAGGCCGATGGCCAGCAGACACTTTCCAAAATAGATCCGCAGATATCTGCGCTTTTCTTTTGCGGGGCCTGTCTGGATACCGGTCGGATTTTGTCCCGTCAGTGGTTCCTCGATCTCATCCAGCAAAAGATAGTCGGTGGATACCTGAAATAATCTGCTGAGTTGAACGATCTTCTCTGTGTCCGGTACTGCTTCGCCCGTCTCCCAGCGAGAAACGGCCTGACGGGATATGTTCAATCTCGTCGCCAGAGCTTCCTGCGACAGCCCGGCCTTTTTCCGGCAAAACGATATTTTGGTTCCGATCATCCTGCGTGACCTCCTTTCGACACCGTCTATTTTACACGGAATCGGCGGGAAATGCCACCATGTCAACTTTGAATTTCCGCAATTCCAAGTTGCACACGTGATTTTTCGTGGAATATACCCCGGAAAGAAAAATTTCCCTTGACATCTGCGGCCCAACTGTGGTATCATCCCCACAACAAAGGGGAGTAGTCGGCGCACGGTTTTGTGCGCGGCCGAGTCAACAAGCATGGCGGACCGTATGCGTCCGACCTGGCTTTGCCTGAAATGACCAGACCTGCGTTCCTGTCACCGGGAACGCAGGTCTTTTTTCGTTCAAATCGGGCATACTCACCACAAAGACAAGAAAGAGGGATATCTATGGAATTCTTATGGCAGGGCGTTCTGTCCATCACCCCACAGCAGTTGGTGATGTACGTTGTGGGCGGGCTGCTGATCTGGCTGGCCATTGAAAAGGGCTTTGAGCCTGCACTGCTGCTGCCCATGGGCTTTGGAGCCATTCTGGTGAATCTGCCCCTGTCCGGGGTCATCGACCAGGCGGGGGCCGGGGGAGAGGTCACCCACGGCATCGTCCAATGGCTGTTTCAGGTGGGGATCGAGGCCAGCGAGGCCATGCCCATCCTGCTGTTCATCGGCATCGGTGCCATGATCGATTTCGGGCCCCTGCTGGCTGACCCCCGGCTGTTTCTGTGCGGAGCGGCGGCCCAGGCGGGCATCTTCCTCACGGTGCTGCTGGCCACGGTCCTGGGCTTTGACATGAAGGACGCCGCCTCCATCGGCATCATCGGTGCGGCGGACGGCCCCACGTCTATCCTGGTGTCCCAGGTGCTGGGCTCCAGCTATGTGGGGGCCATCGCCGTGGCGGCCTATTCCTACATGGCTATGGTGCCCATCATCCAGCCCGCCGCCATCAAGCTGGTCACCACCCAGAATGAGCGGGCCATGGCTATGCCCTATGCCCCTGGCCGGGTCTCCCGCCGCCTGCGCATCCTGTTCCCCATCCTGGTCACGGTGGTATCCGGTCTGGTGGCCCCTGCGTCGGTGGCGCTGGTTGGCTTTTTGATGCTGGGCAATCTCATCCGGGAGAGCGGTGTGCTGCCCACCCTGACCCGCACGGCTCAGAACGAGCTGGCCAATCTCATCACCCTGCTGCTGGGCGTGACCATCTCCTTCTCCATGCGGGCCGACCAGTTCGTGCGGGTGGAGACCCTGATGATCCTGTGTCTGGGCCTGGTGGCCTTTGTGCTGGACACGGTGGTGGGCGTGCTGTTCGTCAAGGCGCTGAACCTGTTCATGCCCCGGCGGAAGATCAACCCCATGATCGGGGCGGCGGGCATCTCCGCCTTCCCCATGTCCGCCCGGGTCATCGAAAAACTGGGCCAGGAGGCCGATCCCCGGAACCACCTGCTGATGCAGGCCACCGGTGCCAACGTGTCCGGGCAGATCGCCTCGGTGGTGGCCGGCGGCGTGATCCTGCAATACTGCGCCGCCCATATGATCGGCGGCTGAGACGAGAGGAGTGCGTGTTCAATGACAGAGAATTTAAACATGGCCCTGGAGCTGATGGGCCAGGGTATGGCCGGTATCTTCGCCGTTCTGGGCATCATCGCCCTGCTGGTAGTCTCCGTGCAGCAACTGGACAGGAAGGATAAGTAAGGGAATTCCCTTTACACCCATCACAGCCAATCGGCCACCACGTCCGCCAGGGCGGTGGGGCTGACCCGGTGCTCCACCAGCAGGGAGAGCAGCTCGTCCACCCGCTGGGCGCTGACGGTGATGCCGGGGACGCTGGCATCCTCGCCGCCGTCCTCCCACACCCGCACCCCGTAGTCCTCACAGAAGAAGGGTTCCGCCGCCACCTCACGGATGAGCAGTCCATAGTGAAACCGGCGCTCCCGCCCCTGGGCATCCCGCCATTTCCGGGACGCTATATTGACCTGTGTCATAGTCCTCCACCTCCTGAGTGTATGCCTTTATTATAGGGGACTCCGGGGGAGAACGGAAGAAGTTCCCATCGCAGAAAAATACAAAAACTCCCTCGGTTCGCCCTGAAAGCAGGGGAAGCCGAGGGAGTTTTGCTGTGGTTGGAGGGGCTGTGTCGAAAAATTCTCAGATGCCCCGGTTCAGCGTCTTGCGCAGGCGGATCTTGCCCTCCAGAGCCTGGTCGATGAGGGAGAGGAACTTTTCCCGGTCCTGGGGCAGGCTGCCCTTCAAGGGCAGATAGTTGGAGGCGTGGTTGCTGGTGAAGTGCAGCGGGTCCACGTCCAGATGCTGGATGAGCAGGCGGCACTCCTCCAGAATGTGGTCGGGGCCATAGACCTTGAAGCGGCCCGCCAGCACGTCGTCCCCCAGGGGGGTGCCCTTGGCGGGGGCAAAGGTCATGGCGGACAGGTGCCGGGGCTTCATTTCGTTGATGATCTGGGCGGTGGACAGGATGTGCTCCCGCCAGTCGCCGCCCTCCCCGGTGATGCCCAGGATGATGGTCACCCACAGGTCGATGCCCGCCTCCACCAGGCGCTGACCGGCCTGGAGCATCTGCTGGGCGTTGACCCCCTTGTGGATGAACTTCAGCACCGCATCGCTGCCGCTCTCCACCCCCAGATAGGCCCGGGACAGACCGGCATCGTGGAGGGCCTTCAGTTCCTCCGGCGTTTTGGACAGGGTGCTGCGGGGCCCGGCATACAGCGTGACCTTCTCCAGGGCGGGGAAGGTGTCATACAGCTTGCGGAGGATGCGCAGCAGGTCCTCCGTCTTGATGATGATGGCGTCGCCGTCCATCAGGAACACCCGCTGCAGACCGGGGCCGTAATAGGCCCGGGCCATGTCGATGTCCTCTAAGATCTCCTGGGTGGGGCGGATGCGGAACTTTTTCTCCTTGTACATGCCGCAGAAGGTACACTGGTTGTTGGAGCAGCCGATGGTGCATTGCAGCAGATAGCTCTTCCATTCGCCCGGCGGGCGGTACAGCAGGTCGCTGTCATAGCGCATAGTGGTTCATCCTTTCCTGAAAGTCTGGGGCGGGGTCACACCTGAACGGGTGCGCCCTCCCGGAACACCTTGCGGATATTTTTCTCCGCCTTGCTCCGGGGCAGCATCACCTCGTGGCCGCAGCCCTGGCAGCGCATTTTAAAATCCATCCCCACCCGCAGCACCAGCCATTCCTGACTGCCGCAGGGGTGGGCTTTTTTCATTTTCAGTACGTCGTTCACATGGATATCCATGGGGGCCTCCTTACACATACGGATATGCTTGCTTGATTTTATTATGGCCGGTTTTTGGGAAATTGTCAACGCTGTCCGCCGCGCCTTGACGAGAGGGAATGATTTCGTTATAATTATGACAGAATAAATACCTGGAGGGGTGAGCGCCATGATGATCCGTTCCGCCACAGCGCTGCGCAACGAGTATGACAAGATGGTAAAGCTGTCCAAGGAGAAGCAGGAGCCGATCTTTCTGACCCGAAACGGGGAGGGCGAGATGGTCTTTGTCCCCCTGGAGCTGTGGGAGAAGCGAGAGGCGGAACTGGATCTGCTGGCGGAGCTGCTCCGCCGGGAGCAGAACCGTCTGGCCGGAGCGAGGACCTATTCCATGGAGGAGATGGCCGGGGAAGTGGAGGAACTGCTGGGTGAAGATCAAGTGGCTGAGTGAGGCCCGGAACGAGCTGCGGGAGCTGGTCCGGTATTACCACGTCCAGGTGGGGCGGCCCTATGCGAAAAAATTTGCCGACCGGGTGCTGGGGGAGGTCGCCAGGCTGGCCGACTTCCCGGAGATGGGCGTGCTGAAATATGACACGCTGATGGGGAAGTATGGCTTTCGGGCGCTGTTTATCGGCAACTATGTCTGCGTCTATAAGATCGCGGGCGACACCGTTTACATCTTCCACATCGCCGACGCCCGAGGAAATTACATCTATCATATTTTCGGGCTGGAATAAGGCAGGTCGATACAAGTGATACAAGAAGAGGGCCGCCCGATTGGGCGACCCTCTTGAACTGTCTTGAGATAGGACCGCTCTTTAGCCCTTAACGATGGCGGCGGTGTCCATAGCGATCATCAGTTCCTCGTTGGTGGGGATGACCAGGACGCGGACCTTGGCATCGTCGGCAGAGACATCCATCTCCTTGCCCCGGACCTTATCCTTCTCGGGGTCGATCTTGATGCCCAGGAACTCCAGACCGGCGCAGGCGCTCTCACGGGTCTCGGGGCCGTTCTCGCCCACGCCGGCGGTGAAGATCACCGCATCCACGCCGCCCATGGCGGCAGCATAGGCGCCGATGTACTTCTTCACGGAATAGTCAAACACCCGCAGGGCCAGCTCGGCCCGCTGATTGCCCTCAGCCTCGGCGTTCTCCAGGTCACGGAAGTCGGAGGAGATGGCGGAGATGCCCTCCACGCCGGACTTCTTGTTCAGCACGTTGAGCATCTCGTCGATGTTCATGCCGTGCTTGTTCATCAGATACTGGAGAATACCGGCATCCAGGTCGCCGGCGCGGGTGCCCATGGGCAGACCGGCCAGGGGGGTGAAGCCCATGGAGGTGTCCACGCTCTTGCCGCCGTCGATGGCGGTGATGGAGGAACCGTTGCCCAGGTGGCAGGAGATCAGCTTCAGCTCCTCGATGGGCTTGCCCAGCATGGCGGCGGCCCGCTGGGAGACATATTTGTGGCTGGTGCCGTGGAAGCCATAGCGGCGGACCTTGTCCTGCTCGTAATACTCATAGGGCAGGGCATAGGTATAGGCCACGGGGGGCATGGTCTGGTGGAAGGCGGTGTCGAACACGGCCACCATGGGGGTACCAGGCATCAGCTGCTGGCAGGCGCGGATGCCGATGATGTTGGCGGGGTTGTGCAGGGGGGCCAGGGGGTTGCACTCCTCAATGGTGGCCATGACCTCGTCGGTGATGCGCACGGACTTGGCAAACTTCTCGCCGCCGTGGACCACCCGGTGACCCACCGCGTCGATCTCCTTCATGGAGGCGATGACGCCGTTCTCCTTATCCACCAGGGCGTTCAGCACGGTCTGGATGGCCTCGGAATGGGTGGGCATAGCCACGTCGGCGGCCTTGACAGCCGTTTTGCCAGTGGGCTTATAAGTAAACTTGCCGTCGATGCCGATGCGCTCACACAGGCCCTTGGCCAGGATCTCCTGGGTATCGGGGTTGAGCAGCTGATACTTCAGGGAAGAGCTGCCGGCGTTGATGACCAGTACGTTCATAGAAGTCGATCTCCTTCATAACAGAAATTTTATTGTTTTCGTTGCCTTGTGCCGGAAATGGCGGTACAATAAAAAAGCCATTTTATTGTACCTCTTTTTTTCGTAAAATACAATCGCTATCTTGCTTAAAAGATGAAGAAAATTAACTATCGTAACTTCTAGGAGGAGCGCCCTTGAATATCGCCGGGATCACAGCGGAATATAACCCCTTTCACACCGGACACGCCTATCAGGTATCCGCCCTGCGGGAGCAGCTCGGACGGGACACGGCGGTGGCTGCGGTGATGAGCGGCAACTGGGTCCAGCAGGGACGGCCCGCCGTGACGGACAAGTGGACCCGGGCCCGGATGGCCCTGAACGGCGGGGTGGACCTGGTCCTGGAGCTGCCCACGGTGTGGGCGGCCTCCTCGGCGGAGTCCTTTGCCCGGGGGGCGGTGGCGCTGATGTGCTGCAGCGGGGTGGTGGACACCCTGTGCTTTGGCAGCGAGGCGGGGGAACTGTCCTCCCTTCAAGCGGCGGCGGACTGCCTGGACAGCCCGGACTATCCGGCGCAGCTGCGGCGGGCGTTAGAAGGGGGCGCTTCTTTTGCCGCCGCCCGTCAGACTGCGGTAGAGCACCTGATCGGTCCGGTGGGGACCGCTCTGGCCAGCCCCAACAACAATTTGGGGGTGGAGTATCTCCGTTCCCTGCGGGCGCTGGGCAGCGCCATCCGCCCCGTCACCGTCCGCCGGGAGGGGGCGGCTCACAACACATGGGACGAAACAGGGGAGGGCTTCCGCTCCGCCACTCAGCTGCGGCAGCACCTGGCACGGGGGGAGTGGGAGGCCGTCCGGCCCTATGTCCCCGCCGGGAATCTGCCCCTTTTACAGTCCGCCCCCCTGACCGATCCCGAGCTGGGGGAGCGGGCGATGCTGGCCTGTCTGCGGAAGATGAGGGCGGAGGACTGGGCCAAGCTGCCCGATGCCGGAGCCAGGGAGGGCCTGCCCCAGCGATTAGAGCGGGCGGGGCAGCGGTGTCATAGCCTGGACGATTTCTTTGCCCAGGCCAAGACCCGGCGCTATGCCATGGCCCGGCTGCGGCGGATGGCCCTGTGGGCTTTCTTGGGCCTGACGGCGGCGGATATCTCAGATGAGCCGCCCTATCTCCGGGTGCTGGGCTTCAATGCACGGGGCCGGGAGGTATTAAGAGAGATGAAGCAGAAAGCCCGGCTGCCCATTTTGACCAAGCCCGCCCACGCCCGGGCTCTGGACGGGCCGGGGCGGCAGCTGTTTGAGCTGGAGGCCCGGTGTACCGACCTATACGGCCTGTTTCTGCCCCAGCTGCCCCCACCGAGACAGGAGTGGACCCGGGGGCCGGTGATCGACATAGACTAGGCAGGAGGAGCGTTTTGTGAACGACATATTTTGCAAAGGGAAGGAGCGGACCGGCTCCCGCTCCCGGACCTTTTGGCGGTGGGCGGGGGCGCTGTGCATCCCGGCGGCCCTGAGCGTGCTGTTCCAGCTGCTGCACAGCAAGCGGGCCGTGATGAATTTCTGGGTGTTCCATGTGATGGGCCCGGGGGAGCGGCTGCTGGGGCGGCTGTGGTCCCGGGTACCGGTTTCCGTGATGGAGTGGCTGATCGCCCTGTTTCTGGCGGGGAACCTGGTGTGGCTGGTCCGGGCTGTGGCGGGTCTCGTTCACCGCCGGGGGCTGGGACGGTCCTTCCGGCGGCTGCTGGCCCTGGGGGCGGCCTGGCTGTGGCTGTGGTGCGCCTTTTGCTGGATGTGGCGGGCGGCCTATTATGCCGACACCTTCGCCCAGCGCAGCGGTCTTTCCGACCGGGCCTGCTCGGTGGAGGAGCTGGCCGCCGTGACCCGTTACTTCGCCCAAAATGCCGCCCGGCTGGCCGGTCAGGTCCCCCGGGACGGGGCGGGACACTTCGCCGCAGACCGGGAGACTGTGTTCCAGACCGGCCCGGAGGTCTATGAAAACCTGACAAGGGAATTTCCTTGCCTTGCTATGGATCCCGTAAGGGCCAAGCCCATTTTCTTCTCCCGGCTCCAGAGCCGCCTGGGCTTTACCGGGATGTACTTTCCCTTCACCGGGGAGGCCAACGTAAACGTGGACGCCCCGGCCTGCCTTGTTCCGGCGACGATCGCCCACGAGATGGCCCACCAGCGCATGGTCGCCTCCGAGCTGGAGGCCAATTTTGTGGGCATCGCCGCCTGCGTCACCGGGGAGGACGTGACCTATCAGTATTCCGGTTATCTTATGGGCCTGATCCAGCTGTGCAATGCCCTGTACGATGTGGCCCCCCAGACCTGGCAGGCCATCGCCCGGAGCACGTTCACGGCGGAGCTGTCCCAGGACTGGCAGGACAACAACCAATATTGGGCGGCCATGCGCTCCCCGGTGGAGGACCGGGCGGAGCAGGTGTACGATTCCTTTTTAAAGGGCAACGGCCAGAGCCTGGGCATCCGGTCCTATGGGGCCTGCGTGGACCTGCTGGTCACCTATTTCGGCCCGGCGGCGGGGGTGGGCTGACCGCCCCCTTGCAAAATGGCATGATTTGTGGGAAAATAGGCAAAGATAAATCATCCGGCACTGGCCGGATACAGGAGTTTCATCTATGAGTGAATTATCAGAAAAGTCCATTCAGATCCTTGAACTGCCCCAGGTATTGACCATGCTGTCGGGCTGCGCCGTGACGGAGGAGGGCAAGGAAAAATCCCTTACACTCCGCCCTATGACGGATATTGACGACATCCAGCGGGCCCAGGGCGAGACGTCCGCCGCCGTGAAGATGCTCATACTGCGGGGCAGCCCCGGTTTCTCCGGGGTCAAGCCCGTGGCCGCATCCCTCCAGCGGGCGGACGTGGGGGGCAGTCTGTCCACCCGGGAGCTCACCGACGTGGCCGCCGTGCTGCGGGCGGCCCGCACCGCCGGGGACTATGGCGCCAGCCAGGAGAAGAGCCCCATCTCCCACCTGTTCCAGGCCCTCACCCCCAACCGCTTTTTGGAGGAGCGCATCACCAACTCCATCCTGGGGGAGGACGAGATCGCCGACTCCGCCAGCCCGGAGCTGGCCTCCATCCGCCGACACATGCGGGCCGCCGAGGCGAAGGTCCGGGATATCCTGCAGCGGCTCATCTCCTCCAACCAATCCAAGTATCTGCAGGAGTCCATCATCACCATCCGGTCTGACCGCTATGTGGTGCCCGTGAAGTCCGAGCACAAGAACGCCATCCCCGGCCTGGTCCACGACGTGTCCTCCTCCGGCTCCACCTTCTTTATTGAGCCCATGGGCGTGGTGAAGGCCAACAACGAGCTGCGGGAGCTGGCCGCCAAGGAGAAGAAGGAGATCGAGCGCATCCTGGCCGAGCTGTCCGCCGACTGCGCCGCTCACAAGGAGGACATTCTGGAGGACTATCAGCTCATCGTCTGGCTGGATACCATCTTCGCCCGGGCACAGCTGTCCTTAAAGCTGGAGTGCAGCGAGCCCAAACTGTCTGACAAGTTCCTGCGCCTGCGCCGGGCCCGGCACCCCCTCATCGACAAGAAGAAGGCCGTGCCCAACGACCTGGAGCTGGGGGAGCGGTTCGACACCCTGGTCATCACCGGCCCCAACACCGGCGGCAAGACGGTGACCCTGAAGACCATCGGCCTCATCACCCTGATGGCCCAGTGCGGCCTGCACATCCCCGCCGGGTCCGACTCCACGGTGCGGGTGTTCCGCCGGGTGCTGGCCGACATCGGCGACGAGCAGTCCATCGCCCAGTCCCTGTCTACCTTCTCCTCCCACATGGTCAACATCGTGGGCATTTTAAAGGAGGCGGACGACGAGAGCCTGATCCTCTTCGACGAGCTGGGGGCGGGCACCGACCCGGTGGAGGGCGCAGCCCTGGCCGCCGCCGTCATCGAATCGGTGCGGGGCATGGGGGCCCAGGTGTGCGCCACCACTCACTACGCCGAATTAAAGGTATACGCCATGACCACCCCCGGGGTGGAGAATGCCTCCTGCGAGTTCAACGTGGACACTCTGGCCCCCACCTATCGCCTGGTGCTGGGCATCCCGGGCAAGTCCAACGCCTTTGCCATCTCCCGCCGTCTGGGGCTGCCCGAGTATATCATCGACAAGGCCGCCGCCCGGCTGGATGCGGAGAACGTGCGCTTTGAGGATGTGCTCACCCGCCTGGACCAGCAGCGCCAGGAGATGGAGAAGGAACGGGCGGAGGCCCGCCGCCTGAAGCTGGAGATGGAGCAGTCCGCCGCCAAGGCCCGGGAGTATCGGAAGAAGCTGGAGGAGGAGCGCTCCAAAGTGGTGGAGAAGGCCCAGGCCGAGGCCCGGGGCATCATCGAGGAGGCCCGGGCGGCCAGCGACCTGGCCCTGTCCCAGCTGAAGGAGATGCAGAAGCGCCAGGACCGCCTGGATTGGCAGCAGGTGAACGACAGCCGGGCGGAGGCCCGCCGGATGCTCAACGAGGCGGAGCGGAACCTGGGCGGCTCCGCTCCCCAGACCGAGGCCCCGCCGCCCACCCGTCCCGCCGTGGCGGGGGACACGGTGGAGCTGGTGTCCATGGGCACCAAGGCCACGGTGCTGTCGGTGAACAAGGATGGCTCCCTGCAGCTGCAGGCGGGTATTCTGAAGATATCCGCCAAGCAGGAGGAGGTCCGGGTGGTGGAGGGGGAGACCCACACCCAGCGGGAGGCCCGAAAGATCGTGGCCCGGGCCCAGCACACCCTGCGCACTGCCGCCGTCCCCAGCCAGATCGACCTGCGGGGCATGATGACCGACGAGGCCATCTCCGTGCTGGAGCGCTTTTTGGATACGGCCATGATGGGCAAGCTGGAGACGGTGACCATCATCCACGGCAAGGGCACCGGCGCAGTACGCAAGGCCGTGCGCACCTATCTCAAGCGCAGCCGCTATATCAAGGCCTTTCGACCCGGCCGCTACGGCGAGGGGGAGGACGGCGTGACCGTGGCGGAGCTGCGATAATGCGGGCCGTCCGTCTCCCACACACAGAAATTTTGTTTGGGATTTGTTAATTTTTTTAGAAAACGGGATTGATTTTTTGTTGGTTTGCGCAAAATGACAGATTTTGCTTCCCGTTTCTGGTGAAAACCATGCGATATTTGTGAAAATTGTCATTGACGGCAACGGTCTAAATCTGGTATGCTAAAGCTACACAAACTAAAACGACGAGGCGGAGGTACAGCTTATGTATAGTCAGGAAGCAGTCGTGAATAATCAGGTCGGTCTGCACGCCAGACCCGCTACCTATTTCATTCAGAAGGCCAACGAGTTCAAAAGCTCCATCTGGGTAGAGAAGGAGGAGCGGAAGGTCAACGCCAAGAGCCTGCTGGGTGTGTTGTCCCTGGGTATCGTGAAGGGCACCCCCATTAAGCTGATCGCGGACGGCCCCGACGAGAAGGAAGCGGTCGAGGCTCTGTATAAGATGATCTCTTCCGATTTCTCTGAGTAAGCCAACTGTCAAGCAAAAAGGCGCCGCGCTGCGGCGCCTTTTTTGACGTGTCCGGAAAATAAATGCCCGCAGGAGAGGGGAGGGGCGGTCATGACCTTTGACGAACTGAAAGAAAAAGCACACAGTCTGCCCCTGAAGCCGGGCGTATATATCATGCAGGATGCCAAGAACACCGTCATCTATGTGGGCAAAGCCAAGGCGCTGAAAAATCGGGTCTCCCAATATTTTCAGGACTCCGCCGCCCATACCGAGAAGACCCGGGCCATGGTCAGCCAGATCGACCACTTCGACGTGATCATCGCCGACAGCGAGTTCGAGGCTCTGGTGCTGGAGTGCGCCCTCATCAAGCGGCACCAGCCCCGGTATAACATCCTGCTCAAGGACGACAAGGGCTATCCCTATATCCGCCTGTCCAACGAGGCCTATCCCCGGTTCTCCCTGGCAAGCAAGGTGGCGGAGGATGGGGCCCGGTACTTCGGCCCCTATGCCAGCCGGAAGAACACCCAGGCCATCATCGATGCCCTGTGTACTGCCCTGCGCCTGCCCTCCTGCCGAAAGAAGTTCCCCCGGGACATCGGCAAGGAGCGGCCCTGCCTGAACTTCCACATGAACAAATGCGATGGCTATTGCCGGGGGGACGAGCTGAAGTCCGCCCACGACCAGGCCATCGCCCAGGCCGTCTCCCTGCTGGAGGGGCGGTTTAAAGAGGTCCAGGCCGACCTGACGGCGGAGATGGAGCAGGCGGCGGAGGAGCTGCGCTTTGAACACGCGGCGGAGCTGCGGGACCGGCTGCGGGCCATTGAGCTGCTGAGCAAGCGGCAGAAGGTGGTGGCCGGCTCCCTGGCCGACACCGACGTCACCGGCTATTACCGGGGCACGGCCAAGAGCTGCTTTGTGGTGCTGCACTATATGGAGGGGGAGTTGGCGGCCAAGGACTTCGAGCTGTTCGAGACCCCCATGGAGGAGGACCCCGCCGCCGCCCTGTCCGCCCTGATCCGGGCCTATTACGTGGGCCGGGACCGGCTGCCCAAGCAGATATTGCTGCCCTGGGAGCTGCCCGACCAGGTGCCCCTGACCCGGATGCTGTCAGAACAGATCGGACGGCGGGTGGAACTGGTCAGCCCCCAGCGGGGGGCCAAGACCGACCTCATCCGCCTGGCCAACGAGAACGCCAGGGAGGAGGTGGCCCGGGCCACCACCCGGGAGGAGCGGCAGAACAAGCTGTTGGAGGTGCTGGGCAAGATGCTCAGCCTGACCCAGCCCCCCCGGCGGATGGAGTCCTATGACATCTCCAACACCGGTGCCAGTGACATCGTGGCCTCCATGGTGGTCTATGTGGACGGGCGGCCCAAAAAGAGCGACTACCGCCGCTTCAAGCTGAAAAACATGACCGGGCCGGATGACTACGCCTCCATGGAGCAGGTGCTCACCCGCCGGTTCCGCCGGTATCTGGACGGGGACGAGAAGTTCTCGGACAAGCCCGACCTGCTGCTCATCGACGGCGGACAGGAACATGTGAAGGTGGCCGCCCGGGTGCTGGAGACCCTGAACCTGTCCATTCCCGCCTTCGGCATGGTGAAGGACGACCGGCACCGCACCCGCGCCCTGGTCCACCCGGACGGGCGGGAGATCGGCATCCAGGCTATCCCGGCGGTGTTCGCCCTGGTGGGGCAGATCCAGGAGGAGACCCACCGCTTTGCCATCGAGTATCACCGCCAGCTGCAGGCGGGCCACATGCGCGCCTCCGCCCTGGACGATATCCCGGGGGTGGGGGAGAAGCGCCGTTCCCAGCTGCTGCGGCAGTTTAAAAGCATCAAGGCCATCCGGGCCGCATCCCTGGAGGACCTCCAGAAGGCGCTGCCCAAAAATGCGGCTCAAGCTGTGTATCAGCACTTTCACACGAAATAATCAGAGAAGCGAGGAGAGCGTATGCGCATTATTTCCGGCTCTGCCCGGGGCAGACGGTTAAAAGAACTCCAGGGCATGGATACCCGCCCCACCACCGACAAGGTGAAGGAGGCCCTGTTCAATATCATCCAGTTTGAGATCGAAGGCCGCCGGGTGCTGGACCTGTTCGGCGGCACGGGCCAGCTGGGACTGGAGGCCCTGTCCCGTGGGGCAGAACACTGCACCTTTACCGAGCAGCGGCGGGAGGCCGCCGCCCTCATCCGGGAGAATATCAAAGCCTGCGGTTTTCAGGATCGGACCCATGTGGTCCAGGGGGATGCCATCTCGTTCCTGTCCGGCTGCCGGGAAAAATTCGACCTGATCTTCCTGGACCCGCCCTATCAGAGCGACCTGCTGGACCGGGCATTGGAGGCCATTGCAAGGTTTGACATTCTTCGGGAACATGGTATAATAGTATGCGAATCTGCGGCGGAACGGACCATCCCTCAGCTGGAAGCCCCCTATGAGCGGGGCCGGGAGTATCGGTACGGCAAGATCAAGCTGACGCTGTTCCACCGGGCGGGGAGAGAACGCCAATGAGTATTGCCATCTATCCGGGCAGCTTTGACCCGGTGACTCTGGGCCACCTGAACATCATCAAGCGGGCCAGCGCCTGCTTTGACAAGCTGATCGTCTGCGTGATGGTCAACTCCAAAAAGCACGGCATGTTCACCCCGGAGGAGCGGGTGGAGCTGCTGCGCCGGTCCACGGCCCGGTTTCAGAATGTAGAAGTAGACTTCTCCAACGAGCTGCTGGCCGCCTATGCCAAGCGTCGGCGGGCGCATGTGGTGGTAAAGGGCCTGCGGGCGGTGTCTGACTTTGAGCAGGAGGTGCAGATGGCGGTGATCAACCGCAAGCTGAACCCCCGCCTGGAGACCATGTTTCTGGCCTCCAGCGAGAAGTACACCTATCTCAGCTCTACCATCGTCAAGGAGATGGCCCGCTATGGAGCTGACCTGGCGGACTTTGTCCCCCGGGAGATCGTGGACGCAGTGAACCAGCGGATGCGGGAATTGGAAGGAACCGAAGGAAAGGAAGGATAACCATGGCAAGCGGTGTGGAAGAACTGCTGGACATGTTATTTGAAATGATCGACGAGGCGAAAAACGCCCCGCTGTCCAGCGATAAATGTGTGATCGAGCGTGACCGGGCACTGGACCTGATCGACGACATTCGCAGCCAGTTCCCCATGGAACTGGGCGAGGCCAGAAAGGTCATGGCCAGCCGGGCCGAGACGCTGGCGGCGGCCAAGCGGGAGGCGGATACCATCCGCAAGGCGGCGGAGGACAAGGCCCGCCAGCTGCTGGAGGAGAACACCATCTCCCTCCAGGCCCGTCAGCGGGCCAACGAGCTGATGCAGCAGGTGGAGGAACGCAGCCGGGAGCTGAAGCGCTCTGCCAACGAATACTGCGAGGATGCCCTGCGCCGCACGGAAGAGGCGGTGGCCGAGGCCTATGACGAGATCAAGAAGTCCCGGGCTCGCTTCCGCGCCCTGTCCGGCGTGGGCGGAGCCGCCCCTGCCGCCGGTGCCGCCGGCGGACGGCCCATGTACGATGCGGCGGCGGACGAGGACTGATCCAAACCCATAGCGCATATCAAAGCGGCCCCGGAGCGTGTTTTGCTCCGGGGCCGCTTTTGCTGTCTCACGGCGCGCTTACCAGGGGAGCCAGCTGCCGCTGTCCTGCTCGGCCAGCACATCCAGAGTGCCGTCCAACAGCTCCGCCGCTTCTCCTCGGGTGAGGGGGGCAGATAGGGCCTGGGGATCGGTATCCACGGATGGAATCACTCCGCAGGCAGCCAGATTGGCGGCGGACTGGGCCGCCCAGTGCTCCGGTGCATCGGTGGAGAAGGTCTCCACCGGGGCATCAGCCACATCCAGCAGGCGGTCTAAGATCACGGTGGCCTCCGCCATAGTGACAGCTGCCCCCGCCTGGAACACCGGTGCGCCGGAGGCATCCCGCTCGCCCTGAATCGCGCCCGCCTTCAATGCGGCGGATACGGAGCCCTTGGCCCAGGTGGGGATGGCCTGATCGTCGGCAAAGCCGGTGAGGGAGACCTGATCCAGGGGTTCCATTCCCACGGCAGCCATGGCCATGGTGAGGAACTGGGCCCGGCTCACCGTGGCATCGGGCTGGAAGAAGTAGCGGCTGTCCACCTGCTGGCCCACATAGACGCCGGTCTCCGCCAGCCGCAGGGCCGCCTTATGGGCCGGGTCTCCGTCCATGTCGGCGTAACGCACTTTGGTCCCGGCCTTTTCGATGCGCAGGGTGACGGTGGCAGGTGCAGAGGCGTTGCCCGCCTGGTCCAGGGCCACATAGGTGAAGGAGTCCCGGCCCGTCTTGTTCTCATAGGGGGTGTAGACAAACCGGCCGGAGCCGTCCTCGGCCAAGGTCACGCCGCCCCGGGCGGGGGAGTCGGAGATCTGAAAGGTGAGAGGGTCGCCTTCCGGGTCCGCCGCGTCGAAATAGCCGGTGATGGCCACATTTTTATAGGTGGACAGGTCCATATTCCGGGCCTCCGGGGCCCGGTTGGCCTGGGTCAGCAGATACAGAGTGACGGTGACCGGGTCCTGGCCGGCAGAGCCGGAGCCGGAGAAAATAGGGGAGAAGGTGAAGCTGACCGTGGTCTCGGTGGGGGCCTGGGCCGACTGGAACCGCAGCCCGCCCAGGGCGCTGCGTTCCACGGTGGCACCTTCCTCCAAAGGCTGCCCGCCCATGGTCAGCACACCGGAGCCCGGGTCGGGCAGGCTGAGAATGGTGATGCTGTCCAACACGGCTTGGCTGCCGGACTGGACCACAAAGTCCTCCGGCTCAAAGACGATGACGCTGCCGATGAGGCCGTTTTTGGAGAAATCCTTCAGCTTCGGCCCGTCGGACTTTTTGTTCCAGAAGAAACCGGAAACGGGGACACTGAGGGGCCACAGCAGGGCCAGCACCAGCAGCAGTGCCAACGCCCGGCCCGAGAAAAAGCCTGGGAAAAGGGGACGTTTCATGGAAGGGGACCTCCTTAAAATGAGATGTCCTTAGTTTGGAGGCACACAGCTTGGATTATGCGGCCGGTTTTCGCGTTTCTTCGGACAAGATAGCGTTCTGAGAAATGGCGGAGGGCAAAGCGAGAGGGCGTGCCGTCTGCAATGACAGACGGCACGCCCTTGGCGGTTGAACGAAGTTGTCCGAGACACCGGGGCAACGCCCGGAACTCTTTGTGTTTGAACGGGGCGCTTACTTCACGAAGAAGGGGCGCTGATAACCCTCGCCGTGGGGCTCGTTCTCGATCATGATCAGGATGGCGTCCTTGGCGGCCTTGACCATGATGTCCTGCTCTTCGGGGGCCTCGCGGACGCACTGGGCGCTGGTGGTCGTGTGGAACCACAGGCCTTCGTTCGCAGCCAGGTGAGAGCCGTCCCATGCGCTCACCAGAGTGGTGGGGTCCAGACCCAGCTTCTCACGGATGTCATCCTGAGAGTAGAACACCCACTTCTCCTCGGGCAGATCGTTCTCCCACCGGCAGTCAGCGGGATCGCCGGTCTTGCCGCCCTCATAGACCTCGATGGTGTAGGCGTGGATGTTGAAGGTACCGTAAGCGTAGTCGATCATCTCAGCGCTGGTGGGATAATCGTCGTAGGAGTGCAGCTGATAGAAGCCGCGGCCGGTGACCTCTTCCATTTTGGAGCGCATCTGCTCCGCAACGCCTTCCATAAAGCCCAGCTCGGCATCCCCGGGGTCGTTGGGGTCGTAGGCCTTGTAGCACCAGGGATAGAACACGGCCTGCATACCGGTGTGCAGGTTGACGCTGGCATTGATGCTCTTCTGAGCCAGGAAGTTCTGCATCGCACGGACCTCGGGCTCGGTGGCGGCATCAGAGCCGGCAACGTGCCAGGAGACGGCACCCACTTTGGGCTGGGTAGCGCCCTCGGCGTAGGTCTCCGCATCGAAGCGGTTCCACTGATAGTTGAAGGTGCGGTTCATGTCGATGCCGCTGCCGCGGGGATCGTCGCCGAGAATGTGGTTGCCGTCCCAGTCGGGGCTCTCCATACCGAAGCGGTTGAGCTCGGGCTTGGTCCAGTCGGTGCTGAGCTTCTCAGTGGGGATCTTGTCCGCAGTCCCGGAATAGATGTCGGCGATGAAGCCGTCACCGTCGATATCGGCATAGGGATCGCTGAAGGGAACGCCGTCCTCGTTGCGGTCCATGGGACGCAGGTTAGAGCGGTTGGGGTACACAAAGGACTGCTCATAGCCGTCGGGGTTGATGGCGGGGACCACATAGATGATGTACTGATCCAGCATAGCCTTCATGTAATCTGTGTCGCGGTTGAGGATCATCCACCAGGCGGTGTACATGGCGCTGATAGCGGCCTCGGGCTCCTCGCCGTGGATGGGACCGAACACGCCGATGCCGATCTTCTGATCCTCGGGGATGGACTTGTTGGTGATCTCAAGGCACCACATGCTTCTCTCCTGCCAGGTGGAGCCGATGGCATAGAACTCTGTGATGTCGGGAGCCTGCTCATGCAGGGCGGCGTAGACATCTTCCAGCTCTGCATAATGGAAGCGCTTGTTAAAGTCGACCTGCAGGGCTTCCGGGATATTCTCGGGCTCGCCCGGAGCTTCGATATCCTTCAAAGTGGTTGCAGAGACCTTCTGTGCAGTGGATTTGTCGCCACCCTGGTCGGCGTTTCCGCACGCCGCCAGAGACAGAGCCATAGCAGCGGCAAGGAGCAGACTGGTCAATCGTTTCATTTTCATGGTGGTAGGTTCCTTTCTGTAAACTGATTTTACGGTTACATTGAGATAGGAATCTGTGCCGTTTGAACCTGCGATCCTTCTTTTTCTTGGATCGTGTTTCAGCAGGTGCAGTGCAAGAAAGCTGTGGCCCGTCACGCTCCGGCGAACCGATCGTCAGGGGGGACGCCCGGTGGGAACGGAGGGGAGGAGTGTGAGAACTCCTCCGGCGGGCAAACAGTGCAGGCACCGGCCGAAAAGCTCCCCTCTGCTCTCCGGTGCGACACCCTCAAGAACAACAAAAGCAAACATGCGTATCTTGCTTTATTAAAAAAGCAAAAACTACTATTGTGTGGAATGATCCTATTATTTCACATAAATATTCAGTCACTCTGAATTACCAAATGCTGCTTGCTGTTGAACTTGTATCGTCATTTTAACATTTTAATATGGGGAAATCAACCGTATTTTTGAGCATTTTAATCAAAGTTTTTCATCATTTTTATCAAAAACATTTATACCGCCCATAAAACAGACGCGGTATGCTGATAGGTAGCTACATAAGTTTGTACGCTACTTTAATAGTTCACTAGTGCAACATTTACATAGACGCTTTGTGTACATGAGGCCATGAAGCAAGCTGGATGTGGATACCAAGGCCATGACGGCGGAGGGGGACACCGCATATTGAGGACACATTGATTCGTGACAGGGCACATACGTCCGATTGGTCCATTTATGATCAAGCTGCCAGGCGTGGTTGAACCGAGTTTTCGTCAACAACGGCAGTGCCGGTTTATACATAGCCTGGAACTTATCCTGCAAAACAGTTCATGCAGACACCGCAAGCGCTGCGGCCGAAACGATTAACGATTAAATACGAGGGGTGCTGCACTGATTGCAGAGTATGGACGGCATCGGTGACCTGTGATATACTATAGCAAAAGGAGGACCGTATGGCCCTCAAAAAGAGATTATATCAGGTCAACAAAATAAAAATTTTGTTGACCTAAGTGGAGGCTAAAACGCGAAATGGACTATCGAACCGAGGCTCCACCCCTGATCCGGGACTTTCTGGTCTATCACGAGACCATCCAGGGCCATTCCCGGCAAACGGTGGATGAATACTATTTAGACCTGCGCAGTTTTGCGCGTTACTTAAAACAGGCGCGTGATCCGTCCCTGCGGTCTGTACCCATGGACCACATCCCGCTGGACGACGTGTCCCTGGAGCTGTTTCAGTCGGTCACGCTGACGGATGTCTATTCCTACATGAACTTTCTCACCCGGGACAAAGGGCTGAACGCCGCGTCCCGGGCTCGGAAAGTTGCCACCATCCGTTCCTTTTATAAATACCTCACCAACAAGGCCAAGCTGCTGACCAAAAACCCGGTCCAGGACCTGGACTCGCCCCGGCAGAAAAAAGCCCTGCCCAAATATCTCAGTCTGGACGAGAGCATCGATCTGCTGGAGTCCGTGGACGGCAAAAACGCCACCCGGGACTTTTGCATCCTCACCCTGTTTTTAAACTGCGGCCTGCGGATCTCTGAACTGGTGAATCTGAATGTAACGGATGTTCGAGACAACCAGCTTCGGGTGCTGGGCAAGGGCAATAAAGAGCGCATCCTGTTCCTGAACGACGCCTGCGTCAAGGCCATCCAGGACTGGATGATCGACCGGAACGCCCTGACCCTCATTGACCAGAACGCCCTGTTTGTCACCCTGCAGAACCGGCGGCGCATCTCGGTGGCGGCGGTCCACAAGCTGGTGAAGAAACACCTGGCAGACGCGGGGCTGGACAGCACCCAGTATTCCGCCCACAAGCTGCGCCACACGGCGGCCACTCTGATGCTGCAAAACGGCGTGGACGTGCGCACCCTGCAGGAGGTCCTGGGTCACGACCACCTGAACACCACCCAGATCTACACCCACGTGGATAACGACGATCTCCGGGCCGCCGCCCGGGCCAATCCCCTGGCAGGTGTTAAAAAACGCCGAAAAGTTTTGGACTCAGGGGAAACCAACGATAATAGAAAAGAGTGAAAATGATGTGGTTTCAAGTGATTTTGACCATGCTCACCCCCGTGGCCATGCTGGCGGTGGGCCTGCGCTGGCGGAAGCATCCGCCCCGTCGGGAAGGTAACGGGCTGGCCTACCGCACCGCCCTGTCGGAGCAAAACGAGGATACCTGGCGCTTTGCCCACGCCCACCTGTCCAAACTGTGGGTCCGGCTGGGCCTGGCCCTGGCGGTGGTGTCCGCCGGGGCGGCGTATTTTGGCCGGAGCCTGCTGGGGACGCTGTTTCTGTGGCTCATCGGGGGGCAGATGATCTTTCTGTGCCTGTCCGCCTTTCTGGTGGACGGCCTGCTGAAGGCCAACTTCAACGAGGACGGGAGCCCGGCGAAAAACTAGTGAGCCTCTCCCCTTCTCCATCGTGCTTCTATATGAAAACGGACTGCCGTTTTTATGCAGGGACTTCGTAAAACATATTCTAATCTGATAACAGAAAACCCAGGACTGCTAGCTGAATCAGCTGTGCAGTTCTGGGTTTTCTGCTGTTCGTAAGAGCAAGAATCATCCCGTGGCCAAAAATTTTCAATTCTTGAAAATTTCCTGCCGCTTGGGGACTGCTTCTTGTTGGGGCGTGCCCGCCCCAAACACTGCTAGGAACGAGTACGACAACTTGGAAGTTGTCACTCTGTCAGTCGATTCTCCTCGCCCCAGACACAGAGCTGATCCAGCACAGTCATCAGCGATTTCCCACGCTCCGAAAGCGCATATTCCACCTTCGGCGGGATCTGCGGATACTCGGTACGGACGATCAGTTTATCCGCTTCCAGTTCCTTGAGATTCGTGCTGAGGGTCTTGTCGGAAATGATTTTCAGATACCGTTTCAGTTCATTGAATCGCACCGTCTCAAACTCCATCAGGCAGTAGAGAATGACCATCTTGTGCTTGCCGGAGATCAGCGACAGCGTGTAGGCAAAGCCAGTATCCTCAAAATTGGCGGTCTCAATATAATTCTTTATCATTTCACTTTCTCCTAAGATAGTACCTATCATAATAGTCAGTACTTGAATTTCTGTTTTACTAGGTTATAATTATAAGCAGGATGAACAGTCCTGTCAATCTGATCACAAGGAGAAGTTATCATGAGAACAAAACTGAAAATCACCGAAGGCATTTTCCCCATGCCGGTTCTGATGGTTGCGACTTATAACGAGGACGGCAGCGTAAACGTCATGAACGCCGCATGGGGCACTATGCAGGAGCGGGACACCGTTGTTCTGAACCTCACCGAGACTCATAAGACCGTACAGAACATCAAGGCACGGGGAGCATTCACCGTCAGCATTGCCGATGCAGCCCACATAGTGGAAGCAGACTATTTCGGCGTAGAGTCCGGCAATAAAGTTGCCGATAAATTTGCCCGCAGCGGTCTGACCGCCGGCAAAGCCGAAACCGTAGATGCCCCTGTCATCAACGAGTTCCCGATTTGTCTGGAGTGCAAGTTCATCGAGTATCAGAACAATGAATACGGATGCGGTGTCATCGGCAAGGTGGTCAATGTCACTGCCGATGAGAGCGTTATGGTGGATGGAAAAATTGATATGTCTAAGGTCAACGCCATCGCATTTGACCCCTACACCCACGGCTATTATAAAGTCACCGAGCGTGTGGGCGAAGCATTCCGAGATGGCTTAAAGCTGAAAAAGTAAAGTATACAGAAAAGGAGCTTTCGCATAAGCGAAGGCTCCTTCTTAAAATATGTGGATTTCACAAATTCCGGTTTGTTAAACTAAAACGAGTATACCATATTCCACAAAGAAAGAACACCCCTATATAGGAGAACTTAGCCGTTTTACGAGGTGTATCTGCTCTTCTGATATACAAAAAGCCCCATGCCAACACCTTGACGGTGCGGACATGGGACTTGATGTTTCCTTTTTTATATCTACTTGATTTCATTTTATACGGCCTTCATGGCCCGGGGGTGGGCCTTGCGGTAGACATCCTTGATTTTCTGGTTCACCAGACGGGAGTATATCTGGGTGGACGAGATGTCCGCGTGGCCCAGCATCTCCTGGATAGAGCGCAGGTCCGCACCGTTCTCCAGCAGATGGGCGGCGAAGGAATGGCGCAGGGTGTGGGGCGTGATATCCTTTTCAATACCAGCCTTCTCCTGATAGTGCTTGATGAGCTTCCAAAAGCCCTGGCGGCTCATCCGCTCCCCGTTCATGTTCACAAACAGAGCGGTCTCGTTCAAATTCTCCACCAGCCGGGGACGCACGTGATGGACATAGTCATTCAGCACTTGGATGGCGGCGGGATATAGGGGGATGATCCGCTCCTTGTTCCGGCTGACGCATTTCAGCACCCCGCCAGGGAGGTTCAGGTCGTCCACGTCCAGGGAGATCAGCTCGCTGACCCGGATGCCGGTGGCATAGAGCAGCTCCAGCATAGCCCGGTCCCGGCAGCCCTTGGCATCGGTGGGCTCCGGCTGGGCCAGGAACAGCTCCACCTCCCGGCTGGTGAGGATCTGGGGCAGCTTGCGCTCTACCTTGGCGGGAGCCACAGATCTGGCCGGATTCCCCGACACCTCACCCTGCAGGAGCAAATAATGATAAAAGGATTTGATGGAGGCCAGAGAGCGGGTCACTGTGGCGGGGGACTTGCCCAAAACGGTGAGCCGGCGGATATAGCCCTCCACCTCCAACGGCGTGACCTGGGCCAGGGAGTGCTCCTGCTCCTCCATAGCGGAGGCAAACTGCCGCACATCCCGGAGATAGGAGCTGACCGTGTTGGCCGATGCCTGCTTCTCCGTTTTTAAATAGTCCTCATAGGCGTCGATCCAGTCGGACACCACCGTTCCCTCCCTCCATCGTTGTGATAAAAGTTATGTGCCCATGGCCAGCTTGGCAGCAGCCCGAAGCAGACCGGGGGCAACCGAGCACTCCACCCCGCCCGCCAGCAGCATCAGCCCGCACAATACAGCCAGACGCAGCCAGTAGACCGGGGAAAAGGGGCCGCTGCCCCGCTCCTGTCCCCGCCAGCGGCGCAGAAGCCATAAAGATGCGGACAGGCTCTGCCACCCGGATAAAAAGAGTGCCGGGGCCCAAAACAGGGCGGGCAGACCGAACAGGACCACAGCGGGCCACACCCCCTGTCCGCCGAAGACGCGGTAAAAGCAGGCGGTGGAAAAGGCCAGCAGAAAGCCACGGGCAAAGAACAGCCCCGGGATCACTGCCACGCCCAGAGCGGTCAGACCCATGATGGCCACGGCCAACCACAGGCGGACATAGCGCCATGCGGCGCTCCAAAAGCCGCACCGGGCGGCGGTCCCCGCTTGAGCCGCCGTGAGATAGTCCGTTAAATACTGCGTCAGCTCGGCCACGGTGGCCTGTCCGGCCGCGCCGGAAAACAGGCAGCCCGCCGCGCCGCCCAGCAAAAAGACGGCGCACAGGACCATCAGACAAAGGCCCTGGTCGGAAAAGAGATCGGCAGTCTTGCCCAGCCGTTTTCCCATTTTGCTCACCCCTCTGCCAGGGTATGCCCGCAGAGAGGAAAATAGAACCAAAACAGGTGACATAATTACTATAACGGTTTTCGTCGGATTTCGCAAGTGTTTTTTGCCAATTTGCAAAAATTTTTCCGTTATGTATCATTTTTATGTAAACTAAATTATGTTAACTGCGTAAAACAGCATGAAAGAACGCCCTGCCAGACAGCAGGACGTTCTGAATAGATTTGAGTTATTTCTCGCTAAAACCAGTTAAAAGTAAAGAAAGCCAGAACTTATTGGCAGCTTTCGCACTGATTACAATCCGTATTGCTACAAGTGGGAACGGCCTCCCCCATCCCGGCGGCGATGGCGTTGAGTGCAATGGCGCACTCCAGACGCTTGCGCTCCATCTCGCAGGCCACCTCGTTGGACTTGGAGATGTCGTTGTTCACCAGCAGATTGGAGGCGGAGCAGCCGCCGCTGCAATAGAACCGGGCCCAGCACTCCCGGCAGGCGGGCCGGGTGTAGATGTTCTGGTTGGCAAAGGTGCTGGAGATGTCCATGTTGAAGGAGCCGTCGAACACGTTGCCCATGCAGTACTCCTCTTTCCCCACGAACTGGTGGCAGGGATAGATGTCCCCGTCGGGGGTGATGGCCACATACTCGCAGCCTGCGCCGCAGCCCCGCAGGCGCTTGATGACGCAGGGGCCCTGGGCCAGGTCCACGTTAAAGTGGAAGAAGTTCACATCCTTGCGGCCCATCAGCTCCCGGGCCAGCTTTTCATACTCGGCATCCACCTGGGGCAGATCCTCACACTTGATCGCAAAGGGATCGTCCAGGGGCCCGCTGGCGGGCTCTACAGAGACGTGGCGGAAGCCCAGAGAGGCCAGGTGCATCACGTCCTCGGAGAAGTCCAGATTCTCCCGGGTAAAGGTGCCACGGACGTAATAGTCCTTGGTGCCCCGGCCGGCCACCAGCTTCTGGAACTTGGGCACGATCACGTCATAGCTGCCCTTGCCGTTGATGGTGGGGCGCATATGGTCGTTCACATTCTGACGGCCATCCAGGGACAGAACCACGTTGGACATCTCCCGGTTGATGTAGTCGATGTTCTCGTCGCTGAGCAGGATGCCGTTGGTGGTGATGGTAAAGCGGAAGCACTTGTTGTGCGCCTGCTCCAGGGAGCGGGCATATTCCACAGTACGTTTCACCGTGTCCATGGCCATCAGGGGCTCGCCGCCGAAGAAGTCCACCTCGATGTTCCGGCGCTTGCCGGACTTCTCCACCACCCAGTCGATGGCCCGCTTGGCCGTTTCAAAGTCCATGGTCATGCGGTGGCCGGTGCCGAAGTCACCGGTGGAGGCGAAACAGTAGCGGCAGCGCAGGTTGCAGTCGTGGGACACGTGGAGGCACAGGGCCTTTACCACCGCCTGGCGGGGCAGCTCCATGGCCTTCTCCGGGTCGATGTACTCGTCGTTGGTGAACAGCAGGCCCTGGTCCTGAAGGCCGTGCAGTTCCTGCCAGGCCTCCTTCAACTCCTGGATGGGATACTGGGGCAGCCGCTGGGCCAGCGTCTCCGGCATCTCCGGGGCCATGGGCCCCTCCTCCCCCACAGCGGACAGCAGTCGATAGCTCATTTCGTCCAGCACATGGACCGCGCCGCTGTTCACGTCGGCGGCCAGATACTGGCCCAGTGCAGTAAAGGTATGTACCATTGTTGAATTCCTCTCCTCTGTAATTCCTGCCCCTTTTATTCTGTCCCGTATCTTCCGGGCGTGGGCATAAAAAAGGGCAGGCTAACGCCTACCCTTTTGTCAAGGCTATTTATCTTACTGATTCTCGCACTTCTGGTTGGCAACGGTGCAAGAAGTCTTGCAGGCGGACTGGCAAGAGGTCTGGCACTCGCCGCAGCCGCCCTTGGCAGCGCTGGCCTTCAGAGTGGCCCCGTTCAGAGTCTGGATGTGCTTCATTTGGTATCTCCTCCTGATGTTGTCGGGGCAAGCCCCGCAATATTTATACTTATTATAGCATAAGTCTTTTCGCATTTCAATCATCTTCTGCGTTTTTTCTTTCGGGGCAGAGATAACACGCCCGCAAGCCCCCCGCCGCACAGGCAGGCACACAGGGTTCCGGCCCCCTCCCGCTCCAGTCCGGCGGCATCATAGGCCAGCAGCCCCACGCACAGAAGCAGCAAGAATAGGGTGACCCCAGTCCCCAGGCCCACCGCCAGGGACCGGCGGCCAGTCCGGCCAACAGCGTACAGCCCGCCCAGCAGACTGCCCGCCACGCAGGCCCCGGGGACCACGCCAATCAGCCACCGCTCCCCCATCGCCCCGGCGGAGATGAGACAGGCAGCTGCCAGCAGGAGCACCGCCGCCGTGCCGCAGGCCAGAATTCCGCCCCGCAGCACGGCCAGGGCGGCCCTCAGCCAGGGGCGCTCCCCCATTTCCCCGCGCTTGTTCTCCTGTTTTTTCATAGAAAAACGCCCTCCCCACGGTTTTGTTCTAAACCTATGCGGGGAGGGCGTGAACTATGCGGTTTTTCCTTGGCCTTACTTGGATTCGCCGGACTTGGCATCCTTGGTGAACCGGGTGGCGATGGACTCCTTGGTCATCTCCAGACGGACGCGGTCAGCGCCGGTCTCGATGACCACGGTGCCCTCCTTCACGGCACATACGGTGCCGGTGATGCCGCCGATGGTCAGCACATTGTCGCCCACGGTCAGGGAACTGCGCAGGTTGTCCGCTTCCTTCTTCCGCTTGTTCTCGGGGCGGATCATGAAGAAATAGAGCATGGCGAACATGACCGCGATCAAGATAATACTTTCCAAAGTGTTTCCCTCCAAATGTTTGGACTGTCCGCCTCTCAGCAGACGCATTTCCTTTATTATAGCGGCTTGCAGACCGATTGACAAGCCTTTTTGCAAAATTGCCTGGTAAACGCCCTCAATCTTTCGGGGCCTGGCGGTCCAGCAGGTCGGAATACCGGCATCGGAATTCCTCAAACCGCCCCTCGTCCAGGGCCTGGCGGATGCGGGCCATCAGCTGATTATAGAAATACAGGTTGTGCATCACGGCCAGGCGCATGGCCAGCATCTCCCCGGAGACGAACAGGTGCCGCAGATAGGCCCGGGAGAAGTTTTTGCACATGGGGCAGCCGCACTCGTCGTCCAAGGGCCGGGTGTCCAGCTTGAAGCGCTCGTTCTTGATGTTGAGAAAGCCCTTCCAGGTGAACAGCTTGCCGTGGCGGGCGTTCCGGGCCGGCATGACGCAATCGAAAAAGTCCACGCCCCGGGCCACCCCTTCAATGATATTGGAGGGGGTGCCCACGCCCATGAGATACCGGGGCTTTTCCTTTGGCATATGCGGCTCCACCGCGTCGATGATGTCGTACATGGTCTGGGTGGGCTCCCCCACCGCCAGACCGCCGATGGCATAGCCATCGCAGTCCAGCTTGGCGATATCCTGCATATGGCGGACACGGATGTCGGGATAGGTGCCCCCCTGGTTGATGCCGAATAGCATCTGCTCCGGGTTCACACAGCCGGGCAGGGCGTTCAGCCGCTTGTGCTCGGCCACGCAGCGCTCCAGCCAGCGGGTGGTTCGGGCGCAGGAGCGCTCCACGTATTCCCGGGGGGAGGGATTTTCAATGCACTCGTCAAAGGCCATAGCCACGTCGCTGCCCAGATTGGACTGGATCTGCATGGACTCCTCCGGGCCCATAAAGATGCGCCGCCCGTCGATGTGGGAGGCGAAGGTCACGCCCTCCTCCTTGATCTTCCGCAGGCCGGACAGGGAGAACACCTGAAAGCCGCCGCTGTCGGTGAGCATGGGGCCGTCCCACCGCATAAATTTATGCAGTCCGCCCATGTCCCGCACCACTCCGTCGCCGGGGCGCAGGTGCAGGTGATAGGTGTTGGACAGCTCGATCTGGCAGCCCAGCTCCTTCAAATCGAAAGCATCTACCGCCCCCTTGATGGCCCCCTGGGTGCCCACGTTCATAAACACCGGGGTCTGGGCCGTGCCGTGGGGACAGGTAAACACCCCCCGCCGGGCTCTCCCCTCCTGTTTTATCACTTCAAACACAACAAAACTCCTTCACTTCTTGTTTACAGCCAAAAACAGATGGCTTGATCTCAATGGATAAACATCGCATTACCGATGCTCACGCGAAGCGTGATTTTCGGATTTTCTGCATAGTCATTCATCGTTCCCTCTATACTTTGCAGATGCAAGGCGCAGCAGTCAAGACCGCCGCGCCACATTCTGCAATCTTTCTCGTATTTTCAGACGGTGGGTGTCTGGGGCTGCTTCCCTATTTCGGAGCAGAACGCCAGATAGTCGTCCACTGCCTTATGAAACTCTTCCTCCAAGCCCTCTGCATTTGCGGACTCGAAGTTCACTAAGTCGTTGATGCCGAGGAGCCTTCCGAAGAAGGCCCCGTCCTCGGCGGAGTATTCGGGCCTTGCCGAATACCCCTTGTACGTCATCGCCGCCTGCTCCATAGTTCAGAACAGGTCGCTGTGGGTTCCAGTTCTGGACAGCAGCAGCAAAAGCTCCTGCTCCCTGTACTGGTACACCAGCAGCCAATCGGGCGTGATATGGCACTCACGGAAACCGCCGTAATCGCCGGTCAGGAGGTGGTCTTTGTACTTCTCGTCGAGCTTCATGCCGTTGGCAAGCAATTCGATCACCTCGAAAATAAGCCTCTGGTCGTACCCACGTTTCTGCACCAGCTTCATATCCTTCTTGAAGCGGGTGGACATCCTCACATCGTACTTCATGCCTCCAAAGCCCTCTTCAGGTCTTCCATACTGTGGAAGGTCTCATACTGCTCAGGGTGGTTTACCATGTCATCAGCTTCCCGCATAGCGGCGATGGTGTCCGCATTGGGAACCTCGCGCTGAATGGAAAACGGGATGCAATTCTCGCGGATCGACTGCCGCAGGAAGATGTTGATTGCGGTGGACAGGTCAAGGCCGAAGTCTGCGAACAGAGCTTGAGCCTGTGCTTTCACATCGGCGTCAATGGAAATGCTGGTTGATACTTTCGCCATCTGAAATCACTCCTTTAATTTCTTTGAGTATATTATACCACATCATACCTTGAAGTCAATATGTTATATATATTTTGTGGCAAGAAAGCAAAGAGGCCGGGAAAATCCCGGCCTCTCCCCTACTCAGTCTTCGGTTTTCAAGGTGCCAACACGTCGCCGAACGTCATTGACGGCGTAGATGGCATCCACCACTCGGCAATCTCCGGCCAGACGAGTGATTGCCGCTCGGTCTGATGTATGCGCTGCATGATACCCAATCTCCAAGCCGCAGCTTCGGCATTTCAGTCGTACTACATCATGGCGAACAAGCTGATTGAAGACCGCTACATCGACTACGAGAAGTACATCCGAGCCATTGACCCCTCCATCCCGCACAGCTTCCTCCAGCAGATCATAGACCACATCGTTGTAAACGATGGACGCGTCACCTCCATCACATTCAAGAACGGTGCGACCCACACATTCACCTACAAGACATGAGAAAAGCCCCGGCCTCATATACTGAGGTCGGGGCCATCTTATGCAGTCTATGCAGTATCGCCGCAACATTATGCGCCAAAAAAGTTGTTCAATTTTATAAGCATCCCTTCAAAGCTAACGATGCGTGATGCTTTTCGGTTATCCACGCGGCTTTTTCAGGTCTTTGCGGCGGTTAAGGCGTTTTCCTTGAAAACCCTTATTTTGCGGGCTTTTCGCCGTTTTCAGCCTTGGAGGGCATCACGTCTCCAATAAACATCGCATCCCCAAAGGAGAAGAACCGATACTTCTCCCGCACGGCCTCCTCATAGGCGGCCAGGACGTGCTCCCGGCCGGCCAGGGCGGACACCAGCATGATAAGGGTGGACTGGGGCAGGTGGAAGTTGGTGATCAGGGCATCCAGCACCTTGAAGCGGTAGCCGGGATAGATGAAGATGTTGGTCCAGCCGGAGCGGGCGGTCATGGTGCCGTCCTCGGCGGCAAAGCTCTCCACAGTCCGGCAGGAGGTAGTGCCCACACAGATGACCCGCCCTCCCCGGGCCTTGGTGCGGTTGATGACATCCGCCGTCTCCTGGCTGATCTGGCAGAACTCCGAGTGCATCTCGTGGTCCTGGATGTCCTCCGCCTTCACCGGGCGGAAGGTGCCCAGGCCAACGTGCAGGGTCACATAGCAGAGGTCGACCCCCATGTTCTGAATCTGCTGCAGCAGCTCCGGGGTGAAGTGCAGTCCGGCGGTGGGGGCGGCGGCGGAGCCCATTACTTTGGAGTACACCGTCTGATACCGCTCGTTGTCCTGCAGCTCCGCCTTGATATAGGGCGGCAGGGGCATCTTGCCCAGCTGCTCCAGGATCTCCAGGAAAATACCCTCGTAGTGGAAGCGGACCAGGCGCTTGCCGTCGGACAGCTCTCCCTCCACCGTGGCGGTGAGCTGGCCCTCGCCGAAGATCACCTGAGCGCCGGGGCGCAGCTTCTTACCAGGACGGACCAGGCACTCCCACAGGCCCTCCCCCTTGTCTGTGAGCAGCAGCACCTCGCACACGCCGCCGGTGGGCCGGTGGCCGATGAGGCGGGCGGGCAGCACCCGGGAGTTGTTCAGCACCAGGCAGTCCCCCGGGCGGAGAAACTGGGGCAGCTCATAAAAGTGGTGGTGTTCGGTCTGGCCGGTGTGCTTGTCCAGGGTCAGCAGCCGGGAGGCATCCCGCCGCTCCAGCGGGGTCTGGGCGATGAGTTCTTCGGGCAGGTAAAAGTCAAAATCAGAAGTTTTCAAACGTATGTCGCCTTTCTTCTCTAATAGTCTATAGAATGCATCAAGCTGATTTAACGGCAGCTCCCCACATGGGTGCCGGGGAAATAGAACTCCACAATGTCGTCATAGGCAAAGCCCTGGCGGGCCATGGCGTTGGCGCCGAACTGGCTCATGCCCACCTGGTGGCCGTTGCCGCTGCCGTTGAAGACATAGGAGCCGCCGGACACGGATACCACGCCCTTGCCCCCGGCGGAGCCGTTGTTGTTATTGCCATTATTATTGCTGCCGCTGTCGGCGGGCCGGAGGGCGGCGGTGGCCCCGCTCCCTGTGATAGTATACAGGCTCTCCCCCGCTTTGGCAACCGTCCCGCCGCCGGAGATCACATAGACCCCGTCCAAATCGGACAGGCTCCCGCTGCCGTTGACGGGATAGCCGGAGCCGGTCTGTGAAGTGCTCTGTCCGCCGGTGGTACCGGAAGAAGCGGAGGATGCGGAATCCGCCCCCTGGCCGTTCACCGTAAAGCGGATGGAGTTCAGGCCGAACAGGGCCCGGATGCCCCGGGGCTTGGTGCGGGGGGTGATGGTGTTGCTCTGGCCGTTGGCATAGCACAGCTTCACCTGGATCACGTTGCCCAGGTCGGAATAGGTCAGCTCCAGATGGTCCAGGCTGGTGTTGGTGCCAAAGCCATAGCTCTGGAGCCGGGTGGTGAGCTGCTGGGCGGAATAGGTCACCGTCCAGGAGGAGTAACTGTTCCGGTCGGCCACAGATGCCTCGTAGGGGTCCTTTACGCCGCACAAATAGGGGTAGTCGGTCATGCTGGTGCCCCACACATAATAGGCGCTCTCGCTGGCTCCGCCGTGGCTGGCGGAGTAATAGGTGTCGGCCAGGGTGCTGTTGTACCACAGCACCTGCCCGGCGGTCTCGGAGGCGGCCCGGTCGCTGGTGTCGCTGGGGCCATAGTCGGCCCGGTTGCTGCCCACGCCCCGGTAGACCTGGCAGGCGTCGCTGTTGCACACGTCAAAACCCAGACTGCCGTGGTAGTTCAGCCGCCGCAGCACATAGGTCCGGGCGCAGATGGCCTGGGCCTTCAGGGCCTCCAAGGGCCATGAGTTGCCCATCTCATAACAGATGACCCCCCGGATATAGTCCTCTAAAGGCAGCACGTTCACCACAGTCAGGTCGTTGCCGCTCACCCGCTGGTAAGTAAAGCCCCCCCGGTATTTATAGCCGGAGAACCAGGTGCGCACGTCGCCGGCCCCGGTGACATCGGGCAGGATACCCAGAGCGCCCCCCTTGCCCATGTCAAACTGGAACAGGATGCGGTCCGTCCCCGTCTCCACCACGTTCATGCCGTAGGCACTGGTGCCCACCACCGTGCCCTGGGGCAGGTCGGTCAGGGCGGCCTGTGCCGCCTCCTTCGTGGCGTAGGACCCCACCCGCACCTGATAGGCCCCGTCGATCCAGGCCACAAAACCGCCGTACAGCTGGGCGTCCGCCGCGACGTTGCTGTAGGAGACATAGGAGCCTGGGATCTGGATGTGATAGCAGCCCACCGCCGGGCCGCCCAGGCTGCTCTCGGAATAGGTATACTTTCCGGCGGAGGAGTCATAGCCATAGTACATGTTCCGGGCCTTCAGCACGGCGATCTGGTCGGTGCTCTGCCCCGTGCGGGCCAGCTCCACAAAGTTCAGGTCGCTGTCATAGTAACCAAAGCGATAGCCTGCGCCAAAGCCCGTGTTGTTCTGCAGATGGGCGCAGGCCAGCTCCCCCGTGGCGTTGTGGCTGCTGGAGGAGGCCAGACCCACCCGGACCTTTTGATCGGCGCTGTCTGTGCGCGCCCCCCATACAGTGGGCACACACATTGTCATTGCAAGGAAAACAGCGGCAAGCTGCATAATTTTTTTCTTCATGGTCTGCTCCATTTCTCTGTTTCGTCCGGTTTGCGCTATTGACACCCCATTTGAAACATGGTAGGATAAATTTAAATTTAGCTAGATAGAGGTCGCGGCTTACAGGAGTAAGCATGGTCAGGGAGCCGGTTCCTGTTTCAGCCATGCCGAAAGGGGACGGCCGCCGAAGGACTCCTCACCCGGCAGAGTGAGTTCTGGTCGCCAGGTTAACAGCCTTGCGACTGTCATCAGTTTGGTCTGATGGAGCGCTGTCTGCTTTTGTGAATATTTTGCCGGCGGCGGACAACACCTACGCCGACATTATAGTACAAAATCAGCCGCTTGAAAAGCCGCTGATTTATTTTTTCCCCTCGCAGCCCTCTCCCCCGTTCGGCGCACGAAGGGAAAGCCCCCGTCATAGCTATAGTTTGGAGGTCGTTTCGTATGGAAAAGTATAAAGTAGGCGTCATTGGCGGCACCGGCATGGTGGGCCAGCGTTTTGTCACCCTGATGGAAAACCACCCCTGGTTCCAGCTCACCGCCATCGCGGCCAGCCCCCGCTCCGCCGGCAAGACCTATGAAGAGGCCGTTGCCCACCGCTGGGCTATGAAAACGTCCATCCCCGAGCAGGCCAAGTCCATGGTGGTCCTGGACGCCCAGGCCGACGTGGACAAGATCGCCGGCATGGTAGACTTTGTCTTCTGTGCCGTGGACATGAAGAAGGAGGAGATCCGCGCCCTGGAGGAGCGCTATGCCAAGGCCGAGTGCCCCGTGGTGTCCAACAACTCCGCCCACCGCTGGACCGATGACGTGCCCATGGTGGTGCCCGAGATGAACCCCGAGCATCTGGAGGTCATCCCCGCCCAGCGCGCCCGCCTGGGCACCAAGCGGGGCTTCATCGCCGTCAAGTCCAACTGCTCCATCCAGTCCTATGCCCCCGCCCTGCACCCCCTGATGAAGTATGGCATCGAGAAGGCCCTGGTGTGTACCTATCAGGCCATCTCCGGCGCGGGCAAGACCTTTGAGCGCTGGCCCGAGATGATCGACAACGTCATCCCCTACATCGGCGGCGAGGAGGAGAAGAGCGAGCAGGAGCCCCTGAAGGTGTGGGGTCATGTGGAGAATGGCAAGATCGTCAAGGCCGATGCCCCCGCCATCACCGCCCAGTGCCTGCGTGTCCCCGTGTCCGACGGCCACACCGCCGCTGTATTCGTCAAGTTCGCCGACGGGAAGAAGCCCTCCATGGAGCAGATCAAGGCCGATTGGGCCGACTTCAAGGGCCGTCCCCAGGAGCTGGGGCTGCCCTCCGCCCCCAAGCAGTTCATCCACTATTTCGAGGAGCCCGACCGTCCCCAGGCCAAGCTGGACCGGGAGCTGGAGGGCGGCATGGCCGTATCCATGGGCCGTCTGCGTCCCGACACCCAGTATGACTATAAGTTCGTGGGCCTGAGCCACAACACCCTGCGGGGCGCCGCCGGCGGTGCGGTGCTGCTGGCCGAGCTGCTGTGCGCCGAGGGCTACATCGACCACAAGTAAGCTGCGTTTCCTCCCCACGAAACGGGATATTTTTCCATTGAAAGAGAGGAGTTTTTTATGAGAACGCCTGTATTTACCGGCTCCTGCTGCGCCCTGGCCACCCCCTTTGACCAGAACGGCAATATCAACTACGATGCCTTCGGCCGTCTGATCGATGCCCAGATCGCCGCCGGGGTAGATGCCGTGTGTGTCTGCGGCACCACTGGCGAGTCCGCCACCATGTCCATCCGGGAGCACATTGCCGCCGTGGAGTTCTGCGTCAAGCGGGTGGACCACCGGGTGAAGGTCATCGCTGGGGCGGGCAGCAACGACACCTCCGCCGCTGTCTATCTGTCCCAGCACGCGGAGGACTCCGGCGCGGATGCCCTGCTCCACGTCACTCCCTACTATAACAAGGCCAGCCAGACCGGCCTCATCAAGCACTATGAGTACATCGCCGACCGGACCTCGCTGCCCATTATCCTCTATAATGTGCCCAGCCGCACCGGCGTGTCCTTCACTGCTGACACCTATAGGGTCCTGTCCGAAAATCCCAAGATCAACGGCGTGAAGGAGGCCAGCGGCAACTTCTCCCTGCTGGCCCACACCCGCTTTGTCTGCCCCGATGACTTCTACATCTGGTCCGGCAACGACGACCAGGTGGTGCCCATGATGTCTCTGGGGGCCAAGGGTGTCATCTCCGTGGTGTCCAACATCGCCCCCGACGTGATGGTGAAGATGAGCCACCTGTGCCTGGACGGCAACTTCGAGGAGGCGTCCAAAATTCAGATTCAGTACATGGACCTGATCGATGCCCTGTTCTGCGAAGTGAACCCCATCCCCGTAAAGGCGGCCATGAACCTGATGGGCATGGAGGCCGGCCCCCTGCGCCTGCCCCTGTGCGACATCTCCGAGAAGAACCTGGCGGTGCTCCGTGCCTCTCTGGAGCGGATGGACCTGCTGAAGTAAGGAGCGTTTGCCATGCTGAAGATAATCGTTTCCGGCTGCAACGGCCACATGGGCCGAGTTGTCGCCGGGTTGTGCGCCGCCGATCCCCAGGTGGAGGTGGTCGCGGGCTTCGACGTGATGGGCACCGGCGATGGGAGCTTTCCCGTCTATGCCTCCCCCGCCCAGTTCCAGGGCAAGGCGGACGCGGTGATCGACTTCTCCTCCCCCGCCGCCCTGGACGGCCTGCTGGCGTTCGCCCGGACCACCAAGACCCCCCTGGTGCTGGCCACCACCGGCTACACCCCGGAGCAGGTGGCCCAGATCGGCGCTGCCGCTCTGGAGGCCCCTATTTTCCGCTCCGCCAACATGTCCCTGGGCATCAACGTCCTGCTGGAACTGGTAAAGAAGGCGGCCAGCGTGTTGGGCGACAGCTATGACATCGAGATCGTGGAGCGGCACCACCGCCGCAAGGTGGATGCCCCCTCCGGCACCGCCCTGATGATCGCCGATGCCGCCGCCCAGAGCTGTGGCCACGAGACCGAATATGTGTTCGAGCGCCACAGTGTCCGCCAGCCCCGGGACAAGAAGGAGATCGGCATTTCCGCCGTGCGCGGCGGCACCATCGTGGGCGAGCATGAGATCATTTTCGCCGGGCACGACGAGGTGATGGAGATCCGCCACACCGCCCTCTCCCGGGAGATCTTCGCCCAGGGTGCGGTGGAGGCCGCCAAGTTCATCGCCGGTGTCACCGCCCCCGGAATGTATGACATGAGTATGCTTGTAAAGTAAAAGGCCTTTACGGAAATTTCATATCCCCGCCCCCTGTTTTCGGGGCGGGGATATTGCTGATTTTACGCTTTTTTCTACTTCTGCCCCCAGCGGGGGCAGAACTCAAATCAGGAACAAAGGAGGCAACACCATGTCTGATCCCTTTATCCGCACCCGCCTGCTCATCGGGGACGCCCCCCTGGACCGCCTGGCCCGGGCCAGGGTGGCCGTATTCGGCATCGGCGGCGTGGGCGGCTTCTGCGTGGAGGCCCTGGCCCGAGCGGGCGTGGGCGCTCTGGATCTGTATGACGATGACACCGTGTCTGAGAGCAACCTGAACCGCCAGTTGGTTGCTCTGCGCTCCACCATCGGCCAGCCCAAGGCGGAAGTGGCCGCCCGCCGGGTGGCGGACATCAATCCAGACTGCACCGTCCGGGCCATCCGCATGTTCTATCTGCCCCAAAACGCGGACACGGTGGACCTGGGGCAGTATGACTATGTGGTGGACTGTATCGACACCGTGGCCGCCAAGCTGGACATCGCCCAGCGGTGCGCCCGGCTGAACGTCCCCCTCATCAGCGCCATGGGCACGGGGAACAAGCTGGACCCCACGGGCTTTGTGGTCACGGACATCAGCAAGACCCAGGGCTGCCCCCTGGCCCGGGTGATGCGCAAGGAGCTGCGCAAGCGGGGCATCAACCACCTGAAGGTGGTCTACTCCCAGGAGGAGCCCCTCTCCCCCGCCCGGCCCATCCAGACGGAGGCCCCAGCCGGGCAGGATACCCGCCCCGGCTCCACCGCCCGCCGGGCCACCCCCGGCTCCATCTCCTTTGTCCCCGCCGCCGCCGGCCTGGTCCTGGCCAGCGCAGTGGTGCGGGACATCGGGCAGTTTTGAGACTCCCGGCCTGTAGACGGCACAAACGCAAACAATGCGGCTGAAAAACCGCATTGTTTGCATTTTTTACCTGATTAGATCGTCTGGCCACAGCACTCCGGGTGCGCATAACAACATCGAGATTTATCACATTGGCGAACGGACGAACAGATATCCCAAAATTAAAATACCAACCGCCATGACAAGCAGCAATGCCATGCCGATTGCCGTGTTCCTTCCATTAAATGCGACAAAGGCCCCCGCACCCATTATAACCTATACGAGAAGCAATAACATTGAAAAGCTTATATGACCTCCTTATATTTTGATTTTTCAGCGTTACAAACTGGAATTTTCAAATTAGTCTTTGCAAATAACCTTTGAACCTTCACCATCAATTACAATTCCCTGACGGTTGTTAATTGGGCATAGATTCAAATCCGAAAACTCAGTCATTATTTTCTCGGTAACTTTCTTAAATGGTGCTGTAAGATAATGCGGAAGAACATAGAAATCAATCAAATCAAGCCCTGCATCATCTTCTTGTGAGTAGTCCTCCGGCTTTTCATCCATTTGCTCGATATATTGGATGCTTGGAGCGCATATAATTGCGCCTGCCGACTCGCCGATCATCAATTTTCCATTTGCCAATTCCTTTTTCAGCAGCCCATCAGTTCCCGTTTTACGGAGCTGGTCCATAAGAAAGAAAGAATTTCCGCCGGTAAAATATATCACATCTGCTTCTTCAAAAACAGACTGTATCGTTGAATAAGCCTCCGTTGAAATATCAATTTCAGTTACGATTGCTCCCAACTTTTTGAATAATTTTTGAGCCGAGCCGACATAACCGGTGTAGCCTTCACGCAGCGAAGCTGTTGGAATAAATGTGACTTTTTTATTTTCAATTTCTTCCTTTATCAGACTTCCTACACTTGAAAAGTGCGAACATAAAAACAGTTTCATCAATATTCTCCTTTATATATAAATTCGAGTTTGTCGTTCTCTCTGACCTCATAGTATCACACAGCACGGCTGAATACAAGAACAGCCGCAGCAAGCTTTGAACTGCTGCGGCTGCTCTTTTCTCATGCGCTGTATTTTCCCACAGGGGCTTACATCTGCGCCCGGTGATAGACCTTCTTGCCCTTTTTGATGAGCAGGCCCTCGCCGGTCAAATCGGCAGCGGTGTAGCTGACGGTGGGGGCGGCGACCTTCTCGCCGTTGACCTCCACGCCGCCCTGTTCCACCAGGCGGCGGGCCTCCTTCTTAGAGGGGGCCAGCTTGCACTTGACCATCAGGTCCAGCACGCCGATGGTGCCGTCGGTCAGGTCATCCTGGGTCAGAGTGGTGGCGGGCACGTTGCTCATGTCGCCGCCGCCCACGAACAGGGCCTTGGCAGCGGCCTGGGCACGGGTGGCCTCCTCCTCGCCGTGGACCAGCTTGGTCAGCTCAAAGGCCAAAATCTCCTTGGCGGTATTCAGCTGGCTGCCCTCCCACTTGTCCATCTCGTCGATCTGCTCCAGGGGCAGGAAGGTGAGCATCCGCAGGCACTTGAGCACGTCGTCGTCGCCCACGTTGCGCCAGTACTGATAAAAGTCATAGGGGGAGGTCTTGTTGGGGTCCAGCCACACCGCGCCGTTGGCGGTCTTGCCCATCTTCTTGCCTTCGGAGTTCAGCAGCAGGGTGATGGTCATGGCGTGGGCATCCTTGCCCAGCTTGCGGCGGATGAGCTCGGTGCCGCCCAGCATGTTGGACCACTGGTCGTCGCCGCCGAACTGCATGTTGCAGCCATAGTGCTGGAACAGATAGTAGAAGTCATAGGACTGCATGATCATATAGTTGAACTCCAAAAAGCTCAGGCCCTTCTCCATGCGCTGCTTATAGCACTCGGCCCGCAGCATGTTGTTCACGGAGAAGCAGCCGCCCACTTCCCGCAGCAGCTCCACATAGTTCAGCTTCAGCAGCCAGTCGGCGTTGTTGATCATCCGGGCCTTGCCCTCGCCGAACTCGATGAACCGCTCCATCTGTTTTTTGAAGCAGTCGCAGTTGTGCTGGATGGTCTCGGGAGTCATCATGGAGCGCATATCGGTGCGGCCGGAGGGGTCGCCGATATAGCCGGTGCCGCCGCCGATGAGGGCAATAGGCTGGTTTCCGGCCATCTGCAGCCGCTTCATCAGGCACAGGGCCATAAAGTGGCCCACGTGCAGGGAGTCGGCGGTGGGGTCAAAGCCGATGTAGAACACGGCCTTGCCCTCGTTGATCATCTTGGAGATCTCCTCCTCGTTGGTGACCTGAGCGATCAGGCCGCGGGCTTTCAGTTCCTCATAGCAAGTCATTTGATTCTCTCCTTATCTCAATGTGTGTGGATCTTCAGCTTTTTTCTTCGGCTGGCTTCTTCGCCAGCAGCACGTTATAGCCAACCACGCCGAAAACGACGATGGCGGCGCCGATCAGGGCAAAGCGCCCCATTGTCTCCCCATAGAACAGGGCCACCAGAATGGGGTTGAGTACCGGCTCGATGCCGGAGACCAGGCTGGCTGTCACCGGCGGGGTGGTTTTCAGGCCGATGGTCAGCAGGATATAGGCAAAGGCCACCTGGAACACGCCCAGGATCACGACGCTGACCAGGGCCGTGGTGGGAAACTCCGTCTCTTTCCATAGGAAGGGCAGCCCGGTGAGAGCGGACAGCACATCTCCCCAGAACACCGAGGAGATGGGGTCGCTGTCGGGCAGCTCGTTCATCAGGAACACCCCGGCGTAAGTCGCACCGGAGATGAGGGCGACAACGTTGCCCAGTCCTCCGCCCATGGTCAGGCTGTCCAGGAAAAAGAAGATCACGCCCCCAAAGACCAGGGCGCAGGCAGCCAGATCCAGCGCCCCCGGTTTTTTGCGGAAAATGACGATGCTGAACAGGATGACGAAGATGGGGGCAGTAAACTGCAGCACGATGGCGTTGGCCGCTGTGGTCATCTTGTTGGCCATGGCAAAGAGCACATTGGTCAGGAAGATGAACATGGTGCCAAGGGCCACCCACCGGTTCATCCGCAGGGGATGACGGATGACTGCCAGATAGATGACCAGTACGATCAAAGCGATGCCGGTGCGGGCCCCGTTGATGGACAGGCCGCTCCAGGGGATCACCTTCATGCACAGTCCGCCGATGCTGTAGAGCACCGCCGCCAGGAAAATACATATGGTTCCCGTACACCGCTGCATGGGACACGCCTCCTTTTCAAACGAAAAACGCCCTCTGTCCGGCAAAACCGGACAGAGGGCGTGAAAACGCGGTACCACCTCTGGTCGCCTGGCCCCTCGCAGGGCAGAGCCTTTTGGAGTGCTTGACTCCGGCGCGGTAACGGGCGCGGCCCGGCCTGTCCCCTACTGCGCATCCATAAGCGGTTCGGGCGGCTGCTCCAAGGGGTATTCACCGCGGGCACCTCTCCTCCGTTGCACCAGACCGAAGGCTCTCTGCGCAGGCTGCCCGCAGCTACTGTTCCTTTTCGTTGCAGTATTTAGATTTATAGCACAGTTTGGATGCGTTGTCAATACACAGTTCGCGGGATTTTTGTCCCGTCAATACAAGCTCAATCCACCCGGCTGCCGCCCCACTCCACCAGGGTGAAGCCCTCCCGAGTTGGGGCAGTGAGGGGCTGCGCCTCGATCTCTACGGGAGCGTCCAGTGGCTTCCAGGCCATGAATACCCGCAGCACCGTGTCCGGCTCCGGGGTGACGGTGAGCCGGGCGTGGTCGGTGTAGGCATCGGTCTGGAAGGCGATCAGGTTATAGGGGTTCTCCTCCAGTTGGGGCAGCCAGAAGACGATAAATTCGTTGGCCTCCCGCCGGGTGAGGCCCAGCCGGGCCAGGGCATCCTCTAAAAAGGCGGCGGAATCCGCCCCGGCCACGCAGAAGCCACGGGAGAAGTCGTACTCGTTCCGGTCCTCCCCCTCCCAATAGAGATAGTTGTAGCTCTGTCCGGCTCCATCGGTGAGGGTCCCATCAGGCCGGGCCGTCACGGACCAGCCGCCCGTGTACTTGGGATAGGTGCAGGTCAGACGCCCGTCATAGTCCAGCGTCACGTCCACGTTGGTCTCCTCCCTGGGGTAGAGGTAGATCACCGGTTTTGCGGAGGTCTGGGCGAAACAGTCCTCCTCTTGGAAGGAAAAGAACAGACCGGCGCAGATGCACACCACCCCCAGAACGGCCAGGATCGCCAGGAGCAATTTTCGTTTCATGGGCTATCCCTCCAATTTTTCTGGATACCTAATTTTACAACATGCGCTCCCCTCTGGCAAGAAAAATCTTCCCTCCGACCGGAGAGAATGTACAGAAACGATAAAAAACGCCTATTTTTCCTTGACGAAATTACAGTCATTCTGGTAACATAACATGTATTGAAAAAGATGGCTGTATGCCGGAGAAGAAATTAGGAGGAAAAAATGGAACATCAACATCAACACCATCGCGGCCAATGGGGGAGCAATTTCGGCTTTCTGATGGCCACGGTGGGAGCCGCCGTGGGGCTGGGCAATATCTGGGCTTTTCCGTATAAAATGGGGGCCAGCGGCGGGTTTCCCTTTCTGCTGGTCTATGTGATCCTGGCCGCCCTCATCGGCTTTCCCATCATGCTCTCAGAGCTGGCCATTGGCCGCAAGGTGGGCCGCAGCGTTATCGTCAGCTATCAGCGCCTGGGGGGCGGCGTGGGGACCTTTATTGGCTGGCTGGCCATGCTCTCCCCCTTCCTGATCCTCAGCTTTTACACGGTGCTGGGCGGCTACTGCATGGAATATGTGGCACTGAACTTAGGGGAGCTGCTGGGGCTGTCCCAGCTGTCCCACCTGTCCGGTGCGGAGTCCTTTCACAGCATGCTCACCGACCAGCCCATGGCTCTGCTGTTCACGTTCCTGTTCATCGCCATCTGCTTTTTGATCATCCGCGGCGGCATCAAAGACGGCATCGAGCGCTTCAATAAAGTGGGTATGCCCGCCCTGTTTGTTATGCTGGTCATCGTCATCATCCGGGCGCTGACCCTGCCCGGGGCAATCGACGGACTGAAATTTATGTTTGCCCCCAACTTCACGATGTTCAAGGAGAATTTTCTCGGGGTGCTCTCCGCTGCGGGCGGGCAGATGTTCTTCTCTCTGTCCCTGGCCATGGGCATCACCGTCACCTATGGCTCCTATCTCAGCAAGCAGGAGAACCTGGTGAAAAACTCCGCCCTCATCATCATCTCTGACACCTTGGTGGCCATTCTGGCCGGTATGGCGGTGCTGCCCGCCGCCTTCGCTCTGGGCGGTTCCGGGGCGGAGCTGGCCGGACCCAAACTGCTGTTCATCACCCTTCAGGACGTGTTCAACGCCATGGGCACTGCCGGTCCCCTGTTCGGGGTGCTGTTCTATCTGCTGGTCTCTCTGGCGGCCATCACCTCCGCCATCGCCCTCACCGAGGTCATGGTCACCTTCTTCCTGGACCACGCCGCCCTGAAGGGCCATAAGCCCAACCGCAGCCGCATTGTGGGCCTGGTCTGCCTGGCCGTCATGGCCGTGAGCACCCTGGTCGCGGTGGACGGCCTGGGGTCCAACGGACTGTGGGTCCCCTTCCACCAGACGGGACGGAACCTGGCCGCCTCCTGGCTGGACTTTATGGACTTCATTTCCGAGGGCGTGGCCATGCCCCTGGGCGCTTTGATCATGACCCTGCTGGTGGGTTGGAAGATCGGCCCCGGCACCATCCGGGACGAGGTGATGGAGCGGGACAATCCCTTCTCCCCCCGGCTCTACCGGTTCTATATCTTCGCCATCCGGGTCATCGCCCCCATTGGCATGGCCTTCATCCTGTATGGCCAACTGGCCCAGTTCTTCACCGTGACCGTGGCCTAAAGCAAGACAAACAATGCCGTGTATCGGAGGTTTTCCGGTACACGGCATTTTGCTGCTTATTTATTTTAAACCGGCCCGATATTCCTCCGCCCGGCTCAGCAGCTCGGCGGCGCTCTGGCGCAGGGCATCGGTGAGGGCGCTGCCCGCCATCAGCCGGGACAGCTCCTGCTCCCGGCCCGGGCGGTCCAGACGGGCCACATGGGTATAGGTCCGCCCGCCGCGCTCCCCCTTCTCCACGGAGAAATGGGTGTCGGCCATGGCGGCGATCTGGGGCAGATGGGTGACGCACAGCACCTGCTTGCGCCGGGCCACCTGGGCCATTTTCTCGGCGATCTTCTGGGCGGCCCGGCCTGACACGCCGGTGTCCACCTCGTCAAAAACCAGGCTGCCGATGCCGTCGTCCTCCGCCAGCACGTTTTTCAGGGCCAGCATAATGCGGGCCAGCTCGCCGCCGGAGGCGATCTTGTGGATGGGCTTCAACGCCTCGCCCAGGTTGGCGGACATGAGGAACTGGGCCTGCTCCAGGCCGCCAGCCTCCATGCCGTCCTCCCCCTGACTGGGGCTGAACTCGGTCTCGAACTGCACCTTTGGCATATCCAGCTGGCGCAGCTCGTCCTGGACCCTGGCCTGCAGGGCCTGGGCCGCCTTTTCCCGGGCCTGGCTCAGCTTTTTGCCCCGTTCCAGAGCGGCCTTCTTCGCCTTTGCCAGCTCCTTCTCCAGACGGGCGATGGCATCGTCGGCAAACTCGATCTGGTCCAGCTCCTGGCGGCAGCGCTCCAGATAGTCCAGCATCTCGGCCACGGTGGAGCCATATTTTTTCTTCAGGCGGTAGATCACATCCAGGCGGCTCTCCAGCTGGTCCAGCTCGTCGGGAGAGAACTCCATCTCCCGGGTCTGATCCCGCAGCAGCTCCGCCGCGTCGTCGGCGGCAGAGCGCAGACCGGACAGCTGCTCGACCAGCTCTTCCAGGCTGGGGTCATAGCGGACGATGCTCCGCAGGGCCCCCTCCGCCTGGGCGATGAGGTCGCAGGCCCCGGAGCTGTCCTCCCCGCCGGACAGGGCCATCAGGCCCTCCTGCAAACCGTCCATCAGTTTGCCGGAACTCTGGAGCAGACGGCGGCGGGCGGAGAGTTCCCCGTCCTCCCCGGGGACCAGCTCGGCCCGTTCCAGCTCCCGGATCTGAAACTGCAGCGTGTCCACCCGGCGGGAGCGCTCCGCATCGTCCATTTTCAGCCCGGAGATCTCCTTTCGGATGCGGCTGACCTGGGCAAAGGCGGCCTGATAATCCTCCAGCAGAGGCAGGGTGCGGCCAAAGCGGTCCAGATAGGCCAGATGGCAGGCGGGGTCCAGCAGCTGCTGGCCGTCGTGCTGGCCGTGGATGTCCAGCAGACAGCGGCCCAGCTCCCGCAGTTGAGCCACGGTGATGGGCCGTCCATTCAGACGGCAGGCGTTGCGTCCGTCCCCCTGGATCTCCCGCTGGAGCAGCAGTTCCTCCCCCTGGTCCACGCCGTTGTCCGCCAGCCAGCGCAGGGGCGGCAGACCGGTGAACACCGCCGTGACCAGGGCGGACTTGGCCCCGGTGCGGATGAGCTCCCGGCTGGTCCGCTGGCCCAGCACGGCGCTGATGGCATCGATAACAATGGACTTGCCCGCCCCCGTCTCGCCGGTGAGGACATTCAGTCCGCTGTCAAAGCGGATATCCGCCGATTCGATGATGGCGATATTTTCAATGTGCAACAGGGAAAGCATGGGGTGTTACGTCCCTCCTTCATGGAACCGGGGGTCAGGTGAGCAGCTTGTGGACTTCGCTGCTGAATTTCTGGGCGGCGCCGTTGTCCCGCATGATGAGGATGCCCGTGTCATCCCCCGCAAGGCTGCCCACCATGCCGGGGATGTCCATCCCATCCAGGGCGGAGCAGGCGGCGGAGGCCAGACCGGGCATGGTGCGCACCACCACGATGTTCTGGGCCACGTCCACCGACGTGACACCCTCCTTAAAGATATTCCGCAGCCGGGTGTCCGTCCCGGCAGAGTTCTTCCGGTCAGTGGCTGCATAGCGGTATTTTCCCTGACCGGTGAGTTCTTTTACCAGGCGCAGTTCCTTGATGTCCCGAGATACTGTAGCCTGAGTTGCTGTAAAGCCTTTTGCCTTTAGTGCTGAGAGCAGCTGTTCCTGGGTCTCCACTTCTGTGGTCTGGACGATGTTCAAAATCTCCGCCTGACGGGCATTTTTCATTGGGCTGCGCCTCCTAACTTCTGATTCACAAGCTGATAGAAATTCCGGTGCGTCAGCTGCACCAACTTGGTAGCGTGGCGGGAGCGTTTCACCTCCACCCGGTCTCCGCCGCAGAGACGGATGGCTTTTCCACCGTCGACTGACAAGTATAAACACTTGCGGGCTGTCTTGGGCAGGGCGATGGTCACAGTACGGTCCATGGACAG
This sequence comes from Flintibacter faecis, assembly GCF_014287875.1. Classification (GTDB taxonomy): domain Bacteria; phylum Bacillota; class Clostridia; order Oscillospirales; family Oscillospiraceae; genus Lawsonibacter; species Lawsonibacter faecis_A. The sequence goes on along the minus strand of NZ_JACOPN010000004.1, from coordinate 107,828 downwards.
CACCATGGCCCGGGCGGTGAGCCTATGGGCGCACACCGGAGTAACGATGATTGCCTGAGATGTGGGCTCTACAATGGGGCCTCCCGCCGCCATGGAATAGGCGGTAGACCCGGTGGGCGTGGAGATGATGATCCCGTCCCCCGTCACCGAGGTGACAAGGGTGCGGTCCGCCAGCACGTCCAGCTCCACCACCCGGGCGATGGAACCCTTGGAGATCACCGCATCGTTCAGGGCCAGGTCCTCGCTCACCAGTTTCTCCCCCCGAAACACCCGCACGTCCAGCATCATCCGCTGCTCGGTGGTGTAGCGGCCCTGAGCCAGACCGACCAGCTGGTTCAGCTCCGTGCGCTCCAGCTCGGCCATAAAGCCCACACTGCCCATGTTCACCCCCAGAATGGGGACCCCGTGAAGGGTGGCATCCCGGGCCGCGTGAAGCAGGGTCCCATCTCCGCCGAAGCAGATGAGCAGGTCGGCGGTGGGCAGCTCCCGGGCCAGCACGCTCAGGTTGGCGTGGCGGGGCACCTCCACTCGCTCCCCTTTCTTGGGGACGAAGGGCAGGCACAATACGGTCTTAGCCCCGGCCCGTTCTAAGATGCGCTGGGCCTCTAAAGCTGCTTTCAGGCCCCGGTCCCGATAGGGGTTGGAGCTGAGGATGATCTTCATCCCTCGGCCTCCTTCCAGGCGCTGTGGGACTGTTCCACCAAAGCGGCCAGGTCGCCGGTGTAGGGCGGCACCTCCCGAGTGGAGAGATAGCCCAAGTATTCGATGTTCCCCTCAGGACCTTTAATGGGTGAAAAGGTAATATCCTTTACACCAAAACCGGCGTTGGCGGCGTGGACCAGGAACTGTTCCAGCACCTCCAGATGGACCTGGGGGTCCCGGACTACGCCCTTTTTGCCCACCTTGTCTTTCCCCGCCTCGAACTGGGGCTTGACCAGGCAGACCCCCTCGCCCCCGTCGGCCATCAGGGGCCGCACGGCGGGCAGGATGAGATTTAAGGAAATAAAGGACACGTCTACCGAGAAGAAGTCCAGGGGCTGGGGGATCTGCTCGGCGGTGAGATAGCGGGCGTTGGTCCGCTCCATGCACACCACCTGGGGGTGGGTGCGCAGTCGCCAGTCCAACTGATTATAGCCCACGTCCACGGCATAGACCTTCTCCGCTCCGTTCTGCAGCATGCAGTCGGTAAAGCCCCCGGTGGAGGCCCCGATATCGGCACAGACAAAGCCGTTCAGGGTGATGGGCCACAGCTGCATGGCCTTCTCCAGCTTCAGACCGCCTCGGCTGACATAGCGCAGGGTTTTTCCCCGCACCTCAATGGCGGCATCCTCCGTCACAGGGGCCCCGGCCTTATCTACTTTCTGGCCGTTGACATAGACCTGCCCTGCCATGATAATCGCCTGGGCCTTCTGGCGGCTCTCTGCCAGGCCCTGTTCCACCATGGCCACATCCAAGCGTTTTTTAGCCATCCTTGCGCACCTCCTCCAGCGCCGCGCGGAATATCCCGGCGCTGTCCAGTCCCAGCTCCTGTTTCAGGCAGCTGAGCGCTCCGTGGGTCACGAATTTGTCGCCGCTGGTGCGGCAGAGGACCTTGGCGGTCAGTCCGGCCTCCGCCACGGCGGCGGCCAGCCGCTCCCCCACACTGCCGTGGGCGGCGCTGTCCTCTGCGGTCAACAAAACTTTTGTTTTCTTTACCGACTCCAATACCAGTTCCGGGTCCAGGGGGGTAATGACGTTCAGTTTGACGACCTCCGCCTGGATGCCCTCCCCAGCCAGAAGCTCCGCGGCCTCCAGCACGTCGTTGATCAGGATGCCATAGCTCACCAGGGTGATATCATCGCCTCGACGCAGCACGGCGGCGTGGCCGGGTCCGGCATCGCCCCGATATGCCCCCTCGCCCCCTCTGGGATAGCGGATGGCCACCGGGCCGTTCACATGGAGGACAGCCTGCTCCAGCATCCCCTCCAGTTCGGCATAGCTGGACGGAGCCAACACCGTCATGCCGGGGACGCTGTCTAAAAAGGCCACGTCGAACACGCCGTGGTGGGTCTCGCCGTCCTCCCCCACCAGTCCGGCCCGGTCCACACCCAGCACCACGTGGAGCTTGTCAATGGCCACGTCATGGATGAGCATGTCATAGGCCCGCTGGAGAAAGCTGGAATAGACGGCAAACACGGGGATCGCCCCCTGCTTGGCCATTCCGGCGGCCATGGAGACGGCGCAGCCCTCGGCGATACCCACATCAAAGAAGCGCTCCGGGCAGGCGGCCTGGAACTGCTCCAGCCCCGTGCCGCTCATCATAGCGGCGGTGATGGCGCACACCCGCCGGTCCTGCTGGGCCAACCGGGTGAGGGTGCGGCCAAAGGCGGCGGAGAAATTCTCCCCCGATTTCTTTTTGGCCTTGCCCGTGGCCGGGTCGAAGGGGGATACACCATGAAATGCGTCCGGGTTCTCCTCCGCCGGGGCATAACCCTTGCCCTTTACCGTCTTCACATGGAGCAGCACGGGCTCGTTCAGCTCCCTGGCATAGCGCATGGCCCGGGTCAGCCCGGCCAGGTCGTGGCCGTTCACCGGCCCCACATAGTTAAAGCCCATATTCTCGAACATGCTGCAGGGCAGCAGGCTCTGCTTTAACGCCTGTTTTACCTTGTGTGTAAAGCGGTATACCTTGCGGCCTACTTGATTGGAATTCATCACCCGGCGATAGTACCGCTTAAAGGTGAGATACTGGGGCTTAAGGCGCTGTTTGGCCAGGTGATCGGCCACCGCCCCCACGTTGGGGGTGATGGACATACCGTTGTCGTTGAGAATGACCAGCAGCTGCTGGCCGCAGGCCCCGGCGTTGGACAGCCCCTCATAGGCCAGACCACCGGTGAGGGCCCCGTCGCCGATGAGGGCCATGACTTTATAGTGCTCCCCCAGCGCCTGCCGGGCCCGGACCATACCCAGGGCCACCGCCACGGAGTTGGAGGCGTGGCCGGCGATGAAGGCATCGTGGACGCTCTCCACCGGCTTGGGAAAACCGGCGATGCCGCCATACTGCCGCAGGGTGGCCATGGCCTCCCGCCGCCCGGTGAGGATCTTGTGGCAGTAGCACTGGTGGCCCACGTCAAAGACCAGGCGGTCCTGCCGGGTGTCGAACACCCGATGGATGGCCACCGTCAGCTCCACTGCCCCTAAATTGGAGGCCAGATGCCCCCCCGTTTTGGACACATCGTCCACCAGCTCCTGCCGCAGCTGGGCGCAAAGCTCTGTCCCCTCCCGGTCGGTGATCCCGGCCAGCAAGGGCTGATACTCTTCTGTCTCTTTCAAGCTATCTTCCTCCCCCTATGGGGATTTCTTTCATAAGGTTCCCCGTTACTGCTTTCGGTCTGCCAGCGCGTGGGCCAGCCAAGCCAAAAACTCCGGCTGTTCAAACTCCGCCAGGGCATCCGCCGCCTGCTGGCTCAGCTTCTCCACCAGTTGGGCACAATTCTCCAGCCCCAGGGCGTTGACAAAGGTACTCTTCTCGTTGGCCCGGTCAGAGCCAACGGGCTTACCCAGCTCCTGGTCAGAGCTGATGACATCCAGCATGTCATCCCGTACCTGGAAGGCCAGACCCAACGCCTGGGCATACCGGTCCAGCTGCTTCAGCTGCTCCCGGGTGGCCCCGGCGGCGATGCCGCCCAGCTGGGCGGCCGCCGAGATGAGGGCCCCCGTCTTCAGGCTTTGCAGCAGCTCCAGCTCCCCCCGGCTGAGGGCGTGGCCCTCCCCGGCCATGTCCAAAGCCTGACCGCCCACCATTCCCGAGGGACCGGCGGCAGCGGACAGGGTGGCTACGGCGGAGACGATGCGCTCCGGGGGCAGCTCTGCCTTGGTCAGCTGGCCAAAGGCCGCCGTGAGCAGGCCGTCACCCGCCAGAATGGCCGTGGCCTCGCCGTATACCACATGGTTGGTGGGGCGGCCCCGGCGGAGCTCGTCGTCGTCCATGGCGGGCAGATCGTCGTGAATGAGGGAATAGGTGTGGATCATCTCCACGCCGCAGGCGAAGGGCAGGGCATCCTCCACCCTGCCGCCGCACATGCGGCAGGCCTCCAGGGTCAGCACAGGCCGGACCCGCTTGCCTCCGGCCAGTAGGGAATACTCCATGGCCTCCTGCACACAGGCATAGCGGGTGTCCTGGCGGAACAGCTCCGCCAGACGGTCCTCGATCAGGGCCCGGTCCCGGGCCAGAATGGTTTCAAAACTTTGTTCCATTACGGTTCCTCCCCGGTGAAGGGCTGCTCCACGGGCCGGCCGTCCTCGTCCGCCGTGAGCAGCGTCACCTTCTGCTCCGCCTGGTCCAGCTGACGGGTACACTCCCGCAGCAGCTTGGCCCCCTCCTCGAACAGAGTCATGGCCTGTTCCAGGGGGGCATCCCCCTGCTCCAGCTGGGAGACGATCTCCTCCAGCCGGGTCATGGACGCTTCAAAATCCAGTTTCTTTCTTGCAGCCACAGTCAATCCTCCTGTTCCGGTCCCCGGACCTCATCTACATGGCAGCGCAGGCTGCCGTCAGCAAGGCGGAGGGACAGCGTCTCCCCTGCCCCGGTCTGTTTCACAGAGGAGAGCACCCGGCCCTCCCCGTTTCGGGCGATGGCATAGCCCCGGCCCAGCACCTTCATGGGACTCATGGCATCCAGGGCGGCGGCCAGACCGGCCAGCCGCTCCCGGTTCTGGGCCACGGTGCGCTCCAGCGCCTGGTTCAATCGGCGGCTCTGATAGTCCAGCAGCAGCCGCTTGGCCTGGAAATAGGCCTCCGGCCGGGTCATGGCCCGGCTTTTGGACAGGCGGTCCAGCCGGCGGCGAGATTGGGCCAGCCGATGGCCCATCTCCCCCTCCAGCCGCTTTTCCAGGCTGAGCAGACGGCCATAGACCTCGTTTCGGTCTGGCACGGCCAGCTCGGCGGCGTTGGAGGGCGTGGCGGCCCGCAGATCGGCCACATAGTCGGCGATGGTCACGTCGGGCTCGTGGCCCACGGCGGAGATCACCGGGATGCGGCAGCGGTAGATGGCCCGGGCCACGATCTCCTCGTTAAAGGCCCACAGGTCCTCCATGGACCCGCCGCCCCGGCCCGTGATGATCAGGTCGGCGGCCTGCTCCCGGTCGCACCAGGCGATGGCGGCGGATATCTCCTCCGCCGCACCCTCCCCCTGGACCCGCACGGGCAGCACCCGCACCCGGGCCATGGGCCACCGGGCCTTTAAGATCCGCAGCATATCCCGCACCGCTGCACCCACGGGAGAGGTGATCAGGGCGATGGTCCCGGGACTGGGCGGCAGGGGCTTTTTGTGCTCCGGGGCAAACAGGCCCTCACCTGCCAACTTCTCCTTCAGCTGTTCAAAGGCCACGTGCAGGTCCCCCGCCCCCTCCGGGGTCAGGCGGCTGCAGTAGAGCTGATACTGTCCATCCCGGGGAAAGACGGACACCCGCCCGGCGGCGATGACCTGCATCCCGTTTTGGGGGCGGAAGCGCAGGGAGACGGCATCCCCCCGGAACATGACGCACCGCAGGGCCCCCTCCCCATCCTTCAGGGTGAAATAGTGGTGGCCGGAGGGGTACAGCTTATAGTTGGATATCTCTCCCCGCACCAGCAGACCGGACAGCACCCGGTCCCGGTCCATCAGGTTTTTCAAATAGAGTCCCACCTGTCCCGGGGTGAGGACGGCCCGCTCCCCTCTCACAGCCGTCCCTCCTGCCGCTCCAGGGCCCGCCAGGTGAGGATGGCGGTACCCATGGCGTTGTCGGTAGAATATTGGGGCTGGGCGAACAGGGCGCTGCATCGGCGCGTCAACACTTCCCGCAGCTGGACATTGGAGGCCACGCCCCCGGAGCACAGCACAGGCAGGCCGGGGTGGCGCTCCATGGCCCGCTGGGTCACCTTCGCCACGGTGTCGCACACCACGTTCAGGGTGAACCGGGCCACATCGGCGGGGTCCGCTCCCCCTTGGACAAGCTGTTCCATCTTGTTTTCCATTCCGGACAGGGAGAAGGAGAACTCCCGCAGCTTCACGGGAAAGCGCAGGTCTTTGTGGGCCTGGCGGGAGAGCTGGTCCACGGCCTTTCCGGCGGGGAAATCCAGCCCCAGACGCACACCGGTGCGGTCAATGAGCTGCCCGGCGGAGATATCCTCTGTCCCGCCGATGATCTCGGCCTGGACGGTGATGCCGTCCGGCCGGACCAGCAGCAGCTCGGTGGTGCCGCCGGACAGGTGCCAGGCCAGGAAAGGCCGGTCCAGCAGCTCCAGATGTCCGGCGGACCAGGCCGCCGCGGCCAGGTGTCCCTGCTGGTGGGAGTGGGCAAAAAAGGGCACCCCCAAGGTCCGGGCCAAGCTCTGCCCCTGGGATGCCCCCGCCAGAAAGCAGGGCATGTAAGAGCCCTCCACCGCCCGGGGACAGGTGCTGGCTCCCACTGCCCGAATGTCGTGGAGCCAGCCGCCCTGCTCCAGTTTCTCAAACTGCTCGGGCAGCTGCTTCACATGCTGAAACAGGGCGTCGCTCTGCCGCAGTCCCAGTTCCCCGGGACGGACGGAGAGCAGCCGCCCGGCGTTGCAGCCCCCCGCCCCGTCGAACACGGCGGCGGAGGTGGTGTAGTTGCTGGTATCCAGCCCCAGGACCGCCATGGTCAATCCTCCGCCTTGGGCTGAGCCTCGCCGGCCTTGTCCGGCTTGGGCGGGGTTTCGGAAAACTCCGCCCGAACAAAGCTGCCCAGAATGCCGTTGACGAAGGAGACCACTTCCTGGGTCTCATACCGCTTGGCGATCTCCACCGCCTCGTTGATGGCGGCGGCGTTGGGCACATCTGGCACATACAGCACCTCGTACATGGCGGTGCGCATAATGGCGGCGGCCATGCGGGGGATGCGGGCAAAGGACCAGCCCACTGCATAGCGACTGATGTAGTCATCCAGCTCGGGGCCGTGGGAGAATACTCCCTGGACCAGGTCTCGGATGTACTGCTGCTGCTTCTCGTTGGGGAACTGGGCATACAGGGCGTTTTCCTCCGCCAGCTCCGCAAAGCGCTCCGGGGTCAGCTGGCTGTCCAGCACCTCCTGGGCGCTGTGGTTGCTGAACCCAAGGGAGAAGATCAGCTGGACCGCGATCTCACGGGCATTGCTTCTTGTCATGGCTATATCCTCCAAACTCATTCCCCACCGCTTTCGGCGGGGCACCGGCCCCACTGCCGCCCAAAACAATGGGGCGCTTTTCCGGGGCGTCGGTCTAAAATGGTGATTTCACAGGTGATTCTATTATATACATGAATATACAAAAAAGAAAGCCCCAATTTCTCCAAAAGGAGAAAAAGAGCGGCGGCCACCCCAAACAGGATGGCCGCCCGGCAGCTGCTCATTGATAGAATTTGTGCCCGCCGATCACGGCGATGCACTGTTTGTGGCGGGAGGCCCAGCTCCCGGCGCAGGAATCGAAGTACAGGGCGTTGCGGACCTCCTCCACCACGCCGCCGTCCATCACCAGCTTGGCGGCGATGACGCTGGAGGCGTTGGGGGTCCGGTTGGCCAGGGCCCCGCCCCGATAGGTGGTGAACTGGTTCTTCTGGGCCAGTACCCCTTTCACGGTGTTGGGATAGACGGGGCTGGCTACCCGGTTCATCACCACATTGCCCACGGCCATCTGCCCCTTCAGGGACTGGTTGCCGCTTTCGGCATAAATGATGCGGGAGAGCCAGAACAGGGTGTCGGAATTATAATAGGATGCCCCGGACTGGATGGCCCCGCTGCCCCGGGTGACGATCACCTGGTTTGCCGTGGCATCCCAGCTGACCTTGGCATCAAAGGCCTGGGCCACCGCCCACAGGGGGACGATCACCCGGCCTTGGTTCATCTGCACCTTGCCGGGCAGGTAGAGATACCGGCCATTGGCCACCAGATAGCTCTGGCCGCTTTTGGCCGTCACCGTCATCTTGGGGGTGGTCACGGTCACCGTGCCGGAGCCGCCGTCCCATGCCGCCGTGGCGGCGGGGTCCAGGGCCTTTGCCATTCCGGCCAGGGCCACATAGGTGGTCCCGCCGCTGCGGGTCATGGCCACATCGGTGGGGGCATACTCCCCGTCGATGCGCATCCCGTGCTCCACGCTCTCGGCTACCTCAATGGGGCTTTCGCTGGCCGCGGCGGGTACCGCCTTAGCACTCTGCTCCACCAGGTCTGCCTGCGTCTCAGTCGTCAGTGCGGAACCGGAAGGGGCTCCGCTCTCCTCCTCTGCCAAGATGGACGTGGTCTGCTCGGAAGCGGTGCCCGCGCCCATCAGGAGGAGTAAGGCAAAGGCGCACAGCAGTGAGGATACTAGCTTGCGTATCATTGTCTACACTCCTACGGAAACAAATTTTGTCATAATTATGACAACCAAAAGCAACGGTTGTTACTTTTGTTACCATATTGTAACCAATCATCCCCATGGGCGCAAGGGCAAAACTGCCCATACTTCCCCCGTCAAACTTGTGGAAATTGTCTGAATCTTTTAAAAAATCCGGGTTTTTATCCCGGATATTGGGAATTTTTATTCTTTTTGGCCCAGACAAAACAGCCGGAAGGATATCAAAATGGCGCTGCTTCCGGGATGGAAGACAGCGCCATTCGTTTTTATGCAAACCGGTGTTACTTCACCCGCAGCCGCTTGACCAAGCTCTCATCCGGGGTGACCCAGGCGGTCTCATAGGTGGTGTAGACCACCATGCCCGGGCGGGCCCCGGCGGGCTTTTTCACATATTTCACCTGGGTGTAGTCCACGGGGACCTTGCCCGACTCCCGGCCCTGGGAGAACCATGCGGCCAGACAGGCGGCCTCGTTTAAACTTTGCAGGTCGGGCTGGGCCCCGCCGGTCCACAGGATCACATGGGAACCGTGGATTTTTTGGGTGTGGAACCAGATGTCGCTCTTAAAGGCCTGCTTGCAGGTGAGCAGGTCGTTCTGCATGTTGTTCTTCCCCACCGAGATGCGCAGCCCGGCGGTGGAGCGGAACTCCATGGGCTTTGGGCTCAACCGGCGGCCCTTGTCCCTCCCCTTGATCTGGCGGCGGAGATATCCCGTGTCCGCCAGCTCCTGGCGGATCTCCTGCAGGTCCCGTTCCCCCTCGGCCAGGGTGATGTTCTCCAGCACACTGTTCAGATAGTCCAGCTCCCGGCGGCCCTTCTCCAGCTGGATGGTCAGCATCTCCTCCGCCGTTTTCGCCTTGTTGTATTCCTTATAATATTTCGCCGCATTCTGCTGGGGGGTGAGCAGGGGGTCCAGCTTGATGTCCACTTCGGCCCCCTCCGGGTCATAGAAATCCAGCGCCCGCAGCGTGGCCATGCCGCGCTCCATGGTGTGGAGGTTGGAGGTGATGATGTCCCCGAACTGGCGCAGCCGCTCCCGATCCTGGGTGGCCTCCAGCTCCCGCTGCTGATTGGCGAGCTTCCGGGCGGTTCGGTCCCGGGCGTTGGTGACGGAACGGATCAGATCCTGGCCCTTCTGGCGGATGCGCTCCTGATTCTCCCGCTGCTCATAGAAGCGGTCCATCAGGGCGGAGAAGCTGGGATAGACGGTGCACTCCCCCGCCTCTTCATACTGCTCCGCCGGGAAGAAGGTGAAGTCCTTAGAACGCTTTTCGATAGAGATCACAGTGGGCGTAAAGTTATTTTCCTTCACAGAGTTCAGCAGCGCTTCCGCCGCCTCGGCCACCCGGACCCGGCCCTGGGGACCCAGCTCGTCAAAGGTCACATCTACACGGCCCCCGGCCCGAAAGGCGATCTCCCGGCAGACCAAAGGCGACCAGCCGCCAAAGGTGTCCAGCAGCCAGTGATCCACCCGGCTCTCCCCTGGGGCCTGCTCCACCCGGCGAAGCCACTCTCCCCCATCCAGGGCGGTGGGGTCGGCTTTTTCCATGGCGGGGGGCAGACGGTAGAACAGACCGGGCAGCAGCTGCCGCTGGGCGGACATATCCCCGTCCACCCGGCGCAGACAGTCCACGATGCGGCCCTGGTCGTCCACCAGCACCAGATTGGCCCGGCGGCCCATGGCCTCCAGAATCAGGCGGCGCTCCTTCCGGTCCCCCAGTTCGTCCAGCACCTCCAGCCGCAGCTCCACGATGCGCTCCAGATGGGGCTGCTCCACGCTCAGGATGCGCCCGCCCATCAGGTGCTTGCGCAGCAGCATACAGAACATGGGGGGCGCGTCCGGGTTCTCCCGGGACAGCTCGGTCATTTGCAGCCTGGGGTGGTTGGGACTGGCGGACAGCAGCAGCCGCCCGTTCCCCCGGCCCAGCCGCAGGGCCAGAATCATCTCGTCCCGGCCCGGCTGGTGGACCTTGTCGATCTTGGCACCCGTCAAAATTGGCTTTAACTCTGCCACAACGCCGGACAGACACAGGGCATCAAGGGGCATATTCCTTCACCTCGTTCTTCATTTTCTGTAAAGTGTTTTTCCTGGTCAGTCGTTCTTCTGCACGGGTCCAGAGTTGTCTTCTTCCCCCATCAGCCCGGCGAACAGCTCGTTCAGCCGCCGGGTCTGGCCCTGGAGATAGAGCCAGCCGAACAGGGCTTCCAGGCCGGTGGCCGTCTGATACTCCCCTCGGCTGGCCGCTTTGGGCACGGAGTGGGGCGCGGTATTCCGTCCACGGCGGAATACCTCCTCCTCCTCCGGGGTGAGCATCGGCCGGATACGCTCCATGGCCGCCGCCTGAGCGGGGGCCGCCACATACTTTACCGTGGCCCGGTGCAGGTCCTTGGCTTTTGCCTTCCCGTGGAGACACAGCCAGGAGCGGACCATCACCTCGAACACCCCGTCCCCCAGATGGGCCAGCCCCAGGCTGGACAGGCTCAGCAGCTGGTCCCGGGGCATGTGCAGATCAAAATAGTCGGTCATTGTTCTTCCTCCCACCCACCTGCCATAAAAACGCGCCCCGGGATGTCTCTCCCGGGGCGCGGAGCAGGGACGGTTTTTTACTTGGTGCCGAAAATGCGGTCGCCGGCGTCGCCCAGGCCGGGGACGATGTAGGCGTGGTCGTTCAGCTTCTCGTCCACGGCGGCCACATAGATGTCCACGTCGGGGTGCTCCTTCTGGATACAGGCGATACCCTCAGGGGCGGCGATGACGTTCATCAGCTTGATGTGCTTGCAGCCATAGCCCTTGATGAAGGTGATAGCGGCGGAGGCGGAGCCGCCGGTGGCCAGCATGGGGTCCAGCACAATGACATCCCGCTCGGCGATGTCGTTTGGCATCTTGCAATAATACTCCACGGGGGTGTGGGTCTCGGGGTCGCGGTACAGGCCGATGTGGCCCACCTTGGCAGAGGGGATCAGATTCAGGATGCCGTCCACCATACCCAGACCGGCACGGAGGATGGGCACGATGGCCAGCTTCTTGCCGGCCAGCTGCTTGAAGGTGGCGGTGGCCACGGGGGTCTTGACCTCAATGTCCTCCAGGGGCAGGTCACGGGTGGCCTCATAGCACTCCAGGGCGGCGATCTCAGAGACGATCTCCCGGAACTCCTTCACACCGGTGCGCTCGTCCCGCAGGATGGTCAGCTTATGCTGCAGCAGGGGGTGGTCCAGAACATGAACTTTTTCGTTAAACATGGCGATGCTCTCCTTTTATTGTTGAGTTTTTTCCCGGGCAAGCCGCTCCCGTTCCGCCTGAGACAGGCGGTGATACTGGGGGACCAGCGCCCCGCCCTTGACCAGCCCGCCCCGGGCGGCCAGTTCTTCCGCCGCACGGGCCACGCCCCAGGCGCTCTGCATACGCAGGTGCTTGGGGGCCAGGGCCATGGGTATCCCTTCTTCTGTCAAGGTATTATAGCACAGCTTGGCCCCATCTCCAACGACTATTTTAGAATTTTCATAATTTTTCAGCTCGGCACCCAGATTCTCCAGAGAGATGGCCCGGTCCGGGGTCAGCCGCTCCAGCCCCGTGCCGGTAGCCAGGAACAAAGCATTGTACACCTGCTTGCGCCGGGCATCCATGGCGCAGACGATAAGGCTGCCCGCCATGTGGGCCAGGGGCCAGGCCATGGACTCCAGAGTAGAGCAGGGGGCGCAGTCCTTGTCCCCCGGCCAGGCCAGCCCCTTGGCGGTGGCCACGCCGATGCGCAGCCCGGTAAAGGACCCGGGGCCTGCCGCCACAGCGATGACATCTACCTGCTCCAGGGTGAGCTGGCAGTTTTCCAGCATGTCCCGCACCATGGGCAGCAGAGTCCGGCTGTGGGTCAGGCCGCTGTTCTGATAGGACTGGGCCACCAGCTCCCCGTCCCGGCACAGGGCGGCAGAGCAGGCGGTGGCAGAGGATTCCAAGGCTAAGATCATCATATTTTATCCCACATTTCTTCTGTTTCTAATTCCTAAGTTCGCTCATGAGACTGTCAAAAAAGCCTGTCATTGCGAGGAGGCCCAACGGGCCGACGTGGCAATCCGTTCCTAAAACTCACGGGTATCAGTACATTTCCGACTTTTGGGTTACGGATTCCCACGTCGCTTCGCTCCTCGGAATGACAGAAACGGGTTTATTGACACGCTGTTGTTTCCCGCCCCCTGCGGGGGCGGGAAACATGAGTTTGACTGCTTATTCGTCGGCAGCCAGATCGGGGACATTGGTCACAGAGATGACCCGCTGGTCGTCCTGCGCACCCCGGCGGATGTCCACCCGGATGGCATCCTCGTCCAGGGCGTCGTCCACATTTTCGCTCCACTCCACGGCACACACGCCCCCCCGGGCCAGGTAGTCCTCCCAGCCGATGTCGAACAGCTCGTCCGAGCTGCCCAGACGGTACATATCAAAGTGGAACAGGGGCAGCCGCCCCCCCTCATACTCGTTGACGATGGTAAAGGTGGGGCTTGTCACCCGGTCCGGGATGCCCAAGCCCCGGGCCAGGCCCCGGGTAAAGGCGGTCTTCCCCGCCCCCAGGTCCCCGGTATAGGCGATCACCGCCCCGGGCTGGATCAGCTGCCCCAGGCGAACGCCCAGGGCCTCGGTCTGCTCCTCCCCGGCGGTGGTATACTCTTTTGTCATGGGTGCGGCCTCCCCGTTTACAGAAAATTTTCAAATCATTTTTTATTATAGCACACCTTGGGTTTGCCTTTCTACTGAAATGTGATAAAATATATTGTCTAATTTTTCTCCAAGGAGGCGAGGACTTGTCTGCCCTGCTCTCTCCCTTTCGGGAGTTTTTTCAAAAAGGGGACCGCATTCTGCTCTCCCTGTGCCTGGCGGCCAGCGGCTTCGGCGTGATACTCATCTACTCCGCCACCCGGTGGCAGCACGATTATAAAGAGGTGATCGTCCAACTGGTGGCCATTTTCCTGGGTGTCATCGCCTATATGGTCATGACATCGGTGGACTTTCAGCTGTTCACCGAAAAGAACTGGAAGGGTCTGCTCATTTTCAGCGTGGTCATGCTGCTGCTGCTGCTCACCCCCCTGGGGCTGTCCATCTACGGTAATCGGAACTGGCTGCAGCTGTCCAAGCTCATCCCCAAGTTCCCCATGAACCTCCAGCCCAACGAGATCGACAAGCTGCCCTTTATCCTGCTGCTCTCCCTGCTCATCTGCCGAATCAGGGACCGGGGCATGGACATCAGCGCCATCCCCTCCGTCATGCAGATCGGCGGCTTTACCGTGTTTATGCTGGGCCTCATCGCCGCCATCTGCGGCGATATGGGCACCTGCGTGGTGTATATGATCATCTTTGTGGTCATGGCCTGGAGCGCCGGAGTGAAGGTCCGCTGGTTCGTCCTGGTGGGAGGCGGCCTGGTGGCCGCCGTGCTGATCCTGTGGTTCTTCATCCTTCCCGACACCGACCTGTGGGACAGCAACTATATCATCATGCGCTTCCGGGTGGTGCTGGACCACAGCCTGGACCCCCAGGACAAGGGCTTTCAGCAGAGCCGTTCTATTCTGGCCATCGGCTCCGGCCAGCTCTTTGGACAGGGGCTGCTTCACGGCATTCAGACCCAGGCCGACTACAGCAGTGCCCTCCCCGCCCGGGACACCGACTTCATCTTTGCCGTCTGCGGCGAGGAGCTGGGCATGGTGGGCTGTCTGGCCCTGCTGAGCCTGCTGTTTCTCATCGTCCTGCGATGCGTGTGGGTCAGCCGCCGGGCCAGCTCCCCCTTCTTCGCCTATGTATGCATGGGCATGGCGGGGATGCTGCTGGCACAGATCTTGCTGAACGTGGGCATGTGCCTGTATGTGCTGCCCGTCATGGGCCTGACCCTCCCCTTCATCAGCTACGGTGGTTCCTCCGTCATTACCCTGTTTGCCGCCATGGGCATCGTCTCCAGTGTAAAAGCGCGAATGCTGCCCAGCTGGCTGCGAAATCAGAGCAGTACCTGAACATAGAAAACGCCCGCATCTCCATCGGATTTTCGGAGATGCGGGCGCTCTTTTATTTTCTCTCCCAGTCGGGGATGGCCTTGGCCTGCTCATACAGGCGGACATAGCTGGCGTGGCGGGTGGGCTGGATCTCCCCCCGCTTCAGGGCGGCCAGCACGGCACAGCCCTTCTCTTTCACATGGGCGCAGTCCTGAAACTGGCACTGATCCACATAGGGGGCAAACTCCGGGAAGCACCGGGCCAGCTCCTCCTTGCGCATCAGCTCCATGCGGTCCACATCGAAGGAGGAGAAACCGGGGGTATCCGCCACCACCGCCCCGCAGCCCAGGCGGAACAGCTCCACATGGCGGGTGGTGTGGCGGCCCCGGCCCAGCTTTTCGCTCACGTCTCCAGTGGCCAGGTCTACCTGGTCGTCCAGGGCGTTTAAAATACTGGATTTCCCTACGCCGGAGTTTCCTGTAAAGGCAGAAACCTTTCCGGCAATGAGGGCTCTCAGCTCGTCCATGCCCTCCCCCGTCTGGGCACTGACCTTCAGGGTGGGAAAGCCGGCGGCGGCGTAGATAGCCGCCAGGTCGTCCCCGGGTTCTAAATCGCACTTGTTCACGCAGATGACGCAGGGACAGTCCCGGCTCTGGGCGATGGCCGCCACCCGGTCAATGAGAAACGGGTCGGTGACCGGGATGGCCTGGGAGGCGATGATGACCAACTGGTCAATGTTGGCCACCGCCGGGCGGTAAAACTGATTTTTCCGGGGCAGGATGCGGTCTAAGGAGCCGCTGCCGTCCCCCAGGGGGGTAAACTCCACCCGGTCTCCCACCAGGGGGGTGACCTTTTGGTGGCGGAGCTTGCCCCGGCCCCGGCAGGTGGTGACGGTCTGGCCGTCGTCCACATAGTAAAAGCCGCTGAGGGCCTTCATGATGATCCCTTCCATGGCGTTACCCGGCCAGCGTGACGGAGAAGGTACTGCTGCGCACCCCGTCGAAATAGACGGTGAGGGTCTTGGTCTCCCCCGCTGTGCCGGTGACGGGCACGGAGACGGAGGTGTTCATGGCGGCATCCACGCTCTCGTCAAAGATGACCTGGCCGTCCATGATGACCTGAACGCTGACGCTCTGACTGCTGACAGGCAGGTCGATGTCCACATTCTGGGTCACTTCCTTGGGGGCGCTGGCGGGGTCGGGGCCCTTGCTGATCTGCAGGTTCACCTTGGTGCCCGCGTCCACCTGGGTATAGGCGGCGGGGTACTGGCCCACCACTTTTCCGGCCTCCACCGTATCGCTGTAGACCTCATCGGTCTTGCCCACGGTCAGGTTCATGGTGTTCAGGTCGCTGGTGGCCTGCTCCAGGGTGCGCTCAGACAGGCTGGGCACGGCGACCTGCTCCGTCTTGGGGCCCAGGCTGATGACCAGCTGGACCTTGGTGCCCGGGGCAACAGGGGTGTCCACCAGAGGGGTGAAGGAGATGACGTGGTCCTTGGGCACCTCCTTGTCATTTTCATAGGTGGCGGTGATGTCGCCCGTCTTAATGCCCACCCGGTCCAGCTCGATATAGGCCTGGCGATATTCCATGTCGGCCAGATTGGGCATGCTGTTTACCTGGGGCCCGGCGCTGACGGTGACGGTAATCTCCGTCTTGTCGGCGCTGACGCTGCTGCCCGCCGATGGGGACTGGTCCAATATGGTGCCAGCCTCGGAGTCGTCCTCCTCCACTTCCCCCTGGACCACAGTAAAGTGGTCTTTCAGCAGGGCAGAGTCCTGGATCACGTCCTCGTACAGCTGGCCCTTCAGATTGGGCACCTGATAGCCCTGGGGCTGGGACAGCATCCCGGAGAACAGGGTGCGATAGAGCACAACACCCACGATGACGATAAACAGCATGATCCCCGCCGCTCCGGCGATCATGCCCCAGCGGGGCCCCCGGGGCGCTGGCTCGTCCTCTTCCTCCTCATAGGGGAGGGAGTCGGGCCCGGGGACCCGACGGCGCTCGCTATAGGTGCGGCTGCCCCGGCCTGTCCCTCCGTGGATGGGGGTGACGGGACGGATGCGGGTCTTGTCCTCGTCGGGCTCCTCGGGGAGGAACTCGTTGACGTTATAGTCAAAGTTGATGTTGGGGTTCTTGCGGAACTCCTCCAGGTCGGCCAGCATCTCCCCGGCATCGGCATAGCGGTCGTCCGGGTTGGGGGCCATGGCCTTCATGGTGATCTCCTCCAGAGCCTCAGGGATGGTGGGGTCGATCTCCCGCGGCGAGAGGGGGATGGAATTGATGTGCTGGATGGCCACGGACACGGCGGTGTCCCCCTCAAAGGGCAGCCGCCCGGTGATCATCTCATACAGCACCACGCCGGCGGAGTACAGATCGCTGCGGGCATCGATGTGGCTGCCCCGGGCCTGCTCCGGGGAGATATAGTGGACGGAGCCCAGGGCCTCCTGGGTCAGGGTGCTGTGTCCGCCGGAGGCCACCCGGGCGATGCCAAAGTCGGCCACCTTCACGCTGCCGTCCCGCAGCACCATCACGTTGTGGGGCTTGATGTCCCGGTGGATGATGCCCCGGCTGTGGGCGTGGCCCAGGGCCTTCACGATCTGGGTGATGAAGTGCAGGGCCTCCCGCCAGTTCAGCTTACCCCCCTTTTTCTGCATATACTGTTTCAGGGTGATCCCGTCGATGAGCTCCATGACGATATACTCTATGTCAGAAGAGCGGCTCACGTCATATACCGCCACAATGTTGGGGTGAGACAGCATGGCCACAGCCTGGGACTCGTCGTGAAAGCGGCGGCGGAACTCGGCATCCTGGGCCAGGTCCTCCCGCAGGATCTTCACCGCGACCAGCCGGTTCAGCCGGTGGCACCGGGCCTTATACACCTTGGCCATCCCGCCGGTGCCGATGAGCTCCAGGATCTCATATCGGTTATCGAGTAATTTACCTATGTACTGATCCATGGTAAATCTCCTCCTTTTCAATCAGCATCATGGTTCCGGTCAGCAGCGCATAAGCACCACCGTCACGTTGTCCGGCGCGCCCCGGTGCAGCGCCACGTCCAGCAGCCGTTGGCAGCAGGCCTCGTCCTCGCCGCCGTGGATGACCTCATAGAGGATCTCCTGGTCGGTGACCACGTTGCTCAGCCCGTCGCTGCACAGCAGCAGATAGTCCCCCGGAGCCACGTTCTGATCGAAGCAGTCGGCCAGCAGCACCGGCTCGGCCCCCAGGGCCCGGGTGATGAGATTCTTGTGGGGGTGGTTCCGGGCCTGCTCCCGGGTCAGCTCCCCCCGCTGGACCATGTCCTCCACCAGGGAGTGGTCCCGGGTGATGCGGGTGATGCCATCCCGGGTGATGTGATAGGCCCGGCTGTCCCCCTCGTTGAGGAGAACGGCCTTCCCGTTCCCCGCCAGGGCGGCCACCAGGGTGGTGCCCATGCCGGTGCAGTCCGGGTCCTCCACCGCCTTTTGAAACACCCCGTCGTTGGCGTGGGCGGCGGCGGTCTTCAGCCATTTCTGGGGGTCGTCCCCCGGCTGGCCCTGTTCCTCCAGCTTGCGCATGAACAATTCCACCGCCATAGAGCTGGCCACATTTCCGGCCCGGGCCCCGCCCATGCCGTCACAGACCACCGCAAGGCCCCGGCCATCCTCCAGCTCCCGGACGGCATAGGCATCCTGGTTCTGCTGGCGCACCGCACCTCGGTGGGTGATTCCCCATAGTTTCATGGAACTTCTTCCTCTTTTCCGCCGGGGTCCCGGCTTCTGATCGGCCCGTCAGGGCTGAGACTTGTCCTCTTTCATGGCCTTGCGCCGCAGCTGGCCGCAGGATGCGTCAATGTCCCCGCCCAGCTTCCGCCGCACTGTCACGGTAACGCCGTGGCGCTCCAGCCGCTTCTGAAAGGCGGCCACCCGGCGGCTGGGCTTTAACGGGCTCTCCTCCACGTCGTTGAGGGGGATCAGATTCACATGACCGGGGGTCCCCTTTAAGAGGCTGGCCAGCAGGTCGGCCTGCCAGTCGCTGTCGTTCACCCCGTCGATCATGGCATATTCATAGGAGATGCGCCGTCCGGTGGTCTGGAAATACCGGCGGCATGTTTCCATCAGCTTCTCCACCCCTACAGAGCGGTTTACCGGCATGATTTTGGACCGGGTCTCGTCATCCGGGGCGTGGAGAGATACGGACAATGTTAATTGTAACCCATATTGGGCCAGTTTGTCAATTTTGTCTGTCAATCCGCAGGTGGACAGGGAGATGTGCCGCATGCCAATGTTCAGCCCCTCCGGGTGGTTGACCAGGGTGAGGAACTTCATCACCGTATCGAAGTTGTCCAGCGGCTCCCCGATGCCCATCAGGACGATGTTGGAGATGGGCTCCCCGCTGTCCAGCTGGGTGAACAGCACCTGGGCGATCATCTCCGCCGGGGTCAGGTCCCGGACCTTGCCCGCCAGGGTGGAGGCACAGAAGGCGCAGCCCATGCGGCAGCCCACCTGGCAGGAGATGCACACGGTATTCCCGTGCTGATAGCGCATGAGCACCGTCTCGATGCAGTTGCCGTCAGAGAGCTCCCACAGATATTTGATGGTCCCGTCCAGCTTGGACACCTGCTTGCGAACCACCTTCGGCACAGTGAGAAAGCACTGCCCGGCCAGCTTTTGCCGCAGGGCCTTGGAAAGGTCGCTCATCTCGTCGAAGGAGGTCACGCCCCGATAGAGCCAGTGGAAGATCTGCTTGGCCCGAAAGGCGGGCTCCCCCTGCTCCTTCAGCCAGGCGGTCAGCTCTTCCAGTGTCATGGATCTCAGGTCGATCACGTCACGCCTCCTCCCTTCTCATTTTGCTGATGAAGAAGCCGTCCGTCCCGTGGCGGTGGGGCCACAGGGTCACGCTTCCACTTTGGATTGGTCCAACGGGCCCAGTCAATGTAAAGGTTTCTGCCTTGTAAGACTTGTTCTCCGCCAAAAAGGTCTCAACTACCTCTCCGTTTTCCCGGTACAGCAGGGTACAGGTGGAGTACATCAGCGTCCCGCCCGGCCTCACATAGCGGGCGGCGTTGCGCAGGATGTCCAGCTGCACGGCGGGCAGGTCGGCCAGGGGGGCCGGGTCCTTATAGCGGATGTCCGGCTTTTTTCGGATGACACCCAGACCGGAACAGGGGGCATCCACCAGCACCAGGTCAAAGGCGCGCTCCCACTCCGGGCGGAACACCTTGCCGTCGGCGGTCTTGGGCGTGATGATGGTCAGGCCCAGCCGGTCCGCCCCGGCCTGGATGAGCTTCTTTTTGTGGGGGTGCAGGTCGCAGGAGACGATCTCCCCCTGATTCTCCATGGCGATGGCCGCAGCGAAGGACTTCCCTCCCGGGGCGGCGCAGCAGTCCAGCACCCGCATCCCCGGCTTGGCTCCGGCAGCCAGCACAGACAGGCGGGAGGCCGGGTCCTGCACATAGAACAGACCCTGCTGAAAAGCCTCCATCCGCTCCAGATCGCCGGTTCGGGAGAGCAGCAGGCAGTTCTCCAGCCAGGGGTGGAGTTCCGCCTCCACATGGTCGGCCTCCAGCATCGCTTTCAGGGTTTCTGCCGTGGTCCGGGTGGTGTTCACCATCACGGCGGTGGGGGGCTGGCTGTTGTCGGCGGCCAGGAGCTGGGCGGTCTCCTCCTCGCCGAGTGACAGGATAAACTCCTTTACAAGCCACTCTGGGTGGGAGTATAGCGTGGAGAGATAGGCCACCGGGTCCCCCTGAGGGATGACAGGCATGTTCTGCAGACTGCGCTCCATACTGCGCAGGATCCCATTGACCATACCGGCGGCCCGGGGGTTCTTGCAGTGGGCCTTTACCAGCGCCACGGCGCTGTTCACCGCAGCACTGTGGGGAATACGGGTGAGGAACAGCATCTGATAGGCCCCCAGGCGCAGGGTCTGGACCACCTTTCCCTCCATCCGCTTCAAGGGGATATTGGAGAATTTAGCCAGATAAAAGTCCAGCAGCATCTGATTTTGCAGTACGCCAAAGCAGAGCTGGGTGGCAAGCGCCGCATCCCGGCCGGAGAGCTCCGCCGCCGAGAGCTGTTTCTTCAGCGCTCCGTCGGACCATCCCCCCTGCCGCTGACAGGCGTTCAAAGCCAGCATGGCCGCTTCCCGTGCATCCATAGTGGTTCCTCCTCGCGTTTCTCTTCTCTCACATCCACATCAGTCGATGGAAATGGGGTGGCCCCGGAGATAGTCCGCCGCTGCCATCCGTCGGCTGCCCGGGGCCTGCAGTTCTAAGATCCGCAGCACGGCTCCGTCGCCGCAGGCCACGTCGATGCCCTCCTTCCCGGCGGCCAGCACGGTACCGGGAGTTCTTGCTGTGTTCTGTCCCGTCAGCCGGGAGGCAAAAACCTTTACCGGCTGGCCCGTCAGAATATCTGTGGAGGTGGCGGGCCAGGGGTCCAGACCCCGAATTTTATCGTGGATGGCCTTGGCGCTCATGTTCCAGTCGATGGGCGAAAGGGCCCGGGACAGCATGGGGGCATAGGTCACCTGCTCCGGGTCCTGAGGGGTGCGCCGGGCCGTTCCGGCGGCAATGTCCGCCGTCACCTGCACCAGCAGTTCCCCGCCCAACCGGGCCAGCCGGTCGTGGACCTGCCCCACCGTCTCATCCGGGCCGATGGGGGTGCGCACCTGGGCGATGATGTCCCCGGCATCCAGCTCGTGGGCCATGTGCATGATGGTCACGCCCGTCTCCTTGTCCCCGTTCACCACCGCCCAGTGGATGGGGGCGGAGCCACGATACTTGGGCAGCAGGGACGAGTGGACGTTGATGCAGCCCTTGGGGGGCAGCGAAAGCATCTCATCGGGCAGCACCCGGCCATAGGCGGCCACCACCACCAGCTCCGGGGCCAGCTCCTTCAGCTGCGCCAGGGCGGTGCCGTCCCGCAGAGTCTCGGGCTGGAACACGGGGATGCCGTGGGCCAGAGCGCTGGTTTTTACCGGCGTAGGCTTCGTCTTATTCTGGTGGCGGCCCACCGGCTTGTCCGGCTGGCTGAACACGCCGCACACCTCATGTCCGGCGGCCACCAGGGCCTCCAGGGAGGGGACGGCGAAGTCCGGGGTGCCCATAAATACAATTCTCATTCTTCCGTCTCCTGAGCTTCCATGAGCTCGTCCAGCTCGTCGCTGGTATACAGCCGGTCGCACAGCTCGCTGTACAGGTGGCCGTCCAGATGGCTCAGCTCGTGGCAGAAGCAGCGGGCGGTGAGGCCGGTGCCCTCCACCTCGAACCAGGTGCCGGTGCGGTCCTGGGCCTTTACCTTCACCCACTCCGGGCGCTTGACATAGCCCCACTTGCCGGGCAGGGACAGGCAGCCCTCCAGGCCATCCTGCTCCCCCTTTTGGTCCAAAATCTCCGGGTTTACCAGCTCCAGCATCTGGTCCTGGTCGTTGACCACGAGCACCGCCCGGCGGAGGATACCCACCTGGGGGGCGGCCAGCCCCACACCGCCCGCCTTGGTCAGGGTCTCTCTCATATCGTCCAGCAGATCGGCCAGCTTCTGATCAAAGTTGGTCACGGGGTGACAGGCTTTGTGCAGCACCGGCTCGTCCTCGCCGGTGAGAATGGTACGAATCGACATAATGACTCTCCTTCGTGTGTTAAAATCAGTTGAAATCAAAAAATCAGCTATAGTAGGGGTCCAGGTCGGCATACACCGACACCCCTCGGTTTTCCTTATCCCGGTGGGCCGCCCGCAGCAGATGGGCGATGAGCTCCCGGGTGGAGCGGTCGTTCCTTCCCGTCAGGGTCAGGCGATAGCGATAGCGGTTGTTCACCTTGGCCACCGCCGCCGGGGCCGGTCCGAATATCTGGGCCTCGCTCCCCCGCAGGGCCTGATCCATGGCCTGGCGCAGGCGCATACAGCACCGGAGCACCGCCCCCTCATCCAGGCCGGAGGCGGTGAGTACGATCACGTCCCGGAAGGGGGGCAGGCCCCGCAGGCGGCGCATCTCGATCTCCGTGGCGTAAAAATTGTCATAGTCCTGCTTGGCGGCAAAGCGGATCACGTCGTTGTCCGGGGTGAAGGTCTGGATCACCGCCCGGCCCTGCTTCTCCCCCCGTCCGGCCCGGCCCACCACCTGGGTGAGCAGGGAGAAGGTCCGCTCCCCCGCCCGGATGTCGTCCACATATAAGGACAGGTCGGGGGCCACCACCCCCACCAGGGTGACGTTTTCAAAGTCCAGCCCCTTGGCTACCATCTGGGTGCCCACTAAGATGGGCACGTTCCGTTTGCGGAAGCGCTCTAAGAGCTCCTCGTGGGGGTGGGCGGCGGAGATGCAGTCGGTATCCATGCGCAGCACCTCCACCCCGGGGAACTGCTCCTCCAGCTCCTCCTGCACCCGCTGGGTACCAAAGCCGATGAAGTTCAGCTGGCCCCCGCATTCGGGACAGGCCCTGGGCAGGGGCTGGGAAAAGCCGCAGTGGTGGCACATCAGCCGCCCGTTGGCGGAGTGGTAGGTCAGCTTCACCGAGCACCGGGGGCACTCGGGCACCTGGCCGCACTCCCCGCAGGAGACCATGCGGCTGGCCCCCCGGCGGTTGAGAAACAGAATGGACTGCTCCCCCCGCATCAGGTTGTCCTCCAGCTCCCGGCGGAGTCTGGCGCTGATGGTCCCGGCGTTGCCCTGGCGCAGCTCCTGTTTCAGGTCCACCAGGATGACCTCCGGCAGGGGCTTTTGATTGAAGCGCTCCCGCAGCTGAAACAGGGATATCTGCCCGGACCTGGCCTGGTGCATGGTCTCCAGAGACGGGGTGGCCGAGCCCAGCACCAGCAGGGCGTTGTGCTGGACGCAGCGGTATTTGGCCACATCCCGGGCGTGGTACCGGGGGACGTTTTCCGACTTGTAGCTGCTCTCCTGCTCCTCGTCCAGAATGATGAGCCCCAGGTCGGGCAAGGGGGCGAACACCGCCGAGCGGGTGCCGACTACCACGTCGGCATCTCCCCGCCTGGCCCGCTTCCACTCGTCATACCGCTCCCCCGCCCGCAAGGAGCTGTGGAGGACGGCCACCCGCTTTCCAAAGTGTGAAGCGAATATCCTTAACAGCTGCGGCGTGAGCACGATCTCAGGCACCAATACCAGGGCCTTTTTCCCCCGGGCGAGCACCTGTCGGATGAGCTGGATATACACCTGGGTCTTGCCGCTGCCCGTCACGCCGTACAGCAGGGCCGCCGCCGGTTTTCCGCTGCGGGAGAGGGCGTCCAGGCCGTCCACCGCCCGCTGCTGCTCGCCGTTGAGCTGCGGGGGCTGGGCCGGGGCCACGTCGTCCAGGGGGGCCCGGCGCATCACCTCCCGGCTGGACAGGGTGAGGATGCCGCTCTTTTCCAAAGACTTGATGGTGGGCATGGATGCCCCGGTGAAGTAGCACAGCTCCTTGGCCGAGGCGCTGCCCAGGGTACACAGCAGCTCGGTCACCGAATAGCGCAGGGGGGCGGACTTTCTCCGGGAGGTGACCATGGCCATGGCATCCTCCGCCGGGATGGCCAGCTGGGCCAGCTTCTCCGTCTTGTCCCCCACCCCCCGCTGGGTGCTGGTCTCCAGGGCGGCCGCCCCGGCATCGATGAGCTGCCGGATGGAGGGGTTGGGGTCCTTGGCTCCAAAGGCCAGGCGGATCTGTTCCATATCCCCGCTGCCCCCCCAGTCCTCCAGCAGGGACAGCAGGCGCTCTGCCCCGGCGTGGCCCCGGACGGCAGCACGGATATCCTCCCGGCTGTGCTCCGGCGTCAGCGTCACGCAGTCCCGCAGGGCGTAGTACAGCCCCGCCGGGAGCATGGCCTTGACGCAGTCGTACACCGTACAGAAATACCGCTCCCGCATCCACAGGGAGAGCTGAATGGCGTGGTGATCCAGTACCGGGGTGTCGTCCAGCCGGGCCAGGATGGCCTTCAGAGCCTGCCCCCCCTCGGGGGCCTGCTCCAGGGACAGGACCACGCCGTCCGACCCCCGGTTTCCACCGCCGAAGGGCACCAGCACCCGCATCCCGGGCTCCAGCGTCCCCTCCAGCTCCGGGGGAACCAGATAGTCATAGGGCTTGTCGATGGCATAGATGGCCTTGGCCACCGCCACTTTGGCAACGCTGCGTCCCATCCCGGTCACTCCCTTCTCGTCTTTATGGGGACGGACCCGTCCAGGAACAGCACAAAAGCAAGCGCAGGGGGACCCCTCCGCTTGCTTTTGTAGGTCTTAGTCGTGGGTCTCTTCTTCTGTCGTCTCGTTTTCCTGGTCCTCGGGGGCCTCCAGCTTGCCGTCGGCCACCTCCTGAATGGCGATGCTGACGGGCTTTTCGTCCAAGGGCTCTCCGGCGGCCTCGGCCTCGGCGGCGATCTCCCGGGCCCGGTGGGCCACCACGTTTACCAGTTCATAGCGGCTGGGGATCTTCTCCAGCAGGTCCTTCATTGCGGGATAGAGCATCATAGTGCAAAACTTCCTTTCTTCTTTTCCAAAACGGTCTTTGAAAAATCCTGTGTCAGGCGAACTGGGACAGGATCTGACTTCTGTTGTCCACGCGGCACTCCGCTGCGGTCATGATGGCCTCGATCTCACCCACGGCGTTGGAGACCTTGTCGTTGATGACCAGATAGTCATACTTGGGGATCTCCCGGAACTCGATCCTGGCCTTCTCCAGCCGCCCGGCGATCACGTCCTCGCTGTCGGTGTTCCGGCCATGGAGACGGCGGGACAGCTCCTCGAAGGAGGGCGGGATGATGAAGATGAACAGGGCATCGGGGCAGCGCTCCCGCACCTTGGCCGCACCCTGGACCTCGATGTCCAGCAGCACGTCGTGGCCTGCGTCCAGCTGATCCCGGATGGCCTTTAAAGAGGTGCCGTAGTAATTATTTACATACTCGGCATACTCCAACAGCTCGTTGTCGGCGATCATCCGCTCAAATTCGGCCCGGTCCACAAAGTTATAGTTCACGCCGTCCTGCTCCCCCACCCGGGGCTGCCGGGTGGTGTAGGACACGGAGAAATAGATGTTGTCCCGCTGGCCCATCAGCTCGGCGATCACCGTGCTTTTGCCCACGCCAGAGGGGCCGGACAGCACGATCAGCTGTCCTTTGATCTTCTTTTTTACTCCCATTCCGCTTCCTCCTCTTCTCCGCCGTCCTTCTCCCCGGCCAGACGGTTGGACACCGTCTCCGGCTGGAGGGCGGACAGCACCAGATGGTCGTTGTCCATAATGAGCACCGCCCTGGTGCGGCGGCCATAGGTGGCGTCAATGAGCACGCCCCGGTCCCGGGCCTCCTGCACCATGCGCTTGATGGGGGCGGAGTCCGGGCTGACGATGGCGATGAGCCGCCCTGCGGCCACCATGTTTCCAAACCCGATGTTGATGAGCTTCATCCGCCCGCCTCCTTACTCGATGTTCTGGACCTGCTCCCGGATCTTCTCGATCTCGGCCTTGATGTCCACCACATGGCGGGCAATGTCAATGTCGCTGCACTTAGAGCCGATGGTGTTGGCCTCCCGGTTGAACTCCTGGATCAAAAAGTCCAGCTTCCGCCCGGTGGCGCCGCCCTTATCCAGCATCTCCCGCAGCTGGCCGATGTGGCTGCGGAGACGGACGGTCTCCTCGTCCACGGCCACCTTGTCGGCGAAAATGGCCGCCTCGGTGAGGATGCGGGCGGGGTCCAGCTGGGTGTTGGACAGCACCTCGGTCATCCGGGCCTCCAGCTTGGTGCGGTACTCCGCCACCGTCTGGGGGGAGCGCTTCTCCACCAGGGCCACCTTGTCCTCGATGGTCCTGGCCCGGCTGAGCACATCGTCCTTCAGCCGCTGGCCCTCCCGGCTGCGCATCTGGTCAAAGTCGGCCAGAGCCCGGTCCAATACCGAACAGATGTCTTTTGCCATCTGCTCCACGTCCTCCTCCGCCTTCTCCGCCAGCAGCACGTCGGGGAAGCGGGACAGCAGGGACACGGAGATGTCCCCTTCTAAGTCATAGTCCGCCGCCAGCTGCTTCAGGGCTGCATAGTATCCATCGGCCACCGGCTTGTTCACCGACACCTGGACCTTCTCCGCCCCGGCGTTGTCCAGGGTGACGAACACGTCCACCTTTCCCCGGGAAATAGCATTTTGAATGCGGGCCTTCATGGCCTCCTCTGCGAACAGGTAGAGGCGGGGCAGGCGGATGTTGCAGTCCAGATAGCGGTTATTCACCGAACGCAGCTCCACCGTGATGGTGCAGCCGTTTACCGTCTCCTCTGCCCGGCCATAGCCGGTCATGCTCTTGACCACATCGGTCACTCTCCTTTTGTGTGTATATGAAGGGCTGCGTCCTCTGTCAGGGCAGACGGCGCAGCAATAAAGCGATCAGCCGGGACAGGCCCACGTCATATAAAACGAAGACCAGATTTCCCAGCCCGTACAGCACGGGCAGGCCGGTCATCCAATTAGGCAGGACGGGGAAGATCAGCTGCTGGAACAGCGCCACGAACCCCGTAAGCACCCCGTTGAAATAAATCAGCTTCAGGGCCCACTCCGCCCACCGGCGGTCCATGGACTCCAGCCGGGCCTTTACCACGGGATACAGTCCGAAAAAGGCCAGATACAGGGCGGCGACCCCCTTGTCTGGGGTCAGCAGCAGTCCCAGTGTGCCGGAGGCGGCCCAGCACAGATAGCCCGCCGCTCTCCCCGCCGTCAGTACCGCCGCCACTGGGCCCAGACCCGCCAGTGCGGCCAGACCCAGCCGGCCCGAGGGGGCCATCCCCGCCACCCACAGCAGGGCCAGACTTACCGCCGCCAACACTCCGCCCAGGGCGGTGCGGCCGCTTCTGCCCCGGGACATTTTCGTGCGCATTCAGCAGGAACCTCCGCCGCACAGGCAGTTCAGACACAGCATGGTGGTGCAGCAGTCCAGGCCGTCCACTGTGGTGCCGGTGCCGTAGGGCCGATAGCCCCCGCTCCGCTGCTGGAGCATGGCCAGGGCCTGGCGATACTCCATATTTCCCGGCTCCATCTGCACGGCCAGGGTGAAATTCTGGGCCGCCTCGTCCAGCCAACCCTTGCGATAGGCGATGCTGCCGCTGAGAAAATACCACTCGCCGCTCTTCTGGGGCACCTCATACAGCAGGCGCTCCGCCCCGGACAGGTCCCCGGCGTTGATCAGGTTCCGCACCCGGGCATAGGTGGGATTGCTGCCCGCCCCGCCGGCAGAATAGCCGGTCTGATAGGCCCCGCCGTAGCTGCCGCCGGCGGGCTGCTGCTGATAGCCGCCGCCCCCGGCGCGCTGCTTGGTGATGGCATCATAGGCCTCGTTGATCTCTTTCATTTTCTCCTCAGCCAGGTCGGCCAGGGGGTTATTCTGATAGTTGTCCGGGTGATACTTCCGCGCCAGCTCCCGATATGCCTTTTTGATCTCGTCGTCGCTGGCGCTCTGGCTCACGCCCAGGACGCTGTACGGGTCTTTCATTGGCCTCTACTCCATATCTTTTGTTTTTTTATCTCGGTCCAGCTGCCATCAAATACGGCCCGCTGCACCAGGGGGAGCCCCAGATAGATCAGATTCTCCAGCAGGGCCGTCCGGCAGCCGAAGTCCCCCAGCTGAAAGGCCGCGCCGATGCGGTCCAACGAGGCATCCAGCGTCTGCTTCAACAGTCCGTCGTTCCCCTTCGGGCCGAACCGGGCCGCCACGGGGTTGTACCGCCTGTCAGCCAGGTCCTCCGCCAGGTCGTCCCGGGCGTCGATCAAATAGATCCAGCGGCCCAGGTGATAGAGCAGCTGCTCCAGCACCCGGTATCGGGGGTCCTCCGCCGGAGCGGCGCTTTGCAGCAGCCTGGCAAAGGTGTCCGCCGCCCGGTCCATAGAGGGGCAGTTTTCCCGTTCCAGGGTGTCCAGCTCCTCCAGGCAGGTCTTCACCGTCCGGTCAAACTCCGGCCTTGACCGGGCCGCCTTGCGGTAGGCCGGGGTCAAAAGTCCTCCCAGGAGTCGGGCAGGCAGTCCGCCCAGCTTGTCCCCGTCCTTCGCCGCATCCTGCAGCTGCCACCAGGCCAGGATCACGCTCTCGTCCGCTGCCAGCTCCAGGGCGGGGCTGTCCGGGCACATGGGCTTTTTCACCAGCAGGTTGGCGTGACACCGGCCCCGGCAGGGGGCAAACGTCTCCTCCGGCTGCCACAGCAGCAGGGCCAGAAAGGTGAAATCAAAATTCAGCAGCATGGGGGCGATCAGGCCGAAGCGCCGCCGCAGGCAGCGGCACAGGCCACAGTAGGTGGCCCGGTAGAGATCAAAGTCCCTGCACTTTAGCTCCGGCCGCACTGGGCGAACATAGCCAAACACGCCCTTAGCTGCGGGTAAGCCGCTTCAAGATTTGAAACTCCGGCTTTTGGCTGCGGGTCATAGCCCGATTGAGCAGCACGGCGGGGAGAAAGCCCACCACCAGCCCCACAGCTGCCGTGAGCATGGCGGCCATATCCCCCAGCTTCAGCAGACTTTGCCCCAGGACATAGCCCAGGCCCAGGCCCACACAGGGCAGCAGGAACACGATGATCGAGGTGCTGATATTCCGCCCGTCGGCGGGGGTCACCTCCACCACGTCCCCCTGCTTGGCTCCCACCGAATTACTGGCCAGGGCCAGGATCTCTTCCTTTGGCTTCTGGCCGCATCCGGCGCAGGCCCCGTCGCAGTGCAGGCCGCACTCCATCTGCCGCAGCAGAGAGACCTCTGCCACACCGTCGCTGATGATTTTTTTTACGATCGCATTTTGAACCATGGTTTGCCTCCAATGAGAATTACCGCTAAGATACGCCGCCTTACCGGCTGACGTTGACGACTACGGTATAATCGCCGATCACACCCACTGAGCTGTCGGCATTGAGATAGACCTTTACTTTGGACGCAGGCACGGAGTAAAGCCCCGTAAAATCCACGTCAGACAGGTCGGCCACAATACTCAGCTGGCTGGCATCGATATTGTTCAGATCCTCCTGCTTCCCCCGCACCTTCACGGTGCGCACCTGGGTGGCCAGGGTCACCTGGTAGCCGTCGGGGATATTCACCATCTGGATGTTGTCCACATCAAAGCTGCGGGTATCCAGGCCGTTTACCGTGACGGTGACGGTGGCGCTGGTGCTGCCGGTGACGTTCTCCAGACTGGCATCCAGGTCGATGGGGAAGGTGAAGGTGTTGGTGCCCACCACCTTGGACAGGTCCACGCTGCCCAGGGATATCTCGCTCAGGCTCTCCATGTCGCTCTCTGCGCCGGAGACCATCAGAGACTTGGGATTGATCTCATAGGTGATGTCGTCAATAGTGGCTCCCCCGCCGGGCTGGAAATTCACTGTCAAGGGGACATCCTTTACAACGACCACCGGCAGGACTACATAGGCGGTGGGAGAGTCCAGGGCGACCTCTGCGTCAGTGATCTGTTCCCCATTTTCATCCAGCAGGATCAGGGGCAGGTCCCCGGCAAAACGCTGGTCCAGGTCTTCCGTCTCCAGCACGGCCACTACCTTTTTCACCCGGCTGACCTGCTCGGCAGGTCCGCTGACCACAACGGTCTCCGGGTTGATGGCGGGGGTCCCGGCCTGATAGCCGTCGGCCACCGTGCCCTTGAGCTGGAATTCTACGTTAAAGGAACTGGTATATAGCTTCTCCACCGTCACTGTAATGGTCTCCGGGTCCCGGTCGATGGTGACGATGCTGTCTGTATTGATATTTACCGGCCAGTTGGGGGTATATACCAGTTTATTTTCCCCCTCGGTGCATTTAGACACGTCCAGCGTTACCGACAGGTCCTTTCGGCTGCGGGACAGACTGTCCAGCACGCTGGCCGGACCCTCTATACGCAGGTCCACCGTGCTCTGGGACAGGTTGGCCACGGTGAGTCCCTGGCGGGTGAGGACGGTGCTGCCGGTGATCTCCACGGGGACGTGGTAGAACCAGCTGGTCTGCGACGGGTCCAGTTCCGCCCGGACATACAGCCAGAACAGCACGGCCAGCAGCACGGACATGAGGATGTTCAGCCACTTGCTCTCTCGGATGTGCTCCATCATTGCTGGTCCCCCTCCTTCCGGCCCCAGCCAAACAGCTGATTGAACAGGGTGATCTGGGAGGGCTTCTTCTCCTCCTGGGCATCGGACATCAGCTCGTTATGCAGCAGGCGTTTCAGCGTCTCCGGGGCCAGATGCCGCTTGAGCATCCCGCCCACGGCGGCGGAGATGGAGCCCGTCTCCTCCGACACAATGACCACCACTGCGTCAGAGTGCTCGCTCATGCCGATGCCCGCCCGGTGGCGCATCCCTAAGTCCCGGCTGAGGTTCACATTGCCGGACAGGGGCAGCATACAGCCCGCCCCCACGATGCGCCCGTTGCGGACGATGACCGCCCCGTCGTGGAGAGGCGCTTTGTTCCAGAACAGGTTTTTCAGCAGCTCGCTGGACACGGCGCAGTCCAGGGCGGTGCCCGTTTTGATCACATCGTCCAGCAGGTTCTGCCGTTCAAAAACCATCAGGGCCCCCACCTTGTCCCGGGACATGTCGGTATAGGCCTCCACGGTCTGGTCGATGGCAGACTCTAAATCCATGGGAGAGGTGCGGGAGGCGGCGAATACCTGGCCCAGGCTGCTGCTGCCCATCCGCTCCAAAAAGCGCCGGATCTCCGGCTGGAACAGGATGACCAGCACCAAAAAGCCCCATTCCACCAGCTTATTCAGCAGGAAACTGGTGGCCGTCAGATGCATGGCGGAGGACACCCACATGGAAAACATCAAAATCAGGATGCCCCGCAGCACCCGCCCGGAGCTGGTCTTGCGCAGTATCCACAGCAGGCGGTGGATCGCCAGGGACAAGATGGCGATGTCCAGAATATCCGCCACGCCCACCCGGATCACGGGCAGACTGGATTGCAGAAACATCTGTACGCTGTCCAACACGCCCCTCTCCCCCTCTCGTGACCATTCTCCTCTCCCCGGGACCAAATAGCCATACGGGGAGATTTTATTCATAAATTGTATTATACGATATTCCGCCCCGCTTGGCAACACGAAACCGGGACAGGAAGATGAAAATTTCTTAAACTTTTCGTTTCTATGCAAAAAGCAAGGAGGGACGAGCAACTCCTCACTCATCCCTCCTAACTCCTCTCTCTGTCACCGGGTCATGGCCCGCACTGTCTGAAGAAAGCGCTCCACCTCCCACTCCCGGCTGAAGGCGGACAGGCTGGCCCGGACGGTGCCGGTGTCCAGGGTCCCCGCCGTCCGGTGGGCCAGAGGCGCGCAGTGGAGCCCGGCCCGCAGGGCAAAGCCCCGGTCTGCCAGGGCCTCTCCCACCTCCTCGCAGTCCCGGCCCGACAGCCGGAAGGACAGCACCCCCGTCTGATTTACCCCGCCGGTGGCATAGAAGGTCTGCACCCCCGGCATCTCCCTCAGGCCCTCCCCCAGCTGTCGGAGCAGATGATGCTCCCGCCGGGCGATGGTCTCCGGCCCCAGGCGGCGAACAAAGCGCAGGCCCTCCCGCAGTCCGGCGATGCCGGGGATGTTATGGGTACCCGGCTCGGCCCGGTCCGGGAGAAAGTCGGGCATCTCCTGGCGGACAGACTCGCTGCCCGTGCCCCCCTGGAGCAGAGGCTCCGGCATTCGGCCGCACAGCAGAAGGCCCGTCCCCTGGGGCCCATACAGTCCCTTGTGTCCGGGCATGGCGATAAAGTCCGCCCCCAGAGTCTGAAAGTCCAGGGGCAGCACTCCCGCCGACTGGGACGCGTCGATAATCAGGGGCACCCCACGCTCCCTGCACAGGCGGGCGATCTCTTCCATGGGCAGAATATGACCGAACACGTTGGACACATGGGTACACACCGCCGCCTCCGCCCCCTGGTCCAGCTGCGCCCGAAAAGCGGCAGCCATGGCCTCCGGCTGAAACAGCGGAGCCCGGGCCACCAACAGCTGCGCCCCCAGGGCATGGAGGGGCCGGGTGACGGCGTTGTGCTCATAGCCGGACAGGGCCACCCTGGCCCCGGGCCGCACCAGGGTCTGGATGGCCAGATTCAGGCCATGGGTGGCGCTGGCGGTGAAAACCACCTGCTCCGGGGTGGGCACGCGAAACAGAGCGGCGGCCTCCTCCCGGCAGGAAAAGGCTAAGCGGGCTGCCTCCATGGCCGGCCGGTGTCCGCCCCGTCCGGGACTGGCCAGCCGGCGGATGGCCCGGGCGGCGGCGACGGCCACTTCCGGCGGCTTTTGCAGGGTGGTGGCTGCGCTGTCCAGATAGATCACAGCTCCACCTCCTGATAGCTGCCCGCTCCGGCGGTGATGAAAATGCGTTTGGGGGTCAGGTCCGCCCGCTGGAGCACCAGGAGGGCCTCCGGCAGACTGCGCTGGGAAATTTTCACGGAATGGCTGCACCCCTCCCCCGCAATGCTCTTTGGCGAACGCAGGACCCGGGCCGTGATTCCCGTCCGCTCCAAAGCGGCTGCGGTCCGCTGGGCATAGGTCAGGGAGCGGCATACAATGAGATAATAGAGCATAACTCTGGTTCCTTTCTGCGGGGCGGCCTGTGCCGCCCTTTTGTGGAAGGGGCTGCGCGGAAGAGTTTCCTCTCCGCTCTCATGCTATGCCGTCCGGTTCCGTCCCGTGCCGCCGGGGAGAAAAAACAGGCTGTCCCCCGGGTACAAACCCGAAAGACAGCCTGAAGGATCTACTTTTGTATTGGCTCCAGCAGAGCCACTGCGTGGGCGGCCATACCCTGACCCAGGCCGGTGAAGCCCAGGCCCTCCTCCGTGGTGGCCTTCACGTTCACCTGCTCCGCCGGCACATCCATATGCCGGGCCAGGTTGTCCCGCATCTGACCGATATGGGGGGCCAGCTTGGGCCGCTGGGCCAAAATTGTGGCATCCACGTTGCCCACCTGCCAGCCCTTTTCGTGCAGCAGGGCCATCACATGGTCCAGCAGGGCCAGGCTATCCGCCCCGGCATAGGCTGGGTCGCTGTCCGGGAAGTGGCGGCCGATGTCCCCCAGCCCGGCGGCCCCCAGCAGGGCATCCATCACCGCATGGGTGAGCACGTCCGCGTCAGAGTGGCCCAGCAATCCCTTTTCAAAGGGGATGTCCACCCCGCCCAGGATGAGCTTTCGGCCCTCCGTCAGCTTGTGTACGTCATAGCCGTGTCCGATGCGCATGTTCAGCTTCCTTTCACTCGGTTTTCTAAAATGGCCTGCCCCAGCAGCAGGTCAAAGGGGGTGGTGATCTTGATATTTTCCCGGCTGCCCTGGGTCAGGGTCACGGGCATCCCCAGCCGCTCTACGGCGGCGCAGTCGTCGGTGAGATTCTCCCCGTCGGCAATGGCCTTCTCCAAAGCGGCCCGGATGAGTCCGGCCTCAAATATCTGGGGGGTCTGCACCGCCCGCAGGTCCTCCCGGTCCACTGTGCCGGTGGACACGCCGTCCTTTATGCGCTTGATGGTGTCCGTCACAGGCAGAGCCGGGGCCGCCGCCCCTGTCCGGGCGGCCTGGGCCACTGTCTCCTCCAGGATCTGGGGCGGCAGCAGGGGCCGGGCCCCATCATGGATGGCGATGAGCTCCGCCTGGGGCGACACCTCCCGCAGGCCGGCCAGCACGGAGTTGGTCCGCTCGCTGCCCCCGGCCACCACCTTTTTCACCTTGTCCAGGCCGTACTCCTTACAGAGACGGCCTACCTCCACCAGCAGATCGGGCCGGGTGACCACCACGATCTCGTCCACGGCGGGGCTGTCTTGAAAGACATACAGGGTGTGCGCCAGCACAGGTAGCTCCCCCAGGGGGGCCAGCACCTTGTCGATGCCGCCCATACGGCGGGCGGAGCCCGCCGCTACGATCACCGCGGCGCAGGTCTGGGCTGGCTGTTTTTTTGCAAAGATGGACCTCAGTCCTGCCATATCGTTTTCCTCCAAATTTCGGTGCGAACAGTAGAAAAGGAGCCGTCGGCTCCTTTCCTTCGTATCACGGTATGTACCACAGCCCCGCATTATGCCAGGGCGGTGTCCAGCTGGGCCTCCACCGTCTCATAGCTCAGGCTTTTGGACAGTACCAGCTCGGAGATCAAAATCTGCCGGGCGGAATGGAGCATCTTCCGCTCCCCCGTGGACAGGCTCCGCTTGGCATCCCGCAGGGTGAGGCCCTTGACTACCCGGGCCACCTCCAGCAGGTCACCGCTTTTCAGCCGCTCCATATTCTCCCGATAGCGGTGATTCCAGTTGGCGGTCATCTCCACCTGGATCGACGGAATGGCAGCCAGTACCCGGTCAGCCTGGTCCGGGTCTACTACCGGACGCACGCCAATCTCCTCGCTGCCCTGGGTGGGGATCATCACGATCATGGAGCTCTTCGCCAGCTTCATAATGTAGTACTCCTGCACCACGCCGCCTACTTTCTTCTGCACCACGCTCTCCAGCACGCCGGCACCGTACATCGGATGCGCGACCTTGTCCCCAATTTGGAACGACATTTTGCACCTCCACTTCGTCCAACAGCCTAAACTACCTGAATTTTCTCCTTTATTATAGCAATTTAAACCGATTTTTGCAAGCAAAACTAAAAATTTTACATGAACGGACGAAATTTCGGCAGAAAAACGAAAAAATATCCCGGCCGTTGCGACAACAGCCGGGATATTTGGTGTTTTGTCGGAAAAACCGGGAGAGGATCACTCCTCGTCCTGGCCCTGCTCCTCCAGCAGAGCGCGGATGGACAGGGAGATCTTCTTGTTCTCCATATCCACGTCGGTGATCTTCACGTCCACCTTATCGCCCTCGGCCAGCACGTCGCTGGGCTTGTCGATGCGGTGATCGGCGATCTGGGAGATGTGGATCAGGCCGTCCACGCCGGGCACGACCTCGGCAAAGGCGCCGAAGGTCATCAGCTTGACGATGCGGACGTTGGCCACGTCGCCCACCTGGTAGGTGGAGGTGAACACGCTCCAGGGGTCCTGGCTGTGGTCCTTCATGCCCAGAGAGATCTTCTTCTTCTCCTTGTCGGCAGAGATGACATACACGTCCACGGTGTCGCCCACCTTGACCACCTCGGAGGGGTGCTTGATGCGGCTCCAGGACAGCTCGGAGATGTGGACCATGCCGTCCACGCCGCCGATGTCCACAAAAGCGCCGTAGGAAGTCAGGGACTTCACGGTGCCGGTGTAGTGCTTGCCCTCTTCGATCTCGGCCCAGACCTTCTCAGCGGCGGCGGCCCGCTCGGCACGGGTGACACGGCTGATGGAGCCCACCACACGGCGGCGGGCACGGTTGACCTCGGTGATGATCAGGCGGACCTTCTGCTTGACCAGCTCGCTCATAGGAGTCTCGCGGGGCAGACCGGTCTGAGAGGCGGGGACGAACACGCGCACGCCCTTGACAGAGACGACCACGCCGCCCTTGTTGTCCTCGGTGACGAAACCTTCCATCACGGTCTCGTTCTCCTTGGCGGCCTCGATCTCTTCCCAGCCCTTGACCATGTCCAGACGCTTCTTGGACAGCTTGACCATGCAGTCACGGTCGCTGACCAGCATGACGTAGGTCTCGATCTCGTCGCCGACCTTCACCACGTCCTCAGGCTTCACGCTGGGATCGTCGCTCAGCTCGGACAGGGGGATGTAGCCGGGGTACTTCACGCCCAGCTCCACCTCGATCTCCGTGGGAGTGATCGCAACGACTTTGCCCTTGACCTTATCCCCCGTATTTAAAGTTTTGATCGACTCCTCCAGCATCTCAGCAAAGGACTTTTCGATCTCCATGTTTTCTTCGCTCATTTTGTCATAGACCTCCTTTATTATCCACGCGGGCGTTGAGGCACCCGCCGTGATGCCGACCACATTCGCCTGGGACAAGGCGGATGGCTCTAAATCCGCCGCCCGCTCGATCAGGCGCACGTCCGGGCAGCTCTCTCTGCAGATCTCTGCCAGACGTTTGGTGTTAGAGCTCTTTCCGTCGCCAATGACCACCATCAGGCTACATTGTTGGGCCAGCCGATGGGCCTCTTCCTGGCGTTTGGATGTCGCTCCACATATTGTATCAAAAAATTCTGCGTTTGTACACTCTTTTTTTGCTTTTTTCACGCAGTCATCCCAAATTTTCCGGGTGGACGTAGTTTGGGAGACAAAAGTAAGGGGCAAATTCCGGCGTTTTTCGTCCTGAACCAGCCATTTTTCCAACTCTTCCGCCCCAGAAACCACAACTGGGTGACTGCACCATCCGGCGATGGCCGTCACCTCCGGGTGGTCCGGCGTGCCCACGATCACCGGCTGACGGCCCGTTTCTTCGGCCTGGGCCACGATCTGATGGATGCGGGTGACGTTGGGGCAGGTGGCATCCAGTATCTCCACCCCACGGGCCCGGAGCTGGTCATAGACCGTTCTTCCCTCCCCGTGGGAGCGGATGATCACGGCACTGCCCTCGGGCACGTCCTCAGGCCGCTCCACCGCCGTCAGGCCCTTTTCGGCCAGACGGGCGATGACATCCTTGTTGTGGATGATGGAACCCAGCATCACGCAGGGCCGCCCCTCCTCTGCCGTCCGCTCCGCCAGCTCCACCGCCCGGCGTACACCGTAGCAGAAGCCGGCAGATTTGGCTAACACGACGCTCACGACTGTCCCTCCCCCAGGGCGCGGACCCGGTCCATCAGGTCCCCGGTGATGGCATCCAACTCCTCCGGCGTGGGCTTGCGCCCGGCGTACTGGGGGTGATAGGGCTGGCCGATGACCACTGCGTTCCGGGCGAACAGCCGCTTTTTTCGCTGGATATAGATGGGCACCAGGGGTACGCCGGTGCGGGTGGCAAACATGGCCGCCCCCGTTTTGGCCGCCACATCCTCCCCCTCCCGGACCCGGGTCCCCTCGGGGAACATGAGCAGCTTGTTTCCGTCCTTGAGCAGCTTCAGGGCGGTCTTTACCGCGTGCATATCCGCGTGTCCCCGGTCTACGCCGAACACGCCGCCCTTGCCCAAGATCCAGCCGATGAAGGGCACCCGCATGATCTGTATCTTGGCCATGGCCCGCATGGGATACCGGCGGCCAAAGGCGAACACCACATAGAAGGGGTCGCCGATGGTGGTGTGGTTAGGGCACAGCACCGCCGCACCATCCGGGATATTCTCCCGGCCGATGACTTTCAGGGGCCGGAACAGGTTGAAGAAGGGCCAGATCACCGCATAGAGGAAGTGGAACCAGCGGTCAGTGACCTTGTCCTGAGGATTTTTTTCCATCTCGTTCATCGGTCCGTCCGCTCCTTAATGGCGGCCAGCAGGGCCTCCAGGCTCTCCTCCAGGTTCAGTCGGGTGGTATCCACCAGCACCGCATCCTCCGCCTGACGCAGGGGGGCCACAGGCCGGTTCCGGTCCTGCTCGTCCCGGCGGATGATGTCGTGGAGAATGGTCTCATAGTCGGCCTTCTCCCCCCGCAGCTCCAGCTCCCGGGCCCGTCGGTGGGCGCGGGCCTCCGGCGCGGCGGTGAGGAATATCTTCACGTCGGCATCGGGCAGGACCACCGTCCCGATGTCCCGCCCGTCCATGAGCACGTCATGCTCCCGGGCCTGGCGGCGCTGAAAGTCCAGCAGAAATTCCCGCACCTGGGGAATGGCCGCCACCTGGGAGGCAGCGCCGGACACCCGGTGCTGCCGGATGGCATCAGATACGTCCTTCCCGTCCAGGAACATCCGCTGTCCTCCGTCGGGGCCGTGGTCCATCTTCACGTTCAGGCCATCCAGCAGGGGGACCACCTGCTCCGGGTCTGCGGGATCAGCGGACGACTCCAGCGCCTTTAAGGCCACCGTGCGGTAGATAGCCCCGGTGTCTACATATAAAAATCCCAGCCGCTGGGCCGCCTGGCGGGCCAGGGTGCTCTTTCCCGCGCCCGCGGGACCGTCGATGGCGATGCTGATATGCTTCATGCCTTTTCGCTCCAAAACTTTTATTGTGTTTACAGGCCGTCCTGCAGCCGCTCTGCGGCGCTCTCCCCCGCCGCCCGGCCGGTGGCCCAGGCGATCTGCAGGTTAAAGCCGCCGGTGTAAGCGTCCACGTCCAGCAGTTCCCCGGCGAAGTACAGCCCATCCGTCTTTTTGGATGCCATGGTCTTGGGGTCCACCTCTCCCACCTTCACGCCGCCGGCGGTGATGATGGCCTCGGCAATGGGACGGGGGC
The DNA here is from genome assembly GCF_014287875.1 of Flintibacter faecis. Classification (GTDB taxonomy): domain Bacteria; phylum Bacillota; class Clostridia; order Oscillospirales; family Oscillospiraceae; genus Lawsonibacter; species Lawsonibacter faecis_A. The sequence goes on along the minus strand of NZ_JACOPN010000004.1, from coordinate 69,413 downwards.
CGGACACGGGGATGCGGAAGCCCTTCAGGGTCTCCAGCAGGCGGCGGCGCTCCCCCTTCGTCAGGTCGTGGGCCTTGCGGTCCGGGGGGATCTCCGCCCGCTGAAGCACCACGGGGATCATCAGCCGGGGCAGCAGCGTCCCCATGACGTTGGCCATGTCCCGGTTGGCGTTGGCCGTCAGTTCCCGCACCAGGCGGGCATCCAGGGCGGACTCCTCCAGGGCGGGCTTTAAATCGATGACACAGGTATACTGGTCTTTGTCAAAGCTGCGCATGTGGGCGCTGGCGGACAGGACCAGGGGGCCGGACAGCCCGAAGTGGGTGAACAGCAGCTCGCCCAGCTCACGGTATACTATTTTACCTTTCCGGTTCTTCACCGTCAAGACCACGTTTTTCAGGGCCAGGCCCTGCATCTGTCCGCAGCAGGGGTCGGAAGATTCCAGCGGCACCAGAGACGGGGCGGGCTGGACGATGGTGTGTCCCGCCCGGCGGGCCAGGTCATAGCCGTCCCCCGTGGAGCCGGTGGCGGGATAGGACGCCCCGCCAGTGGCCAAAATCAGGGCGCGGCAGGGAAACTCCCCCTGGTCGGTGACAAGGGCGGTCACTTTTCCCTCTTCTATGTTCAGGCCGGTGGCCCGAGCCTGGATCACGGGGACCTTCAGCCGCCGCAGCTCGAAAAACAGCGCGTCGATGATGTCAGCGGCCTTGTCCGAGGCGGGGAACACCCGGTTGCCCCGCTCCACCTTCAGCTTCACCCCCAGGTCGGTGAAAAAGCGCTCCACGTCGGCGGGGGTGGTGCGGCTCATGGCGCTGAACAGAAAGCGGCTGTTCCGGGGGGTGGAGGCCAGGGCCTCCTCCGGGGTACAGTGGTTGGTCACGTTGCAGCGGCCCTTTCCGGTGATATACAGCTTACGCCCAACCTTTTGGTTGCGCTCCACCACGCACGCGTCCGCCCCCATGCGGGCGGCGGAGATGGCGGCCATCATTCCGGCGGCCCCGCCGCCCACCACGATCAGATCATGTCCGCCCGTCACTCCTGCACCTTCTCATACACGCCGTAGTCCTCCCAGATGCGCTCCAGGGTCTGGAAGGTGTTGGCCAGGTCGTCGTTCTTCGCCCGGCTCACCGCCACCAGCAGGGCGTTTACCAGGGAAAGAGGCGCTACAAGGGAGTCGCCGAAGGAGGCCATGTCGCTGCGGGCCTTCAGGGTATACTTACAGATGGGTGCCAGGGGGGATGCCTCGCTGTCGGTGATGGCCACGGTGGTGGCCTTCCGGTCCCGGGCAAAGCTCATGGCCTGGACGGTGCGGCTGGAGTACCGGGGGAAGCTGACCCCGATGACCACATCGTCCTCCCCCACCCGCAGCAGATGCTCGAACATTTCGCTGGCAGTGCCGGCGGTGACGTTGACCACGTTGTCAAAAATCAGGTTGAAATAAAAGCCCAGGAAAGAGGCGATGGCGGCGGAGGAGCGCACGCCGATGATGTAGATGCGCTTGGCGGACACAATGGCCTTCACCGCATGGTCAAAGGCGTCCCGGTCCAGCTCCTCCAGGGTCAGGCGGATCTTCTCCATGTCCGACTGCAGGACCATGGACACCAGGTCCTGGTCGCCGATGCGGTCGTTGGTCACCTCGATGCGCTGGACGGAGGTCAGGCGGTTGCGGATCATTTTTTGCAAGGACTTCTGCATATCCGGGTAACCGTCATAGCCCAGCTCAGCGGCGAAGCGCACCACGGTGGATTCGCTCACGCCCACTTTCTTTCCCAGGCGGCTGGCCGTCATAAAGGCGGCCTTGTCATAGGACTCCAGAATAAACGCGGCAATGCGCTTTTGGCCCTTGGAAAAGGTATTCATATTTTCCTGAATCAACGCAAGAATATCTTGATTCATATTTCATCATCTCCAGACTTTCTCCAAAACAAAACAAAAAAGTGCTCATTGTTATCTTACCGTGTTCCCAGAAAAAATGCAAGTGCTTTTTGCAGGAATTCCATCTTCTCTGCAAAAAGCACCGGTTTGGGCCAAAATAGGCCGCTGTTTTGTTCATGGCATCCGGTAAAATTTCGTCCGCAGTCAGCGCAGCAGGGCGAGCTCCGCCTCCGTCAGCCTGCGCCAGGCCCCGGGGGCCAGGGCCCGGTCCAGGGTCACCTGGCCCTCCCGCACCCGCTTGAGCCGCTTTACCGTCAGCCCCGCCTGGGCGCACATTCGCCGCACCTGGCGGTTCTTTCCCTGGTGGATGATGATGGACAGCTGGCTCACGCCGCCGCTGGTCCGGCCCCGGCGTACCTGGGCGGGGGCCAGGGGCTCTCCGTCCAGCTCCATGGGCCCGGACAGGATGGGCAGGGCCCGGTCCACGTCCCCCGTCACCCACACCAGATATTCCTTCTCCACCTGGTGGCTGGGGTGGATGAGCCGGTGGGTCAGCGCCCCGTCGTCGGTGAGCAGCAGCAGCCCCTCCGAATCCATGTCCAGCCGCCCCACGGGCCATACCCGGCAGCCGCAGCCGGACACCAGCTGGGCCACTGTCTTTCGGCCCTTCTCATCGGACAGGGTGGACACATAGCCCCTCGGCTTGTTCAGCATGAGATAAGTCCGCTGTTTGTCCTCTTCTTGGGGTAGCGGGCGGCCGTCCACCAGCACCTGGTCGCGGGATAAGTCGGCCTTGTCCCCCAAGGCGGCTACCCGGCCGTTCACCGTGACCCGGCCCGCCGTGATCCAGTCCTCCGCCCCCCGGCGGGAGGTCAGTCCGCTGGCCGAGATCAATTTTTGCAGCCGCTCTTCCATGGTTCATCCTCCGGTCATCGTTTTGGCAGCGCCGCCCAGCCGCTCTTGCAGCCAGGCCAGCGGCCCCCGTCTGGGCGGGGCCAGGTCGGGCAGAGCCGCTCCCGTCTCCAGTGGGACGGCGGCAAGCGCTGCGCCTTCTAACTCATATACGGCTCGCCCCAGAATTTCCCCCGCCGCCACCGGGGCGGTCAGGGCGGTCCGGTCCAGCTCCAGCCGCAGCCGGGGCTGCTCCCCCTGTGCCAGACACAAGGCGGCCCCCTCCCCCGCCACGGCGGGGCAGAAGGGCAGCAGGCTGCCGCCCACGGGCAGACGGCACAGAGTCTCCCCCGCCCGGACCACCTGCTCCATAGCAAAGCGCCCAAAGGCCCAGTCCAGCAGAGCGATGTGGTCGGCCCAGTCGTCCGGGTCGTTCAGGGTGACGCAGATGAGGGTCATCCCCTCCCGCTCTGCGGCGGAGACCAGGGTGCGCCCGGCCTTTTTGGTGTAGCCCGTCTTCATCCCAAGGCAGCCGGGACAGCGCCACAGCAGCTTGTTGTGGTTCACCAGGGCCCGCCCCTCTAAGGTGATGGCCCTGGTGGAGACGATTTTGGCAAGCTCCGGCTGGGCCAAACAGGCCCTGGCCAGCAGGGCCATGTCATAGGCGCTGGACCAGTGCCCCTCGTCCGACAGGCCGCTGGGGTCGGAAAAATGGCTGTCTGTCATGCCCAGCCGGGCGGCCCTCTCATTCATCCGGGCGATAAACTTTTCCCGGCTGCCGCCGCACCACCCGGCGATGGCCTCCGCCCCGTCGTTGCCCGAGCGGAGCAGCAGGCCGTACAGCAGGGTCTCCAGGCGTATGTTTTCCCCCGGGGTCAAGTAGAGGGAGGAGCCCTCGATCCCCGTCCATTCCGGCCGGATGGTCACGTTCTCCTCCAGGTCATGCCCCGACTCCAGGGCCACCAGGGCGGTCATCAGTTTGGTGATGCTGGCGATGGGCCGCCGCTGGCGGGCCTGCTTTTCATACAGCACCCGGCCGGTCTCCGCCTCCATCACCACGGCGCTGGCGGCGGAGCAGTCCACCGCCCCCGCCCGGGGTGCCCCGGTCCACAGCAGCAAAAGAGCCGCCGCAGCCCACACATATCGCTTCAATGCGGTCACATCCTTTTTCTTCCGCTCCCGGTTCTCTTTCGGGAGCCATTCAGATGTGGTTAGTATGGCGGGGCGGCGGTCTTTCTATTGCAGGCAGTTTCAGTCGGCCAGGTCCGCCGTTTTCTCCTTGCGGTCCTGCTGGTCCTTGATGAAGTTGGTCACCTTGTCCACCACCTCGGGCACCGCTTCGATGACCCGGTCCGCCGTGGTGGCGGGGGGCGGAGCCACGGGCAGCAGCTTCACGCCGCCCTCCCGCACCACCAGAAAGGCCACCGGCTCCAGCTTGGCGCTGGCTCCGCTGCCGCCGCCGAAGGCGTTGTCTCCGGCGGGCTGCTTTTTGGTGGTGAACTCCGTGCCGCCCCCGGCCACGCCGAAGGACAGCTTAGACACGGGGATCAGCGTCACCCCGTCCGCCTGGATGGGCGCGCCCACAATGGTGTTGGCATCGGCCATGGCCCGGACACTGTCCAGGGTGGTGCGCATCAGTTCGCTGAGAGGATGGTTGTTTTCCATGTTTAAGCCGCCTTTCTCTGCTGCTGTTTTTTCTCATTTTTCACCTGCAGGATCTGGTTCAGAACTTTCAGGCCGAAGAACAGTCCCAGCCACAGGGCCTGACCCAGCCGGATGGACAGCTCCGCCCTGGCGTACAGGGCGGGTTCCTTCCGGTCAAAGTCCAGATCCACCCGGGCGCGGCCGTCCTTCACCCGGAAGGCCCGGACCAGGGGTGTCCAGAGGGCACCCAGAACGGCGTTGGCCCGGCCATAGGCCATGGCGGCCTCTCCCGGGTCCTCCGTCCCCACCTGAAGCTCCAGATACAGGGTGTTCAGATAGATGGCCCCCCACACCCGCCGGGCGCAATCCAGCACCGTGGGCAGCAGAACCTTGGCATAGGCCAGGCTGCCGCCCAGGGTTGGCTTTTGTCTTTCCGGCTTAGCCTTCTGGGGCCGCTCCGGTTTTTGGGGGGATTTTTCTTTTCTTTGTTTTTGCGTTTTCTGCTTTCGGGGCAGCAGTGTGATCCGCACCGGCCCAAGCCGCAGCCACAGCGAAGCCCCGGTTCTGCTATACTCCCCGCCGCCGCTCAGGGGGATGTACCCCAACAGAAACAGCAGCGCCAGGATGGCAGCGGCGATGATCAGGCCCCTCACGGCATCTGTTCAGGGAGCGTCCCCGCCTCCAATTCCTGTTCCTCCTCCAGGCGGTGGATGGCCGCCTTCAGGTCCAGGGTGGTCTGCTCCCCCTCCTCAGAGAGATCGGGCAGCGGCGGCAGTCCGTCCAGATCGCTCAGTCCAAAGGAGCGCAGAAACGTCTTGGTGGTGCGCAGCAGCACGGGCCGCCCCGGGACGGACAGCCGCCCCGCCTCTTCGATCAGCTCCCGTTCCAGCAGCAGGCCCACGGTATAGGCGCTGTCCACGCCCCGGATCTGGTCGATATAGGCCCGGGTCACCGGCTGGAAATAGGCCACCACCGCCAACACCTCCAGGGCAGGCTGAGACAGCTTAGGGGGCTTTCGGCTCTCCAGGGTGCGGCGGATGAGGTTGGCCTGCTCCGGGGCGGAGCAGAGCTGATAGCTGCCCTCCAGCCGCAGCAGCCGGATACCCCGCTTCTCCCTCTCATACTCCTCCGCCAGATCACAGGCGGCCCGGTCCAGGGTGGCCCTGTCAGTCTCCAGCCCCAGGCACAGCCGCTGGGCGGTCACCGGCTCTCCGGCGGCAAAGAGGACGCCCTCCAGGGCCCGTTTCAGTTTTCCGTATTCCATCCAGGGGCCTCCTCTCTTCTGTCAGCCGTTGTTCTCTGGCCCGCTCGGCGGCGGGTTTTCTACATAGGTCACGGTACAGTTCTCCCCGTCCCCGGACAGGCGGAGCCGGTGGTTCTTGCACAGCTCCAGCACCGCCAAAAAGGTGGCCACCACCTCTGTACGGCTGCGGGCGGGGCGAAACAGGGCCCGCAGGCCAGCCGAGCCCAGCTCCAGCAGCCGACGGAGCACCTCCCCCGCCTTTTGGGCCACGGGATAGGGCTCCCGGCCCACAATGCCATGAAAGGCGTTTATGGGTGGCACCTTATCCCCGCCCCGGCGGAGGATGTCTACCATAATTCGATACAGGTCCTGCCCTGAGTGCCCATAGCGCACGTTCCGGTCCGGTGTCAGCACCTCCGGTGTCTTGGTCAGATAGTCCCGGCCCCGCTGAAAGTCCTCCTCCAGCTGGGGCAGGACTTTTCGCAAACGGAAATAGTCCTCCTGCCGCTGGTGGGCCTGCAGGGTCGCAATGAGCTGTTCCAGCTCGGACAGTGCCTCCTCGTCGTGGATGGACAGCAGCATCCGGGTCTTGATATACACCAGGTGGGAGGCCATGGCTACAAACTCGCTGGCCACCTCCAGATCCAGCTCCCGCCGCCGGTCCATCCAGGCCAGATATTGGTCCAGGATCAGGGAGAGCTGAATGTCCTGTATCTCCATCTTGTTCTTGGCCAGCAGGTGGAGGATCAGGTCCAGGGGACCCACAAAGTCCTCCATCCCGGCTTCCTTTGCCTTTACCACCCCTTCCAGGTGGTAGACCGGTCCGTCCAACGGCTCACCTCCCACAAAACATCGGCTTGTTTTGTCAACAGTATACCAGAATCGCTTCTTAAACACAAGAATCATTTGCCGCCCCAACACCTGTTCCCAGATGCGGGGCGGCAAAAAACCTCTGTTCAGTTCGGCTGGACGGCGGCAAAGATGACATTGAGCAGCTCCTGCCGCCCGTCCCCCTTCTCGGCGGAGAAGGGGATGACGGGCACGTCCTCCTCCAGCTCCAGGGTCAGGCGCACCCGATCCAGGCTGGGCTGGACCTCGCTCTTTTTCAGCTTGTCCAGCTTGTTTGCCACCACCACCATGGGGCGGCCCGTGTCTTTAAACCACTGGGCCATGGTGCAGTCGTCCGCCGTGGGCTTGTGCCGGGCGTCCACGATCATCACGCCCAGGGTCATCAGCTCCGGGTGGGCGAAATAGGTCTCCATCAGCTTGCCCCACCGGTCCCGTTCGCTTTTGGACACCTTGGCATAGCCATAGCCGGGCAGGTCCACCAGGTAGAAGGTCCCGTCGATCTTGAAATAGTTGATGTGGATGGTCTTGCCGGGGGCGGCCCCCACCCGGGCGAAGTTCTTCCGGTTCAGCAGCCGGTTGATTACCGACGACTTGCCCACGTTGGACCGCCCGGCAAAGGCGACCTGGGGCAGTCCGTCCCGCAGGAAGTCCTTGGGGGAGGCGGCGGAGAGGATAAACTCCGTTTTTTGTAAATTGACAGCCATAGCTCCTCCTTACTGGCGCAGGCGGGAGGCCGCACTCCCCCGCTCCGGGGGCAGCATGGTCTCCGGCTCCGCCTTGGGCGTGTTCTCCTTCTCCCCTGCGTTCAGGGCAGGCAGGGCGATGGCCAGCACCTGGTCGGCCTGCTCCACCAGATGGAACTGCAGGGCACCCCGCACCGTCTGGTCGATCTCCTCCAGGTCCTTTTCGTTGTCCGCCGGGATGATGACCGTGCGGATGCCGTTTCGGAAGGCGGCCATGGTCTTTTCCTTCAGGCCGCCGATGGGCAGCACACGGCCCCGTAGGGTCACCTCCCCCGTCATGGCCAGACCCCGGCGCACCGGGACCCCGGTGAGGGCGGAGACGATGGCGGTGGTGATGGCGATACCGGCGGAGGGCCCATCCTTTGGCACGGCCCCCTCCGGGAAGTGGACATGGATGTCCTTCTCCTTATAGAAATTCTGAGCGATGCCCAGCCGCTCGGCCTGGCTGCGGATAAAGCTTAGGGCCGCATGGGCGGACTCCTTCATCACGTCGCCCAGGTTGCCCGTCAGCTCCACCTTGCCGGAGCCGGGGACCACGTTCACCTCCACCTCCAGCAGCTCGCCGCCCACGGAGGTCCAGGCCAGGCCGTTGACCACGCCTACCCGCTCCTCCAGAGCCTGGCGCTCCGGGAAATACCGGGGCGCACCCAGATACTCGTGCAGGTCCTTCTCCGTGATTTTTACGGTCTTTTCCCCGTCCACGATCTTCATGGCAGCCTTGCGGCAGATGGCGGCCAGCTTGCGCTCCAGCACACGGACGCCCGATTCCCGGGTATAGGCGGCCACGATCTCCCGCACCGCCCCGTCAGACACCTTCACCTGGGCATGGGTCAGCCCGTGGCGCTTGAGTTCCTTGGGCAGCAGGTGGTGCTTGGCGATCTGCAGCTTCTCCTCGTCGGTATAGCTGGGCAGCTCGATGACCTCCATCCGGTCCAGCAGGGGCCGGGGGATGGTGTCCAGGGTGTTGGCCGTGGTGATGAACAGCACATCGGACAGGTCGAAGGGCACCTCCAGGAAGTGGTCCCGGAAGGTGGCGTTCTGCTCCCCGTCCAGCACCTCCAGCAGGGCCGAGGCCGGGTCGCCCCGGTGGTCGTGGCCCAGCTTGTCGATCTCGTCCAGCAGGATCAGGGGATTGCAGCTGCCCGCCTGGCTGACGGCGTTGATGATCCGGCCGGGCATGGCCCCCACATAGGTCTTGCGGTGGCCCCGGATCTCCGCCTCGTCACTGACGCCGCCCAGGGAGATGCGGGCCAGCTTGCGGTTCATCGCCTTTGCCATGGACATGGCGATGGAGGTCTTGCCCACGCCGGGGGGGCCCACCAGACACAGCACCTGGCCCTTCAGCTCCGGGGCCAGCTGCTTGACGGCTACGAACTCCAGAATCCGCTCCTTCACCTTGTCCAGGCCGTAGTGATCCCGGTCCAGGGCCTTTTTCACGGCGGCCACGCTGACCTTCTCCTTGGTGGTCTTGCCCCAGGGCAGCTCCAGACACACGTCCAGATAGCTGTGGAGCACGCTGGACTCCGAGCTGCCGAAGGGCTGCTTGGCCAGCCGGCCCAGCTCCTTGTTCAGCTTCTCCCGCACCTGGTCGGGGAGCTTGGCCTTGGCGATCTTCTCCCGGTATTCGGCGATCTCGTCGCCGCCCTCCCCCTCACCCAGCTCGTTCTGGATGGCCTTCATCTGCTCCCGCAGGAAATAGTCCCGCTGCTGGTCGGCCATCTGCTCCCGGGCCTTGCTCTGGATCTCTGCATCCAGAGAGAGGATGTCCACCTCCCGCTGGAGCAGCTTATACAGCTTTTCCAGCCGACGGACCGGGTGCAGCTCCTCCAAGATCTTCTGCTTGTCGGCGCTGCGCATGGCGATGTTCTGGGCGATATAGTCGGCGATATAGCCCGGCTCCTGACTGGCCAGCAGGTGGACGATCAGGTCTGGAGAAACTTTCGGAGCCAGCTCGCTGTACTCCTGGAACAGGTCATAGGTGGCCCGCATCAGGGCCTCCTGACGGGGGGTGGGCCGGTCCGGGGCCTCCTCCTCGGGAATTTCCTGCACCTGGGCCTTCAAATAGGGGGCGGAGGCGGTGAGCTGGATGAGCCGCCCGCGGCTGTGCCCCTCCACCATCACCCGCATGTTGTCCCCGGGCATCCGCAGGATCTGCCGGATGTTGGAGATGGTGCCCACGGTGTACAGGTCCCGGCCGGAGGGCTCCTCCACCGAGATATCCTTCTGGGCCACCAGAAACACCGGCTGCCCGGCGGACATAGCATCCTCCAGGGCCTTGACGGAGATCGCCCGAGCCACCTCGAAGTGGATCATCACGTTGGGGAACACAGTGATGCCCCGCAGCGCGATGACCGGCATGGTGGACACATTGGATAATTCAAACTCTTGACTCATAGTCGATTCACTTCCCTTCAGGGGTATGGCAAAAAGACATCCCGTGCCCGCCGGACCGGGGGCGCTGCGGGATGTCTTCTCTGCATGTTTTCGTCTGTCAGCCCACGTTGGAGCCGGGGATACCGGTCCCGCCGTTCTTAGCCATCAGGGCTGCACGGCCCAGCCGGGGACGCTGGGTACGCTCCGGGTCGTGGGTGAGCTCCGGGGCAGCGCCTTCGGTAAAGCAGTCGGCGTGGACGGTCACCTTGGTAATGGTGGGGTCAGAGGGCACGTTATACATCACCCTGGTCATGACCTCCTCCAGCACCGCCCGCAGGCCGCGGGCTCCGATGCCCCGGTCCACCGCCCGGTCCGCCGCGGCCTTTAGAGCCTCGCCGTCGAAGTCCAGCTCCACCTGGTCATACTCCATCAGCTTCTGATACTGTTTCACCAGGGCGTTTTTGGGCTCGGTGAGGATCTGGACCATCATGTCCCGGTCCAGGGAGTCCAGGGTGGTGATGACAGGCAGACGGCCCACCAGCTCGGGGATGATGCCGAATTTCAGCAGGTCCTGGGGCTGGATCTCCTTCATCAGCTGACCCACATTCCGCTCCTTCTTGCTCTGGATCTCGGCGCCGAAGCCCATGGACCGCTTGTCCAAACGGTTTTCGATGATCTTGTCGATGCCGTCGAAGGCGCCGCCGCAGATGAACAGGATGTTCTTGGTGTCGATCTGAATGAACTCCTGGTGGGGGTGCTTCCGCCCGCCCTGAGGGGGCACATTGGCCACGGTGCCCTCCAGGATCTTCAGCAGGGCCTGCTGTACGCCCTCGCCGGACACATCCCGGGTGATGGAGGTATTCTCGCTCTTCCGGGCGATCTTGTCCATCTCGTCGATGTAGATGATGCCCCGCTCGGCCAGCTCGATGTCATAGTCGGCGGCCTGGACCAGACGCAGCAGAATGTTCTCCACATCGTCGCCCACATAGCCCGCCTCGGTGAGGGTGGTGGCATCGGCGATGGCGAAGGGCACCTTCAGCACCCGGGCCAGCGTCTGGGCAAACAGGGTCTTGCCGCAGCCGGTGGGGCCCATGAGCAGGATGTTGCTCTTTTGCAGCTCCACTCCCTCGGCATCCCCGAAGTAGATGCGCTTATAGTGGTTATATACGGCCACGGACAGGGCGATCTTGGCCTGCTCCTGGCCGATGATATATTGATCCAGCACGGTGTGGATCTCTTGGGGCGTGGGGATCACATCGGGCATGCCGCTGCTGCCGGGCTCGTCCACCGGCTCATAGTTGTCGTCCAGAATGCCCATGCACAGCTGCACACACTCGTTGCAGATATAAACACCCGGCCCGGCGATGAGCCGCCGGACCTGATCCTGATGCTTGCCGCAAAAGGAGCAGCGGATATTTTTCTTCTCGTCGTTACGCGCCATGGATACACCTCTTAAAATTCCTATGGAAATCTGCGCCGGACCGGGCAGGAGAAGGCACTCCTCTCCTCCGCTCCGGCGCGCTGCGGCACACCGCCCTTAGCGGTGGTCGATCACCTTGTCGATGAGACCGTACTCCATGGCCTCCTGGGCGGTCATAAAGTTGTCCCGCTCGCAGTCGGCCCGCACCACGTCCAGGGGCTTGCCGGTGTTGGCGGCCAGGATGCCGGTCAGACGGGTCTTGACGATCTCCAGCCGTTTCAGGTGGATGGCCATATCCGTGATCTGGCCCTGGGTCCCGGCGGAGGGCTGGTGGATCATGATCTCTGCATTGGGCAGGGCCAGGCGCTTGCCCTTCGTCCCGGAGGACAGCAGGAACGCGCCCATAGAGGCGGCCATGCCGATGCAGATGGTGGACACGTCGCACTTGATATACTGCATGGTGTCGTAGATGGCCATACCGGCGGTGACGGAGCCGCCGGGACTGTTGATGTAGAACTGGATGTCCTTGTCCGGGTCCTGGGCCTCCAGATACAGCAGCTGGGCCACGATGAGAGAGGCGGTGGTGTCGTTGACTTCCTCAGACAGCATGACGATCCGGTCGTTCAGCAGCCGGGAAAAGATGTCATAGGACCGCTCGCCCCGGTTGGTCTGCTCTACTACATAGGGAACTAAGCTCATAAATTTTACTCCTTTTTGGGTCGTGATACCAAAGTATACCCCCGGTGAGAGAAGTTGATTCCTCTCTGTGCCCGTCAATATGAAGATACGGACGCGCCCGGGGCGGTGCAGGGCCGCCCCGGGACGTGATTGAGATGTTACATCGGACCTTTCAGGGCCGTTTACTCAGCCTTGGGCTCCTCGGTCTCCTCAGTCTTCTTCTTGCGGGTGCGCTTGGGCTTCTCCTCGCCCTCGGTCCCCTCAGCCTTCTCGGTCTTCTTGGCGGCGGCCTTCTTCTTGGCCTTGCCCACCTTGGCCTCGGCGATGACCAGATCGCTGGCCTTTCTCAGGCGCAGGTCCTTCTTCAGGTCCTCGACAGGCACAGCGGCCTTCACCTGCTCGACATCAATGTTATACTGCTTGGCCAGACGGTCGATCTCAGCCTGGACCTCCTCGTCGGTGACCTCGATGTTCTCAGCATCGGCCACGGCGGTCAGGGCCAGCTGCATCTGGACCTGGCGCAGCGCGGAGGGACGGGCGGACTCCCGGACGATGTCGCCGTTGACACCCATCATCTTCTGATAGTCCTCCATGGAGATGCCCTGGCTCTGCAGACGCATGGCATAGTCCTCCATCAGGCGGTCCAGCTGCACGTCCACCATGCCGTCGGGGATCTCGCACTCCATGTTCTCGATCAGCTGCTCCAGCACCTGGTTCTCAAAGTCGGCGTCGGCCTGCTTGCTGCGGCGGTCGGCGATCTTCTCGGCCAGGCTCTTGCGGAAGGCATCCATGGTCTCGAACTCGGACACGTCCTTGGCAAACTCGTCGTCCACCACGGGGGCCTGGGGCTCCTTGACCTCCTTGACCTTCACGTGGAACACAACGGCCTTGCCGGCCAGACCGGGGTGATAGTCCTCGGGGAAGGTGATGTCCAGGTCCTTCTCCTCGCCGGCCTTGGCACCCACCAGCTGCTCCTCAAAGCCGGGAACAAACATACCGGCACCCAGCTTCAGGTCATAGTTCTCGCCCTTGCCGCCATCAAAGGCCTCGCCGTTGTCAAAACCCTCGAAGTCGATGACCACGGTGTCGCCGTTCTGGGCGGCGCGGTCCACGCTGACCAGGCGGGTGGCCCGGTCGATGTAGGGCTTGAGCTCCTCGTCCACGTCCTTGTCGGTGACCTTGGCCACGTCCTTGGAGGCGGTCAGGCCCTTATAGGTACCCAGCTTCACCTCGGGGCGGACAGAAACCAGTGCCTTGAAGGTCAGGCCGTCCTTGCCCACCTCCACGATCTCGATTTTGGGATAACCCACGTCATCCAGCTTCTGCTCCTCCACAGCCTGGGCATAAGCGCCGGGATAGACCTGGTTGATGGCCTCTTCATAGAACACGCCGGTGCCGTACATGCCCTCGATGATCTTCCGGGGGGCCTTGCCCTTGCGGAAGCCGGGGACACCGATATTCTTGCGCTCCTTCTCATAGGCCTTCTGAACAGCGGCCTCAAACGCGTCGGCCTCGACCTGGATGGTCAGCTCGACCGTGCTCTTCTCTTTCTTCTCAACACTGGTGACCTTCATTTTGTCAAATTCCTCCTGTCGGCGTGTCATACGCTCCAACAGCGGAACGACATCGCCTTTTTACTTTCGCCACGATATTCTATCAGATATCCTGTGGTTTGACCAGACTATTTTTTAGAAATTTCTATAATTTTTTCATCAGGGCAGGATCAATTCCGGTTTGAAGCCCAGGTAATCGGCGGCGACCAGGTGGTATTCCACCCCGTCCCGGTCCCCGGACACTGCCAGACGGTGGCTTCCGCCGTGAAGATGGCCATAGTAGCAGCGCTTCACGCCATACTGCTTCATCAGGTCGATGATCTCCTGACAGCGATAGCCCTGATACAGGGGCGGATAGTGGAGAAAACAGAATTTCTCCCGCGCTCCCCCCGCCTTCAGAGAGGTCTCCAGGCGGATCAGCTCCCGGTTGAAGATCTTGGCGCTGTGCTCCCCCCGGTCCTCCTCATAGAACCACCCCCGGGTGCCGCACAGGGCCACGTCCCCATAGAGGCAGCAGTTGTTGTGCAGGATCTCAAAGGTGGTAAAGTGGTTCTCCTGAAAAAACTGGTTCATCTTGGACGCTGTGGTCCACCAGTAGTCGTGGTTTCCCTTCATCAGCAGCTTTTTTCCGGGCAGGGCATCCAGAAAGGCAAAGTCCTCCCTCGCCTCCTGCAGGCTCATGCCCCAGGACAGGTCGCCGCACAAAACCACGGTATCCTCCGGCCGGACGCAGGCAAAACCCTGGCGCAGCTTGTCTACATACCCGGCCCAGCCGCCGCCGAACACGTCCATTGGCTTGTTGCTGGTCAGGGACAGATGGGTGTCTCCAATCGCATAGAGGGCCATGGATCACTCCAACATGGACAGCACCGCATCCACCATGTGCGCCTTCTCCACGGTGGTCGTAAAGCGGATCTCCTTGCCACGCAGCCCAGCCAGAGGGGCGGGAGCGGGCAGGCCGGTCTTCTCGGAGAGCTGGTCCAGCACGTCCAGGCCGGAGGCGATGTTTTTCTCCCCCAGGGCGGACAGGACGCTGCCGCAGAACTTGAAGGGGCTGGCGGTGGAGACCACCACACAGGGGGTCTCGTCCCCCGTCTCGGCGCGGTACTGCTCCAGGGCGGAGAAAGCCACGGCGGTGTGGGGGTCCACCAGATAGCGGTCCTTGGCATAGATGCGGCCGATGACCTTCTCGGTCTCGCCGTCGTCACAGCAATAGCCGAAGAAGCGCTGCTGCAGCTTCTCCTTCACCTTGTCGCTGACCTGATAGCGGCCGGTGGCGTTCAGCTGCTGCATATAGCCCTTCACCTCGTCCACGTCCTGGGTCAGCGTCAGCAGCAGCCGCTCCAGGTTGGAGGAGATCAGGATGTCCATGGAGGGGGACTCGGTGTTATAGAACTGGCGGTTGCGGTCATACACGCCGGTGCGGATAAAGTCGGTGAGGACGTTATTGCTGTTGGAGGCGCAGATGAGCTTGTCAATGGGCACCCCCATCTCCCGGGCATAGTAGGCGGCCAGGATGTTGCCGAAGTTGCCCGTGGGCACACACACGTTGATGGCCTGGCCGGGCTGGATCTTCTCGTCCCGCAGCAGGTCGCAGTAGGCGGAGACATAGTAGACGATCTGGGGCAGCACCCGGCCCCAGTTGATGGAGTTGGCGGAGGAGAAGAAGAATCCCCGCTTGTCCAGCTCCTCCCGCAGGGCCTCGTCGGAGAACAGGCGCTTCACGCCGGTCTGGGCATCGTCAAAGTTGCCGATGACGGAGGCCACGCCCACATTATCGCCCTCCTGGGTGACCATCTGCAGCTCCTGCACGGCGGACACGCCGTCCTTGGGATAGAACACCAGAATACGGGTGCCCTTCACATCCTTAAAGCCCTCCAAGGCGCCCTTGCCGGTGTCGCCGGAGGTGGCCACCAGGATGCACACGGTGCGGAACTCCTCCGTCTTGGTCAGGGAGGCGGTGAGCAGGTGGGGCAGCATCTGCAGAGCCATATCTTTGAAGGCGCAGGTGGGGCCGTGCCACAGCTCCAGGCAGTGGGTGCTCTCATTCAGGGTGTGGACGGGGGCCACGGCGGGAGTATCAAACTTCTCCGGGCCATAGGCGGCGGCAGCAAAGTCGGTGAGTTCTTTCACGGTGAACTCCTCCAAAAACTGCTTCATCACATAGACGGCCCGGGCCTGATAAGGCATGTCCTTCAGCTCGTCCAGGGCGTTGCCCGGCAGCTTGGGGATATAATAGGGGGTCAGCAGACCGCCGTCAGCGGACAGGCCCTGGGTGATGGCCTGGGAGGCGGTGAAGCGGACAGACGAATCTCTGGTACTGGTATATTGCATCTCGATCATTCCCATCTATTTTGAAACTTGTGCCAAGAAACGAATCGCAATGGCGATACTCCATTATGACAGCTTCCCGGCGGAAGGTCAAGAGATTGGCGGGAAAAAGCCCCCAAAACCCTCCGTCAGAAAAAGGCGTTTTCTATGTGGCGGACACGGGGCGCTTTTGTGTCCGTCCCCTGGGGAGCGTATATTTCGATCACGTCGAACCGGGGCTGGAGCCGGGTGGGGTGTTGACTGAGATAGAGCTCCGCCGTCAGGCGCAGCTTATCCTGCTTGCGCCGGTCCACAAACTCCCCCGCCCCGCCGAAGGCCGCACTTTTGCGCAGCTTCACCTCCACAAAGCAGAGGTATTCCCGGTCGGCGGCGATGAGGTCGATCTCCCCAAAGCGGCTGCGCCAGTTGGCCGCCAGGAGCTGATAGCCCGCCCGGCGCAGGTGGTCCGCCGCCAGGGCCTCCCCCCATCGCCCCAGCAGGCGGCTTGCCTGTCCGCTCATAGATTTTTCAAAAAGCTCCTGCGGTGGATGGGGCTGGGCCCATATTCCCGCAGACGCTCATAGTGCAGCTTGGTACCATAGCCCTTGTGGCGCTCAAAGGCGTATTGGGGGTATTCTTTCGCCATTTCCAGCATGAAGTGGTCCCGGCTCACCTTGGCCAAAATGGATGCCGCCGCGACAGAAGCCGACAGGCTGTCTCCCTTTACAATGCAGCGGTGGGGCGTAGTCACGCCCCCTCCCCTGCCGTGGTCCCGGTTTCCGTCCACCAGGGCGAAATCCGCCGGAAGGGACAGGCCGTCGATGGCCAGCTGCATACACCGCATCCGGGCGGTGAGGATGTCGGTCTCGTCGATCTCTTGAGGGGAGATGCTGGCCACCGACCAGGCCAGGGCCGTGGTCTGAATGACGGGGAACAGGGCCTCCCGCCGCTTCTCCGTCAGCTTTTTAGAGTCGTTCAGTCCGGGGATATCCGCGCCCATGGGCAGGATCACCGCCGCGGCGTACACCGGACCGGCCAGGGGCCCTGCCCCCGCCTCGTCGCAGCCGCAGATGTGGACGTGCCCCTCCCCCAGGGCCTGGCGCTCATACTGCCAAAGGTCGATCTCTTCCACGGTGTCTCCCTCCTTAGGCCTGGGGTATCTCAAGTGTAAAGCGTCCCAACTTGCCAGCGCGATACTCGTCCAGCAGCACCCGGGACATACGCTCGGTGTCGAATTCTCCGCCGGAGATGCGCATGCCCCGCTTCTGGGCGCAGGCCTGAAGGAGCCGATAGCCATAGGCGATGTCGTTCTCCTCCCCCTCTCGGGCGGGGACTTCGGGGAGCTTATAGCTATCCGTCAGCACCTTGGGGTAGCGCTCGGCCAGCAGGGCCATCATGTGGCAGCCCAGGGTCTCCACGTCCATGATGTCGTCCTTCACCGCCCCGGTAAAGGCCAGGTTCATGCCGATGGTCTGGTCATCAAACTTGGGCCACAGGATGCCAGGGGTGTCCAGCAGGTCCAGGGATTGGTCCACATTTACCCACTGCTTGCCCCGGGTGACACCGGGCCGGTCCCCCGCCTTGGCGGATTTCTTCCGGGCTACCTTGTTGATGAAGGTGGACTTGCCCACGTTGGGCACCCCCACCACCATGGCCCGTACCGGACGGCCCACCTGGCCCTTCTCCCGCCATTTGGCGATTTGATCCTTCAGCACGTTCTGAATGATGGCGGAGAACTGGTTCACGCCGCTGCCCGTTTTGGCGTCCGTCTCCAGCACGGCGTGGCCCTGACTGCGGAAAAGGGCGGCCCACTGTTTGTTCCGGGCGGGGTCGGCCTGGTCGGCCCGGTTGAGGACGATGAGCCGGGGCTTGCCGGCGCAGATGCTGTCGATGTCCGGGTTCCGGCTGGATACGGGGATGCGGGCATCGATGATCTCCACCACGATATCCACGTTTTTCAGGTCCGCCTCGATCTGCCGGCGGGTCTTGGTCATGTGTCCGGGGTACCATTGAATGTTCAAGGGTCCTCCTCCTCTCTGCTGCCCCGATGTGGGGGCTGATCAAATATAGAAGAAGGGAGCGGCTGAACACCGCTCCCTTCTGGTGGATTACAGGGCCTCTTTCACCTTGGCCGCCTTGCCCACGCGGTTGCGCAGGTAGTACAGCTTGGCGCGGCGCACCTTACCGTGGCGCACCAGCTCGATCTTCTCGATGGAAGGAGCGTGAACGGGGAACACCTTCTCCACGCCGACGCCGTAGGAGACGCGGCGCACGGTGAAGGTCTCCTCAATGCCGCCGTGCTTCTTGGCGATCACGGTGCCCTCGAACACCTGGATACGCTCACGGTTGCCTTCCTTGACCTTCAGGTGAACGCGGACGGTGTCGCCCACGGCGACAACGGGGGGCTCAGCCTTCTTGTACTTCTCGGTAAAAGCCTGCATCAGATCCATAATTTTTTCCTCCTGTTATATAGGCGTTCGTGCGGGATATGGACCCGGGGCCCTCCCCAGGTCCCCAGCAGAGGACCGCCCGTTTTCAGACTTTGGCATTATACCACAGAATTTTCTCCTCTGCAAGCGATTTTTCCCTTTTTCTCCGCAAAACTTTTTCGGGGTCACACCGCCCCATAGGGCTCCCGGTTCTGCTGCGCCAATTCCACCCGGATGTCGGGGAATGCCCGGGCCAGTTTTTCGGCCAGGGGGGCGCACACCACGTTCTCGGTGGCAAAATGTCCCGCATCCATCAGGGTGATGCCCATGGCCCGGGCCTGGATGTACTGGTCGTGCTTCACGTCGGCAGTGACGAAGGTGTCGCAGCCCCTGGCCGCCGCATCACAGAGCATAGAGCCGCAGGAGCCGCCCCCCACCGCCACATGGCGGACGGGTCTTCCCCCGTCGGCATAGCGCACCGAGGCCGCCCCCAGCTTCTCCTTCACAAAGGCGGCGTACTCCCCCGCCGTCATGCCGGGCCGGTGCGCCGTGCCCACCCGGCCGATGCCATAGGGGCGGCCCTCATGGTCCAGGCCGTCCTGGTGGAGCTGCTCCAGATCTTTCAGCTCCAGCGTCCGGGCCAGGCAGCAGTTGACCCCCTCCATCACTGCGTCCAGATTGGTGTGGGCGCAAATGGCGGCCATGTGCCCCTCCGCCAGAGCCAGCAGCACCCGGCCCGTGGCGCTCTGATCGGTGAGGGCCTTCACCGGGTGGAAGATCACCGGGTGGTGGGACACGACAAGCTGGCAGCCTTTCTCCGCCGCCTCCTGAACCACGGGCAGGGTGATATCCAGGGCCACCAGCAGGCGCTTGACCTGGGTCTCCCCCCGGCCCACCAGAAAACCGGCGTTGTCAAAATCCATCTGAAGGTCAAAGGGGGCCAGCTTGTCCAAAAAGCCATAGACCTCGTTTACCGTTGCCATGCTTCCCACTCCTTTTTCATCTCACTAAGCTCGGTCTGCATCTGTTTCAGCTCTTCCAGACGCGCCGCTACCGCCGGCTTCTGGGCCCGGGCCAGACCGGTCAAAGCCCGGTCTGTCTTGTCCAGCCACCGGTCCAGCCAGGCGCCCCGCAGGGGGTGATTGGTATTCTTTCCCGCCAGCCGCTCTGCCGCCGTCAGGGGAACCATGGCCCCGGAGCGCACCAGCAGGGCGGTGTAGAGAGTCTCCCCCTCCCGGGCCAGTTCCTCTTTCACGATGGTATAGCCGTGCCGCTCCATCCACAGGCGCAGATCGTCCATAGAGGACATGGGCTGGAGCACCAGGGGCACGTCCCGCTCACGGGTCCAGGGGGCGGCGGCGAGGATGTCGGCGATGGTCTCCCCGCCCATACCCGCAATGGCCACGGCATCCACCTCGTCGGGGCGGACCCCCTCCAGCCCGCTGCACAGGCGAAAGGTCACCCGGCCGGTAAGCCCGCACTCCCGCGCGGTGGCCTTGGCCCGGTTCAGCGGCCCCTGGCGCAGGTCGGCGGCGATGGCGGCGGGGATGGTCCCCTCCTGAATGAGGGCGGCGGGGAGATAGGCGTGGTCGGTGCCGATATCGGCCAGGCGGCTGCCAGGGGGCACCAGTCCGGCCACCATGCGCAGCCGGGGGGACAGTTCGATTTTTTTGTTCATGGGCTCCTCCCTGTCATAAGCTCGGCCTCCCCGGATCATCGCAACCGGGGCAGAAAAAAACAGGGGCGGAACGTCCGCCCCCGTCTTTTCGTGCAGCCTTTTTTAGCCTTCTGCGGCGGCGATCATCTCGTTGACCTTCGCCAGCAGGTCGTCGGGGTCCACGCCGTGGACCATGCAGGCCTGCTCCACCGTCTCGCCCCGGGAGGCGGGGCAGCCCAGGCAGTGCATCCCGATGTTCATGAACAGGGGGGCAGTCTGGGGGGCGATGGTCAGGATATCACCGATGATGGTGTCTTTGGTAATGGTCATGTGGGGATTCCTCCATTCATAATGGTTAGCTTTAGTATATCCTATCCTCCGGTATTTTTCAATGGAAAATTCCAAAAACTTCGCTTTTGGGAAAAACGCCCCCTTTGGCCCCCTGTTTTGCCCCTGTTTTTACAGAATAATGCAGATGAGCCCGCCGGAGCCCTCGTTGATGATGCGCTGGAGGGTCTCCCGCAGCTTCTCCCTGGCATCCTGGGGCATCCGCTTGAGCTTGGCGTTCAGATCCTCGTTCACCAGCTCGTGGAGGGACTTGCCGAAGATATTGGCCTCCCAAATTTTGCTGGAGTCCCCCTCATACTCCTGAAGCAGATAGCGGATCATGTCCTCGCTCTGCTTCTCCCCGCCCACGATGGGGGACACCTCCGTCTGGATGTCCGCCCGGATCATATGGATGGAGCTGCCGCTGGCCCGCAGACGCACCCCATAGCGTCCCCCCTGGCGGACGATCTCCGGCTCCTCCAGGGTGAGGGAGTCGATGGTGGGTACCACGATGCCATAGCCCGTCTCCTCCACCTCCCGCAGGGCTTCGGCCACCTTGTCATAGGCCGCCTGCACCCCAGCCAGCCGGGTGAGCAGGGCCATCAGGTCCCCGTCGTCCCCCACGGGGAAGCCGGACTGCTGAGACAGGGTGTCGTAAAACAGGGTCCGGGGCAGCTCCAGCTCCCCCTGGGCCACGCCAGAGCCCAGGTCCACCCCGGTGAGACTGGCCCGGCTCACTGCCTCGCAGCGCTCGAACCCGGCCACCGCCCGCTCCGCGTCCCGGATGCGCCGCAGCTGCTCCGCCCCCTCCCGGATGGCGGCGAACACCGCCGCCTTGATGGGGTGTTCCTGGGGCAGAGCATCCACCCAGGGGGGCAGGAACAGGTCCAGCTCCTTCAGCGGGAACTCATACAGCACGCTTTTCAGCAGCTGGCAGATTTCCTCCCCGCCCAGCTCCAGGCAATTCACGGCGATGCAAGTCACGTCATACCGCTGGGCGATGTCCGCCCGGATGGCCTGGGCCCGGTCAGAGGCGGGCTGGGCGGAGTTGAGCACCACCACAAAGGGCTTGCCCAGCTCCTTCAACTCCTGAATGGCCCGCTCCTCCGCCTGCTGATAGTCCTCCCGGGGGATGTCGGTGACGGTGCCGTCGGTGGTCACCACCACGCCGATGGTGGAGTGCTCGGAGATGACCTTCCGGGTCCCCACCTCCGCCGCCTCGGCCATGGGGATCTCGTGGTCGAACCAGGGGGTGGTCACCATCCGCTCCAGCTCCCCCTCCATCTGCCCCACCGCCCCGGTGACCATATAGCCCACGCAGTCGATCAGCCGCACCCGGAAGGACACGCCCCCCTCCACCGTCACGCTGGCGGCCTCCTCGGGGACGAACTTGGGCTCCGCCGTCATAATGGTCCGGCCGGAGCCGCTCTGGGGCAGCTCATCCCGGGCCCGCTCCCGGCGGTAGACGTTTTCGATGTTGGGGATGACCAGCGTCTCCATAAAGCGCTTGATGAAGGTGGATTTTCCCGTTCGGACCGGCCCCACAACGCCGATGTAGATGTCGCCCTCCGTCCGCAGGGCGATATCCTCATAGATTTTTCCCTCTTGCACTGCGATTCCTCCTTCGGCCTTTTCGGGTCAAGCCGGTATTTACTTTTACTCTATGAGGATAAGCCCTGAAATATGTGCTTCACCGGGCGTTGGGGATGAGCAGCATCCGCCCGGCGGGCAGGGTCTCCTCCTCCAGCTCGTTGGCCTGGAGGATCTGGGCCGTGGTCGCGCCATAGGCCTTGGCGATGTCCCATATCTCCTCCCCCCGGACGGCAAAGCGCAGCACCACCGAGGGCCGCTTCTCCCCATCCGCATCCCGGGCCTCCCCCAGGGAGCCGCCGCACACGGCGGGGACGGACAGGGTCTGTGCCGGCAAACAGTCAAACTCCAGAGTGAACCGGACCTCCACCCCTCCGGCGGCGGGGGCGGCGTATACCTCCCCCTGGCGGCGGACGGTACACAGACAGCGGCAGTCCTCCGGGCAGTCCAGGCGGCAGGAGACGGGCACGGTGCGGTGGATACACTGGAGACGGTCCTCCCCGTCCTGATAGAGCACAGTGAGCCACGCCTCCGCCGTGAGCACCAGCTGATCCCCCTCCCGGCTCTGGCTCACCTGGCCGATGGCCAGGCGGCTGTCCGCCACACTGCGCACGCTCTCCCCCGTCTCCAGCAGCTCCCGCACCGCCTGGGGGCGGATAGAGCCTGGGCCAAAGCGCTGGAGGACCAGAGGCCGGTGGTCCAGCTGGGTCTGCCAGGCGGTGCTGTACAGGTCCTGGAGCAGCGTCACCGTCCGGCGGCACCGCAGCTGGGCCTGGGCCAGCAGCTCCAGCTCCACCTGCAGTTCCCGGGGGTCGGCGGGGTCGGCCTGATGGCTCACGTCGGTGACCTCCACCCACACCCGGCTGTCCCCCGTCTCATCCCCCTCTGGGACCTCCAGTACCTGGGAGAAGGGGAGCCGCTCCACGTCGGCGGTGAGGCCGCCCCCCGGTTCCTGGAGAAGCAGGTGCAGCTCCGCCTCCCCCTTGAAGATGAGCTTTGCCCCCACCCGCTTGCATTCGGCGCACTCCGCCTCGGCCCACAGGGCCATGACCTGGGGCGGCTCCCCCTGTCCGGCGGGCAGACGCACCCGCTGGGAGAAGGTGAAGGGCTTCTCCTCCACCGCCGACAGCAGGCCGCACACCTGCTCCCGGCACCGCTGGCAGACGCAGCCCCGCTCCGGGTCCAGCACCCCGCGGCACAGGGGCTGCTCCACAGGCTGACAGGCCGTCACGTCCACGGCCAGGTCCACCCGCAGCAATACCTTTCTGGAGTTCAGCGCCCGGGCCTCGGCGCAGCGCAGCCGGGGACGGGCCAGCACCCGGCCCTGCTCGGTGAGTCCGGGGGCCTCCGCCTGGCAGCGGAAGGGCAGGCCCACCTCCATCCGCCGCAGCCCCGCGCCCCCGTCCGGCTCGTACAAAATGACCGCCCGGACCAGGCCCCCCAGCTCCGCCGCCCCGTTTTTCACCTGCTTGCTGTGGAGCATGGCCTGACCGCACACGTCCACGATGCGCAAAATGTCCGGGCAGGCATCTGGTACGATGCTCTCCAGCGTCTCCTCCTGGCACAGGGTCAGCTCCGCCACCGTGTCGTAGCCCTGCAAGGTGTCCCGTTCAAATTCCAGTTCCATGGTCGTTGTCCACTCCTTATCCCGGTGTTCCGGCCCGGCTGGAAGCGCGGCCCGGTCTTTGGGACACTATATGCCCGGGCCGCGCCCGCTATGTCACTTCACCCCAAACAGCCTGCGCAGCAGCCCCCGCAGACACTTGGGCGAGCGCACCACCACGATGCCCATGCTACCCCTCCCTTCCCAAAAGTTCCGCCGTCTCCGGCTGATGTACTCTATGCCGGAACGGGTCGTCCTGATACAACGGCGCAAAACGGCCCGCCGAAGGTTCTCATCAAACCTCCGGCGGGCCATGTTCATACTCTTGATCCTGTTTACGAATTCCCGTCCGTCTGGTTGGCCGTCACGGTGCCGTCGTTGCGCTCCAGAAAGACGGCGGTGAGCTGGGTCACGGCCCCGGGGGCGGCTGTGATGTCGGTACCGTCCTCGTCGGCGGAGATGGTCACATCCTGGATGGAGCAGCGGTAGCGGCAGTGGTACAGGTCGTTGATGATCTCCCGGGCGGCGGCGTAGTCCGCCGTCTGAAAGGTCAGTTCCACCGGGCGGCGGACCAGACCGCTGTCCTCGTCCAGCGACACATCGTCAAAGGACAGACTGTATTCCCGGGCCCGGGCCAGGATGGCGTTGAGCTCCACCATCACCCGCTTGGCGTTGTTATAGTCCGGGACCTGGGCATCGGGCACGGCACCGCCGGTTTTCAGCTCCTCCAGCTCCTTCTCCATGGTCTGCATTTTCAGGGCCCGGTCCTGCTCGATCAGGGCCTGGTCCTGCAGCTCCGTCTGGCGCTGCTGGTTTTCCGTCACCGCCTGCTGCACCGGGGCGTAGAACAGCTTCATATAGCCCAGGGTCAGCAGCAGCACCGCCAGCACCAGCAGCATTCCCTTTTCCCGGGGGGTAAATTCCCGATCCATCACGGCACAGTCACCTCCTCGCTGGCATCGCTGACTTTCTCTCCGGTGAGGTCGATGGTCAGGGCGGCGTTCACCCGGCCGTCGGTCCTGTCCTCCTCCGTCTCGGCGGTGTACACCTGGACGGACTTGACCAGATCGTCGCTTTTCAGGTCCTGATAGATATCAGACACCTGGTGCAGGGTCACGCCGGATATCTGGGCGGAGATCAGCCCGTCGGCTACTGTAAAGGACTTGACGGTGGACTGCCGGATGAGATAGCGCTCCACCAGGTCCAGGCAGGCCATGGGGTCGGCATCGCTGGACAGAGCGTCCCGGGCGATGGTATAGCTCTGATACTCCTCCAGCACCTGGTCATAGTTCTCATTGGCCTGGCGCAGCTGGGCCAGCTGCTGGGCGGCCTGGTCGGCGGCCCGCTGGCTGGACCACACCCGGTCCAGCTGTTCGATGACAGCGAATTTGCAGAACAGGCCCACAAACAGAGCCAGACACACGGCCACGGCGGCGGCGGTCTTAGGCGGTGTCCCCTTCCGGTCCGTCTGGGCCAGGTTGATGTCCCGCTTCAGGACCGCCGTCTGTTTCTTCTTGGCGCTCACCTTCCGTCACCTCCCGTTCCCTTGCAGCAGCACGCCCATGGCTGCCGCGCAATAGCTGGTCTCCGGGCCGGACAGGCCGCCGGGGCACAGCTCGTCGATGGGGTGGAGCGTCAGCTGCAGGGTCCGCTCCAGCTCCTCCCTCAGGGCGGTGACGTTGGCCAGGCCGCCGCTTAAATACAGGTCTCTCAAATCGGCATCCGGTGTATTGAAGCCATAGAAATTCACCGCCCGCATGATCTCCACCGCCACCCGGGAATACAGCTCCCGGCAGGCGGAAATTTCCTGGGCCCCCTGATAGTTGGACATCTTATAGCCCGTGGCCAGATGGGGGTCCACCCCGGCGGTGTCGGCGATGATGGCATCCAGGGAGCGGCCGCCCAGCTCGATGGTCCGGGTGGTGTTATACACGCCGTTTTGATAGATGTGCAGACGGACGGACTGATGACCCAGATCCGCCACGGCGCACTCCCCGCGGTACTCCTCCGGGTGCTGCTCCAGCTTGGCGCGCAGCAGGTTACCATAGGCCAGGCACTCGGGCACCGCCCGCACCAGCTTCATCCCCGCCAGGCGCAGCATCCGGCGATAGGCGGCGATGGTCTCCTTCCGGGTAGCTGCCGCCAGCAGGTCCAGGGTGGGCGGCTCCTCTTTCCCGTCCTCGCCCTTGCGTCCCTCCCCCACGGCCACTACCGCATAGTCATAGAAATACTGGTCTTTGTCCCCCTGGACAAAGTCGTGGAACTCATAGGGCAGATTCACCCGCAGCTGCTCCGGGCTCATATAGGGCACGGTCAGCCGCCGGACGATGGCGCTCTCCGCCGGGATGACCACGGCGCAGGGGCGTTTTTTCATGTGCTGCTCCCGCAGCGCGTGTTTGACCTCCTGGGCCACCGCCTCCTCCGAGACCATCTTATGGTCCCGGACAAGGTCGCTGGGCAGCAGGACAGAGGCGATCTGGCTCACGCCGCTCCGGTCGCCCACGGCCAGCTTCATGGCGCTGGCGCCCAGGTCCAGTCCCAATAATGTACTCATAGCTTCCCTTCCCCTATGTCAGACTTTCTCCAATTTTCTCTCGTCCCCTGCCCCCGGCGGGGCGGGACAGACGAAAACAAATTTAAACAAACAGGTTCAAATATGCCGCCACGAAGGGCTCTCCCCACAGCAGGGACAGCACCGCCGCGGCGGAGATGGCGGGGCCGAAGGGGATCGCGCCGGAGGGTTCCCCCTCGTGGGCGGTCTTTTGGGGCACAAAAGCCAGGCCGATGCCGATCAGGCAGGCCAGCAGCAGCACCAAAAGGTCCGTCCGCAGCGAACCGAACAGTCCCACCGTAAAAAACAGCTTAATGTCGCCGCCGCCCATGCTCTCCCGGCCCAGCACACGGTCCATCACAAGCACGATCAGCAGCAGAGGGACCGCCAGAGCGGCCCCGGCCAACAGTCCCCGGCCCAGGGCGGCTGCTCCCTCCCCGCGCAGCAGGGTCAGCAGCACAAAATCCAGTATCCCCGCCAGCAGTAGCCCGTCGGAGATGAAGCCTGTGTCCCAGTCAACTAAGGCCACGGCCAGTAAGATCAGCGTGAAGATCAGGTATTCCATCGTCTGCAGCGAAACGCCGTACCGCCACACAAAGGCCCCAAAGGCGGCGGCGGTGAGCCCCTCGGTGACGGGGCAGCGGGCGGGGATGTTCGCCCCGCACCAGCGGCAGCGGCCCTTCTGCCGCAGCCAGGAGAAGACGGGGACCAGCTCGAAGGGTCCCAGGACATGGCCGCAGGAATCGCAGCGGCTGCGGCCCGTGAGAAAGGACTGCCCCGCCAGGCTTCTCGCCACGGCGCAGCCCACAAAGCTGGCCAGCACCGCCCCCAACAGGGCGGCCAGGGCCAGACACTCGACCACCACCAAAGGGGCCACGGAAAACAGGTCGTTCATGTTGTCTCGCTCCCCTTTCGGTGTCGTGTGGAATCCCTCAAATTTTACCTCTCCGGGTCCCGGGCCGCAAAAACAGCCCGGGACACGGCGCAGGGGTCCATTGCCGGGGTAGCTCCTCACCGTGACCCAACGGTGGGGAGCAATATCTTGTAATTAGCTCTGAGCACCAGTACCGTTACTTACCACTATTGTCGCCGCCAGGAATGGTAACAGCAGAACCGCCGCCATTCGGGGTATAAGTGATAATCAGCTGGCCCTTCTCGACCTTATACGCAGCGCTGCCATGCAGGGTGTACTCCACACCATTAACAGTGATCTTGCTGCCATCGTCAGGCTTTTCAGGATCACCGCCATTCAAAACAGAATTAGCCATGGCTTCAGAGTAGTAAGCGCGCAGATTGGCCTCATCAGCAGCAGCATAGGCGCTGTCCAGAGCACCCTTAAAAGTAGGAATAATAATGGCGATCATAATGGCGATGATGGCCACCACGATCATCATTTCCATCAGGGTAAAGCCCTTTTTCTTAGAAAGCTTTTTGAACACGATGTTCACTCTCCTTATGTCTTGTTTTCGCTTTGCTCCCTTGGGAGCGTATCTATCATCAAACCGGGCGGGTCAAACCCGGCGGACGACCAAAATAGGTAGACCCTCTCCGCCCAGTGTGCGCACTGGGCACCTCCCCCACAGGGGGAGGCAAGTTAGGACCGCTTCCGAAAAAGCGTCCTTGGCTCCCCCTGTGGGGGAGCTGGCACGGCGAAGCCGTGACTGAGAGGGCCGTCACATGATCGAACCATACATAGAGAACATGGGCAGATACACGGCCAGCAGGATGATGACCACGATGACGGCCAGGACGCAGATGATGGCGGGCTCCAGCAGACTGACGGCCTTTTGGGCCTTGAGCTGAGTCTCGTTGTCGTAGTAGTCGCTGACCACGTCCAGGGTGTGCTCTAAGGTGCCGGTCTCCTCCCCCACGCCGGTCATCTCCACCAGCAGGTCGGGGAAATCCGGGCAGTCCCGCAGGCAGGCGGCCAGGGGCTTGCCCTCCTCCAGGCGGGGCAGCTGCAGGCTCAGGTCGTGGCCCATGGCCCGGTTGTCCAGCACCCGAGAGACGATGTCCATGGCGTTCAGCACGGGCAGTCCTGCAGCCAGCAGGGCCGCTGTGGTCCCGGCAAACTGAGATGCGGTGCGCATCAGACTCAGCCTGCCCATCACGGGTACCCGCAGCAGCCAGCGGTGCTGCTTGATGCACCCGTCCGCGGAGTGTCCCCACAGCCTCCAGGCCAGGATCGCCCCGATGAGCACGGCGGCCATCACCGGCCACCAGGCGGAACAGAAGCTGCTGGCGGCGATCAAGATCCGGGTGGGCCAGGGCAGAGCCGTACCCATCTCAGAGAAGCTGGTGACGAACGTAGGGACGGCCTTGACCATAATGATGGCCACCACGATGACGGCCACGATCATGGTGAAGATGGGGTAGGCCATGGCGGCCTGGACCTTGCCCTTTAATTTAGAAGCCCGGTCATAATAGGCGTGGAGCCGCCGGAAGGAGCTGTCCAGCGTGCCGGAGACCTCCCCCGCCCGCACCGTCTCCACAAAGGTGACGGGAAGAACGCTGCTGCGGGTCTCAAAGCTGTGGGCCAGGCTCACGCCTCCGGCCACATCTCCGGCCACCTGATCCAAAAGTTCTTTCAGGCGGCGGTCCTCCGTCTGGCTGGCAATGAGCTCCACCGCCCGCACCATGGGCAGGCCCGCCCCCAGAATAATGGCGAACTGAGAACACATCACAGCCAGGTCCCGCTCTTTTATTTTCGGCGTGAACACGTCCCGGGTCAGCAGGCCCTTCTGCTCCACCGCCTGAATTTTTGTGACCACGGAGCAGGTCTCTTTGATGGAGGCCACGGCGGCAAACTCGTCGAAGGCCTCGATCACGCCGCTGACCTTGGCCCCGTCCTTGGATATGGCGCTGTATTGATAGGTCTGCAAGGGAACACCCCCTTAAAGCCCCATGCTCTGGGGCAGATGCTTTTTCACAAAATCTTTGTCCCGGGCGGCCTGAGCGGCGACCTGGGCGCTGATGCGGCCCCGCTGATAAAGGCGCAGGACGCTGGCATCCATAGTCACGCTGCCCTCCTGCGCAGACACGGCCATGGTCCCGGCGATCTGGGGGGTCTTGCCCTCCCGGATCTGGTTGCGCACCGCGGCGGTGACCACCAGCAGCTCGCAGGCCGCCGTGCGGCCGGTGCCCAGGGTGGTGGGCAGCAGCTGCTGGCTGAGCACCGCCTGCAGGGTCATGGACAGCTGCACCCGGATCTGCTGCTGCCGGTCCGCCGGGAAGGCATCCACAATGCGGTCGATGGTGTCCACGGCGGAGTTGGTGTGCAGAGTGCCCAGGACCAGATGGCCCGTCTCCGCCGCCGTCATGGCGGTCTCGATGGTCTCCCGGTCCCGCATCTCCCCCACCAGAATGATGTCCGGGTCCTCCCGCAGGGCCGCGCGCAGGGCGCTGGCAAAGCTGGCGGTGTCCCGCCCGATCTCCCGCTGATTGAAGATACACCGGTCCGGGGCGTATTGATATTCCACCGGGTCCTCCAATGTCAGCACATGGGCGGCCCGGGTGTGGTTGATCTTGTCGATCATAGCAGCCAGCGTCGTGGACTTGCCGCTGCCCGTCTCACCGGTGACCAGGACCAGGCCCTGGTGCAGGTCGGTGAGCTCCAGCACTTTGGGGGGCAGGTCCAGCTTTTCCAAAGCCGGAATTTCGTCGGCCAACAGACGGATGGCGGCGGAAAAGCTGCCCTGCTGACGGAACAGGTTCACCCGGACCCGGCGGCCCACCATGGTCCGGGCCAGGTCCACCTCCCCCACCGCTTTCAGCTGCTCCAGCTGACAGCCCGCCAGCTGGGCGGCGGCCTGATCACAGTCGTCCTTGGTCAGGGGCCGGCTCTCCCGCTGGGGGACCAGCCGGCCCACCACCCGGAAATAAGGGGGCAGGCCCTTGATAAGATGTACGTCCGAGGCCCCCAGCTGGTGGGCCTGGCGGACGATCTCCTCCACATTCATCTGAATATCACTCATCATATTCCACGGAGCTGCCCAGTCTCCGCGCCTCCTCTATGGTAGTCACGCCCTCCTGGACCAGGCGGCGGCAGTTCTCCTGCAGGGTGGTATAGTTCCCCTCCTGGCGTAAGATAGACCGCAGCTCCTCCCGGTCTTTGCCCTTGGCAATGGCCGAACGCAGGCGGCGGCTGAGCACCAGCATCTCGAACACGGCGGTGCGGCCCCGATAGCCCCGGCCAAAGCAGGTGGGGCAGCCCCTGCCCCGGAACAGCTTCTGTTTGCTGTCGGCACTCAGGCCCAGCTCGGCCAGCTCCTGCGCCGTTGGGTCATAGCTCTGCTTGCAGTCGGGGCAGATCACCCGCACCAGGCGCTGGGAGATGATCCCGTTCAGGGCCCCGGCGATGAGATAGTTGGGCACGCCGATGTCCTTCAGCCGCTCCACCGTGGACAGGGCATCATTGGTGTGGACGGTGGACAGGACCAGATGGCCGGTGATGGCCGCGCGCATGGCGATCTCCGCCGTCTCCCCGTCCCGGATCTCGCCCACGGCGATGATGTCCGGGTCCTGGCGCAGGATAGACCGCAGGCCGCCGGCAAAGGTCATGCCCGTCTTCTCGTTGATCTGCACCTGGTTGATGCCGTCAATGTTATACTCCACCGGGTCCTCCAGGGTCAGCAGGTTCACCTGCTCGCTGTTGAGCTGGTGGATCATGGTGTACATGGTAGAGGTCTTGCCGCTGCCTGTGGGGCCCACGATGAGGACGGTCCCGCTGGGGCGGCCCATAAGATACTCATACTGCTCCAGCTGCCTGCCCTCCACCCCGATGCCGTCCCGGCTCAAAAAGTCGGAGTTTTTGTCCAGCACGCGGATGACGCACTTCTCGCCGTAGATGGTGGGCAGGGTGGACATACGCAGATCGAAGCTGCGATTGCGCAGCCGCACCCCGGCGCGGCCATCCTGGGGCACCCGGCGCTCGGTCACGTCCATGCCGCCCATGATCTTCAGGCGGGCCAGCACCGAGGCATACAGGTCGCTGGGCACCGTCATCACCGGGCACATCACGCCGTCCACGCGCATCCGAACCCGGATGCAGTCGGCGCAGGGGTCCAGATGAATGTCGCTGGCGTTCTCCGCCGCCGCCCGCTCGATGATGGAGTTTACCAAACGGACGGTGGGGGCCGCCGTCTCGTTCAGCTCCACCACCGCGTCTGCGGTGCTCCCCTGCTGGGTGACGGGGGCCTCCCGGCGCATGTCCCGGATGGCCCGCTGGGCACCCTCGCCGCCATACAGGCTGGCGTTGGCCCGCTCGATGCCGTCGGCGGTGGTGATCATGGGCACCACCCGCCGGTGGGTGGCCGCCCGCACCTCCTCCTGGGCCATAAAGTTCAGGGGGTCGCTCATGGCCAGATACAGGGTGTTGCCATGGAGCCGCACCGGGGTCACACCGTATTTCTTGGCGATGTTCCGGGGCAGCACGTCCACCAGCTGGGGGTCTGGCTCCACCGCGGACAGGTCTACAAATTCAATGCCCAGCTGCAGGCGCAGGGTGTCGATGAGCTGCTGCTCGGTGATGATCCCGTCGTCGATGAGCTCCTCGCCCAGCCGCTTTTTTGTCTCCTTCTGCCGGGCCAGGGCCTGGCCCAGCTGTTCCTGAGAAATGACCCCGGAGGAGACCAGCAGGTCGCCCAGCTGTGGATGTGCCATGATGAATCAGCTCCTATTATTCTCTCGGTTCCTCGTTCAGGGAACGAAAGGCAAAATCAATGGTTTTTTTCGCCTGCTCCGGTCCATTGATCTCATAGCTTCCGTAGAACAGGCAGTTATCTTTGTCGTAAAGCATCTGAAAGCCACTCACCGTCAGATCGGTGTATGCCCCCGCCCCCGTCAGGGTCAGCAGGGCGGCATCCTCGCTGTCGGCGGAAATATTGGCGGCAGCATTGACATACAGCCGTCCGCCCCTGTCCAGGATCTGCCCATTGACGATGCCATAGCCCGGGTTGTTGAGATAGACCGTCCCCCCGGCACCATCGTATCGGGCGCAGGTGGCATAGTGGAGCATGTCCCCCAGGGCGCTGTTCAGAGTGGCGGCCAGGATCTCGCTCTCCGACTGAAAGCGGGAGACCGTTCTGGCGCGCAGGGCGGTCATGGTCCCGATCTGCACCGACATAGCCAGCAGGACCACCACCACCAGCGCCGCCAGCGTCTCCGCCAGGGTAAAGCCCCGTCTGTTTCGTTGGCGCTTCATCCGGCTCCCTCCTCGCTCTGGAGGACATAGCCCTGGAGGGCCTTCCCCTCGCCGTAGCGGATCACGGGATAGGAGCCGCCGCCGATCTGAACGGTGCTCTGTTTGCCGTCTGACCGGCGCTCCACCACGTCCTGCTCCAGGCGGAGCTGCTCGTCCCCCTCCCCCGCCTGACGGTTCACCCGCTGGGCGGCCATGACGGAGGTGAGCAGGAACACGCTGGTGAGGGACACCACCAGAATGGCGGCCAGGGTCTCCACCAGGGTCTCCCCCCGGCGGGCGCGGGTATGATGCAGGCTATTCACTGCGGCTCACCCCCTTGGAAATGGTCCCCCGGGTCCACCGGATGGCAGTGGCATAGTGGTGCTCGGTGATTTTAAAATCGGTGTCCACCACATGGAACAGTCCATCTGTCTCGTCCCGATACGTTACCCTGTGAGAGCAGCTGCTCTCCGTCTGGCTCTCCACCGGCTCGCCGGCCTGGCCTTTGCTGACCAAGGTCATGCGATAGTCCTCCGTCAGGTCGGCCTGCTGGGGAGCCAGAGTGAAGGTCAGGGTATAGTCCCGGTCGATCTTCACGTTCACCGCCACGGGACACACCCCGTCGTCCACAGTGAAGCTATCCTCCCAGCCGGTAAAATTCTGCTGGTTCAGTGAAAATTTGGCGTGGCTGTGATAGGCTTTCTCCACACCGGGCTGGAGCAAGGCGGTCAAAGACTTGCCCGCCTCTTTGCTGGCGGAAAAGCCCTCCCAGCTGTAGGTATCCCCATGGCGGTCGCCCTGAATATCGGCAGCAGAGCGGTTGCACTCATACTCGTCCCAGCGCTCTATGCCCTGATACTCCACCCGGGTCATCTCGTCCCGGATGAGCTGGGCGGCGGAGCTGACGGAGTCATAGGCCTGCTGCCGCTGGCGGGCCCCCTTCAGCTTCTGCACGTTGGTCATGGCCGCGCCGATGATCACCGCCGCGACCAAGCCGCACACCAGAAAATACAGCAGGGCGATGAGCAGAGACGCGCCCCGCCGGCTGCTCAGCTTTTGTCTCATGGCGCGTCTCCCCTCTCTGCTTTGTGTTTATGCTGTCTTCTCCGCGGGCTGAGGCCGGTCGGCCTCCTGTTCCTCCTCGGCTGCGGTGCCGGAGCCGTACCAGTCGCCGTAGTGGACGGGCTGGCCGTCCGCCCCGGTGGTCGCCGTGGGATAGGGGTACGCCTTCCCGCTCAGGCTGGCGCTCCAGGAGAAGGTGTGGCCCGCGTCGGCCCAGGTGAAGCCGTCCATCGTCAGATAACCCAGCTCCCGGTCGGTGAGCCCCCAGCTGGTACCGTCATCCATCAGGTCGATATCCACCGTGCCGGGATCGCTCAGATAATAGCAGTTGCTGACCTTGAACCTACTGTTCCCAACATCTCCGTCTTCGCTGGGCGCTACTACGGAATAGTTCCGGGTGCCCGTAGCCGGCATATTGCTCCTCAGGCGGGCGTTGGCGGCATAGCTGTTTGACACTCGCATATCCCGCTGGCTGACATTTATCTGTCCATAGCCATATACGTTGACGAATCCGCCCACCAGGCCGCCGGTCTGGCCAGATTTCTGATAGCGCAGCGTTCCACCGGCGTAGCAGCGGTCAATGGAGCCGGTGCCGTTCAGGCTGCCCGCCAGGCCGCCCAGATGGCCGTTGCTGCTGTTGATAGAGACGCTGCAGGTGGCGGAGGAATTGACGATGGAGCCGAAGTTGATGCCCACCAGGCCTCCCACAGCCGGGTCTTTGCTGCTGCCGCCCATCTGGAAGCTGACCTCATAGCCGGAGACAGTGCAGTTGATGATCTCCGTCGTCTTTTGGCTCGCGGGCGCATCCCTGTCCTTATAGGCCAATCCGATCAGCGCGCCCACTGCGGGCTCCTCGTTATAATTTCCGTAATAGTTGGTCGCTCTCACATAGCCGGAGCGGTTGGCCGGGTCAGAGGCCACCATGACGATGTTTTTCAGGGTACACTGCTCCGCCTCGCCGAACAGCCCGGTAAAGCGGTAGACGGCGCTTCCCGCTTTGTTATAGGTCTCACAGCAGTAGTCGATGATCTTGTGGCCCCGGCCGTCATAGGAGTTGCGGAAGTTATGGGCCTCCATATCTCCTCCAGCCGTTCTTACATTGGGCGTTCCGATGGGCTGGTTCTTATAGGGGTTGCCCTCGCTGGTATCCATCAGGTCATAGGTCACGCCGCAGTAGCGCTTGGTGTACAGCTGATAGTCCAGGTCCGTCTCCTGCACGAACTGGATCTGCGTGCCGCCGCCCCGCAGGTTCCAGTAGTAGGTGGAACGGGACATGCCGTTGAGCTGGCGGGCGGAGCGGACATAGACGGGCCGCTCCGGGCCGCCCGGCTCCTGGGGCAGATTGCTCTTCACGCCCGGCTCCGGGTTCACCGCGTTCCGGGCAAAGTCCGGGCAGTAATAGAAGGTCTCGTTCTTCACCACGGGATCGCTGCTGTCCGGGCCGTAGCCGGTGACGGTCAGGGTCTCCCAGAAGGTATAGGCCGCCTCCCGCTTGTTGATCTGCAGATCGAAGGGCAGGCGATACAGCTTGGCGTTCTGGATCTCCACCGTCTGGCCGTCGGACACAAAGTCCACCGCCTCGCCCTGACGCAGCAGGGCGGCCTGTTTCTGGGTACAGGCAGCCGGGTCGGTGGTGATGGCAATATCCCCCTTCTTCAGGGCCTCGCTCCGGTCGCCCACGTCCAGGGTGTAGGAAAAGCGGCTGAGCTCGTACACGGTCATCAGGGCATAGCCGTCCTCCACACATGGCCGGTCTTTCAGGGTGTCCGCGATCCAGTTGCTTCCCGCGCTCTGGCCGCCGCTGGTCAGGCTGGTGCGGGCATAATAGCCATAGCTGCCGTCGGCGTACTTCTCATAGTAGACCAGAGAGGTCTGCAGCTGATAGGCCTCCGGCCAGTCGCCGTAATGATCGATGCGATTGCCCTGATACTGACACAGGGGGAAGGGGATGCCCAGACCCCGCAGCCCCACGGAATAGGGGTGGCTCTCCCCCACATGGGCCGTCTCCTTCAGGGCGCTGTACCCCGAGGCCGTCACCCCGTTGGGGGCATGATAGGTCGCGTTGTATTTTGCCTGGCTGAGATAGCAGCAGTCTGAGATCCGCAGGGCACCATTGCTGTTTCCGATAAAGCCTCCGCTGGTGCTGGTATCTTCCGTCTCTGCACCGGTCGTCACCTTGCCGTAGGACACACAGTCGCTCACCGTTCCCGCCGCTCTGCCCAGCAGACCGCCGGCATTCTGGTCGGCCGTCACATGGCCTGTGGCATAGCAGCTCTTCACGCTGCTTTTCATGGCATCCTGATAATCGTTGGAGATCGTACCGACCAGGCCGCCCGCCCCGTTTGATCGGTTCGGAGCGCTGATGTTCCCGGACGCATAGCACGCCTCTAAGTGGCAATTATTCAGATAGCCGGCCAGGCCCCCGGCATAGCCGTTTTTGCTGCTGCATGTCACATCAACCGCGCCAAAGGAGGCCGTGATCGTCGTGCGGTCTGCATAAGCGGCCAGGCCGCCCGCCTGCCCGATCAGATCGTTGCTCTGCACCATATATCTGGCCCGCCGGTCATCCATGTCATTATAATAGGAGCCGTTCTCGTCCTGAGTCGTCAGATATGCGCCGCAGTTTTCTATGCTGCACTGGGACAGATATCCCCCCAGCATGGCGGCATACATTCCGTTTGCCTGACAGTCCGCCAGGCGGATATTTTGAAAGTCCGTATGGCTGGCAGTGCCAAACAGGGCGGATCTTCCATGGTCGTTCACGCCGAATACAAAGCCCTTCAGCACATTGTTCTGTCCGTCATAGCAGGCCCGCACTGCCGGGGCCTCGCTCTCCTCCGCTCCGAACAGCGCCTGGTTCTGAATGGGCCGGAATTCGCCCATGGGGTTCCCCGTCCACTTGGACGCGGGACACCAGTCGCCGTCCTTCCAGTCCTGGAACAGAAAGGAGATGGGCGCGGTCTGGACCACCTTGCGGCAGGCTTTTGCCGCGTCGGCGGCATCGCCGGTCAGAATGCTGTCCTGCAGGTTGTTCAGGTGGCGCACCCGGGAGACCTGGATCTGTCCGCTGCCGTCATCACCGGTGACCACTGCGCCGAACAGGCTGTTGCCCTGCGCCAGGCCGGTCTCTCCGGTGATATTCAGGCCCTGGTTGGGGTCATCATAGGTGATCGCGGCCTGGACGGTGATGTCGTCCCCGGCCTTGATCCCGCTGTTTTTGAACACCGCTGCAAAGGCGTTATCCTCGTCCAGGCTGTCCAGCACCTTATAGAGCGTGATGCTGTCGCGCTCCACAAAGAAGTCCGTCCCGCCCCGATAGGTGAACGGCACCTCGCCCCCGCTTGCGCCCTTCACAGTCAGGGTCACGGTCAGGTTCCGCTGGGTGCGGCGCAGGGCCATCAAACCGCCGCAGTCGATCTTCACATACAGCTCTTCCCCGTCGATCAGCTCGATGGTGGGGCAGAACTTCTCCGGCACGCCAACGGCGCCATAGTCTGCCGAGGCGGCGCTGTAATAGCCGATGAGGTCCTTCTCCCCCAGCCGGGTCTCCCGGCTCCGGTCCGCCCAGGCGCTGATCTGCTCATAGGTGAAGGGCTGCTCGGAATAAAAGGCGCTGTACACGTCCCCGGTGAGGGGGTTGAGCTCCAGGAGGAAATAGCCCCCGTGTTCGGTGGCCTGGCTGAGGGAGTCGCCAGCGCGCAGGAGGAAATCCTCCGCCGCCTGATCGGCGCTGTATACCGTGTACAGATCCTTCCAGCCGTCGTTGTCCGTCTTAGGGTAGTCCTGGGGCTGCTGGGTCAGACGCTGGTCCGTCTGCTTGGCAAAGGCCTCTAACCGCCCGGTGGCCTTCATGGCGGTCAGCTCGTTCTGGGCCGCCACACAGATCTGCCGGGCAAAGTCGTCCATCTCCGTCAGCCGGAACCGGCGGTACATCGAGGCGCTGACGGGGATGAGCAGCCCCGCCAGGATGGCCAGCATGGCGATACTCACCAGCATCTCCGTCAGGGTAAAACCCCGGCTGCGCCGCTTCTCCTTCACTCCGCTCACCTCGCTGTGCGTAACCCGAACGTCAAGCTTCTTTT
Source organism: Flintibacter faecis (assembly GCF_014287875.1). Taxonomy (GTDB): domain Bacteria; phylum Bacillota; class Clostridia; order Oscillospirales; family Oscillospiraceae; genus Lawsonibacter; species Lawsonibacter faecis_A. Next base: position 32,355 of record NZ_JACOPN010000004.1, on the reverse strand, counting down.
CAGAAGCGGATTCGCCTTAAAACGTTACATATTTTTACATTTTGGCGTTTTAACGACTAACAAATAGATTTTAATACCAAATTCTCAAAATTTCAATCGTTTCAACCCCCTCTCAACGAAAATTGACTAATGTAACAAAAATATTTTTCACTTCTATACTTTTCCGTCATTTCACCGGGCGCTCTCTCCGCGGGCTGTTTTCTTAAAAGAAAAGAGGGACGCGAGCTCGCGTCCCTCTTTTGGCTGCTTTTCCGTTGGAAAGGCGATCAGAACATGGCGACCACAGCGCCGTGATACTTGTCGGCGATGTACTGCTTCACAGAGTCGGTCTCCAGCGCGGAGATCAGAGCCTTGATCTTGGGGGTGTTCTCGTCGCCGTTGCGCACAGCGATCACGTTGGCATAGGTCTGAGCGGCATCGCCGGAGGCATCCTCCACAGCCAGGGCATCCTCGGTGTGCAGACCGGCCTGGAGGGCATAGTTGCCGTTGATGACGGCCACGGTGCCCTGGGCGCTGTTGGCCAGCTGGGTGGGCACGGTGTCGGCCTGGACAGCCTGGATATCAAAACCGTGGTCATCCTTGATGTCCAGGGTGGTCACGCCGGTCTCGGCGCTGGCCTCCTCGGGCAGGTCGATGAGGCCCTCCTGGGCCAGCAGGAACAGGGCGCGGGTCTCGTTGCTGTCGTCGGCGGGGATCAGAATGGTGGCACCGGACTGGATGTCGGCCACGCTGGCCACGCCGTTGCCATACAGGCCGAAGGGCTCGTAGTGGATCTTGGCGGCGGAGACCAGGTCGGTACCGTTAGAGGCGTTGTAGCTGTTCAGATAGGGGGTGTGCTGGAAGTAGTTGGCATCCAGAGAGCCGTCGGCCAGGGCGCGGTTGGGCAGCACATAGTCGTCATAGACCACGATCTTCAGGTCGTAGCCCTCCTGGGCCAGGCTGTCCTTCACCTGCTCCAGGATCTCGGCGTGAGGGGTGGAGCTGGCACCCACGGTGATGGTCTCCAGGTCGCCGGTCTGGGCGGAGGAGCTGCTGGCGGCATCAGAGCCGGAGCCGGACACGGAGGCGGAGCTGCCGCCCTTGCTGGAGCAGCCAGTGAACGCGCCCAGGGCCAGCACGAGGGCCAGGGCAAGAGCAAATTTCTTCTTCATTTAAAATGATCTCCTTTTTGCTTGAATTTGCTTCAAATAAAATATGGTGAACGGTGCGGAAAAAGCCGCGCCGGTCCTCCCGTTATCGGATGCGCTTGTCCGTTTTCCGGGCCACCAGTTCGCCAATGAACTGGATGACCTGGACTACGATCCAGATAAGCACCACGCACACCCAGATCACGTCGGCGTTGCTGCGCTGGTGTCCATAGATGATGGCCACCTGGCCCAGGCCGGTGCCGCCCAGGGTGGCGGCCATGGCGGTGTAGCCCAGAACGGTGACGGTGGCGATGACCGAGCCGTGGATCAGAGAGGGCTTGGCCTCGGGCAGCAGCACATGCCACACGATCTGCCAGTTGGTGCAGCCCATGGATTGGGCGGCCTCGATGACCCCGCTGGGGACCTCCTTCACCGAGGACTCCACCATCCGGGCGATGTAGGGGGCGGCGGCAATAATTAAGGTGACGATCACCGAGCCGTTGCCCAAGCTCTTGCCCAGGATCAGCCGGGCCACCGGCATCATAGCCACCATCAGGATAATGCAGGGGATGCTGCGGAAGAAGTTGACCACAAAGCCCAGTACGCAGTTGATGATGCGGCAGGCCATCTGCTTCCCCTTCCCCACCTGGGGCAGACCGTTTTTATCCGTTACCCACAGGATCACGCCCATGGGCAGACCGAAGAGATAGGCAAAGCCGGTGGACAGCAGGGTCATGTAGATGGTCTCCCACACGCCCAGCTGGAGCAGGCCGTTGTCCCACAGTTTTACAAGCATTTCAGACATCACTTGCTCTCCTCCTTCCACTGGATGCCGCTGCTGCGCAGCCAGGTGCGGACCTTCTCCGCCTGGTTCTCGTCACAGGGCAGCTCCAGCAGCATCTGGCCATAGGCCTTGCCCTCCACCTCTTTGGTGTCGGCAAACAGAATATTCACCGGCACCTGGCACTCCAGGGTCAGCTGAGACAGCACGGGCTGCTTGGCGCTCTCGCCGCTGAAGATGATGCGCAGCTGGGCTCCGCCGCTGGTCTGGGCGGCACTGATATCCTGGGGCAGGATGAGCTCCCGGGCGATCTGGGACTGGGGGTTGGTGAACACGTCGCTCACCTTGCCCTCCTCAGCGATGGAGCTGTGGTCGATCACCGCCACCCGGTCGCAGATCTGGTCGATGACCTTCATCTCGTGGGTGATGATGATAATCGTCACGCCCAGGTCCCGGTTGATCTGCCGCAGCAGCTCCAGAATGGCACGGGTGGTGTTGGGGTCCAGGGCGCTGGTGGCCTCGTCGCACAGCAGATACTTGGGGCTGGTGGACAGGGCCCGGGCAATGGCCACCCGCTGCTTCTGGCCGCCGGAGAGCTGGCTGGGATAGGACCTGGCCTTGTCAGACAGGCCCACCAGCCCCAGCAGCTCCGCCGCCCGGGCCTGGGCCTTGTCCTTCTTCTCCCCCGCCAGCATCAGGGGGAAGGCCACGTTGCTGAGCACCGTGCGCTGCTCCAGCAGGTTAAAGCCCTGAAAGATCATGCCGATGTTCCGCCGCATGGCCAGCAGCTGCTTCTGGGGCAGCCGGGTCAGCTCCTGGCCGTCGATCCACACCTCGCCCTGGGTGGGCCGCTCCAGCAGATTGATGCACCGCACCAACGTGCTCTTACCCGCGCCGGACAGACCGATCACGCCGAAGATCTCCCCGTCCTGAATGGTCAGGTCGATATCCCGCAGGGCGGTGACGCTGCCGGAGGAGGTCTCATAGGTCTTGCCCAAATGCTTTAATTCGATCATGGGGACGCCCCTTTCCTTTATACACATATACACACTGATCAGCAGGGTCCAGACGCTCAGGTCCGATCCCGTGAAAAAAGACCTGAGAAACACGCCCGTTTCTCAGGTCTTGGTTGCGCTCATTGCCTATCAGCAGACGAAGCGGAGACCGAACGAGCCCATGTTTTGAGCGCAGCGCATCATACGCATGGAAACCATGCGCATCCCCTCCATCACCATGCAGCGGGTGCGGTGGACGCTCTCCATATGGGTCAGCCTCCTCTTTTCTGTCAGATACCTGTGTATCATAGCACCCAAATACCGCCTCTGTCAATACTTTTTCCCCATTTCTCCACAGTCGCCTGCAGGAAAGAAACGCTTGCATTTCCTCCCGTCATCGCTTATAATAAAAACAACGAACAACTGAATTCAATGTCTTCAGGGCGGGGTGTGATTCCCCACTGGCGGTATAGTCCGCGACCGGATCTGTTCGCAGGTCCGCTGACCCGGTGAAACTCCGGGACCAACGGTATAGTCCGGATGGAAGAAGATGTGTGGAAACGATCCATGCCGCTTTGCGGCCGATCCCCCTCCTCCTTTGATCGTTTTGACACCTGGAAGGCATGGCTTTTCAGGTGTTTCAAGACAAATCGAAGGAGTTGTTTTTTTATGTCCCGCACCACGAATATCCGCAAGCTGGCCGTAATGGCCCTTCTGGTGGCCGTATCTGTAGTTTTGATCTATGCGGTCCACTTCCCCCTGATCCCCGCCGCCGCCTTCTTGGAGTATGACCCGGCGGACATCCCCATTCTCATCGGCGCTCTGGCCTATGGCCCTCTGGCCGGCGTGGCCCTCACCGTGGTGGCCAGCCTGATCCAGGGGGTCACTGTCAGCGCGGGCAGCGGCCTCTATGGCATTGTGATGCACATCATCGCCACCTCCACCCTGGTACTGGTGGCCGGTTCCATCTACCGTTTCCGCCGCACCCGCTCCGGCGGGGTCCTGGGCCTGCTGCTGGGCACCCTGGCCATGGGTCTTATCATGATGCCCGCCAACCACATCATCACCCCCTACTTCACCGGCTGGCCCGTGGAGGCGGTGGACGCCCTGCTGCTGCCCGGTATTCTCCCCTTCAACCTCATCAAGGCCGGACTGAACTCCGGGGTCACCTTCCTGCTTTACAAGACCGTGTCCCGCTACATCGTCCACGGCGAGGGCTGGCAGAAGCCCGCCGCACAGAAGGTCTGATCTGCAACCAGTCACAAAAGCCTGTCATTGCGAGGAGGCCCAACGGGCCGACGTGGCAATCCGTTCCCAAAACCCATGATTATCAGCACATTTCTGGTTTTTGAGTTACGGATTCCCACGTCGCTGCGCAGCCGTTGGCAGCTCTGCTGCCTTACGGATGCGGCGTACCCCTTGCGGGTGCTTCGCTCCTCGGAATGACAGAAACGGGTTTATCGACACGCTGCAAAACCGCCGCAGGGCTTCCTGCGGCGGTTTTTCACAGTGATTCAGGACTTTTGTCCTTGTTTTTCATAATACCCCAGTCATTGTCACACTTTTTTTGCCGCCACAAACAGGTTGGGCGGTGCGGGGAACAGGTTCTTGCTCTCTACCACGGTAAAGCCCGCGTCGGCAATGCGCCGTTCCAGCCCCTTCATCTTATAGAAGGCCACATAGGGCATGGAACCGGTGCGGCTTTTAAACCACTTCTTCACGCCCACCTTGGTCAGCTTCTCCCCCAGGCAGTCGGTGGCAGAGAGAAACCGTCCGCCGGGCTTTAACAGGCTTCTGATCCGGGCCAGCACGGCGGCGCTGTCCTCCACATAGCACAGCACGTTGAACGCAGTGACCACATCGAAGCTGGCCGGCTCCAGACAGGGGTCAAACAGGTCGGTCTGGGTCACCTCTACATTGGTCACGCCATGATCGGCCATCTTCTGTTTGGCCTTGACCACCATCTCATCCGAAATATCGATGGCCCGGACGTACTTCACATGGGGGGCCTCCTCCAGGGTGACGATGCCCGTGCCGCAGGCAAAGTCCAGCACCCGGTCCTCCGGCTTTAAATAGGCCAGCGTCCGCTCCGCCGTCAGCTGATAGGCCCGCTCGTACAGGGGGCCGATCTGCTCGTCATAGTTATGGGAGCGGTGGTTCCAAAAATCTCTCTCCGTGATCATGGGACAATGCACTTCCTTTCTTCGCCCAGTATAGCATATCCGTTGAAATTTTGAAATAGTTTCCCGGTCATTTTTGTTTCTTTTGTTGATTTAGAACATCCGTTTGACTTCTTGTGCAGGAACCGGTATAATGGCCTTACCAAACCGATGGGAAAGGGGCGCTGGACTGTGGACCGGATCATTTTTCACTGCGATCTGAACTGTTTTTACGCCTCCGCCGAGCTGCTGGACCACCCGGAGCTGCGCCACCTGCCTGTGGCGGTGTGCGGCGACCCGGAGAGCCGCCACGGCATCATCCTGGCCAAAAACGAGCCCGCCAAGGGCTTTGGGGTCAAGACGGCGGAGACCATCTGGCAGGCCCGAAAAAAGTGCCCGGAGCTGGTCCTCCTCCCCGCCCACCACGACAAATACCGCCGCCTGTCCCGCCAGGTGGGAGAGATCTACCGGGAGTACACCGACCTGGTGGAGCCCTTCGGCATCGACGAGAGCTGGCTGGACCTCACCGGCTCCCTCCACCTCTTCGGCGGGGATGCCGCGTCCCTGGCCGACCGGCTGCGGGACCGGCTGCGCCGGGAGCTGGGGCTGACCATCTCCGTGGGCGTTTCCTTCAACAAGGTCTTTGCCAAGCTGGGCAGCGACTATAAAAAGCCGGATGCCACCACCGTCATCACCCGGGAGAATTTCCGGCGCATCGTCTGGCCCCTGCCCGTGTCCGACCTGCTGTATGTGGGCCGGGCCGCCGGGCAGACCTTTCAGCGCTTCGGCGTGAAGACCATCGGGGACCTGGCCGCCTTTGACCGCCAGGCCCTGTTTACCCTGCTGGGCAAGCACGGCGTTCAGCTCCACGATTACGCCTGCGGTCTGGACCGCTCCCCCGTCGCTCCTGCCGGACAGTACACTCCGCCCAAGTCGGTGGGCAACGGCTTCACCTTTCCCCGGAATCTGCAGGGGCGGGAGGAGATCCGGGGCGGCATCACCCAGCTGTCTGACCATGTGGCCGCCCGGCTCAGGCTGTGCGGCATGAAGTGTCAAGGGGTCTCCCTTGCCATCCGGGACCCGGATTTTCACGACATCAGCCGCCAGACCCGCCTGGATACCCCCACCTATCTGGGCCGGGAGCTGGCCCGGTCTGCCATGGCCCTGGCCGACCAGTGCTGGTCCATGGACCGCCCGGTGCGGGCCCTCACCGTCACGGCCATCTATCTCATCCCGGCGGAGGAGGCCGCCGCCCAGCTGGAGCTTTGGGATGCCCCCCGGCAGCACCAGCGGGAGCGCCGGGAGCGGCTGGAGCAGGCCATGGACGCCATCCGGGCCAAATACGGCGGGAGGGCCATCCAGCCAGCCTCCGCCCCCCGGAACACGGCCTCCACCGGCCACGACCCCTTCCCGGACCGGGAGGGGACATAGTCCACGCCGCCTCCGCATAGCCTTTGCCATGGAGGTGATCCCTCGCCCATGGCTTTTTCCGACCTGCTCTGCCACATGGCCCGCAGCCCCGCCCTGGCCTTCACCGTGCTCCTCACCCTGGCGGTGCTGGTGGTGAACGGCTGGACGGATGCCCCCAACGCCATCGCCGGGGTGGTGGTCTCCGGGGCGCTCCCCTTCCCGGCCGCTGCGGCGCTGGCCGCTCTGTGCAACTGCGCCGGGGTGCTGTCCGTCACGGCGGCGGCTCCGGTGGCCCGGACCGTCTACTCCATGGCCCGCTTCGGCGGAACGTCCCGCCAGGCCCTGTGCGCCCTGTGCGCCGCCATGACCGCCGTTGTCCTGTGGGCGGTGGCCGCCTGGGCGCTGGGCATCCCCACCAGCGAGAGCCACGCCCTGGCCGCCGGTCTCTCCGGGGCCGCCGTGGCCCAGGCGGGTGATCTGTCCTGCATCCGCTGGTGGGCCTGGGGACGGGTGCTGGGCGGACTGATCTTGTCCATTTTTCTGGCCTTTTGGGCTGGACGGGCGGTACAGCGGCGGCTGTCCCGGCTGAACGCCGATCCGCACGCCCTCCGACTGGCCCAGCTTCCCGGGGCGGCGGCCGCCGCCTTTCTCCACGGGGCTCAGGACGGGCAGAAGCTGCTTGGGGTCTTTCTCCTGGGGCTGGCCCTGGCCCGGGGACAGGGGGATGCGCCGCCGGGACCGGTCCCCCTGTGGCTGTCCCTTCTGTGCGCCGCCGCCATGTCCGGGGGCACCGCTCTGGGCGGGCGGCGGATCATCCACCGCATGGGCCGGGACATGGTGGCTCTGGACCCCTGCCGGGCCCTGGCCACCGATCTGGCCGGGGCGCTGAGCCTGTGGGCGGCCACCCTGCTGGGTCTGCCCGTCTCCACCACCCACACCCGCACCGCCGCTCTGCTGGGGGCAGGCAGCGCCGGGGGCGGACAGACAGACTGGTCTGTGGCCGGTCAGGTGGCCCTGGCCTGGCTGCTCACCTTCCCCTGCTGCGCCCTGCTGGGTTGGGGAGCCGGACGGCTCTTTTTGGCCCGGCTATGAAAAAGCGCCCTGTCCTCCCGCACAGGCAGAAGGACAGGGCGCTTGATCGTGTTATCGAAATACTTTTCCCTCTTCGTCCAGCACTTCTCTTCTGTGGAAGGTGACGAAGTCGGGGGCATATTCGGGGTAGGCCCGGCAGAAGGCGGCCCGGAGCAGCTCCGGGTTCAGGCCGGGGTTCTGGGCGGACAGCACCGCGTCCAGGGTCATGGTGTCGCTTTGACACTCCAGATTCCAGCCCCGGATGAGGGGGATGAGGTCCACCTCGGTGTAGCCCTTCTTGGACTTGTTGGACTTTTTCTGCACCACCAGGCTCTCCTGATTCAGCAGCGCCTGCATGGCGGGCTCCGCCTCCTGGGGGCGGCCCTCGGAGTATTCAAAGTTCATGATATAATTGATGGAGGTCAGCTCTTTCAGCTTGCGCTGGGCCGGATAGCACTGGTGGATGACGATGCCCTCGGGCATGGCGGCGGTCAGCCGCTGGGGCACCTGGTCATAGGGCGTGTCCCCCATCAGACCGAACTCCAATATCTCGCACTGGCTGGAATAGCCCACGGACAGGGGCAGGGCGATGGACACAAAGGGGTGGGGATTGAAGCCCTCGGTGTGCTTGATTCGGATCTGGGCCCGGGCAAAGGCCCGCTGGAAGGTGCGCATCAGGTCCAGGTGAGAGATATACTTGGCCCGGCCCGTCTTGGAAAACAGCAGTCGATCAGCCACAGCGGCCACCTCCCGTCAGCAGATGATTGGCGCCGCAGCCCGAGCACCGGGTACGGCAGTCCGGCGTGGTGACGGACTGATAGCACAGTTCCCGCTCATGCCACAAAAACGCCCGGCTCACCCCTACCGAGGGGACGGCCCAGGGGAACACCTCGTCCTTCTCCCGCACCCGGTGGGCATAGAAGTCCCCATCCAGGCCGCAGGCGGACAGGGCGTCCATCCAGCGCTGAAAATCGAAATATTCGCTCCAGGAGTCCAGCTTGGCCCCGTGGTTCCAGGCGTACTCCAGCACATCGGCCAGACGGCGGTCCCCCCGGGAGAAGATGGCCTCCAGATAGCTGGTCTCCGGGTCGTGCCAGTTATAGGTGATGGACTTGTCCCGGCGCAGGGCCTCCCGCAGCAGGTCCACCCGGCGCTGATACTCCTCCACCGGGATCTGGGCATCCCACTGGAACGCCGTGTGGGGCTTGGGTACGAACCAGGAGGTGGACACCGTGATGCGCACGCCCCGGGCCCGGTTGGGGGTGTACTCCCGCCAGGTCTGATAGACCTTCCGGGCCAGGTCGGCGATGCCCAGCACGTCCTCGTCCGTCTCGGTGGGCAGGCCCAGCATAAAATAGAGCTTCACGCCGTTCCAGCCGCCGGAGAAGCAGGTGCGGCAGGACTGGAGCAGGTCCTCCTCCCGCAGGTTCTTGTTGATGGCGTCCCGCAGACGCTGGGTGCCCGCCTCGGGGGCGAAGGTCAGGCCGCCCTTGCGCACCCGCTGCAGGCGCTCCATCAGGCTCATGGAGAAGGTGTCTGCCCGCAGAGAGGGCAGGGACAGGCCGATGTCCCGGGGACTGCAATAGTCCAGCAGGTCGTCGCACAGTTCCATCAGGCAGGGGTAGTCGGTGGAGGACAGACTGGACAGGGTCATCTCCTGATAGCCCGAGTCCTCGCAGGCCGCCTTGCCATACTCCGCCAGCAGCTTGGGGTCCCGGTTGCGCACCGGGCGATAGGCATAGCCCGCCTGGCAGAAGCGGCAGCCCCGGATACAGCCCCGGAACAGCTCCAGCATCACCCGGTCGTGGACGATCTCAGTGGAGGGGATGATGGTCTTCACGGGGAAATAGGCCTTGTTCATGTCCTGAACGATGCGCTTGGTCACGGTGGCGGGGGTCTCCCCCTTGGGGGTCACTGCCTCCACCACGCCGTCGGGGCGATAGGTCACCTCATACAGGGAGGGGACGTAGATGCCTGGAATTTTAGCGGCCTCCTGAAGGAACTCCTCCTTGGACCAGCCGTCCTCATTGGCCTGCTGGTATAGGTCGATATATTCCAGGGTGACCTCCTCCCCCTCGCCCAGGATAAACAGGTCGATAAAAGGGGCCAGGGGCTCCGGGTTATAGCAGCAGGTCCCCCCCGCCACGATCATGGGGGCCAGATCGGGCCGGTCCGCTGCGCGCAGGGGCACCCCGGCCAGGTCCAGCATGTTCAGCACATTGGTGTATGCCATCTCATAGCCCAGGGAAAAGCCGATGATGTCAAAGTCCGCGATGGCGTCGCCGCTCTCCAGGCCATAGAGCAAAAGGCCCTCCCGGCGCATCTCCTCCTCCATGTCCCCCCAGGGGGCATAGCAGCGCTCGCACCACACGTCGCTGCGCTGGTTCATCACCCCATACAGAATGCGGCAGCCCAAATTGGACATGCCGATCTCATAGGTGTCGGGAAAGCACAGGGCAAAACGGGTCTTGATCTGCTTTTTATCTTTGACCACCGCATTGTACTCCCCGCCTGTGTAGCGGGCGGGCTTTTGTACGTTGGGCAGGATATGTTCCAAGGTACGATTCATGTTCTTCCTCCGGTCTTCTCTCTCTGGCGCATACAGATTATTGTACTCGTTTCCAGCCCATATGACAAGCCCTATTTCCACTCTTTTTCAGTGGAATTGTCCCGGCCCCGATCCACAGCGCCACCAGAAGCAGGGTCACGTTCCCACCCAGGCAGAAAAAGCAGACACCGGCGGCCAGCAGCGCCGCCCCGGCGATGCTCTCTATCCAGCGGCAGACCGCCCCCGCCGCCCCGGGGCCAACGGCAGCGGCCAGCCCGGCGTACAGGGCCCGTCCTCCGTCCAGCCGGCCCACAGGCAGCAGGTTGAAGCAGCCCAGGGCCAGGTTCAGCCCGGCGAACAGCCGTCCCCGCTCCCACCGGCAGAACCCCAGGGCCAGCAGCAGATTGCACCCCGGCCCCGCCAAGGCAGCCAGACAGTCCCCGCCGTAGCCCAGCGTCCCCTCCACCTCCATCTCCGCACCCACCGCCGTCAGCCGTACCCGGCGCACCCCCGCCCCGGCCAGGCGCAGCGCCCCGTAATGGGCCAGCTCATGGAGCAGGCAGGCCGCAAGGGCCAGCGGCACCACCCCCTGGGTGTCCCAATAGTTCAGCCAGGCCAGCAGCAGCAGACACCCGGCAGACACCTCCACCCGGCCCAGTCTCACGCGGCGCTCCGATATTGGATGTAGTAAATGGGGTCAACATGGGTTTTTCCATATTTCAGTTCTAAGTGGAGATGGGGGCCGGTGGCCGCCCCGGAGGAGCCCACCTGGCCGATCTTCTCCCCCTTGGCCACGGTTTGGCCCTTCTTTACACACAGGCTGCTGCAGTGGGCGTAGAAGGACTTCACTCCGTTGCCGTGGTCCAGCTGGAGATACAGGCCGTAGGAGTCGTCCTGGCCCACATACTCCACCGTCCCGGCGGCAAAGGCGGCGATAGGGTCACCCATCTGCCCGCCGATGTCCACCCCTCCGTGAAATTGATACACGCCGTTTATGGGGTGGTCCCGATAGCCATAGGCGGAATTGATCCGGCCCAGCACCGGTGTCACCGTGTCCAGCTCTCCCAAGGACAGCCGGTCCATGGTATAGCCCTGGGGCAGGGCCCGGCCGCTGTAGTCCGATTTCAGCACCACCGTCCCCGCCGCCGGGATCGCCTGATGTTCCGGCTCCGGTGCCTCAGCCGGCTGAGCCCGCTCGACCTGCCGGGTACCCAGCGTCACCACCATCTGGCCGTTCTCTGCCGAAAGATAGTGCCGGGCCAGCTTCTGCCCGTCTGGCCGCTGGGTGAGAAAACGGCTCTCCCGGTCCAGCAGATCGGCTATCGGTGGGCAATCTCCCGTTCCGGTCTGCTGGGCCTTGTTGTCCTGGGGGCCAAAGACCTGGACGCAAAAGTCCCCCAGCTCTCCCACGACCGAGTCGTGGTCTGCCAGGGTCTCCCCCAGTTGGGAGAACACGGCGGCAAAATCCGTATCCGCCGAAATGGCCCGGCGCACCCGCCCGCCCAGCTCCGCCAGCCGGTCCGGGAAAATACCCCGGCCCAAAAACACCGCGAGAAACAGCGCCAGACACACCAGCAGCTGGCCCAGCCGCACCCGCTCCCTTCCATCCGCCCGTTTTCCGCCTCGGTGAGCCTGTCCCCGCCGGCCGTTTCCCCTCGTCCCGTCGTACATCTCTGCCCCTCCCCTTTCTAAATTCTTGATAGGGCAGTGTATTCCAGAATAAATTTCAATATTCCACTTGACAGAACGCCCGGGAAAAAATATAATGGAACAGATGAGTTGGGCGGCTCTGTTTCGCCACCCTCCATCGGTCCGAATCCGGGTGTAGCGCAGTTGGTAGCGCGCTTGGTTCGGGTCCAAGAGGCCGTGGGTTCAAATCCCGCCACTCGGACCATGCAGAGTGTCCTTATAGGATCTGAGTATCCTGTAATGGACACTCTGCTTTTTTATGTAGAGAATGGTGAAACGCCGGAGATGTCGCTGCTCACCCGTTCCCGCAGGCACAGCAGCTTGACCTTATGCTCGGTCAGCAGGTCGATGTACTGCTTTGTCATGCCCCAATCCCGCCCTATACGGTCAAGGCTGCTTATCAGCACCACATCCACCTTTCCGGCAAGAACGGCCTCCATCACCTCTTGCAGAGCCAGACGGTCAAGGGTCATTCCAGAGCCATGCTCGGCGGCAGCACCAACGATGGTGTACCCGGCTTGTTCCGCATAGCGGCGAAGCTCCTCGGCCTGCCGTTCCAAGGAAAAGCTATCGTCGTGAGCGACCCGGCAATAAAAATAGGCTTTCATCGTGTCGTACCTCCTTATACTGCAACCTGTTCCGGGGCGTAGCTGAGTGCTACGCCTTTTCTTGTTTCCATGATAATGTCGGCCTCCGGGATCTTCCGGCGATCCGGCACATCAAAGGCACCGATGCAGTTATAGTGAATAACGACGCGCTGGTTGGTAACGCCGTCCTGCTTTTCAGCGTGGTACACCTCAATATGGTCGATCAGCTCCGCGACCATACGCTTTGTAATGGTGGTCGCGTCCGTGTACCGCCGTACCGTTTCAAGAAAATCGTCAATATCCATGCGCTTGCTCTCGTCCTTTTTCAGCTCCAGCCGCAGCGCCTTGATCTTCTTGGCGTTCTCGCCCTGCTCCTGTTCATAGCGTTTGGACATTTTGGCAAACCGGGCATCGTCGATTTTGCCCGCCACATTGCCCTCATAGAGCCGTTCAAAGAGCATATCCAGTTCCCGGTCACGGGCGGTCAGAGTGTCCAGCTCACGCTGCTTGCGGAGCGCGGTATTTTCCGCCACCTTTGCCGAGCGTCCGATCATGGCCTTGATAAAGTCATTTTCGTATTCGCTGGCGAAGCAGGCCAGCCGCTTGACCTCATATAAAACGACTTGCTCTAAGAAGTCCAGCCGGATATAGTGCGTCTTGCTGCACTTGCGGTAGCCGGAGTTATGATTTTGACAACTGAAAAACTTGATATCGTGGTTGTTCTGGTTGAAGTGGAAATTGAGATTGCCGCCGCACTCCGGGCATTTCAGCAGGCCGGAGAATACGCTGGGCTCCTGTGTGACTGTAGGCTTTTTGCGGCGCGTCCCTTTTTGAAGCGCCTGCACCTTTTCCCAAGTCTGGCGGTCAATGATAGCCTCATGGACATTAAGGAAGATCGCCCGGTTTTCCTCCGGGTTTTCGATCCGCTTTTTCATCTTGTAGGACTTGGAGTAGCTTTTGAAGTTAATGACATCGCCGCAATATTCCTGCAAGGTGAGGATCTTCTTGACAGTGGTATGCCCCCACTTGGTAGGCTCCACGGTGCTTTTCGACCCGCCCCGGCTCGTCCCACGGCTGCGCCAGTAGTAGGTGGGATTGACCACGCCATCGGCGGCAAGGCGGGCGGCAATTTCCGCCAGCCCGTACCCCTCCAGCGCCATGCAGTAGATCCGGCGCACCACCTCGGCGGCCTCCGGCTCTACTACCCAAAAGCGGGGATCGTCTGGGTTTTTGATATAACCGTAAGGCGGCGGAGAAAGCGGAACACCCGCATTTCCTTTCATCTTGTTCACGATCCGGCGCTTTTTGGAAATGTCCTTGGCGTAATACTCGTTCATAATGTTTTTGAACGGAGTAAAATCGTCCTCACCCTCGTCACTGTCCACGCCGTCGGAAACGGCCACCAGCCGTATATCGTGGAGCGGGAAAAATTCTTCGGTCAGCTTACCGACCTCAATGTAGTTGCGCCCCAGCCGGGAAAGGTCTTTGACGAACACCGCCGAGATATACCCGGCCTCGATAGCGGTCAACATTTTCTGAAAGCCGGGACGCTTCATCGTCGTACCCGTGATACCGTCATCCACGAAAAAGATTGTGTCGGTATAGCCCTTGTCCTTGGCGGCCTTTTGGAGTATCTTCCTCTGATTTTGGATGCTGTTGGACTCGCTGTCCATATTATCGTCACGGCTCAGTCGGCAGTAAAGAGCGGCTGTGCCGAGTTCGTGTTTCTTACTTGACTGTTTCATATAACCTCCTCTCTGGCAGTCAAGCAAGAGGTCATTCATCCTGACTATATTATACCTCGCCTGACCGCCCATGTTAAGGATGTCGATGGGGCTATACCGGCTCCAAGTCAGCCAGCATCAGCTTCAAAAGGATGTCACGCATCAGCTCTCCCGTTTCCTTGTAAACAGGCGTGACGATGAAGCGGATTTTTCCGATATGGTACACATATTCTTCCGCAGCGGGCTTTTCAGTCATGGCGTCCTCCTTTCACAGATGCAAAACAAAATTATAGTTCTCCCTGTTGTCCATTGGGAAAGCAAACAGGCCAGCACTCTTGCCGGGTGCTGGCCTGCGGCTTATGACCTTGGGACGAAATGTCCCAAGGTGTTTTTGAAAGGTGGGAGCGCCGCACCCGCTCTTGTTGGCCTGTCATAAGACAGCTCATAATTCAATGCGGCGCTCCCTCACAGCGGACAGCGACGATCCGTGACGGAGCATCAACTACTTTGCTGCGGAGAGGTGAAAACTACCTCTCATATACCAAGGACAAAAATCGCGCAAATGGAGATACCTTTACAGAAATTTTTTCAAATATTTTCTCATGGTTGCCTTTCCGCTTTTGACGGAATGGCGGACGGCACTCTTGTCAACGCCCTGCTCCCGGGCAATCTGTCGGTAGCTCTTGCCGAGGATCAGATGCGCCTCTACCCGGATGCCCTGCACCTCCGGCAGAGAATTGAGGGCGTTCCACAGGTGGACGAACAGCTCCATACGATCCAGAAGCTCCTGCGGGGTCGGCTCATGCAGGCAGGCCGAGTATTCGATCCCATCGTCACAGTCGAGGGAATACTGCGCCTTATTGCGGGTCGTGCGCCGCTGATAGGCTGCCCCATACAGCTTGTCCGCCTTCAGCTCGGCGGCCACTTCGTCGGAAACTTCGATGTATTCATCATGGGTGTACCAAGCGTAAAAGTCCTTCAGATTGATGGTCGTCATTTGTATTTCCTCCATTCGGTTCATGTGTGAGTGGGTGAACAGAACGGAGGAACGGCGGGGATCGACAGCCGGGGCTGGCTGCTTTGGGACAAATTGTCCCAAGGTGCGGGCATATAAAAACGCCCGCACAGCATGACGCTATGCGGACGCATGAAATTACATTATCATAATTGTACTGATATATTGTACCTTCATAGCCAGACTGTCCCGGAGGGGGAGCTACGCTTTTTTTAGCTGGTGAAGGTCATGGGAATTGTGAGAAAGTAAGATGGACACGGTGGCACCCTCCTATGGGCCGCCGTGTCCTCTATCGTTTATCCAAAGAGAAGCGGCGGCTCTGAAAAATGAGCCGCCGCTTCTTGGGCGCATGAAAATGTATCTGCTGTACGACGGCTTTTTTTCTTTTGCCGTCGTGCGGCAGATTTCTATTGATACTTTTCTAAAAGTGCCGTTGCTTCTGCTTGTGACATTGTTCCTGCTTCAACTTCTGTATCGGTATATTCTTTAAGGGCATTGAACAGTTCTTCCTCCGTATCAAATGGGCCTATACTCTTGTAGGTATTCCCATCAAAGACGAATGTTTGATACTGCTCAGGCTGTGCGTTATCGGGCATAGAAAAGAACAACTGATCGTCACTTGAAGAAGCTCTTTTTCCTACCATTTTGCCCTCTAAAATAGATTTAAGGATTTCATCGTAATACTCAAGTGCTTCTGTCGCTTCTGCTTCTGTCCATTCTCCAGCATCGACCAACTTTTGAATATTTTCCGTTTCATTTTCAATCCATGCGGAAAATTCATCATAAGTGAAGTAGTCTGTTTCCTCGATGGGAGAATAGCTTTGCCATGTTTTGCCCTCGTCTGTACTCTGCTGAATATCTGCTCCGTCTTGCCTGAAAAGGACGGAGGATACCGGGGGCTGCGTTTCGATAAGTGTTTGGGTATCTGTTTCGTCATAGCCTTCATTAGCGAAAGCAGAGACACCACCGACGCATAAAGAAAAGCATAGCAGAACAATAATTCCAATTTTTTTCGCCATAGATTTTACCTCCTTCATTTTAGTAGTTGGCGTTTTACCTCCTTTCGCAGACATAGTACATCTTCTATGTTGGATGATTATAAAATCAATGTTGTGCCAATGTTGAACGAAAGAAGTCTCTGCTTTTCCTGTGGAAATCGGAAAGCAGAGACTTCTTTCAAAACTGTATTGTAAAACTCATGCCTCTATCGTTTGGCATGGGAACAAACTGATATTTCAAGCGCAATTTATCCAAGATCGTCTGGACAATGTATAGACCGAGCCCATTTCCCCCGGTTGCTTGGCTATGGGCTAAATCTGGACGATAAAATGGCTCAAATATGTGTTGTAGCTGTTCGGGTGGTAATACTCTACATTCGTTAGAAACTGATAGCTTATTTTTATCAAATACAACTGATATTGATTGTCCAGCCTCCGTATAGTTGACCGCATTTGAAAGGATATTCGATATTGCTTTTTTCAACTGGCCCTCTGGAAGATATACAAAAGCGTCACTTGAAAGCTCTATTTTGAACTTAACTCCCTTGGCTTCTGCAATTAAGCGATACGGTTCACACAGCTCTGTAAGGAGGGTTCTCAATGAAAAGTTGCTGCATGGCTCATTATTACCTTGTGTTTGCAAGCGTGAAGCATTAAGTATATCTCTAATCATATCCCCAAGCTGTTCAGTAATTTCTTTGCACTTTGGCAAATAGGTTTCATAATCACGGTATTCCCCAATGCCTAAAATCATATTTTCCAATGTCGCATTTAGCTCTGTGACAGGCGTTTTTAACTCATGGGACGCTGTTCGGAGAAAATCAATTTTCTCTTTTTCCGCAAGACTAACTTTTTCCTTTTCCAACTCCAGATTACGGATAGTCAAAAGCAAGGATTGATATAAATTGTTAATATCAGTAGCTAAAGCGCCAATTTCATCCGTTGACAATACAGCCGCTTTTGCGTCTGGCTCCAATTTCGACATTTGATTTGCGGATTTTGAGAGCGATAATATCGGAGTGGTTATGCCTCTTGAAAAAAAGTATGAAAACAATGCCGATATAGTGGCGCAACAAAGTATAGAAATCGGAAATGTTTTCAACATGGTTTGAGTAATGAGCCGGGGCATATCTACTTCTGACAAAGTGCTCGCCCCTGCATTTGTCACTAATATATTCGTGACAAGAACATTTTGGGCAGGCGCAATTAGGAAAATCAACAAGTGCGCTATAAAGGAAATTAAAAGCATCATTGCAAATGTAAATAAGAATATCTTTGGAAATAATTTTATCTTCTTCATATTGCTTGCCCCATCTCAAACTTATAGCCTATTCCTTTAACCGTTGTTATGCAATCCAAACGGAGCTTTTTGCGGATATTGCGAATATAGGCATCTATTGTACGGTCAATTACATCACAATCATACCCCCACACCTCATCCAAGATTTGATTGCGAGACAAAACTAACCCCTTATTGTCGATTAAGACTTTCAAGATTTCCAGCTCCTTTGGAGTAATGTCTATCTTGCCATTTTCATCACTTGCTGTATATCCAGAAAAATCAACGGTAATATCTCCAAGTTTAACCGTATTAACAGCAGGCTTGTTCTGGCTTCTGCGAAGTAACGCAGTAATCCGTTTCCCTAAAATGAGCATAGAAAAGGGCTTTGTTATATAATCGTCTGCCATTTCATCAAAACTGTTGGATTGTGTATATTCATCGTCAAGTGCAGTAAGCATTATTACAGGAATATTGCTGATTTTCCTGATTTCATGCAGAACAACGATACCCGACATTTCGGGAAGCATAATATCCAGAACAATTATATCCAGTTCTTTTTCACGGAATATTTTTAGTGCCTCACTACCAGTAAAAGCGGAAAAGAGTGTATGCCCTGCCTCTTTCATATATTCGCATATCGCCTTGTTTGTCCCTTGATTATCTTCAACAATCAAAATTTTCGCCATTAAGAACACCTCCCATATTTGAATAGAATACCAGCACTATGTTGTGCCAATATGAAGTCCCCAAGAAAAATTATATATTCTCCTTCGCACCCCCGCAAGTATGTGAATGGACAATAAAATACTACTAAAACATAAAATTGTGTTTCGTTCTCATAATCAAACCCGAAATGTAGAATAATATATGGGTGATATGAGAATGTACCAAGATGAAAGACGGCTCGACTTCCACGCATTAGGCCGGGAGATCAAGCGCAAAAGAGAAGCCAAAGGCTGGACACAGGAATACCTCGCGCAGCTCGTTGATCGTACACCTCGTTCCATTATGTATTTTGAAAATCGTGGTCAGCATCCGAGTTTGAATACCTTTTATAAAATAGTCACTCTGCTGGATATTTCCGTCGATCAATTCTTCTATCCTGACAAGCAGAACGAAGAAAGTGATTGCCGCCAGCACATTGACAGGATGCTAAACACAATGGACGAGAATGAATTGACGATCATGGAAGCCACCGCAGAGGGAATACAAAAAGCCAGAGAAACGGAGGGAGCGTAAGAAACGGCGCTGCCTCCGTTTTTCGTGGGGGTTCCGGGGAACGCACTAACGGCAAGCAGGGCAAGTGTAGCCACACTTGCTATTTTTGCATCCCGGCGGGCTGCAAAAACGCTTGTTGGGGAACCTCCCCAAACCCGGCTTTGGGACATTTTGTCCCAAAGTAATTTGTCTGCGTCACCGTGCGCTATCGCTCCTGTTCCTTTTTGCGCTGGCCGTCCGTGACACCAAGCAGATGGTCGATGTTTGCCTTGACCGCCACGGCCTGCCGCATTTCCTCCTGCGCCGAGCGGTACTCGGTATAGAGCGCCTTTTTCCGCGCCGCCAGTTGGCGGCGTTTTTCTTTTAGCTCTGCCATCTTAGTCAGCTTTTCACCGCCCAGCAGTTCTCCCATCGTGGCCTTGGCTGCCCGGTAGTCCGCCAACTCCGCTTCATGCTCGGCAAGGTATTTCCGGCTGTACTTGGCAGCCTTGTACCCGTCAAAGACGGGGCGGGTCTTGGCGTACCGCACCACGGCTCCCATCAGCTCGGAGGTTACGGACAGGTCAGCCTCCGTCCGCCGGAGTTGCTCGGTCAGCGCGTGAAAGCGGGAAACGGCGTCCTCGGCCTTTGCGGAGAGCTGGTCATATTCGGTGATGTTCTGCTCCTGCATGAATTGAAGTGCCGCTGCCATCTGTTTTAGGTTATAGAGCTTTGCCCACCGTGCATAGGCCGCACCTTTGCCGGAGCGCAGGTGCTCCTGTATATCCACGATCAGATTGACACGGCGAGGGGCGGCAGGCGCAGGAACAGGCTGCTCCGGGAGTGGGCGCTCCCCGGCGATGACGGCCTTGATGTCCTCGGGATCGTAGCCGTCCCCGAGGGTGGATGCCCGCAACCGGGTAGCCCGCTCCTGCCCCGGAACAAGAAAAGAGATCGTACCGCCGCGCCCACGCTTGACCATGAAGCCGGACGCCTCCATGAGCCGGAGAAAAGCGTCAAAGTCGGCGGGGCGTTTGGCAAGAGCTTCATTGATGGCAAGCCGTAGCTGCTCCTTGTACGAGGGCTGCCGTTCTGCTCCCAGCCATGCCCCGTAATGGAGAAAGCGCCCCTTGCTGTGCAGCTTGGGATTGGTAATGACGGACAGATCATTTTCAAGGCAAATACGGTCAGAGAGCCGCCGCACCGCACGGCCAGAGCCGATAAAGTCCCGGAACTTCCGGGTGCAGTCCAGCGAGGTCGAATTGTAATAAATGTGATTGTGGATGTGTGCCTTGTCTATGTGGGTGGCAACAAAAAAGGCATACTTCCCCTTTGTCCAGCGCATCGCCGTTTCATAGCCGATGCGGTTGGCCTCCTCCGGCGTGATCTCCCCGGGCTTGAATGACTGGCGGATCTGATAGCACAGCACATCGGCATCCCGCCGCTGCTCCCGGCCTGTGGCGGCTTTGTACTTTGCTTTGCTTAAAAGGAACTCGGCATCGGCAGTCATGTGGTCGCAGCCGTAGGATGAGATCAATTCGCCGCCCTCGGTCTTGTCCGGGTTTTGCCCATAGTCAAACCGCTCTTTCAAGGACTGCGTGATGGTTTCGCCCTTGCTGATTTTGTGCTTCTTGTAGTAGGTCGTGGCCATAGGCAGCCCTCCTTCCGATATGACAAACGGCGGCTGTGGTCAGCCGCCGTCGTTTCAGCTTTGGGACATTTTGTCCCAAAGTATCAGCCGATGATGAAGTCCCGCAGGGCAAACCTGGCCGAGTGTAGCTTGTCCACCAGCCACTCAGCGATGGCGGGAACGCCAAAGGGAGAAACGAGGAACGCAAGGACGAGGAACACAATCCCACCCACCGTCTGCCCGCCGATAAACAGGATCAGAGAGAGCAGCGTCAGCACGATGCAGCCCAGCTCACATACGGCGGATGCCACGCAGAACAGGAATGTGACCATAGCGGCCAGCAGGGACAGCGCCACCATCACGGGGGCGGCAAGGATTTTGAGAACGATCATAGCAGCTACCTCCATTAAAAAATCGGGTTGGTTTGTCCTTCTACCCATATTATACCGCTGGGGAAATAGGCACACAAGGATGTCGAGCTTTCACCGCTTTGGGACAAAATGTCCCGAAGTCGTGAAAGCCGGGGAACGGCGCAAGGCCGCTCCCCGACAGGTCATAGGCTCACCACAGCCGACAGCTTTTTCAGCAGCTCGGACAGCGGCTCCCAAAGGTCGGCATAGTCCTTTTGGAGCGACGCGATCTCCGAGGGATAGATACCATAGGTGTTGGCGTGGATCGCCACTTGGTTTAGATTGTTGGCACACCGCCGCTGCAAGGCCACCAGCTCCCGGATGTCCGAGAGGTCAACATGGAGGACATAGCCGTTGAGCGCCATTTTCCGCATATAGGCTCCCATGTTGGAGATCCCGGCCTCGGCCATGCGGTCAGCGATCAGCGCCTGCTCCTCCGGCGTCACCATCACATGAAGATGGACAGAGCGCCGCCGCTTTTTTGTCAACGCTCCTCACGCTCCCGGCTGCGGCGCTTGGGCGGGTGTTCCCGCACCTTATCCAGCGGCTTCTCCTCCGGGAGCGGCACAGGCAGATTGTTGATGATGCCGTCGATCATGTTCCCGTTCTGCTCCATAGAAAGCTCGGCGTTCTTGTTGGAATTGCGTTCCTGCTCCATAAATATCCTCCTATCTGTCGCCCCGGTCAGGGGCATTTTTCTTTGGGGCAGATTGCCCACGGTCAGCCTCGGCCTGTTTTATGGCGGTTTTCATCTGCTCCCGGATCGAACGGGGTCTGTCGGGATTGTCGGGCGCAGGCCGCAGCTCATAGTCAGACGCCTGCCGCTTGGTCAATGGCCGTGTGTAGGTCAAATGCCCCCACGCCAGAAACGACCCATTTTCAACCGGGACGCGCTGATCGTAGTTGACAATCTCATCCGGGGCGTTGCGGGGCGGCTTGGGGAATGTCCCAATGTCCACGGGACGCTGGGTGGAATAATACTTGTAAAGGCCGGGAGCCTCGCTCTGCTTGACACCGACATTGTAAAGGCGCTGGTACTCCTGCACCCGCGCTGCAAAGTCCTGCTCCAGAGCGGCACGGTCGCTGCCGTAATGCCCCCATTCATACTGCCGCTGGCCGTCCTTGTCATCATAGCAAGCCCATGTGACATAGGGCGAGGGCGCTGCGGGGTTATGCCCAAGCGCAAAACCCCTGCCGTTTTCCAGCATGACGGCCTTGATGATCTCATAGCCTTGGTTTTTGTCCATATAACCTCCTCACCGTGATACATCTTTCTCCGCCCGTTTCGCAAAGGGCTGGAGCTGATAGGGGCTTTTGCCTTCCTCCGGGCGCAGGAAGTCCAGCCTTGCGGCGGCACGGATGGCGTTCTGGTTGAGCTGCCGCTGCCATGCCCCTTGGCTGGGCGCCCACTTAAAGCCCTCACTTTTAAGCGCCTGCCGGGTGTCGGCATCCGGCTTATCCGCAAAAATGAGCTGCAAGCGGTTCTCCGCCTCATTGACCTTGGCCTCCCCACCGGGGAATGTCCAGCCCACAAACTCCGTCTTATGGCTCAGCTCCTCGATGCGCTGGCGCACACGGCGGATATTGGCGTTATTGTTGGTGAGCAGATAGGACGGAAACGGAACGGGGTCTTTGCGCCAGTCTTGGGACATAGACGCCTTGACCTTTTCCACCTGCTCCGCCGTCAGCTCGGGGCAGCCCTCCAGCGTCCTGTGCTTGCGGTAGTAGGCATTGACCGCCTTCATCATGGCCTGCTGAGACTCCATTCCCTCCAGCTTTTTTGTGAGCTTTTCCACGGCGAGGTCATCGTCAGCGCTGATACCGCCTCGGCCTGTGGAACGGATCTTGTCCAGCAGCTTTTCAATTTCGGCGTACTCGCCGTAGTTGCGATCCCGGGCGGCGTTCTGCTTGGCCTTTTTCGCCACGGGGAAATTGCCGCCCCCGGTGATCAGAATGGACGGCACACGGGCGTCAATGGCATTGCGCTCATTGAGGTTTTCCGCCAGCCTGCGGGCGTAGCGGTCAACAAGGGCGTCGATCTTATCATGGTACATGGGATCGACCTGCGCTTTCTGCTTCTCTGCCAGCGCATAGGCTTCATCCACCATCGTCCGGTAGCCCGCCGTGGCCGAGCCGGGAGCATAGTCGGAATAGCTGTTCATGTCCTTTGCCCGCTTTGCCGCCGCCTCGCTGATCTCATAATATTTAGGCATAATTCCTCCTTTCAGCCGGGACTTCGGGACAAAATGTCCCAAAGCCCCGGCGCTTGGATGTGGAAAGCATTTTTGTGAAAACGGGAGCGGACGGGAAAACATACCGACCACCCCAAAAGCGCCCCGGAAAAGCCTTGTAAATACAGGCATTTTCCGAGGCTGTTTTTCCACGCACTACCTCCGCTTGCGGCGCATATATGCCCGCTTCTGCTCCCGCAGGGCAGCCCCGGCACAGGCCGGGGAGCAGTACCGCTGCCGCCCGTCCGGGAGAAATGCCCTGCCGCATACCGGGCAAGGCCGGGTTTCTGTGATACGCTCCACGGTCAGCGACCTTTCCAGCACAGGATCAAGGGGCAGCACCGCCGAACGAAAATAGCGGCAATAAGCGCCCGTCCAGCACTTGCCCAGCATATAGCAGGGACAGTCCAGCGGCAGGCAGCCATAGTCTTTATCGTAGTTGGCGCACCATTTTGTCACCAGCTTACGGATCGCTGCCTTTTCCTGCCGGGTCAACTCACGGCTCATTTTTGCCCCCTGTCTTGGACTTGAGCTGTTCCCGGTAGCAGAACATACAGCCGATCCCGCGCCAGTAGGAGCAGCCGTCACAGCGGGAGCCTTTGGGCGGCAGGCTGGGCGGAACACCCTTGAAGTAGCTCTTTTCTTTCATAAAGTCCTCATAAGGACTGTTGGTAAATCTCATGCTTCATCCTCACTTTCCGTTTCGTCCTCGTCCTCCCAAGGCGGGGTATCGTCATAATCGTCGCCGTAGTCCTCCGCAGCATCGGCGGCCTGCTGCTTTTTAGGACGGTAGATCTTGAAATACCAGCCAGCCCCGCCGCCGATGACTGCTACGGCCAGCACCAGCAGGAGCGTTCCGCCGCTGTTCTTTGGCTGCTCCGGCTCGGGGTCAGGCTCCGGCTCTACCACAGGCACAGGTTCGGGAGCCTTGCCCTGACACTCACCCATGTTCACGGCGCAGACGGTACAATCCGTGTTGATGGCACCCACGGCGCATTTATCGGTGCAGGAACACTCCGGCACTTCGTCGCCCGCCGCCTGCATCGCCGCCAGCAGGTCGGCCTCGTCCACCATGTTCAGAAAGTAGGTCTGATACTGTTCGCCGTCCTCATCGGTGGGCTTGTCATAGTCAATGACGATGTAAAAGGTGCTGCCGCCGCTGGTCTGCACCGTGATGAACTGCTTGTTGGTGGCCTTATCGTAGAGCAAATCACGGGTCACAAGGTTGCCGTCCTCGGTGAAGCCCTCGCCGGGGTCAACGGTTTCCGTGGGCAGCGGCTCTGCCGGGTCAAGCCCACTCCATTCCTCACCGCCCCCGGCGTAGGCCGTGACCGCCATGCCGCACATCAAAACAGCGGCGCAAAGCGCCGCCGTCAGCTTCTTCATCCACTTGTTCATTCGCCGTCCTCCTTATCCGTATTGGACTTCGGGACATTCTGTCCCAAAGTACCGCCGTTCTTGATGGTCTGAAGCAGCACGGGCAGGTCGGTGAGCGAAACGCTCATGCCGCGCACGATCTCCACGATCTCGCTGTTCTCGGCCTCCAGCTTTTTCTGCTCCAGCTCCTTGAGCCGCGCCTGCTGCTCGTTGATCTTGGCCGTGACCTTTTCAATCTCAGCCTGAATTTTCGCGCTTTTGGAGATGGCCATAAAAACCTCCTGTCAAAATAGTTTTCCGTAGGCGTAGAAATGGGATTGCCAGTAACTGCTGTTCAGATTGGCGTACCCGATGGGATCGCCACAGTGGAGCATCCAGCCGTCGCCCACATAAATGCCTACATGGGAGATGCCGGGGGTATCGTATGTTCCCGTAAAGAACACCAGATCGCCGGGTTTGGGGCTGCTCGTCCGGGTGGAGATGTTGTATAGCCCCTGCGCCCCCAGCCGCCCAAAGCTCCAGCCGCATTGATTGTAGACATAGCTGACGAAGCCGGAACAGTCAAAGGATGTGGACGGGCTGCTGCCGCCCCACACATAGGGGAAGCCGATATATTTTTCAGCCTCCTTGAGAATGGCGGCAAAGGTCTCATCGGCAAGGTACGCCTCGGGAATGTCGTGCTCCACAGGCGGCGACGTGTATTTCTCCACATAGGGGGACGAGGGGAACAGGTCGGGCCGGTTGCCCAGCGTCGCCATGTAGAGGGCATACCGGGATAGCTGATCCTCACCCATGATGTAGATGGGCAGATGGGACAAATTGAAGTTTTCGAGGGTCACATAGCAGATGTAATAATCGTAATACACCCGGTAGGTGTCGCTGTGGGTGTTGCCGTCCTCGTCTGTCCAAGTGTCCGTCTCCAGATAATACCGCTGCTCCACCACCACATCCTCGGTCAGAATGTACTGGCGGTCAAAGAGCATTTGCAGCGTACCCTGTACCTCCTCCAGCGTCCATGCCCCCTCCCGGAGCGCCGTGAGAATGGAGATCAGCACATAGGGGTCGTGCTCGATGTCATCCAGATCGAAGTGGTACTCGTCGTAGTCATGGGTGCGCTGGTAGCTGTCCAGATAATCTTGCAGCTCGTCCTCCATGGCGCAGTAGGCGGCCTCGGCCCCCAGCATATCCGCATCCTCGGAGGGGTAGGTGCTGGCGGCGACGGCACCCACAAGGCCGTTGCCCACGGTGGTCATAGAGGAAAGGCAGGACTGGAGCGACAGCAGCAGGATCAGGCAGAGGGCAGCGGCCAGCAGCCCCACAGGATGTTCTTTCGCATACGCTACCACCTTCTCCGTCAGCTTGCCGGCGGAGCTGACGGCTTTTTCCGCTGTCTTGCCGCCCTGCTTCGCCGCCTCCCGCACCTGTTTTGCGTATTGGCGCTTGATCTTCTGCTTTTGCAGATACCGGGACAAAGCGCCGCCCTTCTGCATTTCCGGGTGTTCCTCCACGGTCTTGCGGTAGTAATAATCCGCCGTGGCCTTGGTATGCCTGCTTTCCGCCCGCCGGACCGCCCTGGCCGGGTGCTCTCGGACCTGCTTTTTGACAAAGCGCGTGCCATGCCGCAGTACCGTCTCACCGGCCAGCTCCGTGCGGTGCGCTCCCTCGGTGCCCACATTCTCATGCTCGACCTCGTAGATTTTTCCATGGACAAAGCCGTGAACGCCGCGTCCGGCCACACCCGCTACACGGCGCACTGGGCCTTTGGGCTTGAGCGGTTTTTGCTTCGCCAGTTTCTTCCGGGCGGCATCCAGCTTTTCACCACGGCGCTCCATCCGCAGCTTGGACTCCGCCGTTTTCTGCTGTTGGCTTTTCTGCCGGAATTTGGACTTCCGGGACTTCGGGACACTTTGTCCCGAAGTGGGGTTACTTGTCTGTTCGCTCATGGGCCATATCCTCCGGGCGGGTGGTCAACAGGTCGTAGATCTCTCCACGGGGGAAACGATCCACAAAGGGGATGGTCACAGAGCCATAGAACAGCAGGCCCTCGCCAGAATTGGAGTGGGTGATGTAGGAAAGCTGATGCTCGGAAATGCCGAGCTGCTTTGCCAAGATCGCACGGTCGCTCTGCGCCTGTGACAGCAGCACCATAAAATCGGTGTTGTCCAGAATGTTCTCGATCTCCCGGCTGGCCAGCAGGTCTTTCACATTCTGCGTCAGAGCCGAGGGGACGCAGCCCTTTTTGCGGAGCATTTTCCAGACCGCCACAAAGTAACTGGCCGTCAGCGGATCACGGAGCAGGATATGGAACTCGTCAAAGTAGCACCATGTCGCCACGCCCTCGGCATGGTTGGCGTTCACCGCCGCCGTGACAAATTCGTTGGTGGTGTGCATGGCGATCTTGCGGAGGTTTTCACCCAAGCCCTTTAGGACAATGCAGACCACACGGGAATTGAGGTCAACATTGGTGGGATGATTGAACAGGTTGAGTGAGCCGGTGCAGTAAAGCTCAAGCGCCGTCGCCACCCGCCGCGCCTCCGGCTCGGGCTGGCGCAGCAGCTCCTCATACAGATCTTGCAGCAGCGGCGTTTTCGCTGGTTCCAGTCCCAGCGCCATTTCCCGGTAGACCAGCCGCACACAGCGGTCAATGACGGTTTTCTCGATGGGCTGCAAGCCCTCCTTGCCGCCCACGATCAACTCACAAAGGGACAGCAGAAAATCCGCCTTCATGGAAAGCGGACTCTCCTCGTCGTTGATATTCATTTGCAAGTCCATAGGCGAAATGTGATGTGGGCTGTCCGGGGCAATCTCAATGACCTGTCCGCCCAGCCGCCGCACCAGCGGGGCGTATTCGCCCATCGGGTCAACCACGATGATCCTGTCCTTGGTGGTGAGGAATACATTGATCAGTTCGCGCTTAGCGGCAAAGCTCTTGCCGCTGCCCGTAGAGCCGAGGTACATCCCGTTGGCGGATTTCAGCTTTTTGCGGTCAGCCATAATGACATTGTTGGAAAGGGCGTTCATGCCGTAGTAGAGCGCCTGCCCGTCCATGCGAAGCTCCCGGGTCATAAAGGGAATGAAAATGGCCGTGGAGCTGGTGGTCATGCCGCGCTGGATCTCAATGCCGTTGTACCCCAGCACCAGCGAGGACACAAAGCCCTGCTCCTGCTGCCAGTCCAGACGGCGCAGAGCGCAGTTGTATTTCTGTGCGATGCCGCTCACCGTGAACACATCGTTTTCAAGCCGCTGCCGGGTGGGAGCGAGGTTTACCACCGTAAAGGTCAGCAGGAACATTCGCTCGTTGCGGCTTTGCAGGTCGGCCAGCAGCTCGGCGGCGTCCTTGGAAAAGGTGACGAGATCGGGCGGGAGAATGTCAGGGTCATATCCGGCGCGGGTAGCCTTGCGCTGCTCCTCCACTTTCATCTTGTCAATGTCGGAGATTTTACCCTTGACCGTTTTAATGGCCTTGACCTGATCCACCGTCTGAATGTGCATGGTGACAGTCAGCTCGGCGTCCAGCTCCAAAATCTCCGCCAGCAGCTTATCCGAAAGCTCCGACGCCATGATCTGCAAGTAGGACACCGCGCCCCACATCTGGCCGACACGGAAAGTACGGCTCTGCCGAAAGTCGAAACTGTCCGGGGCGATGTAGTCCTTTGTCCCCATGCCCGTCTTGGGAATGTCTTTCCACGCAAAGTGGAACGGCTCACGCCCGCCGGGGTGCATCTGCCCATGCAGCACCGCCAGCCGATCCCGGCCGTCCAGCGGGCGGGACTGGACGCCCAGCCGTTTCAGATTGCCCATGACATCCGCCTCCACGCGCCCCAGCCGTGGACGCGCCTCCGTCGCACCCTCGGCAGGCAGGCCAAAGGTGATGTACTTGTACCGCTCAATGCCGTTGTTGCTCTTGGCAATCTGGCCTTTGAGCATTTCCACATACTCACCCCGGATGCTGTTGAAGTCATCCTCCTGCGCCGGGATATTCACCTTGTAGCGGTTGGCGTTCCGGCTGCGGCGGTTGACAAAGGAAAGCTGGAACGGCAGAGAGCTGTCAAAATAATTCAGGCACGCGCTCCACCCGCTGATAATGGCAGTCTGATCCTCCGTGGACGCCACGGCATAATTGATGTCCTCATATTCCAGCGTCTTTGTGTAAAGCCCGCCGGGGAGTTGGCAGATGCCGTCCGGGTGCATGGCGATATAGGGAATGGTCTGCTGGGCGGACAGCGCCCGGTGCTTATTTTCGTTTTTCTGCTTTTTTGCTTTGCTCAATAGGCTCCTCCTTTCGCACAAATGGGGCGTAGATATTTTCCGTTCGGTACGGGCGGATGCCGGGGCGGGTAAACTTGACCCGGACGATGTTGCGGATCACCTTTTCAAAGGGTAGACCGTCCTTTTCGTACATCGCCAGCAGGAACGCCGGGAGCATGATCGCCAGCATAGCGAACAGCGCCCCGGTGTTGCCGATGGCCTGCCGGGTCAAAAGGTAGGTGGGAATTCCCACCGCCGCCCCGATACCAAAACAAATGAGCTGCCGCTTGGTGAGGTTGAACGCGATTTTTATCTTGATTTTGGAAAGGTCGTTCGGGACATTCACATAGGGCATCGGTCTGTCACCTCCAGTTTGGGACAACTTGTCCCAAAGTCCGGGATCGTCGGCTCTACCTCGTTGCCCCACACATCCCAGCCGGGAGAGGTCTGCCGTGCGAACAGCTCCACACGGGGCAGGTTGCCCATGAGGGCAACGATCTTGTCACGGGTTTCGTCCGGCTTTTTGCTGTGGGCTTCGATGGGCGAAATGATAAACTGGTGAATGTCGGCGGCCTGCCGCTTGGGGTGTCCCTTGGTTGCCAGCAGGCAGATCTCGGCGTTCGCCCTCGTCCAGAAGCCCAGCCCATAAAACCAGCTATCCGCCTTTTTGTTCTTTTTGAGCCAGACAAAAGCGACACTTTTATAGGTGAAGCCCCACGCACGGATCAGCCGCAGAGCCTCCGGGAGCTGGGCCCACATGAAAAGGGCGCTGTCCTTGGCCGCAAGCTCGGCCACAGGCAGCGCACACAATTCATCAATGCTCATGGTGGGGTAGTGATTTTCCGCCGCGCCCTGCACTTTCTTTGCCGAGTAGCGCCACGGCGGGTCGGCGTAAATGATAGGGTACTTTTCGATAGCTATTCTCCTTTCTTGCCCCCGGCCACGACCAGCCGCGCCTGCTCAATGCGCTGGGCGGCGATGGTGTAGATGGAGGGGGCATTTTCAAAGCAGATGAAGCGGCGGCCTGTGTTCATGGCGGCAACGGCAGTCGTGCCGCTGCCCGCGCAGATGTCCGCCACCACCGCTCCTTCGTTGGTGTAGGTCTTGATGAAATACTCGCACAGCTCCACGGGCTTTTGCGTGGGATGGATGCCGCCCATCACCGTCGGCACGAACAGCACATTTCCCGGATAACGCCGCCCATCGCTGGACTCTGAGCCTGTCCGTTCAAACTTGCCGTAGTTGGTACTGCACCCGCTGCGGGGATTGGTCTTGCGGTACGGCTCCCCATAGGTGAATTGCGGATGGTACACCGGGGACTTCTGATAGAACACCAGAACGTTCTCGGACTTTTTCAGCGGCGCACGGTTGGCATTGAGAAATCCTGTTGCCCGGGACTTGTACCATACCCACTCATAGCGGAGCATGGCGAGGTTGGACGCACCCAGCACCTTGTCAAAGGGGCATTGAGCAAAAAACAGGATGGCTCCGTTGGGCTTCACCGCCCAGCGCACCGCCTCCCACAGCTCCGGGAGCGGCAGCGGCACATCCCAAAAGTTCCGGGTCGTGCCGTAGGGCGGATCGGTCAAGAGCATATCCACGCTATGCTTCGGCAAAGAGCGCAAGCCCTCGATCCCGTCCATGAGGTGCAGCGCATCCAGCTTTGGGACATTTTGTCCCAAGGTCATATTCATCCCTCCTTAATGTGCGCTGAACACGCTGCGGGCGATGGAGCCAGTCTTGAACAGGCAGAAGCAAAGCAGCACGGAATAGCCCATGCAGCCCCATATCGCGCCGATGGGGTCGCCGCTTGTAGAAATGCCCTGTATCAGCACCGCATAGATGGCAACGCAGACGAGAATGAGTAATCCTTGAAAGCCCACGGCAAACAGGGACTTCAAATAGTTCTGCCCGGTATTGCCAAGCTCCCGGTTGGAGAGCGTGGCAACGGGGATGGGGGCTAAGCTGGTCAGCAGGTATATTTCGATCATGCGGCCATAGACGATCACGAAGATCACAATATTGATTGCCCACATGGTCACATGAATGAGCAGGGATTGCAGCCACAGCCCCAGCAGAGAGCCAAGCCCCAGCGTTTCCAGCGTGGCCTCCAAGTCGGCAAGCATGGCCTCTGAAATGTCCGTTGATCCCTGCACGATCCCGGCTGCCCGGGCGATGACGCTTTGGGACACATCGAACACGGCCATGACGATATTGAAAGTGTTGGACAAAATCAAAATGGCGCAGGCCGTTTTGAATATCCACTTGAAGAAGATCCAGTAGTCCAGATCATGCAGGTTGTTCTTCTCGATAATGAGCTGGATCAGCTCATAGGTGGCAACAAAGGTGAGGATCAGACCGGCAATCGGCAGTATCACCGTTTCAGAAAGCTGCCGGATCAGGGAGAACACCCCGGCGTTCCACGCCGCCGGGGTGGTTCCCACTTGCACCGCAATCTCTCCGACACGGGAATTGACCGTATCAAAAAGCCCTGTGAGGTTGCCCATGATCCCCTCAATCAGCAGCTCTTTTAGCCAGTCTGTCAGCCAGTCGGTGAGAAATCCCATGCCTTACGCCCTTAAAACAGGGTGGACAGCAGAGGGATCAGGGTCGTACCCAGCACGATGATGCCGCCGCCCGCCATGAGCTGTTTTATCCCCAATTAGGTGTAAAACTCTGCTCGATGGCGGGCGGCGGCGTACAAAAAATCTATATGGTGTTTTTAAGAGAACCGTCCCGGCGGGACAGGTCAGGCAGTGACCTGTTCCACCTCCGGGATGGGTTTGAGATTAAAATGAATTTCGATAGAAATGTGTCTTGTTTTATCTTCGTCAATGCGTTCATGCACGACGATTTCTTTGATTAAGCGGTTGAGGGTGGCTGCGTCCAACTCTGTGATGTTGGCATATTCCTGAATGGCTTCCACCCATTGTTTTGCGTCATTGGCAAGCTGAACTTCATCGGACAGCCGCTTTCTGCCCTCGGACACTTTTGCTTTAAGCTCCGTCTGCTCGGTCTGTGTCTTTTCCAACATGGTGTTGAAATTCTGTTCACTGATACGCCCTGCAATCATATCCTCATACAGCCGCATGACCATTTTGTCCAGAACCTCAATCCGTTCCTCATCCCTTGTAAGGGAGCGTTCCATTGCTTCCCGCTGTTCCCTCTGCTCGGCTTCGCAGGTATTGGTCAGGCGGTCGGCAACCGCTTCCCCGTCCATCAGGGCGGCTCTGGCACATTCACGGATTTTCCGCAGCACATGGCTGTAAAGGGTGTCATAATCAATCCGGTGCTGGGTGCAGTGGTTCTTTCCAAAGGCATTGTAGGTTTTGCAGGAGTAAATCTGCTGGGGATGTTTTGCGTTTGTGTAGCGTATCGTCAGTGACTTACCACACTCGCCGCATTTTATCAGTCCGGCAAACAGGCTGATTTCATTGGTCTGCCCTGGACGCTGGCGGGATTTCAGCTTGTTCTGCACAATGTCAAAGCTCATGCGGTCAATCAGCGGTTCATGCTGTCCCTCCACCACAATCCAATCCTCCGGCTTCTTTTCTCCAATCGTGCCGATTTTGAAACGGTAGTCTTTTTTCTGGGAAGCAATCGCCCCGGTGTAGACGGGATTCATCAAGAGGTCTTTGATAACGGAGAAGTCCCACATATACCGTCCGTTTTCCGGGTCTTTCTTTTCCCATTTGGTGCGGGTATTGCGAAGCCCCCGTTCCCGGTTCCACCATGTGGGGCAGGGGATTTTTTCTTTCTCCAGCCGTCTGCGGATATAGTTCGGACCATGACCGTTTAGGGCATATCCGAAAATCAGCCGCACAATCGGGGCGGTTTCCTCGTCAATGAGCAGATGGTTTTTGTCCTCCGGGTCTT